>CAVYXX010000095.1:0-37347 GCA_963772355.1 uncultured Alphaproteobacteria bacterium | reverse complement strand
GGACGCCCGATCCATCATTGAGTGTCCGTCCGGGAACTTTCCGATTCGTCAGAGTCGGTTAGCACAGGGGGCTTGAACGATTGACTCTGCTGTGATTCGATGACGGCATCGATTCGTGATGGGCATGATGTGGACCACTGAGAACCGTCTCTACAACCGGACAAGCTGCGCTATCCAAGCGACCTGACGGCCGAGGAATGGGCGCACGTGGAGCACCTTATCCCGCCGGCCAAGCGTGGTGGCCGCCGACGGGGGGTCGATGAACGCGAGGTGCTGAATGGCCTTCTGTACGTTCTGAGCACAGGATGTCAGTCGCGCTACATCCCCGGGACTTGCCCCGCGAAGCACCTTGTTCGACTACTTCCAACGCTGGGAATACGACGGGACGTTATTGAGAATTCACTATGAACTCTACCAGAAATGCCGTGAGCTGAGTGATCGGCAAGCCAGCCCAACCGCCTGCGTGATCGACAGCCAGAGCGTTAAACGCGCTGAAAAGGGCGGGGCGCACATCGACCCTTCGGGTTATGATGCGGGCAAGAAGATCAACGGCAAGAAGCGGCATATCGTGGTCGATACCGAGGGCTTGCTGATGCATGCGGTGGTCCATCCGGCCGACGTTCAGGAGCGCGATGGCGGGATACTGGTTCTGGCGAGCCTGTTCGGGCTATACCCGTTTCGAAAACCCTATTCGCCGACGGCGGTTACCGGGGCCGAAATTCCGCGCGGAACTCGCCAAGCTGTTGCCTGGGTTGATCGTCGAAATCGTCAAACCTTCGGATACCGCCAAGGGCTTCGTAGTTCTGCCCAGACGCTGGGTAGTCGAACGCACCTTCGCCTGGCTTAACCGGTGCCGTCGCTTGGCCAAGGATTTTGAGAACCGTAGCCGTAATGCCCTCGCATTCATCAGATTGGCTTCCATCCGGCTGATGCTGAGAAAGCTCAGCAATTCGAATGGATAGTTTCCGGACAAACTCTGAGAGGATGAAGCCAAATTACTGGATCGCTCCAATTATCGACCCCGGAGAGCCTACAACAAGTCTCACCTCCGACGTGCGGGCTACCATTTGCTTTCCCCTGCTCAGAACATGCTACTAACTGTTTTAGGTGCGTGAATTTTTCGCCATGCAAACTGGAAGGGTTACTCTTCTTATGCGAACTGTCAATTAGGGAAACCGCGTATACGATCTAGCAAGCCCTTAGTCGCGGTAATGTGTGCAGCTTCAGGATGAAAAAGAACTCGCGGACCAACTGGATAGTCGAGCCTGTTCTCCAAAGCTTCAGCCCCATCTCCAGTGGGAGTTTGGAGGATGACAAATCGGGCCGCTACATCCACGACATGCGGCAGACCCTCATCGTCGATAAACTGCTTCAGCCTGGGTGAAGCTGGATCGGCGCATTTGGTTCCCTGTTTTGAGAGGGCGGCGGCGGAACATAGGCTGGCGGCGGGGGATACTCAGCAGGTGGGGGCGGGGAATAGAAACCCAACGGCGCCACAGGAATCGTCGCATCGACATAAAACACAACCGCTGAGCGACAAGACCAGCGGAGGACACAACTCAACCGATCTCCCGGTCGAGCAGTGAACGCCACCACGCCGCGAAATATCATCACGGTAAATCTATTACGAATGATCACTACTGTCCGGTCAAAATCCGAATAAATTCAGTTGTTTCTCGTCTTGCAAGTTTTCGGATCTGTCGGCCTCACGAGTAGAACGCAGTCTGGACCTCTATTTTTTCGAATCCGTCACCGAAAAGACCTGCAGCAATGTGTAGAGCGGCGCCTCCAGGTTGAGCCGTTTGCGCACGATCGCCACCAGCACATAGACCGAAACGGCGATCCAGATTTGCGTCTTCACGGCGTTTTTCGAAGTGCCGTAGAACCGCTTGATCCGCAGATGCTGTTTTATCCACTTGAAAAAGAGTTCCACCTGCCAGCGGCTTTTGTACAGATCGCAGATGGTCAATGCTGGCAACGCGGTCTGATTGGTCAGGAAGACCAGTGTCTTAGCCGTTTCGGCGTCGCGGAAGCGGATGCGCCGCAGATGCACCGGATAGTCCTGACGGGTACGAGGGCCGTCCAATGCGATGGTTTGATCGGCGATCACGCCGCTCGCTCGGTCGGTGGGCGCGGAATAGATCCGATGCGCATGCAGATTGGACTTGGCGCGCGTCACGAAGAAGCGCCCGCCTGATGCAGCGTGTGCAGGCGGGCGAAGTCGATGTATCCGCGATCCATCACATAGACCGCGCCGGGTTCGGGATCAGCATGTCGAGCGCATGAACATCGTGCAGCTTGCCGTTCGAGATATGGATAAAGCTGGGAATGTTGCCACGCAGATCGAGCAGCGTATGCATCTTCACCGCGGATTTGGTGGAGCGGAAATGAGCCCAGGGGAACACCGACATGCACAAATCGATGGTGGTGGAATCCAGCGCGTAGACGCTGTTGGTCAGCTCTGCTCCCAGGCTTTCGCCGGCGTAGAGACATCTGGCCTGAGCGATAAGTCGTTGGGCGAACTCGGCATAGATGCGCCAATCGCGCAACTCGTTGGCATCCGCGAGGGTGGAGCGACGGACCGGTTCGCGAAGCCCCATGTGGTAGAGCTTTGACGCTTGCGCCGACAGGCAGGCCTCGATGTCGCGCGCGATAGGTCAGTTGGGCGAACGCCATGATCTGATATTGGGCGTGGTTCAAATCAGGGTAGCACGCGAAGCCGGGTTAACGCTGACTGAGCGGATGATGGCAGGCTGACGTTTTCGGGTGTGGTGCGAATATGTCTCGACGCGTTGGCGTAGCAGCGATGCTGCCGGAGAGTGACCGCAAAGACCTAGCCATTCGGGCGTTGGCACGGTCGGCAACGATCAGCGATTTGTCGGCCCGGCACGGCGTGAGCCGCAAGTTCGTCTACCAGCAAGCCCGCAAGGCCGGTGCGGCATTGGATGATGTTTTCTTATCTGGCGCGCCGGAAGACGAAGTGCTGTTTCAGTTGACCGTCACCAAGACATGGCTGCGCCAGGTGGTCGTCGCGCTGCCTCTGATCTGCCGCAGTTCGTATCGCGGCGTCGTGGAGTTCTTGCGTGATCTGCTGGGCATGCCCATCAGCATCGGCACCGTTCATCACATGCTCCAGTTGGCCACGCGGCAGGCGGGGGTCGTCAACCATGACCAAGACCTGTCCGGTATTCGTGTGGGCTTGCACGATGAGATCTTTCAGGGCGCAAAGCCGGTGCTGGCCGGCGTCGATGCCGCATCGACTTATTGCTATCTCCTGGCCATGGCGGAACATCGCGACGCCGACACCTGGGGTGTGCATCTACTCGATGCCACCCGGCAGGGGCTGAAGCCTGACTGCACGATTGCCGACGCCGGGCAAGGCTTGCGCGCTGGGCAGCGGGCTGCCTGGGGCAACACGCCGTGCCATGGCGATGTGTTTCACATCACGCGTCAATACGAAGGCCTCGCCAACACGCTGTCGCGCCTCGCCAAGGGGGCGCGGTCGCGGTGCGAAAAGCTGGAGGCCAAGATTGGCCGCACGGGTCAGCTTGGTCCGGACGACGAACTGGCCGTGGAGCTTGCATGGCAGACCGAGACCCAGGCGCAAGGACTGGCCCGCGACATCCGAACGCTCACTCAATGGTTGAGCCATGACGTTCTGGCGCTGGCTGGGCCGGGCCTGGCCACGCGGCAGATGTTGTTCGACTTCATCGTCGAGGAGTTGGCGAAACGTGAGCCGGAGGACGTGCGGCGCATTCGCCCGCTGCGCGTGGCGCTGCAGAACCAGCGCGATGACTTGCTCGCCTTCGCCGGCGTGCTCGACGCCAAGCTGGCCGACATCGCGCAAGCCCATGTCATCCCTGAGCCCCTCGCGCGTGAAGCGTGCGTGCTGCACCGATTGTCGAGCACCTCGACCGCCTATTGGCAGGGATGGAACCGACTTCGGGCGAAGCTGGGCGACAAATTCCACCGGCTGTTCGACGCCGTCAGCCAGGCCATGGCGCAAACACCGCGGAGCAGTTCGCTGGTCGAGAACCTCAATTCACGACTGCGCAACTACTTCACGCTGCGCCGCCACCTGGGCGGTTCATACTTGGGCTTGCTGCGGTTCTTCTTGAACCATCGGCGCTTCATGCGCAGCCGACGTGCCGAACGCAACGGCAAGAGCCCGCGCGAATTGATGACCGGCCAAGGCCATCCGCATTGGCTGACGCTGCTCGGCCTCGGGCCAATTCAACCCCGGCAAGCCTGACTCAAGACTGACCTGGGGAGGGTTGGCCGCCTCCCGCAGTGGACGCCCTTCCGAACCGAATCCAGCCCACGGACCGGCGGTTTCCGTGCGACTCTGCAACCCAAAAGACCGCTGATTTGAACCACGCCGGTTTTTTTAAGTCCGCCCGATCGTGCTATGGCCGGCGCGGTCAACGATCTTTAGTTCGACGACCTGCTCTTCCAGCAGTTGTAGCGTCCACCACTGGCGACCTTTGGCGGTGCCGAACAGGCCAAGGCGATCAATTTGGTTTGGCGGCTCCGTCGAAATGCGCGTTCTGGCCGAGGCAGGGGAGTCTTTGCGAACCACGACAGCCTCGAAGCCTTCTTCCACCAATGGTTGGCGGGTCCGCGCCACATTGTCAACACTAGTATCGAGGGCTGCGGCGATTTGGCTGTCGCTCTATCCATCGCCCACTTCCGAGGTGTCCGCCTTCAACAGAATGCGGCTTTGGTCTGTCGTCGCGCCGGGTGCTTGCCTGCATAGATCAGCGCGTTGAGTTGCTCCCACTCCTCATCGCTGAGCTTCGCCACATGTTTCTTCACGGCAATCCGTTTCGCGGGTACCCGGCCAGTTCGTGACCCGATACTTGCCCTTGGGATCTTGCGTCGGCGGCTCTCGTTTAACTTGTATTGCGTGGATCTCATCAGCGTCAGGCGACCGTACCCCCACACCGGCAACCTTGCCATCCGCTCCGGTTGAACCTACCGGCATAACGAGTAAAACCTATGGTCTCATCCCATGCACCAACACGCCTCGACACCTCAGACCCCTCGCTTAAGCCCCGCCGCCCAAATATCGAACGACCTCCCTCGCCACACCTTTACCCCCCCAAACCCAGCGCCCTCCAATAATCCCCGCAATGATGTCACTGTAAACCCGCACTTGTGCGCCATGTGACGATCCCCCCGCGCGAGCGACGCTCCATGTCCGAAAATCATATCGAGTGGCGTGATTGGTCCGCTCGGCGATATATACGCCTCGACCTCAAGCTGATCTCTTACCACCAGCTCGGCCACGCTTTGCAGATCCGGCAGCGTCAGCAGCAGCCGGCCGCCCGGCCGTAACACACGCACGAATTCACCAAGCGCGACCGGCACCTCGTGACGATGCAGATGTTCCAAATTGTGCGACGACCAGATCGCGTCCACGCTCGCGTCATCAACCGGGCCCATGTCGGTGATCGAGCACAGTACATCAGGCTGCACTGCCGGATTAATGTCCAGCCGCACCTCCCGCCACTCCGGCCCGTGAAAGGACGCATGCAGCCGTCGTCGCATTGCGTAGCCGCAGCCGACGTTTAGCACCGTCCTGATCGCTTCAGTAGCATCGTTTTTCACGGGCTCTAAAAAGCCAGAGGCCTCGTCGACTGCTGTCTGAGCCATGACAGCGGTATCATCCTCCACGCTCGACCACCCGCAGATTGATCGCCTCCAGCACGTCGTCCACCCGAGCGGGCCGACAGGGCTCGCCATTGCGGCAGGGTTCGGTGGTGCCACTGTCGAAGAACGCGCCTTGGTAGATGACGTCGAAGCGGCCGCGTATGTGGGGCAGGGGCTGTATCGCGAAGCCAGTCAACGGCAGCCCGCGGCCGCGGGTGCCGCACAGCTTGCCGTTGGTGGTCCATTGGGTTTCGCGGCCTTGAGGGCCGAACGCCTTGTATTCGATGTCGTCCGGTGAAAGCTTCCCGCCGGGTGAGATGCTGAACGCTTCGATCTGGATACGCCGCCCGACATTCCCGACCCAGCCCCGAGCCGGGAAGCTGCGGTCGCCCTGGCGCGCGATGTGCAGCGTGATCCACAGTTCGTCATCACGAGGGTCCGTTGGGGTCTCTGCCGGCGGCGTGGGGGGGGCAGTATCTGCAAGGGCTGCCGGCCTGAGTGGGTCCGGGATGCGGTCGCCTTCAGTGCGCCGGTTAACCTGGTCGATCGTACGCACCTCAATGTCGTGGGGGAATGCTGGCGGCCCGCCCGGTTCGGCGTACGCCGTTATCAGCAGTTCCCCCCCACCGGGTGGTGCGCGCAGGACGACGACACCGCCGTTCTTGCCCAGCCAAGCTCCCGTATCATTCCACGTGGTTATTATCTCCACGGGATCGAATCGGTCAGACGGCGGTGAGCTGATCTGGATCGCCGGCAGTGCGATCCCCTCCAGCACGCCCACTCGCCCGGCTGTTGGGCCCACCAACAGAACATGCAGGCCATGCTCCACCCGGATCAGTCGCGCTGAGGTCTGAGGAACAGGGTCGCTAGCGGCGTCGGTTTTCGGCGACGCTGTTTGGGACCAGGCCAAAGGCGTCGGCGTGATCGCAGTCGGTTTCGCGGGTGCATCGAGGCGATGGACGTTCTTGAACTTTGTTTTGGGCATGATCTCTATCCGTGCTCCAGGCTGATCATACATTGGACCCGAGCCAAGTGGGGCCGGTTCGCTACAATGTGAGCTGGTAGGTCACGCAGCATGGTTGCTGGCCCGTTTCGATAGCCGTTGTGCTGCGACCTGATTTCCTTGCGCCGCCGCAAGGGCATACAGTCGGTCAGCGCCGTCAGGATCGGGGGTAGACATCTGACCCGCCGCATAGAGATCACCAAGTGCGACCTGGGCTTCGGGCACACCCTGCTCGGCTGCCTTGACTAACCACGTGGCGGCCTCGTCGGCATTGCGCTCCACACCCTGGCCCTTCATCAGCATCACGGCGATATTGTATTGTCCGAAACGATCGCCACGTTGCGCGGCTTCTCGGAACCACTTCGCGGCGAGCGTGGCGTCGCTGGGAAGACCCTGGCCCGTGCCGTACATGGTGGCCAGCCGGAACTGCGCGGCCGCGTGGCCTTGTTCCGCAGCTCGTAACAACCAGCGAGCTGCTTCCGCTGCGTCTATTTCACATCCAAGGCCACGCAACTGGCGATATGCCATCGCAACCTGAGCCTCCAGATGACCGGCCTCGGCTGCCATCTTATACCACCGTGTAGCTTGCGCTGAATCTGGGCCAATTCCTTGGTCAGTCTCATGCAGCTGAGCGAGGTGCCAACATGCTGGCGCGAAGCCGGTTTCCGCGGCACGTTCAAAGAGCATCTCGGCAGTTTTGACGTTTTGCGCGACGCCATCTCCCGTCAAATGCAGTTGCCCGAGCGTGGTGTCGGCTTCAGCATTGCCGGCCTCGGCAGCTTTAAGTAACCATTGCGCGGCGAGTTCCGCGTCGCGTGGGGCGCCATCGCCCGTGAGGTAGAGTTGCCCTAGCCGGAGTTGCGCGACCGTTGCACCTTTCTCTGCGGCCGAACGATACAACTGTAGTGCTTTCTCCGGATCGCGGGGCACGCCGGTGCCGCGCAGGTTGAATACCGCCATGTTGATCTGGGCGGCGGTGTGGCCTTGTTCCGCTGCTTTTTGGAACCACTTCGCTGCTTCGCTGAGATTCATCGGCACGCCCTTGCCCTGGGCATAGAGGCGGCCAAAGCCGAATTGAGCCTCGGCCATGCCGCGTTCCGCGGCGGCGCGAAACCACATGGCGGCCTCCTCAGTATGCGGCGATACCCCTTGGCCCTCGCTGAACAACCCCGCAAGGCTCAGCATGGCGGGCGCGTATTCCTGTCGAGCAGCTTTCCGAAAGAGAGTCTCCGCCTGCGCAAGATCCTGCTCAATGCCATCGCCCCGGAGGTATAACAGACCCAGATTGTATCGCGCTCGCGCGTTTCCTTGCCCAGCGGCCTGTTGAAACAAGGCCGCCGCCGCGGCAGGATCACGGGTAACGCCTTCGCCTGCCGCATACATCAGTCCGAGCGCGACCTGAGCCGCGTCGTTGCCGCTCGCAGCTGCCCGCGCATACCAGGTAGCCGCAGTGGCGAGATCGACAGGTACGCCATGTCCGTTTGCGAAAAGCACACCCAGCCCAAGCTCCGCGTCCGGATTCCCGTGTGCTGCGGCGAGCTCGTACCACCGCCGTGCCTCGACGAAATCCTGCTCGCACCCTAGGCCGTTGGCATACATAGTACCGGTGTTGGCTTGCGGTTCCGCTAGGCCTTGTTCAGCTGCTGCCAAGCTCCAACGAAATGCTTCGGTGCGATCCGTCTCTACCGCCAGACCATTAGGAAAAAGCAATGAAGCGGCTTGCTCGGCGCTGCTGCTGTTGTAGTCGGCCGCGTGGCGATACCAGTTACGAAATGCCGGCAGGCGCTCCGACGGGTAACCGCGCGCATAAGCGAGGCTAAGCTCGAATTGCGATGCGGCGTGACCCTGTTCGGCGGCACGCCGAAACCAGGCTATGGCGTCCGGCGCGTTCGAGATTACGCCGTGTCCCCGTGCGAAAATTAGCCCTAGCTGATATTGAGCCTCAGAGTTGCCAGCGTTCGCCGATGCGGTGAATAACCGAAGTGCGATAGAATACTTTTTTCGTCCGCAGGCAGCCAGCCCTCGGGACAACCGGCGCCGCGCGATCATAGGCCGCAACCAGCGCTCCCCTATCATGGTTCGCGCATCGCCTCGCTGACCCCTCTCATCATGCCGCGGACCAGATACATAAGCAAAGAGCGGGTTCCGAGATGAATGTCGGCTGTCAGCGTCATCCCAGGGATCAGTCGAAAACTCGCTGGAACGTTGTACAGCTTCGCGTCCGTAAAGCGGACCCGAAGCTTGTAGTAGGATAACGATGACCCCGCGGAGGTGCCCTGTGCTTCCGAACTGGTCGAGCCAGTCGAATTGACGGCGGTGGAACCAATTGACGAGACGCTCGCCATGCCGGGGCCAGCGTTAAAGGTGCCGTCGCTGATCCAGAGCACCTCGCCTGCCGCGGTCCCGTGTTCGATAAAGTTGAAAGCATCCAGCTTTATCGTTACATGATCGCCGGGCCGGACAAAGCCTACGTCGCGAGGCGTGATATAGATCTCGGCCTCCATCGGCGAGCGCAACAGCGCCAGCGTGATGAAAGGGTCGGCTTCCCGCAAAACAGATCCGACCGACAATTTTGCCATGCTGAGCACAATCGCGTCATCGGGCGCATCCAACTTAACGAGATCGTGATGTTTCTCTGCCTTTGCCAGTTGTTGAACGGCGCCGTCACGTTGGTTGCGGCCGGTAATCAATTCCTGGCTTGCCTGGCCGAGCCATTGCTGGATGAACGCGTCGCGGTTGGATAAAGCAGCCGCGAGCTGATGCAGGGTCTCGACTTTGCTCCCCGCATCAACCTCACGGTAACGTTGCATCTCAAGCTTCTGGTCCATCGCAAGGAGAAGGTTCAGCCGGCTGCCGACCTTTGTCGCTTCAAGATCAGCGCGCATTTTTTCGATCTCTTGCGCCACCGAGGTCCGGCTTTGGTAATAGCCCTCATCGTTACCTAATCGCTTCAGGGTCGCCTGGGCGAGCGCGATCTGCTCGTCGAAGGAATTTACCTGTGACCGGTATTGCGCCCTGCGCTGATCAAAGTAGTTCTTCTGGAGCGTCTCATACTGGATCCTCGTCGGGTCGGGACTGGACGAAACGTCGAACGTCTTGCCGGCTAGTTCGGCCTTGTCGCGTGCGATCTGGGCGTCAAGGCTCGCAACTTGCTCCCGTAGCGCCCGCACGTCAGCTTCGGTAAAAGTTGGATCCAGGGTTGCAAGAAGCTGATCTTTCCGGACGCGATCACCCTCCTTCACGTCGAGCGTCTTGATGATTGATGGATCGAGCGCCTGCACCACGGTCGTCGGCTCAGTGGTGACAACCTGTCCGATTTCCGAGGTGACCATCCGATCGATCTTGAAGACGGAAGCAACACAGATCAGGCTCACCAAAAGGCCCGCAAGTAGCCATAAAGTGGCCCGCGCTTGCAGCGGCTCCGGTGCACTACGAATCTCGCCTGTCTCCGACTGGAATACCCGGATCAGTGCTTGGCTTGGTGAATCGAGATGGTCACCCATGCGAGGTAACCGGCCGCAGGTGGCGGTGCTGCTGGTGCCAAAGGCTGCTATAGATGTCGCATCGTTCGAGCAACTCCTCATGGCGCCCGATATTATAAACGTGGCCCCGCTCCAGGACCATGATGGCATCCGCGGTCACCAGTGAGGACAGGCGATGCGATATGATAATCACCGTGCGCCCCTTTGCGATACGCATCATATTAGCATTGACTATTGCCTCGCTCTCTGCGTCCAAGGCGCTCGTCGCCTCGTCGAGGATCAGGATTCGTGGGTCGCTGATCAGTGCTCGCGCGATCGCAAGGCGTTGGCGTTGGCCTCCCGAGAGGTTTGTCGATCCTTCCTGTATGAAGGTCTCATAGCCGCCGGGCAGCCGTTCGATAAATTCCTCGGCGCCGGCGAGCCGAGCGGCGAGGACGATCTCCTCAAATGTCGCGTCCGGCTTCGTCGCGCCTATTGTCTCGCGGATCGTGCCGCGGAACAGGAAATTTTCCTGCAGCACAACGCCGGTGCTGGAACGGAGATGGTCGACGTCTATCTGGCGCAGATCATTGCCGTCTATCTTGATTAATCCCTGATAGTTGCTATGCAGCATTTGCAGCAGGCGGGTTACCGTCGTCTTGCCGGAGCCGCTGCGCCCCATGATGCCGAAGGTGGTCCCCGCGGGGATGGTGAATGAGACCTCATCCAACGCTGGGGAGGCGGCACCGCGATAGGTGAAGCGCACGCCACTAAACTCTACGCCCCCAACGAACGGGGTTTGCACGCCATTCCGCGAGCGGCCTTCCTCGGGCGGCTGGTTCACCAATGCGGAGAGAAGATCTACAGCAATCCGTGCCTCATCGTATTGCTGGACCGTGAAGGAAAGTTGCAGCAGTGGGGACGCAACGCGTTGCGTCAGCATCATGAAGGCGACGAGAGCGCCCACATAGACGGTCTCCTGTGTGGTTATTACCAAGTATACGCCAAGTGCGATAACGCCGCTCGTCATTAACATCCCAAGCGGGGCGACAATGGTCTGCAACGTGTTGCTGGTACTCGCCTCTTCGAAACGCCGGTCGGCAGCGTTCGCAACGAGCACATCCCAATCATGGCGCCGGCGCGCGTCTAGCGCCAGTGACTTGACGGTCCGGATCCCTTGTAGGGTCTCGACCAAATAGCTGCCCTTCCGGGACTCGGCTTCGGCCACTTTGCCAGTTTTTATATGTATTGCGGGTAGCATCGCAACAATACAGATGCAGATTACCGCGCAGATCCCGAGCACGAGGAAGGTGAGAAGTGCGCTGAAGAAGAACATAATCGGGAGGAAAACCAACAGAACCAGTGCATCAAGCATCGTGCCGAAAACTTGAGTCGTAAGGAAATTTCGAATTCTATTTATCTCGTGCATGTCGTGCATGATTTTGCCGGTTTGTGTCCCCTCGAAAAACTCCACCGGCAAATTCAGGATCTTGTCAAAGATTTCGGTTGAGAGTTTAACGTCCACCCGCCTGAGGATGATCTGCACCATATAGCGGCGAAGGTAGCCAAAGGCCGTATCGAACCCTATCAGGATCGCCATGGCAACGCACAGCACGGTGAAGGTATTTATGCTCTGGTAGTAGAGCACACGATCAATCAGTAGACGCCAGAACATGATTGGCGCAACGGCCAAAAAGCTGAGGAGGAACGCTGCGATCGCGATGTCTCGGATGATGCGACGGTCCTGCAGCAAGAGGCCGACTATCATGCGCAGGCTAAAGGGTTGCTCATCCGCAGTTACGCGGTAGTCACGTTTTAGAAGGACGACTTCGCCAGTCCATGCGGCGGCGAAGCGGTATTGGTCCAAAACCAGAACGGTATCCTCGCGGGCGTTCGGGTCCTGCAATACCACATGGGGCGGCTCAGCCTTGGGTTCCGCGCGAAGCACCACCATCGCGCTGCCATTGCGGAGGCGAACGATGACCGGTAGGGCCTTGCCGAGGTTTAAAAGGTCCTTCCACGCGAATCGCGCGGCAACTGCGCGCAGTCCAGATGACTCCGCGATGTCGATCAGTTTGGAGACAGGAACGTCATCCGAGGAGAGCAGATGGTCATGTACCAATTGCTGGACGGTGAGATGAATCCCGCGATAGCGGGCCGCGATGACGAAGCTACGAAGCAACGAGCCGGTCGAACCCGTTTGGGATTCACCCGCCTCATAGATCGACTCTAGCGCAATGACGTTCACTAGTCCTCCGCTCAATTCCTGTGGAAGTCCCAGGCAGTAGTTCAGGCACCCTGTCTGGAGCCGTCGAGCAGTGGCGCCTTCGACACGTCGCCGACGAACATGTAGCCAGTCCGGAACTCGGTTTTGATCAGATTGTCGGCCAATAGGCCGCGCAACGATGTCAGCTTCTTTCGCAACCGCGTGACGACGACATCGATCGCACGATCTGACGCCGGGCGGTCCTTATCATAAAGGACCTCTGCGATCTCCGCACGCCGACAGACAGTCCACGGCCGGGAGATAAAATGCAGAAGGAGGTGATTTTCCGCAGTGGTTAATTGGATACTCGCACCGTTCGCGCTAAGTATATTCTGCCGCGGTTGGAATATCATCCCCTCGACTTCGAAAGTATCTGCTTGCAGCACTTTTTTACTTGTCTGAGTACCGTTTATCCGCATAATCTTCTGAATCACAGCGTTGAGGACGATAATGTCGACCGGGGCAGTGAGGCATTCAGCTGCGCCGGCGATCCGATAATCTTGCTCGTGCTGATCCCTTTCGTCTCGGATCACAACAATCGAGACGTCGCTGCGTTGGCGGATCTTCCGGATCGCCACCGTACCATCTAAAGTAGCGTTCCGAAGGTCGAGAACAATAACGTCCGGTCGTCTCTCGCGAATAAGGGCAAAGAACTGATTTTCGATTTCGGTTTGCCGCCTCGCCTCGCGCTTTGCGCCAGGTTCCCCGTCAGGTATTGAGAAGTCTTCCCGCGCAATGACGATGGTAGAGGCTCCAGGCATTTACCGAACTCCAGAGATCGCATCAGATCACGCCATACCGGTTCAAATTTCGCCTATTTTCATCTCCTAGCATGAAGAATAAAAATGAACCGAATAACCAGCGACCTCGTGTCAAGAAAGTGTAATAAAGGGTATCCTGCACGCTAACCGGGTGTCAACCCTGCCATTGATGCTGAGTCCAATCAATTCTCAACAAAAACACCATCGCCTGTGTCGTACTAGCCTTAGATGCGTATCGAGTAGGGACACTCGCTAATCTATCGAGTGTTTCTCTAGATTTAACGTTGCGGTTCTTTTTTGATCTATATCGAATCGCATCATAGGAATGGCCATTAGGGAAAATATAGAACGGACATGAAAGTGCTCGTCCGGAAGGTGTTCGGGTCTGGCCGACGACCAGCCACTCGAGCACACTTTGTTGTATGGATCGGTCGGCGGAAGGTCCGCCTCCCTTCGAAGAGGGGCCCGAAGGGGGGTGTTGCCCACACTAAGCTCCGCCAATTCGCTGCTGAGGCGGCGGCGTTGGAGGTAAGCGAACTTCTCGACATTTCCCAGCCAGGCAAGCGGCACACGCTGTTGCTTGCTCTTTTGCGTCAGGCACGCATGCGCTGTCGCGACGAACCGGTCGAGATGATGCTGCGCCGCGTCCGGCGGACCCAAGCCGCGACCAAGGAGCAATTGGAGGCGTTGCATGATCAGCAACGTGAAACCGAGGAAGCGCTGATCGGAATTTTTGGCCAAGTGTGCTGCAAACGGCACAAGCCCGAGAGGCCGACGACCCCTTCGGGCGTCAGGTAAGACAACTCCTGGCGGAGCAGGGCGGTGTCGAGGCCCTGGCCACGCAGTGCAAGACCGTTTCCGTGTGGCACAGCGGCAACGATCTCCCACTGCTCCGGCCAATTCACGCCCGACATCGCAGCCTGCTGTTTCGGCTCATCGATTTGCTGGACATCCAGCCAGCGACGCAGGATCGCAGTCTGCTGGACGCAATGGCTGTCGTGAGCAAAGATCGCCATACACGCCGCGATGAATTGTCGGACTCGGTTGATCTCGGCTTTGCCTCGCAGCGCTGGCAGAACTTCGTCATCCGCCAACTCTTGTACCTGACCGACGTGCACTTGAGGTCTGCGTCTTCGTTTACCTCGCTAATGCTCTGCTGTCCGGCGATTGCTACGTCGTGGGCGCCGAGGAATTCGCCGACTACCGACCCTCCGTGCCAATGATGATGAGACATCTACCCCCCGGTGGTTTAGACCCGAAGGCGCGGAAGGATTCCCTCATCCTTCGGCGCGCTGACGCCGGTCAAGCGTGGTCCGAAAACCGCCGAACCCAACCCGCTCGCGGCGGAGAATGTATCACTACGATAAAACAACGACCATCTCGCACGATGCCTGGCCCGCGCCGAGGCGATCATTGCGGTCCAAAAAAACGAGCTCGGATCGGCGGCCCGCCTGTAGCGGTAGAAACTCGTCGTACCATGTTGGACCCGAGGGGAGCGGCCGAAAAGTTTTTGGTGGATTTGACCCCGTAAAAAAAAGTGGCCCATGGGTTGTTGCGGACTTGCGAGTGGTGACGCTTTCGGGCGATCCCGTTTAGGAAATTGATCTTTCTCCGCGGCCTAGCCCCTCGCTGTCGTTGTCATGCAGGAGGGTAAAAGGCATGCCTCAGGTGAAGCGCTCCCGTTCTCGAACGGGCCTGACCACGATTCATCCAGCCGCAGCCGCGATCGATATTGGGGCCACGATACATGTCGCGGCCGTCGGCCCGGATCGCGACAAGGACCCAGTCCGGACATTCCAGACTTTCACCGATGACCTTCATCGGTTGGCGGATTGGTTTGACCGTTGCGGAATTAAAACCGTGGCCATGGAGTCCACCGGTGTCTATTGGATCCCTGTCTTCGAAATCCTCGAGCAGCGCGGGTTCGCGGTGATGGTGGTCAACGCCCGCGATGCCAAGCACGTGCCGGGGCGCAAAACTGACGTCAGCGACGCTGAATGGCTGCAACGTCTGCTCGAATACGGCTTGCTTCGGCCCAGCTTCCGGCCTCAGGCCGAAATCGCCGGGCTACGCGCCTACCTGCGGCAGCGGGAACGGTTGCTGGACTACGCGGCGGCGCATATTCAGCACATGCAAAAGGCGCTGATGCAGATGAACCTGCAGCTGCATCACGTGGTATCCGACATCACCGGCGTCACCGGCATGACCATCATCCGGGCGATCGTGGCCGGCGAGCGCGATCCAAATGTCCTGGCCTCTCATCGTGAACGAGGATGCCATGCGTCAGTCGAGACGATATCGCAGGCGTTGGTTGGCAACTACCGCGAGGAGCACGTCTTCGCGTTGACCCAGGCCGTTGAACTCTACGACCTCTACCAGACGAAGGTAGCTGCCTGTGACAAGCAGAAGAACGCGGCGCCCCCCGCGAGCAAGCTGCTGCCTCCCAGGCAAAGGAAAAACCAGTCGAACGCACCCACCTTCGACGCGCGCGCGGCACTCCATGCGATCCTCGGGGTCGACCTCACCCAGATCCACGGTCTTGGACCATACCTCGCGCTGAAGCTAGTCGGGGAGTGCGGGACCAACCTGGCGGCCTGGCCAACAGCGAAGCATTTCACATCGTAGTTGGGGCTCGCCCCTCACAACAAGATTTCCGGAGGAAAGGTGCTGTCATCAAAGACGCGGCGCACCAGCAATCGGGCCACCTCCTTGTTACGGCTTGCCGCCGTGTCGGTTGGGCGGACCGATACCGCACTGGGTGCCTTCTATCGCCGCCTGTCGGCCCGCGCGGGAAAAGCCAAGGCGATCACGGCCACCGCCCGCAAAATCGCCGTTCTGTTCCTGTTCTACAATACGCTTCGGCACGGCATGTCTTATGCCGATCCTGGCGCGACATACTACGAAGAGCGCTACAGGCGACGTGTCCTCGGCAACCTCCACCGGCGTGCGAAGTCTCTAGGGTATGTTTTGCATCCGGCGGATCAGGACCACACCCAGGTGGTTGTTTCTTAGGAACTTGCCGATCTGCTGGGCATCCCGATGACGCCGGACGGCGGCGTGCCTTGACCGAGGCCGTGCCGGCCATGCCGCCGATCAACGGCATGACCTCCGTGGTCTGCGCCGCACTGGGGATTTCACGTGCCACAGTGGCGCGAAGGCGCAGCAGGCTGGCCGCGCCGCCGGCGATTGTGCACGCCAGACCGAGACCGCCGCGTGCCTTGACGACGCCGCAGCGGCAGGCGGTGCTGAACCTGCTGCACGCACCGGGCGTTTACCCGACTGCTCGACCAGCAGCCGTTGTTCTCTCGAACTCTAGGCCTCGTGTAGTGACGTGGTGTATTTATGAGGGGAGTCGTAATCCTACTGCGTCACTCATTCTGCTCGACAACCGTCTGACGGAGGGTCCCGCAGCAGGGACAGCGTGGCAGGACGAGAACCAGAGTGCGCGCGAGACGAATTCGCAAGGTGGCGATGGAATTCGGTATGTGGCGTTGTGACCGCAGTGGCAGATCCTCTGGGTCGGTAACCAGAGGAAAGGGCAGATTGCGAGCCTCGCCAGGGGCGGGAAGCTCCTGAGGGGGGAATGGTCTCCTTTTCGGAGATCAGGAACCCGTATGCTGCGATGCAAAGCGTCGCATGATGGTGGAAGCCACGCCATCCGCGGCCTTCGTAGTGGCCCAATCCAACTTCCTCCTTCAATTCGAGGTAATCACGCTCGATTCGCCAGCGGAGCTTGGCATGATCGACCATGCGTTCGAGGCTGACGTCGACGGCCATCGTGCAGAGCCAGTAGTGATCCGGTTCGGTTGCGCCCTCTGGCCACTCGATCAACAGCCACTCCACCTCGGCGGGTTCGGTCCGGCTGGTATCGTCGTGCGCCGGGCGGACCCGCCACCGGGCAAACCGCGAAGTCAGCGGCGCATTGCTGCCGTCTCGCCAGGTGATCGTCTGCCAAGCCTCGGCGGGAAGCTCCAGAGCCAGCGTTTTGGCCGATACCGGCTGATGCGTCTCGTCGCGGCGCAACCGCGTGGCGGGGCGGCCTCGGCCCGGACGGGACGCAGGCGGCAACGGTGCCTCGCCGGGCCGCCAGAGCATCGTGGTGGGCGAAATGCCGGCCACATAGGTTAGCCCAAGTTGACTGATCCCAGCCCGCAGTTTGCTGTCGTTGCCATAGGCCGGGTCCATCAGCGCGACGCCTGGCGGCACGCCATCCGCCACCGCCTGGCGCAACTGCTGCAAGGCAATCTCCGGCTTGGTCTGGAATAGGACCTGGAAGGTTCGAATCTCCACTGCTACCAAACCACCATCGCGTCGGGGCAAGCGGAATTTCTAAACGATACAGGCGTTTTGCAACTCAGTAGGAGTTCAGTAGGAGTAAGGCACGCACCACGTTTTGCCGATCAGACGCCGGCCGAGATTTACGCCACGTTGCTCGACGAAGGCGTCTATCACTGCTCGATCCGCACGATGTATCGCTTGCTCGACCAAAACGGCGAAATCCGCGAACGCCGTCAGCAATTGCGCCGCCCGGCCTACCAGAAACCAGAGCTTCTGGCGGAAGGGCCCAATGAAGTCTGGTCCTGGGACATCACCAAGCTGATGGGGCCGGCGAAGTGGAGCTACTACTATCTCTACGTCATCCTGGATATCTTCAGCCGCCGCGTGGTGGGCTGGTGCGTGGCCGATGCCGCGAGTGCCGCCCTGTTCCAGCCGCTGTTCGACGATGCGATCATTAACCACAACGTAACGTCCGGTCAGCTTACACTGCACGCCGATCGGGGCAGCCCGATGAAAGCCAAGGCCACCGTGTTCCTATTGGCCGATCTCGGCGTGACCCGATCGCATAACCGCCCGCACACCTCACGACTCCCCTCATTTTTACTGGTCCACATCTAGCGTAAATCCGGCGCGTTCCCTACAGCATGTTGAAGTGCTGGCGGGTGAGGGTGTCATGGGCAAGGTGGAGCGTTGGCTTGGTGGGCGCCTGAAGGATATTCGTAGGTTTATCGAAGGCCTGTATGAGCATGACCTTCATGCCAAGCGGGTTGATGCCTTGGCCGGGGCCACGTTGGGCGTAATGACCAGCGCGTCGCTAGCGGTCGCGGTGATTGGGCAGGCGCTGGCGCAGGCGCGCGGTCTGGTGACCAAGCACGCGATCAAACAGGTCGACCGGTTGCTCAGCAATCAGAACATCGATGTCTGGGACAGCTTCGCCCGCTGGGTGCCGCATCTGATCGGCGCGCGGAAGGAAATCGTTGTCGCTGTGGACTGGACCGAGTTCGATCGCGATGGCCAGGCAACGCTCGCGCTCAACTTGGTGACGGGGCATGGCCGCGCCACGCCACTGCTGTGGGTGACGGTCTGGAAAGAGGAACTTTCAGAGCAGCGCAGCGATTTTGAGGACGCCTGCCTGCTCCGGCTGAAGCAACTTGTGCCGCCAGATTGTGCCGTCACGATCCTCGCCGACCGCGGTTTTGGCGATCACAAGCTATTCAAGTTCCTCGATGATCTGGGTTTTGACTATGTCATCCGGTTTCGTGACAATATTCACGTCACCGATGCCGGCGGCGAGAAGCGTCCGGCCGCCGAGTGGGTTGGCAAGTCGGGCCGGGCACGCAAGCTGCGCGGTGCGCAGGTGGGCGGGAATGCCGAGCAGCGGAGTTGATCAGGCCGTCGAGCACGCCAGAGTTCTCGACCTCGTCGCGTCGGCCAAGCGCCTTGATGACGCGTTGAACATGGCGGCCGCCCTCGCGGACGTTCTCGACGAGGTAGAGATATTCGTAGTGGCCGACCTTCTTGACGCGAACGAACATGGCTGGTGTCCAAGCTTGCAGAGTGACACCATGCCGAATCCGATGAGGTCAAGCTCTAAAGCCAGTCTTCTGGCCAGCGAAGACCTTGTTTTGCACCACAGTTCAGGGCAGGCAGCTCAAGACTCCCCTCATAACTACACAGCGCCACTACACGAGGCCCAGAGTTCGAGAGAACAGCGGCTGCTGGTCGAGCAGTCGGGTAAACGCCAGCATCAGCGGCTGTAACCAACGCTCGGGCATCGTGGGGATCAGGTCGTAGACCATACAGCCCTGTCGAAACAGCGAGTGCTCCCTCCGCTTCGACGTGTTGGTCTTCAGCATCCTGTCGTAGCCAACCGCCTCACTTGCGGCCCCCAGTAGTGTCAACAGGACGACCGCGAGCCCGTTGATCAGCTACCCCGCGCCGCGCTCGCGGCCTCGAATTTGGCCCATAGAGCATTGGTCCGTGCTTGCATGGTCTATCACCGCGAAAGCAACAGAGGATCAGGACACACGCCGAATTCGCAAAGTCCGGAGTTGCGAACGGGCCCTAAATTGCTGATGATGGAAATGACATGAACACTCCGGGTTCGGAAGCTGATCTCGTTAAACAGGCGAGAGATGCTCTCTCAAGTGACTGGTCGGCTGCGACCAAGCTAACCGCGGAACTCCGCGAACGCTTTCCAGACAGTCAAATTGGATACCAAATCGGCGCGGCCGCCGCACGCGCCCTGCGACAATTTGACGAGGCGAGCGCGATTCTGACCGAGGCTGCACACCGCTTTGCAGATCAAGCGTGGGTGGCGTCCGACCAAGCATGGACTGCCCATGCGCGCGGCGACTTGGATGAAGCTCGACGGCTGGCATCCGCTTTGCGCAGCCGATTCCCGCAGCGGCAAGCCGGATATCAAATCGGCGCGGCCGCCGCACGCGCCCTGCGACAATTTGACGAGGCGAGCGCGATTCTGACCGAGGCTGCCCAACGCTTAGCAGATCAAGCGTGGGTGGCGTCCGAGCAAGCATGGACAGCCCATGCGCGCGGCGACTTGGATGAAGCTCGACGGCTGGCATCCGCATTGCGCAGCCGATTCCCACAGCGGCAAGCCGGATATCAAATCGGCGCGGCCGCCGCGCGCGCCCTGCGACAATTTGACGAGGCGAGCGCGATTTTGACCGATGCTGCCCAACGCTTAGCAGATCAAGCGTGGGTGGCGTCCGAGCAAGCATGGACAGCCCATGCGCGCGGCGACTTGGATGAAGCTCGACGGCTGGCATCCGCATTGCGCAGCCGATTCCCACAGCGGCAAGCCGGATATCAAATCGGCGCGGCCGCCGCGCGCGCCCTGCGACAATTTGACGAGGCGAGCGCGATTTTGACCGATGCTGCCCAACGCTTAGCAGATCAAGCGTGGGTGGCGTCCGAGCAAGCATGGACAGCCCATGCGCGCGGCGACTTGGATGAAGCTCGACGGCTGGCATCCGCATTGCGCAGCCGATTCCCACAGCGGCAAGCCGGATATCAAATCGGCGCGGCCGCCGCGCGCGCCCTGCGACAATTTGACGAGGCGAGCGCGATTTTGACCGATGCTGCCCAACGCTTAGCAGATCAAGCGTGGGTGGCGTCCGAGCAAGCATGGACAGCCCATGCGCGCGGCGACTTGGATGAAGCTCGACGGCTGGCATCCGCATTGCGCAGCCGATTCCCACAGCGGCAAGCCGGATATCAAATCGGCGCGGCCGCCGCACGCGCCCTGCGACAATTTGACGAGGCGAGCGCGATTTTGACCGATGCTGCCCAACGCTTAGCAGATCAAGCGTGGGTGGCGTCCGAGCAAGCATGGACCGCCCACGCGCGCGGCGACCTGGATGAAGCCATCCAGTTGACGGCGGTGCTGCGCTCTCGCCACCCGGCTGATCCAAGCGGTTATAACATCGGCTCGAGCATGCTTCGAAGTCGGAATCGGTTGAGTGAGGCCGCAGCGGTTCTTGAAGAAGCGAAGCCAAAGTTTTGGTCGAAGCCCTGGTTTATACGCCAGTCCGCCGCAGTCGCGAATCTAATGACTAATCATGCTGATGCGGCGCTTCTCATCAAAGCGCTTGGCGACGAGGAACGCAATTTTCTCTGTCTAGCTAAGGATGGCGCTCGTGAAGTCAACAAAGTGGCTGTCGTTGTTGGAATGCATCGAGCTGGCACCTCGCTTTGTGCCAAGGTGGTCAACTGCCTCGGGTTTGCTCTGGGCGGCCCACTGTTGACACCCAACTTTGACAATCCAGACGGCTTTCAAGAGCACAAAGAAATCTATGAGAGCCATGAAGCGCTTCTCTCGCACTTGGGTGCCTCTTGGGATACGAGTTGGGTGGTTCGCCGTTCGACCGAGGAAAGCCTCCAGAGCGCGGAAATGCGTTCAATCCTGGACCGGTTGAAATCGATCGTCATTAAGGAACTTAGGACGTCTGGCGGACGCTGGGCGTTCAAAGATCCCCGCACAGCTTGCTTTCTTCCTGCGTGGACGAGCATCTTCGATAGTCTCGGTATAGAGCCCTTGTGGATTCTCGCGGTTCGTGATCCGCGCGCGGTCGCGGCGTCGCTCTATACGCGCAATCGGATTCCTCTTGAGCTAACAGAACTTCTTTGGGCCGAACACTATCTCAATGCCCTTCGTTACCTCGGATCCCAGATTGCGTGCGTCGTCCACTATGAGAAGTGGTTCTCGTCAGCGCGGGAGCAACTTAACACCATCTCGACCATCATCGACGCCGGCTCAATAGATACAATCGAGCATGCCTTGCTGTCTATAAATAGCGAGCTTCGACACCATGTACCCGGGTCTAAAGTTGCTACACTCGGCATCGCTCAAGAAGTGTACTCTTGGTTATGTTCAGAACCTTTGCAGCTTCGTGTCTTACGAAGGAAGGCAACGGACGCCTGGCGTGCTTTGGAAGCACATGCCCCTGCTGGGAGAATTATTAGACCGTTTTCACGCTAACCGGAAATAGCCTCAGAAACCGTCCCAAAGCTTGGGGGTCACGCCTCGCGGAACGTGTCAACGACTTTGACCCAACTTCCACACTTTGACCTTGGTTCGGTCGGGTGACCCGCGGAATATCGCGGGTTTCGCCTGCCTGCCCTTAGTCATCCCCTCATTTTGCGGACTTTCGGCCTGGCGTAAGTGAAGAATCAGGAAAGGCCAAACCCTTGTGGAAACGAATCCTGGTGGCCCTCGCCGGGTTCGTTTGTTGCTTTCTGGCTGAGCGGGATTCCCCGGCATGATGTGCGCCTTCAGGCTGAAGTCTCCTTCAATTCGCGGAGCCGGCCATGAGTGCGTGCAAGACATTCTCCCATCAGCAGGTGCATCAGTTGCTGGACGAGATGCTGGGGCGGGGCCTGCACGCCAAACGCATCGCCTCGCTCGCCGATGCTGCACGGGCCGGAGGTAATCGCCACTCGAGGCCGATTGTAATCGCCACCTGAGGCCGGTCGAAACCGCCACCTGAGGCCGGCGAATTCGCCAGTCTGCTGGTGGAGGAAGCCGCCGCTGACATCGAAGTAATCGCGACTACTGTTCCGCCCTTTTTGGCGGGGTAGCAGTAGTGCCGAGACCGAGGGCGGAGATGCGGCGGATCAGGGAAGTGTTACGGTTGCGTGCGGAGTTAGGGCCGAATTTGAGTGCCATATCGGCAGGCGCGAAGCTGGCGCGCTCGACGGTGCGGGCGTATCTGGATCGAGCGGCGGCGGCAGGGCTGGACGCCGCGGCCGCCGATGGGTTGTCGGAGACGGCGCTGGAGGTGGCGCTTTACCCGCCGTCATCGGCCACCGATGGTCGCGCACTGCCCGACTGGGCGGAGGTGGATCAGGAACTGCGGCGCCACAAGCACGTCACGCGCAAGCTGCTTTGGATGGAGTACAAGGCAGCCGATCCGGACGGTTTGGGGTTCAGCCAGTTCAAATTGCGGCTCAGCGAATGGCAGAAGGCCTCGGGGCGAGGCCTGTCGATGCGCCAGGTGCACCATGCCGGCGAGACGGTGCAGGTCGACTACGCCGGCGACACGGTCGCGGTGATGGACGACGGTACGGCGCGTGCGACGCAGATATTCGTGGCCTGCCTGCCGTGTTCGGGGCTGATTTACGCTGAGGCCAGTTGGACCCAGGCGACGGAGGACTGGCTTGGCGCGCATGTCCGTCTGTTTGCCTTCCTGGACGGCGTGCCGGCGAAGGTTGTGCCCGACAATCTGAAGGTCGGCGTCACCCATGCCTCGTATTACGACCCGGTGATCAACGCCAGTTATGCCGCGTTGATCAAGCATTACGGCACGGCCGTGGTCCCGGCACGGTCACGCAAGCCGCGGGACAAGCCGGGGGTCGAAAATGGCGTTTTGCAGGCCTGTCGTTGGCTTCTGGCTCCGCTCCGCCATCGCCAGTTCTTCTCGTTGGCTGAGCTAAACCAGGCGATCGCGCTGCTGCTGGTCGAACTGAACGACAAGCCGATGGCGCCGCCGCGCGAGGGTAGCCGGCGCGGCGTGGTTCAAATCAGCGGTCTTTTGGGTTGCAGAGTCGCACGGAAACCGCCGGTCCGTGGGCTGGATTCGGTTCGGAAGGGCGTCCACTGCGGGAGGCGGCCAACCCTCCCCAGGTCAGTCTTGAGTCAGGCTTGCCGGGGTTGAATTGGCCCGAGGCCGAGCAGCGTCAGCCAATGCGGATGGCCTTGGCCGGTCATCAATTCGCGCGGGCTCTTGCCGTTGCGTTCGGCACGTCGGCTGCGCATGAAGCGCCGATGGTTCAAGAAGAACCGCAGCAAGCCCAAGTATGAACCGCCCAGGTGGCGGCGCAGCGTGAAGTAGTTGCGCAGTCGTGAATTGAGGTTCTCGACCAGCGAACTGCTCCGCGGTGTTTGCGCCATGGCCTGGCTGACGGCGTCGAACAGCCGGTGGAATTTGTCGCCCAGCTTCGCCCGAAGTCGGTTCCATCCCTGCCAATAGGCGGTCGAGGTGCTCGACAATCGGTGCAGCACGCACGCTTCACGCGCGAGGGGCTCAGGGATGACATGGGCTTGCGCGATGTCGGCCAGCTTGGCGTCGAGCACGCCGGCGAAGGCGAGCAAGTCATCGCGCTGGTTCTGCAGCGCCACGCGCAGCGGGCGAATGCGCCGCACGTCCTCCGGCTCACGTTTCGCCAACTCCTCGACGATGAAGTCGAACAACATCTGCCGCGTGGCCAGGCCCGGCCCAGCCAGCGCCAGAACGTCATGGCTCAACCATTGAGTGAGCGTTCGGATGTCGCGGGCCAGTCCTTGCGCCTGGGTCTCGGTCTGCCATGCAAGCTCCACGGCCAGTTCGTCGTCCGGACCAAGCTGACCCGTGCGGCCAATCTTGGCCTCCAGCTTTTCGCACCGCGACCGCGCCCCCTTGGCGAGGCGCGACAGCGTGTTGGCGAGGCCTTCGTATTGACGCGTGATGTGAAACACATCGCCATGGCACGGCGTGTTGCCCCAGGCAGCCCGCTGCCCAGCGCGCAAGCCTTGCCCGGCGTCGGCAATCGTGCAGTCAGGCTTCAGCCCCTGCCGGGTGGCATCGAGTAGATGCACACCCCAGGTGTCGGCGTCGCGATGTTCCGCCATGGCCAGGAGATAGCAATAAGTCGATGCGGCATCGACGCCGGCCAGCACCGGCTTTGCGCCCTGAAAGATCTCATCGTGCAAGCCCACACGAATACCGGACAGGTCTTGGTCATGGTTGACGACCCCCGCCTGCCGCGTGGCCAACTGGAGCATGTGATGAACGGTGCCGATGCTGATGGGCATGCCCAGCAGATCACGCAAGAACTCCACGACGCCGCGATACGAACTGCGGCAGATCAGAGGCAGCGCGACGACCACCTGGCGCAGCCATGTCTTGGTGACGGTCAACTGAAACAGCACTTCGTCTTCCGGCGCGCCAGATAAGAAAACATCATCCAATGCCGCACCGGCCTTGCGGGCTTGCTGGTAGACGAACTTGCGGCTCACGCCGTGCCGGGCCGACAAATCGCTGATCGTTGCCGACCGTGCCAACGCCCGAATGGCTAGGTCTTTGCGGTCACTCTCCGGCAGCATCGCTGCTACGCCAACGCGTCGAGACATATTCGCACCACACCCGAAAACGTCAGCCTGCCATCATCCGCTCAGTCAGCGTTAACCCGGCTTCGCGTGCGACCCTGATTTGAACCACGCCTATTGCTTGAACTCAAATGGTCGTCGCAACACCTCGAGGGAGAAGTTGCGATGACGAGACATAGGCGGCATTCGGATCGGTCTGGTCGGGCGCCCCTGTTCTCACCAGGTCGTCCGGTGGTGGCAGGACGAGATGAGCAACGACGGTTCTGGGCGGCGATCGCGGCTGGCATGGCGAGTGAGGATGCGGCGCTCAAGGCTGGTATGTCGCAGGCTGTGGGAACACGATTGTTCCGAAAGGCAGGCGGCATGCCACCAGCGATGTTTCGGCGATCAGCGAAGCCGCTGTCCGGGCGGTATCTTTCATTTGCGGAGCGGGAGGAGATCGCCCTTCTTCGCGTTCAAGGCTGCTCCGGGCGGGAGGTTGCGCGCCGGCTCGGGCGAGCCGCTTCAACGATTTCGCGGGAGCTGCGGCGCAATGCTGCGACCCGAAGTGGCGGCCTGGCGTATCGCGCGACGACAGCGCAGTGGCATGCCGAGCGATCTGCTCGCCGCCCCAAGCAGGCCAAGCTTGCGCTTAACACTGCACTGCGAACCTATGTGGAGGAACGATTGGCCGGTGTCGTCGTCGCTCCGGGTGGGGTTGCTGTTTCCGGGCCGGCTGTGCACTGGAGAGGCCGCCGCCATGGACCCCGAAAGCCTCGGCGGTGGGCAAGGGCCTGGAGCCCGGAGCAAATCGCTCGCCGCTTGCCGGTCGACTTCCCGGACAATGAGACCATGCGCATCAGCCACGAAACGATTTATCAGGCGCTGTTTGTTCAAAGTCGTGGCGCTTTGCGCCGCGAGCTGACGGCCTGCTTGCGTACCGGGCGGGCGTTGCGAATACCGCGAGCGCGCACCCGCGGCCGAGGAAAAACCTTCATCTCTTCCGAGATAATGATCAGCAAACGTCCCGCGGAGGCAGCTGATCGCGCCGTGCCAGGCCATTGGGAGGGGGATCTCATCGTGGGCCTCGGCAGTTCCGCGATTGGCACCCTGGTCGAGCGCAAGACGCGCTTCACTCTGCTGTTGCATTTGCCGCGTATGACCGACCATGGCCACGAGGCGCGCGTGAAGAACGGACCCGCACTCGCCGGACATGGTGCCGATGCGGTATGCGAGGCCATTACCCGAACGATTACCATCTTGCCTGCGCAATTGCGTCGGTCGCTGACTTGGGATCAAGGAGCTGAGATGGCTCAACACGCACGCCTGAAGATCGACGCCGGCATCCAGGTCTATTTCTGTGATCCTCACAGCCCATGGCAGCGCGGCACCAACGAGAACACCAACGGACTACTGCGCCAGTATTTCCCCAAAGGCACCGATCTCAGCCTGCACAGCGCCGACGAGATTGCGGCTGTGGCGGCTGCGCTCAACGCTCGGCCTCGAAAGACGCTGGCTTGGAAAACCCCGGCTGAGGCGCTTGACCAGCTGTTTACATCGGCCATGCTGAGCGGCGCTCGGAACCAACCCCCGTATCTGCACGCGACGTCATCCTGGCTTTGATTGCCGCTTGTCCGCATCCAGATCTAAATTACATTCCTTGGTGAGATCAAAAGGACCATTCCTCGGAGCCGACCTGTCTTCGGGCAGAGCGCCGCGCGCAGGTCTTGTCCAGGATGCCGCGTGCGGCACCGGCGCGCAGCGCCGGCTCGTCCTGGACGAGACCAAGCACGGCGCTATGCTTTGTCCAGGTTGGGGCATCAGCATCATCCCTGCCGAGCTAAAAGGATCGTCGTTGCGACGATCACTTGAATCCGCCTTGCACGCCGCGATCGCTGTGGTGCACGAGGCCGCCCTGGCGGACCGGGCGGCGATCACACAACGCCTGCTCGAGCGCGTCGAGCACGAAGTCCGCCCGTGCTGAGCGCGATACTCGCCAGCCGACGATGCGCCGGGCAAAGGCGTCGATGACGAAGGCGACATAGACGAAGCCCTGCCAAGTGGCGACGTAGGTAAAGTCCGCCAGCCACAAGGCATTCGGCGCCGGCGCCCGGAATTGCCGGTTCACCCGGTCGAGGGGAGACGGTGTCGATTTGTCGCTGTGCGTGGTCTTCAACGTCCTGCCGCGCACCGCGCCAGCCAAGCCCATATGCTTCATCAGCCGTGCAACTTGGCAGCGTGGTGCTGCGATGGCCTCGCGCTGAAGCTGACGCCAGACCTTGCGCACACCGTAGACCTGGAAGTTCGTATCCCACACCCGCTTTATGTCGGTCTGCAAGGCCGCATCGCGCTGTGCCCGGGCGGACGATTTGGTGGGATCGGCGCGCTTTGCTGTATCGGCATGGTAGGTGCTCGGGGCGATCGGTAGAACCCGGCAGATCGGCTCGACCCCGTAAGCAGCACGATGATTGTCTATGAACGCGATCATGGTTTGGACCGGCGGTCGAGCTCCGCCATCGCAAAATACGCCGACGCTTTGCGCAGAATCTCGTTGGCCTGGCGCAGTTCGCGGTTCTCGCGCTCCAGCACCTTGATCCGCTCCCGCTCGTCGCTGGTCGGACCGGCTCGCAGACCCCCATCGCGCTCCGCCTGGCGCTCCCAGCCTCGCAACGTCTCTGCCGTGCACCCGATCTTGCCCGCAATCGACCCTATCGCTGCCCACTGCGAGGCGTGATCCGCCCCGTGCTCCAATACCATCCGGTCGCACGCGAACGCACCTCAGCCAAATACCGGCTCGCCGTCTTTGCTTTCTCCATCGCTCCAACCTCTCAAGGTTCAGAGCCTCCGGCAAACCCGGCGCGGTTCACACCATTACGGAGGCAGTGCATGAGCACGGCGCAAAAATCTTCAGTCAATTAACCCACGGCGGTCACACCTCGCTGGAACAGCCGCCGCACATCAGTGGCCTGAGCATGAAACGATCGGCGAGGTCATCTCCTATTTGCAGGCGGCGGTTTCCGAACTCGGCGTGGCGCTGCACCTCGGGGTGGACGCTACCCCGATTTGCTGCGTGGCCTCGGCGCGCAAGCAATCGTGGTAGCGACCGGGTCGGAGCCGAACCTACCTGGCCGAGGCGAGGACGCCGGCCGACTATCGCGCGAGCGCGGGTCGCAGGCTCTGCCGGAACTGCCGGGGCTCGCGTTGCCTTTCGTTGGCTCTTCCGACCAAGTCATGTCGGATGCCGTCGACATCCGCGGGCAGGTCTTGGTGATCGATACAACACGGCCACTGGGAAGCCGCCGGCACTGCGGAATTTCTGACCGCGGTTGCCGGGGTGGAGATCATCGCAGCCCACCCGACAGTCGGCGAGAACATGGAGAACGGCACCCGTACGCTGTTCCACCGACGGGCCGCCATCAAACGAATTCGCCCGCGTACCAGTACCGATGGTGCAGGAGATCGCGCTGCGGGGCGTACAACTGGCGCAGCTGTTCAGCGCCGCGGACGCCGCCGGCTGGGGCTAATACCCTGCTGCTCCCTGGTAACGAGGAATGGCTCGAGGATGTCGACTGGGTCGTGCCCGTGATTGGACGGCGTTCACGCGGAGACCTGTTCCTGACGCTGAAGGCGGCCGACGGGTTCGACAACGCCCGCATCGAACGCGTCGGGGATTGCGCGGCGCCGCGACTAATCCAGAGTACGTCGCCGAGGCACTCGACGTTGCGGTGACGCTGTGAGCGGTGTGCTACGCAAGATGGCCAGGCAACCGGGTTACGGCATTTCGGAACGGCGTGGTGGAGTGGGCTCCGCGGGGCGGGCAAAGCTTCGACGACCGTGAAGGAAAAGGATCGCTGCTGATCACCAGCCCGGTTCCCATTGGCCGATGGCACGAGATTATCGGGGATCCAACTTTGGGAGACGCGATCATGGATCGCGTCATTCACCGATCGCGTCGGATCGAATTGAAGGGTGAGAGCTTGCGAAAACGTCAGGCACTTGCGGCCGCCGAAGGCTTGACGAACGCCAAGGAGAAATGAGACCTGTTCAACTGTCAGTGGTAGCTGTCAGACGCCACGTCATGCTGTCTGCCGTGCCCTCCTCAGGCACAGTGAACAGCGTGATCAGTATCACCGGAATCGGTGATCAAGATCGGCCGAGATGGCTGATCAGGATCAGCGGAATGCGCACGATGCCTAACCTTAGTCAGGTGATCGGACGCTCTTGACCAGAATGGCAAGGAGTTGCCTATTGAGGGCACCCCCTCACGACTCCCCTCATTTTTACTGGTCCACATCTAGCGTAAATCCGGCGCGTTTCCCTACAGCATGTTGAAGTGCTGGCGGGTGAGGGTGTCATGGCAAGGTGGAGCGTTGGCTTGGCGGGCGGCTGAAGGATATTCGTGGGTTTATCGAAGGCCAAGCAGGCCGGGGCCACGTTGGGCGTAATGACCAGCGCGTCGCTAGCGGTCGCGGTGATTTGGCAGGCGCTGGCGCAGGCGCGCGGTCTGGTGACCAAGCACGCGATCAAACAGGTCGATCGGTTGCTCAGCAATCAGAACATCGATGTCTGGGACAGCTTCGCCCGCTGGGTGCCGCATCTGATCGGCACGCGGAAGGAAATCGTTGTCGCTGTGGACTGGACCGAGTTCGATGGCGATGGCCAGGCAACGCTCGCGCTCAACCTGGTGACCGGACATGGCCGTGCCACGCCACTGCTGTGGGTGACCGTCTGGAAAGAGGAACTTACAGACCAGCGCAACGATTTTGAGGACGCCTGCCTGCTGCGACTGAAGCAACTTGTGCCGCCAGATTGTGCCGTCACGGTCCTCGCCGATCGCGGTTTTGGCGATCACAAGCTATTCAAGTTCCTCGATGATCTGGGATTTGGCTACGTCATCCGATTTCGCGGCAATATTCACGTCACCGATGCCGGCGGCGAGACGCGTCCGGCCGCCGACTGGGTGGGCAAGTCGGGCCGGGCACGCAAGCTGCGCGGTGCCCAGGTCACCGCATCGCACGCCTATAAGGTCGGTGCGGTGGTCTGTGTCCACGCAAAAGCCATGAAAGAGCCTTGGTGTCTTGCTGTCAGCAATGCCGAGGCCTCGACCGCAATGCAGGTCAACTATTACGCCAAACGTTGGACCATCGAGCCTAACTTCCGCGATACCAAGGATCTGCGGTTCGGCATGGGGCTTGGTGCCACGCGCATCGGCGAACCAACCCGGCGCGACCGGTTGCTGCTCATCAACGCATTCGCAATGGTGCTGCTCACAATGCTCGGCGCCGCCGGCGAAAGCCTCGGTATGGATCGATTACTTAAGTCCAACACGTCGAAGATCCGCACTCACTCGTTGTTCAGGCAAGGCTGCATGCTCTACGAACTGATCCCAACCATGCCAGATCAAAGACTATTCCCCCTTATGGCCCGCTTCGCCGAGACCGTATCAAAATGCCGGTCGTTCAGCGGACTTTTCGAGGTCATTTGAAATGAGGGGATAAGTGAGGGGCACCCCCGGACTTTGGATCGGAAAACCAAAGGTTATTAGCGCGAAGATTTAGGATTTGAAGTCGTATTGGTAACGTACTTGTTCCGTTAGCATGTTATACAATGTGATCACATTATCGTGAATTTTTGATTGCCTCGCGAAATAGTGAGAGCTATGCAGTGTTTGTTAACTGCGAAAGGAAATTTGATGACCCACTCCAACTCGGTTTCAGGCTTCGACAATATTGACGATCTCCCGCATCCCGCGGCGGCAATTGTCCGCGATCCTTCAGCATCCGTCCTGCCGCGTCCCGTGTCTTCGCAACCAATATCGCCGATACCGGACGCATTAGTTCCGGAGCCGGCATGCGTATCCGTTCGAGCAAGTAAAGACTGACGCGGATATCCGGGCCCCATTCTCAAGGGGCCCGGCCCGACGCGATCGGTATTGCTCTGATCCGGAGTTGTTGCTGCCATGTTAGACACTGAGCCGCGGCTCCGGTTTCACCGCTTTATCGAGCAAGTCCGCCCACCGCAGCGCGCCGATCGGGCTGCAGCCGGAACTCTTCCTACCAGGGCCTATCGTTACTGTGACGCTGTCACTAGCGCTGCGGGCTATGGCTGGTGGATCTTCGCGCCAATGGATCTGCAATTGATTTGGGATGGGCATGACATCTTCTGGTATTTCGACGGAGCACCCGACTGGATACCGTTATCGCCGTCGGCGCAGTTCCCGAATTTCTCCCAAGCATTCGACGACGCCGCTCCTAACGCGCTACGTGGCTGCGCGCCACCGTTTCTTACCGCGCTTCCGGAGCCAGGCTGCTTGCAGATCTGGACCGGGTTGATGGCACGCACAGCCCCAGGCTGGAGCTTGCTGGTCCGTCCGCCGGCAAATCTGGCATCTCCCGGCGGTTACACCCTGTTTGAGGAAATCGTTGAGACGGATTGCTGGTTCGGCCCGCTGTTCACCAATCTTCGTCTCACCCGAACCCATAAGCCGGTACATCTCCGAGCCGATTTCCCGCTCCTCCAGGTCCAGCCCCTCCCGCGCGAGGTCTATTCCGAAAAGACGCTCAATGCCACCGTCGTCGTCCCCGACATGAGCGGCATGGGCGACGAGGATTGGAGCGCATATCATGCAACTATTGTAGAACCGACAAAAGATCCCGACCGTCCTTTTGGCGCCTATGCTGTCGCCGTCAGAAAGCGTCGCCAGAGTGCATGCCCGTTCAGCGGCGCGAAGGCGGTCGCGTCGAAATCAATGCCGGTCCAGACCAGCACGCTGTGAGGTTGATGACGACCAGCGATTTCGTGGGTGGAGCAGCAGTTTCAGAGGCCGCTTTCCTACCTCCGTAATTGTTCGAATTCCGCGGCGCTCAAATCATGATTTGGATCGCATCGGTATGCCGGCTAGGCGCAGGCCCTTGGCATACAGGTCTCGATCCTCGGCCAGCAACAGCGGTGATCGAGCGAGGGCCATGCTGATCGAAAACCGCGGTTCCAACGCCAGCAGTTCCTTGCGAACGGAGGCTGCTTCCCGCGTAGCACCTAGGTGCCCTAGCGCCGGAAGCAGATACTTGTATGTAGACGACAGTCCCGGGTGAAGATCTCTTGCCCGCCGTCCTACGCGCAACGCGGCTTCGTATTGCCTGGTAAAAAGGAACGGCATCCCAAGGGCCATTTCAAAAAAGAATCCGTGAGGATCATGTGGCGACAAGCGCTGGGCGTGCTCGATGCGGCGAATGGCCTCGGTATGCCGTCCCAGGTAGGTATGAGCCAAGCCGGAATAGCACCACGCCATGGCCAGGTTTGGGTTCAGAGCAATGGCGCGTTCATGGAGCCACAATGCGGCCTCGGCGTCTTTGTGCAGGAAGGCCCGAACATGCCCTGCCACTGTAAAGCCGCGAGCATCGCCTGGGTCCAGGATGACAGCTTGTTGCGACAAAGAATTGGCCCGCTCGATCGCTAACGCATCATCGGTCGCCCAGCCTTGTCCTAACCAAAAAAGGTAGCAGTGGGCAAGCCAGGAATGACAGGCTGCGCTGGAGGGTTCCAACGCCAACGATCGCTCTAACAGAACCCCCGCTTCGCGAAACCCCGCTTCATCGACGCAGTAGGTTGCAGGAATAGCGCGCAGCATCAAATCATACGCGGTCGGATCGACTTGCCGACGAGACGCGGCTCGCTGCCCCTCCCATACCACCAATTCCGGCGCAATCCGTGCAGCCGTTTCTGAAGCGATCTGGTCCTGCAGATTGAGCACATCCGGCATCAGGCTGTCAAACCGGCGGCCCCAGCTAATCTCACCCGCGCCACGCATGTTAACTAGCCGCAACAAAACTCGAATTTCGTTGCCCTTCTTGCGGAAGCTGCCATCAACCAGAAAATCCAGGTCGAGTTGGTTCCAACGGTCGGTTTGCCGATCTGGCTCATCCGCCAGCGCAGCGACCGACGCCGGCGCGACGCAGACGATTGGACGGAAGCGCGAAAACGCGGTGGTGATCTCCTCTGCCAGGCCCAAGGAAAACGCAGTGTCGGTACCCGATCCTATCGTCCTAAACGGCATGACACCCAACCTGATCGCATTGCCGCGCAGGGAAGTCGGCGCCTGGCTTAGCGTTGTTGATTCCCTAACATTGACTTTGCGCGGTCCGAGTAACGACGCACTGGTGCGCGCATCCGCCAAAAGCTCTTCCGTTTCAGTCGAAAACGTATCGCTTGTAAGGACTGCGCTCACCACGCTTGCAAGATCAGACGGCTGATAGGGTTTCAGAAGAAATTCGAATCTTTTGTCGCCGCCTCGTGCGTCCGTCGCCCGGCAAGACGTGACCAGCACCCGGAGATCGGGCCGCACTTGCCCGGCGCTTCGGGCCAGCTCAATACCACTCACGTTGCCGGGAAGGTTTACCTCGGTCAGCAGGAGATGGATGGCCGAGTCGGACACGAGGTACGCTAAGGCGCTGGAACCGTCGGCCGCCGCAAGGGGTCCATAGCCGGCGCGAGCCAATGTTTCGCAGGTCGTGCTACGAAGGTCCGGATCAGGTTCGACGACAAGCACAATCTGATTCCGCCCAACCGGCGCCGGATCGTCCTGTTGGGGCGGTGGCATAGGCTCGCGCCGCCTGTCGCGCGGCAGATACAGCGACACGGTCGTGCCGCTGCCGAGGTTACTCTCCAGATCCACCCAACCGCCGGACTGACCGGCAAATCCATAGACTTGTGAGAGACCAAGACCGCTGCCCTGTCCAAGCGGTTTGGTGGTAAAAAACGGCTCGAAAACCTTGTCCTGCAAGTTTGGTGAGATCCCGCATCCGGTATCCGTGACATCTATCCGCACGTAATTGCCGGCAGCCCGCGACGAGGAACCGGCCTGGCCTCGGCGGACAGTATAATTGTGGCAATGGATCGTGATATTCCCGCCTTGCGGCATCGCATCGCGTGCGTTTAGCACCAGGTTGAGAATGGCCGATTCCAGCTGCCCCGGATCGACATGGCACTTCCAGAGATCAGGTTCCGTCTGCAGCCGAAAGCGCACGGCTTCTCCCGCGGCCTGTGCAAGCAATTCAGTCGTTGCAGAAATGATTTGATATGCCGAGATGGTTTCCGGCCGCAGCATCTGTTTGCGTGAATACGCCAGTATACTGAGCCCGCTTGAGACGACCGCCGCGCTCGGCTGCCCGCTCGATCATTTCGGCACGCCGGATAGCCTCAGCGTCGCCGCGCGCCTCCGCATTTAGGCGAAGGGCGGCCGCATTGCCGAGGACGACGGTCAGCAGGTTGTTGAAATCGTGCGCGACGCCGCCGGTAAGCCGCCCCAGCAACTCCATCTTCTGTGCCTGATAGAGGGGATCCTGAGGTTCGTCCGCGCTTGAACGACGTTCGAAGGTATTCGAACCGGTATTCCGCAGCCGGAGAGTTCCGCCTGCCAAAAAAGCAGAAGCGGACGCGATGACGGGCATCGAACGAACGGTGTGGATTTTATGGCGGAAAGAACGCCAAAGCCCGGCGCCGCCGCGTACGTCGTCGGGCATTCTTCGAGGCCATGATGACTTATGGACAAAAAATCATAGATAGGCTCGCAGAAAATAGCAAATTCCGTGCATGAACTGAATGCACGACCCTGCGAACGCAAACTAGCCGTCAGTCGCGAAATAATCGAACTCACCGTTACGAAACAGGCATCGTCACATTCAGCAACTGCCGCAGCCGAGCAGCGCCCGATGGGCCCTTGACGGCTTCCCGCCAGCTTGCCTCCGCGACACGTTGATGCGCGGCTATTGCCTCATCCGCGCCGGTGATCATGGCGACGCCGGTCTGCGCCGCCGGATGGGTATCCGTCCGGAACGGGTTGATGGCGAGGCTGACACGATCTCGGGCACGCAAAATCTTGAAGGATGAACTTGGAGGCGACCCGGTAAGCAGGCCGAATTGAAGGCCCATCGGTTCGGTTTCCATAAGCGTTGCGATATTGTCCACTTCGGCCATCGCGATGTCGCGGCAAATCCGCCGCACACGATCCGAGACATGGCCACCGCCCACAATCCCAACCTCGATCAGCCGCTGCACCGCCGGCAGGGAAATCATTGCGATGATGCTCGGTCGCCGCATGGCGTACATGCGTTTTCTTGCCGCCAGGATGCTCAGGACCTGTTCCGCCATGCTGCGCATCGCCATGCGCTCCCCGCCCCCCTGGTCGGCGGCTTCCTCGAATGCCTCGGCCAGCGCGTTGTCATAAGCGTCTGATGTTGTGAGATAACACAGCGGTCCCGCCAGTTGTAGAACCTGGTCGGCGGTTTCCTCAATCTGACGGATGCGTTCAAAATAGCCGATCGGCCGGTTGTAGTACTCGACCCCGATCCCCAACAGCGAAAGCGGCGAAATTTTCAGCAGTTCCGCGAGCCGCTTAATCGTATCGAGCTTGATGACTTCGCCTTTTTCATAGCGATAAAGGGCGGCCCGGGACACACCCAGGCGGGCGGCAATTTCCTCTGCTCGCAGACCAGACTCCAGACGATAGGCCCGAAGTTGCTGGCCGATCTCGGTGAAACGCATCGACATAAAGCCCGTCCCCACGCAACTCATGCGAGTAAACAACTGAAAGGCCACTACTATTCGGAAAATCGCTGTCTACATTACCCGGACACGCGCGATCTCCGGGGATGTGTTCGTCTCAGAATCGCCGTGGCTGACGCACTTTATGGCGTGCGGGCTCTAAAACTCAATCTCTTTTCAGATGATGCGACTCGTTTCGTGCCTTACAGTGGCGATTATTTTGCGTCCCGTATGCTATGCGCCGCCAAGCCCTCGATCGCCAGAACTAAGGCCGAGTGGTCTAGTTCTGCCCCGCCATGCGCAATGCAGGACGAGAGCATCTGCTGCGCGACAGCGGTGTTTGGCAGCGACAGGCTGAGTGCCTTGGCCGACGACAGCGCCAGATTCAGGTCCTTCTGATGTAACTTGATCTTGAAGCCGGGATTGAACGTGCCGTTGAGCATCCGTTCGGCGTGCACTTCCAGGATCCGGGACGACGCAAAGCCGCCCATCAGCGCCTGGCGAACCTTGGCCGGATCGGCCCCGGCCCTCGAGGCGAATACCAACGCCTCCGACACCGCCTGGATATTTAAGGCGACGATGATCTGGTTCGCCACCTTGCAGATCTGGCCGGCGCCGGGCTCGGATCCCACATGCGTGATATTCTTGCCCATGACTTCGAACAGGGGTTTCGCGCGGGCGAAGGCGGCGTCGGCACCGCCGACCATGATCGTCAGCGTCCCCTGCTTGGCGCCGACCTCTCCGCCGGAGACCGGCGCATCAAGATATTCGCAGCCCTCGTCCTTGATCCGTTTGGCATAGTCTTTCGTCTCGATCGGGCTGATCGAGGACATGTCGATGACCAGCGCGCCTCTCTGCAGCCCATCAGCCGCGCCGTTCTCGCCGAATAGGACAGCCTCGACGTCGGGGGTGTCGGGGACCATAAGGACCAGCACCTCTGACTCCGACGCCACCGCCCTCGGTGTCGCGACGACCTTGGCGGCGGACCGGATTTCGTCCGTCAGGCTGGGCCGGTCGGGGACGATCAGTTCATGGCCGGCATTCTTCAGGTTCAACGCCATCGGGCGGCCCATGATGCCGAGGCCGATAAATCCGATTTTCATGTCGTTTGCTCCTGTCAGCGATTAATTGCTTCTCTCCGGCCGGACTTGGTCGGGTCCGTTGCGTCGTGGCTTCGCCAAGCCGGCTAGATCTTGAACCCGGCGTGACGAAGCCGATGAATGGCCACACGAACTTAAACGCCGAATTGCTCGCGCCAGTTCAACCCCGCAACGGTGTCCCCAACGGGCCGATATTCGCATCCCACCCAGCCCTGATAACCTAGCTCGTCCATCCGGCGGAACACGTATGACCAGCCGATTTCTCCGGTCCCCGGCTCGTTACGGGCGGGCACATCGGCGATCTGCATATGGGCGATCAGCGGCATGAACTGCTCCATGCGCTTGGTAATGTCGCCCTCGGTCACCTGGACATGATACACGTCGAACTGAAGTCCGAGGCGATCGCGCCCGATTGCCTCGACAATCGCGGCGCCCTGCGCCTGGGTGTTCAAAAAATATCCTGGCATGTCACGATGGTTGATGGGCTCGATCACCAGCCTTACCCCGGCTGGCTTCGCCTGTTCAGCCGCCCAGGCGAGGTTGGCGGCATACACCGCCGCCGCCGTGGTCGGCGATACGTCGGACGGCACGATTCCGGCCATGCAATGTGTCTGGCGGCAATCCAGCGCGGCCGCGTAATCGAGCGCCTTCTTCACCAATTCGTGGAACTCCGACTGGCGGCCGGGGATGCTGGCAGTTCCC
>CAVYXX010000094.1:0-30964 GCA_963772355.1 uncultured Alphaproteobacteria bacterium | reverse complement strand
ATAAATCAAACGGCGGAACCCCAATTTTCGCCTTCCCGGGTGCCACTGTGGGCCGAGCCGCTGTTGCGTGGTCAGACCAGCACCCATCCGTGGGCTAGTTTCTATCTTTATCTAATTTAGAAATCACCGCCGGGCAAACAAACTGGCCATTCCCCTATATTCTCTTGATTTAGAGAACCCCAAAAAGACACGGGCGCCTGCGGTGCGCCCTCTTTGCCGACACCCCCAGTGTCGTGCCACGCGCGAGCGCCTGTGCGTTACAGGTAGCGAAACTCGCGGCGAAACCGCTCTATCGCGGTGCCCAAACGCTGTCCCTAGGACTTCTGCGGGTTTGCGGAGTGCGAGCTGTTGGATATCGCCGCAGTGTGTCCTGTCCCTATGCCGTAGTGCGGCGTAACCGGCACCCACACCGCTGCCCCGTAAACGGGGGTCTACGCGGCGTTTGCCTGTTCGGGGTGCTGTGGCTCCCTGAGCCCCCGGTGCGTGTCGTCAGGCTGCCGCTGGGAGCTCGCCTTCCACGGACGGTGTGAGGCCCGTGACGACGAAAGCGGGTTCCGGCGGGCAACCGGTGACAACCACCCGGCCAGGGCTGTGCTGTGGCCTGAGTACGGACCTGCCATCGTCGTAGACAAAGATGGACCCGCGATCTGGATGGATGGCGAAGATATCGGTTGGAACGGGGTGCCTGTGCCCGTTGGCGCCGGCCGCTGGATATACGGCGGCGGGATCGAGGCCCTGGTGGTCGGTCATGCCGCGTTTGGCGATGATGCTGGCCTGGATAGCGGCGCGTTCGTCGAGCAGAGCCTGATCGGCTGGTGTGTTGGCCTCAATGATAGGGCGGAAGCCTGTGAACAGGAGGCGGAGCGGGGCGGGCCTTGGGGTGAGTGTGATGTCAAGGTGGCAGGCGGCGAGCGGGGTGGAGGGTTGGGGTCTCCCGAGTGCCTCCCGCAAGGCGGCCGCCAGCTTTTCGACCTCGTCATCATGCGGCACCGGGGGGGTGTGTTGTGGTTGTGCTGCTGGGGGCTGCCAGAGGGTGAGCGGGCCTAGCTTCTGTTCCAGCCAGGAGCGGCTGTTGGCGACCATATCGGGAGCTGAACCAAGCCGCTGGGCGCCCCTTTCCCGGTCCGGCGAGTTGGTAGCGGATGGGCGTCAGTTGGAGACGTGGGGTAGTTTCCCTTATGATAAGCTTCTCATAAGGAGAACTACCCCACCTCGCCTTTTCCACGCGGATGGCCGTCTTCGCCGCGTTGGCGGTGTCGAACAGGTCTGGGTAGGCTTTGTGTGCGTCAACGGAACATTGCAGCACGCATCCCCGAGCTGCCATCCGGGCGACGGGGCGCAACCGCAGGTTGTTCCAGTTGGTAAGTGTGGTGACGGGTAGTGGGGTAACGACGTCGGTCATGAGGTAGACGTGGACGCCCTCGTCTGGGCTGGTGCGATTGACGGCGCGTGCGCGTCCGACGTTGTCGATGACCTCGGCGTCGGTGATGGCGGCGCGGAGCATTTCGAGTGTGGGATCGTCGTAGGCTCGGACTTCGATGCTGCGGCTGGAACCGGCGACCATGACGAGTCCGCGCGTTTCCTTGTGTGGTTTCTCGATCGGGACGGGGCGGCCGGTGAGTGCCATGGCCCTGGTGCGGAGCTCTCTGAAGTCGGGGAGTGGTCTGCCGATGACGAAGAGGGCGCCGACGTAGCGGTGAGCATCGATGCCTCGGAGGTTATTGAAGTGTCCGACGGCGACACCTGGGATGTTGGCGAAGTGCTTTTCGATGGCGTGGTAGGTGACGACCAGTGCGCCGCGATCGGTTTTGTTGAGCGCGACGAAATCGCGGAGTTGGGCGAGGAAGTTTTCGCGTCGGCGGTTTTCCTCGGGTGTGACCTTCGAGTTGTGTGACGGCACCATGTAGGACCGCCCCCATCCGCGGATGACCTGTACGACGGTCATGAAGGGTGCGGCGGCGTCGATGCGGGCGAGTGTGGTGAATTGCGGCAGGAAGTGTTTGATGATCTGCTCGGGCAGGGATGCGTCGAGCATGAGGATTGGCAGGTCCTCCAGTTGGCTGGAGATGTCGGTTCGGGAGTGGAGCAAGATGGTCGGTTCGGGGCCGCCGGCTGCGTCTGCGCGTTCGCCGGCCTGGAGGCGTCCGGTGTGTGTTTCGGTGCCTTCCAGGAGTTCGGCGAGTGCGCGCCAGATGCCGGCGCGTCGCGAGAGGGATGCGTTGACGGCGGCGGCGGCCAAGGCGCCCTCGCGCATTTTGCGGGGCATGCCTGCCCAGATGTCTGGTTCGACCTTTCGGCGCCATTCGAGTTTGGCGGCTTCGCGGCAATTCTCGGCTGTCAGGCCGGTAGCGCGCACCTCGGCTTGGCTGACCAGGCAATCGAGGGGCGTTTCTTGAAATGCGGCTTGGGCCAGGAGTGACCAGCTGATCAGTTGCTGCGTGGCCTTATCGTCCGGGACCAGGACCTTCGGCGTACCCTTGGGTCGGTTGAATTTGCCGAAGGATGCGTTTGCGTCGCGAAGCGGTGGAAACCGTGTGATGCCGTCGGAGAAGCCGCCGATGCGTGTTTCGCGGTTCATGTTGAGGCCTGCCTTCCACCAGGACTTATCAATGACGACGAGGCCGACGTTTTCGGTGAGGATTTTGGCCAGGGTGCCGAACAGGGACTGGTGTGCGGCGATAATGACGTCGGCGTGTCTCGCGGCCGCTTTCTGTGCCTGGAATTGGCACTCGCCGTGGTAGGCGCAGACTTTATCGGTTTTTGGATCGCCGCAGATGTATTTCTCGATATCCAGGCCGAGGGCGACCGCCTCGTTGACGGTGTCGATGTCCAGACACATGCGTTTGGCGTTGGGGTCCTTGGGGTCGATGTAATCGCGGCCTTTCCAGACGGCGGCGCGGATGCCGAGTGCGGTGAAGTCCGCGAGCGCTTCCGCGCCGAGTGCGTGGGTTGGCACGAGCCAGAGCACGCGGGAGAGGAGTTTTTTGGTACCGAGTGCGTCGATGTAGTGCCGTATCTCTTCGCGCAGGACGGAGCTTTTTCCGCTGCCGACGACGCCAGCGATGGCGGCCTGTTCAGCAGGTGGCCTTCCGGCGGGCTTGGCCTCGTGCCATGCCTGGATGCGTTTTAGGGTCTCGGCGATAAGGTCGCGCATTTTCTGCCGTCCTTGTTCGATGCTACCGGTTGCTGGTTCGAAGTATGGCTTCGCGGCTGGCTGAGGGTCGGTCTCGCCGTTCAGCAGCAGGGCGAAGGCGCCATCGATAGCGTCCTGCTGTTTCGCGTCAGCGAGGTATTCATCGACGTTTGGGCGGCTGGGTCCGGTCGGGGCGTCTTGGATGGCCTTGGTGAGAGTAGCCTTCATGGCGGCATCGTCGCGCCCGCCGTAGCGCAGGCAGCGCCTGGCGTAGGCCAAGGTCGAACGCAGCAGGGGTAAATGAAAGCCGTCCAGGCCCCGGGCGTCGCCGAAGGCGGCGAGGTGGTCCTCGACCTCGCGGCCGGCGGTGTAGGTGCCGTTGTAGCCCACGCCGCTCGGCGTGGGCTTGGGCAGTAGCGGCGGCAGGGTGACCGCGCCGTCGATGCCATCGATCCATCCGAAGCGGCGTGGGATCGGGTCGGGTCCGCCTTGGATGATTGGCGCGGCGATGAAGTGCGGCTGGACGGCCTGGAAGACGCTGAAATCAGCCAGTCGTGGCGCGCATTGCTTCATGATGGCCTTGAGCAAGGCGTCGGCGATCGGCGCGGTGAGCCAGAAGAACATGTGGCCTTTCAGGCTGCCGGGGACGAAGCCGGCAGATGCGGAAAGCTGGAAGAAGCAGCGCACATCGTGGAAGCATGGCGGCAGCAGTTCCTGGATGGCGTGGGCGACGGCTGATTCGGGATCGTCGACCAGATCGTGGGATGCGCGCAGCCGGAAGTTGTCGATGTCGATCATCACCCAGCAGCGCTCGGTCTCGTCGAAGAACGGGTCGCAGCCGTTCTTTTTCAGCTTGTTTCGCCGCACCAGGAGGTTGGGATCGCGCGAGAGGGCGTCTCGGTTCGTGGGCGTCAGTGCGCCGCGGATGACCATGGCGGTGGGCTCGACACTGATGCGGACGATGGCCGCCGCCAGCTCGCCGAGCGAATTGGCGTTTTCCTCGGTGGGGAGGAACCACATGCCGGCGCTGTATGTGCGCTTGATCCATTGGTTCAGCGTGGGGTTCCACGACCACATCTTGGTGGCGAACGCCCCGCGCTTGGCGCAGCGAAGCACGGTGTAGCCTCCGGCGGCGGGTTGGAAGGGCGCGGCCATGCCGGCCGCCGGATGATCCTATCCCTGGCCTCGTGGCGGGGCTGTGGACGCGTCACAGGCCTCGCGTATGGCCTGCTCGACGGCTTCCCGCACGCCTGGCTGGAGGGCGAAGCATGGCCATAGGCGGCCGTCCCTGCCGGCGGTGCTGGGTGGGGTGATGCGCAGTGCCCCGCTGGGCTGCTGCTCCACGCCGATGCTGCGCAGGTGGACGCCTAAAATGCGGGCGTCGACGTACGCGAAGGTGGAACTAACTCGATGCAGCCGGATCATCTCGACCGGGTGCGGCAGCAAGGTGCGGGCGCTCATGGCCAGCTCCTGCCGTCATCTAACGCGGCTGGAAATGACTGCAGGACGGCGGCGACGACGGAGGCGCTGAATCGATTTCGGGCGCTGGAGGAAGCCCATTCCAGGACTGGCGCGTAACGAGGCTTTCCGTCGTTATCGACGGCGTGCTGACCATCGATGACGGTGGGCTTCGCTGGCAAGGCGGCCCACGAGCGGCCATTTTTTTCGCAGACCGTGACGTCGCTGATCATCAAGGCGGAGCCGAGCAGGACTTTGGCGAAGCCCCGCAACGAGCGCCCCTCTTGGTTCGCGAGGTTTGAGGTAAGTTAACTCACGATGGGTTCGGGCTCCGATGTTGTGGAGCGCCACCACCGACGGGACTTGCGAAATACAGCGATTGCGACTATTCAATGGGGCGTCACGCCTTTGAGAATAGCCGCAATCAAATCGAATTCGCCGCTGCAGCTTCGCCAAGTTGATCCCGTCGGAGGGCGCAATGCTGAAGCTGCTAGGCGGCGATGTTCGGGACGGTGCCCGGGCGATTTGGCCGCAGAGCGGGCGGCAGCCCGAGATTAATCTGGCAGTGGAAATCGGACATGCGACGACCTACTGACCTCGGATGAGGCAATGGGGTAGTCGCCCGTCGGAGCCTCCTGGGGCAGACAACCGAGTGAACAAAAGGCCGGACGCGCGCCAGGCCCCGAATGGCCGGGACGATACGGGCGCCCCACCTATGCGTCAAGTAATCGCGCAATCCGGCGCAATCGTTACTGCCCGGTAGCGGTATCCCGCTACCACACCGGGCGGGATGTTCGTCGGCGAGAGGGCAGTGGGGGCATTCGGGCATGTGGCGGCCTTCGCCTCGATCTGGCCGAGGCTGCTGCAGAAGCCGCCCGCCCCGAACACCAGGGGGACAGGCTTCCAAGTGTGAAGGCCACGGCCGACACGGCGGTGGTGAATATGGCGCGGACGATAAGGTCTCGACGGTCTAGCCGTCAAGTCGTTCACAATAATTGCCGACTGCGGTCAGCTGGTTCCGCAACTAACCCTGCACGACGTTGTTCAACGCTATGGAATGGCCAGGACTTCAAGCAGGCTATCGATCCCCGCCAGGGCAGCTCGATAGCGGTGCTGGCAGACAGTCGCGAAAGATGGTCCGCACACCGGCAATGTGACGATTGAGCTTCGCGGCGGCTGCATCGCTGCAACGTGAGTGTATCCGCCGCCAAGAACATCGCGCGCGAGCCCAACGTGTCGTTGTTCTGGCCGCCTACAGAGGCCGGCGGCTACGCCTTGATCGTCAATGGCACGGCTGCGAGCGAGCACCGTCTGACGGGCATGGCGATGGTAAAGATCACAGTCACGAAATCGGTGTTGCATCGTCCGGGTCCCAAGCCCGACGACAGCGAGGGGCCGTGCACGTCCGACTGTCGCCGCCTGACACGGTGACCCATCAAGTGGCAGGTGACCCGACGTTGCACATTTTAAGATTTCTGTGCTTGAGCGTCCGGCGGCCTGCCGGTGACTCCGCGTCAGAGCCCGCGTCTCCGCCCTGGCGGGTGACGATCCGAGCCGCGAGGAGAGTGTCGAGCAGGAGCAGCATTTTTTAAGATTGCTCGCGCGACCTCTAAACGTTTTTTCGTAAGCTCGGCTTTCAGTATCTCCGCCTGCCTTTCCGTAAAGACGCGCTGCGGATTGTCCCGGATTACTGACAGACCTTCCTTGGTCGGATGCTCAATTTCGCTGTTCTCGAATGCCAACCGCAACATTGCCGCCAGCTCAGGGCCGCACCAGATCCATAGGTCCAGATCGCGCAACGTGAAGGAGAAGGGATCGCGGGAATCGACAGCAAATTGGAAGGCATCCACACCGTCACGCATGATTTCAAACCTCACGGCGTAGATGTGCCTGTCTTCGGAGTTCGGGTATCTTCGGATGCGCCGAGCAGCCCCTCTCTCACCGAGGTTTTCACACTGCTTGGAATGAGATCGTAGATCGCGGCGCCTACGATGCCCTCGGCGATGTTGCGCACGGATTTCAACACATCCCTGAAGACGGTCGTATTGTTCCCCTTCTCTATCGTCTCCCGGATTTGTGCGACCTCGGCCACGAGATCATCTACGCCGGCTTGCCCCTGCATCTCCTTCACTCGTTCCTCAAGGATCGGCAGCAGTTGACGAAGCTGTTCGGCTTTCTCGGGGCTTAGTCCGCTGCGTGGCGGATCACCATCCACGGGCCGTCCTCCTCCCTAGCAAGCCCGGATAAGGGCATACCGACCAGAGGCACGCAAGAACGCGGAATCATTTGTGCCACGCAAACGCCCTCGCAACGCAGGGCATTGAGCCGCTGCGGCGGGTGCCTTGGTCGTAAAAGGGGTCACCTGCCGATTTGTCAATTGAGGGGCCGCGCAAAAGCGACCCCACTAAATCACTGGTAATTACGGAAGCTTGTAACTACCCTTGAACGGCCATTGGGTGATGTAGGCCCCCTCGCCGGGGTCGCGGAACTCATTTCCATGTTCCACATATGTCCCGCCACCACTGATTCCCGCAAATTTCCCTGTTCCCGTCGTCCATGTGAACGATCCGTTGAAGCTCTTCTGGTCCGGAGTGTGATCCTCATCGACCCAATCCATAACTAGTTGATCTCCCGAGGGGTCAGTCCCCACGCAGTAGCCATGATTGTGACCCATGCCCTTCGTGTAGTCGCCCAAACCAAAGCAGTTCCATGTAATGTGATCGCCGAATCCGTTACTCACCGTAGCAGCATAGTCGTTGACTACTAACAACATACGCTCTTTTCCTATCACTATAGCCTTATACGTGCCATGCCCGGTGCCTGTGCCGCTAAATGTCCCTTCCTTCGGCAAGTCAGCGGCCTTTGCTGCGGCTCCGAACGCCATGGCCGTGCTCAGTGTGAAGACGGTCAGCAAGCATGTGCGCGATTGCATTGAACTTTCCTCCCCATCATCATTGATCAAAGCGACCGGCGCTTTTTGGTTCACCGGCCCTAGGCGCGTCGCGGCGGCTGCGAAGGATCGAGGTCCGGCCCAACATTCCCGGCGCGCGCTGTTAGTCCACGCTCCTCTCTGCTTGGGCGTCAAGCGAAGGATCGGCACCAGGTTCGAAGTCCGCGCTCTGGCGCGTAACACCCAGCGGCAGGCATACGTCAAATCGCCCCGGGCCGGGCGCGGACTATCGTCCTATGATTTTCAATTTTCGCACATATTGCCGAGCACGTTGCGTTGTGCGGTTCTGCAACAAAGCGAGGCGGCTACTAATCGGGGGCCTCACACGTTAGGTTCAGCGACTGTCATATGTGCAGGGGGACAATATGAAGTCAGAGAAGGTCGTCGCGTTGCTGGCAATCAGCGCCCTCGCGCTCGGGAGCGCCTGTTCTTCCTCGGTCAAGGTCGGTCCAGAGAGCGTCGCCGGGCTCACGCCCGATGGAACCGTGGACATGAACGAGGTGCAAGTAGCCTACATCGGCAATGCGGGTGGCGGAAGCGGCACCCTCTTCTACCGCGGTTCCTCCTACCCGTTTAGGATAGCTGGTCTCGGAGTTGGCGGCATTGGTGCCTCGACGGTCGATGCCCAAGGCGAGGTCTACAAGATGCAGAACCTGTCCCAGTTTGCCGGCTCATATGCGCAAGCTAGTTATGGTTTTGCCCTCGGCGCGACAAGCAGCGGCGATCTGTGGATGCAGAATCAGGCGGGCGTGATCATGCATCTGAAAGCAAAGCGCACCGGCCTAATGCTTAGCTTGGGCGCGGATGCTATCTCCATAAGTATGCAATGACGCTCACCCGAAGTAGGGTCGTTTTCCTATAGTTTTCCATTCTTGCAGATAATGCCTGAAACCTTGCGCAGCATCCTCTCGGCCATGCATGGAACGATCGAGGCCGCTCAGGGGGGGCGGTTTCTCGAGCGGTCCAGGATCTCGAGTGAAACGAGGCGAGCCAGTAGGACTGCGGGATAGATCTGTCCAAGAATACCCTCCAGCATGACCAGCGAGCGCGCGAACGGATGCACTGGCGCCATGTCACCAAAGCCGACCGAAGTAAGCGTGATGATCGAGAGGTAGAAAAATCGTGCCCCTTCCGGCGTCAACGGTGTCGGCTGGGGTCCCATGTTGAAGGCACCAGGGGCAAGCCGTTCAAGCAGGTCGAACGTCAACGCGAAGAACAGTCCCAACAACAAATATACCGCGATCGCCCCGATGATCCGATTCATGGTCACGGACCCGGACCTCATGGTGCCCTTCAGCAGCAGCACGCAAAGCAACAGGACGAGCATGCCGGCCGCCAGGTCATTCAGGAGGGCGATGAGGGCGAACGACCGAATCAATGTGATTACCTGGAAACAGAAGACGACGAGCCCCAGTATCACGACGACAGGCGCGAGGCGGCCCGCGTTACCGAGTGCGAACAAGCTGGCGAGCACGACGATCACCATGGTCATCCCTGGCAACGGTCGCTGTAGGACACCCATTTCCGAGAGCGGCCACGCAACGAACATCAGCACGAACAATGCGATGGTCAAGAGTGGCAATACTGCCTCGCCACGCGGGACATGCGTCATTGGCAAATATCCTTGGAAGCTCTTGGAGTCGTTTCTGGAACGCTCTGAATGTGCTGCTCACTAATTCGTGAGGCATGACGGTTCGCAGATCGCGCGGGGAGGCTGACCAAAAACTTTAGACTTCGGCCATAGCGAGGCCGGTTCTGCCAAGCCCAGCGCGCGACTGCGATCAAGACAGGCTGCGATGATGTGGTGGCGTGCTAATCATCAAAGCCATGGTCACCAAGCCCGCGCCGCAGTCCTGGCCCCGCCGCGTCCTCGGCCTCATCGTAGGAGAGTTCCTCGGAACACTCCCAGCGATGCTATTCTTCGCCGTGGGCTTCAACGTAGTCGTCCTCTCGATGAACCTCATCGTCGACGACTATCTCATCAGATTCGGCGGCTTCCTGACTGCGACCGCTGCTGCCCTTATCGTCGGTAAGGCAGTCCTCGTCGCGAACCATGCCCGGTTTATCTCCCGCTTCGACCGCTCGCCGCTGATCGTCCCGATCCTCTTCAAGACAATCATCTACTGGCTAGCCGTCCTCGCCGCCCGCATTGTCGAAGCATACATCCACTATGTGATCTCCACCGGCCGCGCGATCGGCTTCATCCCCTTCATGTGGCACGACTTCTCTTGGCGCCGCTTTGTTTTCGTCGGTATCTGGATGTTTGTCCTCTTCCTGGCCTTCACGACCGCCAGCGAGCTCAACCGCCTAATCGGCCACGGTATGCTCTACGAGCTGTTCTTCCGCCGCTCGTTCTCGGACTTCGCGCTTACCCGCCGCCAACGCATCCGTGCGCTGGCCGAAATTAGCAAACTCATCCGCCACACCCCTAGCGATGCTGTGCTCGACCCCACCAATTCGGCCGGCGCTAAGGTCATTCAGCTCATTCGCTCACTCGCCGCACGCACGAAATGACGCCCTGCTGTCCGCGCAGCTTCGAAACATCGCCTAACGAGCAGCAGCGTTTCAGCATTGAATTGTGTTGCTCACAGATGTTGAATGGAGTGACCATCCGCTAAAGCGTGATAGCGTGGCCGCCTCGGATGAGGGAGAGACAGATGCCTAACCGTCGCCGCGAACTTCCCCTGACGGCGGCTTGCATAGCCCTTGCGGTGCCAGCCTCACGACGAGCCCGGTCGCGATGCCAACGCGAACCTGTAGCGGTTCGCCGCTGACGGGTGCTGCGCTGACCGCGGCAGCGACGGCGAGGCCAGCTCGCACGGCGCGTTCCGCATCGGTCTCGCGGGCTTCCGGCCAGCCGAAATAGATCAGCACCCCGTCGCCGACATAACGCGCGATGAAGCCGTCGAACTGGTGGATCGTGGCCGCGACCCACGCCTGGTAGGTGCGGATGACCTCGCGCAGGTCTTCGGGGTCGAGCCGCGATGAGAGGGCGGTGGAGCCGATGAGATCGCAGAACATCACGCTGAGCGGGCGGCGTTCGGCGGCGGCCTCCGGTGAGGCGAGGTTGCCGGTCGGGCTGCTCAGCGGGCCGGACGAAAACTGAACGGGATCACCAGCCGGCGTGTCTTTGAGGCGCAACGCGGCAATCGCTTCCAGTAAACGGCGGCGATGGCCGAACGACGAGACCCCTATTTCCTTGAGGTCATCGGCCGTTAGCGTGAACACCAGTTCGGCGTCGACGTCATTCTCGCGGAATGCCTTCTCGTAGCGTTCAAGGCCAAGGCTTCGCAGCCAGCTTCCGACATCCACCGCCGCTTCCTCCGGTTCGGTGACGCTCGTTTCAGACTGTCGCCACTTTTTCCGGGTTGAGTTTATGAATTTCAGATCGGTCGTAAAGCGGCGCGTCCGGCGCAAGGAGGTCTTGCACCGTCTGGACCTGAGGGGTCGGACGAACTGCAAGTAGTTCGAATACACTGTCCAAATTCCCGCAAGAACGCAATCCAGCCAGCGATTTGACGCCGCATCTACTAACGACCGCTTTGGCGAAAGGGTACCGCTCGTCTGAACGGTAGCTATGGCCGCAGAGCGGCTGCCGGTCCGCGCCGGCGAATGACTGCTGTCGGGATCTGGTTCCGTGTTCTCCCATGACTTGGTTGGGTCGAAAGCGGACAAAGAATTGCCAATCTCGCCAACCGGTGGTTGAAGTGGAGCCGAAAGGCGACCCCACCAAATCACTGATAGTTAGGGGAGTTTGTAGCTGCCCGAATTGGTGCAGTCTACCGCGTAGGTTCCTTCAACCGCCGTCCGAAACTCGTTCACGTGTGCTACATACGTCCAACCACCGGTGATGCCAGTATACTTTCCAGTGCCCGCCGTGATCGTGGCCGACGCGTGCGCATTCTTCTCGTTCATCGAGTGCCATTTTTCGTGAGCGAAATCGACACTAACTTGATCTCCCGCTGGATCAGTCCCCACACAGCTGCCATAGGGCCCACCCACGCCGTTCACGAACTCGGCCATGCCCCAACAGTGCCACGTCATGTGATCGGAAAACCCGTCGCTTCGGGTCAGCCCGTTCTCATCGATGACAAGCAGGACCCGCTCTTTCCCGATCGCGGTTACCTTGGCGGTACCAAATGCGGAATATGTGGCGTTAAAGGTCCCTTCCTTCGGAAGATCGGCGGCCATCGCCGCAGTCCCGAAGGCCATGGCCGTGCTCAGTGTGACGGTTGAGAATAGACGTGTGCGCGGTTGCATCGAACTTCCTTCCCCATGATCAATCGCTGATTGTCTCAGAGCGACCGGCTTTTTTGGGTTGACCGGCTTCAGGCGCGGCGCGGCGGCTACGAAGGATCGAAGTGCGGCCCAAATATTAGCGGCGCGCGCGATCAGTCCATGCACGTCCCGACGTCAACGTCAAGAGAAGAACCGGCGTCAGTGCCCCCCCGCATTCTGTCATGTCGGCGCAAGATAGAAATGTCACCCTGCGCGCAAAGTAGAGGACACCCCCCGACGGCGGACCTAGGTGTGCGAAACGGCGTCACAGCCAAACGCGGGATGCGGGTGATCATCTCGCCCGAGAAGTTTCGGGTTCTGCACTGAGCGGGGTATATAATGGCGACTCAAACAGCCAGGGACGTCGGGCGGCGGTCTTGTCTTCAACAATCTGCCAGCTCTGCCCGAGGTAAGGTATAACTAGTGTCCGTCCATAAACGCTAATCGTCTAAAAACCCAGCTGCTTCGCGATATCGCGAGTTAAGCCCGGCGGCTTCGGTTATGTGTCGGCGGCATACCACTGCAGCCGAATCCATACCCCACCCGCCGGAGCCCGATCATGCGTCAGGAACGCATCACACAGGCCAGTCTATTCGATATCTTCGCCACCCACGAGATCGGTCGCGAGTTGAAGCAGATCTCGCAGTGGCTCGATCAACATCGCCCATTGCTACGCCTGGTCAGCAACGATCTGCGCCGCGACGGGGTGCGCGAGACCGGCCGGCGTGGCCTGCCGGCGGAAGCCGTGCTGCGCTGCGCACTGCTGAAGCAATACCGCCAGCTGAGCTACGAGGAACTAGCGTTTCACCTGGAAGATTCAGCATCGTTTCGCGCCTTCGCGCGGCTGCCGATGGGCTGGACGCCGAAGAAGGCGGTGCTTCAGAAGACCATCAGCGCGATCACCGCGGCCAGTTGGGAAGCGATCAATCAGGCGGTGGTGCGCAACGCCCGGCAAACCCGGCTCGAGCCGGCAGCGATGGTTCGCATCGACAGCACAGTCACTGAAGCGCTGATGCATGAGCCCAGCGACAGCTCGTTGCTTTGGGACGCGGTCCGGGTGATGACACGCTTGCTGGAACAGGCGGGTGGGTTAGCCGGCCGCGCCGGGATCCGCTGGCGTGATCACCGCCGGCTGGCCAAAAAGCGTGCCCACGCCATCCAGCACAGCCGCGGCAAGGAGCGAAAGGCCAAGCTGTATCGCGAGCTGATCGCAGTCACGCGTGCCACCAAGCTGGCCCTGGAGCGAGCGCTCGTGGTGCTGGCGGCATGCGCGGAACCGACCGCCGCGGATTGGTGCGGCGAGGTCCGCCATTACCTGCCCTTGATCGAGCGCGTCATGACGCAGACCAGGCGCCGGGTGTTCGACGGCGAAGCGGTGCCGGCCAGCGAAAAAGTGGTCAGCCTGTTCGAGCCGCACGCCGACATCATCGTCAAAGGCGGCCGCGAGGTGCAATACGGCCACAAGATCAATCTGGCGACCGGTCGCAGCGGCCTGATCCTCGACGTCGTCGTCGAGACCGGCAATCCGGCCGATGCCGAGCGCTTTCTGCCCATGCTGGAGCGCCACATTGCGTCTCATGGCCAGCCGCCACGCCAAATCGCGGGCGACGGCGGCTATGCCAGCACCGCCAACGTCACCCAGGCCAAGGCGCTTGGCGTGAGCGATGTCGCGTTCCACAAGAAGGGCCACCTTGGCATCGAAGCCATGGTCAAAAGTCGCTGGGTGTATCGCAAGCTGCGCAACTTCCGCGCCGGCATCGAGGCCAACATCTCCTGTTTGAAGCGGGCGTTTGGCCTGGCACGCTGCACTTGGCGCGGGCTGGCGCACTTCACCTCATACGTTTGGTCCTCGGTTGTCGCCTACAACCTGGCTCTCTGTGCACGACTAGCCGTGGCCACGACCTGACCGCCGCTCGCATTGGGCGCGCCGAACCCCGCTGCCCGCACGCGCCCTGCGGTACACGCAAAGGTTGCAATTGCAACTATTCCCTAACCGAGGCGGGAAATTGCTGCCCCAGAGACCGGTCAGGGCGCCACTCGGGACGTTCCGAAGGATCGTCGTCCAGGAAAAAGCCTCGTTTATGGATGGGCACTAACTAACGGAAGGGGCAGCCAAGAAATCTAAACTGCTGTGGCTCGGCGGCGGCGGTGATGCAGGAGGAGCTATCTAACCTGTCTTATTCAGCGCATTGCAGCGATTCGCAAACCGCAATTGTACAACGCATTGAATCCACGCATAGATCCGGTGTCACGACTGCCCCGTCCACTGGATCGCCGCGAGTTTCGCTATGTCCGCACCGTTTGGCCCCCAAAACCCCCCGCCGTTCGGCTTTCCCGCCATTGAGCGCAAGAAGGTGGTGGCGGCGTTCGACGGCGGACGCATCACCTGCGACGGAGGCGTGCTGTTGCTCGGCGCGGTGGAGCGACAACTCGGTATCGCCGATACGCTCGCGCCGTTGATCTCGGACCCGCGCAACCCACTCTACGTGACGCACAGCGTCACCGACATCCTGCGGGCACGAATACTGGCGATCGCCTGCGGCTACGAAGATGGCGACGACCTGGATTTTCTGCGCACTGACCCCGGGTTCAAAGTGGCCTGTGGTCGCCTGCCGGACGGTGGCGATGATCTGTGTTCACAGCCGACGGTGTCGCGATGGGAGAACGCACCAACCCAGCGCGAGGTGATGGGCATGACATACGCCATGATCGACCGCATTGCCTCACCTGAAATGCTCCCCAGTGTCGGTCTGTTGCCTCACGTAATTTGCTCCCCGCCGGGGTTCGGCGGGGGCGAGCATGAGGCGGATCAGCATGGCGACACGGGATGAGTTGGTGGCGGTGGTGGCGGAGCGGTACGCCCGGTCCGCTCGCAAAGATCGCAGCCGCATTTTGGACGAGTTTACAGCGGTGAGCGGTCTGCATCGCAAGCATGCGATGCGTCTGCTTCGGATGCGCAGTGAGCCCTCCGGCCCTCGTCGGAGACGTAGGGTTTATGACGACGCCGTGCGCGAGGCGCTGATCTTGGTTTGGGAGGCGTCGGACCGGGTATGCGGCAAGCGGTTGCGACCGTTGATACCTATCCTCGTTGAGTCAATGGAGCGGCACGGTCATCTCAAACTCGCGCCGGAGGTGGGAAGCGGTCTGCTGGCAATGAGCGCGGCGACCATCGACCGATCGTTGTGCAAGGTTAAGGAGCAAGCAACAGGAGGAGGGCGTCGACGATCGGCATCCTCGACCGGGGTCCGGCGCAGCGTGCCGGTTCGAACATTCGATGGCTGGGATGATCCGGCACCTGGGTTCATGGAGGCCGACCTGGTCGCGCACAGCGGGCCGACGGCAGAAGGCAGTTTCGTGCAGACGCTGACATTGACCGACATTGCGAGCGGCTGGACGGAGTGTGCACCGTTATTGGTCCGGGAGCAGACGGTATTGATTGCGGTGTTGAGCGAGGTCCGCAAGCGGATGCCGTTTCCTCTGCTAGGGTTTGATACTGACAACGATAGCGTGTTCATGAATGAGACCGTACAGTCCTATTGCAAGGACGCCGGTGTGGAGTTCACACGCTGTAGGCCGTATCGCAAGAACGATCAAGCATGGGTGGAGCAGAACAACGGCGCAGTTGTGCGCCGCATTGTGGGCTACCGACGCTACGTCGGCTTGGAGGCGGCAGCGGCGTTGGGTCGACTGTATATGTCGGTTCGTTTATTTGTGAATTTCTTTCAGCCGTCTTTTAAGCTGGCCAGTAAGAAACGTCATGGAGCGAGGGTCACGAAGCGCTACTACCCACCAGCGACGCCGTATCAGCGGCTGCTGGCCGATCCGCGTACGAGCGAGATGGTACCAGCTCGTCTCGGTGCTCTACAGGCGACTCTGGATCCGGTGCGGCTGTTGAGTGAGATCCGCCTTGCCCAGAAGCAGCTCGTCGAGATTGCCGATCGGCCGGTAACTGGCGAAATGGTATCGGTGAGTGCGCCAACGCTAGAGCAGTTCCTGGAAGGCCTTCGAACGTCTTGGCACGAGGGTGAGGTACGTCCGACGAGTAAGCCGAAAGAAAAGGGCCGCAAATATTTGCGGACTTGCCCTGATCCGTTCCTGTCGGTGACGGCGCAAATACGTGAGTGGTTCGAGGTCGAGCCATGGCGGACGTCGCGAGAACTGCTCGAGCGGCTTCAGCGGGAGCAGCCAGATATCTACCCGGACAAACTGCTGCGAACGCTACAGCGCCGTGTCAAAGTGTGGCGGCGGGAAAATGCACATCAACTGGTGTTCGGCGGCAGTGCTCCGGGCTATCACGCTGCACAGTCCCCGCTTCAATCCGTTCCGTAACGCTGAACAGTCATTCCCATTATGGTCGTAAACGACAGGCGCTCGTCTTGGTTAACAGTTAAGCCGGTTGGTGTGGGTGACGCTCCCAGCACGCGCTTTGATCGGCCGGAGGCGAGGGCGCTGCCCCCGAACCCCCGGGATATTTGAGGCCCGCTGATGACAAGTTTACGATTGCCTCGCGGCACAGGCGGGGACGCCAATGACCGCGCCCGGTGATGCGACCCGGCACCGGTTGGCGCCGGGTCGTTTGCTTCCGTAAGGCAAGCCTGATCACACCGCATTCAACCGCGACTTCCGAACGCCACTACAACGGGAGGTGATGGCAACGCCCCTCCCCAAGCGCGGGTAAGGCTGACGAATCGCTCGCGCAGGGCCCATCATGCCGCCGCCAGCATGTGCCAGATCTCAAGCAATACCCGTTGGATGCCGATTGACAAAGTGACGCCGCGCCGGGAGCATTCTGGTGAGGCAATGCCTAACCCGTTCGGGAGCATTCCTGGATGAGGCAATACGACCGGCCATCAGAGCTGTCGCGGAACACTTGTTCGCCTTCACTGCATCCTGTCCTCATCGTCCCGCACTTCTTCGACGAAGACCCGCATATTATCGGGTGCGATGGCCTGTGCGGGTTCGAGGTCGACGAATGCGTCAGCGATCGCCATAGCCAGTCCAGCGGGACCGAACCGCCATGTGATGTGCGCTTTGCCGGTTTCTCGTAGTCGGCGCGATACGCCACGTCGGAAGGTATCGCCGAACATGGGGTGGTTGAATGCTGGCCAGACACCCATGAGGCCGATACCTTGGAGCGTGTTATCATCCCCCTGCTTCTTGGCCTGTAGAAGCAGAAGCGCGTAGGCAGTGCCGCGCACGATCTGATCGTATGGCTGTCGCATGGCGGCCACTGTAGCGCGGTCCATGGCCTCCACGAGCCGCGCTGGATCGATCATGGACGTGGTTGGTGCGGCGCCTGCCACGTCGAACGTGATGGCCAGCAAGCCATGGGGGACACGGAAGTCTTCGACCGGCATCTGGCTGCGTCCACACCAGAAGCGTCTAGCGGCGGCGATGGGGTCGTTTGGGTCGGGGTATGTGCCTGCCCGTTTACGTCGTGCTGCTTCACCCATAGGTTGTATATCCTGAAGAGGGGAGCACGGATTGCGCAGTTGTTGCGCAGTTAGGCGGCCGGTCGGATGTAAAATGCGCCTCTGCGCAGTTACCTTTTTCCCTAGGCAGCCGTTAACAACTGCGCAAAATGGGTTGCGCAGTTGATGCGCAGTTGATTTTGCGCCAACTGCGCAGAATGCAGGTAGTTGGATCAGGGGTTATTCTTTTCACAGTGGCAACGGCGGCTTTGTAATGTGTTGCCCGTTCGCAATGGAGTTTGCGCAGTTAGAAAACTAACTGCACAACGGCCGTTCTCTAAGGCTACATCGGAGTTCTGATGTTGCATCGTTCCGGCTTCACGAGGGCCTTTTTGCCGGGTTGACGCGGATTCCTTTGAATGTCTTTCGGGCGTCTCCGTCGAAGTAGTCTTCGATGAAGAGAGTGCCGGTCTTCAACCATCGGTTGATAATCTCACGGGCCTGTTTTTCGGTTTTATCGGGGGCGTGCCTGACGACGACCGCCCATGCTGCTCGGTCTTCTTTTGCATTGCTGGATGTTGAGTAGCGGGATTCGCCGTTTGGGCACCCCGCTTCGATATCATCGAGGATACGGTTCAGGAGAGGGCTATCGAGGCCGGTCCACGTCTTTGGCGGGTGCCAGCGTTCGACGGTCTGCACGTTGTCACCGTGGATGTAGATGGCATTCCCGTTGTCGAGGTGGACGCCGACGATTTTGAACCAGACGGCGTCTTTGGATGGCGGGGCGATGTTGACTTTGCCGCTGTCCAGTCTGACCAGCGATTTGCGGTCTGCCTCATCGACGCTGAACTGAACCGCCTCGTCCGGCGTCATCACAGTGAGGGTATAAACCAGGCGGGCGGCATCTTTGGCGGATGAAGCGCCTCGTCCCTTATCCGCATCTCCGGCGATGCCGATTCCTTTTGACGTGTGGTGTGGGAAATCGACGGCGCAGCCGTGATCGATCGCGATTGAGGCGAGCAGTGTGCATACAAAATCGAGTGCATCGTTGCTGTTTTCTGTGAGGCTGTGCGTTTTGACGAAGGGGTCCAGCGTGACGATATCGATGTGTTCGCCCTGGACGATCGTGCGGAGCAGCGTTTCCAGCTCGGCGGCAACGGGGACGCCATCCTTGCTCATCTCGGCGACGCGTAGGCCCTTGGGGGCGGCGAGGAACAGCCAGCCGTCCACCTCTGTGGGATCGATGGCATAGTACCGCATAACGGCATAGACGCGGCGGCGAAGCTCATCTTTGCTATCTTCCAGGGAGACGATGAGCACGCGGCATCGCTGGAAGATGTGCTCGCCGGTTAAACTGCGGCCTATGGCGAGGGATATGAGTTGAGCGACGCGGAGTGCGGTTTTGCCGACGCCGCCATCGGCCAGAACGGAGGAAAGGAATCCGCGGCAGAAGGTTGTGCCAAGTAACCATCCCCGTGGAGGGATTACGTAGTCGTCATCGCCGGCATTCCACACGCCGAGCTTCTCTTTTGCGAGTTCGAAGCTTTTCTGCCTGGGATGGATCGAGCGGCGAGGGGTCATGTCCGTTGCCGGAGGGGTGCGGACCATCATCCTCGCCGAGGGGTGGCGTTCCGCGGCGCTTCCCCGCGCGGGCCTTGCTGCCCCTGCCACTGCCGCCCCAGGCACCAGCGTCGGCGGGATCTGGGTCGCTCATGCGGCCCTCCATGCGCTGGATACGGTGCGGACGGCCTCGACGTCCTGGATGCCGATGGACCTGGCTCTGGCGATAAGCAGAGCGGTTGCCTCGGCTTGTCCGATCTGCCCGGCCTCGGCCCGTTCTCTAAGCCGACATGCGGCCCAGTATAGGACGGCGTTGCGCTCGCCCTCTCGTGCGGCGGAGACATGGCGGAGCACGCCTTCGATCGCCTTGTCGGCGTGTTCTGGACTGGTGACGTAGGCGGGCGGTTCGACCTTCGGTGGTTGCCAGAGCAGGCAGTCGCGCAGCCAGTCGGGCCAGGGTGCGAGCGGCGCGTGATCGATGCATTCGAAGCCAGCGCCGAACCAATAGATGATGTATCCGCCGTCGCCACGGCTATCGACGCCGTGTGCCAGCTTGGATTGGGTATTGCGGATGCCTGGAGCATGCTGGAAGTAGACGTGAAAGCCACCGCCCCGTGTTCGATAGGTGCGGGTGGGTGGCACGCGCTTGGATGCGACGGTCCACCACTTGACTGCCATCTCATGTTTGACATCGACATCGAGCACATCGATTCCGGAGACCTCACCGGTGGCGATGCCGATAAGACCGCCTGGCCAACGGCGCCACAGCTCGGCGATCTCGGCTGGATCTGTAGTTGCGTCTTTGAAGCCGTGTCCACCCTGCGATTCCGGGCGGGTTGGGGCTTTGGTGTCCAGGCTGCACGGGAACACGGGCCAACCGAAATTGCGGGCGACGTTCTGGGCGATCTGCGCCACCTCGGCGACGATTAGCCGTAGCCCGTCCGCGTTGCCGGTGGGACGTGTCTGGACGCCGATTGCCGGCTCTCCCTCCGGGATCGCGCGCTGTTCGGCCTCGGCACGCTCCTCGGCCGCCTCCCGCGCCCGCTGAGCGGCTAAAAAGGCCAGCGTTGCGGGATTGCGAAGCGCTCTCGCCCGGTGCTTCTCGAACTCGGCCTTCCGTTTCTCGACCTCGGTGCCGGCGCTCATGCTCGCCCGCCCCCCGGATGCGTGACCTTGATCACGCGCGCGCCGGGTGAATATCGCCGCAGGGCCTGAACGACCCGGGGATCGCTGGCGCTGTGGACGTCACATTTCGTGCAGATTGCGAAACCAATTATTGCGGTGCTGGGGGCGCCCTCTACCAACGGGCGGAGGGTCCCGAAGGTAATCCCCTCGATCCGGCCTATAGTGGCGGGGCAGCACAAACACAGCGGCGGATCTGTGTGGATCCGCTGTATCGTTTCATCGATTACGTTCAGCACCGTGATGGCTTGCTGCGAGCCACGTAAAGCTGCGTCTAGTAGATGTGGACCGTGCTCTGGCGGGATGAGGTCGAGTTCGAAGGTCCCATCCGCCTTGGCCACAATCTGCGCGATGAAGCCGTTGTGATCGTCTTCCGCGGCGCTCATGGTGCCCAACTCTGCGCGAACATTTTAAGCGCCGCGCGTTCGCTTTCTTCCGCTGCCAGCACGGTGGCGAAATGGCCGCCGTCAATGTGCCGCGCGATGCACTCGCGGACGAGGTCGCGGAGCCTGTCGGGAGGAATGGAGTTGAGCTCGCAGCTATCTCCTTCGAAGCTCTTGGCGTGCCGGTTGCCCTCCCGCTTGGTCTCACGGGTAGGCAGTCTCCATTGCTCGATCTGCTCTTTGGTGACGGCTACCAGTTCGAAGTGGATCTCTGCGCCGGGCGCGAACTCACGCAGCTTGCGCTCGATGTGCTTTGCGGAATGTTTGCCGGACGGGTCGTGATCGAAGAATGCGTAGATGTATGCTGGCTTGTTCTTGTCGGCGATCGCGTGGGCCGCCTCGTACAGGTAGGTTTCGGACGAGAAGCCTTTTGCCACCATCAGCGGCACGTCATACGGGTTTGTCTCCGACATGACGGTGCCGGCGAGCGCATCCTTTTCTATCCAAATCTCGACGTAGACGGGCGCGCGGTGCCAGAGATCTCGGCGATAGGTGCTGATGCTCAGATCGAGGAAGTGGTCGATGCCCTTGTAAGAGCGGGCCTTGCGCATCCATCGCGTATTGTCGCTGATCCAGTCGGTACTCGATGTTGCCTTGTTGGCGCAGAACCAGGATATCATGTTGCACCGCCCGGTAGCCGCCGTCCGTCTTCGGCACTAGCCCTGCGACTTCGGCCTGGTAGTAGAGCTGACGGATGCTGGCTGGCTGGAACCGCTCGGCCATCTCGGTAATCCGGCGCCGCCGCTCGGTCACCTCCGGTTTGAGCGGCCGGCCTCTGGGGCGGCTCGCGGAATTAGTAGTGCAAGCACCATTAATTGCCTCCGACCAATAACGGTGCGCCGCGGCCCGGTTCACGGCTGACCGCCGTCATCCAATGCGTTTGGAAACGCATCCAGCAGTGCTCTGATAACGCTGTCGGAAAAACGATACCGGGCGCTATCGCTGGTCCATTCGAGGTCTGCTTTCCTCACCGCCTTCTAGTCGAGTAACACGACCGGCATGCTCGGCTGTTCGTCTCGGGTAGCGATGGCAGGGCTGGTAAGTTGGTTCATAGTCGCGTCCTGATGGTTTGGACGCGGTGTGCTATTGGCCTGGTCGAAAGGCGCGACTACATTTGCCGGTGCCACCGAAAACTGTAATCGAATCGATCCCCGAGGTGCGTCACCGCGCCCCGGGGTTAGGCTGAGTGTCCCTGGCCGGCTACGGCCTCGGCCGCTAGGGTCGGAAACGTCCGGGCGGTGGCCCAGGCCAGCACATCGGAGCGGCGATACAGGACACGGCGCGGCCCCGCCCGGATATACTTCGGGCCGCCCCCATCGCGCCGCCACCGCAATGTGGTTCGTGTGGTCACATCCAGCATGTCGGCCAATTGCTGGTCGCTCAGGAACTCCCCGGCTTCGTGAGCCTGCTTTCCACCGTTCAAGTAGTACGAAGTGGCTTCATCCTTCATCTATTTTCTCCGTCAGCGACGCCCTTTCGGCGTGTGGCGGGGAAAGTCGATCAGATCAGCTTTCTAGGCCAGATTTCTCATAGCCTTCCAGGGAGAAAGGTAGAAAGCTGCGGTTCACCCGCTGACCTGTCTTCCCACGAAACTCGGCGAGGGGCTTCTCGCTTGCGATCTCTTGGATCCGCGTGGCCGTGGCATCGTATCGATCACGATGCAGAATCTGTTGCACGGGATTTGCAATTTCCTTCAAGTTTGGAGGTTTCATCCCTCGGTTTCGCGCGTGTATGTAAACGGCCCTGATCGTGTCATGAACGAGTTCCGTTGATGCACGATGAAATATATGAGGCGCACGCTCGCATGGCTTCTCCGGGGCCATACGCGCCGATTCGTCATCGGGCACGATTGCCGGATCACGGGACGCTCCCCCGATTCCGACCTGTGTAGCATTCTTCGCCATGAGCGGCCTCCCGCCACCCCCGAAGATGTTCGTTTTTGTTTTCTCGATCCGAACCATCTTCGCCCCGCCAAGCACCAAGTCTCTCCGCCAGCGTGTCGTCAGATGCTCAAGTTGAAACCCGAGATTTTCGTTGAGCACCATGCCCCCAGTGACGGTCGCGATGTCCTCCAATATGAGTTGGCGGGCCGCACCGCATGCAGATACCTTAACGGCGGCAAACGGGTAGCCGCCTCGGTTCACATTCAATACGAGACACTGCAGGGCGTCGCCCGTGACGCCTGCGCCGATGAACAGAAGCGCCTTGCCGGATTCCAGAGCGTGCTGCGCCAGCGATTGAACTATCCCCGTATTCGACAGGACCTCATCGTGAATCACGATGAGCGGCTCACGCAGCACAGCGATCCTGTCGCCGACGGCGGTGGTCTCGGTGGCGAACAACGGCGATATGAAGCCGCCCTCAATCTCCATATCGAGAGAGCCAGACGACGTCCCATTCTCTTGCATCGTCTACCGCCTTCCGCAGCATCCTCCGCAAACTGGGTGGCGGGGCAGCCCGGTGCGGAGGCTCGGGCGTTCGGTGATCGGCCTAGCCGCGCCGTCAGCACAAGTAGCATGTCAGGCGAGGCGCGAGAGGGTGACGACATTGCCCGCAACCGGCTTGCCGCCGGCGGCGGCTGCCAGCACAAAAGAGGCCCATGCGTCCAACGCGGCCCTGCGTTCGGCCAGGAACTCTGCCCGCTGATACACCGCGGCGACTCCCATAAGGGTGCCCGTGACATGATTCAGAATCCGGTCGCACACGTGCGGCGGGAAGCCCATGCCGGCCAAAGATGTCACACCCGCGCGGCGAAAATCGTGCATGGTCCAGCCCGGCGGTGCGGGAGGTTTCGCGCCAGCCTCTTTCCGCTTAGCCACAATCGCAGCGTCAAGTGCTCGCTTCATCGCCGAGAAGGCAGAGACCGGCTTTCGGGTTGCAGCGTGGAACACGAAGGGGCAACCGGATAGCGGCTTCACGTCCGCGATGATCGTCCGCACCGGCTCGGACAGATGAACCAGGTGCGCCTTTCCGTTTTTTGACCGCTCGGCCGGAAGGGTCCATGTCATTAGGTCGTGGGAGAGTTCATCCCATCGGAGGCCCGCCACTTCATCGCGGCGTTGCAGTGTAAGCAGCAGTACGCGTACGAAACCACGAGCAGGTTCGCTCAATTTCTCAGCCGCGCGCCAGATCGTCCCGACTTCGTCGCCACTCAGAACACGATCACGTGCCCTTTCACGGGACGGCGCCTCGATGCCGCGCAACGGGTTGGTAGTGACCATCTGGCGCTTCTCTGCCCACCCATAGGTCGCGCGTGCGTACGACAGGCAGCGGTTGGCGGCAGTAGCGCCTACCGTCGCCTTGATGCCGTCAAGCATTCGCACCGCTTCCGCCGTTGTGATGCTACCGGCCGGGCGATCGCCCCACGCGGCGAAATGCTTCCGCATGGCGGCGGCGGCGATCGCGAGATATGACGCACGCCGGTCGCCTGCCCGGGCTTGTTCCCATGCCTCAATCAGTTTGCCGAACGTGAAGGCTTCCTCTGCCGCCCGCGCCTTTGCCGCAATCTCGGCCGAGCGCTGCGCCGCTGCTTGCGCCTGCCGCTCGGCAAAAGGATCACGCCCTTCGGCCGCATCGCCCAGGATCGCCCTCGCCCGCTTTCGGGCTTGCTCAACGGTCAGCACGCCAAAGGGACCGATGACCACCCGGCGCTTGCCGGTGGCGCCCTGGTACTGGGCCAGGAACACCTTGGACCCGGCTGCCGTGATCCGCAGCCCGAAGCCCCGCGTCTCCCCATCGAATACCAGCGCATCCTTGCGCCCCGGCGGGCAGGTTGCCTCTTCAACGGTGCGTTGTGTGAGCCGAAACACCTTTTTCATGACACCCCGTGCGAACCGGATCCGCGAAACTTGCGGACCCATTGCGGACCCACGCTATCGGGTCCGCGTGTCGGGCAATGTCTCCGAAAGTCTTGTGCCATGCAAGTGTATGCATCGTATTTTAGGAGGTTAGGTGGGTCCGCGTCCGGTCATGTCGTCTCACGGCGGGCATGTTTCTGAGACTTTTAATCTTGGGGCCGTGGGTTCGAATCCCACCGGGCTCACCAACTAAATCAATAGCTTACGGGGCGCCGCTCGAAATTATCGATTTAAATGTCCGCACCGTGTCCGCAATAAGCTTAATGAGGGAACGTCTGTGTCCGATCAAGCTGGCCCCCCCCATTGATGAGTTCGGGGTCAGACACTGGGCTTGGTGGCGGCCCGACGACAGTAAGGCGTTAGGTGTTTGGATTCATGCGAGGGGCAATGGTCGCGGTGTGAATTGGCGCTACGTCGGACCCGCACTCACTCCAGACGGGCAGTCGGTGGATTAGCCTTCTGTTGTCCAAGTTTCCGGGGCAACATCTGGGCCAACAAGCGACTGCGTTCAATTGCTCGGGATGGGGAGGGGGCAGCGATGGCACAGCCCATTCGAGAACTCTATCGAAGCGCCGACCGGAATCGCTGGTCCCTCATTCGGGACGAAGGCAAGGTTCAGGTCCTGCATCATCCGAACGCCGCGTCAGGCGGCCGGCCATCCTATATGGAGGTGGGCGACTTCCTGGTGGGGGATGCTCAAGGAGGGCCAGCAGAGCTCGTTATGGCATTCAAATGAATCGGCTTGCCTTCATCACAAAAATGCTATATCAAGATGGCCGCGTGGACGTTCAAGAGCTACCTTAGTGACAATGGGGTCGACGAGTTCGAGGAGTGGTTGGCGCGCAGACCCAAAGCTGCGCGAGCCAAATTTTTCGAGCGCGTCAATGGATTGCGAGATCAGCCACAACACAACTGGAATGGCACTCGGACAAAGCAACTTCATGGATACGACAAGCTGCTGGAAATTCGCTTCAAGGCGGCCGAAGTTCAGCACCGTCCTATTGGATTTTTTGGACCTGGGCGTAGCGAGTTCACGTTGCTGATCGGCGCGATCGAAAAAGGCGGTGAGTTCATCCCAAAGTCCGCCCCAAAAGAAGCGGAGCGACGCAGGGCCATTATTATAACCGACCCTCGGAGGGCGCGTGTCTATAGTATCTGATCGAGTTTTGTCCGAATTCAGCGATAAAGAGTTCCGGGACGCCTATGTTGAAGCTCGCGCTCGAAATTACATCGCCTATCAAATTAAAGCGGTTCGTGAGCAGCGGGGTTTGTCCCAAGCTGATCTCGCCGATCTTCAAGGGAAGAAGCAAAGTGAGATATCTCGCTTTGAAGATCCCGAATACGGCCGATTGACGACAACCACTTTGTTGAAGATAGCAGCGGCCCTTGATGTGACGTTGCTGATCAGGCTTTGCTCCCACGAAGAATTCCTTTTCCAGACGGCTGAGATGTCGCCAGAGCATCTTCGCGTTCCTCCTTACTCTGACGCGCGGGTTAGGGCGAAAATTTCTAACTACTCATCTATACCTCCGGCATCGGGCGCCTCGATGCCCATCCTTCCGGCACATTCTTTTCCGCCCCGGGGGCCAGTTATTAAGGAAGATGCCTCGAAGGCTGACTTCCTCCGAGTTTAGCGCACACATGCCTCCCTCCCGCTCGGCATTTTGCCTTTTTTGCGACGACATCCGTCTGGAGTTGGGAAACAAGCCATCATTTATGGGTATTTACACGGGCGAGATGATTTTCCCCCCCAATCCACCCGCTGAGATGCAAATTGCCATTCCGAAATTTTGCATCATCACGTGGCTGTTCTGCGACAAAGATGACCCACCGATAAGCGTGACGGTCCGAATTTTTGGCCCTCCCGGGCGGACGGAGTTGGCCAAATTCGATGTCCCACCGGAGCAACTCGTGCAACCAGCCCCCATCTTTGATGATGTAACGAAACTCGTTTTCCAAACAGCCTTGCCTATGCTAGGCTTCCCCATTGCGTGCGATGGTATTATCGAAGTCACAGTTGAAACAGATCGAGAAACATTACTAGCGGGCCGATTGCGGGTGCGCGTTCCTGGCCGACCTGACCCAACGCTCACTTCTGCCGAGCCTGCGCCACCTTCCTCGCCCGCTCGCCGGGCGACAAAGCGTCGGGCGGGGCGCCCTTCGAGGTGATCCGCCGGACCGCGAAGAAATACTAACGCTTGGGTAAGCGACGGAACCCGGCCTTTCCTCATTCGTCGTCGTGATCAGACTGCCTGGATTGCTATTTCTTCCGCAACCGCACCCCGCCCCGCCGCGGTTGAGATTTTAGATCGACGACCCCGCCCATTCCTCCGCCGCCGCATACGGCAACGTAGCGCGGACCCGATCGAGAAACAGGCGATCGGCTACCCCGGGAGGCACCGCGATCCAGTCAGGAGGTGGCACGTCGGCGACGCCCTCATAGCCCATGCATGCTGGCACTCCGAGGGCCAAGGACAGCACTAACGCCGACGCGCGCATACGCGGCCTCCCCTTATTCAGCTTCGCAGATCTCTTTCCCTCACCCTTTGTGCCCGATCGCGCAATCGCACCCCAGCCCCGCCGCCGTTCTCGTCAATGAACTCGATGCCGGCGGCCTCGCCCCCGGCTGTGAGGCAGAAGACAGGCGCATCGATTGGCGGCGACCGACTATGGCAGTCGTGACACGCGGAATGGCCGCTTCAGGATCAGCGCGACGATTGATCGTGCCCGTCGCTCTCCATCGGGCGGAAAGTTCAAGCCGTTCCAACCCGACGCCCGATCAAAGGGAGGTGAGAAGCTATGGGGCAGCCGGGGATGAGGGCAGCATCGTTCCCTCAACACCATGGATGGAGCGCCTGATGCCACAGCCAGATGATCTGAGCAAATCCCTGACGCCCTTTGTTCAAAACAACACCCTCGTTGCCGTCGTCGAGTTGAGCCTATCGAGCTGGCTAATAACCGGACTGCTTCCAGGTGTCGCTCGCCATCCGCTAAAGAAGCTTGATCCGGACGAAGCAGGACTGCTGCGGCTCCTACACCGCTGGCAGGAATGGCAGCAAAGTCGACCGGATTGTCGTGGCTTATGAGGCGGGACGCGACGGCTTCTGGCTGGCGCGCTGGTTACGGACACAGAACATCGAGACTTACGTCATCCACTCGACGAGCGTTGCTGTCTCCCGCGAGCATCGGCGAGCGAAGACCGATCGGATCGACACCGCAATGTTGATGCGCGTGTTCATCGGATGGCTGCGTGGTGAGTGTGGTCATTGCAGCATGGTCGCTATCCCGACAATGGATCAAGAAGATGGCAAACGCCCACACCGTGAGCGTGAGAACCTGGTCGGAGAGAAGACGCGGATCATCAACCGAATGAAGGCTGCGCTGATCCGCCTTGGCGTTCGCGGCTTCAAGCCGGAGCTGCGCCGAGCGCCCCAGAAGCTGGACGCACTGCGGACTCCTGAAGGCCTGCCGATCCCGCCGAACACCCTCGAGGAAATCCGCCGTGACATGGCGCGGCTGGCAATGGTCCGTGAGCAGATCGATCTGATCGAACAAGCCCGCCTGATGCGCATCGAGCAAGCCCCCGAAACCGGGCCACACGCGATGGTTCGCTTGCTGGCCAGCATTATTGGTGTCGGCGTCGAGACCGCCGATATGCTCGTCCAAGAAGTGCTATCCCGGCAACTGCGCGATCGCCGAGCGGTGGCGCGCTATGCAGGGCTGACCGGTTCGCCAGACGAAAGTGGTGCCAAACGGCGAGAGAAGGGGCTGGCGAAGTCGGGCAATGCCCGGGTACGCCGCGGACTGATTCAACTCGCGTGGCGCTTCCTGCAGTTCCAGAAAGATAGCGCACTGGCGCAATGGTATCGTATCCGGACCGAAGGGCCGAACGGGGCTCGCAAAACCACCATGATCGTGGCCCTCGCCCGCAAGCTGCTGATCGCGATGTGGCGACTGGTCACCACCGGCGAAATCCCAGACGGCGTGCGCATGCGCTCGGTCGTTGCGTGATCGGCCGACAGAGATGACCAACACAAATACAGTTTCAGCACCCCGCGGCGCTTGCGCCGAAGGACGCTGATGACGATCCGAGGTGGTGGCAACCCGAGTAACTGCGTGGCTTGGACGCCGACGTGAGAATGGGCCCGCTGCCTCGGAGCTCGCTACTGAAGCGCATGGCTGCTTCATGGTCCGGCAGCGCTTCCGCGGCCTCGGCAGGGAGATGGTCGGACAGGGCAAGGAAGGCGTCTTCGGTGGCCCTAAGACGGAAAAACAGGGGGTCGCGGCCCTCACACGCGTGCGCGAAGGGGCGGGTCGACGCCTGCGAGTTTGCATGTTCGGTAGATGGTTGCCCGGCTACTTTCATAACCCTCGCCACGGCTGTCACGGTGGCATCGGGCGCCCTGAGGCGGTCCCGCACTTCGCGCCGCTTATTCGCAGATAGCGCGGGCGGGCGGCCTTGTATCTTGGTCTTGTGCCTGGCGGCCCGCCGGCGAGCCTTCTCCCCGCGTTCCAGCGCCACCGCCGCGGCAAGTGTGTGCATAATCAGCATGCCGCGGTCGCTTTTGGTTAGCTCCGCTCTGTGGTCGGTGCTCAGCTCCAGGCAGTGGAGGTGCACGTTCTTCCATTCCGGCTGTTTCACCGTGTCCAGCACCTCGTCGATTGTCCGGCCCAGGTGGTTCATGCGGGTCGTGACCAGGGTGTCGTATGGCTTCAGGCTCGACACCAACTGCTGGAACTTGGGGCGTTTCGCCGGTGGATTTCTGAGCTCTGACGGGGTGGCGGCGAAGGCTTTGTCGCCGCGGTCGCGATCGAGCGGGATGACTCTCGCGATTTCGGCCACTTGGGTGTCCAGGTCTGACTGCGTAGCGCCGATGATATACACGAGGGTCTTTGGCACGGCCGGGGGCTTTTAGTGTCGGTTGGCGGCATGGGAACCATGGCCACCAGTTGCGGGGTTGGAACAGAAGCGGTAGGTTTTGCGCTTACCACCTTTTGCCCGCGGCGCGCTATCAGATGACGCAGAAGAAGTCCTCCGAGAGGACGAACCCTTTTTACCCGGCTGGCGCCCGAGCAGTCAGTTTGAAGGAAGTTAGGGTGCGGTTTTCAGACAATACTTTCCACGCCTCGGGCGATGGACGAGCGCCCCCCGGGTCATCACTCGCGTTTTTTCGCTCGTTGATTTCATCGCGGCTGGTCCAACCGTTCACCGCCAACTGGCCAACGCGCCTCGAAGCGGAAGCCACACGTCAGATATCCGGTTCGTGGCTTGTTTTCGTACCCTACGCCCGTCCGCCCCCCATCCGCCCCCGGTTCAGCGGCCACGTGCCGTTCCAGCACATGCCCGCCGCGGCGCTGCCGCACGGGCGAGCGCGTCGACCGGCGGCTAAGGGCAGTCGGACCGGTGTTTGTGCCACCACGCTGAGCACATGGAATTGGCATCTAGAGCCGCCGCCGGAATCGTCGAACTTGAAACCCGACTGGTTGTGGACCGGGGGCCCCTCGCGACGGCGGCGACCGCTCCAACCGTTCGCGAGCCGTTGCACCACAGCATTCGACCATGACGCGTCGTCCGTGCATAGATGTCCGTCCGGGGTCTCCGGACGGGGGGTTGCGTGTGTGGCAACCGCAGCCCCTCGACCCAGCCCCGGAGGGACAACCTCTCTGGCAGCTATAGTCTAGTGCCTGACACATGAAGGACTAACCTACTCGGACACTTTACAAGGCGAGCTCGCGAGAAATCAAATGGGTTGGTATCTGTATCTCCTGGCCGGCGTGATGCTAACCGTTGCGGGTTTGATGATCACTGGATCCCGGCGCCGCAATGCAATGCGTGCCCGCGACATCTCCGGCAACGTAATAGTCGGAGACGTGTCGGGTTCCGCCTCCCAAGCGTCAGCGCCGCCGCAATCAACGGCACCGAAAAGCGGACCCGATCGCACCGCATGGGCAATCGGCATCATCGGCGTGCTGGTCGCCATTGCGCAGCTTGCTCACGACCTTTGGACAGAATGATGCCGGAGCTATGGAGTTCTAACAAGCTCTCCGCTGGCGATATCGTCGGCAACGCGGTCATTGGCGACGTGCACGGCATCGTCATACAGCATGTCGGCTCCCGTCCAGTGGCGGAACTGCCGAGCCTTCCCTGGCGTGACCTACCTTCGGCACAGACTTCTCCTGGTGAACTCGACATCTTCAACCTTCTGACCTGGCGTACCCGCCTCTCCGAGAGGCTTATTGGACGCGACCTCGACCGTGAAAAGCTGATCGCTTGGGCGCGGGAGGACCGACCAATTGCGATCCGGATTCTCACGGGGGCAGGGGGCGCGGGTAAGTCACGGCTGGCAGCCGAGATTGCGACTCTGCTGCGCGAGGAAAAATGGAGTACCGGTCTAGTATCTCTGGAAGGCGCTCCCCGCTGCCAATCACCACCAAGGGCCTCTTTCTGGCGATCGACTATCCCGAGGCCCACCGTGAAGCCGTCCGGGCTTTGCTTCGCGCCACTGGGTGGCTGGAGCGACCCCCGGCACCAATTCGCCTGCTTCTGCTCAGCCGGCAACCGATGTTGTGGTGGCTTGACGACATAATCGCAGTCGGCGCTAGTGAGCTGTGCGATGGGCAGGACAGCGTGGTCGAGCCACTGGCATCCGGGGCGGTCTGTGAGCTGGTGCGGATCGCCACGAGCCGGTTGG
>CAVYXX010000093.1:0-12819 GCA_963772355.1 uncultured Alphaproteobacteria bacterium | reverse complement strand
GCGGCATGTCTCGGGCTGGTGCGAAACAACCAACCCTTGCGATCTTCGGCGATGCCGGCGGCGGCGATGTAAGCGTGCAGCGCCTCTGCGAGCGCGTGATGGCACGGCATCTCGTGATGCTTGCCACCTTTCTCGTGCAGCCGTAGCCGCCAGCCGGCGCCTTGCGGCCGGAGATCCTCGACCTTCATCTTGAGCGCAGCGGTGATGCGCGCGAAGGAATAGGTGAGGGTGGAGATCAACGCCCGGTCGCGAAGATCACGCACGGTCTCGGTCGGGATGCTGTCGATGAGTTTGCGCCAGTCGTCGGCATCGAGCACCGGCGTCTTGCCGGTTTTCACAACATGCTTCGGCCCGCGTACGGCCGCGGCCGGGTTCATCGGCATCACCTGGCCGGTTATGAGCCAGTCGAACAGCATCCGCACGGCCGCGAGCTGCTGCTTTACGCCCGGCGCCCCGTGGTTCTCCTGCAGCTCCTTCACCCAGGCGGCCACGTCGAATGGCCGGATGGCGGTCAGCGTAAGCCCGCGATCTTCGCACCAGACGAAAAACCGGGCGCACGCCCGGGCATAAGCCCGGCGCGCGTGATCGTTGTTGATGTTGGCGGTGAAGAATTCGACGTAGCGCCAGCTCGCTTGCTCGCCGAGGTCGGCGATCAGCGCCGGCACTATATAGGTGTCGGCCGGTGTCGTGAGCGAGCCGGGCGGGATGATGGTGGGGAGCTGGTCGGTCATCGCAGCGCGTCCGGATCGGGAAAGTCCTCATAGCCCGCCCGCTATGCCCATGTCGTGGAAGTGCGCAACGCTCCGCCTTGGGCAGCGACACGATCACATCCGGCATTACCTTTTCGACCGTGGCCGTCAGGCGCGCGCGACGGCCGACGCGGCTGACACGCAGCTCGTGCAGCGCAGCTTTTTTATCATCCAGATTTTTCGCCCACCAGGACAGGCGAACGGCCACTACCTTTTTTCCCTTGTAAACGGGTTCAACCCTGCAGCCGAATTCACCGAGCCCGTTGACCTCAAGCACGGCAGGATCAATGGCCCGCTGTCGTAAATGCAGGAAACGCGTGAGTTTGTCCGGATCAACGCCCAGCAGCGAGCGAAACTTAGACTGCCAAGCTTGATCTTAGAAATATCGCGGTGCGTGAAAAATGGAAAATGTTACCCTTGCTCTTAGGTCAACCGAAAACCTTTGATGTCGGAGTTTCTCCGTATCAGACCTTTAGCGAGCTAATAACTCTGCGGAACAATGCTCTTGTTCACTTCGAGCCCGTCTTGCCGCCAGGAGCGGCGAGGCAGCCGTTCTCAACGCTTGTAAAAGACCTAGAGCGGGCGACGCGCTATCATGCCTGCATCGGGGACATGATTTGCACGCTTAGTAAGCTGAGCGGTGGCAGGACGGCTGTTCCAGAGGGTTTCCTGAACGGCGAAAGATACCTTTCAACCCACACAGTCAGTGTCGATCTTTCAGTGTCTGTCGAATCCCTGGCGCGCGTGGAAGCCCCCTTACAATGAGCGCCCTATAGGTAAGGCGCCCTCGCCCGCGGCGGGCAGAGCTGTATGGCCTCGTCCTACGGTTGTATTCTGCCCGGGCGCTGACATTCATCCGTTGGACGCGCCGCACGGTGTGGTTGACGAACGCGGTCGAAAACGGCCTATGCCCCATCACGGTTGGAGGGAGCTGTGTCGGTCTTAAAATTCGTATGCTACCCCGCTCTGGCTGCACGGGCCGGAGGTAATCGCCACTCGAGGCCGATTGTAATCGCCACCTGAGGCCGGTCGAAACCGCCACCTGAGGCCGGCGAATTCGCCAGTCTGCTGGTGGAGGAAGCCGCCGCTGACATCGAAGTAATCGCGACTACTGTTCCGCCCTTTTTGGCGGGGTAGCAGTAGTGCCGAGACCGAGGGCGGAGATGCGGCGGATCAGGGAAGTGTTACGGTTGCGTGCGGAGTTAGGGCCGAATTTGAGTGCCATATCGGCAGGCGCGAAGCTGGCGCGCTCGACGGTGCGGGCGTATCTGGATCGAGCGGCGGCGGCAGGGCTGGACGCCGCGGCCGCCGATGGGTTGTCGGAGACGGCGCTGGAGGTGGCGCTTTACCCGCCGTCATCGGCCACCGATGGTCGCGCACTGCCCGACTGGGCGGAGGTGGATCAGGAACTGCGGCGCCACAAGCACGTCACGCGCAAGCTGCTTTGGATGGAGGACAAGGCAGCCGATCCGGACGGTTTGGGGTTCAGCCAGTTCAAATTGCGGCTCAGCGAATGGCAGAAGGCCTCGGGGCGAGGCCTGTCGATGCGCCAGGTGCACCATGCCGGCGAGACGGTGCAGGTCGACTACGCCGGCGACACGGTCGCGGTGATGGACGACGGTACGGCGCGTGCGACGCAGATATTCGTGGCCTGCCTGCCGTGTTCGGGGCTGATTTACGCTGAGGCCAGTTGGACCCAGGCGACGGAGGACTGGCTTGGCGCGCATGTCCGTCTGTTTGCCTTCCTGGACGGCGTGCCGGCGAAGGTTGTGCCCGACAATCTGAAGGTCGGCGTCACCCATGCCTCGTATTACGACCCGGTGATCAACGCCAGTTATGCCGCGTTGATCAAGCATTACGGCACGGCCGTGGTCCCGGCACGGTCACGCAAGCCGCGGGACAAGCCGGGGGTCGAAAATGGCGTTTTGCAGGCCTGTCGTTGGCTTCTGGCTCCGCTCCGCCATCGCCAGTTCTTCTCGTTGGCTGAGCTAAACCAGGCGATCGCGCTGCTGCTGGTCGAACTGAACGACAAGCCGATGGCGCCGCCGCGCGAGGGTAGCCGGCGCAGCCTGTTTGAAGCGGTCGAACGCGCCGCCCTCAAGCGCTTGCCGATCGAGCCCTACGTGATCGGCCACTGGGCGATCGGGGCAACCGTCAACCTCGACTATCACGTCGCGGTCGATTGGAACTTCTACTCGGTGCCCTATGCGCTGGTGCGCAAGCGCGTCGATGTCTTCCTCACTCGGACCGGCGTGCAGATTTTCCATCGCGGTGAGCGGGCCGCCAGCCATGCCCGGGTGGCCGGGCAAAATCACTGGGCCACGCTGGGCGAACACATGCCGCCGGGGCACAGCGCGGTGGCCAAGCGGACGCCGGACTGGGTTCGCGACCAGGCGGCCAAGGTCGGTGTGGCCACCGCGGCCTATGTCGAGCGGCTGCTGACCGGGCGCGATCATATCGAACAGGGTGTGCGGTCCTGCCTCGGCATTCTGCGCTTGGCGACCCGCTACCCGGGCGAGCAGTTGGAGGCCGCTTGCGTGCGAGCGCTGTCGGCAGGTGCGAGTTCATCAGGCTTTGTCGAGCACCTGCTCAAGAGCGGGCGGCCACTCGTCGACCCCGTGGCCGAGGATGGCGTCGGCCATCACGGCAACATTCGCGGCCCCGGCTACTACCATTGACGATCGGCGCCACCGATCCAGCAACAAGGACACAAGATGCACCAGCCGACCATTGAGAAGCTGCACGACCTGCGCCTGGGAGCCATGGCCAACGCACTGACCGCGCAACTGCAACAGCCCGAGATTGACGCCATGCCGTTCGCCGAGCGGCTGGCATTGCTGGTCGACATCCAGCATAGCGCGATGCTCACCGCGGCCTTGGCGCAGCGTCTGACCCGGGCGGGCATGCGTCAATCCGCCTGCATGGAAAATCTTGACCTGCGTACGCCGCGCGGACTGGACCGCACGACCATACAGGCCTTGGCCAGCGGGCTATGGATCCGCCAACACCGCAACGTTTTAATCAGCGGGGCGGCTGGCGTCGGCAAAAGTTGGATTGCCTGTGCCCTGGGCAATCAGGCCGCCCGCGATGGCGTCTCGGTGCTTTACAAGCGCCTCTCGCGGCTGCTCGACGAGTTGGCGATTGCCCGGCTGCATGGCCGTCAAGCACGGTTGTTGAAGACACTGGCTCGCACCCGGCTGCTGATCCTGGACGATTGGGCGATGGTCAAGCTCACCGCTGATCAGCGCCGCGACCTGATGGAGGTCATCGACGATCGCCACGACCGTGGCTCGACCATCGTGGCGACCCAAATCCCCCAGGACAGCTGGCACCTTCAGATTGGGGATCCGACATACGCCGACGCGATCCTGGATCGTCTCGTCAACAACGCATATCGCCTCGAGCTCACGGGCAAGTCGATGCGCGGCAACGGCGCCCGTCGGGCGGTGGCGGATCCGGTTGGAGATGAAATAGGCGAACAAAGTAAATAGCTTAGTCTAGTTATCCCCGTTATTCACACGTTACACGGTCGGCAAAAATTACAGCATCAATCACAACAAGAATATTCTAATTGACGACTTCTCTTCTTTCCAGATAAAGTTGTTCGTCAGTGGCAGTTTGCCTCGCCTAACGGCTCGGTGCCTGCGGCCAGGGGTGGCGGTTTCGACCGGCCTCGGGTGGCGAATTGAACCGGCCTCAGGTGGCGAATTCACCGGCCCGCGCACACCGGAAAAGCCCTTGTTTTTCAAAGCTCCGATTTTGGTGCACCGAAGGTCGGCTGTGGGTTGAAAGCGGCTCTTCAACCGTGCGGCTATTGGGCGGTATGCTGATCTGACGAAGGAGGGTTACGTGCAGGTCCATCTAGCAAATTAAGAGTGAGCGCGCTGTCGCCGTCGATTTGCTCGTCAGAGAGTGGGGCGATCCTATGGTCGTGCGGTCACAATTCTATCCGATCGATGAGTGCGATATCTATATCCGCTGGTGATTTGGAAGGACTTGCGGCTGTGTCTGGCCGAGACAGGCTGATTGCTGAACTGGTAGCGATCAATGCCTTCAGTCGCTATCAAGGCATCGGATCAGCAATTCTTCGATCGATTGTGGATAGGCTGGAAGGGTTCGAAATGCTTCGGCTGACGACCACGAACGATAACTTAGATGCGCTGCGATTTTAGCAGCGGCGTGGCTTCCGACTGCAAGCGCTGCGGCCGTGAGCTGTTGAAGCAGCAAGAGCACATAAACCCACGATAACCCACGATCTCTGCCGTGGGCGAGCACGGCATCCCCATCCGAGACGAACTGGACTTGACCCTCCAGCTGCGAGCCCCCAGCGCTCCGCTCAGGGTCGAGATCGGTCATGCGTCGGACTGCCGACGAGTGACTGCATCCTTCCTGCGTCTGTTGACCGAGAGATCGTTCGGATCTGTGTGACCGTGCAGCCATGGCCGACGGATTGGTCCTTAGGGTTCGTCGATGCCGCCGCGCGCTGGCTTGTCCGGGTCGACAAATCTGGACAGCGACGTGGCGAATGTTTAGCGTTCGTCTGGGCTGAGCCGCCAATATTCTGCGGAATCAGCGTGCCATCGACTGACAGGTCGTCACGTTCCTACAGGCTCAAGAGTTCGTCGCTTGGAAGCGATAAACGACTCCGCGCTAAAAGTTCGCTTAGCCGTTCTACCCGAACCCGCTCCAACGTGACATGCCGTTCGAGGGTTTCTTTCTTTGGCCATAGGAGGAGTGCATGAGCATCTCTCATCGGCGTCGCGGTGGAGAGAGGGGATTCATCCGTTGATGCCGTTGCCGGCAACGGGCTTCTCGATCGCCGTGCGCTGCTCGGCGGCATTGTTCTTGCGCGCATTCGATATTGATCGGCGCCGATCCGAGCGGGCAGAATGAACGACGTCGTTTGCCTCGAAGGCGTCGGCATATTGGCCGAGGCCGATTTCAGCCAGCCACGTCCCGACGTCGCTCATGGCGTGAGCTGTTCCAGCAGCGCTTTTGCGTCCTTCAAGTCTGGCGCATCGAAACCTTCGGTGAACCAGTTGTAGATCGGATCGAGTAGATCACGGGCTTCCGCGCGCTTGCCCTGATCGCGCCAGAGCCGGGCGAGGCTTGTGCTAGCGCGCAGCTCGAACAGCTTGGCACCCTGACGCTGCGCGAGGGCGATTGCGTCGCGAAAGCTGGCCTCGGCGGCAGCGTGATCGCCGGTAAGGATCAGGAGATCGCCCTGTAGCCGAAGTGCCTCGGCCTGCACCCACTTTGTCTGGGTCGTCTCAGCAAACCGACCGGCTTCCGCAAGATGCCTGAGCGCGGGTTCGGGCTGCCCGGCCAAGCGATAGGCGTCAGCCAGCCTTATGAGAACATCTAGCGTATTCATCGTGGCTCCTGTGGCGCGAACGTCGGTCAGGCCGATCGTGATCAACGAAACACCTTCCTCCGTTCGTCCCAGTGCCGATAAGCACCAGCCGCGAGCCGCAAGAGCTAGAGCACGCCAATATGCGAAACCTCCCTGGTTCGCGAGAGCGAAAATCTCATCTGACAGTTGTAACAGATCTGCGGGCTCAGAGCGGGCAGCCCAGCCCTCTTGCCAGGCGAAATAAAGTGCGTAGCCTTGCGTGAAGTATGAGCAAGCCGGCGCGCTTCGCTAAAGGCCGCATCATGCCGCCGCCGGGCTTGCTCGAGATATCCGGACCAGGTTAGCGTGAGGAATAGAAATGCGGACATAGAAACGAATGTGTCTGCCGGTGCCAGCTCTGCATAGCTTGGCCCCTGCACCGGGTCATATAGCGACAGGCCCTGCTCTAGGTACTCGCGCGCGCCTGCAAAGTCGCCGATATACATGCAGGGTACTCCCGCTTGCACGACAGCCCGCCACCCGCGCGATAATATCGCCATGTGTCTCGCCCAACTGGCGTATGTCTGCGGCGAGTTCCTGTGCCCGCTCCATGTCGTCGCGGTTTAAGTGGTAGATCCACTGGCCGAACACTACTGGCAGAATATGATGGCAACGGAATGACAGCTATACTTTCGCTCTGAGATCAAACGCCACGATGTTGCTTAAGTTGACAATGCCGATACATGCGCATCGGGTTAATCCCCATTCTTCTCCTCATTCGGAAAGTCGTCGCCAATACCGCGTTGACGGCCGGAAGTCGGAGCAGGCGGATGCTGAGTAGTTTAAGCTGCTTCAGCGCCGCTTCCTCGTCGTGACAATGCGCTCCGGCTGCACCGGCGGAACAGCGCCCTTCCAGCGATATTTCGACACTTTCGCCGGCGCCGTGATGGCCGGCAGCGGCCGATATGTCTTTCTCTCCCGTTCTGGATCTGGGATGTCCTTTACCACCTGATCGGCAATCTTGTCCTCGCTCATGCCAACGTAGACGGGGTGGCGCACCCTCCCCTCCCCGGACCAGGCCGTAAAGCTGACCTCGGCCACGAGTGTCGGCTCGACCCAGCGGATATGCAGGTCCGGCCGATCGCCGGCATAAATCAGCATCGCCGGCGGCGCCGTCGTCATCCCGCTCAGCTTCACATGCAGATCAACCAGCTCCTGATCGGAGAATCCGGTGCCGACCGAGCCCGCATAGTGCATCCGGTGATCCGCGCCATAGAAGCCTAGCGCCAGCGCCCCAATGCCGATTCGCGAGCCGCCCGGCGGCAACCAGCCCAGCACGACGAATTCTTCGCGCAGGACGCACTTGATCTTGACCCACGCCGCGCTCCTGCCTCCCCGATAGGCCGCATCTGCCCGTTTGCAGATGATCCCTTCAAGGCGCATCCGGCGCGCTGCCGCGAGTAGCGCATCATGGCCGTTTGAAATGTGCTGAGCATAGCGGAGGTTGGCATTCCAGCCGCCAAGCTGCTGCAAAAGCCCCTTCCGATCGACCAATCGGCACGGGCGCAAGTCCCACCCATTCAGGTGGATCATGTCGAACGCATAAAAGAACAGCACGCCGTCCCGCCCCTCCGACAGCGCCCGCTGCAGGTCGTGGAAGCTATCCGTCCCGTTCGGCCGTAGCGCTACCAGTTCCCCGTCGATAAGCGCCTGTTCGACGCCCAGATCGAGGAAGCGTGCGGCCAGGCGCGGCATCCGGTTCGTCCAGTCGTGGCCGTTGCGGGTGGCTAACCGGACTTTGCCATGGTCGATCCAGACCAGGAGGCGATAGCCGTCCCATTTGAGCTCGGAGACCCATTCACCGATCTTCGGAATGGCCTCGGCGTTCGAAGCGAGCTGAGGCGCTTGGGAAGATGGCAAGGCGCCGGCGACCGCGCCGGGAATTGGCGGAGCGGTAGGCTTTCGCGCGGGTCGGGTGGCGGGCATTACCCGAGATTCGGCCGAACACTATCCCTTCAAGGGGTTAATGCCCTGAAGCCCTTGTGAGCCCTAAGTTCGTACGTTGCGAGATGACCGCGGAATCCGCAGGATAGGGTGTTTTTTCCCACAAAGGATTGAAGCAACTCGGGCTCGGGTCCCAGGATTTAAACGGCACTCAGGGCGCCACGCCCTGGCGTCATCATCTCGGAGATACACATGGCAGAGCACATTGTAGCTGTGTTCGAAACAGAAGCGGCTGCTGCAGCCGCGGAGCAAAGCCTCCAGAATGCAGGCATCCCTGTCTCAGCGATCCGTCGGTATGCCAGCAGCGACGTAGGCCATCTGGGCAGCCAGCCCGTCGAGCACACTTCCACCCAGGCCTCGGGCGGCGGTTTCTGGGCCTGGCTATTTGGTGAGGAAACCACGTCACAGTCGACGTATACACATGACATCTATGACCGCCGGGCGGTGGCCGGAAATGTAGTCTTAAGCGCGGTGATCGATGACGATGCGAAGATCCATCAGGCAATCGCAGCGCTCGAGGCGCACAGTCCCATCGACATTGACGAGCACTCGGACGATGCGGGAGCGGCCACTGCTTCCACCCTGGCGCCTACGACTGCCCCCGGAACCTCCGGCCGCGACTTCTCCAGCAGTGAGGTTGCACGCGCTGACATGATGGACGCCCCGGTGCCAAGCGGACGAGCCGACGCCACAGCGCAGACTGAACCATCGGTCACCGCCGGATCCATGCCAGTAGCGGGCTTGCCGGGTACCACTGCGCCAATCCCGCCTACTGTTGGGGTCACCAGCGATCGGGCCGGCGAGCAGGTTTTACCCCTGTCGGAGGAGCAACTTGAGGTTGGCAAGCGAAAAGTCGATGTTGGTACAACACGCATACGCCGGTACGTGGTCGAGAAGCCCGTCGAGGAAACCGTTGCCCTGCATGGCGAACGGGTAACGGTTGAGAGGCGTCAGCCACTCGAGACGATGGCGGCGCCGGGCGCAGGCGCATTCGAAGAACGGGTGGTCGAGGTCCGCGAAACCTCTGAGGAGCCTGTAGTCGCAAAGACGGCTCGGGTTGTCGAGGAGGTCGTGGTCGGTCGAGAAGCCACCGAACGCACCGAGACGGTGAAGGACACCGTTCGACGCGAGGAAGTCGAGGTTGCCAAGGACGGCGAGGTGAAGCGTTAGGCTCGCCATAGAAGGGCGGCGTTCTGCGTCGCCCGGTCCGGCACAGTCTACTTTTCCCTCGCATGTGGTTTGCGGAGTTCTGAATGTTGAAGGCCGTCATCTTTGATGTGGACGGAACGCTGGTTGATTCCGTCGACCTTCATGCGAGGGGCTGGCAGGAGCGGCGACCAGTTGTTGCCCGTCTTTCTGCCACAACCGGATCTGACGATAAAAGGCGACGCGATCGAAAAGCTCCGCAGTGAAATATTTCAAGGCCCAATATCTGCCGAAGGTAGTTGGGTTTCCGAATGCAGGCAACTCTTTGAACGCCTCCGGATGGATGGAGTAAAGACAGTTCTTGCCTCGTCTGCGAAAGGCGACGAGCTTGGGTTCTACAAGAAATGCGCAAACATTGAAGACCTCGTCGATGAGGAGACGTCCTCGGAGGATGCGGACAAAACGAAGCCCCATCCCGACATATTTGACGCGGCGTTGGTGACTCGCCTTACGATGCGCAAGCCGCCGCGAAGGCTGGGTTGAGGACCATTGGCTTCTCTGTGGTGGTTTCTCGGAAGCGGATCTACGCGCAGCCGGGTGCGTCTCCGTGCTGCGTGATCCATCGGATCTGCTCGCTCGTGAGCGTCATGGTGCTTAGGGCAACCCTTAATTACTGTATTCGGCACTCGGCATTTGCATGAGTTGATCTTTCGTCGCTCCGGCCATCACGACCTTGTTCTTATCGTTGATCTGAAGCTTGTCGATCGGCACCGAAACCAGCTTCGCGCCAATGCCGAGGAAGCCACCGACCGAGATCACCGCCATCGCAACCTGGTTTTGCCTGCTCAGGAAGAGATCAGACACGTCGCCGATTTGCTGGTCCTGTTCATTCTAGACGGACGCTCCGATGATCTACGAAGCGCGGTAGCCATTTTCCAGTCGGACGGCAGCAAGGCCTGCGCGGCTTTGCGCGGAACAGAAAAGTAGCATAAGACTATTCAAAAGTCCCATGCGGAAGTAACGGAGCATAGGTGGCCTGAGGCCCAACGGGAGCTATGCGAAATAGGCAGGTATGCGAAACTCCTAAGTTCTGCGAGAGCCAGTCCGCTCATGGCATTTCAACGGTTTAGGCTTCGCAAAACTCCCATGCTAAAGCCCTCCTTTTGCAAAGACTTTTGCGAAGAGGCGGCGAGACTGAAGATTACGTCATGGCACGTCACAGGGGAATTTTAGTTACACAACACTGCCGCTGATCAGCAACAATCCGCCTTATGCTACTTTTCTGTTCCTCTTAGCCGCACAGGCCGACATCGGGATGCTCAGAGATTTGCGGGTGCGCCTCCGGCCGTTCGGAATGTGCAGTGTAGGGCCTGGAAAGCCCTACACTGCACCCGGCCTCTCCGATTTCCGCGATACGGCCGGCTTCTACCCCGGAGCGCAATATAACCCCCGCCTTTTGGATGGTCTCATCTGTCATAATCGCGCGGTCCGTGCGTTCGGGCCAATCACGCTGCGGCGGGTCGACGCCAAGACGATTCCCTGCTATTTTTTCTAGGGTGCAGGGGTGCACCCCTTCTCCGGAGACGAGCTATGGAAAACTCAGAAATTGGCTGGATCGCCGCCATTATCATCGGCGGGATTGCAGGCTGGCTGGCTGAGCAATTCATGAAAAGTAATATGGGATTGCTGATGAATATCGTGCTCGGCATCGTCGGAGCGGCGATTGCCAGCGCCATTTTCAGCTTCTTTGGCATCGCTCTAGGCGGATGGATCGGCTACCTGATTGCTGGGTTCATCGGCGCGTGTTTGTTGATCTGGATCGTCCGCGCGATACGGGGCCGCACAGCGTGAGGACTCGCGCCGCCGAAAGCGCCACTGGCTACGTCTACTGTCGGCGCACCCGCGGGGCGATGAACAACCCGCAGCACACGGCCGCCAAATTCCGGGATCGCACAGTAGGAGCGCATCCGCCACAGGGCCGGTGATCACCTCGATCCGGCGATCGAACGGGTTGCTGCCGCGACGAACGTCGTCAGGGCGCAGCTGTTTCAAAAGTCAAAAAATCCGCACCACGCAAACTACGAGAAGATTTCTAGAAAATCATAAATCGTAGGAAAAAGGTCTACATCTGACGACTTATCGAAACGGAAGTCCTTCCTGGCGCGGCACTGGCTTGGGCCTCACCCCGGTAGCAGCGCCGCGAGCAATCCATTGCGGCTGTGCACGCCGAGTTTGGCATAGATGCTACTCTGATGCGTAATAACCGTACCAATCGACACCCCCATTGTGTCCGCCAGGTCCTGGCGCGGTCGGTCATCTGCCAGCAGCACGCATAACTGTTTCTCCCGCCCGGTCAGCGGCAGATCCTCGAGCCGCCTGTGCAACGCCAGTGCACGCGGCACCTGACGTTCGATCGTGATGCCGACCTGACGAGTTTGCTCGGCGCCCTCGGTTGAGTCCAGCCAATAGGCACGCAGGACGAATTCCCCGAAAAGGTTTGCCAGCCGCAGAACCGGAGGGGGCTGTCCGATCTTGCCCTTCGCCGTGTCGGACAGAATGCGGCACAGCCTCATGATTTCGGGCAGGGGGCCGTGGACCTTATGGCGATTGGTCGTGGGCCAGGTCTTGAGCCGGCTTGTGTGCCGTATCGTGCCGTCAGGATCCGCGACGAGCAAGCCACGGTCTTCACTGCCGACGAAAGTGTCTCCCGCTACCGGTCCCGGTATCATGGCGTGCGCTGTAAAGGCGGCGACCGCCTCAAGCAATCGAGCGGTTGGAATGGCGGTTCCCCGGACGCGCGGTAGATTTCGAACACCCCGTGGTATCTCTTGGCCTCTCGCACCACCACAGTGACGACCTCGTGGATATCCGCGGGTCGGCAGACCTCATTGTAGTAATCGCTGAGCAGAAACGCGGGATAGTCAACACGCAAGATCGCCAAAAACTGATGGACAGCATTGGATGAGGGTGAAGCCATCAGCTCGCTGACCGGCACGACCACGTCGGTCTCACGCGGCGTCAGGTGAAACTCCTTGTGGTAAAGCGCTGCCGTGGGAATCGGGCTCATGCTGTAAGAATTTGTTCGTTCCCCGTTTGTTTTCAAAGAGGTGTTGGGCGCAGGTTGCCCACCCACCAATGACGAGTGACGTCGCTAACAGTGTAGTGTGACCATGAAATTCCGTTGGATCCGACTGCTAATACTGTTTCAATTCAGCACCTTAGAACAGAGCGCCCTTGCCGCTGATTTTGCTGGCGCCAATCTGAGCGGCGCCCGTCTGACGAACGCCGATCTGCGCGGATCCAATCTAAGCGGTGCCAACCTGACGGGTGCAAATCTCAGTAGGACCGATCTTACGGGCACCAACATTACCCAACACCAGTTGGACAGCGCTTGTGGCTCCGGAACAAAACTGCCGGCCGGTCTAAGAATTCAGCCATGCCCAGCTTCTACAGCTTCCTCCGGACCCGATGAAACACAGCGTGCGAGTGCCGATCAGGCGTTACCTAACGCCCATGATGATCGTGATTTCGCCTCCGGGGTCTTTGGGGAAGTACCGCCCACGCCGATACGAACACAGGATTCTCAGC
>CAVYXX010000092.1:0-38174 GCA_963772355.1 uncultured Alphaproteobacteria bacterium | reverse complement strand
TTCATAACCGCTAGCAACGACCTCGTCGCAGATTTCCCGGTATCGTACCATTCCACCCGCGTAAGGCATGAACACTCTGGGCTTGCCCGGAATGTTGGCGCCCAGATACCAGGAGTGCTTCGCTAGTGGCAGCAGCGTTTTGCTGGCGACGTCGTTGACCTCCCCTACCCATTTGTCGACCGCGTCGGGCCGAGCCTCAATCCGTTCCAGGCCGTTCGAGCGCATGTGTGCGATGCAATCGGCAATCCAATCCGCGTGCTGCTCGATCGCCACCGGCATGTTGCACAGCACGGACGGGCTGCCTGGGCCGGTGATCGTGAACAGATTGGGAAAGCCCGCGATCTGCAAGCCGAGGTAATTGCGCGGACCCGCTTCCCATACGTCCTTCAACGACGACGCTATCGCGCCCACGAATATCCATCCGCAGCATCGGGCCGGTCATGGCGTCGAAGCCAGTCGCGAAAACGATGATATCCAGCGGATACTCCGCTTCGGTGGTGCATACACCCGCCGGACTGATCCGCGCGATTGGCGTTGCCTTCACATCCACCAAGGTAACGTTCGGCCGGTTGAACGTTTCGAAGTAATCGGTGTCGATTGGCGGCCGCTTCGCCGCGTAGGGATGGTCGATGTTCGACAGGGTCGCCGCCGTCTTCGGGTCCTTCACGATCGAGCGGATCTTGCGCCTAACGAAATCTGCCGCTGTATCGTTCGCTGCCTTATCCACCAACATGTCCTTGAACGTGGCGCGGAACTGCAATCCGCCACGCTCCCACGCAGCTTCGTAAATCGCCTCACGCTCCTCCGGCGGGGTCTCGACAGCCAGGCGTTCTTCGATCCGGAACGCCATCCCGTTTAAAGTCTCTCGCGTTGCGGCCCTGATCTCGGCGGGGCTTTCCCTGATGTAGCGCTGGAACTCCGGTGTCAGCGGTGCGTTGCGGGCTGGCACCGAGTAGTTCGCCGTGCGCTGAAACACCGTCAGATGCTTCGCCGCCGCAGCGATCACCGGCGCAGCCTGAATGCCGGTGGAGCCGGTGCCAATCATTCCGACCCGCTTGCCGGTGAAATCGACGCCTTCGTGTGGCCATTGTCCGGTATGGTCCCGAGCTTCCGGCGAAACTCTTCTAGCCCCTCGAATTTCGGGACATTCGCCGTGGACAGGCAACCGACGGCGGTGATCAGGAATTTTGCGACTAGGGTTTCGCCGGCTTCGGTGCGGACTTGCCAGCGATTGGCGGTCTCGTCGTAGTGCGCGGCAGTGACACGGGTGTTGAACAGAATGTCCCGCTTCAGATCGAAACGGTCCGCGACATGATTGAGGTAACGCATGATTTCCGGCTGACCGGGATAGCGCTCGGACCATTCCCATTCGCGCATCAGGTCAGGCGAGACACTCTACGTGTCAAGGCGACTCTCGGAATCGCACCGAGCGCCGGGGTAGCGGTTCCAATACCAGGTGCCACCCACACCACCGCCGGCTTCCAGCGCCTTCACCGACAGGCCAAGACGGTCGCGCAGACACAGGAGTTGATAGAGGCCCAAAAAGCCCGCGCCAATCACCAGTGCGTCGAGTTCGGTGGCCTGGTTGGAATGGTTGCTCGCGATTTCCGCCGTAACGTCCGCCATTGTTGCTCCAACCTTCCGCCTGTCATTCCGCCGTCTGCTTACGTGCCCACGGTCCGCCGGGATAAGGTTGCCGGATCAGGCGCGGTTTCAAGCCTCGCACCGCCTATGTGCTTCATGTGGCTGAGCCAAACCGGGCGCTTGCCCACATCCGTCGAAGCCGCTCACAATCCCGGAACCAGCCAACTTCTTCACATGGCTACACCAAGAACAGGCAGTTCTCTGTGCAATCCGTTACGAAGTCCGGTTTTGAGCGCGTAGTCGTTCTACCGCACTGATGCAACGCGAAACCATCAATGACCTGCCTTGGCTGTCGCCTCAGAACCAGGGCATCCGGCCTGGAGGTGAGGATGCTCTCCTACCCCGCCACGTGTTGCCGAGCCGCCCCCGGTCTGGCTGCCGCGCCGGTTCCGGCGATCATGATGATCAGCACCCTGCCTGTGGTAGAGGTGTTAGCCCACATGACTTCACAAAACGTCAAACGCCCGCAATACGTTGAGGCCATGGCACACGGGGGTCGCCATGCCCTCCCTGGTCACATGCCAGTTGCCCCGGGGCCGCTCCACGCTGGAGTTATAGCCGCTACCCGCGTTCCGTTTTTTTTAATCCGGCCTCTCAGCGTCGCTCTGACTGTGGCGGCCCGGGCAGGCTTCTCCCGGACAAACTGCTTCAGCGGTGGTGCGTCGAACAGCCGCCGCGCGAAGCGTAATCCGCCGATGATGGCGCGCCGATCAGTCTCATCCAACGGTACCGAGGGTTGATCGCGGGCATGTCGCCCGGCTGGTTCGAGCGGGCCTCGACATAGCCGCGCGAGGGGGGCCGCTCTGCCACGCGCCGGCGCTGAGGCCCGGGGTTCGTTCAAGTTCTCCGATCTGGCCACCTTTGAAGCTGCCCGGCGCGAAGGTGACCTGCACGTCGGGCGTCGCCGACGTCTCCAAAATTTTGACCGAGGCGGCAACGAGCGACGGACTGTAGCTCGAGCATGCCTTTGCCGGTGAGCGCGTATTCGGCGCGCTGATCTCCACTGGCGAGCGGTAACCCGTATGATTTCTCGTTGGCGGTCGCTATGCCGACCACCGGATAGGAAACACGCGCAGTATAGTGATCCTGCATGTTGCGGCCGACGCCGGGAAGCTCATACTTGATGGGGACGCCAATATTTCCGAGATGGTCGGGAGCGCCAACACCCAAATCATGCAGGATATGGGGCGAGCCGACCGCGCCCGCCGACAGCCGGGTTCCCCTTGTCGCCTCGATGCGTTCTGCCGACGGTGCCGCCGAGGTGGAACTGGATGGCGGAAACGTCCTTGCCGCCGTCGAGGAGAACGCGGTGGACCAGCGCGCCGTGGGTGATGAGTCCCAGGTTCGTCAGCTTCAGCGCCGGTGCGCTGGGGTGGACGCCGCGCGGCGCTGGCGCGCCCTGCAGAAGCCTCGCCTTTGCTGGCGCCGAGCCGATGCTCTCCCCGGCACCGAGAGGAAAGTCGTTTACATCCTCGCGGTCCTCAAGGCCGAGTTGCTTGCCCGCCTCAATAACAGTCGCGCAAATCGGGGGGCGGTCCATTTTTCGAGGTGAACAAGGGTCCATCCTTTCCGCGGACGGCGTTACCCTCGCCTTCCCATCGTTCGGCAGCGCGGAAGAATGGCAGGCAATCGTCCCACGTCCAGCCGCGATTTCCGAGTTGTCCCCAATGATCGTAGTCTTCTGGTTGACCGCGGATGTAGACCAGTCCGTTTATGGAGGAGGAGCCACCAATCACCTTGCCACGCGTGTAGACGATGGCGCGCCCGTCGGTGCCAGGATCCGGCTCGGAGCGGTATGGTTCCAGGTCAAGGTGGGATGGTCGAGCATTTTGAAGAAGCCGGCGGGCACGTGGATCAGCGGGTTGCGGTCGTGGCCACCCGCCTCGATCAGGATGACGTTCGTGCTGGGATCCTCAGTCAGCCGGTTGGCCAGTACACAGCCGGCCGATCCCGCGCCCACGATGATGTAGTCTGCTCTCATGGTCTCCGCTCCCTGATCCCATTTTTGTGTTACTATTGGGTCGTTCATTCCCGCGTGCAAACCGGTCCGGTCCGACAAAAACATCTGCGGAAACGTGGCAGGCTCGCGATGTCCCGCCGAGGTAAAACCGATCAGGGATTTTGATTCCAGTCCGGATCGCTGCTTGGCACCAATGGCTTGTCAGGGGAAACTAGCAAACCCTTGCCCGGAACGAAGTTCACTTCCAGTCGAATGCCATCAGGATCCTCGAAGACAAAGAAGTAATAGCCGGGCGCGAAGTCGCCCTCCATGGGTCCGCGATCAATGTGGCCGCCGATCGCACGCACCTTATCAGCCGCCGCGTCGACATCCTCGCGCGACCGGGCCCTCAGGCAAAGATGGTGGAGGCCCACACGGTTCTCGGACAAATCTCTCGTTCAGGTGCGCCTGCGCGCAACGCTGTATCCCGATAGCGGTGCGTCCGCCCACGTGATAGAGAAAATTGTTGCCGTCATAGACCTTTGCGTCATCCCCAGGAAGGGCAGCAATTCAGCGGCATAAACGCGTGCGCCTTTTCCCGCTGGCCAACCGTTAAAATCACGTGCGCCATGCCGTTGACTTCAATCATGAACCGTAGACCTTCCAAATGATCGATCCCAACAATCGCCCCCATGCGGCGCGGACCCGCGACCAGTTTTCGAACAAGGCCGTGGAGCGAATTTGTGATGCACTAGCGCGGTCGCATCGACTGGCGCGTTGAGATCGATGAACGCGAAGTGGCGCGTGAGTGGCGGTAAGGAATTCCACAGGAATCAAACCTCTCCAGGGTCGATTGAGTAAAAGCTGCCCGCCGATTGATCCTTCCGTCAATCGCGAGCGGGCGCTTTCACGATTTTCATGAGGCCGGCCCGCTCGTAAAACCGCAGCATCTCGCGGCTGTCTGAGGCGATACCGCAGGGCCCCAGTTGCGGGGCTGCCATCGCCACGTCCTTTTCCATCAACGCCATGGCAAAGCGTGCGGCGAAATTGCCGGTGAAGACGTTATTCGGGAACATCGTCGTCGTCGCGTTGTTCAGGCCCGAGCATCTGTTCGCCACGTCCGCCATTACTGTGCAGCGGTCGCTTCGGTCTGGTGAATTTGCACGTCCCCACCCTCCGGCTACACTCGCCTTCAACCGATCGTCCAATGGAGCGGCACCGTGGACTTCCAGATCAGTGCGCAGCAGCGGGAGATGATCGCCACAGTGCGATCTCTGGCGCAGACCGAGTTCAAGGCAAAAGCAGTGCGCTGGATGGACGGCACGTTCCCCGGGAGAACATGAAGAAGCTCGCGGAGATTGGGGTGTTGGGCATGTCGGTGCCCGAGGAGTACGGCGGCCTTGGATTAACAATACTGGATACCGCGCTAATCCTCGAAGAAATCGCGAAGGTTGATTACGTTACCGCCATGGCCGTGCTGGGCGAAGCCGGAGTGCAGACGCGGGTGATCGCGCGCTACGCGCCGGCGTCGGTGCGCGAGCGGATCTTGCCGGCAGTGGTTAGCGGCGATTGCATCCTGGCCGTGTGCATGACGGAGCCTCATGCGGGGACGGATGTCGCAAGCTACCGCACCACGCACGGGTCGTCGGCGACCGGGTAATCCTGAAGGGTACAAAGACTCTGATCAGCCGGGCAAGTGAGGCCGGTATGTTCGTGGTGTTCACCAGGGTAGACGGAAGGCCGGGCCGGGAAGGGATCGGGTGCGTTTTGGTCGAACCCGATACGAAAGGGTTCTCGGTCACCGCCACCTACCACACCATGGGCGGGGAGAACCTGCACGAGATCCAGTTCGACGATTGCGACATTCCGCTGGAAAATCTGGTCATTCGCGAGGATGGGTTTCGAAAGCTGCTCTCGGCGTTCAACACGCAGCGCTGCCTGAACCCTTCGATTTCCCTCGGCCTAGCGGAAGGCGCGTTTGACGAGGCGGTAAACTATGTTCGTGAGCGCACCGTGTTCAACAAGCCGATCTCCGATTTTCAGGGTATTCGGTGGAAGCTCGCCGACATGTTCAAGGACATCGAGGCCGGGCGCGGCCTGTTGTATCGAGCGTGCGTAACGGCCAATCCATTCCCCGACCCCTTTATGGCCGCTGCCGCCAAGATTTTCTGCAACGAAATGTCGTTGCGTGTGACATCCGAGGCTGTTCAGGTGCACGGCGGCTTTGGCTTCACCGACGAATACCCAGTCTCCCGCCTCTATCGCGGCGCGCGGTATGGCTCGATCGGCGGCGGCGCATCGGAAACGTTACGTGATCTAATCGGCAAGAAGATCGTTGGCGACTTCGATGTGACGGACGGTATCATCGGCCTGGGAACGTTTTGATGTGTCGCCGATCGTGGCCGAGGGAAGGCGTTGTTCATCGCAGGCGACGTCCCGAGCGTTGGTCAGGGCGCAGGCTTCAACTGTTGGCCGGAAATGCGGTCATGATCAGTTATCGCTTTATCGGCGGGTAAATCGAGCTTTCGTCGAAATACCCTGGGCCGGCTTTGGCGGACCGGATCTATAGACGAAGCCGCCCTCATCACTCCGCCACTTGCGGAAGCCGGCTGTATTTTTCGATCCAGGCACGCCCGAGTTCGACCGCTTCATCCGGGGTTAACCAGGACCATTCGGCGCCGCGGGAGCGGACGGCGACCCAGACTGTTTCTCCATGCACATGTTCTTCGACCGCGAGAGGCGTTGAGTGCGCCATAATTTTTCCCTTTGAGTAATAGATTGTTATAGGTCACGGAGCGGGTTTAACAACGCGTCCTCTATCACGGTATTGTGACCAAATATGCCATATTCTTGCCGCATTGGCCGCGCGCTCCGCAAGAGGAAAGTGAAATCGTTCTGGCCTCGCACGGCGGAAATCACCTGTTGCGTGGTCCGCGCAACAGCGGCAATTCGCGACAACCATCAGAACCCGAACATGTGGTCCAACGAGAATCCGCCGGAGTTGTCCATCAACCCGTGATAGCCGAACAATCGGCACGTCCGATCCCGTATCAACACATACCCGTCGGGGCCGGCCGCCGCCAATGCCGGGGAATCGAACGTCGTATTGGGCCAGATGATGACCGACCCGCCGCAGGCGATTGAAATCGGCGTCTCAGCAATCAGCGCTCCGGTTCCGTCATGCAGAAGCAGTGTAGTCGAGGATACAGCGTGCCACGGTCCGGACGCCGGGTAGATCAATGCAGCGAAACTATTCCGGCGCCGGTCCCCTAGCTTCAGGAACAAGCGCGTCGAAAGCCCAGGAGGCGGCCCGGAATATGACTGCGGTTCGTCGCGATAGGTCATCGCGGTGTTGAAAATATGGGCGCCAAAGCTCGATTCCGCGACATGGCCAGATTGACGGTCCTCGTAGCGAAACAGCGCGTGCAACCAGCCGTCCGCCTCTCCGCCATCGCGAAAATCATAAACCAACTCGGCGTGCCCTTCATCGACGTCGAAATCGTCCATATCCACTGCCAGGCTATGGTCGCGGCCCAGACACCCTAGAAATCGCTTCGCCCGCAGAACTCCCATTGCATCGAACACGTCCAGGCGAAGCGGCAGCGTCGTCTGCGCTGTTGACATCGGGGTCGGTTGGAACGCAGTTCGAAATTTCGCCTGAGGCAAGATGGGGAAGGGCAGCAAGTAGCCCCTGCCCATCTCATCCGGTAGGGTCGGAATATTCGGGTCATTTCGTAAATTGTCGCGTTCCACATTAACATGTGCGATGCGCACGCGGTCGTTCTGGGTGATCTCATACCGGGGCCGCACGACGTGCCGGCCGGCTCGGATTTCTATCTGTGCCGGCCATCGGAGGCCGGGCAAATAGTCCGCCACATCCATGGCGACGGTCGCAAATGCGCCAACCGCCTCACTAAGATAAACCGGCTTCTCTGCCCCCATCCGATCGAGCGACACTGTTCCCGCCGGAATCGGCACGGCGTGGCTGTTCTGCAGCCATAGTATAACCGTTTCATGCGGCCGCGGCGCGGGCAGGCCGGCGAAGCGATCGGACGGCCATGCATTGGCGTCATGAGTGCAGGACAGCGAGGCGCCGTTATCGGACGCATAGGTGTCCAGCGCATATTTCACCACGTCGTGGCCGGCGACGCCGACCGCATGGATAAACAGTTGGCCGGTGAAAGGTGCCAATGCGAACCGTTCCCGCACCTGCCGGCTATCGATGGAGAAGCCACCGGGGCCTGATGGCAGAATTTGCTCCCAAGTCGCCAGAACCGTCCCATCCGCACCGAATAGCCGCAGCCACAGTCGCACGTTGGAGGCACCGTAACCTGCCCAATAATTAGCCGACACCAGTCGAGTATGCAGCCCGTCCGCATCGCGGAAGAAGGCAAAATTCGTAGCAAAGTTGAGCTTATCGAGATATCGGACCCGGCTAGTGAGCAGACTGTCCGGCAACCGGACGTCGTCCAGCGTCAGCAGCGCCGCGCCGTCGGGTATCATATGGGCGATTCGGGCCACGATCGTGTCGGCATCGAACGCGGCCACCAGGACGGTGCGGGCATCGCTACCACCGATTTCAGTCAGCGGTCGAGCCGTCAGACGGACCCGAGTCTGCCCTACAGCAGTGACGTCGTGCACAAACAGGTCTTCGAAGTCTGCAGGATACATCGCGACAAGCGCATCGGCGATGCCGTCCGGATCGTACAGGGCGACCGGGCCATCGAGGCGGGCATAGAGCCGTTCGATCGCCTCGGCCGCTAACGGATGGGCCAACGCCTTATAGATGACGTTACCGCCGGCCTTGGCGTCGAAGGTCTGAATGCGCAGCATAGCAATCCTAAGTGGGATATCGGGCCAACGTTGCCAGGCTCGCCGGCGACGTTCCGCCAAGCGATTATATTCTAAAGCCCCAGGCGGCGGCACATCTCAGCCGCGGCGAGAGGTGTATCGTTCAGGGGCGACACCTTCCAAGTGAAAAATCGGCCCTGGAACGGACGGATACGATCTTGGTCCATCAGCGGCTTCAGGAACAGGCTCTGCCTCCGCCACGAGCCAGGCAATGGGGCGACCATTACCGGCGCTGTCGTCGCGGCAGCCTCGGAGATCATCGAGACGCTATCCTGCGTCACGAGAATCAAATCAGCCAATGCCAGCATCCCGAAATAGGGATTTTCGCCGTCGAAATTCCAAACCCAACCGCCGCTGGGCGCTAACGCGGTGCGGATCATCGCGGTTACCGCGGGATCAGTCCGCCGCGAGGGCGTAACAACCACGCCTACCTTGTCTCGTTGAGCCATGGTGGCCAGGTCAGCCGCAAGCCGCGCCCCTGCATTACGATCAAGGCGGTATCGGCCGTTGGTTCCTCCCAAAAGTACTGCGACCAGAGGCCGCCGGTAAGGCGCGAGACGGTCGCGCCAGATCTCAGCCTCAGCCGCCAGACGTTCTGGGGTCACCCGGTGTAGCGCGGTTCGCGTGACGAAGACATTCCGTCCCGTCAACTCGTCGTGGTGATTGGCGATGATCAGGTCGAAGCGGCCGATATCCATGCGCGGGTTCTGTACCTGAACCACGCGCATAGATTTTCGTCGCAACGCCGCCAGTACGGATCCAGCCATGCCGCCGCAGCCGATCGCCAGCGACGGCAGCGGCGCGCGCACTGCATCCCCCACCGCGGCCAGTGGATCGAGCCAGAACTTTGCAGCGACCCACTTCCACGGCGCGACCGGTTTCAATTCGCGAAGCTCGGCTGAAATGCCCGCGGCCTCGGCCAGACCGAGGGCCTGCGAGCGCAGGCCAGCCAAACCTTCGCTGAGGATCCACGGAGCGGCCGTGTCAGACATAAAGGGGTTCTCGCCGTCATGTATTGAGAGGTCAATGCGCAACGGACGCCTCGCGTAAGATACTGAGACCTGACTGCACAGTGGAAGAGGACGGAGCAGGTGGGAATTTGATCCCCACTGAGAGTCACGGCCAATCGGCTCGGTTCGCGGCAAGAGCCGGCGGAAGATTTAGATAGAAGTTCAACAAAGGGTTGGAACTATTTGTTAATCCCAAAACATCGCGATGGGCGGGGGCTGGCCATCGGGTCTCGAGACCTTGCTAGCAACCTCGATCCGACATCAACTCTGGGGCACTTGCCGCGTAGGCCGCGCTTTCGGCCCGGCGCGGACGCCAAGCCATGTCTCCTGGAAACAACACCCTGTTCAGGCTGAGCCTAACGTGCCGCTGAAGGTATCGCGCTAACGAGGCCATTGACCGTTGCGCCGAGGTCGGACAGATCCAGCTAGCGAAGCGTACGGTCTGCTGGTGGGTGGGTATTCGGACTGGCTGTAGACAGCCTCGGAGGTGGTTTACGCCGCTGGCGACATTCGTTGCGGGAATGGCATCTCGCAAGGCAAATCGATTTGGAGTTTCAACGCCGCGCCGTCCTGGCGGCAATGTTGCGGACTCAGAGAACTTTATCCCACGCCCCGCGACCTAATGGTGCGGCGGATTCGATCCGCGAACTCGCGGCGCCTAATCTGCCGGAAGTCGGCCAGCACTTGGCCCACAGATCGCTGTGTTGCACGGCGCTGGTTCCTCACCCTGATCGCGGATGAGTGCTGAAGACCAGTCGATCGCTGCTCCATATCTCAACGCCTCCGGCGGGGGTAGGCAAATCCGCCGAATGGGCGATGACCAATTGGCGGCCGGCGGCAACAGCGGCGGCGTCATAATCCGCTTGCATATCCTCGCTAAGGAGGATGTTGCCTTGGGCATCGAGCACATATGCGCGATAGAACGTCATAGTGCGTAATCATGGCGCTTATTGGGGCCGAAATATACATCTTATTTTGCAAAATTAGATACAATACGTAATAGTGATTATTTAGCAACCAAAAGGGTGCATCGCTCTGTTATCTCAACTATCTCATGCCGTCCCGCCGAAGCCAGCGTCGGAAGAAAACAACCTTTTGACTCCCCGACTGCATCAGACTCAATTCACACCCAAACCTCCATTTGATCAAATAAGCCGTTTCGATCTGAACATGAGGGAGAAGCGGGGACCGCGAGGAGGCCTAAGCTGCTGATTAAGACCTAACAGTGAGGCCTTCTGCCACGTCGGTCCGGCATCCTCAGCGGGATGAAATAGGATCCGCCGGATCCGCGCTGCGCCAAACTCACCATTGAACCGAACCCGTAAAGGCGCCACATTCCCGGCATTCGGGTTGTTCTAACTGACCCATAGGGGATCCCCCAATGACGAACGAAGAACGCGATATCATCTCTCAATTCATCGCCCGTGTCGGAGGCGCCAGCCAGCATCCGGTGGCCTCTGTTGGATCGGGCGTGGCGGCACAACCGGCACTGCCCCCAATCGACCGAGACGCTGACGCTTTAATTGGGCAGACGTTCACGCAGTATCCCGAGGCACGCTACCGCATTACTCAGCTAGCCTTCGTGCAGGAGCACGCTCTGGTGGAGGCGCAGAACCGCATTAAACGGCTGGAGTGGGAATTGCAGCAGGCGCAGCAGGCAGCAGCCCAGCAGGCGCAGCAATCGACGAAACCTGGGGGGTTCTTCAGTGGGCTGTTCGGAGGCGGTGGAAATCGGCCGCAGTCGGGGCCGCCGCAGGGCGACCCCCGGTGGGGCGGTGCGGGTAGCGGGCAGGGGGCACAGCCCGGCTATCCGGGCGGGCAGCCGCAACAGCCATATTATCAGCAGGCGGCCCCCCCACCGCCGCAATATCCACCCAATTTTCAGCAGGGCATGTTTCAGCAGCGCGGCGGTTCGGGGTTCCTCGGTTCAGCGCTAACAACAGCGGCTGGCGTGGCGGGTGGCGTGGTCGCCGGCAACGCGCTCATGAGCTTGTTTTCGCCGCATCAGGGCCTTGGAGGCGGGTTCGGCGGCGGCGAGTTCGGCGGCGCTCAGGCGGGTAGCCCGTGGGCTACGCCAGCGGCGCCTAGCCAGGACTATGTTGATAACGGGACCTGGGGGCAGGGGGGCGGTGCTGCTCCAGCCGATAACGGGACCTGGGGGCAGGGGGGCGGTGCTGCTCCAGCCGCCAACCAGGATTACGTCGATAACAGCACCTGGGATCAACCGAGCACGGGCGGCGATTCGTCTTGGACGGATAACAGTGGTGGCGGTGGTGACAGCAGTTGGGATAGTGGCGGCGGCGGCAATTCCGACGACACTTTCTAGCAAAGCACGGGCGGCACTGGTCACGGGCAGCACGGCATAGCGCCCGCGAGTTCATTTGTCGGCTGTCCGCACATAAAAAAACGGCGGTGCTTTTGGCACCGCCGAAGTTTAGGGAGGAAACGTCCAAGAAAGCAGTGCGCCTAAGCGCGTCTGCGAGTTGAAGAATGGCCCTGGCAACAGCAGCGTGCAAGGGTTTTCTTGCTGCGACGCAGCATATCCTAAGTTAGCGGTCGCAAGCGTTGCAAAATTGCCACATAAACGGGCACCGCCATATGGAGCCGCCTTCAGCGCACGTATATCAGGCAGAATCGGTTGAGGCTGCCCTCGCTAGGGCGACAACCGTGCCTAAGCTGCTAGCCATATCGGTTGGAATCAGCACAGTCGTTCCGCGCTCCTTGTTCATCTCGTAAAGCAGGTTCATTTGCCGCAGCTTCAATGCGTTTGGGTCGCTGCCATACAGCCGAGCCGCCTCCAGAATCTGCTCGGCGATGGCCTTTTCCGCCGAGGCCAACGTCACGCGCGCATCCTTTTCCCGCTCCGCCTGGGCCTGGCGGCTCATGGCGTCTTGCAGTTCGCGAGGGATCGACACGTCCTTGATCTCTACGCTGCGAGCGGTAACGCCCCAGGTACTGGTTTTCGATGTGATCGTCACCCGTAGCTGCTCATCCGCGGTTTTGCGGTCAGACAGCAGCTTCGACAAGTCGGTGGCGCCGATCATCTCACGTAGGCTGGTCTGAGCCACCCGCTCGATCGCCTCGCAATAGTTGGCGATGCGAATCGCGGCGGACTCGGCGTCTTCTACCTGCCAAAATACGATTGCATCCACACCGACCGCCACTGTGTCCCTTGTCAACGCCTGTTCGGCGGTGATCATCGTGGTCTGGATCCGCAAGTCGATCACCTGGGCCACAGCATCGATAAGCGGAAACACAAGATAGATGCCGGGACCCTTAACCTTGTGAAACCGCCCAAGCCGAAGGATGACCGCTCGCTGCCATTCCGAGGCGATGCGGACGGATCGGAATAGGACGAACAGGACGACAACGATAAGACGGCAAACGCGATACCCATGGCGAGCTCCAAGATCGTTCCGTTTCTATATAGGCTTACTCACCGCGTCGCGGCGACCGGCCACCGTTTCTCCTCATGGTGACGCGGCCGGCGCCGCGGTAATAGAAGCTGCCGATGTCCCTAACCTCGATCACGGTGGCTGTTGTTCTCCCCCCGCGTGAGGGGTTTGGTCCCGGCCGCACCGGGGCCATCGGCCTACTCGCTCGCCGTCTGGTGCAAACGCCCGGATTTCAGACCATCGTCTTCGGCGGCAAGCAGGACGGCCCCGTCTTCCCCGGCATCGATTTTCGTCACGTCTCGCCTGGGTTCTGGCGGGTGGGCAACACCAACATTCGCTACGCCGCGGCGCTCAGCGAATCCTTGAGGACGCTCAGCCCTGGCCTGATCGAGGTCCACAACCGTCCCGAAATCGCCCTGGTTCTCGCGGCGCGTCTGCCGAAAATACCCGTCTCCTTGATCCTGAACAACGACCCCCAAAGGATGCGCGATGCGGTATCTCCCGCTCAACGCGCCGAAATGTTGCGCCGGCTGGCGCTCGTTGCCACCTCGTCCGAGTACTTGCGCCAACGCGTTCTCGAGGGGGTAGATGCGCCCGCAAGGGACCCGGTCGTTCTCCACAACTGTCTGGATCTGAGCGAACTTCCCCCGCCGCGCCCGCGCGAGGCGCTGATCCTGTTCGCCGGCCGAGTCGTCGCCGACAAGGCACCGGACGCTTTCGTCTCAGCCTGTGCCGCCGCGTTGCCGCATTTGTCAGGCTGGAGCGCCGAGATCATCGGCGCCGATAGGTTCAGCTTTGACAGCCCCGACACCGTCTTTATCCAGACGGTGCGTGCCGCCGCCGAAAGCGGCAATGTCCGGATGCTTGGATATCGCGACCACCCCGAGGTGCTCATCGCGATGGCCCGAGCCGCCATCGTCGTGGTGCCCAGCCGCTGGCCGGAACCATTCGGCCTGGTGGCGCTAGAAGCCCTGGCGAGCGGAGCCGCCCTGATCTGCTCGCCCCGCGGCGGTCTGCCGGAGGTTGCTGGCGATGCTGCCATATATGCTGACCCAGATCGACCCGCCGAGATCGCCGCAGCCATACGAACATTGGCGAGCGACGAGGGCCGCCGCGCCGCCCTGGCTACAGCCGGCCGCGACCGCGCGCGGCAATTCGACGTGCCGGCGATCGCGGCTCGCTTGGCGGCGCTGCGGAGGCAAGCAATAAAATCGATTTAGTTTACAGACAGAGATCGGCTTCATGAGCCGCCCGCTCGAGGGGCGCTTAGGGCATTTGGCCGGCCCTGACTCGCCCTATGAGCAGCACTGTGCGGTCGGCATGGTTGACCGGTCGTACCACACCTATATTGCTCTGCTCCAAACAGCTTAGGAGCCGATGATCATGGCTAACTCGACGACGCAGGTCCCGGTGACAGTGCTGACCGGCTATCTGGGCGCCGGCAAGACCACCTTGCTCAACCGCATCCTGACCGAGCATCACGGTAGGAAATACGCTGTCGTAATCAATGAGTTTGGCGAGCTAGGGGTTGATAATGACCTCGTCGTGGACAGCGATGAGGAAGTGTTCGAGATGAACAATGGCTGCATCTGCTGCACCGTGCGAGGCGACCTGATCCGCATCGTCGGCGGCCTGATGAAGCGGCGCGACAAGTTCGATGGCATCATCATCGAGACAACCGGTCTCGCCAATCCCGCCCCGGTGGCGCAGACGTTCTTCGTCGACGACAATGTCAAGGCCAAAACTCGTCTGGATGCGATCGTCACAGTCGTTGACGCCAAGCATCTGCCTGCCCGCCTGGCCGATAGCCACGAGGCCGGTGACCAGATCGCCTTCGCCGACGTCATCGTGCTGAACAAAACCGATCTGGTGACGCCTGAGGAATTGGACAGCGTGGAAGCGACTATTCGCGGCATCAACCGCTTCGCCATCATTCACCGCACGGAGCGGGCGGGCGTTCCGATCGAGGAGGTGCTGGACCGCGGCGCCTTCGACCTCCAACGCATCCTCTCAATGCATCCCGATTTCCTCGATGGGGACGACGACCACGAGCACAACGAGGATGTCTCCTCCATGAGCTTCGAGGTCGAGAAGCCAATCGACCCGGAGAAGTTCAACGCCTGGATCGGCATGCTGCTTCAGGATAAGGGCGCCGATCTGCTGCGGACGAAGGGCATCCTGCACTATGCGAATGAAAATCGCCGCTTCGCGTTCCAGGCGGTGCATATGATCGCAGATGGCGACTTCATTGGTCCGGCAAAGGAAGGCGATGCGAGGACCAGCCGCTTGGTGTTCATCGGCCGCAATCTTAACCGCCCGCAATTGCGTCGCGGTTTCGAGAGTTGCGCGGCGGACTGAGCGGTCATGAGCCACTCCGCCGAAGCCGCCTACCTGCTGAAATCCCGCGGCACATTCCGCGACCTCGACGCCTTCGTGGTTGCCGCGCGCTTTTCCCGCGACGGGCGTAAGGTCGGCTTCGGCCTCGGCGATGGCACGGTCCGACTTGTACCCGTTGACGCGCCCGACTACTGGACGGCCGTCTCCGTCCACGACGGCGCGATCCTTGATTTCGCCGCCGACCCAACCGGCGACGGCTTTATCTCGGGCGGAGACGACGGGAAGCTGAACCGCGTCGCGATTGACGGCAGTATGTCCAACATCGGTGGTTTCGGCATGAAGTGGGTGGAACACGTCGCCACCTACGCCATTGAGAAGGGCAGGGGTCTTATCGCCGCAAGCGCGGGCAAGAACGTGCGGCTATTTGACCAGTCTGGCCGGATGCTTAAGGAGCTGAGCCATCCCTCTTCTGTTACCGGTTTGGTGTTTGACGGCAAAGGCAAGCGTATCGGGACTTCACACTACAATGGCGCATCGCTCTGGTTCGTAGCGGCCAAGGTCGACACCCCGCGAAAGCTGGAATGGAAAGGTAGCCACACCGGCATTATCATCCACCCAGAAGGCGAGGCGGTGGTCACGGCGATGCAGGAAAACGCCCTGCACGGTTGGAAGCTTCCTGACGGCGCGCACATGCGCATGAGCGGCTATCCCGCCAAGACTACCAGCCTGTCGTTCAACCGCAACGGCAAGTGGATGGCCAGCAGCGGGGCCGACGCGATGGTGCTGTGGCCGTTTTTCGGTGGCGGCCCGATGGGAAAGGCGCCGCTCGAACTGGCGGGGGGCGATGGGATCATTTGCACGCAGGTTGCGTGTAACCCTCAGGATGAGATCGTCGCCGGCGGGTTTGCCGACGGCTTGGTTGTAGTGGCGGATATTACTTCGTCCCGCATCTTACCGGTCGTGCCGCCCGACCACGGGCCGATCAGCACCCTCTCCTGGAGCCCGGACGGCACTCAACTGGCCGTCGGCACCGAAACCGGCTTTGCCGCGCTGATTGATTTCGCCAAACGGTAACCGGTTCCGGGTGGAACGCCTCTTCTCAATCCGTCCGGCCGTTGCGCACGAGATGACAGCTGTCGCGTCGTTGTTCCGGGACTATGGGGCCGCCTTAGAAGTGGACCTCGCCTTCCAGGGCTTCCACGAGGAAGTAATATCGCTTCCCGGCCTCTATGCTCCGCCGGAAGGATCCCTCTTACTGGCCGTCTCCCCGCACGCAGATCCGCTCGGATGCGTCGCGGTTCGCAAGCTGGCGGAAACCGGCACTTGCGAAATGAAGCGCCTCTACGTAAGCCTAAGCGCAAGAGGCATGGGCCTCGGCAGAGCGCTGGCGGTCGCCGCTATTGATGCCGCGAAGCGGGCTGGGTATCGGACCATGCTTCTCGATACCCTGCCGTCCATGGTTTCGGCTCAGGGGCTGTATCGCAGTTTGGGTTTTGAGGTCACGCCAGCCTATTACGACACTCCGGTTCCGGACACACTATTCATGCGCAAGACGCTCGTTCGGCCCGAAGCGACCACTTCGCCGCCGACACCTTAGCGGTTTGGGTATTTCACTCCGCCGCGCGCCGTTTCGCCGCCGCCAGGCGGTCGATCTCCGCCTGCACGGCGGCCCCGGACAGCGCGGTATACTCGTCATTGTGCCCCAGAGCCTGATCGTAGCTTCCCCGGCGCCATTCCCGGGACGCCTGGAAGTGCGGATGAACATACCGGGCCATCAGCTCGTAGTGACGTTTCGTCTGCGGCCAGTCGGCCCAGTTCTGCGCCAATTCCATGATCACACCGAAGCCACCGGAACCTTCGAGCAGCTTATCGATAAACGCGATTGCGTCGTCCGGCGTGCCGATGCAGGCGGAGCGGCTGTCGATCATGAACTGGTAACGATCGGTGATCTCGTTCGGAACGATCGGGAAGGTCGCGACATCGCGGAAATAGTCGCAGAATCGGTCGAGTCCCCACTTCACGTTTTCCCGCGCCTGCTCCCGCGTTTCCGCGATGTGCATTAGCGTGACAAGCCGCCAGTTCTTGCGATCCGGCACATGTCCGTTCTCCGTCGCGGTGGAGGCGTATACATCCCAGTTGCTTGCGTGATGTTTCATCGCATCGTCGCTGGTGCCACCGATCGACAGCATGCCCAGCCCGTGACGCCCTGCCGCCAGCGCCCCAGCCGGGGACCGGGCCGAGGCCACCGCCATCTCCATCCGCGGGCGCGTGTACGGCGGCAGTTGCAGCCCTGCCTCGCGCAGGTCGAACCAGTCCGTCTTACGGGTTACGCGATCGCCGTTCAGCAATTCGATGATGACGTCGATTGATTCGTTCATCATGCGCCGCTGATCGCCGGGATCGATGCCGATTTTCTTTGCGTCGTGGACCAGCGCCCCCGGGCCAACCCCGAACATCGCTCGTCCGCGAGTCTGGTAGTCCAGTTGCACCATCCGATCTGCCAGCATGAACGGGTTGTGATAGGGCAATGAAACAACGCCGGTTCCGAGACGAATGTGCTTCGTCCGCTCGGCCGCCGCGGCGATGAACATCTCGGGGCTGGCGATGATTTCGAAGCCGCCGGAATGGTGCTCGCCGACCCAGGCCTCGTCGTAGTTCAGCGCGTCCAGGTGCTGCAGCAGCTCCATGTCCCGCTCCAGCGCCAGGACGGGGTTTTCCTGCAAGGGGTGGAACGGCGCCATAAAGATGCCGCTGCGTAGATAGGTCATGAGAGTTTCCTTTGCTTCAAACGTCCAGTCTATAGCCACCGCCATCCGCGACAAGTCGTCCAGCCGTCGCGCCAGCAAAATGAGTGCCGATGATCAATACCGGCGTGCCCGCCAGGCGCTGGAACATGCGCCGTCGCGTCTCGATTCCCTGGTCAGGATCACTGTCCGCCAGGGTGCTCCATTCCGGGCGTGCGATCTGGCAGGGATGGTGCATGAAGTCGCCGGTAATCAGCGCCTGCTCGCCCTTCGACTGGATCATCACGCTGACATGCCCGGGTGTATGGCCAAGTGTCGGGACCAGTGAAATCTCCTCGCAGATCCGTGCGTTCGTTTCGACCATGGTCGCCAACCCCGCCTCGACGATCGGCGTTACCGAGTCCGCCATGATATTTTCCATGTCCGGCCGGTCCTTTGCGCTGCGCCAATGCTCATATTCGGCACGCCCCATCAGATACTGGGCGCGCGGAAACGTCGGAACCCATTTGCCGTCGACCAAACGCGTGTTCCATCCGACATGATCGACATGAAGATGCGTGCGCAACACCGTATCGATCAACTCTGCCGGAAATCCCGCCGCCGCCAGATCAGCCAGAAACGGCCCATCCCGATCATTCCAGTGCGGGATTCGCCGCTGCTTTTTGTCATTGCCCAAGCATGTATCGACAACTATCCGGCGATCGGGTGTTTCAACAATAAAACTGTGGATGCTCATCCGCAGCCGCCCCTCTTCGTCGGCGAAATGCGGTCGCAGCCACGCGATCGGCTGGATCTCTTCGCGCGTGGCCTGAGGCAGCAGGAACCGCGTGCCGCCCGTTACCTCCAATTCGACGACCTTCGTCACGGTGACGTCGCCAACCACCCACTTCATGCCCGCCCTCCCGTCGTGACGCCATCCTAAGCCGGTTCGTCTGTCTTGTGCCAATGCACCCCGTCCCTCAGGATGGTCGGCAAACGCGTGGAGGAACAGATGCACATAGACTACTACGTCTCTCTCAACTCCCCTTGGACGCACCTCGGCGCCGCTCGGATCGAGGCAATGGCGATGGCCAGCAACGCGAGCATGCGCATCTATCCGGTTGACTTCGGCGCTATTTTCGCCAAGTCAGGTGGCCTGCCGTTACCGCAACGTTCCCTGCAGCGCCAAGCCTACCGCCTGCAGGAATTGGCCCGCTGGCGTGATCATCTGAACATCCCGATCCAGATCCGGCCTCAATTCTTCCCAGCTAATGAACAGCTTTCCGCAGGCTGTGTCATCGCGGTGCGCGAAACCATCGGCGACCAGCCGGCAATCGAGTTGGCTCATCGGATCCTGAAAGCATTATGGCAGGAGGAAAAGAACCCCGCCGATCCCCCAACCCTGGCCTCCCTGATTACCGATGTCGGCCTCGACGCCGAGCATGTCATGAAACTTGGAAGCGAGCCGAAATGGGCTGAACAGCGCATTTCGGAAACCCAGGCCGCACTTGACCGCAACGTCTTCGGCGCACCTAGTTATGTAATCGGCGACGACATATTTTGGGGCCAGGATCGGCTCGAATTCGTCCAACGCCGCCTAGCCCGAGGCTAAAGGCATGCGGGTCTACACCACTCTGCCACAGGCGAGTTGGCGCGACGCCGGTCCTGCTGCCCGCCATGCCGAGGCCGCCGGCTTTGACGCTTTGATGACCGTCGAGCTTGGCCACGACCCGCTAGCGCCGCTCGCCTTCGCCGCGCTCGAGACGCTCCGCGTCGAGTTGACGCCATCCGTGGTGGTGGCCTTCCCGCGCAGCCCCGCCACGCTGGCGCAGCAGGCTTGGGATTTGCAGGCCAACTCCGGCGGACGCTTCGTTCTGGGCCTCGGCAGTCAGGTGAAAGGCCACAACGAACGCCGCTTCGGGATCGCCTGGACGGCCCCGGCGCCGCGAATGCGCGATTACGTGCTCGCACTGCGGGCGGTCTGGAAGGCCTGGGAAAGCCGCGGGCGGCTGAACTTTGACAGCCCACACTACAAACTGACGCTGATGACGCCTGATTTCTCGCCTGAACCCACCGGACTGCCAATGGTGCCGGTCACCGTTGCCGCGGTGGGCGAGGCGATGCTACGCGTGGCCGGCCAAGTCGGCGACGGTGTTCGGCTGCACCCGTTATGCTCCAGGACCTATCTGGAACAAGTTTGCCTGCCTCAGATGATGGAGGGGATGCGTCGCAGCGGCCGCTCCCGCCTCAACTTCGATGTCCACGGGGGCGGCTTCATCTGCACCGGTCCCGACGAGGCGACCGTTGTAGCCGAAACGGAAAAGGCTCGGCGGCGGATCGGATTTTACGGTTCCACCCGCACCTACCTGCCCATCCTGGCGCTGCACGGGCTGGAGGATCTCGGCGCGAAATTGCACCGAATGTCGGTTGAAGGACAATGGGACCAGATGGGCACCGAGATTTCCGACGATACCGTCAGGATCTTCGCCGCCTGCGGCACCTATGACACGCTCGCGACGGCTGTCGAGGCCCGTTTCGGCAGTCTCGCGGATTCCGTCGACTTGCACTTCCCTGCCGCCACGCCGATGGGTCTTATTAAGGAATTGGTCGCCGACATCCGCCGCATCCCCCACACTTTCGCTGGTTTCAACACGAACTGGTAACCGAATTCTGTCCCGAGGCGCTGGCAGTGTGCTCGGGCTGGTCAAATCGCGATCGCGTAAGCTGGCCGCCGCGGGTCAGCAGCGGCCCCCATCATCCCCTTCTCTGGATCGGTTAAAATTGCCTCCACCGATCCCGCCAGCCACGTCCAATCCGGCCAGTCCTGAACTCGGTGTCCGCGTGCTGCCAGTTCGTCGCGCGTCGACTTGTCGATCCGCCCTTCCACCGCCAACCGCCCTGGAAAATACTCGAACGGCGCGAACGACGAAGGGAACGAATACGACCCCACCCGCGGCGCCTCGATCGCACTTTGCGGGTCCATCCCGAAATGCATCACGTTCAACAAAACCTGCAGCATTGCCTGGATCTGCACGTCTCCACCCGGCGTGCCGAACGGCATGACGCCGCCCTTGTCCGTCACCAAGATCGCCGGATTGGGGGTCAGGCGCGGTCGCTTGCCGGGCGCCACCCCCGCCGGATGTCGAGGGTCCGGCCGACTCTGCGACCCGCGACCCGAGGGCGCAATGCCCACCCCAGGCACCACCGGCACGTTCCATGACCCGTCCGACGGGGTCGCGCTGAAGGCATTCCCCCAACGATCAACGACGCAACAATACGAAGTATCCGCTTCGACCTTTGGCAGATCGGCAGCGTCACCCCGGTGGTGCGGCTGCCCCTGAGAAGTCGATCCGGGGATCAGCTCCAGCCGCGCCGGCATTTGCCCGAACGCTTGGTCGTCGCGCACGGCCGCCGCCCGCCGCGCGACGGTGTTTGAGTCGAGGAGCCACTCCAGCGGCACATTCGTAAACTGAGGGTCGCCGAAGTAATACTCCCGGTCGGCCAAAGCCAAATTCAGGCATTCGACTACGCGATGCAAATAATCTGCCGAGTTATGCGCCAGCCCATCGATGCCGACGTGCTCGACGAGTGCCAGAGCCTGCTGCAGGGCCGGTCCCTGGCACCATGCCCCGCACGTGACCAACTCGTGCCCGCGCCACGACCGGCGCACGACGGGTTCGATAGCGGAACTGTAAGCCGCCATATCCTCCATCGACAGGTATCCGCCTTTCCGCTGCTGGAAGTGCACGATACCGCGAGCAATGTCGCCGCAATAAAACGCATGGTGGGCGGCATCAAGTCCAGCGATCCGGTCCGAGCCGGCGGCGCGGTCCTGATCTGCCATAAACTGGATTGTTCGTGCCAGATCGGTCTGCACGAACTTGTCTCCGGTCGCGGGCGCCCTTCCTCCAGGCAAAAATACTGCGGCGTTGGACTCCCACCGGCGATACTCCGCCGCGTGTGTACCGATCGATTGTGCCAACAGCGGATAAACCGCAAATCCTTCGGCGCAGAACCGGATGGCCGAAGCTGCGACCTCAGCGAACCGCATCGTGCCGTGCCTGCGCAGCGCGGTGATCCAAGCGTCAGGCGCGGCAGGCACAACAGTTCGCAGCACGCCGTCCGGGATTGTCCCGCCATGGTCGCGCATGAACAGATCGGCCGGGACCGCCCTCGGCCACCAACCCAGACCTGCGATACTTTCCGTCGTACCATCCGCCAATCGGACCAGGATCGGGGCCACGCCAGCGAAATTCACCAGATCGGGTTGCAGCACCCCCAGCGCGATCCCCGCCGCCACGCCGGCATCGATCGCGTTGCCGCCGCCCTCCAGGATCGAAAACCCAGCCGAGGCCGCGAGATAGTGGCCGGCCGAAATCGCGTGCCGCGTGCCAAACACGGTCGGACGATAGGACATGCATGTGTCCTCGATTGAAAATCCGAGCGTGCGTCAAAACCGGCCCCTCGTCCAGGCGCGGTCGGCCGTCGCGGGACCAACGTCCGGTCACCAGAGGCTGGCTTGCCGCGATCCGTCGTTTCCGCCTAGCGTCCAACCTCGATTACAGCGAAGCGCGGTGCGGCCGAACAGGAAAAATCCACCATTTCCAACCCTCTGACTGCATCGGGAAGTTTTTGATGCCTGACGCTAACGAAACGACGCAGTCCGCACCCCCGCCTGCGCTGGCCGCACGGGCTCCCCCGTTCGGCTGGGTGTTCCCGATGCTGCGCGTTCTACTGGTCGTCGCAGCTGGGTTCCTCGCCTGGTATGTCGCAGGGCATTGGAACCGCTGGACCGGCGCGGTCCGTTATGAATCAACCGACGATGCCTACACCGCAGCTGACGTCACCCCGCTATCGGCGAAAGTGTCGGGCTATGTCGCCTCCGTCGGGGTCACCGACTATCAGGTCGTGCACAAGGGCGACCTGATCGTCGAGATCGATGCCTCCGACTATCGCGCTCAGCTCATGCAGGCCGAGGCAAACCTCGCCGCGGCACAGGCCAACCTTGCCAACCTGGCGAATCAGAAGGACGTCCAGCGTGCGCTGGTCCGTCAGGCGGAGGCGACCATCCAGGCCACCCAGGCAGACCAGGTACGCTACAGCCTTGAGGCGAAACGACAACGCGACCTATTGCAGACCAGGATCGCCGGCACCGAGCAAACGGTCGAGCAGGCCGACGCCAACGCACGTCGCACCGACGCCCAATTGGAGCTCAACAAAGCCCAACTCGATCAGCAGAAAGCCTTGTTGGCCAGCCTCGATGTGCAAGAGAATCAGTTGCAGGCGCAAGTTCGCGCAGCCGAGGCGCAAGTGACCCTGGCACGCAACAACATCGATTACACGCGGATTGTTTCACCCACGGACGGGCTGGTTGGCCTGCGCCAGGTCCGTCAGGGCCAGTTCGTGAATGTTGGGACACAAGTGATCTCGGTGGTGTCGCTACCGAATATCTGGGTGATCGCGAATTACAAGGAGACGCAGATGACAAACGTGCGGATCGGCAACCCCGCGCGCGTCGCAGTCGATGCTTTTCCTGATCTGGCGCTCACTGGCCACGTGGACAGTTGGTCTCCCGGTAGCGGGAGTACGTTCGCGCTGCTGCCGCCGGACAATGCCACCGGCAACTTCACCAAGGTGGTGCAGCGTGTTCCGGTCAAGATCGTGCTCGATCCGAATGAGGCATTGGGCACCTTGGTCCGTCCCGGCCTGTCGGTCGAGGCCACCATCGACACCGGTCCGGTCGAGAACCGTGAACCGACGCCCGGTTCCACCATGAAACCCCACTCCAACCGTCCGGCAGATACGACCGCGCCTCCGGCGACCACAGAATGAGCCTGCATCTGGCGCCGGTCAGCGCCGCGGGACGAGCGCTGCGCGCGCTGCCGGTGCCGCATCCGCGAATGTCGGCCGATACGATACGCCCCTACATCGGCATTCTTGGCGTCCTGATCGGCTCCATCGCCTCCTTCCTGGCCAGCCGTGTGACCACCTTCGGCCTGGCCGATCTGCGCGGCGGCCTGCACGCAGGCTTTGACGAAGGCGCCTGGATCACCACCGCCTTCGGCATCGGCCAGATGGTGGCCGGCGTCTGTTCGCCCTATCTCGGCGCAATCTTCGGCGTCCGCCGCGTCCTGCTGCTCGGCCTCGTGCTGGTGTTTACGACAGACCTACTCGGTCCCCTGTCCCCCAACCTCGATACCTTCCTGATCATGCAGTTCATGGGCGGCGTCGGGTCGGGCACCTTCATCCCGCTGACCATCAGCTTCATCGTCCGCAGCCTGCCCGCGAGCCTGGTGATCTACGGTATTTCTATTTACGCAATGAATTCCGAGATGTCGCAGAATGTCGCGGCCTCGCTTGAGGGGTGGTGGTCGGACAACTTGTCCTGGCAATGGATCGACTGGCAATACTGCCTGGCCTTGCCGCTGATGTTCGCCTGCATCTCGTTCGGCGTGCCCCGCGAGAGAATCAACACCGCCTTGATGCGCGACCTGGACTGGCCCGGCATAATCTATGCGATGATCGGCTTCGGGCTGCTTTACGCCGGCCTCGACCAGGGCAACCGGCTGGGCTGGAGCACCAGCGGGTTGGTCATCGGCCTGCTGCTGTCCGGCAGCCTTGTCACACTGGCCTTCGTCGCCCGCGAACTGATTATATCGCGGCCGTTCCTGAACCTGGGCAGGCTGCTGCGGGGCAATCTGCCGCTTCTGATGCTGGCGCTGGCCGGCTTCCGCTTCATCATCCTCTCCACCGCTTACATCATCCCCACCTACCTGCAGACGGTGCAGGACTTCCGGGAGCTTCAGGTCGGCAGCGTGCTGCTCTGGATCGCCCTGCCACAGCTCGTCATTGCCCTGCCGCTGGCAAACCTGCTGAAACGGATCGACGGTCGTTGGGTGCTGGCCCTGGGCAGCGCGCTGATCGGCGTCGCCTGTTGGATGGCGACCGACCTGACCAGTCAGTGGGCCACCGACGATTTTCTCCCGTCGCAAATTCTCCAGGCGATTGGCCAGTCGTTCGCGCTGACCGCGCTGCTGACGCTGATCATCCGCTCGATCAATCCGGCCGACGCGCTGGCGATCGGCTGCTTGCTGCAGATCAGCCGGTTGTTCGGCGGCGAAATCGGCACCTCGTTCATGCAGACGTTCGTGCGGGTCCGCGAGCAGATCCACTCGAACCTGGTCGGTCTGCATGTTGACGGCACGGCAGGCCTGACGATCGACCGGCTGAACGCGTACGGCGCGGCCCTTCGCGCCCACACGGCCGATCTTTCCGCAGCCAGTGGAAGTGCCGCAAAGCTGCTGGCCACCACGGTCGCGCAGCAGGCGTCTGTCTTATCTTACATCGACGGATTTACAGCCGCCGCGGGCGGCGCGTTCCTGTGTCTTTTGCTGGTGGCGTTCATGCGGCGTCCGCCACCTTCGCCGTTTTGATCAGCACTTTCGGTCGAATGATACCGTTCTTAACACGCATTGATTGGCATGCGTGCCAGGTGGGCGTGGCGCGATCGATCGACCCAGAAGCCGGCTGGCGCTGGGTCGCGCTGAGGAGTCGCTCAAGTTTCGTCCGGCGCACGGCCGCTCCAAGTCGCCCCCGCGGAGGCGGTCGTATCGCCGCCGCGAGGTGATCACTTGAGCGGTCGGAATTACAGACCGATTACCGTGCCCGTACCTTGTCCAGTGAGCGGATTGCCGCTTCGTGGTACATTGCTCAGCGTGATCGTTCCGCCCTGCGTCAGAATCGCTGGCGTCGCGCAAGCCAAACTCATGCTGCCGCCGGTAATCGTGCCTCCCGCTGCTCCATTTGTCGATGATTCGACACAGTAACCGAGAATACCGTAGTTGGTGTCCGTCACCGCTTTGGTAAAAGTGCAGTTAGTGATTGAAAATACTGTTGTCGTTCCGTCTGGCATCTCGACGCAGGTGGCACTCGCGGCAGAGAATGCGCAGCCGACGGCTGAGAAACTGGCGCAACGGGATTTGACAGCGTGACCACCCAACGGGTTGATGGATTGCGTGTTCGTCAGGGTCAACGAGCCGCTCCCGACATAGACGTTGTGGCTGTATCCTGCGTTCGGCGAAGTGGCCGGCCAGCCGTTGAGCTCAATCAGGCTGTTCTCGATTGCCATGACGCACTGAAATCCGCCCTGACCAAGGCCGCATTGATTGCCATGTAAATGCACGTTCAGCAACGTAAGGTAGCCGCATCCGACATCCGGCCGAATGGCGGAGGTCAAATCGGCACTCGCACTCTGCAGCCCCACGCCCAGGATTTCGAATCCTTCAATGATGCTGTCGGCCGCTGGCACCATCATCCCCTTGCCTCGGGCGAGTGATGCGTCAAGGCCGGTGCCATTGATGGTCACGCCAGTGCCGATCAGGTGCAACGGCACCTGCCAGGCCGGTAACGTTTCTTTATAAGTCCCTGGATCGACGTGTAGCGTGTCGCCGGCATTGCAGGCGTTTAGCCCGGCGGTGATGGTCGGGAGCGCTGGCGTGGCAATGCCGCATTTGACGATTCTGCCGCTGCTGCCCGGGGCGATCGCCGAAGGTGTCGGGAGAGGAACGAGCGCCGGCAGGCCCGGGATGCCGGCGGAACTCGTGCCGGGTGCCCAGGCCGGGGGTAGGGCAGCGCCATAGACGCTGCCGTTCGCCGCCAGGGCTTGCACGATGCCGGTGCCACTCAGGATCAGGTATACCATCCCTTGTCGCACGATCAGTTCGCCGGGCGGTGTGCTGGAGCAACCGGAAAGATCGAGCACGGCGCCGTTCACCTCATAGGCTGCCACGCCGCCCTGGATAATTAGCTAGGTTGTCCTTCAGGTACGGTGCCCCGCTAACGGCGCCGCTCAATACAAGCTGTTGGCTGTTTTCGGGAGAAGGGAACGGCGCGAGGGCGAGGTTGCTAGGGAAATAGTTTATGGCGGAGGCCGCTGCGGTCGTGGTGCCGGGCACTGCGATACCGAGCGCCTCGTTGTAGGCGGCGAGCAACAGCGGTGCATCGGGCGCCCTGAGAGGGGTGGTGACCGTAAGCGTGATCGTCATGCTGTGTCCTTTTTTGAGGGAATCGGGGAGAACGATGGAGCGACCGCTTCGCGCCCCGATCGAAAGAGCAGCGACATCAACGTTGCTGCGAAGTCGGTAGGAGATCTGTGGATGACGCCGTTTCCCAAGTTGACCGTATAACCATACAAGGAATCAAATCCTATGTCAATGACCATGTTCCTAAAATGGTACGGGCTGCATGCCGCTTATCGGCAGGGTCATTGCTGCCACAGGAAGCAAGGTGCCTCCATTTGGGTGAGCATGCCCGTAAGACAGCCTCTAGGTGGCAAGGAGCCTGGATGTCATTACCTGGACAGCGATCGGGGTGATATTTGCGCTGCGTTCGACGAGACTGAATCCCGGTGCCACAGTTGACGTTCGCGATCGCGCATGATGACGGAACGGTGTTCCACCGACCAATTTTCGCACTGGCGCTGATTGCCGGTGCGTCGGCACGCTGATACGGAAATTCATGCTTCGGCCCGCACAAACGGAAACCAAGGTTTCACCATTGGCGAAGGCTCGGCAGAATATTCTGATCGTCAAACTGGGGGCATTCGGCAATATCATCCTCTCGCTCGCTGCGTTCGCCGCCATCCGCAAGCATCATGTAGACGCCCGGATCAGCGTATTGACTCAGCCGACGTATGCGGACTGGCTGCGGACGTTTCCCTATTTCGACGAGGTATTGGTTGATCCACGGCCGGCATGGTGGGATCTGCCCACGGCGCGCCGATTGTCAGGGATGCTCGCGCACGGAGATTTCGACCGGGTCTATGATCTGCAGACCTCCACCCGATCCTCCCGCTACCTTTCACTGTTCCCGACGCGGCACAGGCCCGAGTGGTCGGGAATCGCGTTCGGCTGCTCGCACCCGGATCGCGACCCGCGGCGCAACGTCCTGCACGACACCGTGCGGCAGCAGGGGCAGCTCCATCAGGCCGGAATTCTAGAAATTCCGCCGGCTGACCTGTCCTGGTGCTCGGGCGATATCTCTCGCTTCAACCTACCCGGTGACTTCGCGCTGTTGGTTCCGGGCAGTTCAGCGGACCGACTGGGCAAGCGCTGGCCGGCAGCACGCTATCAGGCACTGGCACAGCGCCTTGCCGAACGTGGGATCGCTTCGGTCATTGTAGGCTCGGGCGCGGAGCAGGGGTTGGCGGCGCACATCCCAGCCGCGAACGATCTGATCGGCCAGACCGGCTTTGGCGACCTTTGTGACTTGGCCCGAGCGGCGAGGTTCGCTGTGGGCAACGACACTGGGCCGATGCATCTGATCGCCACCGCTGGGTGTCCCTCCATTAGTTTGTTTTCAAAGGATTCCAATCCTGCCCAATGCGCCCCGGTCGGACGCTGGGCCCGCATCTTGCAGCAGTCCAACCTCGCGGATTTACCAGTCGAGGCGGTCTTGAGGGAACTGCCCAACTGATGGTCGATATCGCGCTTCCTGCCAAGCGGACCGGAGCTGCCGCATCCGATGGCGTGCCGATGCCGCAGCGGATGTGGGCGATCCTTACTATCGCCCTCGGCTTGACCTTGGCCGTGCTTGACGGCGGCATCGCCAACGTCGCGTTGCCAACGATCGCCCGAGAGGTGCACACCTCGCCGGCGAATTCCATCTGGGTAGTGAACGCCTATCAGCTCGCGGTGACGATCTCGCTGCTGCCGCTGTCGTCACTCGGTGAGATCTATGGCTACCGGCGTATCTACCAGGCGGGCCTGGTGTTGTTCACGATCGCCTCGCTGGCCTGCGCGCTTTCGTCCTCGCTGCCGACGCTGATTGTCGCGCGCATGCTTCAAGGCTTCGGCGCCGCGGGGATTATGAGCGTCAACAGTGCCCTAATCCGCTTTATTTACCCCCGCCGCTGGCTCGGCCGCGGCGTCGGACTGAATGCTACTGTGGGATCGATCGCCTCGGCGTTGGGGCCGACCATTGCCTCGGCGATCCTGGCCGTGGCGCCGTGGCCGTGGCTGTTCGCAGTGAACGTGCCACTGGGCGTTCTGGGTGCGGTCATCGCATTGCGGACGCTGCCGTTGACGCCACTGTCCGGCAGCAGGTTCGATTTAACCAGCGCAGTGCTGCAGGCGATCGCCTTTGGCACGTTGTTGTTCGGCGTGTCGGAGATGGGTCATGGCGATTCGTGGGTCCATGTCGTTGTGGAACTGGTTATCGCCGTCGTTTCCGGATTCGTGCTGGTCGTCAGACAACTCAGCCGGACCGCGCCGCTGCTACCCGTCGATCTGCTGCGGATCCCGTTGTTCGCGCTGTCGGTGACGACATCGGTCTGTGCGTTTATCGCCCAGGCCATCGCGACTGTGTCGATGCCCTTCTTGTTCGAGCATCGGTTTCAGTTCGATCAGGTGATGACAGGGCTGCTGATGACGCCCTGGCCGCTGATCGTCGCGGTCATCGCGCCGTTTGCCGGGCGGCTGGCGGATAAGTATCCCGCGGGCGTGCTGGGTGGCTGTGGGCTGGCGGTGATGGGGCTGGGGCTGTTGGCAATGAGCCTGTTGCCCGATCATCCAACGACATTCGACATCGTTTGGCGAATGACGGTGTGCGGTATCGGGTTCGGCTTCTTCAACACGCCAAACAACCGAGCGATCATCACGTCCGCTCCACCAATCCGAACGGGCGGGGCAAGCGGCATGCAGGCGACCGGTCGACTGCTCGGGCAATCAATGGGCGCCGCCCTCGTTGCACTAGTATTCACCGCTTTTCCGCAGAATGGTACAACGGTGACGCTGTTCATAGCCGCTGGCGTCGCCGGCGTGGCGGCATGCGTGAGCTTCAGCCGGTTGGCAGCATAAACTCCAGTGCCGGCACGATCTAACCGGTGATGAAGCGAACGTTCATTGTGCCGACGGCCCCTGATCACGATAGGTCTGATGCTGGGCGTTTCCGTGGAGTGTTTGATGGCTTTGTTGATTACGATTCCGTGGTGACGACCTCCATCATCGCTTCGAATACCATCGGCGAGCGGTAACCCAACGCGGAGTGCAGCCGAACGGGGTTATACAGCCTTCGATAAAACTAAAGCAGGCCATTTTGGCCTCCGCCTGGGATGCGAACCGGCGCCGCTCCAACAGCTCACATTCCAGCGTGGCGAAAAAGCTCTCGCACATGGCGTTGTCGTAGGCATCGCCGACCGATCCCATTGACGGCCGCACGCCCGCCTCCCGGCAACGCCGCCGAACGCCAGAGACGTGTATTGGCTTCCTTGATCCGAGTGATGGATGACGTCTCCAGGACGGCTTTGCCCAATCGCCATCTCCAACGCGTCCAGAACCAGTTCTGTGCGCAAGTGATTCGCCATCGGACCAACTAACGATCTTCCGGCTCCAGGCGTCCAGCACGACCGCGAGATACAGGAACCCGTTCGCCGCCGGCACGAAGGTGATGTCGGCGACCCAGAGTTTGTCCCGGCCCACGGCGGTGAAATCGCGATCCACCAGATCCGGCGCCGGTCGCGCATCGTTGTCTCGACGTGTCGTCGCCACACCTTTCCGGCGGCGACTGGCGCCCGTCAACCCGGCGTCCCGCATCAGGCGCGCGATCCGCTTGCGGCCGTGCCGGCTCCCCGTGGCCCGAAGCTCGGCGTGGATCCTCGGTGACCCATACGTCTCGCGCGAGGTCGCGTGAACAGTTCGGACCCGTTTCAAGAGCATCTTGTCTTCCACCGCACGGGCCGATGCCACTCGCCCCCGCCAGGCGTGATAGCCGGACGCCGACACGCCGAGCACGCGGGCCATGGTCGCGATCGGAAACTCCGCCTGATTCGCGCTCATGAATGCGAAGACCCGGACGGCACCGCTCCGGTCTCCCGGGCGAACCAGGCCGCCGCTCGAGAGAGAATGTCGCGCTCCTGACGCAGTTGCTTGTTCTCACGCCGCAGCCGGATCAGTTCATCGCGTTCGGTCGGTGTGACAACTTCGACCTTCTCCTCCCGGCGCCCGTCCCTTCGATCGGCCACGCCGACCCAGTGCCGGATCGACTGCGCGGTCGGTTCGAACTCTCGCGCGAGATCATCCGGATCGCGGCCGGCGCGGACAGTTCAACCATTTGTCGACGAAATTCAGGCGAGTACGGCGGGCGGGTTTTAGCCATGTGGGAAGCCTCCGGCGAAAGTGTGGGGGGCTCCACCAAATCGGGTCAACTTCAGTCTTGTCCGAGGTGTTGCCGGCCATCACCTCGTAGGCCCGCGGCAGGCCATCCGGGGTGACGATCAGGCGATGACGACCTGGACGCAGTCGGAACGTTTGTCCCGGCTGTAGCCATGCCGTCGCTTGCCGGCCTCAGGCGGATCGCACTCGAAATACGTGCTGGTCAAATCGTAGAGCAGGACTTCGAACTTGGCGTCGAACAGCGTCTTCCAGCGCTGCTGCAGGAAGCGGAACAAATCGGTCTTGTGTGCCAGCAACTTGTCGAGGCAGCGATAAAGGTTATCTTTCTGCACCAGGTCGAATTCTTCGCCCAGCAGATCGCCCATAGCACTGCGTTCATACCATTGCCGATGCAGCCGCCACTCACTGCCCGGGTCGATCAATCGGTAGGCGACCAGCGTCTTCAGCACGTTCAGCCAGTGTGTCCCTTGCCGTGATGGCGGCCGGCGTGGCGACCAGAACCCATCCAGTTGAAGCTGATCCCATAGATGGCACGCCAGCCAACAGCCACCCCATTGTCGTGGGCGGCGAAGTCGCAGACCACTGAGCCGGACATGCACCACATCGTAATCCAACGGCGGCGGCGCACGATCCTCAGGAAACAACGCGATCTGTTTGCCGGCCTGCCCGCCCTCATCGAACGCCTCGATCGTCTGGCACCATGCGGCGCGCTGGCTGTCATTGATCTCGCCCAGATAAAGCACGTGCCGCTGCACCGTCCGGCCGCCGGACACGCGGCGGTTCTCCACGATGCTCCAGTAGCGGTGCTCCTTGCCGTCCTTGCGGCGAAGCTTGTGGCGCAGAAACATGACGCCAGCCTTCCAAAACCGCTGGCCGTTTCGCAAGACCCTTGGTCGGCACCACAGCCAGTTTCAGTTGGTCCGCGCCAGCGCAGGCCGCCCTACTCCTGGCTTGATCGCCATCCCGCGGTCGCAAGATTGCCAAAACCGAGGTCGAGTTGCAAAAGTCGGGCTAATTCGCTGCGTGCTTGTGCTCGTGAGGGCTCAAGCCCAGATGTAGGCAGCGACATCTGCCACATCGGCCTGCGACAGTGGTGCGCCGCCGTCCGGGGGCATAACGCCCGAATGCTCTTTGGGATGCGGTACACCCGCGGTGATCGTATGAGCGATGGACGCCAGGCTGCCGTCTCCCCAGAGGAATTTGCCGCTCGTCAAATCGGCGCCCATCGCAGTGCCCTTGGCGTCCATGCCGTGGCAGCCGGCACAAGTGCCATTGTCGAGCTGGCCTTGGAAGATCTGCTCACCCCGCGCCAGCCGTGCCTGCGTCACGCCGTGCGGCGGCTGGAGGTCGGCGAGGTCGTTGCCGGCATTCGGATGGACACCTTCCGGCGGCAGAACATCGCCCGAGCCGGTCTCTGCGTGCACGATCGGTGCTGGCGCTGCCGCAATCGCCACGTCGGGGCTGCCGGTATAGGTGACATGCCAGATGCGTCCGCCCTTGTCGTCGGCGATATAAAGCGAGCCGTCCGGGGCCACTGCGAGACCGGTCGGGCGGTGTACCGCCCCACCGGGGTCTTTGTGGACGCCCGCAAACCCGTCTGCGAAAACCACGAACGAGCCAGCGGCCTTCCCGTCGGCCAGCGGCTGGAACACCACGTTGTAGCCGCCCTGCGGCGCTGGAGCGCGATTCCACGAGCCGTGGAAGGCGATGAAGGCGCCGCCGCGATAGGCTGGCGGGAACTGCTTGCCGTTGTAGATCAGCATGTCGTTTGGCGCCCAGTGGCCCGGAAAGAACGCGACGGGCTCTTTTTTCTGCTCACAGACGCCCGCCTTCTTGCCGTCGCCACCATATTCCGGGGCGACCACCAGCCTTTTCTGGAAATTGTCGAAGTAGCATTCCGGCCAGCCGAAGTCGTCGCCCTTGTGCTCCACGACGAGTTGTTTTCGGCGTACAGTCCATCCGTGTAGATCGCGATGCCGGTACCGCCGTGACGGATGTGTCTGTGCCGTTGCGGGAATTTGGGCAAACGCACTGTTGACGGATCGGTTCTCGCGGCGTCGGCGTGCATGGGAACGCCCAGGACGAGTGGCGGCGACCGCAGCGCCAAGAATGATAGCTTTCATTGTTGTCTCCTATGCACCCGGACAGAATTTGGCGGCGGGTCGCCGCGTGTCTGCGATGCGCCTCGTGCCAGCAACGCGGCAACTCGGAACGCAATGATCCAACTCAGTATTCTGCTGGCACTAATCGCCTTGTCGGATGAATGACGGCCTTCTCCCCACTGGGAGCGGAGGACAGAAAGGCGCTGGAGCAGCTTCGGGTATTAGTAGCGGTGGCCGAGCAGCGGCAGGTAACGCGCCCGGCCGAGGCTGTGAACCTGGCGCATTCGGCGGTGAGTTGAGCCAATACGAGCGGCGGTGCGCAAGCAGGCTTCGGCGCAGCAGCCTCAACCACCTCGGTGATTTTGCACCGAGCCTGGAGGCGGGTTGCTATGCCAGCGTGCCGCTCGCATTTCCCCAGCGTGGTTTTTACCTGGTGCGGCACTGAACCGCGCCGGGTTTGCCGGAGGCTGTTTGGTTTAAGTCACGCCGCCATGGCGCGCTCATCGGCCTGGGCATAGTAACGGAGTTCCGCTTCTGCGGGTGGGATATTTCCGATCGGTTCGAGCAAGCGACGATTGTTGAACCAGTCGACCCATACGAGAGTGGCGAGTTCCACCGTCTCGGCACTGCGCCACGGGCCACGCCGGTGGATCACCTCGGCCTTGAACAGGCCGTTGATCGTTTCGGCAAGCGCATTGTCATAACTGTCGCCGACGCTGCCGACGGATGGCTCGATGCCGGCCTCACGCAGGCGCTCGCTGTAACGGATCGAGAGGTATTGCTTGAACTCAAATGGTCGTCGCAACACCTCGAGGGAGAAGTTGCGATGACGAGACATAGGCGGCATTCGGATCGGTCTGGTCGGGCGCCCCTGTTCTCACCAGGTCGTCCGGTGGTGGCAGGACGAGATGAGCAACGACGGTTCTGGGCGGCGATCGCGGCTGGCATGGCGAGTGAGGATGCGGCGCTCAAGGCTGGTATGTCGCAGGCTGTGGGAACACGATTGTTCAAAGGCAGGCGGCATGCCACCAGCGATGTTTCGGCGATCAGCGAAGCCGCTGTCCGGGCGGTATCTTTCATTTGCGGAGCGGGAGGAGATCGCCCTTCTTCGCGTTCAAGGCTGCTCCGGGCGGGAGGTTGCGCGCCGGCTCGGGCGAGCCGCTTCAACGATTTCGCGGGAGCTGCGGCGCAATGCTGCGACCCGAAGTGGCGGCCTGGCGTATCGCGCGACGACAGCGCAGTGGCATGCCGAGCGATCTGCTCGCCGCCCCAAGCAGGCCAAGCTTGCGCTTAACACTGCACTGCGAACCTATGTGGAGGAACGATTGGCCGGTGTCGTCGTCGCTCCGGGTGGGGTTGCTGTTTCCGGGCCGGCTGTGCACTGGAGAGGCCGCCGCCATGGACCCCGAAAGCCTCGGCGGTGGGCAAGGGCCTGGAGCCCGGAGCAAATCGCTCGCCGCTTGCCGGTCGACTTCCCGGACAATGAGACCATGCGCATCAGCCACGAAACGATTTATCAGGCGCTGTTTGTTCAAAGTCGTGGCGCTTTGCGCCGCGAGCTGACGGCCTGCTTGCGTACCGGGCGGGCGTTGCGAATACCGCGAGCGCGCACCCGCGGCCGAGGAAAAACCTTCATCTCTTCCGAGATAATGATCAGCAAACGTCCCGCGGAGGCAGCTGATCGCGCCGTGCCAGGCCATTGGGAGGGGGATCTCATCGTGGGCCTCGGCAGTTCCGCGATTGGCACCCTGGTCGAGCGCAAGACGCGCTTCACTCTGCTGTTGCATTTGCCGCGTATGACCGACCATGGCCACGAGGCGCGCGTGAAGAACGGACCCGCACTCGCCGGACATGGTGCCGATGCGGTATGCGAGGCCATTACCCGAACGATTACCATCTTGCCTGCGCAATTGCGTCGGTCGCTGACTTGGGATCAAGGAGCTGAGATGGCTCAACACGCACGCCTGAAGATCGACGCCGGCATCCAGGTCTATTTCTGTGATCCTCACAGCCCATGGCAGCGCGGCACCAACGAGAACACCAACGGACTACTGCGCCAGTATTTCCCCAAAGGCACCGATCTCAGCCTGCACAGCGCCGACGAGATTGCGGCTGTGGCGGCTGCGCTCAACGCTCGGCCTCGAAAGACGCTGGCTTGGAAAACCCCGGCTGAGGCGCTTGACCAGCTGTTTACATCGGCCATGCTGAGCGGCGCTCGGAACCAACCCCCGTATCTGCACGCGACGTCATCCTGGCTTTGATTGCCGCTTGTCCGCATCCAGATCTAAATTACATTCCTTGGTGAGATCAAAAGGACCATTCCTCGGAGCCGACCTGTCTTCGGGCAGAGCGCCGCGCGCAGGTCTTGTCCAGGATGCCGCGTGCGGCACCGGCGCGCAGCGCCGGCTCGTCCTGGACGAGACCAAGCACGGCGCTATGCTTTGTCCAGGTTGGGGCATCAGCATCATCCCTGCCGAGCTAAAAGGATCGTCGTTGCGACGATCACTTGAATTCGCCTTGCACGCCGCGATCGCTGTGGTGCACGAGGCCGGCCTGGCGGACCGGGCGGCGATCACACAACGCCTGCTCGAGCGCGTCGAGCACGAAGTCCGCCCGTGCTGAGCGCGATACTCGCCAGCCGACGATGCGCCGGGCAAAGGCGTCGATGACGAAGGCGACATAGACGAAGCCCTGCCAAGTGGCGACGTAGGTAAAGTCCGCCAGCCACAAGGCATTCGGCGCCGGCGCCGGAATTGCCGGTTCACCCGGTCGAGGGGAGACGGCGTCGATTTGTCGCTGTGCGTGGTCTTCAACGTCCTGCCGCGCACCGCGCCAGCCAAGCCCATATGCTTCATCAGGCGTGCAACTCGGCAGCGTGGTGCTGCGATGGCCTCGCGCTGAGCTGACGCCAGACCTTGCGCACACCGTAGACCTGGAAGTTCGTATCCCACACCCGCTTTATGTCGGTCTGCAAGGCCGCATCGCGCTGTGCCCGGGCGGACAATTTGGTGGGATCGGCGCGCTTTGCTGTATCGGCATGGTAGGTGCTCGGGGCGATCGGTAGAACCCGGCAGATCGGCTCGACCCCGTAAGCAGCACGATGATTGTCTATGAACGCGATCATGGTTTGGACCGGCGGTCGAGCTCCGCCATCGCAAAATACGCCGACGCTTTGCGCAGAATTCCGTTGGCCTGGCGCAGTTCGCGGTTCTCGCGCTCCAGCACCTGGATCCGCTCCCGCTCGTCGCTGGTCGGACCGGCTCGCAGACCCCCATCGCGCTCCGCCTGGCGCACCCAGCCTCGCAACGTCTCTGCCGTGCACCCGATCTTGCCCGCAATCGACCCTATCGCTGCCCACTGCGAGGCGTGATCCGCCCCGTGCTCCAATACCATCCGAACCGCAGATCCTTGGTATCGCGGAAGTTAGGCTCGATGGTCCAACGTTTGGCGTAGTAGTTGACCTGCATTGCGGTCAGGCCTCGGCATTGCTGACCGCAAGACACCAAGGCTCCTTCAAGGTATCTGCTCAACCCGGCTGAAAGACGGATTTCCCATACAGGACAGCGCGAATAGCCTGATACGCGTCGTTTCCGCGTCGTGATGCGGTGCCAACGACGGATCGAACGCCGGCGAATAGATCGGCACCCCAGTTGGAGCGGAAGCCACCAGTGACCTTTCGGTAGGTCGCTGTGGGCCGCAATTCCCTCCCGCTGCCATTATTATCTGGCGGAACCTCGGGATGCTCCAGGAAGGTGAACAGATGGCTTCGCACTTTGCCGTAACGTTTCCGCAGGCGACGGCCGTGGCAGTTGGTCGGTGCCAGCACCATGATCGCGTTCAACTCGCGATCCAACCTGCGCTGATAGCTGCGCCGCGTGCTGTCGGCCAGATTGTTGCGCCGCCGCGCCAGCACGACCGCCCGCAACAGCAGCGCCTTCATGCGCGGAGCGAAAATCGTATCGCCCGCCTCGATAGCGTATTTGCAGTCGCGCAGTTGGTGCGCCAAACAAACCTGCCAGACATCGGCATGGCCCTGCTGCGCACCGTAGAGGTCGGAGACCCAAATGTTCGGCCGGTGACCGGCCATCGTCTCGGTGACCACGCTGGCGGCGCGGCTGTTGCGCACGACGTGGATCACCACCTGATCGTTCTGAAATACCCAATTCCAGATGGGTCCGCCCGTCGATGCGCACCGTGGTCTCGTCGGAGCAGACGATCCGCGAGCGGCGCAGCCGGGCAAGAATGGTTGCGACCTGATGGTCGAAACAGGGCTTGGCACACTGCAACATCGCATCCAACGCGCCTTCGCTGATCTGGAGCGCATAGAGGTGGCGGAACAACTGCGTCAGGCGGCGGTAGCTGATCGCGTGGGTGAAGCGCAGGTAAACCGCCAACGCCAGGATGTTCACGCTGAACGGCGAGCCGCCCTCCAGGCCCGCCGGGACCGGTGCCAGGGTGATACCGCCGCAGCATGGACATGTTCGGCATAGCGCTCTACCCGGGTCACCAAAGGGCGCACGATCGGCAGGTCGATTTTGTCATACCGGCCGTGCAGCACTTGATCGGCCTCTGTCAGCGCGGCTTGGCAATGCGCACAAGCGCCCACCTTCGCGGTCACCGTTTCGTCGACAGTGCAGGCCAGCGGGCGGCCACCGCCTTTGCGACCGAGGCTGCCTTGGCGTGGTCCGACACGCTTGGCTTTCTCCGGCTGGTTGGCCGCTGACCCTTCGACGGCGGCAGGCTGGAATTGTCCGGGGTTTTACTGGTCCGCGAGCCGCGCCTCAACATCGGCAAGCCGCGTCGTTAGGCTCTGCACCTCTGACCAGAGCGCCCGGATCAGGGCGTCCTTCTCGGCGTGGCTTAGATGATCGAGGTCGGGAAGCTGCGACACGCCTTCGTTTAGAATCTCAATTCCACCGTGACCGCGTCAAGCGATTTTTCTCGACCAGTCAGCCAGCTGTTTTAATTACCTTTTGAGATGGTTGATGGTGTTGAGCAGATACC
>CAVYXX010000091.1:0-42824 GCA_963772355.1 uncultured Alphaproteobacteria bacterium | reverse complement strand
GTAACAGATGGTCCTGAGACACCACAAAGAAGGTTCCATTCGGAGTAACGAGGTAGTCACTAACTCGCGTGTAACTGGCGTCGAAGATTCCTTGCCACATCGCGTCTCCATAGCCATTCGTCCGCCTCTCGTTACCCCATGCGGAAATAAAAGTTGCGGGCAACCTCAAAAACCGGTTCTGGCTGCTCAGTGGATTATCAGGGCCGGAAGGCCGGAAGGCATCCGCAACCTGTCCGACACACCGGGCCGATATTCCCAAACCCAGATAAAGACGATCTTGTAGTTTGCGCCCATTCATCAATCAAACCACCAGCGCAATCGTGCCATCGGAAAGGGCAGGCCCCGATTCGACGCCGAGAAACCCACAGAGCCGTCGCCTCCACTCGTCGAGAAGCCGTATGCGGTCGGGGAGTTCATCTTTGTTCCGTATCCACATTGAGGCTTGGTCAGTGTCGAGGTTGTCGGAGGCTGCAGGAACAGCTACCTCAAGCATAGTCAACGTCCCCAGATAGCGACGGACGATGGTGATTTCTGGATCCGAAAGGTTACCTAGTCGAAACTCAAGCAATCCGTAGACCTGGAAGTAACGCCACGACTGCATTCCGGTGGGCGCTGCTCCAAAAGCCGGATATCCGCAAAAGCGTCGTATATCGACCCTTTCAGCGTCTGTGAGAGGGTTCAAATGATTGATCCGTCGCCACGGCTAAACAGAATGCTGCCTGATCCCGAGGGCGAGATTGCGGCAGCATAGGATATAAGGCTATTGATCGATAAGATTATCCGACTGCCGGCCAATACAGGCATGTCGACAACTGAAGCAGTGACGGTCATATCAGAACCAAATCGGACGTATCCCAGGGCAGTTGTTGCATTGGTAACCACGACCGAGTCACCACCGCCGGATAAGGGCGTGTTGGACGAAACGTTGCCCACCGATACACTCACTGTACCGGTAGGACGGAACGGACTTACGGAACCGAGAGGCATCCTCTGCCGCCTTAGCCGATATGTTCAACAATAACGGCACGTTTGTACGCAGCGTTCGTGGCTGTTGGAACGGTTGTCGGATTAGTGGTGGTGTCGGAAGGCGCGCAAAAGCCGCCGATCCAATACCACGATTGGGCGATGATTTGCTGCAGTCGGTCAACCGCCTCGCGGGTCACCATGGCAATCCCATCGACCATTGTGATAATTGAGTCCTCAGGGGCAACGTCGGTCGCCGCTAGGCCAGCGAAATCGCCCTCGATCAACGCTCCTTGCCCACAGATCACTGGGCGCCGGATCATTAGTCCGAACAGTGTCGGGTGGGGCTGCACAAACGCTTCAGTTGTCGGAACGAACCGCAGGCCCAGGAAATCGTTGGTCATCCCCTTCTTAAAAGTCTGGTTCGCCGAGGTCGCCCCTTGGAAGAGCTGCTTGAAGTCCGGGTCAGCGAAAAGCTGTCGAGAGGAAACCGGGTCTAGATAACAATTGTAGGCCCCTTCAATCTCAGGTACCGCGTTGAGCCGCAGCTTCGCAACTGCATCGAGGAGATTCGACATAGTCAACGTATCAGACGCCGTAATCAACGAGGTGTTTCCTCGTTGAGAGGGGCGTACGATCGTCGAGCTGCTGGCGGCAGTAACGGTATTTGCGGTCGTCCCATCGGATACGGAGACGTTGCCGGAAAGCGTCAGCGTGCCCGATATTCCATTCGGTGCGGTCGACACGTTGCTTATATCCACCGCTACCGAAATGAGCGAATAGACGTTGGAGCCTATGGAGACCGTCATGGGGTTGCTGCTGCTGACTGGTTGCTGCACTCCGTTGACGAAGACGGTCAGGAACCCGCGCACGTCGTCGACGGCTACCGTGGGAGCGGCGCTGGCCAACGTCGTGCGTATACGAGTGTTGCCACCCAGATAGGCACCGAACAGCGCATTGCGAACTCAGCTCGTCGAGGCTTCGAGCAGCCTGTTCTCCGTTCACATAAGCATTTTGAAGGAACTGCGAAGCAATTCCAACTCGCTCCGTCACGACATTCAAATCTGTGGTAGCCGCGTAGAGATTGATACTGATAGTGTATTGCTCAACTCCCCAGGAGGTGGGGCTTAGGCCATTGTCAAAGTTGGTATTAGTCGCTGGTGCCAGCGGCGTCGTAACCGACGGCTTGAGCCCGGCGCGAGTCTTGGTAAGGGTTTCACCAATACCAACAGCGACGTCGACTCGATCGGCGCATGCCCGATATCCGAGGCGCGAGCGAAGAGCTTGCGAGAACTCGCGCTCGAGAAAGCCCTGCTGGATGATAGGCTGAAGTGAAACCGGAAAATTTTGAATACCCATTAATAGTCCTATCTAGAAATCTAGGTCGTTGTCGGAAACGATGAACTGTCAGGGTCGGTATTTTGTGACAGCGGTTCGGGCAGCGGTGTATTCTGCTTCCGTCATGTCCATCGCGGTCTTTTGTCGAACAGGCTGTGATGCCGGGGCGGTGGCGGTGCTCGAAGTGGATGCCACCCCAAACAGCCAAGGTTTATTCCGTCTTAGGTCAGCCATTATCTTACGTCCGCCCACGACCTTGTCACTCTCGTCGAGGCGGACCTCCGATAAATCGATCAACTTCAAACCGTCAAGATCGATCATGCCTGCGCGAACAGCCTCGGTTCTCAAGTTTGCCGTTATCAGGCGAGACTTGAAGTCGATTCGCAGCATGGCAATCTCTTCGTTTTCAGGCTGCTGCTCATCCGGCTCGCCTCCGTCGGCAAGATTGGATCGGATTTCTTGCACACTGTCATCCATCTGCATCTCATTGCATATCATCAGGGGTCTCGGACATTGTTTGATCTTCAACATATTCCATGTCGTAACATGTCGCGATCGCCTTCAACGCGGTCTCTTTGCTAATGCAACCTGCTGCGACTAAAGACATTAACGATTGAACGTCTTTCTGGCGGTCGTCCGCCGTGGACGGATACCATCTCGGCCATTTGAGACTTAGTCGGGCTCCGGTGTCTAGTGGACCAATTTTCTCACCCAAAACGACAAGTGTGTATACCTGAGATGCGCGTACGATAAGTCGGGCGAGATGTAGAAGCCCAACTTCGCCATAGCTGGTCCGCAGATTATCCGCCAGCCATATCAGCCCTTGATTTAATAGTTCGAGTGCGCGACCGGATTGAGCTGCGGCGACTTTGTCTGGACTCGCCCGATTTCCGTGAATGCTCTCCAACGCGAGCTCGCGCAACGTCCTGACATATTCGATAACAGCGGCTGAGGCGGTTCCGCCGATCTCCAATAAGCGCGCATCTCCCTTCTCGGATACAACAAGTGCATTGCCTGCGCCTCTGATCATCTGACCATCGGGAAGGGTTGGATCTTTAAGGAGAAGAGTTGGGTCGCTGCTATACTTGAGACCCCGGCCAACCAGACTAAGTTGATATCGATTTCCACTTGGGTATGCATTGCAGCTGCGAACGTGCATGCGCCGTCGGCGCTGTCTCTAGTTGTAGGTAATCCCGGCAGGTTTTTAATCCAAACGATCGGGACCGCTCCAAGCTTATGCGAGACCGAGCGGGCAGCGTCGATCATCGGTTTGGATGGTAGGCCGACGGGCACTGGTTCGTACCATGTTTCGCCATTCTTGTTCCAGCATCGGGAGAACCAATACTCTTCGTCCGGATCGTCTATAGTGTAGCCATTCCCTTTGAGATCACGGCCAGAGACCTTGTATCGCTCATCAACCCGTAAAAGCGTGTCGGGTTCCAAAGGATCCCATGTTGGCGTGAGGTAGGTAGTTTCCAGAACATCGACGAAGATACGGCCTTTGAGTACTCGCAAAAGCAGAGCAACAGATCCGGTCGCACCTCTCATCGCGGCATCGATCATGACGAGATTAAGCCGTGTTTCCTTAATGATATTGGTAAACGCGGAGCGAACTGTCTGATCAGGACTTTCGATCGTTGGGAAATGACCTTCACTGAACAGCAGGGAAACACTGTCCTCTACGACGATACGACAGAGCGGATACCTGACACTCGGACGGCGCTGGCGCAGCGGGATATATTCTCCTGCTTCATTTCGCTCTTCGTGGAAGTGATACGGTAAAGTGTCGTAAAGTGTACCGTCGAGCGTGCGATTTAGGATGGCCAGCATCCGTACTCTGTCGGGGTAGGCATTGTCGCGCGGAATCAGATCGCAAAGTGTATCGAACATAAACTTCCAGACTTTGGTTTCGATAATTGTCAGCGGTCGAATATCGATATGGAGATCGAACTACGCGATTGCGAGCGCATGGTCAGGGTTGTGAAAGCGCGAACTAGAGCGTCCACCTGATCGTCTTTCCGTCCCCACGGAAAGTCGCGCATTTCGTCAAGAAACATTCGATTCCAGTCAGCGCGAAGGATCGAAATATTGCCAGCCTCAACTTGAGATGCGAGTGGCATGGCTCGTGTCGACTTCGATCCAGTTTCCCGAGAGGAGGTCACGTAAAAGCCGGCGAGTTGGCGCGTCAGGTAGGACATTTGACTCTTTCCCGCCTGACCCGGATCCTCGGGAATAGCGATGATCACTTTGGGGCCGTCTTTTTGCGCAGTGCTGACAATCAATTCCTCGACTTGACGCGGTGTTCCCCGAATGCGGGCGATGTCTAGAACGAGATATCGTCCGGTTTTATCCCGGGATAGTTTGATACCGACAGTCCAGTCTGGATCGTTCCGTCCAGTATTTCCGGTCGCAGCGAGGTCCCAAGCCCGAACGGCTGCCTCGGAGTCATGCTCCGATTGAAGTGGCACTACCGCAATGCGATCGATCGAGAATAGCCGGCCACCCGACGGTAACGGTGTCTGTTGGAATAGGGCCGACCATGCGCGCTCGCCGATAAGGTCGCGTTTGCGCATGAGGGCCGTGCTGTCCTCCCACTCTGGCCACAGTGGCGTCCCAACCGGTCGACCGAGAGGATCGTCCGGCTCCGCAATTGCGGGAAGACGAACTACGCGCCACTCCGCCCGCGCCTGCTCTAGCAACTGGCCTCCCAAATCATCTGGATGCCAACGGGTCATTATCAAAACGACCCTGCCGCCGGGCTTTAACCTTGTCGTGATGTCGGACTTATACCATTCCCAAATATGATCTCGCTGTCGGCTACTTTCGGCATCTGCCTGTGATTTAATCGGATCATCAATGATGACAAGATCCGCCCGTCGGCCCGTTATTGCTCCCCGGGCGCCTACGCAGAAATATTCGCCGCCTTCGCTAGTAGTCCATGAATCAATGGCTCGCTGGTCTGAAGTTGTGCTTATCCCAAGCCATGGTTGTTTAGAAGTTATTAGTTTACGAACTCGGCGACTAAAATGTTCGGCAAGGCTATGAGAATGGGAGGCACTTATGACCGACGTGCGTGGATGCTGAGTAAACCACCAAGCCGGAAAGATAACCGATGCGTAGGTCGACTTCGCTGACCCTGGCGGCATCAGTATCATTAAGCGGTCGTATGAGCCGTTCGATAGAGCCTCTAGTTCCGATATAAGATGAAGATGATGATGCGCCGGGCGATAACCGGTTTCTTTCAGCGCTTCTTCTGCCCAAGCCCGAAGGCTGCCCCGGATGCGACCCTTTAAATAGATGAGCTTTTCGATGGGATCAGTATCATTCTAGCTAGAATTGCCTCAGAGTCTGTCCGGAAACTGTCCATTCGAATTGCTGAGCTTTCTCAGCATCAGCCGGATGGAAGCCAATCTGATGAATGCGAGGGCATTACGGCTACGGTTCTCAAAATCCTTGGCCAAGCGACGGCACCGGTTAAGCCAGGCGAAGGTGCGTTCGACTACCCAGCGTCTGGGCAGAACTACGAAGCCCTTGGCGGTATCCGAAGGTTTGACGATTTCGACGATCAACCCAGGCAACAGCTTGGCGAGTTCCGCGCGGAATTTCGGCCCCTGGTAACCGCCGTCGGCGAATAGGGTTTTCAGAAACGGGTATAGCCCGAACAGGCTCGCCAGAACCAGTATCCCGCCATCGCGCTCCTGAACGTCGGCCGGATGGACCACCGCATGCATCAGCAAGCCCTCGGTATCGACCACGATATGCCGCTTCTTGCCGTTGATCTTCTTGCCCGCATCATAACCCGAAGGGTCGATGTGTGCCCCGCCTTTTTCAGCGCTTTTAACGCTCTGGCTGTCGATCACGCAGGCGGTTGGGCTGGCTTGCCGATCACTCAGCTCACGGCATTTCTGGTAGAGTTCATAGTGAATTCTCAATAACGTCCCGTCGTATTCCCAGCGTTGGAAGTAGTCGAACAAGGTGCTTCGCGGCGGCAAGTCCCGGGGAATGTAGCGCCACTGACATCCTGTGCTCAGAACGTACAGAAGGCCATTCAGCACCTCGCGTTCATCGACCCCCCGTCGGCGGCCACCACGCTTGGCCGGCGGGATAAGGTGCTCCACGTGCGCCCATTCCTCGGCCGTCAGGTCGCTTGGATAGCGCAGCTTGTCCCGGTTGTACCGAGGACGGTTCTCAGTTGTCCACATCATGCCCATCACGAATCGATGCCGTCATCGAATCACAGCAGAGTCAATGGGTTCAAGCCCCCGGTGCTAACCGACTCTAACAACTCGGAAAGTTCCCGGACGGACACTAAAGGGCCTGTCCGGGAACAACCAACTCGCGTCGGCTGACCTTTAGAGCCGGGATTCTCGACAGGGGCGGCGAACGATAATGTTCGTGGATGATCGATCCAGCCCCAATTCGTGACCGATTTACCGCCTTGTCGCCGCACCTCAACGAGCGAGAACGACGGTTGTTTGCCGCCACCGAAGCCGCAGCGGCGGGCTACGGGGGGATCGTTGCCGTCTCGGGAGCGACCGGCATCGCGGTCAGCACGATCGGGCGCGGCCTGAAAGACCTGGCTGAGGCAGGTGGTCTGTTGGCAGGCCGGGTGCGACGTGCGGGGGGCGGACGCAAGCCACTGGTCGTCAGTAACCCTGACCTATTGCGCGAACTGATGGCGCTGGTCGAACCCGGCGCCAGGGGCGATCCGATGTCGCCGTTGCGCTGGACCTGCAAGAGCCTGCGGCAGTTGGCGGGCGGAGCTTGTGGCGCGTGGGCATCGGGTCAGTCGCACCGTGGTGGGTGAATTGTTAAAAGCGCAGAAGTTCAGTCTGCAAGCCAACAGCAAGACCAATGAGGGTGGCGATCATCCCGACCGGGACGCGCAGTTTAGCCATATCAATCAGAGCGTGACGACGGCGTTGGCGGCGCAGCAGCCGGTGATTTCAGTTGATACGAAGAAGAAAGAACTGGTTGGAGACTTCAAAAACGCCGGCCGGGAATGGCGTCCGCAAGGCGAACCCGAAGCGGTTCGCGTGCATGATTTTCTGATCAAGGAACTGGGTCGGGCGGTGCCATACGGTATCTACGACCTTGCCGCCAACGCTGGTTGGGTCAGTGTTGGGATGAACCATGACACCGCCGCGTTTGCCGTACAGTCGATCCGCCGCTGGTGGCAGGACATCGGCTGCAAGCGCTATCCCGCGGCCAAGCGCCTGACGATCACCTGCGACGGGGGCGGCAGCAACGGATCGCGCGTGCGGCTGTGGAAGCTCGAATTGCAAAAGCTGGCTAGCCAACTGGATATTGACATCACGGTCCACCACCTGCCGCCCGGAACCAGCAAGTGGAACAAGATCGAGCATCGGCTGTGTTCGTTCATCACCATGAACTGGCGTGCCAAGCCGCTGGTCAGCTATCAGGTCATCATCGATCTAATCGGAGCCACCACGACCAAGACCGGCCTGAAGGTGATCGGCGAACTCGACGACAACCAGTATCCCAAAGGCATCGTCGTCTCGGACGAACAACTGGCCGCCATAAACATCGTCCGGGCAGATTTTCGCGGCGAATGGAACTACACTATCAAGCCGTCCAATCGCTCAGACCGAGCGGTTGATCCCTGACGGGCCCTAAGGCCGTATGCGTCCTCAATGCCTCACGGAGGCTCATGCCGTCACACAACCTCCATCATAGGAAACATCCTACGATATTTTGGGGCATTTGGTCAAGCCTTTTTTCCTATCATCTGGATTAAGGCGCCGCTTTGAGAAGAGCAGGCTGCCAGCCCATGGCGAATGGCCTTGTCAAGCACCCATACCCCGCTCTACCCAATCCCTATGAACGGGAAGCCCGATAAGATCGCGCACCTAAACTTCCAGATTTTGGCCAGCGACGGTAGCGCGCGTGCTGGCGTCTTGCATACAGCCCATGGCCCGATCGACACACCCGCATTTATGCCCGTGGGGACGGCGGGAACCGTCAAGGCCATGACTGCTGATGCGGTTCGAGGGACGGGATGCCAATGCATCTTAGGAAATACCTACCACCTGATGTTGCGGCCCGGCGCCGACCGGGTCGCGGGCCTGGGCGGTCTCCATCGCTTCATGGATTGGCGGGGACCCATCCTCACCAATTCAGGAGGGTTCCAGATCATGTCGTTGTTCGCCCTCCGAGCAATCGACTCGGAAGGAGTCACCTTTCAATCCCACGTCGATGGCAGCCGCCATCGCCTAACCCCAGCCATCTGCATGGACCTTCAGGACAAGTTCGACTCTACTATCAGTATGGTACTGGACGAATGCGTCGCTTTCCCTGCCACCCATGCCGTAGCCATGTCTTCAACGGACATGTCGATGCGCTGGGCCGAGTTGTCGAAACGGGCCTTTCGTACCCGCCCGGGATACGGCATCTTCGGCATCATCCACGGGAGCACCTACACGGATCTGCGCCTGAGGTCGGTCGATATTTTGAAAGACATCGGATTTGATGGCTTCGCTATCGGCGGCCTCGCGGTCGGAGAAGGCCAGCAGCTGATGCTGGAAACGCTTGACATCACTGTGCCCCACCTACCAGAGGAGATTCCGCGGTATCTTATGGGTGTCGGGACGCCAGATGACATGCTCAAGGCAGTGGAGCGTGGGATTGACATGTTTGATTGTGTGATCCCAACCCGGGCAGGCCGAACTGGGCGCGCCTACACGCCTTCTGGTGTCAAGAACCTGCGTAACGCCCGGTTCGCGGACGATTCCGGACCCCTAGACCATAACTGCGAATGTCCGGCTTGCACAAAGCACAGTCGAGCATATCTCCATCACCTGTTTCGAGCCAAAGAAATGCTCGGCCCAATGCTCCTGACTTGGCACAATTTGAGTTATTACCAATCCCTTATGCGAGATATTCGTTCCGCGATTAAAGCTGGACGACTTTCTAACCTTGCTCTCGATGTGCGGGCAAGTTGGGTGACGCCGGGGACAATTCGATGACCGACACCCCCCCTTACGGGCGCCTTAGCCTACTCGGCCATCGCGTGTCTCAACCCGTGCGGCCAGACGATGCAATACTGGAGCGTGTTCAAAACCCAGCCACTGGTCGGCACTATATCGTGCGCCTGACCTGCCCAGAATTCACCTCCCTCTGTCCGCTTACCGGACAGCCGGACTTCGCTCATATGATGGTGGATTATGTTCCTAGAAGCTGGATCGTGGAAAGTAAATCATTCAAGCTCCTTATGCAATCATACCGCAATCACGGCGTGTTTCATGAGGCCTGTACGATGGAGATCGCAAGCAAATTAGTAGTGCTTCTTGACCCGGTGTGGCTACGTATCGGAGCATACTGGTACCCGAGAGGCGGCATCCCCATCGATGTGTTCTGGCAGTCCGGTATTCCACCCTCTGATGTCTGGATTCCAGAACAGGAAGTCTCCCCCTACCGTGGCCGTGGCTGAGACATTCTATGGTTGAACGGCTGCTATCATTAGCTACGCGGTCAAGCGATGCGGTGCCCGAATCTCGCTCCTCCGTTAGCCGAAGCCAAATTCGCGAGGATGCACTGCGGATGGGTTTTGATGCCGTTGGCTTCAGCAGGGCTAGCCTTGGCCCGGAAGTCCGGCAACGACTGAGCCAATTTATTCAGTCCGGCTTCCACGGCGACATGGGTTGGCTCGTGGCTAGATCAGAGCAAAGAAGCAGCCCCCAATGTCTTTGGCCCGAAGCGAGAAGTGTGATTGTCGTAGGCCTCTCGTACGCGCCCAAGAACAACCCTCTTGATGTCGTCAGTCAGCTGACCAAAGGGGCCATTTCCGTCTATGCGCAGAATCAAGACTATCATAGAATCATTAAGGCACGACTAAAGCAGCTTGCTCAGTTCTTGGTTTCTCGTTTCGCGTGCGGCGTGAAGGTCTTCGTCGATACCGCTCCGGTTATGGAAAAACCGCTCGCGCAAGCCGCGGGACTAGGATGGCAGGGAAAGCATACCAACCTCGTCTCCCGATCTCACGGATCGTGGCTTCTGCTTGGAGAAATTTACACGACGATGGATCTTGAGCCAGACGAAATCACATGCGATCGTTGCGGCTCATGTTCGCGATGCATCAATGTCTGTCCAACTAACGCCTTTCCGGCACCATACCGCCTCGACGCGACCCGCTGCATTTCCTATCTGACGATAGAGCACAAAGGTCCAATACCTCACGAGTTTCGCAAGGCGATCGGCAACCGAATCTACGGCTGCGACGACTGCCTCGCCGTGTGTCCGTGGAACAAGTTCGCTCAGCCCACTACGCATGCGCAACTCATAAGCCGAGATGATCTTCTCGCGCCCCGCCTGGCGGCGTTATCCAGCTTGAATGATAGCGAGTTTCGAGCGATGTTTGCCGGCTCGCCGATCAAGAGGATAGGACGAAGTCGCTTCGTTCGAAACGTGCTGACCGCGATCGGCAATTCCCGCGATCCGACGCTGCTTCCCTCCGCTGAAACCTTGCGGCAAGATCCTGACTTCATTGTAGCCGAAGCTGCCAATTGGGCCTCCGCACAGCTGCATCAACTTTCCACGTGAATTTGCAACGCGCGCGCATACACGAGCTTCCGAGGCAATCCAGTTGCCATGCTGACGAGCGCCGCCGCGTCTTTTACCGTCTGCGTTGCGAGTGCCGCTCGTAATTGCCCATCGAGGTCTTCCGGATCGTCCATCTCAGGTGGTCCGATCAAAAGTGTGATCTCGCCGCGCGCTGGTGCCCGGACAAATTTATCCGCTAGAATACTCACTTTGCCGCGTTCCACCGTTTCGAATCGCTTGGTCAGTTCGCGTGCGACCGCGGCGCTTCGGTCCCCGAACACATCGAGCGCATCCATGAGAGTTTCCAGAAGTCGATGAGGTGCCTCATGCCAAACAAGGGTGCTGGACAATCCGGCGCGTTCGGTGGCCCGCAACACGCTGAACGCCGCTCGTCGCGCTGCCTGCTTCGATGGTGGAAAACCCAGGAACATGAAGGGTAACGGTGGTAATCCAGATAGGATCAGCGCGGTGACTGCCGCGTTTGGTCCAGGGACTGAGGTGACCTGTAGGTCGGCCGCTATCGCCGCCCGCACAAGCCGATAGCCTGGGTCCGAAACCAAAGGCGTCCCCGCATCGGAAACCAAAGCGATCGTCTCGTTGGCCTTCAGACGAACCAAAACAGACTCTATTTTGTCGTCCTCGTTATGCTCGTGCAGCGTCTCCGTTTTGGTATGAATATCCATCGCCGCCAGGAGCCGGTTCGTACGACGTGTGTCCTCGCAAAGAATCAGATTGCACGCGGCCAGAACGGCGCGCGCACGAGTTGAGACATCGCCCAGGTTGCCGATTGGGGTGGAAACAAGCACAAGGCAACGCAGTGGGACGGGTTGGCCGTCTCGCGGGTGATCGGGGGGCGCAGCCGATGGGGCGGCAACGGGCATTCCTTCTCCTTATTTGTGCACTGACACTCTCAAGCTGCGGTCAACCAATCGGGGGACGGTACGGCGCCGGATACCAGTCCGGATCGTATTCTCCAACCCCGTTGGGTCAGAATACATCTACATCAGGGGGAACAGGGCATGCAGCCGCGATTTTGCTCCCTTTGACCGGACCGCGCGCTGATCTTGGTCAGGCCATGCTACAAGCCGCCCAGCTCGCGCTGCAGGACAACGGCGGGCCGCCGTTGGACGTCCTGGACACCGGTGGGACTTCAGCAGGCTCTGCGACGGCGGCCCGGACGGCAGCCTCCAACGGCGACAGCCTAATACTTGGCCCGTTGACGTCGGCCGAAACCGCGTCAGTCGCTCCGATCGCCCGAGGCGCGGGTATTCCTGTTTTGGCGTTCACTAATGACGCATCCCAATCTCAGCCAGGTGTTTGGCCACTTGGCATCTCGGCCGATCAGCAAATACGACGCTTGGTCGCGGCGGCACAGGCTCAGGGGAAAACCCAAATTGCCGGTTTGCTGCCCGATTCAGATTTTGGCCGAGCCATGGCCGCCGCACTCACGAAAGCGACCGAGACCTCCGGCCTGCCGGCACCGAACATTCGGCTGCATCCCGCCGGCATGGCAGCGATAACTGCAACAGCGCGGGACCTGTCCGACTACGCTAACCGCCGTGGCCCTATCGATGCGAAAGTTAAGGCTGCGCGGGCGCTTGGAACCTCTGAAGGTCGCCGCGAAGCGCAGGAACTTGTGAAAACGCCGATATCGGCACCGCCTTTCGACGTTCTCCTTCTTGGGGACACCGGAGATAATCTCCAAGAAATCGCTGCCATCCTACCATATTACGATGTAGATCGTTCAGCTGTTCAGATAATGGGGCCGGCTCTTTGGGCTGATCCAGCAAGCGGTTCGGGCGCGGTCCGGGGCGCTTGGTATGCGGCGCCCGACAACACCACTCGAAGCGACCTTGAGCGGGACTATGCCGCCAAATTCGGCGCACGCCCACCGCCGTTAGCCGACTTGGCGTTCGATGCGGCTTCCGTCGCCAAGGTGATTATCGGGCCCGCAGGAAGCGACATGGCAATCCTCACGCAGCCTGGTGGATTTGTGGGAACCGACGGTTGGTTTGTCCTGCCGCCAGACGGTCAAGTACGGCGCGGGTTAGCTGTGTTCCGGATTGAACGCGCCGGCCCAGAACTGATCGATCCAGCGCCGCAGTCTGCAGTAGGTCCAGGCCTGTGAAACGCCATCTGTCAGCTCTCGCGTAAACCGACGAACCCGACCAGGCGCTCGGCCTCCCTGACAATGGGCTCCGCAACGGCGGCGGCCTGTTCCTCCCCAGACCGAAGTAGAGCAACCAGGTCTCCCGGCTCTCTCAGAAGGCGGCTTGTTGCGGAAGCAATCGGCGCCAGCTTCTCTACCAGCAGTTCCGTTAATGCGCTCTTAAACAAGCCAAATCCTTGACCGCCGTGCTCTCTAAGCACCGAGGCGTGATCAGTATCGGCCAAGGACGCATATATGCCCACTAGGTTCCGCGCTTCGGGACGATCTGCGAGGCCCTCGACCTCAGATGGTAAGGCCATGGGGTCGGTCTTTGCCCGCCGGATCTTCAGCGCGATCGTGTCGCGGTCGTCGTTCAGGTTAATGCGGCTCTGATCCGAGGTGTCGGACTTCGACATCTTTCTCGTGCCGTCCCGCAAGCTCATGACGCGGGCCGCTGGCCCAAGGACTATCGGCTCGATATTGGGGAAAAAATCGATCCCATAATCGTGGTTGAACTTCTGGGCAATATCGTTCGCAAGTTCCAGATGCTGCCGCTGATCGTCCCCGACAGGCACCCTGGTCGCGTGATAAGCAAGGATGTCCGCTGCCATGAGGTTAGGATAGACATAAAGCCCGGACGAAGCATTTTCGCGATCCTTGCCCGCCTTGTCTTTGAACTGCGTCATGCGATTGAGCCATCCAAGCCGCGCGACGCAGTTGAAGATCCAGGCAAGTTGGGCATGTGCCCGAACGCTCGATTGAAGGAACAGTATATGCTTTACTGGATCGACGCCGCAGGCCAGCAAGACGGCCGTCATTTCCAGCGTCTGCTTATGCAGCGCTGTCGGGTCCTGCCAAACAGTGACGGAATGAAGGTCCACAACGCACCAAAGGCAGTCGTGATCGTCCTGTAACCTGACCCAGTTACGAATTGCTCCCAGGTAATTCCCAAGGGTCGGAATGCCAGACGGCTGAATGCCTGAGAAAACGCGCTGCATACCGTTCAAGTCTCTGTTGTTGATGACGAACTGATGGCCGATCCGCGATGGCTGCGCAAGCGACGACGGGACATCATATGCCTTACCTCCCGCAGATCGTAGGCTCCCAGCAGCCACGCTGCGATGCCATACGAGAGCACTCCCGCGCTAACTAAAACGCCCAGGAGCGCCATGCGCAGCCATCCGCGCGGTGGTGACTCAAACATGAGGACCCGCAATCCCCACAACGCGGTCGCCATGATGATTGATGCCCCAATCATGCCGCGACACCGTCTTTGAAGTTGGTGATCGGGTAGAAAGTGCCCGCGCTGAAGCAGAACAAACGCCAGCCCGCCGACATTGCAGATGGCGGCCAGACTGGTCGCCAGCGCCGGACCGATATGGGCGAGAGGCACCATGAACATGAGGTTCAAAAGCAGATTTAATCCTACGCTCCCAACCCCAATCTTGACTGGCGTGCTGGTGTCACCGCGGGCGAAGAATGCGGGAGCGAGGACTTTGACTAACACGAAGGCCGGCAATCCCAGCGCGTAGGCGGCCAACGATTGTGAGGATAGCCGCACGCTCTCGAGATCGAATGCCCCGCGACCGAACAACGCGAGCATGATCGGTTCCGCGCAGATAATAAGTGCCAATGCAGCTGGCAAAGTGAGAAATAAGGCATACTCAGTAGCGCGGTTCAGCGTTCCGATGGCTGACGCTGCCTCCCCGGCTCGAACTTGCCGCGACAGCAAAGGCAGGAGCGCCGTTCCAACAGCGGTTCCAATCACCCCAAGCGGCAACTGCTGTACCCGATCCGCAAAATATAGCACCGAAACAGTGCCAGCCGGCAGAAGGCTCGCTATGATCACATCTACGGTTAGGTTTAGCTGCGTAACTCCCGCCCCGAGCAGACCGGGCGCCATCCGGCGCATTAGCAGCCGCATCTGCGGAGTTAACCGTGGCCGGGGTATCCTGAGCGACATGCCGGCGCGGCGAACAGCCATCATCAGCAAGCCAAGCTGAGCAATACCCGAGATTGTCACACCCCAGGAAAGCGCGTGCCCAACCGTTGGAACATACGGTGTCATCCACAGCATGCAGGCGATAGAGACAATGTTGAACAGGACGTACGAAGCTGATGCGGCCGTAAACCTCTCCAGCCCATTTAACACGCCTGAAACCAGGGCCGCGAGGCAGATTAAAACGAGATAAGGAAATGTTATCCTGGACAGGCTGATAGCCAGCGCAAATTTTCCACGGTCTTCAGCAAATCCCGGCGCCAGGACGACCATGAGTTCGGGCATGAAAATCTCACCCAGGATGGTCATGATTCCCAGCCAGAAGGCCATAACCGCGAACGTCTCCTGGGCAAACTGCTTCGCGGCGCCAGAGCCTTCCGTATGCAACAGCCCAGAAAAAGCGGGTATAAACGCAGCGTTGAACGCGCCTTCCCCAAACAGTCGTCGAAACAGGTTTGGGAGCTTCAGGGCAACGAAAAACGCATCCGCAATCGAGCCTGTTCCGATCAGCGCGGCGATCAGCATGTCACGCGCAAAACCTAGAATGCGACTGATAGAGTCCATCCGCCGACGGTCAGTATGCCTCTCAGCATTTCCGCTCCTGGCCGGGCATAAAGTCGTTATTCGTCCCGCTGCGGACGCGATAGGAGTTCGGCTATCGTCTCGTCCAGCGTTTTGCTCCCAGTCAGCAGCTGGGACACCGCTCGGCAGATCGGCAGATCGACCTCACCTGCTCGGGCAACAAGAGCGGCGGCCGTAGGAACACCCTCGGTCACGCCTGATCGGCTGGCAAGCACATTCGACAGATGCTCACCTCGACCCAGCGCATAGCCCAGGCTGAAATTCCGGCTAGAGGTCCCGGTGCAGGTCAGCAACAAATCACCGAGACCGGATAAGCCCATCATCGTTTCAGCTCGTCCGCCAAGTGCGACCGTTAGGCGGCGCAGCTCGCTTAAACCGCGTGTTACCAAGGCAGCCCGCGCATTTTCTCCCAGCCCCGCTCCGATCACCGCGCCCGCTGCAATTGCGATTACATTTTTCCCGGCGCCACCGAGCTGGGAGCCAATAGGGTCGTCGTTGCCGTAAATCCGGAAGGTCGAAGTTCCCAGTATGATCCGCACTTGTTCACGGAATCCAAAATCGCCGCTCGCCACGACTGTCGCGGTCGGAAGCCCCGCCGCCACCTCGAGCGCGAAGCTGGGGCCAGTTAAGACCGCACACGGGCGCCCTGGAAGGACGTCGATGACCACTTCCAAAGGCAGCAGATGCGTATCTGTTTCAATGCCTTTGGCACACACAACGACGGGGCTAAGCGCGGGCTGCAGCCGCAAGAGTGAGGAACGTAGACATTGAGTAGGAACAACCCACAGCAACAGATCGACATCACCCGGTATGTCATCTCGTACGTCGAGTTGCTCAGGAAGCTGGTATCCAGGAAGCCGATGGCTTTCCTTCCTGGCTTTCATGGTGGAAGCTGAGGCTGAGTTGCGCGTCACCAAGGCCACGCGATTTCCAGCTCTCTCCGCCTGAAGGGCCAACGCGGTCCCCCAGGCTCCCGCGCCGATGACCGCGACGTTACTCATCTATCAACCTGAGCACCGCAGTATCTGCACCGATCTCGCTGTTGCCAAGCCCTCGTAACACGGCATCAGCGATCACACGAGCATGCCTTTCGAACCCGTAAGGCGGATTGACGATTACCATCCCACAACCGTTGAGCCTGTCGGGGTCCACGGGGGACCTCAGATGCAGCTCAACCGCAACGACGTCGCGTATGCCGAATGACGCCAAACCACTCCGGAAACTCCGAACAGCGGCCATTTTTTTGATTGGATACCAAGCCGCGAAAATCCCTTGACCAAAGCGGTCATAACCGGTTCGAAGTCCATCAGAGAGCATAAAGAATTCATCCCGAGCCTCGAACGGCGGATCAACAAACACCAACCCTCGCTTCTCTTTTGGCGGCAGCAAGGCGGCCAAAGCCTCCCACCCAGAGCGCCTGTGAACCTCCACTTGCGGGTCATTTCGAAATCTTTGCCGCAAAGTCATCCCATCCTCTGGATGGAGCTCGCAGCAAACGAGACGATCGTTCTTGCGTAATGTAGCCCGGATAAAAGCCGGCGACCCGGGGTAGAGGCCAAGCCTAGTCACAAACTCAAGATAGCGCTCCAAAACCGGCGACCGCGACCCCAGCAAACGTCGTATCCCGGTCTCCGCCTCAGAAATGCGTCGCACTCCTTCGGCATCAAGGTCGTACCATCCAGCGCCCGCATGCGTATCGAGCACAAAACTCGGGGTGGGCTTGCGCGCCAGAGAATCAAGGAGAGCAATCAGCAGCGAGTGCTTGAAGCAGTCCGCGAAATTGCCTGCATGATAGGCGTGACGGTAGTTCATTCTACAACCGGTTCCAGTCCCCCGAGTGGCCACCGCGGACGCGCGTTGACGTCAACTCCGTCACTCCAACCAAGTCGCAGCCGTTCCACGCCAGCCCAGGCAACCATCACCGCATTGTCGCTACAAAGCCTGACTGGCGGAGCGACCAAACGAAACCCTTTTGAGACAGCTGCTCTGGCCAAGCCGGACCGCACAGTTGCATTTGACGCCACCCCGCCAGCTACCACCAACAGATCAGCCTCGCGAAAACGCTCGCGCATCATCTCCATTGCGTGAAGCGCCCGGTCAGCGAGAACATCCACTACCGCTTGCTGAAAGCTTGCCGCAATATCCGCTCGCTGTTCATGGCTCAGGTTCGGTGACATGCGTAGCACTGTTTGCGCGACTGCTGTCTTCAGCCCCGAAAAGCTTAGGTCACACCCAGGCCGTCGTATCATCGGACGCGGAAATGGGTAGCTTGATGGATTCCCTTCAATGCTGATTCGTTCCAGAACCGGTCCCCCCGGCCAGCCAAGATCTAAGAGCTTCGCAACCTTATCGAATGCCTCCCCGGCCGCATCGTCCACTGTCCCGCCCAGCCGGATATAGTGCCCAACGCCGCCCACGGCGATGCATTGCGAGTGTCCCCCGGACAGCAGGAACAGCAAGTACGGAAACGGCGCTCCCCCCTCAACCAGCCCAGGCAATCGAGCGGTGAGCGCATGTGCCTCAAGGTGATTCACGGCGACGAATGGCAAACCGTTTGCGATCGCGATGCCCTTGCTGAATTGACACCCAACAATCAACCCACCGATCAATCCTGGTCCAGACGTGGCAGCGATTCCACCCAGGTCGGAACACGCGACGCCGGCTTTCGCCATCGTCAGCCGCGCTTGTTCGGGAAGGTACCGGAGATGCGACCTCGCTGCGATTTCCGGCACCACGCCACCAAACGGCGAGTGCTCAGAGAGTTGGCTGAGCACAGTGTCCGCCAGAACCCGCCCTTCGCCATCCACCACCGCCGTAGCAGTTTCATCGCAGGATGTCTCAATCCCTAAAACCGGTCTCATGACATCTTTCAAGCCTTGTCCTGAATTGGACACTGGCTAACCTGTCGCTCGCCTCGGTGGCGATGTGCCGAAAAGTGGGATAACTAGGCGTTTGCATTCCGCACGTCATCGCCTGAGGTTATTTCGACAAGGGCTGCCCTTGAAAAGTGTTCTGATCACAAGGCCAGAGCCGGGCGCCACTCAAACCGCCGGCCGACTGGCTGCACTCGGCTTTTCCCCTATTGTCGCTCCTGTCCTCTCGATTACCGCCTGCGCCGTTCGTGCCCCCGACCACCTGGCAGCGACCGTGTTGACCAGCCGGAACGCCATATCGGCGTGCTCACCCATCACGCATGATCGTCCAATCTTTGCCGTTGGAGCCGCGACCGCCGCCAAAGCCACCGCGGCTGGCTTCGAGCGCGTATTCAACGCCGACGGAGATGCTCACGCACTCGCCGTTTTGATCGCGAACACAATGTCTCCAGCCGAAGGAATTCTTTTCTTGCCAGCAGCGCAAGGGCAGGGGCTCGAGCTGGCGGCCTCTCTCCGGCAGCACGGCTTTCGTGTGCTTCGACGCGTTGCCTATCGAGCTACCTCGGTCGGCAGCCTACCTGAAGTCGCCGCCCACCACTTGCGTCATCGGCAAGTCGCGGCCGCGATGTTCTTTTCAGCAGAAACCTCGCGCCACTTCGTGAGACTTCTCCGGGCAGCCGGGTTGGTCGGAGCCGTAAGAGACATCGAAGCGGTGTCTATCAGCGAGCGAGCTGCCATGGCATTAAGACCACTCCCATGGCGACTCCTTAGCGTCGCCCCGGTGCCCAATCAGGATGCTATGCTGGCGATGCTACGATGACCGAACAGACCCTTCTTCCACCTCCCGCCCCGACATCGACAGCCTCTGTCACGACACCGACCACCGCCCGGCGCAATGTCGTCCCGTGGTTCTACGCTGTGGGTTTTCTCATACTGGCCTCCGCGATCTTCTATTTATGGCAGTATCCCAGCACGCTCGGGAAGACTACCGGCGAGGCATCCGCCCTCCATGAGCTTGACCAACATCTCGCTGATATCGGCGTTCGGCTTGACCACCTCCAGCAACAACCCTCGACGGATCTTGGCAAAATCGCAGCTCGAGTTCGACGCCCTCGAGCAGCGACCCCCGCCCGATCTTGATAGAATTACCCCTCGGATAGACGCTCTTGAGCAGCGCCCCTCGCCCGACCTTGGCAAGTTCGCAGCTCGAATAGAGGCTCTTGAGGGCCGGGTTACGGATCAGGCGCAGCTGGCAAGCCGGCTAGACACATTGTCGGGCCGGATCGAATCTCTGTCCGGCCATGATCAAACGAACATCGACGCGACAAAGCTGCAGATCAGCGCGCTAACAGCCCGTTTTACCGCGCTAGAGACAAACGCCGGCAATCTCGAGACCATTACGAAGCGGCTAAACCGCGTTGCCCGACTTCAAGAAGCGTACTTTGCTCTCGCATCCGGAAAGCCAATAGGTGACCTGCCCGATGCACCGGAAGTTCTTGCGCGCTATTCCCACGTCGCCCCTCCCACTGAGGCAGATCTGCGTCTGCGCTTCCCCCAAGCAAAGCAAGCGGCTCTTGCGGCGACGCAGTCGGACGAGCGTAATCAACCATTCGTTAGAAAAGTTTGGGAAAAGGCCCAAGGGCTGATCACCATCCGCCGAGGTGATGAGATCATGGTCGGCAATCCTTGCGAGGTCATTTTAGACCGCGCCCGCACGGCACTTGATGCCGGGGACATCGTCGGCGCGGTAACCGCAGTTCAAACGTTGAGCGGGCCACCCGGCCAAGCAATGGCAAATTGGCTTGCGGATGCAAAGGCCCTTGTAGATGCCCGCTCTGCTCTCGCGCAGCTGGCAGCCCAGGCCTGATGCTGAAGGTTATCCTCTTTCTACTGGCTGGGGCGGTCGTCTTCCCGCTGGCGTGGCTATTGGCTGGTGTTCCCGGACATGTCGTCGCTTCGATCGGTGCATTCACAATCGAAACCTCCACGCCCATGGCGATTTTAATCCTCGTCGCATTGTTCATGGTGGCGACCATTTTGATGCGTATCCTGCGTGGGGCCCTGGCAATCCCTCGATCCAGTGCGGAGTGGCGCCGCCGCCATCGCCTTACCCGCGGCGAAAGAACCGTTACGCGCGTGTTAGTCGCCTTGGCGGCTGGCGAGCAGGCCACAGCTCGCGACGAGGCCCGCCGGGCGCGCAATCTGTTGGGAGATTCACCCCAGACGCTGCTCCTTGCCGCTGAAGCAAGCCGGCTCTCCGGGCGCGAGGATGAAGCGGAGGAGGCCTTTCGTGCCCTGATCAAGCAAACAGACGCAAAATTCCTGGGTCTCAGCGGTCTGCTTCGTCAAGCTGTAGATCGCCGAGACTGGGCTGAAGCGCTTGTTATTGCAAAGCAAGCCGAATCCGCTCACCCCGGGACCCTTTGGCTCCGCCGGCAGCGTGCCGAATTGGCTTTGCAGACCGAGAACTGGGCTGAAGCACTTGAATTGATGGGCCAGGACCCCCGTCGAACCACCTACTATGTGGCGGCTGCTGGCGCTGAGCCAGATCCCAAACGAGCCCTCGCCTTTGCAAAACTCGCCTGGAAGCAGGATCCTGGGTTTTCGCCAGCTGCTCTCGCATATGCCAGCCGGCTAAGGGCGACCGGCTATGAAAAGCATGCTCAATCTTGTATCGCGGATGCTTGGCAACGGGCGCCACATCCCGACCTTGCGGCATTCGCCTTGGCGCTTGAACCGGACAAGCTAGCGCGTGTCCGGGCGGCCAAGCGTCTCGCTGCAACCAATGCGACGCACCCCGAGAGTCGGATTTTGCTGGCGCAAGTCGCGCTTGACGCCGGATTGACAGGCGAAGCTCGGCATCAGATCGACGCGGCGCAGGGCGAAGGCCTACGACATCGTCGTCTTTGCCTTCTGCTAGCCGAGATCGAGGAACAGGAGCGGGGCAGCACCGAGGCCGGCCGTCTGGCCCAGCGTGATGCGCTGCGTCATGCGGCGACAGCGGAACCTGACCCGCACTGGCAATGCACGAGATGCCATGCGGATCATTCGGTGTGGCACCCCAAATGTGACGCCTGTACAAGCGTCGGCTCAATACAATGGTTGACTAACCGGCGGTCACCAAGCCTGCCCGTCATCGCTGGCTAAGGGGGCCGATTGAGATCGCAACCTGAAGCCGAAGTGAGCGTCCGGCCTTCAGGCCGAGATGCGCTAATTATTCAGCGGCGAGCCTGTGAGCGCGCCCGTGAGCGCTCGGACGCTTATGGAACGCGCCATCCTTCATGATGCCGAGCAGCCGGTTGGCATCCTGCAGGATACGGATATCTGCAAGCGGATCGCCGTCGACGATCAACAGGTCGGCAAGATAGCCCGGTTTCACTTGGCCCAACTCATCCCCTCGCATCATCAATTCGCCGCCGAATCTTGTCGCCGCCACGATTGCCTCCATGGGGGAAAACCCAAACAGGTTGACGAAGTGCTCGAGGTCGCGGGCGTTCCGGCCGATCGGGTTCCAGGCAAAGCCATAATCGCCGCCGGGCAACACGCGGATGCCGCGCTGCTTGTATTGGGCCATCCGCTTGCAGGCGTGATCCAGCTCGCGCCGCATCCCCAGGCCCTCGGCGGCCGCGGTCGAGAGGCCCCAATCTGCGGCTTCGTAAAGAGAGGTGACAATCACACCGATCGCCGGCATGACGAAGATACGATCTTTTTTCGCCTCCATCATATCCACGGCCTCGTCATCAGTGAACGTGGCGTGGTTAATCAGGTCAATGCCGTGCCGCAGACACATCTTTACTGACTCAGCCGACCGGGCGTGGGCCATGACGCGCTTGTTGCGCGTGGTTGCAACCTCCACCACCGCCGCGACCTCAGCTTCGTTCATCACTGTCATTTCGGCGCGCGCTGCAGGAACGAACTCGTCGCCTGAGGGATTGATTTTGATGGTGTCGACCCCCTCGCGACACATCAGCCGAGCGTATTTGCGAAATTCGTCCGGTCCATCCAGCACGACCGCGAACGTGTCGCGGTGCATATGCATCAGGCTCGGGTCACCGAGGCCGCCGGTCGTGGTAAGTTCGGGACTGGCCGCCAAAATGCGTGGACCGGGAATCTCGCCAGCATTGATGGCGTTCCGGATGACGATGTCGAGGCGGGGCTTGCCCGACGCCGCGCTATTCAGGCTGGTAAAACCTTGATCGAGCATCAGCTTCGCATTGCGTGCCGTAATCAGCGTGTGCTCCTCGGGTGGGATTTCGCCGAGCGCGTGCAAGCTCGAGATATTCGCAAAGCTTGGATGGGCGTGAGCCTCCGCGAGGCCCGGCATCAGCGTGCAGCCTGTACCATCGACGACATCAGCATCGGGGCCGCTCGGTAGCGGCGCGTCGATCGGCAGCACCTCCTGAATGCGATTGCCCTGCACACGGACGTGGCCGGCAAAAGGAGCCTTGCCTGTGCCATCCAGCACGCGGATATTGGTGAACACGACTGCACTCATGATGATGTTCCTCCTTACCTGGCTTTGTTACAGCGGGTTCCGCCGAAGTGCGTATCGAACGCCTTTCTTGAGGACGTCCTCGTGGATCACGGGCGTCAGCCTTATTTTATCACTCGGGCCGCGATCCAGTCGGCCCAGACCGCGAATGTCGCGCTTGTGTCGCTGATCCGATAGTTACGTGTGCTCACATGATAGTTTAGCCACGGGCACGGTCAAGCTGAGGGGCCGTCCGGGCGGCGTGCCAGTTCGATTGTCGCCTTTCGACCCCAGCACGAACCAGCTTCGCGGGATTGGTGATGGGTTGGGTGAGCCCCTGCACCGAACCATCGACCGATGAAGCAAGCTTCGCGAAAGCTATCGCCCAGGCCAGGCAAAACAGTCGAAATTGGGTTCTTTGCGTTACCCCAATGTAGTTCACGCGAGGCAGGTGAGTAAGACCCGACGCAACCGGAACTTGGTTTCCCTAGTCGGTTCGTCCGAGCCGCTTGCAGGCGGCGGCTATCGCGCGCTCGACAATGACTTCCCGACTGGCATTATTTTTGAAAATCCGTGTTTGAAGGGCGGGCCAGCGCCAGTTTTCACGCGACCGGTCCTTATTGGCCGAGCCGCCGCCCCGCGCGTAATTGCTGCCAATGGTACGATGGATCGCCCTAACCAACATCGGACCATTCATGGCGGAGAGGACGGAGCGTAAGCGTTGCGGCGATCGCACGGCACTTGTGACTTTACGCCGAGCTGAACACGTGGGCCCGATTCTCAAGCTTTGAGTTCCACGGCAGGAGCGTGTGCAGTTCGTTGCTCTTGGTCCGGGCGGAGACGATGCGTTGTAGCACATCGGTCAGCCTGTTCCAGTGGTTGAGAGCATAGCGGATCGCCTTGGCCAGTGCCGAGCGCCCGGAGACGCGTTCGAGTTGCTGGTGCAACCAACCATGCATTGCGTCGATCAGCGGGCGGCTGCGTTGCTGGCGCACAAATTGGCGCTGTTCCGCTGACTGACCGCGAATCGCCGCCTCAAATCTCATAGAGGGAAGCAATCCGCCGCAGTGCTTCCTCAGCGAGCGGCGATCTCGTGGCGATATGGATGTCGTAGAACTTGCGCCGTGTATGAGCCCAACAGAACGCCAGCTGTGGCGTTCTCGTTTCCGGCGGCGGTGACCAGGCGGCCAAACCCGGCATAGCCGTCGACCTGGAGCAGGCCTCGGAAGCCTTTCAGATGACAAGCCGGGTGCTCGCTCTCGCGGTCTTCGCTGAAAATGTAGGCGGCGGCGGGATAACCGGGCCCGCCCCAGGGGCGGTTATCGGTGGCATAACATGTAAAAGTATGGACTTGATCTGACGGTCGGGTTTTCGCCGTGGTGGGTGTCCGACGAATTTGTGTCGTCCGATGTCACGCCGCCTGCAGCAACTTTTCCTTTGCCACTGGCAGCATGTCAATGAAGGTCTGCATTGGGGTTTTGCCGTAGCACCACCTTCGTTGATGAGTTCGCACGGAGTTGTAGTCGCGCACCCAGACGTCAAGATCGGCCTGCAAGTCGTCGATCGAGCGATAGAGCTTCGTGCGCAGGGCCACCTGATAGAACTCTGCCAGGATGGTCTTGTTGAACCGCTCGCAGATGCCGTTGGTCTGCGGACTGCGCGCCTTGGTTCGTGTGTGATCGATGTTCTTGAGCCTGAGCAAGTAAATCGATGCCTGCACCCGGTGTTTCTGAGCATAGATCGCGATGGACACCCCATTAGCACCCTCGTTTAACTTGAACACGAAAAGTTGGCATGAGACTTGCCGGACTACGCATTTTTCTGTTCGACCTCGGCGAAGCCATTTTTCCGTCCCGACCGCAGTTCAATTGCGCCGCCGTGTCGAGCGGCGGTCAAGGATGGCCGCCGCTTGGCGGCCACCCGAAGGGCTTGTCCTTGACGGCCGCGAGCACGGTGGCAGGCTTTGTCACGCGGGGAGAAGGCGATCATCACCGCATGGGACTTGCTGCTTCCACTTCCCACTCCCGTCCCCTACAGCGTTTGGGAAACGGAAGCGGGAAGGCCATCAAAAACCGTGCTTTCGGCCTCATCAGAAAGCGTGATCCTGCTCATTCTCCACGGCCAGATAGAGTTCGTATTCGTGGCTCTGCGGGTTGGCGCAATATTCGGTGCCTCGGTCGGTCAGCACCCGGCTGACGATGATGCCCTGCTGTTCGAAGAATGGCAGCACACGGTCGTTGAGCATCTCGGCGGCGGTGATCGGCGTCTTGGTGTCATAGAGCTTGGCGAAGCCGACCTTCGAGTAGGTGTCGATCACGGTCTGCTGGTAAACCCGGCCGACCCCTTTGAGGGTGCCGACATAGAAAGTGTCCTGCGCCACGCAGTAACCCGGGCATTCGCTCTCGAATTCACCACGGGCTTCTTTGTCCAGCCTGGCCTTCTCCAAAGCCACCACCGGCGCTTCGGTCAGAACGGTGCCGTCCTGCGCCATTTTGGCTTCCAGTGCTTTCAGGCGCTTTTTCATGTTCTCGAGGTCATGACGCTGCCAGACGCAGCGCACGCCGAACGGCGAGATTGCCAGGCCGCGCTGGCGTAATTCATTGGACACCCGCGCCTGTCCCCAGGTTGGCTGCTCAATGGCCAGTTCCACGACGGCGGTTTCGATAGCGCTGTCGACGCGGTTTTTCAGGATCGGCTTCCGGCGGCTGATTTCCATCAGCGCCACCTCGCCGCCGGTGTCGTAGAGGTCCTTGAAGCGATAGAAGCTATCGCGGGAGAACCCCATGATCTTGCAGGCCTGGCTGACATTGCCGAGCTGCTTGGCGAGTTCCAGCACGCCGACCTTGCCGCGGATGATTTTCTGGTTCTGTGTCATAAAGGGGCTCCAATGTTTGCCCTTGACCGATGTGTCGGCTCTTGCGGTCGGCTCCGCCTCCCTGCAAGCCAACACATCGGTCATCTTTGCCTCACCGATTGAACCCGACTTGTCAGTTTAAGTCTAGACTTCTACAGATAACACCACAAGCGTCCGGTCATGGTGCGTCCGCGGCCGGGGTCCGGCACCGGCAGTGTGGTATCGTCCGCAACGACCTTGGGTGACGACAGCACGGCGCTGAAGATCAGCTCATGTAGCGGTTCCAGCCACCAGCAGGCGCGGCCCACCCAGTTGCTCAGCGTGGAACGATCCAGCGTCACGCCTTGGCGGGCAAAGATCTGCGACTGGCGATACAACGGTAGGTGATCAGCAAATTTGTTAACCAGTACATGTGCCAGCAGCGCCTCGGTGGCCATCCCGCCATCGATCGGCCGCTCGGGTGCGGGCGCCTGCACGACGGCTTGCTCGACACGCCCGGCAGCCATATCGCGGCCGGCGGATCACCTTGACCCGAAGCTGCGCCGGCACGTAGTCCAGCATCTCGGCGCGATCTTCGCTGATCTGGTGCAGCGCACAGCCGCAGCCGGGGCACGCCTTGTCTTCGATATCGATGATCACCTCGGTCCGCGGCAAATGCGCTGGCAGCGTGCCGCGGTTGCGCTTCGCCGCCTCGGCCCGGCGTAAAACGGTGTTGGCACCTGACCCCGCCGCCTCCATTCCGGCCGCCCGCTCGGCCACGGACTGTTCCAGATCTTCAAGCCCATGTTGCAATGTCTCGTCGTCCAGCCGCTCAGAGCGGCGGCCAAACCGATTGCGCTGCAGGCCGGCGATCAGCAGTTGCAGACGCTCGATCTCGGCCAGCGCCGCGCGTAGGATCAGTTGCAACAGCGCCGGATCGTTGGGCAGGTCTGTGGGGGCGGTGAACACACAGCAACGCTGAATTATCGTTGCAAATCGGTGCTAATGAATCTTGCGTGAGCATCCGATCAGCCCGCCAGTTCGACGCACCCGCCGCGGCATCCGCCAGTCAATCCCTTCCAGCCGCGGTCGCTGGGCCGGCCCGCTCCATCATCCCGGCTGCCGCCACCTCAACACGCGCAAAGCTGGCCGGCTGTGCCGCCAGCAACGCCTTCCGTCAGTTATACAGTTGACCGGTGCCGATGCCGTGCTGGCGTGCAACTTCCGTTGCTGACGCGCCACGAGCCAGGCTTTGCGCCGCGATCATCTGCTTCTGCTCAATCGTCCAGCGTCGGCGCCGTTCGCCGCGTGTGATCCACTCAATTCGGGGCGTGCGAGCGCCCTTATGAGTGCTCATATGGGCACTCTCTGGCGTCGCGGTCGCCCCGACCACCTTCGTCTCCGTCTCCATGACCCAAACGAACCACCGCTTCACCCATCAGCGCCATGTGATACAACCCGTCTGACACCACTTTTCGACCGGTGCCAAAATCATGGATTATCAGGGCCTTACTTGCCTTACGGAAAGTCGGGTCATCGCGAGTTGGTATGAGGCGGGCGCAACGCTTACCAATCTTAATGCATGACCGACGAAGGGACGGCGCAGCTGTCCCGCGTCCGGTACACGATCACCGGCAGCGAGCGGTGCGTTGGCGGCATCCGCGCGCTCATCCTTGACGATCGGACTGTCGCGATAGCTGACGAGCAACTCGGTTTCCCGCATGCCGGGCAGCTGCGCGCGCTGCGCCAGCACCTCATTCAATGCCCGGCTGGTGTTTTCGACGACATCCAGGCCCACGGCATGGCGTTCGACGGAATAGCTGTCCAGCAGCGTCTGGCTCGCAAGGCCGCGCTTGGCCAAGGTCAGTTTCCACGCGAGATTGTGCGCATCCTGAAGACCGGTATTCATACCCTGGCCGCCGACCGGCGGATGCAGATGCGCGGCGTCACAAGCCAGGAACACGCATCCTTTAGCATAGGCCGGCACGATGCGGTGGCTGACCCGGTAAACCGACGACCAATGCAGCGACGAGAGGATCGTCCCTCTGGGCAGAAGCGGGGTCATCAGAGTGATGACGTGTTGTAGCGTGGGGGGAACAGCTTCGGCTTCGGCATCGCTCGGCGTGCTCGTCTCGGTTCCCGGCACGATGGTGGACACCCGGTAGCGGCGAGAGGAGCCGTGCACCGGAACCGCCGCCAGAGCCATGCTGCCAGGTTGCCCGGCTACCCCGGTGTTGAACCGGTACATCCGCCCGCGCGGCAGATCCCAGTCCACCTCCAAATCCGCGAGGATGAAGGTCTGCGGATACTGGCCACCGGCGAAATCGAGGCCGAGGGTGGCTCGGACTTTGCTGTGGGCGCCGTCGCAACCTACCAGCCAGCGGCCATCGACCGACCGCGTCTGCCCATCGGGCGCTTGGACCTGGGCGCGGACGCCGTCGGGCTTTGGGCCTGTCCGGGAACAACCAACTCGCGTCGGCTGACCTTTAGAGCCGGGATTCTCGACAGGGGCGGCGAACGATAATGTTCGTGGATGATCGATCCAGCCCCAATTCGTGACCGATTTACCGCCTTGTCGCCGCACCTCAACGAGCGAGAACGACGGTTGTTTGCCGCCACCGAAGCCGCAGCGGCGGGCTACGGGGGGATCGTTGCCGTCTCGGGAGCGACCGGCATCGCGGTCAGCACGATCGGGCGCGGCCTGAAAGACCTGGCTGAGGCAGGTGGTCTGTTGGCAGGCCGGGTGCGACGTGCGGGGGGCGGACGCAAGCCACTGGTCGTCAGTAACCCTGACCTATTGCGCGAACTGATGGCGCTGGTCGAACCCGGCGCCAGGGGCGATCCGATGTCGCCGTTGCGCTGGACCTGCAAGAGCCTGCGGCAGTTGGCGGCGGAGCTTGTGGCGCGTGGGCATCGGGTCAGTCGCACCGTGGTGGGTGAATTGTTAAAAGCGCAGAAGTTCAGTCTGCAAGCCAACAGCAAGACCAATGAGGGTGGCGATCATCCCGACCGGGACGCGCAGTTTAGCCATATCAATCAGAGCGTGACGACGGCGTTGGCGGCGCAGCAGCCGGTGATTTCAGTTGATACGAAGAAGAAAGAACTGGTTGGAGACTTCAAAAACGCCGGCCGGGAATGGCGTCCGCAAGGCGAACCCGAAGCGGTTCGCGTGCATGATTTTCTGATCAAGGAACTGGGTCGGGCGGTGCCATACGGTATCTACGACCTTGCCGCCAACGCTGGTTGGGTCAGTGTTGGGATGAACCATGACACCGCCGCGTTTGCCGTACAGTCGATCCGCCGCTGGTGGCAGGACATCGGCTGCAAGCGCTATCCCGCGGCCAAGCGCCTGACGATCACCTGCGACGGGGGCGGCAGCAACGGATCGCGCGTGCGGCTGTGGAAGCTCGAATTGCAAAAGCTGGCTAGCCAACTGGATATTGACATCACGGTCCACCACCTGCCGCCCGGAACCAGCAAGTGGAACAAGATCGAGCATCGGCTGTGTTCGTTCATCACCATGAACTGGCGTGCCAAGCCGCTGGTCAGCTATCAGGTCATCATCGATCTAATCGGAGCCACCACGACCAAGACCGGCCTGAAGGTGATCGGCGAACTCGACGACAACCAGTATCCCAAAGGCATCGTCGTCTCGGACGAACAACTGGCCGCCATAAACATCGTCCGGGCAGATTTTCGCGGCGAATGGAACTACACTATCAAGCCGTCCAATCGCTCAGACCGAGCGGTTGATCCCTGACGGGCCCTTTGCTAAATCCAGTGAGCGTGTGCCCGTATGACACGCTGCCGCCGCACCGGTGCAGACAAGCTTCCAGAAGCCGCTCGGTGTGGAACTGCGCGAGCGAAAGATTGCCGAATGGAAGCCCCGGCGGGACGTCCATCGATGGCCCGGGAACACCGTCGTTGAACGCCGAGACGCCTTGCAGCCAGACACCGCTATCGATCGCGTCCTGAGCGATGCCGATATCGTCAAAGATCTCCAATGTGCGCGGGGTGACGCCAAGCGCTTTGCAAAAGAACGAACGCGTCCTCAGGCGGTCGATCAACAGCACGTCGACGCCGTCGCGTAACAGCTCCGTCGCCGGCAGTAGGCCGACCGGGCCGGCGACGGCAATCAACACGTCCGTGGTGGTCTTCATCGGTATTCACTCCCCAGCGACCGGGACTCAATCTCGTCTGATAGGCGGTTTGCCGGCTTATCGCACTTGATCTGCTCCTTTCGATTACACAGGGGGGTGTCGCCGTTAGCAGTTTGATCAGGCGATCACACAATAGTTGACGCAGCGGCCGACAGGGTCCACCACCGCTGGTACCCATGTTGCGCCGTCTCGAAGCCCTGCTTGATCCCATCGCCGGAACGCCTGCCTCGCCGCCCACCGCGGGCCTGGTCCGGTTCTACTGGTTCTACATTAGGCAGGTCACGGGCCTGACCGTCGCGCTGTTTGTCTTTGGCGGGCTGACAGCCATTCTCAACTCGATGATCCCGGCCTTTATCGGCCGGGTCGTCGGTTTGGTATCCTCGCACACCCCAGAGACACTGTTTCACGATAGCGGGCTGACGCTGCTGGGCATGGCGGGGGTGCTGCTGGTGCTGCGGCCACTCAGTTTGATCTCGCACAGCATCCTGGTGAACCAGATCGTCAATCCGGGCCTATCCAACATGGTGCGGTGGCAGAACCATTGGCACGTGGTGCGGCAGAGTTGGACGTTTTTCCAGAACGACTTCGCCGGCCGCATCGCGAACCGTGTCCTGCAAACCGGTCCGGCGCTGCGGGAAAGCCTCGTCATGGCGTTCGATGCGGCCTGGTACATCGTCGTATACGGGTCCACCGCGCTGGTGCTGCTCGGGCGGCTGGACTGGCGGCTGACGCTGCCGCTGGTGATCTGGTTTGTGATCTATGCCGCCATGCTGCGCTATTTCGTGCCGCGCCTGCGCGATCGATCGCGTCACGCGTCCGAAATGCGCTCCAATCTGACGGGGCGCGTGGTGGACAGTTATACCAACATCCTGACGGTGAAGCTGTTCGCACGCGCGGCCGATGAAGACGCGTTCGTGCGGGATGCTGTCGACGAGCATACCGAGGCGTTTCGTTCGCAGACGCGGATGACGACGGCATACACCTGTACCCTCGGGCTGATGAACGCCACACTGATCGTTTCGATGTCTGCATTTGCATTATGGCAATGGTCGGCCGGCGCGATCGCCATCGGAGCAGTGGCGACGGCCATTCCTCTGGCCTGGCAACTGAACAATATCGCGGGGTGGGTCGCGCGCAGCGTCACCTCAATTTTCGAGAATATCGGGACAGTGCAGGACGGCATGCGCTCGATCGATGTGCCGCGGCAAATGCCCGATTCCGAGGATGCCGTGGAGCTGGATGTGTCCGGCGGCGAAATCCAGATCGAGGATCTGCATTTCGACTATGGCCGCGTCCGGGACACTATTGGCATCCGCTATCCGGCGGTTCTGCATGGCATCAACCTGACCATCGCGCCCGGGGAGCGTGTCGGTTTAATCGGACCGTCAGGGGCGGGTAAATCAACCTTGGTCAACCTGCTGCTGCATTTCTACGATCCTGCCGCCGGGCGTATCCTGATCGACGGACAGGACATCGCGGGGGTGACCCAGGAAAGTCTGCGCCGGCACATTGCCATGGTGACGCAGGATACATCGTTACTGCACCGGTCGATCTTCCAAAACATCAGGTACGGTCAGCCTCAGGCGACGGACGCGGAGATTATCGCCGCGGCGAAGCAGGCGCAGGCACACGAATTCATCCTCGGCCTGGAAGATTGGCACGGTCGCCGGGGGTATGACGCGCATGTGGGGGAGCGTGGGGTCAAACTCTCCGGCGGGCAGCGCCAGCGGGTGGCGCTCGCGCGGGTCATCCTGAAGGATGCGCCGATCCTGATCCTCGACGAGGCGACCTCGGCACTGGATTCTGAGGTCGAGGTGGCGATTCAGGAGCAACTTGACACGCTGATGGAAGGGCGGACGGTCATTGCGATTGCACACCGCCTGTCGACGATCGCGCGGATGGACCGGCTGATCGTGTTGAATGAGGGCCGGATCGTTGAAGCCGGCTCGCACACCGAGCTGCTGCGCCGGGATGGGGTTTATGCGCGGCTGTGGCGGCATCAGTCAGGCGGTTTCGACGCTGCCACCATCCGCGATGGTGTCGTCGCCAAGTAGCGTCTGCGTTGCTCGGCGCCATCCAAGCCGAGGGATGCGTGGGTAAGTCTCAAGGTTTAGAGCCTCTTATTAATGCAGCGCGGTTCACTCCGACTGAACAGCGGCATGCCGAAGACTGAGGGAACGAGATCGTCGAGGAAAACAAATTAAACCCTCCGCGGCTCGGTCGCGAGGGGCATGGGCGTGCGGTGGGCTCGCCCGTGCCGGCTGATGAACCGGCTCCGGCGGCGTAGCTGCGTAGCTGCCAGGTTCGCGTTGTTTCAGATTGGTCCTGGGCGTATACGCTGCGGCGGGATTGCTACATGACGCGGGGGGATATCGTGGAAAAGGTTTTACTTAACCGCGCCAACCTGGCTTTCTTCGCGCCGAACGTGCAGGTGCCTCGGTTTGATCCTGCGCGTGTCGCTGCTGGGATCGTGCATCTTGGATTGGGCGGATTCCATCGTGCGCATATGGCGCGATATACGCACAACCTTATGGAACGCCGGGCTGACGCTCTCCAGTGGGGCATCATTGGTGCGGGCCTGATGCCGGCTGATCGCCGCATGCAGGAGAGCCTGGGGCCACAAGACAACCTGTATACGCTCGTCGAACGCGGGTCCGGGGACGAGATCGTGACGGTGATCGGCTCGCTCGCCGATGCGGTGTTCGCCGGTGATTCCAGCAGCACCCTGCTGGCGGCGATCGATAAGCCCGCGGTGCGGATCGTGAGCCTTACGGTTACTGAACACGGGTACTGCTTGAATCGGTCGACCAAGCGGCTCGATTTGGAGCATCCGCTGATTCGGAAGGATCTTGCGCAGCCCGAACAGCCGGCCAGCGCGATTGGCATCGTGGTGGAGGCATATCGCCGTCGTATGGTGGCGGGGCAAGGGCCGTTTACTGCGCTGAGTTGCGACAACATCCAGCACAATGGCACTGTGCTGCGAGACGCGGTGTTGGCGCTTGCCACGCTGCGCGATCCGAAGCTGGCGGATTGGATCTCTGCCAACGGTTGCTTTCCGAGCACGATGGTCGATCGCATCACGCCGGTGACGGCGGAGGAGGACATTGCCGCGTTGTCCGAGCGGTACGGGGTGATCGACCGTTGGCCGGTGTTTGCCGAAGTGTTCACTCAGTGGGTGATCGAGGACCGTTTCACGGCCGGGCGTCCAGCGTGGGAAGATGTCGGGGCGCAGTTCGTTACTGATGTCGCGCCATACGAATTCATGAAGCTGCGGCTGTTGAATGCAAGCCATCTTGCGGTTTCTGGGATGGGGCGGTTGATCGGCTATGTTACGATTGCGGAGTTGATGGCGGATCCGCTGATTGCTCGGTTCATGGCGGCGTTGATGGATCGCGAGACCGGGCCCACGTTGCCGGATGTTCCTGGGATGGATCTCCCGCGCTACAAGGCGACATTGGTCGAGCGGTTCGCCAATCCGGCGATCAAGGACACCGTGGAGCGGGTGAATACCGACGCGCCACTCAATATACTGGTGGATCCAATCCGGGACCGGCTGCGGTCCGGGGGATCGGTGGATTTATTGGCGTTGGCGCTGGCGGCTTGGCTGCGCCGGGTGCGCGGGGAGGATGAGCGGGGCGAAGCGATCGACGTGCGCCATCCGCTCGCCGGTGAGTTGCGTGCCAAGGCGATCGAGGGGGGGCCGGACCCGCGTCCGCTGTTGGCGATGACGCAATTGTTCGGCGAGACCGGCGCTGATGCGCGGTTGGCGGAGCCGGTCGGGCGGTGGCTTGGCTTGCTGTATGCCAAGGGTGCCGGCGAAACGCTGGCGGAAGCGTCACGCACGCTTGAGTTCTAGGATCGGCTTTCTGGCAGCCTTAGCGAATTGGAGACGTATCGCCGGAAGGATAGGCTGTGTCCAGGAAGGGAAGATCGGCGGAACGTGAGATCGCGTGCCGGGGACGTTCCGCTCGGCGCGCGATCATGCTCCTCTAGTTTTCGTAGGCCGGCGGATCATCCTCTTTTTCGACTTCGTTAGGCAAAAGATCTCGGGGGTAGCCCAGCCGACCCTTCGAAGTTGGACTTTCGCCGAGACCATCAAGGACGATTCCGATAAGCAACGCCAAGAGAAGCGCGCCACCTGCCACAATAAAGGCCATTTCCGCTCTCCGTATTCGAGCAGTACGTTCGTGCCACCCGGCCAGCCGCGATCGTCGGATTTGAATGCTGAGGTCGGGTCGCCGATCGAGCCGGTTATCTGGTTGGCCGCACGCGTTGCACCGGGGACCTGCCGCTCTGCACGATCATGCTTTAGCCCCAGCCGAACCCCACTGGGCTGAAGTCTTTGGCGCTTGCCGGGGCGGTTGTATCCGATGACCCCGACGATGCAGGCACAGGCGCCGCCTGCTGCGTGGCGGCCGCGGCAGCCTGGGCGTGAGCAGACGCCATTGCCTCGAGAGGATCGGCGAAGGCGGGATGCACCGTTGCGAGAACCGCCGCAAGAGCAACCGCAGAAAGGACAGAGCGGAGCATGTGACTTCTCCCGTGCTGGCGACATCGATCGGATGAGCCCGATGGAGGCAGCTTTTAGGCGGGCAGGTGCGTTCTGCTCTATGAAACGCTTCACACGTCTGCATGCGGGATCGCGCCGTCGTCGGCTAGCCTGGAAGTCCAGGGCTGGATTGTCGCCAGCCCAGTGCTCGAAGACCGCGGTGCGGTCACATGGCGGTCAGATTCCTCATCAATACCCTTGCTTCCGAGAGGGCGTTGCAGTCGGGTCCCGTATTAAGCCAAGCGCAGACTGGTGCGATCAGTTCACGGGCGTGAGCACATCTACCTTGCGCCAGCCATAAGCGTCCCAGGCTGACCGCGGCTTGCAGTTCGAACAGTTTTGCTGATTGGGTTTGGGCAATGTCGATGGCACGCGCGAAGGCGGATTCCGCCGCGGCTTCATCGCAGGGGCGGCGCTTGAGCAGGATTTCGCCTCGGGCTCGGTGAAGTTCGGCCAGATACCAGTGCTGTCCAGTCTGCTCAGCGATCGCGAGTTGCTCATCGACGATGGCCAGAGCCGCTTCGGGGCGGCCAGCTTCGGCTTCGGTCTCGGCCAGCAGCGTCATCAGCAGCGGCATGAAAGTTCCAAGCAACTGTGAGCGTAGAAGCGTTATGCCTTCGCGCATTTTCGCAATACCGGCATCACGGTCCGCGACGCCCGCTCGCACCCAGCCTTCCTGAAAGGTGCCGAACGCAATCCACAGCGGGATCGAATGCTCCCGGGCGATGTCAAGGAGCGCCTCAACATGCGGGGCGGTCGCCGAGCGGTCGCGTCGCATCATCTCGAAAATCGCCGCACAGGCATACGCGTACAAGATTGTCGGAACATGCGCCGTTCCCAATGCATGGATGACCGCCTCTTCATTGAGCGAGCCTGCACGATCAAGAACGCCGAGGGGCCAGAATACCAAAGCGAGAAAGACCATTGCGGGGGAAGCCACATCCTGGCCGAAGCGAAAGACGAGTTCGCGATCTCGCGCGGCATCGTAAATCGCGAGCGCTTGCTCCAGATGTCGCTGCGCCGCAACGAAGTCGCCCTCAAACCAATGGGTCATACCGGAAATCCGGTGAGCGATGGCCGATTCAGACGACGCTGGTCGGCTTTCCACGTCGCGCAGGAAGGCCGCCGCCACCTCTCGCATCGATGCGAGATCTCCGCGCAGGAAGCTTCCGCTCCCGAGTCCATAATAGGCAGGAAAACCCTCAGACACATCCTCGACATCGACCGAGAGGTCGCGGGCAACAGCGAAAGCTGCTTGCGTTTCCGTTACGCCAAAGCCGCGCGCGATCCGTAGCGCGTTGCCATAGGTAATTTGCAGCCGCAAGCGCCAGCGCCGTTGGTCCCACCCTTTCTCCAGGCCGTCGGCCAGTTGGATCGCCTGTTCGAGATGAGCGATCGCCTCGGCATAGGCGGAACGCCGCAACGCCAGGTCGCCCGCTTTGCCCCACCACTCTACGGCCAGTGCCGGAAGATTGGCCTGGGTAAAATGATGCGCAACGATTTCGGGCTCCGCGTCGGCTCGTTCGGGGTGTTGATCGCAAACTGTTTCGGCGATCCGCCGATGGACTTGCTGGCGCCGTGTCTTGAGGAGGCTTTCATACGCGACCTCCTGCACCAGTGCATGCTTGAAGGTATAGGACGCCTCCGGCGGCAGGCCGCGGCGGAACACCAGCCCAGCCGCGACAAGTTCGTTGAGACCCTTGGTAAATTGCGCCTCTGAAAGCTCCGCGGCGGCGGTCAGCAGGTTCTGGGAAAACTCGCGTCCTATTACGGCGCCGATCTGTGCCACCTGTTTTGCGGCGGGCAGCCGGTCGAGGCGTGCCATCAGGGAGGCTTGCAACGTGCTCGGAACGGCGCGCCTTAATGAAGGGCCATCGGGGGTGGCTTCGAGGATCGCCTTGGTCAATTCCTCGATAAACAGTGGGACGCCAGCGGTCTGAGCAATGATGCGCTCCAGGATGGACTGCGTCAGCACATGCGCGGTCGTCACCTGGGCGGCGAGTGCCGCGGATTGCCGCCGATCCAACCGGGTCAGCGTAATCAGACTGACGGCGGCCTGACCGATCCATCGCGGGACGAACTCGGAGCGGAAGGAAATCACCAGCAGGATGGGAAGTTCGGTGATTTGGCCGACCAGCGTATCGAAAAGCTCCAACGAGCTATGGTCGGCCCAGTGAGCGTCCTCGAACAGCATCAGCACAGGCTGTCGTTTTGCAAGATTTGCGAGCCGGCGGTGCAGTAGAGCGAAGGTCCGTTCTTTCCGCTGCTGAGGACTGAGGTCGGGCTGGGGGTAGCCCGAATTAGTCGGCACCCCGAGCATGCTGGCGAGCAGGGCAATGTCCGCGGACGAAAATCCGTCGGGAGCAAGAACAGATTCAAGTTTGCGCACGCGCTGCTCGGCGGTGTCGCCGCGTGCGAAGCCTGCTTCCTGCTCCCAGCGCGCGATCACCGGATACAGCGCGCTTCCCTGGTGCAGAGGCGAGCAGAAGTAGTGCAAGCTCGCGTGCGTCTCGATCTCCAGGCGCGCCTGGAGTTCGACGAGCAGCCGTGATTTTCCGATGCCCGGCTCGCCGGTGAGCAAAACGATCCGACCGTCGCCAACCTTGGCCTGCCGCCAACGGCGCGATAGCAACTCAAGTTCTTCCTCGCGGCCGATCAAGGGCATCATGGCGCTTCCGTGGAGCGCTTCGAAGCAACTCTGGAGCATCCCCTCGCCTGTCACGCGCCATGCCGCCACCGCCGCCGGCAGACCTTTGAGTTCGACCGCGCCGAGGTCTTGGCACTCGAACAGGCGGCCGATTTGCAGGCGAGTTGCTGCGTCGATCACTACCTGATCGGGCCCAGCGAGGCCCTGGAGCCGAGCGGCGAGGTTCGGTGTTTCGCCGATCGCGGTTTGCTGGCGCGAATCACCTGAGCCGATCGGCTCGCCTACCACCACAGGTCACGTTGCGATGCCAATGCGGACGTGTAGCGGCTCGCCGCCGGCGTCTGCCTTGCTGACCGCGGGCGACGGCGAGACCGGCACGGACCGCGCGTTCGGCATCGGTTTCACGGGCCTCCGGCCAGCCGAAGTAGATCAGCACGCCGTCGCCTACGTAGCGGGCGATGAAGCCGTCGAATTGGCGGATGGTTGTAGCGACGCAAGCCTGGTAGGCGCGGATGACCTGGCGCAGATCCTCGGGGTCCAGCCGCGCGGAAAGGGCGGTAGAGCCGATGAGATCGCAGAACATCACGCTGAGAGGGCGGCGCTCGGCGGTGGTCTCGAGCCAGCCGGCATTTGCGGGTGGGGTGGCCGGAGGGCGGGAAGGCGCGTCGTTGGGACGCAGCGTGCCGATCGCTTCCAGAAGCTGACGGCGATGGCCGACCGAGGTGATGCCGAGGTCCTTGAGGTCGTCGGCGGTGAGATTGGGCAGCAACTTGGCATCGACGTCATTCTCCAGGAATGCCGCCGCGTATCGTTCAAGACCGAAGTTTCGCAACCAGTCCGTGACGTCCATTGGCGCTCCTTGGCAAGCCGGACCGCTGGTCAAGCATGGCGCTGTCAATCCAGCCTGTCCAGGTTTGGGAGCTTTAAATATTCGCAGCGGGAGCCACGACGTATGAAGGGTTTCATAGAGGTAGCGCACCCGCCGGCCTAAGTTCGGTCCATCGAATTTGCCAGCTCGATCTGCCCGCACGGGAGAAATCAGATGCTTCGCTCTATCCTTTCCGCTGTTGTTCTCGCCGGCATTATTGCAGCGGCACAGCCCGCCTTCGCTGAGGCTGCCGCCGCGACGGGGCCCGAACACGCTCAGCCCGCGGCGGCAGCGGCGCAGCAGTCCGCACCGCCGGCGGCAGCCTCCTCGCTGCGGTCATTGGACGCGCCCGCGCCGGCCGGTTTTGGCTGGGGCTAAGCAAAGCGAAACGCCTTTTCCGCAGGAGGCCGCGGTGAGCTTAATTGTTGCCGGCTTTACTCATCGGATCCGTTTTTGATTGGCATCGGGATGATGGTGAGGAAGTAGCAATCGCCAAACGGGATCGCGACGCCAAATGCGGTCCTGCCTTTTATTCGTAGGTCCGAAGTAAACGAGGACGGCGAAATTGTCCTCGAGTTAGCATGGAGTCCGGCAACCGTGTGGAAAAAACCAGGTCGGCGTCGTGACGCGCCGCTATTCCCCGAACTCGGCCTTGATTGTCTCGGTGTTCTGCCCGATGGCCGGTACGGCACCCAAACCGAGCGTCTCGCCAGCCCTGATGACCGCGGGCGCAATGATGTCCGCCGTGCCGCCGCCGGGCAGGGCAACCTTGGTGCGGCGCAGAGCCGGATGGTGGCGAAGCGCGGCCAGATCGTTCACAAAGCCATATGCCGTGTTGGAGGCTCGCAGCTTTGCCGCTGCCTCGTCTCGAGTGAGAGTAGCGAAGGCTTGCCCAACGCGAGCATCGACTACCGCGCGGTTGGCTACCCGAACGTTGTTGCTTTCGAAACCGGGCTGTTTGGGCAATGCCGGGTTTTCCAGGAACGAGGCACAGAACGTGACCCACTCGCGTTCGTTCTGAATCGAGATCAATACCAGCGCGCCATCGTTCGTCGCGAACGCGCCGTAGGGGCAGATAGATGGATGGGCCAAGCCGAGCCGTTGCGGCGCTTTGCCGGTGCCCTCGAAGTACAGCAGGGGGACATTCATCCAGTCGGCAACGGCGTCGAACAGACTGACCCGCAACCCCTTGCCACGACCGGTCTGCTGACGCTCGATCAATGCCTCCAATACACCTGTATATGCATTCATCCCACAGCCGACATCGGCGATCGATACTCCAACCCGACCCGGACCGGCAGGAAGCCCAGTGACCATCGCGAGGCCGGCCTCCGCCTGCACCAACAGATCGTAAGCCTTCATCGTCGCATACTCGCCGGTCTCGCCATACCCGGAGATGTCGACGGTGATCAGCCGGTCGTGCCGTGCTCGCAACGCCTCCGATCCGAAGCCAGATCGAGCCGCGGCGCCGGGTGCCAGGTTTTGGATGAACACGTCGGCTCGCGACAGCAGACGGTGCAGGAGTGCGGCGTCGGCGGGCTGTTTGATATCGGCGACGAGGCTTTGCTTGCCTCGGTTCAGCCAGACGAAATAGCTCGACAATCCCTGCACGGCGCTGTCGTAGGCGCGAGCGAAATCCCCCTCGGCCCGTTCGATCTTGATCACGCGCGCGCCGGCGTCGGCAAGCCTGGAGGAGCAGTAAGGCGCGGCGACGGCCTGCTCCAAAGAGACGACGAGCAGCCCTTCGAGCGGTTTGGTCATGGTCCGGGTCCTTTCAGCAACCGGACAGGATCACGGCGAGCGGCGGCGGGCAAGGTTGGCGGTCGCGGACGGTTGTTATCGCGGTTGCTTGGATCCCGAACCACGACGCCAGCCACGGCCGAGGTCAATAACGACCAGGAAGGCGGGGATCGCCGCGGCGATCCGGAATGTGGCCTGGAAGGCGGGCAACAATCCGTCTGGAGCGGGCGTCCGAAGCCACTGGAAAATCAGCATCAACACTGTCGCGCCGGTTACCGTGCCGATGGTCCGGGTCGCCATGCCGAGCGCACCGGCAACGCCTCGGTTCTTAGCGGGGATCGCGGCGGTGACGATGTCGAAGTAGGCAACCTGGAACAGCCCGATCCCAAAGCCTTGAACAACCATCGACAGCACCAGGATCGAGACGCCGGTCGTGCCGTCAGACAGCGAGATACCGAACAGCCCCACGCCGCTGAGGACCGTGCCGACCAGCGCGATCAGCCGGGGCCGGTGCGCCCTGGCCAACTGGCCCGCGACTGGCGCGGCTATGATAATCCCGAGCGGCGAGGCCGCCAGTATCAGGCCTGCGGCGGCCAGGGACAGGTCGGGAATGCGGCTCAGGTAGAATGGGGCGAGCAGCATGATGGCGAACGCCGACAGGTTGATCAGCACGTTGCTGATGTTGATCGCAGCGAAATCGGTGTCGCGGAACGGGCTGAAATCGATGATCGGTTTCGCGACGCACCGCTCCTGGCGGTAGAACAGGACAAAACCCGCCGTCGCGAGAACGATGAGCGCCGCGGTTTCCGGACCAGGCGGGCGGAGACGGTTCAGTGCCAGCAGCATGAAGCTGAGGGCAAGGGCGAGCAAGGCACCGCCGCCGGCGTCGAACGGTTCGCGCTCGCCTCGGACAGGACGGGGCAGAGTCCACGCCAGCGCGAACGCCGCGGCGGCGATCGGTGCGCGGAAGCTGAACACGGCCGCCCAGCCGAAGCGCTCCACCAAGAGGCCGAACACCGACGGCCCCAGGGCACCGCCAATACCGAACATCATCATGTATCGGGCGAGGACCTGGGTGCGCATCGTTTCGGGGAACAGGCTGGTGGCCAAAGCCGGGCCGCAGGACAGAATGAGGCCGGCGCCGACGCCTTGCGCGACTCGACCGGCGAGCAGGGCCGCGTACGTGGGGGCCAACGAGCACGCGATGAAGGCAACGGTACTGATCGCGGTGCCAAACAGGAAGATCCGCCGGTAGCCGAACATGTCGCCAACCCGGCCGAAGGTCAGCATGAGCGAGGTCTGCGTCAGGACGTAGGCGATGACGATCCACTGAATCATCGGGATTGGCAGCCCGAAGCGCGCGACGATGGCGGAAAAATCGATATTGACCGCGGAGTCGAGCGGCACCACCAGCGTTCCGAGGCCGACGATCAGCAAGGGCCACACGGGGGATTTCACCCGGATGGTAGGCGCGGAAGGCGGCCGCTGCGTCGATGGGCTCAGCATTTCGGCGAGCATACTGGACCTTGGTGCCCGGCCAAGGGTGCCGCAGCGATCCCACGCGGGTCATTCCAACGACGACCCAAAAAAAGGCCCAGGCTGTGTTGCAGGTCACAGTGGAATTGCAGCGCGCCCCCTAAGGTCCTGTCGCTGGCTCCAACAATCGCGCTGACTGTCTGATCGAGTGCTGGTGCAACCCCAACTGTCACGAGGGAACAATGGGTAACGAGCAGATGTATTCCACCGGTTTGCGTGGATTGTCATTCAGTATAGCTGACTTGCTCCTGATCGGGGCTTGGTCGGCGGCGCGTGGCCAGGCAATGGTTGTCAGGCTCGATCACGGATCGGACACGGAAGAATATGAGGAGGTGATCGCGTTCCACACGGCGAGCGGCCGGCCATGCCGGTACATCATGTGGCGCGATGCCAACGCGGTATACGTGCAGCCGTTAATTGGGCGGATCCGGCGTTATTCGTCCGTGGTAGATGCGATCATCGCGCTGACGCCGCAACAACCGGTTGTGGTGACGGATGTCATGGCGCAGCGCTGGCCGGATCGGGGAAATGCTGGGTAGAGCGTGTAGTGACGTTTGTCTGGCAATCCCGGCGTTTCGTTGGCGAACATCGGCGCTTCGAAACGCGCGATGCGCGGAACGCACAAACGCATGGCTGGTGGCTCGCCGAACGTTGGGAGTTGGCCGTGAGTGCTCGTCGGGCAAGTAATTCCAGGCCGGACGCGAAACAGCAGGAATGAGATGGCAAGCTTCGCGAGCACAAGCTGCCGATCCCTTCTCGGGACATGCTTCACCTGCGCTGGCTGCCGCAGTGCAATTCGCCGCATTGCCTCACTGGCGAGGGTCGCGATGGTAATCGGAACCGCAACCCGCCGATGATCCGGCTCCGGGCGTCTTGAGATGACGAGGTCGGTGACCGCGCGCTGCGTCAAACCCAACTTCCACAGTTTGATTTGAAAAACATAAATCTATCAGTGCACTAAGTTTTTTAGGCACCACACCCTCAGTCCGCGGAATCACTTGCCGTTTCTGTTGGCACCTCCTGAAAGATTGGCGGCAGGGTGAGCCCGAGTGCACGGCAGATCGGGTTGATGCTCGGGCGTGGCGCGGTGCGAAGCAGAGCGCGGCGGCCGTCCAGGTCGACTTCGACGGCACTCAGATCGAGCAGATCATCGATGATGTATCGCCATTCCGGCACGGCTCCACCGCTTGCGGCCAGGCGCTCGAGCAGTTCGGTCCGCAGCACCGAAGCCCAGAAAGGTGCAGAAGATGTGGCCGCGGATCGCGGCGTCGGTGCGATGAAAGATCGGGCGGGTGGCAAGCAAGGTTTTTGCTGCGAGGAAACTCTGCTCCACGGCCAACAGATTGCGGTAGCGCAACACCACCGCCAGAGCCGACATCGACAAGTTGGTGCGTAACATGAACACGCCATCGAACTGCGCATCGGCCTCGACCTTTGCCAGGTCGATGGCAAACCCGTCGCCGTCAGGCGCCGCCAGGAAGCGGCGGTAGCCGGTGTTGGCGACCAGGCTTTTGGCTCCGGTCGCCAATTTGCGTTGCAGCCCGGCGAGCAGCGTAG
>CAVYXX010000090.1:0-27088 GCA_963772355.1 uncultured Alphaproteobacteria bacterium | reverse complement strand
TGCAATTGCGGGCGTCGACCAGCCTCGCCCGGCTCTGGCGCGATCAGGGCAAGCACGCGGAAGCCCGTGATCTACTCGATCCTGATCTACAACTGGTTCACCGAAGGTTTCGATGCGCCGGACCTCAAGAACGCGAGGACGTTGTTAGATGAGCTGGCCTAGCGGCTGACGCGGCGTTGTTGCATGGATTAGCGAATGGGTCGCAACACCCCCAACCCAAGGTTACTTATTCGAAGATAGTAGGGAATTCGTCCGTGCGCAGGGCGTGATTTACCGTAAAGCGCTTATCCCGCCCGCCGACACCCAACCGCGTGTGAAAACCTAGCCCGACTTATTCAACGAATCTACCGGGATCACGCCAAAAGTGCGCAGGGCAAGGTTGTCCTACGCACTGGTTTCAGCACGAATTCAAAACGGAAATGCCAGGCGTTGGGGTTTTCGAACGTTGCGCTTGCAGGGGCACACGCCCCACGGGTCATGGTCCGGCGGGTTGGAAGCTCCGCACCAAGCCACCGAACAGTTCGGCTTCCGGGCAAGCTGCCGCGAAGGCAATGCGCACCCGCGTCGCGGTTTCACTGATCCGTGCGGCGATTTTGATCAGGCGCATCTGCAGGGTTTTGAATTCTGCGGTGGCGAGTGGCTGCAGCTTGGGGATATTGCCACGGACTTTCAGCAGCAGCCAGTAGGCGCCAGTGTGCAACACCAGGCGGACTTGATTGGCCAGTGGTGAGCGGCAACTGGTGCGATCGGAGGCAAGCTGCGTCTTGTGCAGCTTGATGAAATTCTCCATCTGGCCGCGCGCGCAGTACAGTGTCTCGTAGAGCCATTCCGCATTGCCGCCGACTAGGTTGGTCACGACGTAGCGGATGTCGAGACCTTTTGGCGTTGCCTCGATGCGCGCGGCGACGCGCCGCTGGCATCGCCAAAACTTGGCACCGTATCTGACTTCGGTGTGCCGACGCACCGCGTTGGCTTGCGCCTCGGCGCGGCGCAACCAGCCCGCATCAACCGGCGGTTCGCTACGACGCAGTGCAACCAGCTTCGCCTGCGCTTCAGCACGCTGCGCCCGCACCGCGTCGGCGAGCGGTTCCACCATTTGCTCGAGCACGACGTTGCTGGACAGACCGAAGATGTAGTGCAGGCCGTTGGCCTCGCACCACGTCATCACCTCATGGCGGCCGTAATGACAATCGCCACGAATGGTGATGCGCGTGTGCGGCCAGTGGCGGCGGATACGCCGCACCATGCGCCGCACATGGCCGCGGATTCCTCGCCGCTCGGCGTCTTGCCTGGGCGCAACAAAACCACCACCGGACGGGCATTGGCGGCGTCATAGACGTGGATCGGCAGAAAGCATCGCTCATCGTAATGAGCATGAAACAACGCCAGTTGCTGATTGCCGTGCACGACGTCGCAGGTGTCGTCGATGTCGAAGGTGACCGCGGCCGGCGGGCGGTCATAGCTGCAGCAATACAGGTCGATCATGGCGTATGTCATGCGCATCACCTCGCGCAGGCTGGGTGCGTTCTCCCAGCGCGACACCGTCGGTTGTGAACATAGATCATCGCCACTGTCCGGCAGGCGACCACAGGCCACTTTGAACCCGGGGTCAGTGCGCAGAAAATCCAGGTCGTCGCCATCTTCGTAGCCGCAGGCGATCGCCAGTATCCGTGCCCGCAGAATGTCGGTGACGCTGTGCGTCACATAGAGTGGGTTGCGCGGGTCTGAGATCAACGGCGCAAGCGTATCGGCGATACCGAGTTGTCGCTCCACCGCGCCGAGCAACAGCACGCCTCCGTCGGAGGTGATGCGTCCGCCGTCGAACGCCGCCACCACCTTCTTGCGTTCAATGGCGGGAAAGCCGAACGGCGGCGGGTTTTTGGGGCCAAACGGTGCGGACATAACGAAACTCGCGGCGATCCGGTGGACGGGGCGGTCGTGACACCGGATCTATGCATGGATTTAATGCGTTGTACAATTGCGGTTTGCGAATCGCTGCTATGCGCTGAATAAGACAGGCTAGCTTCCTATCTCTTGCCTTTGGCGGCGGCAAGCGCGGCTGTCATTGTCGTCTCTCAGTGTCGAGATACGCGATATTCATCGCGTACGGCCTGTATTGCTTCATACGCTTACAATCTCATCGCTACCAACGCCAACGAGGAGGAAAGTTCAAATGCAGTCGCGTAATAGGCCCGGATGGGGCTTTTGGTTGGTTTTGGTTTTGTTGCTACCGTTTTGCGGCGTGGCACAAGCTCAGGAGCTAGAGGGCAGCTGGAAGCTGATCATGCGCAAACTCCCGGACGGCACCACGCAACTGCCTCCGGCTGTCCAGGGGCTGCTACATGGCACAGCGGACTGAGAAACCTCGTTGTGTTTTGGCCCACGCCCGACGGCAGACCTGCCTTTGCCTCTTCGATATCCAATTACAAAATGTCTGGCACCGAGTATACTGAAACGCTGTTATTCGGCGTGGTGAACGACGGGATCGGCAAGGCACCGGCCTACAACATAGACTCCCGAAACCAAGATCGCCCCGATCACGCGTGAGGGTGGGCGGATCGCGTTCAAGTTGCCGTTCGATCCGCCCTCGGTCGTGCTCGAAGGTGATAAGTTTACCGCAACGGCCGAGGGCCGATTTGTCGACTTCTGGGAACGGGCTCGCTAAAACGGCCGCAGCAAAGCGCTTCCCGCCGGCCGACCAATCATGTCGCGGCGTACCGCATGCACGAGGCTTGGCGGCTAGCCAGACGTGGGTTGAGAGCGCCGGCTGAGTTCTGGGCTTCGACGGCCGAGCGCTGGGTTACGGGTCTCAGGGGATAGCGAAATATAGTTCAGAAGAACGGCTACTGGCTTACACGACCCTGATACCGATCTATATTCCCAGTCGCACCACGCCTGCGAGTCTACCCTGGCGCCGCTTTAACCATCTGTGTATCTGCATGGCGATGGAGAAGTCGCCAGCCGGCCGCCTCGCGACGGAATACCATCGTCACCCTATAGTCTCTCGTCGATCCTACAGACTGGCCGGGAATTTCGTAACGAATGTGCTCAACCTGCACCACGTACCCCAGGTCGCCAGACGATTGGGCCGCAAGTGTTCGAAGGAGCTTGCACCTTTGGAAAAATGAGCAGCTACCCAATCGAGACGCGGGCGGATATGCTCCCAACCTTTCTCGGTGGTCCCTCCAAAACCGCCGGACAGCGTTATATCGTCGCCGTGCGACCAAATTGCTTTGGTGAACTCCGATTTTCCATTCTCAAGGTCATGTTGGGCAATATCGAACTTCAAGAGCGCTTCTGAAAACCCCTTGTCTAGCTCCGGTTCTTGCGCATTCATTGTTGTGGCTCCGCCTACTATGCAGATTAAAGAAACCAGAAGAATAATATTCTTATTCATCGGCATTCCTCCAAGTATCGACGCGCGTGCATATGCCTGTACCTCCCCGGCCAGACCTTTACGGACGCCCACCGGGAGGCCCTCGACCCCCAATTTTGCCCCTGACGAGGGTCAGCATCGCACTAGAACCCGCCGGAAGCAAATGAGCTATTACTCCGTGTAAGAAAATGGGAGGCTTCGACCACCCAAGTTCCAGGAGCTATCTATGAAGATCGGGGACGATAGGAAATCGGTCTCAAATCGGCGGAATTTACCGTCGTCGGCCTACGGCGGTAACCGGGGCGGCCATCGATAGAGGATGTTAAATGGATCGAGGTAGGCTACGTCACTTTTCCGAGGGTAGCCGCCGATAAAAATGGTGAGGACAGGGTGTCTTTGCCATGCTACGGTCTTTTTGCCGCGATGCGGCTAGGGAGAAAAAAATGAGACTGCATCTTTTGGTCGTTGCCAGCTTGGCAATCGGCCTTGTCGTGCCTGCGCTCGCTCAAAATAAAACAGGTAAATGCACCGGCCCGCAAGATGCGTGCCAGCAGCTAGTGGATTTTAACGAAGCCCAAATGGTCGCTTTCAATAAAAAGGACGCTGCCGCCGTTGCGGCGCTTTATACTGAAGATGCGGTCTTCGTGACCGAAGGTCCGATTTTGAACGGAAGAGCCGCAATCGAGAAATTCTATGCTGACGGGATCAAAGGCGGTGATTTGAATCTGGTAATCAATTTTGTAAAATCCCGTATCATGGGGGACGGGGCGTGGGCTATCGGTGATTGGAATGTAGTAACTTTGCAGGGTCCGATTGATGGCAACTGGGTCACTCTCTTTGTCCGTGATCGCGGGGCGTGGAAAATGCGTGTTGATACGTTCAACGTAATAGAGGCTTCGCCTAAGTAGCCGAGGCTCCCCGGCGGAGCCAAGAAATCCGCACCACAAAATCCAAGTAAAGTTCTACGAAACCACAAATCGTATGAAAATGGTCCCGCATCGGACGATTTACCGCAATACAGCCTTCGGCGCCTGAACGCGGAATTCGTTTCGGCCGCGCGGCACAAAATATAGGTCCGGCTTGACGGCCGCAGCAGGGCTGGGTCACTAAATGGGCGCGCCGCGAATGTTGGGCCGCGCCTTGATCCTTCGTAGCTGCGACGCGACTGAAGCAGGTGAACCAAGGGAACCACCTGTTGCTCGCTCAGAGACAAAACAACGATTGATCATGGAGAGAATAGTTCAAATGCAACAGCGCCACATCCATTCTGTCCGCCTTCACGCTGAGCACCGCCATGGCCGTCGGGACCGCGGCAATGGCCGCCGATCTGCCGAAGGAAGGGACATTCAACGTCGACTATATCTCCTTTGGCACGTTCAAGGCTACCGCGATCGGAAAGAACGGGTTTTGAACACCTTTGACGAAAACGGTCTTTGGCCGGGCAAAGGATTTGGCGATCACGTGACATTTCACGTCTTTGGCTTCGGCGACATCGCGAACGGCATGGAGCAGTTCCGCGGCTACAGCGTGGGGACCGACCCTAACGGAGACCAAATCGTTGTCGATTTTGCCAGTGATGGGAAATTCCCGGCCGACGCAAAGAGCTATAAAGGAAAGTTCACCTTCACGACGGTACCGGGAAGTATGTCGGGATCAGCGGTGGTGCCACCTTCACATGTCACTCGCCAGAATTCCGGACGGCGGCTGAGGGAACCTTCGCGCAGTACTGCACCATGTCGGGCAACTACAAACTGCCGTAGTCACTTTCTATATTGTACCTTCGGTGGAGTTACATACCTCCCGTAACCGCTGATGATCGAAGTGCCTGATTTAAGGAAATGGGAGCTGGGCGCCTTCGCGCAGCCCGCTTTTGCTGTCGTGCGTTAATTAAGAATTCCGCACCGAAATTATAGCACTGAAAACTCTGCCGACTTTCGGTGAGGCAGGTTGGACGGTGCGAGTTCGTAGTGTGTAGATCGCGCTCGTGGTCCTCCAACAAAAACACGTAGGTAAACCGAGCCGCTCGCCAATATGAGCGGTCGATTGGCGTAAGGCTGTATAAGTTGTCTTGGCACCTCCTCTGGCAATTTCGCGCCCCCAGGCCTGCAATTGTCCAGAGGACAGCTTGTCCAAAACTTCGCCGCCGACTTCGTCCCAAAGCTCTGACGAACCACTCGGCCTTAGGTTTGGTCGCAGGTAATAGAACAGGTCGTGGATAGATAGGTCTGGCGCGCCGCCAGCCGAGATCGATGGCGCATGGAGATTTATCGTGTCAGCGTTGACCGTATGTGCGGTAATTCCACCCGACTGATATGTAGACGCAATATTCTGTGTTAGCAGGAGCTGGGTCGCGTGCCGAACGAAATCATCGTCAATTTGGAACGCCTCCGCCCCTTTCTCGTATCTGCTCAACCCGGCTGAAAGACGAATTCCCCATACAGGACAGCGCGAATAGCCTGATACGCGTCGTTTCCGCGTCGTGATGCGGTGCCAACGACGGATCGAACGCCGGCGAATAGATCGGCACCCCAGTTGGAGCGGAAGCCACCAGTGACCTTTCGGTAGGTCGCTGTGGGCCGCAATTCCCTCTCGCTGCCATTATTATCTGGCGGAACCTCGGGATGCTCCAGGAAGGTGAACAGATGGCTTCGCACTTTGCCGTAACGTTTCCGCAGGCGACGGCCGTGGCAGTTGGTCGGTGCCAGCACCATGATCGCGTTCAACTCGCGATCCAACCTGCGCTGATAGCTGCGCCGCGTGCTGTCGGCCAGATTGTTGCGCCGCCGCGCCAGCACGACCGCCCGCAACAGCAGCGCCTTCATGCGCGGAGCGAAAATCGTATCGCCCGCCTCGATAGCGTATTTGCAGTCGCGCAGTTGGTGCGCCAAACAAACCTGCCAGACATCGGCATGGCCCTGCTGCGCACCGTAGAGGTCGGAGACCCAAATGTTCGGCCGGTGACCGGCCATCGTCTCGGTGACCACGCTGGCGGCGCGGCTGTTGCGCACGACGTGGATCACCACCTGATCGTTCTGAAATACCCAATTCCAATGGGTCCGCCCGTCGATGCGCACCGTGGTCTCGTCGGAGCAGACGATCCGCGAGCGGCGCAGCCGGGCAAGAATGGTTGCGACCTGATGGTCGAAACAGGGCTTGGCACACTGCAACATCGCATCCAACGCGCCTTCGCTGATCTGGAGCGCATAGAGGTGGCGGAACAACTGCGTCAGGCGGCGGTAGCTGATCGCGTGGGTGAAGCGCAGGTAAACCGCCAACGCCAGGATGTTCACGCTGAACGGCGAGCCGCCCTCCAGGCCCGCCGGGACCGGTGCCAGGGTGATACCGCCGCAGCATGGACAATGTCCGGCATAGCGCTCTACCCGGGTCACCAAAGGGCGCACGATCGGCAGGTCGATTTTGTCATACCGGCCGTGCAGCACTTGATCGGCCTCTGTCAGCGCGGCTTGGCAATGCGCACAAGCGCCCACCTTCGCGGTCACCGTTTCGTCGACAGTGCAGGCCAGCGGGCGGCCACCGCCTTTGCGACCGAGGCTGCCTTGGCGTGGTCCGACACGCTTGGCTTTCTCCGGCTGGTTCGGCCGCTGACCCTTCGACGGCGGCAGGCTGGAATTGTCCGGGGTTTTACTCGGCTCCGCGAGCCGCGCCTCAACATCGGCAAGCCGCGTCGTTAGGCTCTGCACCTCTGACCAGAGCGCCCGGATCAGGGCGTCCTTCTCGGCGTGGCTTAGATGATCGAGGTCGGGAAGCTGCGACACGCCTTCGTTTAGAGTCGACTCGACCGTGACCGCGTCAAGCGATTTTTCTCGACCAGTCAGCCAGTGGTCAAATTACCCTTCCGAGACACGGGTCAATGGGGTTGAGCAGATACCCTTTCTCGTGTTCGGCTTTGAGCTTTACCAGCCGCTCTGCAGTGTATGCCTCCTCATCGTCATCAATGACTGTGTGATGCGTCCCGCACATCAGAATGAGGTTGGCGAAGCCGTGCCGTTCAGCGGCGGTTTGCCGATCGTCGTAGCGAGGGCTTCCCGGTTTGGCGCCATTGATGTGGCAGATTGACGTGCGCCGGTTCCAGATCGAACAGCGCGATGCCGGCGTGCCGACGCCGACCATGAGCAGCGTCGTCTCGGCGTTACGGTTCTTCTTCACGCACACCATCGACCGGCCCGACCTGACGCGCAAGCTGATCCGGGTGGCGTATCCGCGCAACAAGCCACTGGTGCTGAACCGGGACGAGGTCATGCGACTGCTCAACGCGACCACCTGCCTCAAGCATCTGGCGGCTCTCTCGGTCGCCTATGGCGCTGGCCTGCGCGTGGCTGAGGTCGCGGCGCTCAAGGTCGCCGATATCGACAGCGAGCGCATGCTGATCCGGGTCGAGCGTGGCAAGGGTGGCCGATATCGCAATGCCATGCTCCCGGCAGATCTGCTCACCCCGCTGCGCGAGTGGTGGAAGGTCGGGCACCAACAGGGCGTGATGCATCGCGACGGTTCGCTGTTTCCAGGACAGTGGCCGTCCCCGCCTGTGCTATACTAACGCATTGTAATTGCATACGCTATCAATAACATTCGGTAATGTCCTGGTATTTTTGCCGAAATCGTCCGCACTATGTCCGCATGATAGGGAGGCCGGGCGCCCGCATCCCTGTCCGCGTGTCCCAGGTGAGGTGCTTCATGATGAAGCACCTATTCGCGCCAGTCCGCAGCGCGGACGACCGGATGGGAGCCGGTCCGTGTGACCATTGACCATACATGCCACGCGTCTCAGGTAGTGGTTGCTAAATCGCATATTGAGATCGGGCTGGCTGCCGGGGACAGCGCGTTAGTTCAACCGGCGGGACCGGGCAGAGCCACGACAATCTTTCGTCGATATAATGTCCCGAGGCTCTCATCATGAGGGGAGTGCTACAAACGAGCTTTGCCATGCAACGGGCATCAACCAGCCTCGCTCCTCTGGCGCGACCAGGGCAAGTGCACGGAAGCCCGTGACCTGCTCCGGCCGATCTACAACTGGTTTACCGAAGGTTTCGACGCGCCGGACCTGAAGGACGCGAAGGCGCTGCTGGAACAGCTCAGGCCATGAGCGGCGTCCGGACGTGGCTGGCTGAAATCGGCCTCGGCCAATATGCCGACGCCTTCGAGGCAAACGACGTCGAGATGGACCTGCTGAACGGTGTCGATGACCAGATGCTGAAGGACATCGGCGTGGCGAGCGTCGGCCACCGGCTCCGTCTACGCAATGCGATCGCCAAGCTGGCTCCGACATCCGATGTCAAATCGAATGGAACCAATGCCGTCTCCGCAGGGGACGTGACAGCGGCCTCCGGCGAACGCCGCCAGCTCACCCTGATGTTCTGCGACCTGGTGGGTTCGACGGCGCTGAGTGAGAGGCTCGACCCGAGGAGCTGCGCAGCCTGTTACACGCGTATCGGACCCTCTGCGGCGATGTGATCGCGCGCTACGACGGGTTTGTGGCCCGCTACGTCGGTGATGGGATCCTGACCTATTTCGGCTGGCCTACCGCGCACGAAGAAGACGCCGAGCGCGCCGTGCGGGCGGCCCTGGAGATCGTCCACACAGTCAAGCGGGCATCGTCCACCGAGGACTTGTCGGTCCGCATCGGCATCGCCACCGGTCCGGTCGTTGTGCGCTCCAACGATGCGTTGCATGTGGATTTGCAGAGCCCGTTCGTTGAGCACCTCCGCGAGTGTTTTGCCGCCGGCCGTGACCTGAGCGCAGATCGCGTCGCGGACGCCGTTGTTCCGCGACCGGCTCGAGCCCAATAGTGCGCGCAAGATTTTCGACCGTGTGCTGATCGGGCGCCTTGCGGATCACGAGCTCGAGGCTGATGGCCCGTGGTTTGGTTGCTTTCGGCGGGGCGATGCTGACGACGTTGGATTTCTGGGCGGTTTTGGTGGATGGGCGTGACATGACGTTATCCTTTCGCTTTGTTGGATAAGAGTTCGTCAGCGGGATGCCGGCGCCGCTCCTCTCGGGTGCGGTATCTTTGGGCCGGGATTAGTCCGGGCGCGGAAAGCCCTGAGGGCGGCAGTGGTGCGGGAGCGAAGCGACCCGGTGCCGTCCCATCCGCTGCGTGGCCTCGCCGGCGATGCGAAACAACGTCTTGTCGCCGCCCTTGGAAAAATTGCGCCAGGCAGGACCGCGCATCTCGATGCCGGTGATCTCGCCCGCCATGCGATGGGCAAACCAGGCACTGCCGAACGGACCTTCGCGGATGGCATCGGCAACGATGGCGACATAAAGAATGGCATCCGGCAGGGCGCGGTCACGGGTCAGATAAGTCCAGACCGCCGAGCCGCAGGTGAAACGGGAATGTTGAGCCCAGCGTTGGATCATCGAGACCGGCGCCGTGGCGGGCTCGGGCACGGTTCTGGCATGCTGCGGAAATTCAAGTGCGAGACCCGCAAGCGGACGCAGCACGCGGCGTACGGCCCCGAAATTCAAACTGGGGTCGAGATGCTGCACCAGGCCGAACACATCGCCTTTCGCCGTGCTTTTGGGATCCCACCAGCCGCGACCGTCATGATTGACGATCACAATCTCGCCGTGGCCCCGGCGATATTTGAGGCTGTCGCGCGTGACTTTCCTTGACGTCGAGCTGCCATACCGGCGGCACGCGCTCCAGCACAACGGCGCAACTCCCATTCGTCCTGAGATATTCCTTCTCCTGATCGTTCTGCATCATGACCTGACACTCCGTGGTCGAAACCGCACCAGTGCTGGAGGAGACTTGCTTTCCCGCGGCAGCAAAGCCGGATGTAAAATCGAAGTCAATCTAAGACGAGTTGATTTGCCGTTATTTTATCAGATCGTACGACCGAAGAAAATCCGCCAGAGCCCGCTTGGTTAACCCCGTCAAGCGCGGCATCGATCGGACGCCACGACGCCTCGTTTGCCGTCCTGATCTCGTAGTTCAAACAACCGTGGCGATGCTGTCGGGATTGCGTTGAATATGCAGCGCCTGCAGGACCGTCGCTTCCGGCGTCTCCGCTTCAATGTCGATGATCTAGCGAACCCAGTAGGTCGGCATGTTTTCCTCCTTTAACTAGGCTTCAATAAGCCCGAAGACGGCAACCGGGCAGCCGTTGCCCGGCCTGACTTCTTCCGTGACTGGTGGCATCGGATGCCGCACGCGGGAGCGGCCGGGTCTACGATATCACCGCAAACGCCGGTTGCGTCAGTCTCGGCATTGACAACGATACGGCACAGTTCTCGGTCAACTCGATCCGACGCTGGCTGGATGTCATGGGTCGAGAGCGGTATCCGGCAACGGACGCCTTGATGATTACGGCGGATGGTGGCGGTTCCAACGGCTCACGCGTGAAGCTGTTCAAGCTTTATTTATACAGCGAGTGATCTCGATCGCGCCGCGTTTCTAACAGCCATTCGCGCCGGAGACGCAGCATGACTACAGGGTTTACGGGTCCCTACGACCTGGTTGCGGCGATCGTCATGGCAATTTTGGCTGGGGTGCTTGTATGGCTATCAGTATACACCCCGCCGTGGCTGGGATGGTGCCTCCGCATCTCGGCTGCGTTCCTGATCATTGTTGCTGCCCGTGCGGCGTGGACCGGGTTCCGGCAGGTGAGAGAAAGCCTCCTCTCGATCTGAACTTCCAACAGTCCCGTCCCTTGACCCATCTCCGCCGAGCGCGCAGCATCCCGAGCGCGGGTCGTAGTCCGCAAAAGAAGCCCTTTGCGCGCTCAGAATCCGCAACTGATACCCAAGAGGCTGTAACCATCGGCTAGCAGCTCGCAGATCTCCTCAGCTATCTCCTCAGTATATGAACGTGGTCGGCCAGCAGGAGCGCTGTGGACGACTGCGGCGGTCTGCTGCCGGCTGGCGACGGATTGCGGCCTGCGGTTGTTGTGCCTGCCGACGAGCGCGGTATCGCGCCTGTCGTTCGGCATTGCTGAGGGCTTGCTCGGCTTCGGGCTTACGGCCTCTTGGCATGGTCTGTTCACCGTTACGTAACGCTATTCAATGGGAGAGGCGCGGCGATTCTCGTGGCGGCGTCCCCGGCCTTACGCGGGCGACCGCGACGCTTCTGCTGCGTGATGACCGATGCCGCGATGGTGGATGGATGAGCGCCTTGGAGCGAATGTGGTCCGGGACCAGGTCGGCGTGTTGTCGCAGCCGGTAGCTGGCAACCACCACAGCATGGTGGAGCAGGCGATCGAGGAACGCGGTGGCGACCACGGGACCGCCGAAAACGTCGCCCCACTCGGCGAAGCCGCAGCTGGAGGGCAAAATCATCGCGCCGCGCTCCTAACGAGATACTGCAACCGATACCGCAGGCGATGCAATTGCGCTATCTCACTGCGCTGTTCGACATCTCGAACGAGCGCACTTCGACCATCGTGTTTCCGTTCCCCATCGAAATCCTGCGGGCGTGGGGGAACGAAATGGGCACGAAGGACGGCGAAACCTCATAGACGTCGCTGCCCCGACCGCGACCCGACTGCGCAGATCGCCACCGATGCCAAATCCAACGAGATCACCGCCGTGCCTAAGCTGTTGGAGATGCTGTCGCTGAAAGGCGCGATCGTAACCGTCGACGCGCTCAACTGCCAGCGCGAGATCGCCCAGAAGATCGTCAATCAAGGCGGCGACTATGTGCTGGCGCTCAAGGGCAACCAGGGCACGCTGCATGATGATGTCATTCGCTAATTCGACGACACCGCCAGCAAGACGGCCGCGGGTCCATGGTACCTCGCCCGATCATGCCGTGTCGCCACATCGAAAGACCCCCGAACGACGTTGTAGGGTCGGTCATCGTTCTTGGGTCTGGCCTCGGGGGGTGGCTACGGGGTGAGAATTTGCCCAAGAAGCAGACGGCTTCTCGTCCTATGCTGACGCTGCGTCAGGCGTTGGCATCGCTTTCAGGGCCTCTTTGCTTGCGCCTGGCCTGGTGATCTTAGGGCCTGTCAGGGATCAACCGCTCCATCTGAGCGATTGGACGGCTTGATGGTGTAGTTCCATTCGCCGTGAAAATCTGCCCGGACGATGTTTACGGCGGCCCGTTCCTTGTCCGAGACGACGACACCTTTCGGATAAAGCCTATCGTCGAGTTCGCAGATCACCTTCAGGCCGGTCTCAGTCGTGGTGGCACTGATCAGATCGAGAATGACCTTGTAGCTAACCAGCGGCTTGGCGCGCCAGTTCATGGTGATGAAGGAAAACAGCCGATGCTGTCGAGTTGCCCAGGGGAGTTTCACCCCCAGGCGCACTCAGGGCGGTTGTGGGTTTGGTTTCAAAATTGACGAATTTCCAAATAGTCTACTTGTCCTCTACATCAGTCGGCGCAAATGCTTAAATTCTGACCAGCTCGCCGCGCGTTCGATCCAAACTTCCACAAGGGAGAATGAGCTGGCGGCCGGATGGCCGCTAATGCTTCATCGACAGGGTTTGCGGTGGCGATTTCTCACTCATAAGTGACGATGATAGCGATTGCCGTCATACTAATTTCATGGAAAGTTCTCTTGAGCAATCGCAATAATAGCACGACGGCCGTTCACGGACATCTTGAGTTAGCTCTAGATTGTGTTCGGGGCAAAACACGTGCGACACTTTACGGACGCGATTATCGTTGACAAAAGTGCGCTGTTTCGCGCGGGAATGTCTCGCGTTCTGACCAATACGCGCTTTCGTGTCAAGGCTACAGTTGCGTCCGTTGCCGCTATTCCTGAATTGGCGCTTAGGGGCAAGGCCAACGCCATTCTGTTGATGGGCGTTGACGGCAGCAGCGAAACGGACCTCTCAAATCTCTCATCATTGAAGAGCAACCACCCGCAGCTCAACGTCGTTGCGTTGGGGGGGAATTCGAACTAAACGCCGTCTGTGAAGCCCTGGAAGCGGGTGCAGACGGCTATCTGCTGAAAGGCGAGATTACCACCGAAGGGCTGCTGAAATCTCTGGAGGTCATCCTGCTGGGTGAGGCGGTGCTGCCGAGGCGATTGACCCAGCTTCTGCGCCTGGATAGCGGGATGTTGCTCGACGTGTCGCCGAAGGCCGACGACCTCCGTTTGCCGAGTGACGCGCCGGCGGTGGCAATTGAGAGCGAAGCGATCGAGATCGAGAAGCAGAGTCCGACTACCCCTAGCTTCGAGCGGCTTTCGGAGAGAGAGCAGATCATCCTGGATCACATTGTGAAAGGCGAGACCAACAAACATATCGCGCGGGACTTGAATGTCGCCGAGGCTACGGTGAAGGTTCATGTCAAGGCGATCCTGCGCAAAGTAAAGGTGCAGAACCTGTACTCAGGCAGCAATCTGGGTGGTGAGCACCCTGAAATTGTCCGACGCTGCCACGACAGTGCATGCCATGCCGCTGGATCCGGTCGAGGGCCTTGCTGGCTGATCCCTGGCGGCGGCTGTCACCGCCGCAGTAGCGCCTCGAAGGCGCTGCGGTGGAACAGCGGGCGGGCGAGATTGGCGGCAAAGGATCGGTCTGCTGCCTGCAGAAATCTGATCCACGGGTCATCACAGGCGCCTATTCGGACGAACCACGGACTATGACGAAGCCACGGTGTTCGTGACCTCCAGCAGCGGCTTCGTTTTGTGCAAGGAATAAACAGCGGCTGCAAATTGTACCACCGAACCGGTGGTGAGGCCGCGCCGGAGCGCGGCGCCAAAGTGTAACCCTCGGTTTCGATGATCAGCGATACTTCGTCACCGATATAAGGAATCACGACTGTCCGGTCAAAATCCGAATAAATTCAGTTGTTTCTCGTCTTGCAAGTTTTCGGATCTGTCGGCCTCACGAGAGAACGCAGTCTGGACCTCTATTTTTTCGAATACCGTCACCGAAAAGACCTGCAGCAATGTGTAGAGCGGCGCCTCCAGGTTGAGCCGTTTGCGCACGATCGCCACCAGCACATAGACCGAAACGGCGATCCAGATTTGCGTCTTCACGGCGTTTTCCGAAGTGCCGTAGAACCGCTTGATCCGCAGATGCTGTTTTATCCACTTGAAAAAGAGTTCCACCTGCCAGCGGCTTTTGTACAGATCGCAGATGGTCAATGCTGGCAACGCGGTCTGATTGGTCAGGAAGACCAGTGTCTTAGCCGTTTCGGCGTCGCGGAAGCGGATGCGCCGCAGATGCACCGGATAGTCCTGACGGGTACGAGGGCCGTCCAATGCGATGGTTTGATCGGCGATCACGCCGCTCGCTCGGTCGGTGGGCGCGGAATAGATCCGATGCGCATGCAGATTGGACTTGGCGCGCGTCACGAAGAAGGCGCCCGCCTGATGCAGCGTGTGCAGGCGGGCGAAGTCGATGTATCCGCGATCCATCACATAGACCGCGCCGGGTTCGGGGATCAGCATGTCGAGCGCATGAACATCGTGCAGCTTGCCGTTCGAGATATGGATAAAGCTGGGAATGTTGCCACGCAGATCGAGCAGCGTATGCATCTTCACCGCGGATTTGGTGGAGCGGAAATGAGCCCAGGGGAACACCGACATGCACAAATCGATGGTGGTGGAATCCAGCGCGTAGACGCTGTTGGTCAGCTCTGCTCCCAGGCTTTCGCTGGCGTAGAGACATCTGGCCTGAGCGATGAGTTGTTGGGCGAACTCGGCATAGATGCGCCAATCGCGCGACTCGTTGGGGCGTTGGTGCACATGGCCGGTCCAGGGATGATAGGATGGCCTCCAGCTCTCTGGTTCTGATTATCCCGATGCCGCACAAACACAACGCCAACCGCCGTCACCACATCCCGAAGATGTCGTTCAAGGTGCAGAACTGGCCGGCCTACGAAGCGGGTTTGCGCCGGCGGGGCAGCTTGACGTTGTGGATCGAGGACTCAGCGCTGGAATGCTGGCAGACCACTGGGCCGAGCGGGCAGGCTCGGTATATGGACGCGGCCATTGAGACCAGCCTGATGCTGCGCACGGCGTTCAAGCTGGCGTTACGCCAGACCGAGGGCCTGATGACGTCGGTGCTGACGTTGATGGGCCTGACGATCTCAGCGCCGGACCACAGCACGGTCAGCCGCCGGGCGGAGACACTGCCGGTGATCCAGCCTGCCACCGTGCCACCCGGTCCGTTGCACGTATTGATCGACAGCACCGGGCTGCAAGTCTACGGGGCGGGTCAATGGCTGGAGGCGAAGCATGGCGCCAAGTCGCGCCGGAAATGGCGCAAGTTGCATCTGGCAGTCGATGCTGCCAGCGGCATGATCGTGGCGCAGACGCTGACCGACCAAGATGCCGACGATCCGTCCCAGGTCGGCCCACTGCTCGATCAGATTGACGAACCGATTGGCCAGGTGACAGCCGATGGTGCGTATGATGGCTCACCCACCTACCAGACAATTGCAGCGCACAGCGATGGCATCGAGGTGGTGATCCCGCCGCGCTCGACGGCCGTCCCGAGCGGCGAACCGGGTCCGCCGACACAGCGTGATAGCCATCTGGCGATGATCGCGGAACAAGGTCATCTGGCTTGGCAGGCCACAACCGGTTACGGCCAACGGTCCTTAGTAGAAACGACAATGGGTCGTTACAAGTCGCTGATCGGACCACGGCTGCGAGCCCGCGGCTTTCCGGCTCAGCAGACCGAGGCTGCCATCGGCGTGGCGGTGCTGAATCGGATGCTGGCGACCGGACGCCCGGATTCCGTCCGTCGCCAGCCGGTCATCGCATAGCAGCTTGGGATTTGGGGTCCTCTCGCCCTCCGTCGGGAAGTGCACCAATGCCCGGTGTGGTTCACCGACGAGGCGGTCGCAGCGTGGGCAGCGGCGCCACGCACAACACGAGGTGGCCAACCCTGCTATTCGCCGCTGGCAATCCTGACGGCGCTGACCCTGCGCGCAGTGTTCCGTCTTGCTTATCGCCAGGCTGAAGGACTGATCGCCTCGATCATCAATCTGCTCGGCCTGGCGCTGCGCGTGCCGGACCACACGACCCTCAGCCGTCGCTCGACAACGCTGACCGTGCCGCGGCCGCAGCCCGGCAACGCCGGCGCCGACGACGGTGCGCAACCCTTGCATTTGCTGGTGGACAGCACCGGTCTGAAGTTGTGCGGTGCGGGCGAATGGCTGGTCGAGAAGCATGGCACCAGGACACGCCGAGCGTGGCGGAAGCTGCACCTCGGTGTGGATGCCGACACCGGGCAGATCGTGGCTGCCGCGCTGACGAGTAAAGAAGTGGACGATGCGGTCGAGGTTAGCCCGTTGCTGGATAAGGTCACCGGTCGGCTGGCCTCGGTCACCGCTGATGGCGCCTATGACCAGGATGGCGTTTACGCCGACGTTGCCGAGCGTCACCCTGATGCTGCAGTGATCGTGCCGCCGCGCCGCACAGCGGTGCTGAGCGACAAAGCGGCGACCGCGCCAACGCAGCGCGACCGTCACCTCCAGTGCATCGCCGAGACGAGCCGCAGGGCCTGGCAGAAAGCCTCCGGCTACAACAAGCGCGCCAAGGTCGAGGCGTCGATCGGGCGATGGAAACAGGTGATCGGCGACGGACTGCGCTCGCGTATAGACGAACGTCGGATGACTGAAGTCAACGTGGCGGTTGATGTCCTCAACCGTATGCTGGAGTTGGGACGCCCGAACTATGTCCGCATCGTCTGACCCCGAAAGGGATTGGGCCCATTGCGCTCACACCTCTGATCCCTGCACCACGCTGGCGGAGGACATTATCAGATATAGCTGGTTGCGAGTTTCAGGCACCGCAAAAATGCCTCAAATTGATCAAAGTGTACGCCATCAACTTCATACCGTAGTGACGCTGTTGTTTGAACTCAAAGCGCAACAGAAGCCGTTTGAATTTGTCTTCCCACGCGAAGGTCCGCTCCACACAGAGCCGTAACGAATGGATGGCGGCGTTGAACAAACGCTTTCGCCCGCGTCTTCGGGGTCTTCCGGTTGCGCGGGTTTTCCTTGATGTTCGGGATGAGACTTGCGTTGAAGATGGCTTTGCGGTTGTGCCGGGAGTCAAATCCGCCGTCGAGATTGAGATGCGAGCCGTCAATGTTCAGATCCGTCAGTCTGGCCACCCGCTTCAGGGTGTTCAGTCCCTCTGGCAGGAGTACGGTATCGGTCTCATTCACCGGCGCCACCGGAAGCGGAGCCAGCACGAAGCCATTATTGTCCACGATCGCGATGATCTTCTCACCCCTCTGATGTTTGTGGCCGGAATAGCCGATGCCATCGCCGCCCTTTTTGGCAACGGTGTTGGTGCCATCGCCATGCAGGATGTTGAGATCAAGCTGGCGATGCTCCGCCAGATGCCGCACGCTGGCGATGAACGCCTGCTCGAGCGAGCCGTCGTCAGCCCATTTCGCGAACACCTTGAAGATGGTCGTGTAGTGGATCAGGGCGGTGCCGTCGGCCGCTCTGGGTACTGGCATGCACTTCCATTGCATACCCGTATAGAGGACCCACAGGATCAGATTGAAAACGCGATGATAGCCCAGTTTGCATTTCGGCCCGCGCATGGGCATCGAGAGGTACGGGAAGATAAATGCGATGAACTCCGGCCCGGAGAGTTGCACGGGAATTGTCGTCGTGGCCTGGCTCTTTGTCATATGGGGCATCCGGACATGGCGTCGTGAGAAGCATGAGCGGCGCTGGCTAGAAAGTCCAAATATGGGCGATAATACAACTAGTTAAGGACGCGCCCGAAACTCGCAACCACCTAGGAGTGAAAGGCCGCATCATCTAACCAGCATGCGGCGCTACGATCTTGACTTATCCACCCCGATTACAGAAGCGGGCGTTACCCGCATGAGCGGAGACGGCTTCGGCTCCGTGCGCCCTTTGCGCATAGCACGCGACCCCGGCGTAGCGTAGCGAAGACGGGGACATGCCATTCATTCTGCACTTAATTTTTGCACCGAAAGTCGGCAGAGTTTTCAGTGCTCTAATTTCGGTGCGGAATTCTTAATTAACGCACGACAGCAAAAGCGGGGCTGCGCGAAGGCGCCCAGCTCCCATTTCCTTGAATCAGGCACTTCGATCATCAGCGGTTACGGGAGGTATGTAACTCCACCGAAGGTACAATATAGAAAGTAAACTACGGCAGTTTGTAGTTGCCCGACATGGTGCAGTACTGCGCGAAGGTTCCCTCAGCCGCCGTCCGGAATTCTGGCGAGTGACATGTGAAGGTGGCACCACCGCTGATCCCGACATACTTCCCGGTACCCGTCGTGAAGGTGAACTTTCCTTTATAGCTCTTTGCGTCGGCCGGGAATTTCCCATCACTGGCAAAATCGACAACGATTTGGTCTCCGTTAGGGTCGGTCCCCACGCTGTAGCCGCGGAACTGCTCCATGCCGTTCGCGATGTCGCCGAAGCCAAAGACGTGAAATGTCACGTGATCGCCAAATCCTTTGCCCGGCCAAAGACCGTTTTCGTCAAAGGTGTTCAAAACCCGTTCTTTCCCGATCGCGGTAGCCTTGAACGTGCCAAAGGAGATATAGTCGACGTTGAATGTCCCTTCCTTCGGCAGATCGGCGGCCATTGCCGCGGTCCCGACGGCCATGGCGGTGCTCAGCGTGAAGGCGGACAGAATGGATGTGGCGCTGTTGCATTTGAACTATTCTCTCCATGATCAATCGTTGTTTTGTCTCTGAGCGAGCAACAGGTGGTTCCCTTGGTTCACCTGCTTCAGTCGCGTCGCGGCTACGAAGGATCAAGGCGCGGCCCAACATTCGCGGCGCGCCCATTTAGTGACCCAGCCCTGCTGCGGCCGTCAAGCCGGACCTATATTTTGTGCCGCGCGGCCGAAACGAATTCCGCGTTCAGGCGCCGAAGGCTGTATTGCGGTAAATCGTCCGATGCGGGACCATTTTCATACGATTTGTGGTTTCGTAGAACTTTACTTGGATTTTGTGGTGCGGATTTCTTGGCTCCGCCGGGGAGCCTCGGCTACTTAGGCGAAGCCTCTATTACGTTGAACGTATCAACACGCATTTTCCACGCCCCGCGATCACGGACAAAGAGAGTGACCCAGTTGCCATGAATCGGACCCTGCGAAGTTACTACATTCCAATCACCGATAGCCCACGCCCCGTCCCCCATGATACGGGATTCTACAAAATTGATTACCAGATTCGAATCACCGCCTTTGATCCCGTCAGCATAGAATTTCTCGATTGCGGCTCTTCCGTTCAAAATCGGACCTTCGGTCACGAAGACCGCATCTTCAGTATAAAGCGCCGCAACGGCGGCAGCGTCCTTTTTATTGAAAGCGACCATTTGGGCTTCGTTAAAATCCACTAGCTGCTGGCACGCATCTTGCGGGCCGGTGCATTTACCTGTTTTATTTTGAGCGAGCGCAGGCACGACAAGGCCGATTGCCAAGCTGGCAACGACCAAAAGATGCAGTCTCATTTTTTTCTCCCTAGCCGCATCGCGGCAAAAAGACCGTAGCATGGCAAAGACACCCTGTCCTCACCATTTTTATCGGCGGCTACCCTCGGAAAAGTGACGTAGCCTACCTCGATCCATTTAACATCCTCTATCGATGGCCGCCCCGGTTACCGCCGTAGGCCGACGACGGTAAATTCCGCCGATTTGAGACCGATTTCCTATCGTCCCCGATCTTCATAGATAGCTCCTGGAACTTGGGTGGTCGAAGCCTCCCATTTTCTTACACGGAGTAATAGCTCATTTGCTTCCGGCGGGTTCTAGTGCGATGCTGACCCTCGTCAGGGGCAAAATTGGGGGTCGAGGGCCTCCCGGTGGGCGTCCGTAAAGGTCTGGCCGGGGAGGTACAGGCATATGCACGCGCGTCGATACTTGGAGGAATGCCGATGAATAAGAATATTATTCTTCTGGTTTCTTTAATCTGCATAGTAGGCGGAGCCACAACAATGAATGCGCAAGAACCGGAGCTAGACAAGGGGTTTTCAGAAGCGCTCTTGAAGTTCGATATTGCCCAACATGACCTTGAGAATGGAAAATCGGAGTCGACCAAAGCAATTTGGTCGCACGGCGACGATATAACGCTGTCCGGCGGTTTTGGAGGGACCACCGAGAAAGGTTGGGAGCATATCCGCCCGCGTCTCGATTGGGTAGCTGCTCATTTTTCCAAAGGTGCAAGCTCCTTCGAACGACTTGCGGCCCAATCGTCTGGCGACCTGGGGTACGTGGTGCAGGTTGAGCACATTCGTTACGAAATTCCCGGCCAGTCTGTAGGATCGACGAGAGACTATAGGGTGACGATGGTATTCCGTCGCGAGGCGGCCGGCTGGCGACTTCTCCATCGCCATGCAGATACACAGATGGTTAAAGCGGCGCCAGGGTAAACTCGCAGGCGTGGTGCGACTGGGAATATAGATCGGTATCAGGGTCGTGTAAGCCAGTAGCCGTTCTTCTGAACTATATTTCGCTATCCCCTGAGACCCGTAACCCAGCGCTCGGCCGTCGAAGCCCAGAACTCAGCCGGCGCTCTCAACCCACGTCTGGCTAGCCGCCAAGCCTCGTGCATGCGGTACGCCGCGACATGATTGGTCGGCCGGCGGGAAGCGCTTTGCTGCGGCCGTTTTAGCGAGCCCGTTCCCAGAAGTCGACGAATTGGCCCTCGGCCGTTGCGGTAAACTTATCACCTTCGAGCACGACCGAGGGCGGATCGAACGGCAACTTGAACGCGATCCGCCCACCCTCACGCGTGATCGGGGCGATCTTGGTTTCGGGAGTCATGTTGTAGGCCGGTGCCTTGCCGATCCCGTCGTTCACCACGCCGAATAACAGCGTTTCAGTATACTCGGTGCCAGACATTTTGTAATTGGATATCGAAGAGGCAAAGGCAGGTTTGCCGTCGGGCGTGGGCCAAAACACAACGAGGTTTCTCAGTCCGCTGTGCCATGTAGCAGCCCCTTGGACAGCCGGAGGCAGTTGCGTGGTGCCGTCCGGGAGTTTGCGCATGATCAGCTTCCAGCTGCCCTCTAGCTCCTGAGCTTGTGCCACGCCGCAAAACGGTAGCAACAAAACCAAAACCAACCAAAAGCCCCATCCGGGCCTATTACGCGACTGCATTTGAACTTTCCTCCTCGTTGGCGTTGGTAGCGATGAGATTGTAAGCGTATGAAGCAATACAGGCCGTACGCGATGAATATCGCGTATCTCGACACTGAGAGACGACAATGACAGCCGCGCTTGCCGCCGCCAAAGGCAAGAGGTAGGAAGCTAGCCTGTCTTATTCAGCGCATAGCAGCGATTCGCAAACCGCAATTGTACAACGCATTGAATCCATGCATAGATCCGGTGTCACGACCGCCCCGTCCACTGGATCGCCGCGAGTTTCGTTATGTCCGCACCGTTTGGCCCCAAAAACCCGCCGCCGTTCGGCTTTCCCGCCATTGAACGGAAGAAGGTGGTGGCGGCGTTCGACGGCGGACGCATCACCTCCGACGGAGGCGTGCTGTTGCTCGGCGCGGTGGAGCGACAACTCGGTATCGCCGATACGCTTGCGCCGTTGATCTCAGACCCGCGCAACCCACTCTATGTGACGCACAGCGTCACCGACATTCTGCGGGCACGGATACTGGCGATCGCCTGCGGCTACGAAGATGGCGACGACCTGGATTTTCTGCGCACTGACCCCGGGTTCAAAGTGGCCTGTGGTCGCCTGCCGGACAGTGGCGATGATCTATGTTCACAACCGACGGTGTCGCGCTGGGAGAACGCACCCAGCCTGCGCGAGGTGATGCGCATGACATACGCCATGATCGACCTGTATTGCTGCAGCTATGACCGCCCGCCGGCCGCGGTCACCTTCGACATCGACGACACCTGCGACGTCGTGCACGGCAATCAGCAACTGGCGTTGTTTCATGCTCATTACGATGAGCGATGCTTTCTGCCGATCCACGTCTATGACGCCGCCAATGCCCGTCCGGTGGTGGTTTTGTTGCGCCCAGGCAAGACGCCGAGCGGCGAGGAGATCCGCGGCCATGTGCGGCGCATGGTGCGGCGTATCCGCCGCCACTGGCCGCACACGCGCATCACCATTCGTGGCGATTGTCATTACGGCCGCCATGAGGTGATGACATGGTGCGAGGCCAACGGCCTGCGCTACGTCTTCGGTCTGTCCAGCAACGTCGTGCTCGAGCAAATGGTGGAACCGCTCGCCGACGCGGTGCGGGCGCAGCGTGCTGAAGCGCAGGCGAAGCTGGTTGCACTGCGTCGTAGCGAACCGCCCGTTGATGCGGGCTGGTTGCGCCGCGCCGAGGCGCAGGCCAACGCGGTGCGTCGGCACACCGAAGTCAGATACGGTGCCAAGTTTTGGCGATGCCAGCGGCGCGTCGCCGCGCGCATCGAGGCAACGCCAAAAGGTTTCGACATCCGCTACGTCGTGACCAACCTAGTCGGCGGCAATGCGGAATGGCTCTACGAGACACTGTACTGCGCGCGCGGCCAGATGGAGAATTTCATCAAGCTGCACAAGACGCAGCTTGCCTCCGATCGCACCAGTTGCCGCTCACCAATGGCCAATCAAGTCCGCCTGGTGTTGCACACTGGCGCCTACTGGCTGCTGCTGAAAGTCCGTGGCAATATCCCCAAGCTGCAGCCACTCGCCACCGCAGAATTCAAAACCCTGCAGATGCGCTTGATCAAAATCGCCGCACGGATCAGTGAAACCGCGACGCGGGTGCGCATTGCCTTCGCGGCAGCTTGCCCAGAAGCCGAACTGTTCGGTGGCTTGGTGCGGAGCTTCCAACCCGCCGGACCATGACCCGTGGGGCGTGTGCCCCTGCAAGCGCAACGTTCGAAAACCCCAACGCCTGGCATTTCCGTTCTGAATTCGTGCTGAAACCAGTGCGTAGGACAACTTTGCCCTACGCACTTTTGGCGTGATCCCGGTAAATTCGTTGAATAAGTCAGGCTAGGTTTTCACACGCGGTTGGGTGTCGGCGGGCGGGATAAGCGCTTTACGGTAAATCACGCCCTGCGCACGGACGAATTCCCTACTATCTTCGAATAAGTAACCTTGGGTTGGGGGTGTTGCGACCCATTCGCTAATCCATGCAACAACGCCGCGTCAGCCGCTAGGCCAGCTCATCTAACAACGTCCTCGCGTTCTTGAGGTCCGGCGCATCGAAACCTTCGGTGAACCAGTTGTAGATCGGATCGAGTAGATCACGGGCTTCCGCGTGCTTGCCCTGATCGCGCCAGAGCCGGGCGAGGCTGGTCGACGCCCGCAATTGCAAGAGCTTTGCACTCTGTCGCTCGGCAACCGTGATGGCCCGACGATAGCGCTGCTCGGCTGCGGATTGATCCCCGGCAGCGTTCAACAGGTCGCCGGGCACCCGATATAGCAACTCGGCTTCAAAGAGCCGCTCCTCGGTGGTCTCGACGATCCGCGCAGCCTCGGCGAGGTAGTCCCTTGCTTCAGCCGGCTGCCAGCGTGGTGCAGGGATCAGAGGTGTGAGCGCAATGGGCCCAATCCCTTTCGGGGTCAGACGATGCGGACATAGTTCGGGCGTCCCAACTCCAGCATACGGTTGAGGACATCAACCGCCACGTTGACTTCAGTCATCCGACGTTCGTCTATACGCGAGCGCAGTCCGTCGCCGATCACCTGTTTCCATCGCCCGATCGACGCCTCGGCCTTGGCGCGCTTGTTGTAGCCGGAGGCTTTCTGCCAGGCCCTGCGGCTCGTCTCGGCGATGCACTGGAGGTGACGGTCGCGCTGCGTTGGCGCGGTCGCCGCTTTGTCGCTCAGCACCGCTGTGCGGCGCGGCGGCACGATCACTGCAGCATCAGGGTGACGCTCGGCAACGTCGGCGTAAACGCCATCCTGGTCATAGGCGCCATCAGCGGTGACCGAGGCCAGCCGACCGGTGACCTTATCCAGCAACGGGCTAACCTCGACCGCATCGTCCACTTCTTTACTCGTCAGCGCGGCAGCCACGATCTGCCCGGTGTCGGCATCCACACCGAGGTGCAGCTTCCGCCACGCTCGGCGTGTCCTGGTGCCATGCTTCTCGACCAGCCATTCGCCCGCACCGCACAACTTCAGACCGGTGCTGTCCACCAGCAAATGCAAGGGTTGCGCACCGTCGTCGGCGCCGGCGTTGCCGGGCTGCGGCCGCGGCACGGTCAGCGTTGTCGAGCGACGGCTGAGGGTCGTGTGGTCCGGCACGCGCAGCGCCAGGCCGAGCAGATTGATGATCGAGGCGATCAGTCCTTCAGCCTGGCGATAAGCAAGACGGAACACTGCGCGCAGGGTCAGCGCCGTCAGGATTGCCAGCGGCGAATAGCAGGGTTGGCCACCTCGTGTTGTGCGTGGCGCCGCTGCCCACGCTGCGACCGCCTCGTCGGTGAACCACACCGTCAAACTGCCGCGCTGACGCAAGCCAGCCTCGTAGGTAGGCCAGTTCGTGACCTTGTGCTGCTGGCGCGGGATGTGGTGGCGGCGATCCTGGTTTAGCTTGAATGGCAAGGCAGGCATCCGGAGTTGGAGACGGGCGCCCTTGCTATGCTAACGGGCTTTCCAGCACCATGAGCCGATCCATGCACCACGCTGCCTCCCGCGCCCGCGAGCTCATCCTCGCCGGCGAGTCCAACGCGTCCGCGTGGGTGCTCCCTTGAATGGTCTGCCATTTGGCAGTATATAGGCTGCCAGGAGACAGCCATGAGTGGATTAGCACTACCCGCCCAACCTGCCGTCGATCCCGGCCCCCCTCCGGCTGCCCCCAGCTTGGCGGACCCGGCGACGCGAGCCCGGCTGACGCCGGCTGGTATAGACGGCTTCTTGAAGCTGGCCGAGATCTGGCGCCTGACGAGCGCTGAGGCGTGCGCTCTGCTGGGCGACGTTTCGGAGCGGACCTGGTTCCGAATGAAGAAGGGAGAGCGGACCGGTGCTCTGTCCCAAGACACGCTGACCCGCATCAGCGCCCTTGTAGGGATCTTCAAAGGTCTGCGACTCCTGTTTTCGGAGCCGCTCTCGGATGAGTGGATCAGATTGCCCAACAAGGGTCCGCTTTACGCTGGGCAGCGACCGCTCGATGTTCTCATCCAGAGTGGCATTCCGAAGATGGTGGAGGTCCGGCGCCACGTCGACGCGCTGCGCGGCGGGCTATGAATGTGGCCTTTGCCAACGGTTGATCTCACGGAGCGTGACACTGTTCGGTTGATCTCGACGGGCCGGTTGAAACAGCCGGTACTCCTGCCGCTTGCCAGCACCAAAGGCGCGCTCGATGACCTCGCCGAGTTGGAAAGCGTGACCAATGGCAGGCTCCAGGCGCAGGCGACGGGTTTACCTGACCTCGACCCGCGCGAACTGGTGTTTGGTCGAGCCGGGCACACCTTCATCAATGCGGCGTTCACGCATACTCGACCAGGCGGCAACCGCTTCAACAGCGATGATCGCGGTGCTTGGTATTGCGGGTTCGGTGCGGAAACCTGCCTTGGCGAGGTCTCGTACCACCTCACGCGGGAACTTGAAGCCATCGGCCGCTTCGAGAACGTGACAGACTATGCAGAGCTAATTGCGGATTTCTTTGGGCCTTTTCATGACTTGCGTTCGGCCGGCCCGGCGGTCGAACCCGCGCTTCATGCAGATCCGGTCGTGGGCTACCCAGCGGGTCAAGCGCTCGCGCTTCGACTTCGTAAGGAGTTCGGCAGCAACGGGATCATTTACCCCTCGGTCCGCCAAAGCGGAGGGACTTGTCTGGTTGCGTTTCAGCCCGGCCTTGTGTTGAATCTCCGCCAGGGCGGCCTGTGGCGATTGGAATGGCAGGGCAGCCCGACCCCGACGAGGACGAGACTTTCTACCCAAGGCATGCAGACCGCAGATCCGCGCCCGTAGCCCCCACCCAACCTCGGAACACCCTCGCGCCGGCCCTGGAGGCACCTTGGTCGGCGGGGATGGGTTCAGGCGGTAAATTGCAGGAGGGGGCCGAGGGCGCCTAGGGGCGCCCTTCCCTGTCCCGTCCAGCAGCATGTAGATGTTTCGCCGAGCTCTTTCGGGTGCCCGCTCTCGTCGAGACGGCGCTTGATGGCCATGCTCGGTGTCGGCGGTGTCGTCGATATCGAGGGTAATGGCCTTGGGCGGCTGCCGGTGGTTCTTGCACCACAGGTGCAACTGGAATGCACCGCTGCCAGCGGGACGAACCACGTAGCGCCGCATTCCAGACGAAGGGTAGCGGGTTACAATACACGGCTGCCGCCGCGCTTCTTCGCCCATATCCGCGCCAAGCTATTGCGAGCCCATCTGCGCAGTGGATTGAACCTCGTTTCGTGCGCCGAATAGTGCGCACGAAACGCGGTCAAGCCAAATTCGGCAGGGTGCCTTTTCAGGCGAAAGCGATGTTCGTTTTGGCAGAAGGTGACGGCCAAGGCCCTGAGATCTGGCACGATCTCGGCGAGTTGAGCGAGTGTGATGGATGACATGGCCCAGCCTCACGCAGACAGGAATTCGAACGTCATTCCGAGCGGAGCGGACGCTTACCCCTAACCAATCGGTAATTTGTGTTGAGATCGATTTAGCCGGCCCGCTGCGCCGCCCCCATGAAACGCTTCACAGCATCGACGTATGTCATGACGCCGAGCCGCCGCCTGGCGCCCGCACCAGCCGCCGCGCCGTATTCCCGTCAGCGAAACCGACTGCGTATGGGGTTCTCCGGCGATTTCGATGTCATCCCCCACCCGCCCGCCGCGGTCGGCGCCGCGGTCGAGAAAGGCCGCATTCCAGACCGCCTAATCGATCCCGCAGG
>CAVYXX010000089.1:0-9912 GCA_963772355.1 uncultured Alphaproteobacteria bacterium | reverse complement strand
GTGCGGTAACGATGCATCCTCTCACCAGACCCTCACTGAATTCAGAGCTTTTGAACTACCACGGCCGCAGCGGCGGTTACCGTAACGTCGACTATCGTCCCCGGTCGCAAACCGTCGGCTAGGGCAAAGTTGTTGGGGTTCTGGACCACGATGCTGTCCACCAACCCATCTGGCTCGCGGAAGGTTACCGTATGCGATGGTCGGTCAACGCTCACAATTTCGACGGACCGCTTGGCACTGACGGTCATGGCCGCGGCCGGCGTTTGCCCCTTGGCAGCCCTCTCCGCATCGATTCCCACGACGACGCCCTGAATTGGCGCCGCGTTGATGCCCCGCACCAGGATCTCAATCTGCTCCTGATAATCTACCGTCACGGTGTCTCCCACCCTGATCTGATCGAAGTTTCGGACCGCGTCCGAGGCCCGAACAGTCGTCGTCTGCCCACGCGCATCCTGCATCGTGATCAAGCGACTGCTGGGATCCAGGCCCGTCATCTTGACCTTGGCCTGATCGCTGTAGGTCGTTGAGGCCGTTGCTCCTGGTGGCGTTGCCGGCGTGCAGGCTCCAAGCGCCAAAGATCCGGTCAAAGTCACGATGCAAATGCACATTCTGAAGTTTTTTGCTTTGGTCGACGGCATTCCAGACCTCCATTCCGCATTTGTATTTTGAAGCCACATCATGCGCCCCGCAATGAGTGCAAGGTCGGGTATTCGTCCGGCGTCGGGCCTTCCGGATGCAGCGTGACAAAATCAGCGTCCGTCCGTCGACGGCTCTCCAACCCGCCGCTGCTCCTGTCAGAGCCTATTAAGCAGCCGATCAGATGGCTTGTTTCAAAATTATCCCAAACATCCCTTTGTTGTTCGATCGCCGGTCATCAGGGCGGATCGGCTCAGCCTCGCACACCCAACTTCGCGCACGCGCCGTCTCCGCCACGAAGATCCGAAACCCGTCATTGGTATCCACGTCATCAACCACGACCGCGCCGCCCGCGCGTACATGCGGCCATACCCGTCGCAACTCAAACAGCGTGTTCTCGGTCGTATGCAGGCTGTCATGGATGAACAGGTCAATCGGCCCGGTGGTGTCCAGCAAAGCTGGCAGCCGTCGGCGGCTCGATCCCCTGAACAATGTCCAATCGGTGCGAAGCGCGTCCGGCACGGCAACGCCGACTTCCCGGTGCAGTTCCGGCAGCAGCAACGGCGGCATGTCGATACTCCACAGACGCCCGCCGTCATTTGCGCTGCAGGGGCCGACCTCGGTAGGCCATAAGACCGTCTGCAAGAAAAAAGCGCCGGGTGCACCTGAATACGTGCCGCCGGTCACAGAATTGTTGCCTCCTTCTCCGCATACTCCCACGCATAACATTGTTCGGGAGGCATACATGGCCTGGTTCATCTTGTTTCTCGCAGGTCTTTGTGAAGTCAGCTGGGCCGTTGGCCTGAAATATACTGACGGTTTCTCTCGGATCTGGCCTACCGCCGGCACGCTCGCGGCAATGGCACTCAGCGTCGCTCTGCTAGGGCTCACGCTGCGCTGGCTGCCGCTTGGCACCGCTTACGCCGTCTGGACCGGTGTCGGCATGGTTGGCACTGCGCTGCTCGGCATAGTGCTGTTCGAGGAGCCGGCCGACCTGGTCCGGATGCTGTGCATCAGCGTGATCATGGCCGGGATCGTCGGGCTCAAACTGGTCTCCCCACACTAACCACCGCCCTCCCCGCCGGTTTTCGTCCGAGAGCGGGAGGGGACGCATCGCATGGACCATGCGCGCCCGGGTCACACGTCGATCCGACGCTTGGTCAACAAAGCTGCCGCCGCTTCCTGTAACGCAAGGACTGCCCAAATGGACCTGCTTCGTCTACGTGCAGCACCGCCTGCCCTTCGGCCACCATACGACCGACCGTTGCTGACCTGGTCGCCATAGAACGCCCGGAGGCGCCGATGCATTGCCTGCGTCCCGACGCCGTTGTCGAAGCTGCGGCCGACTTCGTTGCTGGCTTCCCGGGCGACGTTCTGTACGCCGTCAAGTGCAACCCCGACCCCACCGTGCTGCTCGCAGTGTGGGACGGTGGTGTGCGGCATTTCGACTGCGCCTCGGCGCCCGAGGTTGCGCTCGTTCGCCGTCTGCTCTCCGACGCGGCCATCCACTTCATGCACCCGGTAAAATCCCGGCCTGGCATTCGCGCGGCGTGGGCCGCCGGGGTGCGGGATTTCTCTCTCGATCATTCCGACGAACTCGCAAAGATCCGCCAGGAGACCAGCGGCGACGGCGAGGTTGGCCTGTTCGTCCGGTTAGCGATGCCACGCGGTCGCGCCGCGTATGACCTGTCAGGGAAATTCGGCGCCTCGGTGGATGACGCGGCGGCATTGCTACGCACCGCCAGGCCGCACGCCGCACGGCTTGGGCTTTGCTTTCACGTCGGATCGCAGTGCCTTGACCCGCTGGCCTGGCGCGACGCGATGGCGCTGGCGGGGGCCGCGATCGAGCGGGCCGGCGTGACGGTGGATGTGATCGATGTCGGCGGCGGCTTTCCAGCCGCCTATCCCGGCTCTGAACCGCCCCCGCTCGGCGCGTTCTTCGCCGAGATCGAGGCCGGGCTGGATCGGCTGGACCTGCCCGTGCGGCCGCGCCTGTGGGCCGAACCCGGCCGGGCCCTGGTCGCCGGTGCGTTATCGGTGGTTGTGCAGGTGCTGCTACGCAACGGCAATGCGCTGTACGTGACCGACGGTGTCTATGGCAGCCTATCGGATGCCGGCGCGCCGGGCTTTCGCTTCCCCGCACGTCTGCTGCGTCGCGCCGCCGCGGCGACGCACGACTACATGCTCTTCGGTCCCACGTGCGATTTAGCTGACCGGATGGCCGGCCCCTTTTCACTACCCGCCGATGTTGCGGAAGGCGACTGGATCGAGATCGGTCAGCTCGGCGCCTACGGGGCCTGCCTGCGGACCGGTTTCAATGGCTTCGACACGATTTACTCTGCCGAGGTCCGAGACCCGCCGATGTTGCCGATATAGATCTGAACTTCGGCAAAACCGCCACGACGCCGCTGAGTTCGCAACCAGCCCGGCGGCGAATTCCTCACCCCCGTTCGAGGATGCCGAGAGCGACAAGGCCGGCACCGCCGGCAACGTCCGGACGTTCGCCAAGGTAGCCGCTGCCGGATGTCGACCCCGCTCAATGAGCCGGTGGATTGGCCGCCAGCACCATCTGGCGAGGAAGGCGCAACTCTCCTGGTCCACAATATCGACCGATCACGAGCCGCCGCCGCTCCCTTTCCAGAGCCTCTTTTCCGTCGGTCGGGCAATGTGGTTCGGACCGCGGGAATGGATCAGCCGTGACGAAGCCGACGCCTCACTCCACCGTGCGCGGATCTTCGACATCGATCCGCAGGTGTTCGGTCGGCTGAGGCGTCGCGGTCATCACGCACACGCCATCAGGCGCCTCGAACTGATGCCAGGTGTTTTGCGGCACGACTGCGATCATCCCGGCGCTCAGCGCCAGGGACTGCTTCCCTTCGCCTGTCATCAGATGCAGCGTCGTGGCCCCATCAAAGATTTGCACAATCTCGTCGCCCACCGGATGCCGTTCCCAGGCGCTCGTGCCAGCGAATTTCCCCGCAAAAATCGCCCCGTCGCGATAGGGTGCTAGCCTGGCGAATGCCCCGTCGCGCTCAGCCTCGGACGACGTCGGGGTGCGTCCCTCAAGCATCCTCAGCTTGGCGAACTCGGCGTTGAAATCAATGACAGCAACCATTCTTTCCTCCGCGTCCTAGCCTGAGCATAGCGGTGTGCCCGCTTGAGCGGGAGCCGTGGTCTGCCTCTTCTCTGGTCGCGTCGGGCGACGTATGTGTTCGGAAGATCGATCTCCCACGGCTCTACCGGCGCTCGTGCCTGGCGCGGCACGGCCCGGATCTGCGCCAGAAGCTTTCAAGCCGCTATCCGGCGACCGTCGGGATCAGACGGACCTTAACGCCGCAGACTCAAAAACCATAGTGCTTCGCGCAAGATTTCGGCAGTCGAGCGCCATCGCGGCGTATCGGTTCGCCAACCGGATTAGCGCGGCCCGTACCTCTGCTGACGTCTCGACACTAGCCAAGGCCAGAAGGTCCCGCACGATCTCCACAAGTTCAGCTTCTGTGACATATGACATGGGGCTCTCCTGTAGACTGACGTGGCCCTCATTAGACGCCCGGCGAGAGGACCGCGGTGACCCAGATCACTCTGCCTTCGAGCCCGCCTGAGTTAGAAAACGAAGTCATCACAAGATCACAAGAAGGGAAGGTGGTGTTCGGGTGGCTAAGGAACTGAAGGCGGCGGCGTAGTTGTGGCGGGCGCTTCAGGATGATCAGGTAGGGCTGAACTGGCTAATCGCCCGGGGACTGCCTCAGACTTTTCAGGCGCTTTGGGAACGTCTGCTATCCAAGACGTGGGCGCGATCGGTTCAGCTTGCTTTGGCATAAAAAGAGGCATTAGCAAGCCGCCAAAGATCGCGGCCATCATCACCAGAGTAAGCCCACGTGGGACTTGCACCGGCGTTGCGGCTAGCTTCGAGGGGGACTGTCCTCCAGTGACGGTGCCCCGGACAGGAAGCAGTGCGACCAAGCGCTCGGCAATCACATTCACATCTGCGCGCAATGCCTGAACGGCAGGTACTGCGCGAAGGATCTGGGCTAAGCCGTCAGCCGCCGCAAACTGGGGAAGCTGCGCAAGCCGTTGAGCTTCTTGCCATGGATCGAGGCCCCGCCGCGACAACGCGGACAGAACGCTCAGTTCCATTCCGTTTGGCTCTGTCGCGACACCCGCGTAGACGAACCGCTCGAAATCGGCGTTCGACGACGAGGAAGAACCAACTTTACTCACCACATCCTCCGATATCTTCGAAATAAAGATGGGTATGAGCGCAGCTTAATTTGATGTCGTGACGGTGAAACGTCGTTAATATTAGGAGACGCCAGTTCTAGCTTGGTGATCGGCTCATTTGTTGGCGGCGAGCCGTCGCGGCGATGTTGGTAATAGGCCCTGTGACCGCGAAGCTGTGCAAAGTGGCCATAGGGGATGGTCGCTTCTGAAGATCAGCGTCGGGTTCCCGACAATTCGGTCAGCTGACCCCAAAAGCCGACTTTTCGGCCGTGCTTCGCGCGCTGGCGGCTGGCGAAGGCATCGTGAGTTTCGAAGGTGCCATAGTCCTGGATGCCTGACGCGAGTGACTGGCATTCAAGTAGATGCCGGGCAGCGTGCTTGTAGGGGACGATTTCGCGCCATTGAGTGTGTCCTCGATCATGGCGCGCCGGAGCAAGGTCGCCGCCAACGGGTGCTTGGCTCCATCTGAGCGATTGGACGGCTTGATAGTGTAATTCCTCAAGCTCGAAGGTCCGCAAAGTCCAGCTCTTCCTCGATCCGGTGAAAGGCCGCGTCGCCGATCACGCCTTCCCGTCGCATTGCGAGCAGTTGTTGCCGTCTTGCCGCAAGCGCCTTTGCGCGCAGCGCCTTAACCGGAAAGGTCGAACATCCATCGCCCTCATCCGCTAATTCCGCCACCCGGCGCTCGGACTCCAGCTCGGCGCGCAGCGCTTGGATGCCCTCGACCGTCTCGCCGCTGATGGCGGCGAGCGCCGCATCAGCCGTAACCACTCGCGCCTCCCGCACCTCTCGGTTGACCGGATCATCATCATTCAAGTCGAGCGCAAGCACCAGCGGACGTAGCGTTAATCCCTGGACCAGCAGTGTGCCGAGCGTGACCGTGAATGCCGCGAAGAGCAGCATCCCGCGCTCCGGAAAGTTCTGCGGTAGGGCGAGCGCGGTCGCGACGGTGACGAGGCCGCGCGTGCCGGCCCAGCCGATGAGCAGGCCGGTTCGCCAGCTGGGTAATGGAGCGACGGCCAAAGCCACCCTCTGGTGCTTGATCCACCACCCGCTCCACAGCGCCGCAGGTATAGTCCAGCCAAGCCGAACCACAATAACCGTTGCAAGCACCGCCGCGCCGACCACTACCCAGCGTCCTAGGTCGCCCGGTGGTGCTGCGGCAATTACTGGGCCGAGTTCCAACCCGATCAACAGAAAGGCGAATACATTGAGAACCACGACCGCCGTGTCCCAGACGGCGTAGGAGGGGATGCGCAGGTAAGCGGGCTGGTAGGCCGGACCCGAGCGCGCGAGTGTCATTGCGTAGGTGACGACGGTCAGAATCGGAGACAGTCCGATCCGCTCGGCGATGACCCAGACGCCGAAGGTGCTTACGAACTGGAAAATGATCGACGAGGGCGAATCCGCGATCCGCCTGATGATGCGTCCGACGAGCCAGGCAAACGCTGGGCCCGCAGCGACGCTGCCCACTAGCGACAGAAGAAAGGCTGGGGCAATCGCCTCGGCGCCGATGCTGCCCCCCGCAAGCACCGCCGCAACCGCGAGACGGTAGATGAGGAGCGCCGAGGCATCGTTGAGCAGCGCCTCGCCTTCGATGATCACCGCCAAGCGATGTGGAAGCTTGACGTCGCGATGCACCGCCGCCGCCGCCACGGCATCGGGAGGTGCGACGATCGCACCGATCGTCACGGCCGCCGCCCAGGGAATGCTCGGCACCAGCATGTGTACGACCAAGGCAACGGCCCCCGTCGTCAATCCCACCGCGATCAGCACAAGTCTGGTCACCGACCCCCACTGGCGCTTCAAGTCGCGAAGCGAGGTGTCGTAGGCAGCGTCGAGCAGTACGGGGGCGACGAACAGCGTCAGCACGAGCGTTGGGTCCAGGTGCAGGCTGACATCGATGGGCGCGATCGCCACGGCCGCGCCAGTGAGCGCGAGTAGAACCGGGTAAGGCAAGCGCCATCGCCGCGCGACGCCCAGCAGCAGCACCGCCGCCGCCAGCATCACGAGTATCGTTTCAAAGCGCGAGCATGAGAACCTCGGGGACGGAGCATTGGCGGTCAGTTGCCACAAGGATAATGGCTCAGCGACCCGCGCTAGGCCACGCACCTCGAGCGACGGTCACGAGATGACGCAAACCCACTCTGGTGCATGCGATGGTCACGGGCGGTATCGGTAAGTTCGCCATTGGCGTACCGGCGATCGGCGGTGAGGCCTGGCGCATCACGGACGGTTCGGACGGGCTCGGTACTCAGATCCAGCCGGACGATCGGCCGTAGCCAGAGCAGGCGCATTGCCTGGCTGTGGACGGATTTGATGACTACAATGTTCCATGGCGACCGCCACTGCTGAACGCATTAAAGTGGCCTTCGGCGGAGTTCTGGAGTGCGATCATGACCCGAAGTAGATCCTGCGCCACCTTAAGGTTGCCTCAGCGCCGAGTTCTTCAAGTTTCTGATCAGTGCTTCCGGGTCCAGCCGCACACATCGTGGTCGGCGTGAAACGCGATGAACTTGGGATCAGTTACGGAACTCCCACCGCCGCCGACCATCCGGTGTTGCCGACGCCGGTGGATTTGAAAAACTCCTGCGTCGAGTTGCCGTTTTGGCGCGTGTAACGACATCCCTGCACCGCCGTAACAACCGACGCTGGGGCGACGGTGCCGACCAGGTGGCAGATATCGTCCCGATTACCAGCGACCACTGGGAAGACGCGGCCGGCCGCGAAGTGGGTCGCAACCCAGACGGAGGTCGCCCCGCGGAAGTTATTCGCTTGCACGATCGGATACGGATCGACCGTCGAGCCATCGTTCGCGGGGATGTGTAATCGTGGTATCCGACGTCGTCATCGCGCCGGATGCGCTGCCACCGGCCGATATTCCAATGAACGCCGCTATCTTGGTGACCGTGCTCTCCAACACGTTTCCAACGAGCTGCAGTTTCGCGCACGGCTTGGCAAGCGCCCGGACATTGATGCCGACGGAAGCGGCGACTGCGCTGGTATTCCTCATGGTGTTGCCAATGATATTCGCGTGGTCGACGGATTCGAGCTGGATCATGTTGCCGCCGACGGCTTGGATCAATATGTTGTTGGCGAACGTAATATAGGACTGAGAGACGGTCGGGCCGCACTCGAAGTAGACAACGTGGCCGGCGCCGATACCTGCGCCACGCTCCAGTGTATTGCCCTCTATAACGCAATCAGTGTTGGTCTGGAACAGGAACAGAATTGGCACCCCGGCCCAATTGCTGCCGCCTGCGTTCGTCCCGAGCACGCGAATGAAGTTGCGCGAGATCTCCCATTTGTCACCGGAGAGACAGGAGACTGACCCGCCGGTCACGTAGTTGTCGGCGAACCGGCATCGCGAAGCAAGCGACGCGGCACCGGACCCTCCGAGCGAGACTGCGGCATTGGTCTGCCCGAGCGAATGGTCCAGGTAATTGTGATGAATGAACAGTCCATCCTCTGTTGCAGCGGTTGTCTCCTCGCAATCGATGACGGTGTTCTTGGCGCCCTGCATAAAACAGTGCGAAATTTCTATACCGGAAAAGCCGCGCTGAATCTCGATGCAAGACCGCGAGCCGAGCCCGATACCCTGTGTGCGGAAGACGCAGTGGTGAAGCGAGACATTCTCGACCAGAAAGTTTGCACCGTTTTCTCCCACAGTGCGGAATCCGGCACCAATGCACGGGCCGAAGCCAACGTTGTAAACTTCGAGGTCGCGCGTGCTTCGCGTGGCAGATGCGGTATTTGTCGCCTGCAGCAAGTGCATTTGCTTCCCCGTATCCGGGTTGGTCACCGTGCCAAACTGCAGCGTCATTTCCGAGCATGTGAATCCTCGGAAGCCGTTGGTCAGCTTGATGCCGACCCAGTCGCCCCCGTCGCCGGCGCCTTGGAATTCGAGGACCGTGACGTCGCGGCCCTGGCCTCGGAACGCCTTGGCTGCGGTATGCGTTGCCCCGTCAAGCAAGATCGAGGCTTTTTTTGCCGCCACCTGGTCGCAGTAGACGGTGCCGGCCGGGAATAGAAATCCTGCCGGCACAACGGCGTAGTCGTCGAGAGCCCGATTAATGGCGGCGGAGTTGGCGGCAGCCGCCTCGGGGTTGTCCGCGATGATGGATGGCCGCGGTGATCGCGCTGATGGTCTTCTGAAGCACCGCCTTCTTCGGCGTCCAGCCCATCGGCAGCCGCGCGAAGGCGCGAAACGACGCTGAATCTTCCAGATGAAACGCTAGTTCCTCGTAGCTCAGCTGGCGGTATTGCTTTAGCAGCGCGCTGCGCAGCACGGCTTCCGCCGGCAGGCCGCGCCGGCCGGTCTCGCGCACCCCGTCGCGGCGCAAATCGTTGCTGACCAGGCGTAGCAATGGACGATGCTGATCGAGCCACTGCGAGATCTGCTTCAACTCGCGACCGATCTCGTGTGTGGCGAAGATATCGAATAGGCTGGCTTGTGTGATGCGTTCCTGACGCATGATCGGGCTCCGGCGGTGGGGTATGGATTCGGCTGCAGTGGTGTGCTGCCGAAACATAACCAAGGCCTCCGGGCTTGACCCGCGATATCGCGAAGCAGCTGGATTTCAGTCGATTAGCGTTTATGGACGGACACTAGCTAGTGTCTGTCCATAAACGGGGGTTTTTCGTGGAAGACATTCTTCGGAAGGCCCCGTGCGGCTGTCCCCGACCGGTTCCAGTGGCGGCAATTTCCCGCCTTGGTGACAGGATAGTTGCAATTGCCCAGATCGTCGGCCGCGGACTGGTTGTGCATGTCGAGGAACGCGTCGGCCATTGCGGCCAGGCCAAGGCCACGCACGCGCTCCGCCATAGAGTGGATCAGCATCGTTTTCCCTTTCAATGATAGTGACCGGGGCCACGAATGTTGTCGTGGAGCAGGCTGGGTTGATCAACCTGCCTTTCATGAGCCGTCTTGCTTTCTTGCTTGTTCTTGAGGATCGCGGCGACCGAGCCGTAGGAACGTGTGCCAAGCGCCAGCGCCTTCGCGCAGGTGGCATCCAGACGTTCCACCCCGGCTGTTTCACTGCCATGCGCAATTTC
>CAVYXX010000088.1:0-33691 GCA_963772355.1 uncultured Alphaproteobacteria bacterium | reverse complement strand
ACTGTGAATTCGGGTTCGTGCAGCGGAGCTGCCGCGCTGAGCCAAACGATCTGCTGCGCTTTGCCAGCGCCCCGCTTCCGAGCCTGCTCGCGGCGCTGCAAGCTGGCTTCGATGGGATGGGCAGCCCCGAGTCAGTGCAAGTTAAGCTTTCAGACGACGGCCATGAATTCATAATCTTGGATTTAAACTACGGGTTCGAATACCACGCCTTGGTCACGGTGGGACAAAAGACCGTGGACGCGGTCCGACGCCGCGAGTTACGGCGGCTTCCAATGCTTGTCAGCAAGTTTTTGCAGGAACTACAGTTGGGCCGGAAGATTTTTGTGTTTAAGGGCATGGTTGCCCTCGACGAGGAAGTTGTTTTCCCGCTCGCAGCGCTCTTGCGTCGCTATGGACCGGCTACTTTGATGTTTGTATCGCTGGCGGACGCACGGCATCCAGCCGGCACTGTCCAAAGGCGTTCGCCCGGATTTCTGGTCGGTTATCTCGAACGTTACGCGCCCGGGGACCAGGCGGATGACCTGCTGCTCGAGCAATGGGTGCAGATTTGCCGCGAAGCCCTTCGACTTGGTTTGGGGTAGGCTGGAGCTACGTGTCGAAGACAGGCCGCCAGGCGAAGCTCGCGCTTTCCAGCCGGTGACGTCCCGGCGGTTTGGGCACCCGAGCCGGAACCGCTCGTCTTTGACACTTTTCCCGCTCGATTTATAACATTTGTCTCAGGCTGGCGTCTCGTCCGCCGCGTACGCGAGGGACCCGAATGCCGCCTATATCGTTCATGCTCTGGCGAAGGCTCGATGTTCCCGGCCATGATGCCTGTCGTCTTGAGCCAAGGGCCGATGGATGGAGATTGGAAGGCACAGCAGTCTTTCGCCACGAGAACGGACCAGCGAATATCGCCTATGCCATCCGCTGTGACGGCCATTGGCATAGCGTGTCTGGCAGGATAGCCGGCTTCATCGGCGAGCGTGTTATCGACTATATCGTTGCCCGTGAAGACCGAGTTTGGCGGCTGAACGGCACAGCATTATCCGGGCTGGGACATCTCTCTGATCTCGATCTCGGCTTTACACCGGCGACCAACATTCAACAACTCCGTCGCGTCGCAATTGCTGAAAATGAGACCGTCCAACTCCCTGTAGCCTGGCTCGACGTGGACGCTGGCACTTTGACGGAATTGCCTCAGGTTTATGAACGCCGCGGCCCAGCCACTTTTTGGTATCAAGCCCCGAGCTTCGGCTATGAGGGATTGCTTGAACTTGCGCCGAATGGATTCATCCGAAGCTATCCAAATTTATGGGAGGGGGAGCGTTCGTTGTGAATTGTCCCGGCTGCTCATTATAGTAATGTATCGAATACAAATACAGTAAATTGTGCCGCCTGGGACGAAGAACCTGTGTCCACACATACGCGCCCTTTGCGCGCCCTGATCTCACCACGTGCGGATCGCTTATACCATCGAAGCAGACAACGAGTTTGAGTTTCAGATGGCTGAGGATGGCGGCTCTCGGAGCACGTCCCTCATCGGAGGCGACGTTCCTGCAATTCGACAGCGGTGGTTCGCCGCTGATGGCAGCGCTGTCCCCGCCGCCCGGAACGCACGGGCAGGCGAAGTCGCCCCGGCCCTTGGCCGCCGAACCACTGGCATCACTGCGCAGCAACGCGTTCGAGACTTGCTCGCTCAGACCGAAGCCTTGCGCGATCCCAACATACTGCCACACTATCCGCTGTGGGACATGAACGGGGATACGGACAATAGGGCCCCTACGAGACGATCCGGGGTCAGTTTGATGAGTCTGCAATTGGCAAAACGCGGGTCTCGTACTGTATCCGGCATTGTTTAGCTTGTCGGCGGTGATCTCCCAAAGCTACGGTGGACCATCGATGATCCTTTGCGAGCGGCGAAAAAGGGAACGCCCATGCGCCTCCCATCACTAACGTCCGGCAGTGCCTCGAGACGCGAGCCCCAGACAGGGGTGCCCCAGCGGCAGCGGCGCTGGATCAGCCGTCTGGCAGTGTGATGCCTAAGTGTCCGTCCGGGAACTTTCCGAGTTCGTTAAAGTCGGTTAGCACAGGGGGCTTGAAGCCATTGACTCTGCTGTGATTCGATGATGGCATCAATTCGTGATGGGCATGATGTGGACCACTGAGAACCGTCCTCGGTACAACCGGGATAAGCTGCGCTATCCGAGCGACCTGACCGACGAGGAATGGGGGCACTTGGAGCACCTGATCCCGCCAGCCAAGCGTGGTGGGCGCCGACGCGAGATCGATGAACGCGAGGTGGTGAATGGCCTTTTGTACGTTTCTGAGCACCGGGTGTCAGTGGCGCTATATCCCCCGGGACTTGCCGCCGCGAAGCACCTTGTTCGACTACTTCCAACGCTGGGAGTACGACGGGACGCTGTTGAGAATTCACTATGAGCTTTACCAGAAGTGCCGCGAGCTGCTCGATCGGCAAGCGAGCCCGACCGCCTGCGTCATCGACAGCCAGAGCGTTAAAAGCGCCGAAAAAGGCGGCGCACACATCGACCCTTCGGGTTATGATGCGGGCAAGAAGATCAACGGCAAGAAGCGGCATATCGTGGTGGATACCGAGGGCTTGCTGATGCATGCGGTGGTTCATCCGGCCGACGTTCAGGAACGCGATGGCGGGATACTGGTTCTGGCGAGCCTGTTCGGGCTATACCCGTTTCTGAAAACCCTATTCGCCGACGGCGGTTACCAGGGGCCGAAATTCCGCGCGGAACTCGCCAAGCTGTTGCCTGGGTTGGCCGTTGAAATAGTCAAACGTTCGGATACGGCCCAGGGCTTTCAGGTTCTGCCCAGGCGCTGGGTAGTCGAACGCACCTTCGCCTGGCTTAACCGGTGCCGTCGATTGGCCAAGGATTTTGAGAACCGGAGCCGTAATGCCCTCGCATTCATCAGATTGGCTTCCATCCGGCTGATGCTGAGAAAGCTCAGCAATTCGAATGGATAGTTTCCGGACAGACTCTAAGAGCGGGACGGCGCGGGGCCGAGCCATCTCCGCCGCCGAAACTGACTCGGGGTTGCTATCATCATTGTATGAATCCGCCGGCAAGGCCGACGGTTGGGCCACGTTCATCGATGCCCTAGCGCTGTCCTACGCTGGGGGCAAAGGCACGCTCTGCTTTAACGATGCTGGCGCGCGGCACAGCGTCTGCCTGGCAACGGGGCAGTGGGAGCCGGAGCAAGTCGCTCGGTACAATCAGTATTACGGCGCGATCAATCCCTGGCTATCGAGCGGGGCGGGTGGCAACCGGCCAATCGGCGTGGTTGTGACGAGCGAACACGTGCTGCCCCGCTCCGACCTGTTGAAAACCGAGCACTACAACGATTATCTGCGTCCCGCAGAGGTCGACGACGGCGTCGCTGTGACCATCCGAAAGGACAGCGCGCGGTACTTCGCCGTTACCGTGCTGTTCCCGCAGACTACGGCGGAGCATGATTCCGACATAGTCGGCCGGCTGCAACGCTTGGTGCCCCATATGCTCCGGGTCACCCAGTTGAACCGGCAACTGGCCGCGTTGGAGACCCGGGGCGTCGCCGCCGAAGCCGCGCTCGAGGGGTTGGTCACGGCGATGATGGTCGTCAACGCCGCGGGGCACGTCGTATATGCGAACGCAGCGGCCGAACGAATCATCACCGCAGGTGACGGCCCAAAGGTCACAGGTTTGGTGCTTGATGCGGCCACGCCTGGCGAGGGTAAGTTGCTTCGCCAACTGGTCGCCTCGGCACTCCGGGTGCAGCAGAACGTCACCGCATCACCGGGCGGCATTATGCGGATCAGCCGCCGATCCGGCGGCGCGCCTTACGAAGTGCTGGTCACACCCATCTCCGACACCACGCTTGGGCTTAGTTTCGACGGTCCCCTGGCGGCAGTGTTTGTGCGCGACCCTGACGCGCGAATTGTCACGCCGACCGATAGGCTCCAGTTCCTCTATGAGCTCACCAGCGCGGAGGCACGGCTGATGCAAGCTTTGCTGTCCGGCGATACCCTCGACATAATTGCCGAGCACGTTGGGGTCAGTCGGGAGACGCTACGGTCACAACTGAAGGCGGTGTTCCGCAAGACCGGCACCAGCAGCCAGATCGGATTGATCCGCCTTGGCCTGCGTGGGTTGGCCGCTTTCAAAAAATAGTCAGGCCGTTACGGGATTTTTTTGCTGGCATCACCCGCACGGGTGACGCCGACGCGCGGCCATAGTGCAATTCTGTCGATCTCAGGCTCTTGGCGTTGCAGGGAATCCAGCTCGCAGTTATCGGAGCCTGCGGGGGTTGTGGTGTTCGCTAGACGAACCGGCAAATCGACAAGGCAACAGAGCCTCTGGAGACCTGAACCCATGATCTCGCGGAAAATGAGCGCGAGGCTGAGGCGTGAGACCAAGGAGCGGCTTCTGGCCAGGGAATCACTGTACCAGTTACAGAAGATAGCAGCGATCGGGCAACTGACCGGCGGCCTTTCGCACGATTTCAATACTATTCTAACCACGCTCTCCGGCAGCTTGGAATTGCTGGGCAGCCGGGTTGCGCAGGGGCGTGTAGCAGAGCTCGAGCCCTGCATCGAGGCCTCAGTGTCCGCGGTAAATTTCGCCGTGGCGCTGACCCAGCGCCTGCTTGCCTTTTCACGCCGACAAGCGTCGGAGCCCGAGGTCGTCGACCTGAATCAGATCATCCGGGACATGGAGGACCTCATCTGCTGCACGGTGGGTCCGTTCATTCAAATCGAACTGAGACTGGCGGATGGTCTATGGCTTACGTTGTGCGATCCGAACCAGGTCGACAGCGCGCTGCTCAACCTCGCGATCAATGCGCGCGATGCCATGCCGGAGGGCGGACACCTAACATTCGAGACCACGAATATCGTTTTTCCTAGCCGGGGCGAGACAACCCCGAAGATGCTGGGGATGAACTTGCTATCCGGCGATTACGCGGCCCTGTCGGTCACCGACACCGGCCATGGGATGTCCTCGAGTGTACTCGAGAGTGCCTTCGACCCTTTCTTCACGACCAAGCCGGCCGGTCAAGGCACCGGGCTGGGCCTGTCGATAGTCGACAGCTTCGTCCGACAATCAGGCGGCGCGGTGCAACTGCAAAGCGAGGTAGGACATGGCACGACAGTGAAAATTTGCCTCCCCCGATATCCCGAAACCATGAAGGGATAGGGATTCAACTAAACGCTGTTGAGCTCTTAGCAGCACTGCAAATCTAGCGACTAGCCGACTAGCAACGAATGCAAACACAGCATTGCCGTGATTATTTTCTGGCGTTGGTGTCTTGGAAATATTATCGCCATTTGCCAGCCTGGCTGACGTGGCCTCGGCCACCTTGCTACTCGGCGGCTGAGCAGCGCTTTTTACGCGATCAGAGATCTCCTTCGACGTGTCGCGAGCATCGCCGCATCCTGGTGACAGCCGTCACATCGTCGCCCATTCTGGTGACCCAGGTCACTGATCATTCACCCGAAAAGCGTAATACCCATCGGGCAATTTTTGGATCAGGAGGAGATATGAAGACCCTGTTCACTTTCATTATCAAGCTCGAGGCTTGGTCAACGATCGATGTAGATGGGGAAGTGGATAATTGCGTTGAAGCGCTGGAACAGAGGTATAGCGCATCATGCACTCTGACGGTTCCAGTGCCCGCATCCCCTAACACGTCGTCATGGGAGGCCGTTATTGACAAAGACCCGACCTTAAGTAGAGCCTGCGAAGTCATACCGGAATTCACGGCAAAGTATACAGACATTGGCGTCTTCGTTGCTAGCCACGGCTGCCCTGGACAGGTGGGCGGTGTGACGGGGAGCCAACTAGCCAAGCTTTTGCTCAAACTGAATTTTTCGACCCTTCGCAAGATAAACGTGTTGGCTTGCTCGACGGCACGCGGCGATCTCGGCACAGCGTTTTTCACCGATTTGTGCACAGGACTTGCTTCCGGCAAACTGACGCCGATGGTCGCAGCGTACACCGGATTTGTGTCTATGGCTCACCCCAACAAAACCAAGCAACTTTGTTCCTACAATGGCAAACAATTTCTTAGCGTAGATGAGCTGGAGAAGGTTTTTGCCGGAGGACATAAGGTCGTTGCTTCACGTGAGAAAGGCCTGAGCACACAACTTGGTCAGTGCTCAACTGAACAGAGAGCCAAGAATAAGAAGGTATACCAGTACCAAGGCAACACTGTGGTGCAAGTGCCCCTCGACAAATACCACGACACGGAGTGGCCGGTCGATATCTGGAATCCTATTACAAAAAATTGAGGCTCCGCATGCTTACGCTGATGCCACCCCCACTTCATAAAGCCGAAAGATGCTGACGTCGCGGCCTCGAAAGCGCAGCACATGAGTTGGGGCGCGACTGCGTAGCGGACTGCGTCAGCTGCCGGCCCAGCGTTCCCCCCAGCGATCGGCGAAGACCACGTCCTCCAGCGCCGTGCGAGCGACAGGGCCGAAGCGGCCGACCGGGTAGCCGATCGGAAGGATGGCGTAGGAATGGGTGTCTTCGGGCAGCCCGAGGGCGGCTTCAGCCTCTTTTTCGAACAACAAATACAAGGTGGTGAGCGTCGCACCCAATCCCAGGGCGCGCGCCACGAGCAGCATGTTCTGCACGGCCGGATAGATCGAGGACCCGGACGTGCGGGTGTGAGTCCCGCCTTGCAGGCAAGGTACGATCCACAAGGGCGCCTCGTGCAGATGGTCCGCCAGATGTTCGGCCGCCGCCAGCATGCGCTCAAAGCGGACGCGTGACGATCCGGGGGCCGGCGCTCCGCTGCGATAGCGCGGCCCGACAATCTCGTGCCAGCTGCGGCGGTACCACTGCGCGACCGCTTGTTTGATCGCCGGATCGCGGATCACCAGGAAGCGCCAGGTCTGCATATTGCCCCCGTTGGGGGCAGCGGTGCCGGCCTCGAGGATTTGCCGAATCAGTTCAGGCGGCACGGGGTCTGGCTTCAGCCGCCGCATCGAACGGGTGGTGCGGATGATTTCGAATAGGTCGGTGTTCATTGTTCGGCTGTCCTTGGACGCACAATACGTGAGGCAAGGGGGAGACCAAGAAAGGCCAGCGCGTCATCGCCGGCATCCCTCGCTTCCTCGCGGCAAGACCGCCATAATGCGTAGCGGTAGAGGCTGTTCGTCAATGGGTGTGGATGAGTTTGGACGATCGCCGGCGGGGACAAGGGCGGCGCAATCCTTCGAGGAGTCGCGAGATGGACGATGAAGCGCTACGTCAGATCTTCAAGGAAATAGAAGATCGCGTGGTTGCGGCCCAAGGCGAGGCCATCTTCGCCGGCTTGATGGTCAGTTCGCTCATTCCGGCACTGGTAGCCAAAGGGGTTTTGGGACGAGACGAAACGGAGCGGCTGATCGACACCGCCATACTGGTGTTTGAGCACAATCGCGGGCCGATGAATGAAGGGGCTCAGCGCGTCATCGATCATACGCGGAGCCGGCTGGAAACTCAGATGGCGGTTTTGAAAGCCACTCTACCTTGACGGTTGATTCGGTGCAGTCACGACAGGAGATCGGCCAGTTCGGTCATACTGGCGACGATCAGGTCTGGTTGGTATGGCCAGCGGGCGAAGGGGCGACGACGGCGGTCGATGAAGACGGTGCGCATGCCGGCCGCCTTTGCGCCGACGCAGTCGAATTCGTGGTTGGCGACGAACAGGACTTGGTCCACCGCAACACCCATCTTTCGCGCCGCCATCTCGTAAGTCGCTCGGTGCGGCTTGAAGGCGTTGGCCTCGGCGACGGAGATCACCGCGTCGAACGGGATGCCATGGTATTGCTTCGCCATTTCCAGCATATCCGGATCGCCATTCGATAGGGCAACCAGCTTGTAGCGTGAGTGGAGGCGTCCCAGCGCCTCGGGGACCTCAGGAAAGCAGCGCAGGCGCTCGATGGCGGCGACGAGGCCGCGGACCTCCTCTTCGGTGTGGGCGATGCCAGCGCGATCCATGACCTGGCGGACGGACAGATGGCCGATCTCACGGTAGGGCGTGTGATCGCGGTGCAGGAGTGCGTCGATCATCGAGTTCTCGAAGTGAGTGCGGCGCCACCACGTGACGAAGGCGTTGGGATCGCCGGACCAGCCTTTTGCCTCCAGGAACGGGGCGGCGACGTCACGCAGGCCGCCCTGCATGTCGACGACGGTGCCGTATTGGTCGAACATGCACAGCTTGATCGATGATTTCAGGGTCTCGGTCACGGTCATGGCGGGTTCCGGTGCGATCGTTGGGTCTCGTCTTGGCTTCCATCAATGAATGTCGGGCAACCAGGCGGTGGGACGCAACCTTGACGCTGGTAGGGGCGGGTGCAAGCGTGACCGGCAGGGAGAAGCTCGATGAAATTCGGAGTGTTCTACGAACATCAGTTGCCGCGTCCGTGGACGGCCCACAGCGAGTATGAGTTGTTCCAGAACTCGCTGGCTCAGGTCGAACTTGCCGATCAACTGGGCTATGACTTCATGTGGGAAGTCGAACACCACTTTCTCGAGGAATATTCGCATTCCTCCGCGCCCGAGGTGTTTCTCGCCGCCGCCAGCCAGCACATCAGGCTCGGGCACGGCATCATCCAGTTGACCACCAACCAGCCGCACCGAGTGGCAGAGCGCGTCGCGACGCTGGATCTGATCTCCGGCGGGCGGGTGGAACTCGGGATGGGCGAAGGCGCCGGTCCCGCGGAGCTGCATCCGTTCGGCGTGCGGGTGCGCGACAAGCGCGACCGGTGGGAGGAGGCCGTGCAGGCCATCATCCCGATGTTCACGCAAGACAGCTGGGAGTTCCACGGGAAGTATCATGATTTTCCGGCCCGCAATGTCGTGCCGAAGCCCTATCAAAAGCCGCATCCGCCGCTGTGGGTCGCATGCTCCAACATTCGCACGATCGGCGAGGCCGGTCAGTGGGGCATGGGTGCGCTGGGATTTAGCTTCGTTTCCCCCGAGGCGGCGCAGGCGTGGGTGCACAAGTATTACAACATGTATTTGCATCAGCCTCGGCGGCTGACGGAGTACGCGACCAACCCGAATGTCGCGATCGTCAATGGCTTCATGTGTGCCCCGACCGACGAGGAAGCACTGGAGAAAGCCGCCGGTTGGACGTTTTTCATTTTCGCGCTGTCGTATTACGGGCGGAAGGGCGTGGATGCACCGGGCAAGGGCGACCTATGGCGGGAGTATCAGGACTGGCGGCACACCGAGAAGGCTCAGGCGGCGTTGCGCAACGGGCTGATCGGGTCGCCGGAGACGATCCGCCGGCGGCTGCGGCAGTTCGAGGCGGCGCATGTCGATCAGGTGATCCTGCTGAACCAGGCCGGAAAGACCAGCCATCAGGACATTTGCGAGAGCCTGGATCTGTTCGCGAAAGAAGTGATGCCCGAATTCCATGACCGGCAAGCGGCGCAGGATGCATGGAAGCAGGACGTGCTGGCGGGGCGGATCGTGTTGGAGGATCTGGATACCGATCGATACGATCTATACGCGCACCAGAATGAGGACATCGTCCGCATGACCCCGGAACAGCTCAAGCAGCGGATGGCGGAGAAGGAAAGACTGGCGGCCGGGGCGTGAACAGCCGGTATGGAGCTTTGCAATGAAACTCGGTCTTTCCATCGGCTACTCCAAGGCAACGATGGACCTGCCGGTGGCGCTGGTGCAGCGCGCTGAGGCGCTTGGATATGATTCCGTCTGGAGCGCGGAGGCTTATGGGTCGGACGCGGTCTCGCCGCTGGCGTTTCTCGCCGCGGTCACCAAGAAGATCCGGCTAGGCACTGGGATTATGCAATTGGCGGCGCGCACGCCGGCCAATGCCGCGATGTGCGCGGGGACGATCGATGCACTGGCGGGTGGCGGGCGGTTCATCGCCGGACTGGGTGTCTCGGGGCCGCAGATCGTTGAAGGATGGTATGGACAACCCTGGGGACGGCCGTATTACCGCCTGAAGGACTACGTCGCGATCATGCGCAAGATATTCCGGCGGGAGGAGCCGGTGAAGCATGACGGGCGGGAGATCAGTTTGCCCTACACCGGGGAAGGCGCCTCCGGGGTCGGCAAGCCGTTGAAGTCGATCCTGCATATGAACCCTGACATCCCGATCTACCTGGCAACCGGCAGCGAATTGACCGTGAAGCTGACAGCGGAAATCGCCGACGGCTGGCTGCCGATGGGCTTTGTTCCGGGCTGCATGGCGGAATATGGGCCGTGGCTGGAGGAAGGTTTTCGCCGAGCGGGTAAGGGCAAAAGCCTGAAGGACTTCGAGATCCAGGCGACCATTCACGTCGAGCTCGCGCAAGACGTCAAAGCCGCCCTCGCTCGATTGAAACCCGAAGTCGCATTGTACGTCGGCGGGATGGGACACAAGGACAAGAACTTCCACAAGGACCAGATGATCCGGCGCGGCTTCGGCGAGGCCGCAGATCGGATCCAGGGGAGCTCTATCTGGCGCATCGCAAGGACGAGGCGATCGCCGCGGTGCCGGATGAGTGGGTCGATATGAAGTCGCTGGTTGGGCCGCCTGATCGCATCCGGCAGCGATTCCGGCCGTGGGAAGAGTTGGGCGCCACCAGTATCACGGTCCGGTCCGGGCAACCTGAAGCGATCGAGATCATGGCACAGGCTGCCCGGCTGAACTGAGCAGGCGAAGGGAGGAGTGATGCGGTTCAAGAACAAAATCGCGCTGATCACCGCGGCGGCGAACGGGATCGGCCGGGCGACGGCGCAGATCATGGCAGCCGAAGGTGGCGTCGTGGTCTGCGTGGATAACCATCCGGAACGGCTGGACGGAGCCGTCGCGGCACTCGGCGCCCAGACGCATGGACGGCTGTGCGACGCGTTGGATCCGGGACAGGTGGACGCGGTTGTTGAGGGGGTAGTCCGCGACTTCGGCCGGATCGATATCCTGGTCAACGCGGTCGGCGGCAGCACGATCATTTCGAAGCCGTCGGCGTTGGTCGAGGAGCACTCGCTGGACGACTGGCAGCGGGTGATAAAATTCAATCTGGACGGGACGTTCCTGTTCACGCATGCGGTCGTGCCAGTGATGAAACGGCAGAGTTCCGGCAAGATCGTCAATCTGGCGTCGATCGCCGGCCGCGGCATGAGTGTGGCCAGCGGGAGCGCCTACGCCGCGGCGAAGGGCGGGATTATCGCGTTCACGCGTAAGCTGTCGTTCGAACTGGGGCCGTTCGGGATCAACATCAATGCGATCGCGCCCAGTCTGACGCTGACGGAACGGATCAGGCCGCACTGGAACCAGCGCTCGCCAGAGGCTCAGGCGGCGCAGGTCGAGGCGACCCCATTGCGGCGGGTGGCGGAGGCCTCCGACCAGGCCAAGGTGATCTGCTTCCTGGCCTCCTCCGACGCGGATTTCGTCACGGGACTGACGATCGACGTGACCGGCGGACAGTCCGGGTAGTCGTCCCGTCCCACGGTGGCCGCTTCACGGCTTGGCACCGACGGGATTGGTAATCCGCCGTTTCAGTCGATCGAGAAACTCGTGCCGCAGCCGCAGGCGGATTTCGCGTTCGGATTACGAACCGCGAAGTGGCTGCCCATCAATTCGTCGGTGTAGTCCAATTCCGAGCCGGTTAGCAGGTCGAGGCTGACGGCGTCGACCACGACACGCGCCGGGCCGCGCTGGATGATCAGGTCGTCAGGCTCGATTTTCTCGTCCAGTTCGAAGCGGTACTGGAAGCCGCTACATCCCCCCGCCAGCACGGCGACGCGGAGTGCGGTTTCGGCAGCCTGTTTCGTCTCCTCGACGATTTCGGCAATTCGGACGGCGGCTCGATCGGTGACGGCGAACTGTTCCATGCCGATAAGATAGGCGCTTGCGTGGCAGAATTGAAGCGGTTCCGGTAATTGAAGCACGAATGAGCAGGGTGTATCCGCGTGGCTATGTTTGCGCCTCCCCCTTTGGCCGCTTACGCGGTCTCCGTTGCCACGTCGCGCGGGCGGCTGCACCACGAGCCGGAGGCGGAGACCCGATCCCCCTGGCAGCGCGACCGCGACCGCATCATCCACAGCTCGGCGTTTCGAAAGCTGCAGTACAAGACACAGGTTTTCGTCAATCATGAGGGCGATTTCTACCGCACCCGGCTGACCCACAGTATCGAGGTCGCGCAGGTCGCGCGCTCAATTGCTCGCGCTTTGGGGCTGGACGAGGACCTGACCGAGGCGCTGGCGCTGGCACATGATTTGGGCCATCCGCCGTTCGGCCATGCCGGCGAGGACGCACTGAATGTCGTCATGAAGCCGTTCGGCGGGTTCGATCACAACGCTCAGAGCCTGCGAGTTGTGACCCTGCTGGAGAGCCGCTACGCCGGCTGGGACGGGTTGAATTTGACGTGGGAGACGCTGGAGGGGTTGGTCAAACACAACGGCCCGCTGCGCAATGCGGCACCCTATATCGCCGATTACAATGACCGGCATAGACTGGATCTGCATACCCAACCCAGCGCCGAGGCCCAGGTCGCGGCAATCGCCGACGACGTGGCTTACCACTCCCACGACCTGGACGACGGCCTGCGAGCCCGGTTGTTCGCAGTCGATGACCTGAAGCACCTGCCCATTGTCGGTGAGGCGCTGGCTGCCGCCCGGCTATCCAGCTTGGATGTGCCGCCGCCTCGGCTGCGGCACGAGATGCTGCGCCGCGTGATCAACGCCATGGTCACCGATCTGATCGGTGAAAGCCGCAAGCGGCTGGCCAAGCTCGATCCCGGCAGTCCGGACGCGATCCGGCGGAGCAAGCAACGTGTCGTAAGTTTCGGTCCCGCGATGGCGGACGCTAACCAGGCGATCAAGGGCTTCCTGTTCGCGCGCATGTATCGCCACTGGCGCGTCAACCGCATGTCCGCCAAGGCAAAACGCCTGACCGAGGACCTATATCGCCTGCTCCATGCCGATCCCGCGCTGCTGCCGGATGACTGGCGCGCTCGGGCGGGCGAAGGCGGGATGCAGCGGTCCGCGACCATTGTTGGGGATTACGTGGCGGGCATGACAGATCGGTATGCGATGGATGAGTACCGGCGGCTAACCGATGTCAGTGTAAACGGTTAGGACACCTCGAATTGGACGAACCGGCAGGTTCTTGGACGCCAAACCCTGCTCGCTTGCCGGGTCGGGGTGGCAGATCGATCGGGCCCCTGCCTCTACAGACGTTCGGGGTTGACCGAGATCGAAATCGGGATGGCGTGGCCGACAAAGAGCGGTGAAAGCACGTGAGAGCGGAAACGCCAGCGTTCGTCTGTACCGAGCACGCAATCAGCTGCGATGTCGGCGACCAGCATTGGTGGGTGCATGCCGTGATGTGGCGGATGGCCCTGAGCGTAAAACAGGCTGAGCACGCCGATGAGTTGCACCTGATGCTCGTCGATCGGCAGGACCTGGAGATTGTTGATCAGGTGACGGCCGGTTATCACGCCGCGCCGCTGGCGTTTGACGTAGAAAGCCCGAATTTTGTCCTGCCCCTCGAAGCGATTTTCACCGACTGCGAACAGGGCGTCCGGGAGATAGAACTCGTGGGCGTCGTTCCCGCCGTTGAAGTCGACGTCGAACCAGTAACGCGTCATGAACCGGGATAGCGCGTACCAAAGCGCCGCGTCATCGGTATCCAGCATCGGTTTTGCCACCTAGTTTGTTGGACGGAGTGATCATTGGCCGGGTTTCGGGCTTCGGACAAGGGGTGGTGTGCCGCCGGTTTCTGGGCGGGCGGTGAGGTTGGTCGGATCGCGGCTGTGATTGCGGAGGTAATCGCGATGCCGGCATCGGCTGCGCGCCACGCGTTAATGCCAGAACCTACGGCGCCGGGGTCGTGAAGATCAATATGGTAGCTACCGATTTTGTGGAAGGTCGGACGGTGCAATGCAGAACCTCTACCGACCGTCTGGAAACCCCGTTCCGTGGCAACCATCAGCGACATCCCCCGCGAGCGCGATGCGGGGGGCTAGAGTGGTTCGCCACGACGGTGTCAGCCCTTATCGCTGGGCTTCGTTCCCCCGAAGGCGCCGAACAGCTTGGCGAACGCCTCCTGCATCTGATCGGGCGCCATAGGCATCCACGCCTTCATTAGCGCCTCCGGCGTTGAGGCCTCGACAACGCTTTCCAGCCGCTGCTGAAGTTTCTCCATTGCTGCCTGCTGCATGGGGACGACGTCGGGTAGGCCGAGGAATTGGCGGCCCTCCTCGGGCGTGCAATCGACTTCGACGGTGACCTTCATAGTGCAGTTCCTGTTCGCGGCGCCCCGGGGACCGGGGCCAAGATAGCGAAATGGCAAAGCCAACACGACTTCGGAGATCAAGCAACGGGCGGATGGTCTGGCGCTTGCCGGCTGTCGGACGGACGGACGCTGATCAGACGTTATGACATTTCCGCCTCTAGCTTAGCTAATGGCCAGCGCCTCCAGCAGCGCTCCGACCCTGTCAGCCAAGTGCGGCCCGCTGACCGGTTTGCGCAGAAGACTGAAGGTGCCGCTGATGGCGCCTCCGACCGCGAGGCCCATCGCATCGCCCGCACAACCGGTGAGCAGGATCGCGGGCAGGCGCGGCCTGCGGACATGCACGGCCTGGAGCAGCGCGACTCCGCTTATGCCCGGCATGAAAAGGTCCGCTACGATCAGATCAATGGGTTCACCGGCGTCCAGCAGCGCGAGCGCCGTCTCCCCGCAATCAGCCTCCACCACGTCGTAGCCACTATCGCCAAGCTGTTCCGCAAGAACCTGTCGGACCAACGCCTCATCATCCACCAGCAGAACCCGAGGCTGCTCCGATTGCCTCGCAGGGGCACGATATTCCGGCTCATTGTGTGGGGTTGCCGGTGCGTCTGTGACGGGCAGCCATAGCGTGACCGTCGTGCCTTGATCCAGTTCGCTGGCGACCGCCAACCCTCCGCCTGACTGCTCGGCAAAGCCCCGCGCCATGGGCAGACCCAGGCCGGTGCCCTGGCCGAGCCCCTTGGTGGTAAAGAACGGTTCCATGATGCGGGCCAACGTGGCCCGGTCCATGCCGGTCCCGGTATCCTCGACGGACAAGCGGCCATAGGTGCCGCTTGCTAGGCCCACCGGGTGATGGGCCGGAACTGTCACTTTCTCCAGGTTGGCGGAGAGAGTGATCGTGCCCCCCGATGGCATGGCGTCACGCGCATTGGTCGCGAGGTTCACCAGAACGGTTTCCAACTGTCCCCTGTCCGCTAGCACCGGCAGCAGCCCCGTCTCGGCATCGATCCGAATGGCGTAGGAGGCGCCGAGCGTGTGGGTGAGCACTTCGTGCAGCCCGTCGAGCAGCGCGGGAAGATGAATTGCCTCCGTCCGCAGTTCGCCGCGGCGGGCAAAAACCAGCAGGCGTCGCGTAATCGAAGTGCCGCGCTGTGCCGAGAGTTCCACCATCGGTACTGAACCGCCTGACTTTGGCAGGTTCGTCCGCATGCTTGCCGATCAGGCTGGCGCCTCCCGACACGGCCTGCAGGATATTGTTGAAGTCATGGGCAATGCCCCCGGCAAGCTGGCCAAGGGCCGTCAACTTCTCCGCCTGCACGAGCAACGCCTGAGTTGCCACGCGGGCCTGCACCTCCTTGGTCACGCGGATTTCGAGGTTCCGGCGTGTCGCCCGCGCCGCCTGTAGCCGGCTCACCGACCATAGCCCCCAGATCGTCGCCGCCATCGCGATAAGCAGCGCCATCGTGCCCATTGCAGCGAGGACGAAGGACATGAGGTTGTCTTGCGTCGCGGCGTCGCGGGCTGCCCGGTGGCGGACCGCCAGCAAGGCTTCTTCTTCCTCTTTGATTGCCTGCAGGATCCGGCGCGCCTCATCCATTAAACTCTTGCCCTGCTCGGTGACAACCAGGGCAAGCGCTGCCATTCGGTCGCCACTTTGTTCGAGCGACACTGTCGCGGCAAGTTCTTTGAGCTTCGCAGCGGCGACGTTGCGCAGTTCCGCGATGCGAGCCTGCTGCCCGGCGTTGTCTTGCGTCAGCGTGGCCAGCCGGTCGATCGTTTCGCCAAATTGCTTGACGCTCTCGGTATAGGGTTCCAGGTAGTTGGCGCGCATCGTAAGCAGGTAGCCCCGCTGGCCGGTCTCAGCGTCTTGCAGCGCGGACAGCGTATCTTTCGCTGCAAGAAGCACTTCGCGGGTGTGGGTCTCCCACTGCTGGGCGTCCTCACGGGCGGCCGAAGCTTTCAGGTTGCTCCAGGCCAGGACCAGCAGTAGGGCAATCAGCCCGATGCAAATGCCAAACCCACCGAGCCATAACCGTTTCAGTTTTATAATCGCGTGCACGGTGACGAGCCATACAGGCTTAATTAGGTAGATGCGAGGAATATCTGGCCGTCAGATTGGATGTCGATTGAGACGCACGGACAGGAGACGGCATATTTATTCCGTATCAGAAATATACTGCAAATCCAATAATTATCTGAACCCTGATTTGGTGAAACTTAAGTCAAGCTCTTGCGTCGCTGAGGCGGGCGCAGGTTCTGAGCAACTCCGCCCCGCCGCTTCGGCTAAGTGAGTGGACCAGATGAACGGGGTTGCGTTGCCAGGAGATCACGAATTTCGGTGAGCAGCACATCGCTCTTAGTCGGACCAGGCTCGGGCGGTGTTTCTTTGTGAACCACCCGCGACATTGCCTTCACCACCCAAAAAATCGCGAACGCGATGATCAGGAAGTTGATGATCGTGTTGATGAATATGCCAATGTTGATGGTTGGGGCTGCGGCCTTCTGAGCCGCATCCAACGACTCGTAATGCTGGCCGTTCAGCGGAATGAAGATGTTGCTGAAGTCAACTCCACCGATTACAAGCCCAATGAGTGGATTAATGATGTCTTTTACCAAACTACCGACAATGGCGCTGAAGGCCACGCCGATGATGATTCCTACGGCGAGATCGACCACATTGCCACGCATGATGAAAGCACGGAACTCAGCGACCCACCCTGGTGTCCGCGGTATCGTGATCGGTGATTGCATGTGTGTTCCTCTTCTCGGTTCGCCTTGACCTTGTGGAAACAAGGATAGTCACCTTGGCAGGTGACCTGCAATGATGCGGGCCGATGGGGTTGTTTGCCGCCCCCAATGAGCACAAAGGAACGGCCAAAATGCGATGTCATATCATAGGTTTAGCTATAACAGCTTGCAGCCCTCGACGTTCGCGCTCATTTTCATCGGCGATTCCGGCTCACACCCGGTGATACTATCCGGTGGGGCGGCGTGCGCATATCCACCCGCTCAACATTCACCGCCAAAAGTGTGTCAATTGTGCCTTACCCGGACGTTCTTGCTGGAAAATATGATCCTTAGGGACACAACGAGATTGTTTCGAATTTTTCTTATAACCTGCATCCTTTTATTGCCGTGCACTGCCGCAACGCCGGAACCGTCGTCCGAGATTTCCGCAACCTTTGTACCACCTGACCGCGAAATCGTCGTGGCGACCAAAGAGGCCCCGCCATTCGCGATGAAGGAGGCAGATGGAAACTGGCAGGCCATCAGCATCGATCTGTGGCGCCGGGTCGCGGACCAGATACATCTTCGCTACCGTTTCATGGAGGTTGCGACGGTGCAGGATCTGTTGGACGCCACGAGCAAAGGCGCCGCCGACGCCTCCGTTGCCGCAATCACCGTGACTGCGGCTCGGGCACGCACCAGCGATTTTACTCAGCCTTTTCTACCAGACCGGGCTGGGTGTCGCGGTACAATCGGGTGTTGCGAACTGGTTGCCGGTCCTGCGCGCGTTTCTGTCCTTCAACTTCCTTCAGGCGGTGCTGGCACTGCTGGGGATTGCTTTGGTCGTCGGAATTCTGATCTGGCTTTTTGAACGACGGCAGAACGATCATTTTGCGGGGCGCCCCGCCAAAGGCCTCATGTCCGGTATCTGGTGGTCGGCGATAGCGATGACCCAGGCCGGCGCTGCCCAAGGCGCGCCATCGTCGCTACCCGGACGTTTGGTGGCCGTCGTTTGGATGATCGCCTCGATCATCGCTCTTGCCGTATTCACGGCGGGTATCACCTCCGCGATAACAACGCATCAGCTACAGGGCCTGGTGCGCAACGTGGGGGATCTGCACTCGCTTCGGGTAGGCGCGGTTGGCGATTTGTCGTCGATTGATTTCCTCGATACTCACCGTGTCGATCACCAGGTCTTTGTCGACCCGTCGGCTGGCCTGAAAGCATTGCAGACGGGCCAAATTGAGGCCTTCATCTATGACCGGCCGTTGCTCACCTGGATCGTGCAACAGCATTTCTCCGGGCTGCAGATCCTCAGCGTGACCTTTGGCCACCAGAATTACGCTATCGCTTTGCCGCCTAACAGCGACCTCCGCGTACCGCTCGATATCGCGTTATTAGAAAACGCAAATGGCGATTGGTGGAAGCAAATTCTTTACCGCTATCTCGGGGCAGCCGGCTCGTTGCCCGGCGATTGACGGTTCGGGCCCGGGGGCACGGACTGGATAGTTCGGCAATCAGCCGGCCTCGGCTGGAAGCGCAAAAAACGGATGTCGGCCAGTTGGCGTCGCCAGAACGACATATACGGCTTACCCAGGAAAAGCCTATAGTGGCGTGCGCTCTTCCGGGGCCGCCGCCTGGGGCGGTCGTGCGGCAGCGTGCGCTCGGCAAGAGCAACCACCGCTTTCTGAGCAACCGGCGAAGGTAAAGCAGTGCGTTTTAGTAGTTCAATGAAACGGGAGACAAATCATGCGTAATGACATTGCGTTTAAGACGACAGACGGCACGACGCTGCGAGGCTGGCATTATCTGCCGGCCGGGTCGGGCAGGTATCCAACAATCGTTATGGCGCATGGCTTTTCTGCCGTGAAAGAAATGTACCTCGACAAATTCGCTGAGGCTTTCATGCAGGCGGGCTTTGCTTCGATCGTTTATGACAATCGCAACCTCGGCGCGAGCGACGGTCAGCCGCGGCAAGAACTCGATCCTTGGCTGCAGGTCAGGGACTATTCTGACGCCATCACATTCGCCCGAAGCCTTGAGCAAACGGATGCCGAGCGCATCGGCGTTTGGGGGTCAAGCTACAGCGGTGGACACGTGCTGGTCGTGGCGGCTATTGACCGGCGAGTGACGGTGCGTCGTGTCACAGGTTCCGCTGATCAGCGGCTGGCAGAACTTCCGCCGGCTCGTCCGCGCAGATTTTCTTGCGACGCTGCGGGACGGATTGCACGCCGATCGGGACAAGCGCGCCTCGGGCGGTGCGCCTGCGATGCTACCCGTTGTCGCCGAGGATCCGATGGCGCCAGCAGCACTACCGACTGCTGATTCCTATAAGTGGTTTACCGCGACAGCCTCCGCCCGGGCACCAGCGTGGCGTAACGAAGTTACCCTGCGCACGGTTGAGTACGGGTTCGGCTATGAGCCCGGGGCCTATATCAGCCAAATCTCTCCGACACCGCTGATGATGATTGTCGCTGTAAAAGATCATCTGGCGGTATCAGATCTCGCTATCGCGGCCTATGAACGCGCCCATGAGCCTAAGCGTCTCGTGTTGTTGCCGGGCGGGCACTTCGATGCGTATGTCGAGGAGTTTGATCAATCCTCCGGACCAGCCTGCGAATGGTTCCGAGCACATTTGCGCTGAACACCCCAGGGTGGCGAATGGGGCGCGGCTGTCTGCCTTGCCGCGCCTTTTGCCCAATTTCTGCGGTCGTTGCATCCGGCATAGACGCGGCATCATGGAGCAAAAGGCCAGCAGGATCCCGGATACGACGGGCAGGAATACGCCCTCCACTAAAATAACGGCTCGCGGTTGAAGAAAGTGCTGGCGCTGGCGTATAAGCCCAGCTTTGACTTTGGTGAGTATTGGCAGCGTGCGCAGAAGAAACCTTCTTCTTTGGCTTGATCCTTCAGATGCTGATGCTGTTTGGCTCTGGTGGCTTTGAAACATGATACCGATAGACGCGCTAGGTCGCCGCTCGCGGTAGCAGCGCAAGCCGAGTGGAACCAGAGAATTGTTTAAAAGCACGCGGCTCAAGGATCGCCGCAGAGTCACGCGGGCAGTCGCCACCCTCGCGATCAGTTTCCGTCAGGAGGCCGCTGAACAAAGTCGCTGATCACCCTCCTGCCCTGCCCTCGGCCGGAGGAACTCTGGGCTCCGACCCCGAAAGGCTGGCAGTTAGGCACGCAATAGTTTGGGGGCAGCCTTACCGCCTTGCGCCTTCGAGAACGGCCTCGATCTGCGCCACCAAAACCCCTGCGTTCACCGGTTTGCGCACCAGGGTAAACGTATTCTCGCCAGACAACGCCGCACGCTCGCCGGCATATCCGGTCAGTAGGAAGCACGGCAACGTAGGACGCAGTTCGCGCGCCTTCTGGATGGTCGTTACACCGTTCATGCCCGGCATCGAGAGATCGCTGACCATCGCATCCACCGTCTCACCCGCTTCAATCAAGGCAAGTGCCTCGGACCCACTGGACGCCACCAATGTGGCAAGCCCCGCGTCCGCAAGCGAGGCCGCCAAGATCTCGCGAACCAGATCATCATCGTCCACCAAAAGGATGCGGGCACAGGCTTCTACGGCTGCGTGGCCACCGGTTTCGTCGTCGCGAGCCCGGACGACGGCACGCGTGGCTTGGCGCAGCCACATCATGACCGTGGTTCCCTCGCCGGGCGTGCTGGCGATTGACAGGCCACCGCCTGATTGCTCGGCGAAGCCCTTGACCATCGACACGCCAAGACCGGTGCCTTGGCCCAGCGGCTTGGTGGTGAAGAACGGCTCACCTGCGCGCGCAAGCGTCTCTGCATCCATGCCGGTTCCAGTGTCAACGACGTTCAGCCGCACGTAGTCGCCTGGTGCGAGACCGGCCGGATGATGGTCGCCCTCCGCCACATGCTCCGCCTCGGCGGAAAGCATGAGTGTGCCGCCCTTGGGCATGGCGTCACGCGCATTGGTGCCAAGATTGATGATTGCCGTTTCCAACTGCGCCTGGTCGGCGATCAGTGACGGCACATCGGGCGGGACGTTGGTGCAGACTGTGATAGTGGCGCCGAGCGTGTGTGCGAGCACCTCGCGGAGGTTGGCGAGCAAATCGGCAGTCGCGATGGCCTCTGACCTCAATTCACCCCGACGAGCGAAGGACAGCAGGCGCTGGGTGATCGACGCGCCGCGACTGGCAGCGCTAATTGCCGTGCGGGCGAGGCGACGGGTCCTATCTTGATCGCCGGGCCGCCGCTCGATCAGCGCGGCGGCGCCCGAGACGGCTTGCAGGATATTGTTGAAGTCGTGCGCGATGCCGCCGGCAAGCTGGCCGAGCGCCTGCATCTTCTGTGCCTGCGCGAGTTGGGCGGCGAGGTCACGTTTCTCCGTCAGGTCTCGGCTTTCGGCAATAATCCACATGACCGCGTCGGCAACGGGATCGCGGACTGGCTTGAGCGAGAAGTCGATCCACATCTTCTGCCCGCGAGCGCCTCTGACCTCGACTTCGCGACGGATCAGCGCACCTTTCGCAGCCTCGTCGATCTCTTGGCGCAGGCGGTCATGCTCGTCAGCGGGCCACCAGCGGGTTTCCCAGAACGGCCGGCCGATGACGTGGTCGCGGGTCAGCACGGCGGCGTCCAGTGCCGTGCGGTTCATCTCCAATATGGTGCCGTCCGGCGCGAGCAAGCTGATGAACTGAAACTGCGAATCGAAAATCCCGCGGAACCGCGCCTCGGCCTTGGCCAACTCCCCTGTTCGGTCGGCCACGCGCCGCTCCAACGCCTGCTGGCGGCTGGTCAGAGTCTCCCGGGCGGCGACAATATCAGTGATGTCCCGCTGGGCGCTGATGACGCGATTTGGCTTGCCGTCCGGCCCGGGGAATGTTTCGCTACGCATGGCGATCCAGCGCACAGTTCCATCGGACAGGCGGATGCGGAACTCCGTGTTGAGTACGCCGCCGCTCGCGAGCACGTTGTCTCTGTCGGCCGTGACCCGGTTGCGATCCTCGGGATGCACGAAGGCGGCCCATCGCTGCGGCAATATGTGCGTCTGCTCCAGCGGCAAGCCATAAAGGCGGGCAAACTCCTTAGAGATCAGTGTTTCTGGCTCGGACAAGTGCCGGTCGGAATAGGCGATGCCGCCAACTTGCTGCACCAGCCGCAGCCGCGCCTCGCTCTCGCGCAGCGCCGCTTCAGCCATCTTGCGGTCGGTCATGTCTTCCGAGAACAACAGCGCGCCGCCGATCGTGCCCTCGGCGTTCCGCCAGGGGACCATTTCCCAGCGCACCCAGTTGGTGCGCCCGTCGTCACGCAGGAACGGTTCCTCTTCGGCTGACAGTCTCTCGCCGGCCAGCACGCGTCGGTGGATGGCGAGCCATTGTTCGGTGATCTCCGGGAACGCCTTGTAGTGGCTGCGCCCGATCAGCGCCCCCTGGGTCTGGTCGAGCCAATGGTCGTTCACGAAGCGGCGGCTCACAGCGAGATAGCACATGGCGGTGTCGAACATAGCGATGGCAGCGGGCGCGTTGTCGATGAACAGCCGAAGCCGAGCCTCGCTGTCGCGCAGCGCCGCCTCGGCCTGCTTTCGGGCGGTGGCGTCGCGGATGATGCCGCTCAGACAACGCGCGTCATCGCTGCCGAACGAGCTGACCGATAGGTCGATTGGGAGTTCCGAGCCGTCGCGCCGGAGTGCCAGCAGTTCACGGCCGGCCTCGCCGATCACGCGGGGCGGAGCCCCGGCGCGGTGGACGGCGATATAGCCGTCGTGCCGCTCACCGTCCGCGGCGGGCATCAGTATGCGGAGATTTTGGTCAATCAGTTCCTCGGCCCGTTCGTAGCCAAACATGTTCAGCATGGCTTGGTTGACCGACAGGATTCGTCCGTCCGGGCGAGCGATAACGAAACCGTCCGCCGCGGTATCGACCAGCGAGCGGAACTGTGCTTCGCTCTTGCGCAGCTCCGTCTGCGCCTGACGCAACGCGGACACATCGGTCAGGGTTTCCACGATGAGGCGACCACTTCCGTCAGCGTGATCATGCACCGTCTTGTTGGCCATGACGATTACCTCCGCGCCGTCCTGGCTGCGGTGACGCAGTTCGCCGTTCCACGAGCCGGTGCGCAGCAGCGTGGCATCGATATCCGCGAGGGACACGGGAAAGACCGTTTGGAGCAACTCGTGCGACGAACGGCCGACGGCTTCCTCGGCGGTCCAACCATATAGGCGTCGGCAGCCATCCGACCAGAAATGGATGGTGCCGTCGACCTCCCTCAACATGACCGCGGCAACGTTCACCATTGCCAACAACCGCCGACGATCAGCGGTCTCGGCCGCGATGCGCTGCGTCGTGGCCCTGGTCATCAATGCCCAGGCCAACAGGATGCCGACAACCAGAGACCCGCCAACGCCAAGAACGATTAATACGATCAAGACCCGGGTCGACTGTCGTTGCAGTTGCTGCGCCTGATCTCGACGCTCCTGAAGCAGACGTTTTTCCTCGGCAATTACGTCTCCCATCGTCTCACGGATCTTGTTCATGAGGCGTTTGCCCTCGCCGGCGCGCAGGAGATCAATTGACCCGCCGATATTGCCGCCGCGTGCGAGCGTGATTGTCTGATCAATCACCGCCATCTTGTTTCGCAGGAGGTCTGCCAGATTTTGCAGATTGGTCTGCTGGCGTGGGTCGTCGGCAGTAAGGCCACGCGCCGCAAGGTATTGATACCAGATCGACTTGATACCTTCATTATACGGTTGAAGGTAAGTAGTATCCCCGGTCAGCAAGAAGCCACGCTGGCCTGTCTCGATGTCTTCGACAGTCATCAGGATTTGGTCTGTCGCTTCGATGACCTCATGGGTATGTTCAACCCAGTTGGTGGCTGATCGATCCGCTGCATTCAGTGGCAGAATGAAACCGAAAACAACCGCAACCACAGCCACAGCGATGGCCATAGCCCTAGCCGTAGTGATGCCGGCGCTGCCGTGCCGCAGGCCTGCAACACTGCGATTAACTGGTTGGTTTGATGACTTCCGCTGGGGCAGCGGGGAGGGCTGTCCTTGAGCAATTCCCTCAGGGTTGGGAGAGGGTGATCTGGTCACGTCGGTCTCCAAACGCCAGCACTATCGAGTGGCGAGGCGTCGTTTCAATAGGATCGAAAAGCCGGCCGGAGGCGCGAACGCAGTGAGTGGGGTTGGTGGATAGGTTGCGGTGTTGCACAATCATAAGTGTTTATCTAGAGAAAGAGCCTAATTAAAGAAAGCAAATTGACAATCTGGTCCGGCTCCGGTGATAATTCTTCAATTAGGCAGACTTACCTCAGGTTGGGTCCAAAATTAGACCGGAAACGGAATATATTGTCCCTTCGACGTTATTCCCGAGTCTCGAAATTCTGCGTGAGACGCTGAGACTTGTCGCAATATCGGGCGTCCCCTCACCTTGATCCCACCACTATGCCAAGCGCTTCGCTCGCATGGAATCGCGCTTCCTGGTCAAACCGCTATGCTTCCCGCCGAACCAGCTTGGAGCATAATGAATGGCGACCATTCAGGCGAAATCGGTCCGGCGACGTGAGGACCTTCGGCTACTGACCGGCCAGGGCAATTACACCGACGACGCCACCCCACCGAACATCGCCGTCGCGACTTTCCTCCGTTCTCCCCACGCCCACGCCGACATTGGAGCAATCGACCCAACCCCCGCGCGAACCATCCCCGGCGTCATCGCCGTCTACACTGCCGCCGACCTGACGGATGTCGCCCCAATTCCCGGCGGCATCGGCTTTCCCCGCCCCGACGGCGGGCCCGCGCCGAAGACCGACCGCCCCCTGCTGGCCGGCGATCGAGTTCGATTTGTCGGCGAACCGGTAGCCCTGATCATCTCCGCCACCCGCGCCGCCGGCGTGGAAGCCGCCGAGGCGATTGCCATCGATTACACCGCCCTCTCGGTCGTCACCGAGCCCATAGCGGCGCTTGGGTCAGGGGCTCCCACGGTTTGGGACGAGGTGCCCGATAATATCGGCTTCCTGTGGCAACGCGGCGACGCGGACGGCACCGACGCCGCTCTGGCCGGATCGGCCCACGTCACCACCCTCGACTTCACCGTCTCGCGCGTCACCGCCAATTCGATGGAGCCACGCGGCGCCTGGGCGCAAATCGCGGAGGACGGGCGGATCGAGCTCCACGCCTCCCACCAATCGCCCTTTGGCCTCCGCAACGCGATTGCCGCCAGCAATTTTCAGATGCCGCCGACCGATATCCGCGTGCTGCCAGGCGATGTCGGCGGCTCCTTCGGCATGAAATCCGGCGTGCACCTGGAGTCCGTGCTCGTCGCTTGGGCTGCTCGGCGGCTGAACCAACCGGTGCGCTGGATCGCCGACCGGACCGAGGGCTTTCTTACAGACGAACACGCCCGCGAAATGCGCGTCACTGCTTCGCTTGGCCTGGATGCCGACGGAAAGCTCACCGCGCTGAAGCTGCGCTGGGATGTGAATCTTGGTGCCTACGTCTCCGGCCGCTCCGGCTGGAGTGTCGGCAATATCGGCGGTATCGCCGGAGTATACGATATCCCGTTCATCGCCGCTCAGGTGTGCGGCGTGCTGACCCACACCGTGCCGACCGCTGCCTATCGAGGGGCGGGCCGGCCGGAAGCGACCTACGCCATCGAACGCCTGATCGACGTCGCCGCTCGCGAGCTTGGCATCAGCCCCTATGAACTCCGTCGCCGCAACCTGATCCCGCCGGAGGCGATGCCCTACAAGACCGCGCTGACCTTCACCTATGACTGCGGCGAGTTCGAAGAGAACATGCGGCAAGCCGCCGCGCTGTCCGACTTCGCGTCATTCGAGGAACGCCGGGTGGAGGCTTCGAAACGAGGCAAGCTGCGTGGCATCGGTCTGTGCAACTGCATTGAGGTCGCCGGCGGTCCGTTCCTTCGCCCAGCCAAGGACCTCGCGACGTTGCGGCTGGCCGAGGATGGCACGCTGATCCTGCGATCCGGTTCGATGTCAGTGGGACAAGGGCTGGAGACGACGTTTTCGCAACTTGTCGCCGACCAATTCGGCGTGGACCTTGAGCAGGTGCGCTGGGAGGGCGGTGACACCGACCTTCTTGCCAGCGGCAAGGGCAACGGCGGTTCGGGCGCGCTCTGTATCGGCGGATCGGCAGTCTCGCTGGCGATGGACAAAGTTATCGAGAAATGCCGGCGGATCGCGGCCGAGTTGCTGGAGGCCGCGGTCGTGGACATCGAATTCTCCCACGCGCGGTTCACGATAACCGGCACTGACCGCTCGGTCTCCCTGGCCGAGGTCGCCCACGCAGCGCACGACCCCGACCACATCCCGCCCGGCGAGGAGGGTGGTCTGGTGGAATCCGGCGAATTCACCCCGACCGCAGTCACCTTCCCCAACGGCACCCATGTCTGCGAGGTCGAAATCGATGCCGAAACCGGTGTCACGACGATCGTCCGCTACAGCGCGGTGGAGGAACTCGGGCGGGTGCTGAACCCGATGATCGTCGCCGGGCAGATCCACGGAGGCGTGGTCCAGGGCGTCGGTCAGGCGCTGGGCGAGATCATTACGCACGACACGGAGTCGGGTCAGATGCTGACTGCATCCTTCATGGACTATCAGATGCCTCGGGCCGACGAGTATCCTGACTTCCGCCTAGCGACGCGCGAGGTCCCGACCACGGTCAATCCTTTGGGCGCGAAGGGCGTAGGTGAGGCCGGGACCGTGGGTGCCCTCGGCGCTGCGATGAACGCCATCAACGACGCGCTGGCTCCGCTCGGTATTCGTCATTTCGACATGCCGGCCACGCCTGCCCGTGTTTGGGCGGCCATGCAGGCGGCCAAGGCAAAGAGCTGATGGCGCGGTGGGTTGTCAGAGTCGTTGTCCGACCTCGGCCCATCCGATCGATGCAACAAGGTCTCGCAGCCAGCGGGCTGCTAACGGTTCGTTAGGATTTTATCGTCTAGTAAAGTGCGACGAATGTGAGATGCACTTTGCCGCAAACCCTAGAGTCTTGTAGCGCAAAGCGGGAAAATATCGGCCCGCTTCTCCCAGGCATCGGCGTGTCGTGCCCAACCGGCGGACCGTTGCGAGCCGGCATCGCGATAGAGCCGCTGTCCACCCTGCTCCGGACGCAGACCGCGTGCCTACATGAACAAATCGAGGTCCTCCTGGGGTTGCCCGGCGCCATCCAAACATTGGATGATTACCGACGCTGGCTTTCCTGGTTCCTTGGGCTGTACGAGCCACTGGAGCAGTCGTTGGCAAGGTTCAGCGCGTGGGGCGATCATGGCCTCATCCTGCCCGTGCCCAACCACAGCGCTCGTCTGGCTGCCGATCTCCAAGCCATCGGCATCGATCCGGCCGGTGTATCGCGAACGCCTTCCACACTGCTCCCGCCTCTGCCGACCTTCGCCCACGCGCTTGGAGCCTTGTATGTGCTGGAGGGTTCAGCGCTCGGCGGCCGCGTGATCCTGCGTGACATCGAGGCACGAATTGGCCATCAGATAACCGGGGCGACGCAGTTTTTCGGTTGTCGTGGCGCGGCGGTGGGTCAAACCTGGCAGGCCTTCAAAACGGCGCTGGATACCTTCGGGTATGAGTCGCCGGACCTTGGCCCCGACGTGGTCTCCGGCGCGGAGAGCGTGTTCCGCGCGATCACGACCTGGTTCGTGCCCTTGCACTCGACTCCGTATCATTCATGAGTGGCGGTCAAAAAATGGAAATTCAGCACGCCACTCCAGGACCTGATTTGTCGTTGTGCGAACTGGAGCCAATCCACACGCCCGGCGCGATCCAGCCTCATGGTGCGGTCGTCGTGGCGCTCGCCGACGGATTGGAGGTGACCCATGCCAGCGCAAACCTCGAGACGATCGTGGGTCGGCCGGCCGAGACCGCATTGGGGCGTCCGCTACATGAAGTGATCGGTAAAGCGGCGGGGCACGAGCTGCGGCGCCCTGGCCTGCTTCAGGATATGGCAGCCGGCCAAGTGCTCTCTCTGCCCGGACTGGACCGTGGCAATCTGGATCTGCGTGCCCATCGTTCTGGCGAATATATCTGTGTTGATATCGAACCGATCCGTCACGAGCCGCGGCAAAAACCACCCATCATCTTGGCGCAGTCGGTCCTGGAGACTTTCAAATACGCAACCACGCGAGTCGGGCTATGCGAACTCGCGGTTACTGGGCTGCGGGCGATCACCGGCTTTGACCGCTGTATGGCCTATCGTTTTCACGATGAGGGGTATGGCGAGGTGATCGCTGAGGCCCGGGGGGCGCGGCTTGAGCCCTATCTCGGGCTGCATTACCCCGCGGCCGATGTTCCGCCACAGGCTCGACGGCTCTACATGCGCCAACGCGTCGGCACTATCGCCGACGCCAGCTATCAACCCGTGCCGCTGATAGCCGACCCGTCGCGGCGCCGCAGCGCTCCGGTTGACCTTACCCACAGTGCGCTGCGCAGCGCGTCACCAATCCACCGCGAATACATGCGCAACATGAAAACAGCCGCGAGTATGACGATCGGACTCGTTCATTCATCAACGTCTACCGGGCAGAGACTGTGGGGCATGCTGGTGTGCCATAACGCTAAACCGATCGTCGCGGGGCCGGAATTGCGGGCGATCGCCGGCATGATCGGTCAGGTCGTATCGCTGCTGCTCGGCAGTCTGAGCGACGCGGAGGTCTATACCCAACGGTTCGAACGCCAAACGACGCTGAACGCATTGGTCAGCCGGCTGGTGAGTTCGATGCCGCTGCCGCAGGCTTTGACGTCGGGAGATTTTGACCTCCTTCGGCTGGTTGATTCCGCCGGGGTGGTGGTTCGAATAGATGGGATTCTGCACCGGCTCGGACAAACACCGCCACTGCCGACGGTGGAACGTGCTATAGCGCAATTGCAGCCTATGGCCGGCGGCGCTGTGCTGGCAATCGACGATGTTGGCAAGCGCCACCCCGAACTGGCCGATTGTATAGCGGACGGAAGCGGCGCGCTGCTGCTGCCGTTGGGATCCGATTCCGACGACGCGATCCTGTGGTTCCGGCCGGAGTTGTCCCGAACCGTCGCCTGGGGTGGCAATCCAACCGAGCACGTTAGTCTGGACCCGGCAACCGGCCGGCTGTCTCCGCGCGGCTCGTTCATGGCCTGGAAAGAAATTGTCAGTGGTCGTTCGGAACCCTGGGCCGAGGTCGATTTGGCCCTGGCTCGGGAACTGCGGACAGCGTTCGAGCACGCTGTTGCGCAGCGCAACAAGGCAGAACTCGCCAAGTTGCGATACTATGACTCCCTCACCGGTCTGCCCAACCGAAGCCTGCTGCAAGACCGGTTGACGGAGGCCCAGAGCGATACTGCCACGAATACGGCGTTGCTCTTCCTCGACCTCGACCGGTTCAAGGCAGTCAACGACACGATGGGGCATGCCGCGGGCGATGCACTGTTGATCGAAGTCGCCAGTCGTTTGGTCGGCGCCGCCGGACCGGCCCACGTTACCGCCCGGCTCGGCGGCGATGAATTTGTCGTGCTGTGCCGGGGACTGGACCAGGACGCGGTCAGCGATCTCAGCGAGCGGGTCCGGGCAGCGATCGAGGCGCCATACGAGATCGCAGGCCGCGCCTGCAGTATATCGGCCAGCATCGGGATTGCGGTCGCCGATCAGATTGGCGGCCTTGATTTGGTGAGGGCGGCTGACACGGCGATGTATGCCGCGAAACAGGGCGGCGGCAATCAAGGCGTGCTGTTCGACGCTTCGCTGACCGATCACGCGCTTCGACAAGTTGCACTTGACAACGAAATGCGTGAAGCCTTGAGCGCCGGCGACCAGTTTATGCTGCTTTACCAGCCGCTGTTCCGGGTGACCGGCGGGACCAGGTGCCTGATGGGTTTCGAGGCGTTGCTCCGATGGCAGCACCCGCACCATGGCTGTATGCCGCCAGAGCAATTTATCCCGCAGGCGGAGAAATCCGGGCTGATCCTTCCGCTCGGCGAATGGGTGCTGGCAAAGGCGCTGCGTCAGGGACGGGCCTTCCAGCATATCCGGCCGCAGGAGGAGATGCGCATGGCAGTGAACATCTCGCCGTTGCAGATCCCGCAAGCGGGCTTCTGCGCTGGCCTCGTTGGGGCGCTTGAGGCCGAAGCCTTCCCGCCAGAGGCACTTTCGCTGGAGGTCACCGACAGCATTCTGACGGACCTCGCCGCAACATCCGTGGTGACTGAAATCCGCAAGCTCGGCGTGCGCGTGGCGATCGACGATTTCGGCATCGGCCACTCGTCGCATCGATTCCTCCGCGGGCTGCAGGCGGACGAAGTCAAACTCGATCGCCAGTTCTTTGAGGACGTCACGCACGACATACGCGGCAAGGCCCTTATCGGCGCGGTGATCGCACTTGCCCATGCGGCCGGTATGCCGGTCGCTTTCGAGGGCATCGAGACACAGGCCGAGGCAGATATCGCCCTGGCGGCAGGTGCCGACATCGTACAGGGCTTCTTTTTTGCGCCGCCACTGTCAGCAAGTGCTGCCGAGGATCTTGTCACGCGGTACCGGGAATCTGAGGCTCGATGCCCGTTGGTGACGCGACACGGCGAATGAACGGCGGCGTTCGAGGGAAGCCGATCAGGGCGCGATCCGGCCCGGCTACCGCGGCCCACATTGCGCGGGAGATCGCGTCGGTCCCGCAACGATTGGCGCCCGGGCGGCGCGGGCCCGCCTCCAACGGTGGCGGCCACGCCCCTCTTCGCTCGAACGACCCAAAAGTCCCCTTGGTCGGAAGCTGCCACCGATTGGTGAAGAGCGAGATATGTTTGGTTTTCCGGAAACGCTGTACCAGGCGCCAGGATCGAGACGTCCTTTGTGAGAGCCTCAGCGATTCCGGATCACGCCGCTTTGACGGCTGGGTTGGGTCTCGGCTAGGTTTGCTGGTGGTCAAAACCATAAAGGGGACGACGAAAATGTCTGGAAACGCTGAAAAAATCATTGAACTTGATCGTCAGCGCATGGCGGCGATGGCCGCAAAGGATGTTGCCAAGCTCGACCGCATTATCGCCGACGACCTGATCTACACGCATTCTTCCGCCCGCGTTGACACCAAGAAATCTCTGATCGGTGCGATGGAGTTGGGCACTACCGTCTATACGGCTGTGGAGCCGTCGGACGTCGTGGCACAGGATCTTGGCGATGCCGTTGTGCTCACGGGTATCGCGGCGATCAGCGTCAACAGCGGCGGCGCCCCCAATTCGTTCCGAGTTCGGTTTGTCGATGTCTATGCCAACCGCGGCGGGCAGTGGCAGATGGTGACGTGGCAGAGCACAAGGCTGGCGTAGAAGGAGATCAGGCATGGCCTCGGCCCCGTCGTCGTTCACTTTGTCCGTTCCGCAGCTGGCGATCGACGATCTGCGCGCTCGTCTCGCGCTGACCCGGTTTCCTGACCAGGCCCCGGATGCGCCGTGGGCCTATGGAACCGACCTTGGCTACATGCAGACGTTGGTGCCGTATTGGAAGGATCAGTTCGACTGGCGGAAGCAGGAAGCCGCGTTGAACGCTTTTCCGCAATATAAAGTCGAGATGCCGGATGTCGATCTGCACTATCTCCATGTGCCGGGTCGAGGGCCGTCGCCGATGCCGCTGCTGTTGATGCACGGCTGGCCCGGATCGGTTTACGAGTTTATCGACATCATTCCGCGGCTGACCGATCCCGCCCGCTTCGGCGGCGACCCGGCGGACGCGTTCACCGTGATCGCGCCTTCGCTGCCTGGTTATGGTTTGTCGTTCAAGCCGGGGCAGAAACGGTTCAGCATCGAGGACATCGCCGCATGTTTTTCGTCGCTGATGACGGATGTGCTGGGCTATCGGCGATACGGCGCGCAAGGCGGCGACTACGGGGCATTCACCGCGTCGCGTCTGGGTCATGCCCATGCGGACGGCGTGATCGGCATTCACATCAATCTGCTGACCATCCAGCGGGACCGGCCGCCTCCGGCCAGTCCCTCCGAAGAGGAGCGCCGCTACTTCGAGGAACTCGGGGCGTGGCTTAAGGAGGAAACCGGATACCAGTGGATCCAAGGCACCAAGCCGCAAACCCTGGCATACGGGTTGACAGATTCGCCGGCGGGACTGCTGGCCTGGATCGCGGAGAAATTCCGCACGTGGTCGGATTGCGGCGGTGATCTGGAATCCGCGATCGGCCGGGATCATCTGCTGGCGAACGTTTCGCTATATTGGTTTACTGGGGCGATCGGGTCCTCGTTCTGGCCGTACTATGCCCGGATTTACGGCCAGTGGCCGATCCCCAGCGGCGGCACGGTCGATGTGCCAACGGGCTACGCGGCGTTCCCGAAGGAGATCGTCCGCCCGCCCCGCTCCATTGCGCGGCAAATGTATACCAACATCCAACGCTGGACGGATATGCCTCGGGGCGGCCATTTCGCCGCGATGGAACAGCCACAGACTTTGGCGGTGGAGATACGCGAGTTTTTCCGTCCGTTGCGATAAGGAGTTTCGGAGGGCGTTAGACCATGATCGTTCGGGATTGATCCGACATCTTTCGTTTGATTGTGTGACGGCACCGGCTTGATCTACCTTCGATTGCAGAAATGATACAGGATCCATCCATTCGGACCGTTGGTGACAACGAAGCACAGTGGCAATTGCCGCGGCGCGATTACATCCTGCTGCCTGCAATCTTCGTGATCACCATTCTACTTATGCTGGGCGGCGCCGAGGCGATCATCCGGTTTATCTATGTGCAGGCTGACCACCCCTACACCTGTAGATTCGTCACGCAAAACGGCTATCGCTATCATCCGGACTGCACGTCACACGACAAGGTCTGGGAGGGGTCCTGGATCACCGAGCATTTCAACGACTGCGGGTACCGCTCAGCCGCGTCCTGTGCGCCGCGACCGCCCGGTTCATTGCGCGTTGTCGTCGTCGGATCCTCGACAGCCAGGGGTGCCTCGGTGAACTATAATGACTTGTTCGCCGCGCGAGCCTCGGCCGCGTTGTCGGAGCGTTGCGGCGGCATGGTGGATTTTCAAAATCTGGGGACCGAGGCTGCGGACGTTAACCGGATCGACTTGCGAATTCCTGAGGCGATGAGGCTGCACCCCGACGCCATCGTCATGACGGTCGGCCCGTATGACCTGCAGCACTTGAAAGATCCGCCGCCGCTCCCGGACGGGTCTAAGCCGCCGAGACCGTTCGACCTTGTGAACCGGATGCGCGAAAGCCGGTTATTCCTGCTCATAGAGTATTACCTGTTTCGCGATCCGGCGGCTCATGCTCGCGCCTTTCTGCTGAAGGGCGATTCGGCCGACTATGTGCGCACGCCGCTGAGCCCTGTCTGGCAACACCGCGTCCAGGATTTCGGACATCTGCTGGCCCGGATCGTCGCCGAGTTGGGAAGCGTCCCGGTGGTACTGTTTTACGTCCCGGAGCGCCCACAGGTTGCGCTCGCCGGTCCGGTGGCTGACCCGCCAGGCGTGGATCCGTCTGCCCTCGGGGCGGCATTGGAGCGCGTGGCGGCACCACTTGGCGTGCGTTTCACTGACACGACAAGGAGCTTGGCGGCTGCGCCGGATTTCCAGTTGTTATTCTATACAATCGAGGGCCACGCCAACGCGGGCGGTCATGCCGTGATCGCATCTGAGGTGGAGCAGACTTTGCTGTCCGAACCCGCGTTCGCGCGGTGCACGCAGCGGTAACCGTTCCGCCCTGGCTATATGCAGTAATGGCAAGTCGGAAGTTCAATTTTAGAAACTGGGGATATTACT
>CAVYXX010000087.1:0-36285 GCA_963772355.1 uncultured Alphaproteobacteria bacterium | reverse complement strand
ACCCGGCCACGTCTGAAAAGGAAGCACGCGACGGAGCCGTACAATGGCGGTAGATTGTATTCACCCACACCGGTCAGACGAACTCCCGGGCTTGGCGGATCCTGCTAACGCAAGGCGTATGGTGCTGTTGCTGCCACTACTGGTGGCTACGTGCGCTGGGCCCGGCATCGCAACGGATCAACGGACACGCTATGGCGCGATGGTCGGGCGCAGCGAGGCGGAGCTGACCCAGAGCTTTGGCCAGCCGACGCGACGGGAGAACATCGAAGGCCACGCGTTCCTGATCTACGAGCAAAGCGATGTATGGTCGGGGAATGGGGGCGGAACGCGGTCGCAGCCGGCGGGGCTCGGACGCCACGGGTTCGGCGCTGCGACCTTCGAATGTCGCGCCACCTTCGTCGTGGTGGCGGGGGTCGTCAGCGCCTACAGCCTGAGCGGAAGTGGCTGCTGATCGCCGGCCGTTGAAACCTCTGTTCATGGGGTCACTCACCCACGATTTGTATGAAATCGTACGCTAAGCCCGGGAAAATCGCGAAGAGGTCCTGAAGTCAGGTGGGGCCCCTCTGTGTCAGAGAAGTTGCCGCCTAAATAGGATCGGAACCTTTGGGGGCGCGGATAGCAGACAGTCGCCCGATACGGACAAGCATACAAAGATCGGATAGTGGCGCGGCTGTTGCAACCGGAGAGTTCGGCGATTGACTTGGTGTCGCGTGAGGTCGGGATAAGCGTGGCGACGTTGGAGCGTTGGCGGGCGGATGCCTTTTGGCCAATGGATCTGGCGCTGGCAGCCCGCGCTGGACCGCAACGGCGCGACTGCAAGCGGTGATCGTCACAGCTACGATGGATGAGGCGACGCGCAGTGCCTGGTGCCGCGAACAAGGGCTGTATCCGACGGAGCTGGATACCTGGAAGCGGGATGCGATTGCCGGCCTCGGCGAGCCACGTGCGGCCAGCGCAGTGGAAGCTCGGCAGGACCGCCGGCGGGTCAAGGAGTTGGAGAGGGAGCTTCATCGCAAGGACAAGGCACTGGCCGAAACGACCGCCTTGCTTGTGTTGTCAAAAAACTTTCGGCGGTCTTCCACGAAGGCGAGGACGCATGACCCGCCTGGAAGACCGCCAGATCCTGCTGCGTGACATTGAACAAGCCCGCATGGACGGCGCGCCCGACTCGCCCCGGCCTGCGCTCTGGCCGGCATCGACCCGCGCACGCTGGGGCGCTGGAAGGCCGGTGACGGTTTGCTACAGGGGGATCGGCGGCCGGATTCCGATCGTCCGATCCCATCGCACGCGCTGAGCGAGGCCGAACAGGCCCGGATCATCGAGATCGCCAATGAACCGCGCTTCGCCAAGACGCCGCCGGCGCGGATTGTCCCGGCACTGGCTGACGAGGGTATCTACATCGCCAGTGAGTCCAGCATCCATCGTGTGCTGCGCGCACATGGCCAGATGAACCGCCGGGGACGGGCCCAGCCGCCGCGGACGTCGCGCCCACCGACCACGCACATCGCCACCCGTCCCGGCGACGTCTGGTGCTGGGACGTAACGTTCCTGCCGGCGCAAATCCAGGGACGCTGGTTCTACTTCTACCTGATCCTGGACCTCTACAGCCGCAAGATCGTCGGCTTCGAGGTGCATGACACTGACAGTGCCGAGCATGCTGCTCACCTGGCCAGGCGAACGGCGCCCGCCGAGGGGCTGCATGCCAAGCCGGTGCCCCCGGTGCTGCACGGCGACAATGGCGCAACCCTGAAGGCAACCACGGTTTTGGCCATGCTGCATTGGCTCGGCATTGAGCCGTCCTACTCGCGTCCGCGCGTTAGTGATGACAATGCTTTTGCCGAAGCACTGTTCCGCACAGCGAAGTATCGGCCGGAGTTCCCGCTCAAGGGGTTCGTCGATCTGGACTCCGCCAGACAATGGGCGGCGCGCTTTGTACATTGGTACGATCAAGAGCACCGCCACAGCGGCATCCGCTACGTCACCCCATGCCGGGCAGGATGGCCGCGTGCTCGCCGCCCGCCACGCGGTATACCAGGACGCACGGCAGCGCAACCCGCAACGCTGGAGTGGGCCGACTCGCAACTGGACACCGGTTGGCGTCGTCACCCTCAATCCGGAGTGCGACATCATCATCCGGGCGGCAACCTCACAAATCCAGCTTTCCGGTTCGATCGGCGAGCCTGCTTTCCCGTCCCGACCTGGCACCGCCCAAGCCGCGGAGCGCAACGCAGGAGATGGGAGGAGCAGAGCCACCCGCAGCCACGCCCAGCGCGCCCTGTCGCGCGCGAGCATGGCGAGGCTGGCGAGCACCGGACCTTCTCCGAAGTGAGCACCGTGGCACACTCATCACCAGTCGGAAGTCCGACGCCGGACTTCTACGCCGCAAGCACAGCGGCATCGTCGATAGGAGGACTCATTACGGAATTTAAGCGGCAACTACCTTGACACTCACCGCAGCCAGCGAGGCCCTCGACCGGATCCAGCGGCATGGCATGCACGGTTGCGGCAGCCTCGGACAATTTCGGGGTGCCCACCGCCCAGATTGCTGCCTGAGTCCGGTTCTGCACCTTTACTTTGCGCAGAATCGCCTTGACATGAACCTTCACCGTAGCCTCGGCAACATTCAAGTGCCGCGCGATATGTTTGTTGGTCTCCCCTTTCGCAATGTGATCCAGGATGATCTGCTCTCTCTCTGAAAGTCGCTCGAAGCTAGGGATAGTGCGAGGCTGCTTCTCGATCGCTTCGCTCTCGGTTCCCACCGCCGGCGCGTCACTCAGCAAACGGAGGTCGTTGGCCTTCGGCGACACGTCGAGCAACATCCCGCTATCTAGGCGCAGAAGCTGGGTAAATCGCCTCGGCAGCACCGCCTCTCCCAGCAGGATGACCTCCAGAGATTTCAGCGGCCCTTCGGTGGTAATCTCCCCTTTCAGCAGATAGCCGTCTGCGCCTGCTTCCAGGGCTTCACAGACGGCCTTTAGGTCGAATTCCCCACCCAACGCAACGATGTTGAGCAGCGGGTAGTTACTCTTCAATGATGAAAGATTTGAGAGGTCCGTTTCGCTGCTGCCGTCAACGCCGATCAACAGAATTGCGTTGGTCTTGCCCCTAAGCGCCGATTCAGGAATAGCGGCAACGGACGCAACTGTAGCCCTGAGACGAAAGCGCGTATTGGGCAGAACGCGGGACATTCCCGCGCGAAATAGCGCACTTTTGTCAACGATAATCGCGTCCGTAAATGTGGCGCACGTGTTTTCCCCGAACACAATCTAGAGCTGACTCAAGATGTCCGTGAACGGCCGTGGTGCCATTATTGCGATTTCTCAAGAGAAATTTCCATGAAATTAGTATGACGGCGATCGCCATCATCGTCACTTATGAGTGAGAGCCACCGCAAACCGTGTCGATGCTGGAAAATTAGCAGCCATCCGGCCACCAGCTCATTCCCTTGTGGAAGTTTGGATCCAACGCGCGGCGAGTCGGTCAGAATTGAGCATTTGCGCAGACCGATGTAGAGGACAAGTATTTGAAGTCAGCCAACGTTGAAACCAAACCACGACCGCCCTGTGTGTTCCGCCCGCGCACCATTCGAACGATCCGGACTATCGCATACCGCCGGATAGCCAGGGATCCGCAGCGAGAGCATTCGAAATCCTGGGTTGCTGCCAAGCTGCTTGGCTGCAGGATCGCGTCTAAGCGATACCACTTCGATCCCGCTGGCGATGCCGAAGGACCGGTCTCGCTTCCTGGCCAGCCTGAGCGAGGAGCAGCTGCGCGCGCTGCACGCTGAGCTCGAGGCGTTGGATCGGGCGCAAGAAGGTGTCGTTGAGGATACTACGCCTCAGATACGCGACCTGCTCGAAATGGTGTGGAAGCAAGAGGCTGCCCAGCGGCACGACCCTGAGGGTTACTTGGTGGCGATGCGGGCGCATAACGGCCGCCAGCGCTTTCATCTGAAACGGCTGGAGGCTGGTCAGCCCCAACCGTCGTCAGTCAAGGGGTTACTCCTGGCCTCGTTGCGGGCCGGCCCCGAATGGGCAAAGGCAACGCGCCTGGCGACTTCGGACGGCTTTCCTGATCCATCGACGGTGGCCAAGGCTGTCCGAATAGGCGTGCAGAAAACCCCTCTGTAATTGGCCAAATCAGGCGACGGAGATCTGCGCCTTTTCGCAAACCCTCACGTTACGGTTTACGCTATGTGTTGATCATCGAACAGGACCAGTCCAGACCGCCGTCGCATCTTCAGACGCAGCCATACCACCATAACTTAACCAGAGGGGCTTCGGGCCCTCCTCTTTCCAGGAGCAACGGCCCATGTCCAAGCCCATGCGCGCTGCGCTGTATCTCCGCGTCAGCACTGACAAACAGACGACGGAGAACCAGCGGCTCGAGCTCGAGGCCGCAGCCGCTGGCCGTGGCTGGAACGTGGTCGCCACTTACTGTGACAATGGGATCAGCGGCGCGAAGGGCCGGGACGAGCGTCCAGGTTTGGACGGCATGCTGAAGGATGCGGTCAGACGCAAGTTCGATATCGTAATGGCCTGGAGTGTCGATCGTCTCGGTCGTTCGCTGGCGGACCTGGTTAACACTATGCAGGATCTGCAGGGCGCGAAGGTTGGTATGTATCTGCATCAGCAAGAGCAAGGTCTGGACACCACGACCCCATCGGGGCGTGCGATGTATCAGATGTCTGGCGTGTTCGCTGAGTTCGAGCGCGCGATGATTGTGTCGCGTGTTAACACGGGCATCGCGCGTGCCAAAGCCGAGCGAGAAGCCGGTGTCGAGCGAGCGCACAAGGATGGGACGCTGAAGAAGCCACACGGCCGCCCCCGCACACCAGTCGAGGCGCAAATCCGGCAGCGGCTGGCAGCCGGCAAGAGCATTCGGAGCGTCATCCGTGAGACCGGCGCTGGAAGCGGGACGGTACAACGGGTGAAGCGCGAAATGGATGGGGCCAGATGATGAGCGACGCCGCCGCTCTGATGCGTTCGCTGGGTGTCGCTGCCGTCTCCATACGCAGGTGGATGCGGAGATCCCGTCTCGCGAGGAGGTCCGCGTGGTCGGAGGTGAAGAAATGATCGATGAAGATTATCGGGGCTATAATCTGACTGCCGTCCGACGTAACGGGATGTGGCAAGTCAGCATTTATCCGCTATCCGTGGGTCAAGTTGTCCCCAAGCCCCGAGGCCGGCGAGCCGCTCAGGCCGTCGCGCGGGAAGATCCCTTTATCGAAGCCTGCCGGCGCGTCGATGCCCTGCTTGCGGGGATGCGGCTTAAGACGACCTCGGCCGGATCATCCTAGCGAAGGACGCAGCAACCCGCGCCTCGGCCTCCGGCTCGGGCGCCAGGGGCTTAAGCTTCCACGCCCGCCCCGTGGTGTGTTCTGGAGGATCTTGGGCACTTTGATCTCTGCCGCCTGGGCGGCCTTGGGGCGCTTCCGGGGGCGGCTGGTGACGATGGTCATGGGGGATATTTATGTCGCGGATAGGGCGGCGGCAAGAATGCCCCAATGTTGCCCTTGGCTGATCAGGTAATGGTGGAATCGTTCAATCAATTGAAAAAAGTCGATCATAAGATCTGTGAGGCTGCCGAAGAGATCTGCAAACAGGGCAGTCGTCGCGGTCGCCGCAGAGTGACCACGATCAACATGGATCCGAATCGCCTTCGCTGACGTCGCAAACACACCGCAACATTCCACCGTCTGCGCATAGATCTAGATCTAATGCTGCGGCGCAGCACCATCGTTGGGTGGCGCGACGTCCATTACATCTCGCCCGACGAATGAAAAGAGAATTCCGATGAAGACCATGATCCTTGCCGCCATTGCCGCCCTGAGTTTGGGCGTCGGCGCCGCGCACGCTCAGGGCGTACCGGCTGGCTACCAGGGCGCCCCCCACTATGGCGAGCAAGGTTCAGCTAACGGCTAAACTGACTTAGGCCGCACGTGCCATTGGACTAAATTTGCACCAGAGCCGCCGATGGTATGCCCGCTTGAAGCGAAACGTCTAATGGATGATCCGCAGCCATTTCCCAAAGCGCGCGAACTGCGCCTTGAGCACTGCCCACAGCAGCGCATGAGCCGCCAGCGGAACCGGCGGCGAGATTTTGACGGTTGTTGGCCGACGGCGGCAAGAACCAATGTGTCAGACTGGATCGCCGATGGCTCGCGCGGCGATGGCGGGGCGATTGGCTGCTCATCCTTAGCGAACTCGGCAGCCGCTCGCCGGGCGAAGTCGGCCATGATGACGTTAGCCACCGCTACCCCGCCTGTGCGCGCGAAGTCCGCCAGGACGCCACCGAGTTCGGCATCGGAGACGATCTTCACGGTCGTCGTCGGTACCGGAACGACAGGGTCGTCGCGCAGCGTGAAAGCGACTTTTACCCCGATCCGGGCGGCACGCAAGTCAGCGGCGCCGCGGCCATGGAGGGTACCGGTCAGCGCGTCAAAATCGAACCCAGTGATGACCCGGCCCTTAAAGTTGATCTTCTTCGGACCCAACGCCACCACCATTGCACCCGGCCAGGAGCCGTCCTCAGCCTGTGGTTCCAGAACCGCGCCAGGCATGCAGCTCGCCATGCGCGGCACGTCGGAAAAGCGGCGGATGACCTCCGTCGCCTTGCCTGGCACACTAAACTCGCCTTCGAAGTGCATCGAGACTACGCGACCGGTCGGAGCAGAGGGGCATGGCTCTCAATGCCAAAATGCACCTTCGCATAGGGATCGGTCGGGGTGGACGGCGACACGCGCGCGTCGATCAAGTAGAGGCCGCCCTTGCGCAGACCCTCGGCAATGGCGCCGCCGATGTCCGACGGGGCTGCGAGTTTTACGCCATCGCCACCAAAGGCTTTGGCGAGGGCTACGAAATCCGGCGATTCCCATTGCGCGAGCTTTTCGTCGAAGCCCTTCGCCACCAGCTTGTGCACTTCGGCACCATAGCCGGCGTCGTTCCAAACGATCAGTACCATCTGCATCTTGTGGCGAACGATTGTTTCCAGTTCCTGCAGATTGAACATGAGGCTGCCGTCGCCCTCAATCACGACGTGCTGCCGGCCGCGATTGCCAGCCCAGTCCCGATCGAAACCCCAATGCCCTGCCCGACGGCGCCGAAGTTATAGGAGTACTGAATCTCGGAGCACTCCGGTAACGACATGTACATGGCCACCCACGAGAAGAAATGACCTGCCCCGCAAGTCAGCAGGACGCCTTTCGGCAGCGCGGCGCCAAGATGATGGGCCAGGGCGCGAGGGTCGAGGCCATCCGGGGGCGCCTCGAAACGATGCGGTGGTGCATCAAGAATTGCTCTGGTGGCTTGGGTCCGCAGGCCTTGCTTGCGGACCTGTCGGGCTGCGAGGGCCTCATTGAGCGCAGAAACGGATTTGCGGCCGTCGCCCTGCACATAAAGCCCGGGAATGACGCCGATCTCCTCCGGTATCGGTTTGATATCTATGCGCGCGACTTCGGCCGACGGGAACAACAACCCGCCCTCAGTCGTGTAGTAGCCAAGTTCCGCGCCGACACCCAAGACGAAGTCGGCTTCCGCCAGCAATTGCTCCGACGGGGCAGAGGCGAAGGCTCCGGCGATCCCGATATCCCAGGGTTGACCCGCAAAATACCCTTTACCTTGCAACGAGGTGGCGAGCAGCGCTCCGACGCGATCCGCAAGTTCAATGATCTCGTCCTTTGCATTTGACGCGATTGCACCTCGGCCGGCGACGATGACAGGTCGCTCCGCCGCAATCAGCTTGTCAATGACCGGCGCCAACAGCTCCGGGCTCGGGGTCTCCATACGGGGCCGCAGGAACTGCGTTGATGATTGATACGCATAGTCCCAGTCGATCAATTCTTCCTGCAGGTCCATTGGCAGATTCAGCACAACCGGGACGCGATGGACCCGGGCCGCCATAGAATGCCTCAGCGACCTCCTCGGCCATGTTGTCGGTGCTGGTAACGGTGTGGAACCGGGCATAGCTCGCCTCGGCGAAACGGCGCTGGTCCATGGACTGGAGCTTGTTCTTCGCACCCGGCTGGATCTCTCCGGCGATCAACACCACCGGGGTGCGCCCGCGGTAGGCGGCGATCAGCGATGTGCCGCATTGCGTCAGGCCCGGGCCGCAGGTGACCATCGCCACGCCAACCTTCCCTGTGGTGCGGGCATAGCCGTCGGCCATCGACACGGCCATGGATTCGTGGCGCGCGTTGTAGGCCTTGATGGAAGGATTGCGGCAGAGCGAGCCCCAGAGCCACATATTGCCATCGCCCATCAGACCGAAGAAATCAGTCATACCCTCGGCGATGAGCGATTGGCCAATCGCTTCATATGCTTTCATGGTTCTGCTCCCGGTGCCCTCAGTTCACCGGCATCATGACGCCGTCGATGGCGGCAGACAAATCAGCCCAACCCTCCCCCGCCTGACCGCGCAGCGATAGTCGCGCGAAAACCCACGGGGGATTACTCCACCGTCTCCGTCACAGATCTCATCCTTTTTTCCTTTTGCCCCAAGCGCCAGGAGGCGTCCGCCTACTGTCCATGACCCCTGCGGACTTTGGAAAAGCAGGCGGCGCGGTGTCCACTATCGGCGGCAGCGGGCCACTGATCGAGTTCTGTTCGCGACTAGTGGTAGCGCGGCGCATCCGCCTCGACAAAGCCGCCCAGGCAGGAGACGGAAGGGACGTGCCACCGCTACACCTGGCCTGCGGGGGGTGTGAGGTTGATTTGATTGTGCATTTTCGCTGCGTAAGTCCTCCGACGGCGCCCCTGTTCACCCCGGTGTCGTCGCGGATCGCCGTAAGCTTCCGATTCAACCCCTCGATCTTGCCGACGAGGTCATCGGCGGTCAGCTTGGTCTGCCCGGCTTCAATGCGGGCAAACGCGGCCATCGGATCGTCGCCCATCAGAGCCTCCCGAGGACGTGGGCAACGCCGAACACTACGGCGCCGATCAACCCGGCCAGCGCAACCTGACCGCCGATGACGGCAACCAGCAAATCCAAGGTCGTGGGTAGCATCTCCACTTGGCGACGGAGAAACTCGACCGAGCCGCCGATCGCCCCGCAGAGCCGAAATCTGGGCGGACCTAGCGATCTGCCTATCCTCAAGGCGGGCCAAAACAGCGCGGGTCTCGCCGATCGCCGCCTCTAGCTCTCCGTCGCGGTGCTCAAGATCAGCCATCAGCCGGCCGGCGGCACGAAAAGGATCGCGTATCTGTAGTGTCTGGGCTTAGCCGGCTGCATGGAAATCGCCTTCCATCTCGGTTAGGCGCCGGTCGGTGCTGATGACACTGGCCGGCGCCGCCTCCGGGGGTGCCCCCGGCGGGTCTAATCAAGACCTTCCCGAGACGACATTTATTCCAGGGCTTTTCGATTTCGGGGGACGTTTTCCGTGCCCCCTGGTTAGGAAGGGTCAGCCCGCCCTAAATGACCTCAGCTAGTGGCTCTTCACGACGGGCTTCCTGCTAATCACTGCCGGTTGCCTGGTTCCTTGCGGTGCGGCTACGTGGTGCGGCTACGTGTGGTGTTGCGGCTTTCGGTAAGGGCGCTTTATTGACGCCGCTGCCGCACGAGGGGTGACCCCGACCGCTACACCGCCCGCAGGTCCGCCGCCGCCTGCTGTGGTTCCAGCGCCAGGAGAATCAGCAAGCAACGATGAAATTGGCGCCCCCGCCAGGGCGAGCGCTAAGGCAAGAGCCCACGTCCTCACCATTACACTTCGTCCTTGTGCCGCGCACTGGCGCGACAACAAGGCTTCAACGCCTGGGGAATGAGTTGGTGGCTATCAGCTTCCCAAGGAGATCGGCTTTCTCGGAGCTCCTGCCCAACGCAGACCGACACGGGGACTAGGGTCAAGGCGGCCGTTCTAAGGAAACACCGGTGCCGGATCAGTGGCACCGTGCGGATCAGTCACCGGGCGTAAGCTTCGCTTATCGTCGGCAGTGGAGGAAGTGTAATGCTGAACAAGACTTGGGCTTTTGCCTTAGCGCTCGCCCTGGCGGCAGCGCCGGTCTCATCGTTGCTAGCTGCTGCCGGCACCCCCAATGGCGAGAACGCCACCTCCGGAACGGCTGCTGCAAATGCCAGTACCCCGTCGGCGAAGACGGACCCCGCAGCATCCAACACTGGCTCGGCCCGAACAAGCACGACCCGGGAGCCGGTAAACAACAAGTAAGCCGAACTTGGCCGGGAGGGTGACTATCCTGTCAGGAATGCTGTCCCGCACCGACCGACTACAACGGGCGCTCACCGCGTTCGTGCGCCAGCCTGTTGATTTCTGTGCCATGCTGGCGAGCAGGCTGCGCAACGTCCGCCAGCGCCCGGTGAAACCCTATGTGTTCGACCCCCATTGGGAAGCGGAGCTTCATACGCAACTTGGCCAATCCCAGCCCTGTGCGGCGGTCCAGGCCTTCTGGCCCCTCTGGGAGCAGGTTCTCGCCGAGATGACGAGCCGCGGCGTGAAAACCGGCCCAATGAGCTTTTCCGGCTGGAATGATGGCGATCCGGGCCTCACGCGGGCGATCTGGTGCCTAATCCACCACCTTGCGGCCAGCCGGGTCGTCGAAACTGGCGTCGCGCACGGCGTAACCTCACGATTTGTGCTGGAGGCCCTGCAGCGCAATGACGGCGGGCGTCTGTGGAGTATCGACGTACCGCCTTTGCTGCAGCCGGAACTCCACCAGGAAATCGGCATTGCCGTGCCGGCCGCGCTTCGTACCGATTGGACATTGATCCGAGGATCGAGCCGCCGACGGCTGCCAGCTTTGCTGGACATGACCACGCCGATTGACCTGTTCATCCATGACAGCCTGCATACAACCGAGAATGTGCTGTTCGAGTTGCGACGGGTATGGCCGCACCTGCGGGCCGGGGGCGCGCTCGTGGTTGATGACGTGGATATCAATGACGGGTTTCGGATCTTCGTGGCGGAGACGGCGCACGCGCGGAGCTGGGTGTGCGAGGCAGAGCCGATCCGTCCTGATGACCGGCGCTCGAACCACAAAGGGATGTTTGGGATAATTTTGAAGCAAGCTATCTGACCGGCTGCTCAACATGGCCACCCCCCAAACGTGGGTGAAGACGACGGTGCAACGCGGAAGCGGGAGTGGGGCCAGATGATCAGCGGCGCCGGGGAGAAAAACCCAGACCATCTGGCCCCACCGGGCTCTTACCACGGGCTTACCTCACATCGCCTGCTACGCCGCCGGCCCGAATGGGACGCGAAGTCATGGACGTCCACGTCTGGTGTGGTGGCGGTGAGGCGCGCTCGGCCTCACAGAAGGCCAGCGGATTTGTCGGAACCGACAGGCCGGGCGATATGACGCCCGGTGATGTCGTACTGGTCCCATCATGGTGCTGGCATGGCTATGCCAACGAAGGAAAATCAACCAGTGTTTAGCATATTTTCCAAACACACGTTGGAGGGCGTACGACGATGGAAATGATCCCGCGCCGCGAAATGGTGATCGCATCCTTGCTCGCAACGGCAGCCACATCGTTGCGCGGCCAGTCGGTTGAGGCAGCAGACGTTGACGCATCTATGACGCAGGTGGTGCAGGCCGACGCGATCCCGTGGAAGCAGCTCTACAACTTCCCGGATGGTACGGCCGAACAGGCGCCGATGCACGGCATGGTGGGCGAGCCCGGACAGTATTTCGTGCTGATCCGCTGGCATCCGGGCTATATGAGTGCGCCGCACTTCTATGAGACCGATCGGCTCTGTGTCGTGCTGTCCGGGACCTGGTGGGTCGCAAGCGGCGAGGACTTCGCACCCGAGAGCACCATGCCGGTCCCGGCCGGGGGCTTTGTTCGTCGTGTCGCACGGACGCCACATTACGACGGGGTAAAAAGGGATGCGAAGGGACCAGCCATAATCGCCATCTCCGGCATCGGACCAATTCATTATCATCTGACCGATACGAGCCAGCCAGGCTGGCGCAAGGTCTGAGATTCATTTGCTGGGGACTGTCCTGACATTGGGGGATCCGAGGCAAAGAATATGATCAGAACCGGGTAGTCGATTGCGCCCGCCTGCCTTTCGGCGCAGGGCTCCCACGCTCAGCCGATGCCGGTGGCCGCGCATAGTTGTCGCAAATCTAGCCACCGATGTTGTATTAGTCGCAATGCTACACGATGTGCCAGATGTAACTGCGCTTTTATTTCATGGGTTGATTATGTCCAGTTCAGATGCTTTTGCGTTGCGGCGCTCTGGCTTAGATGAATTTCTCTTTGCGTCCGTCGGGACTGAGCCGAGTGGCATGACTCTCAGCCTCCTATCGGTCTTTGCGCGCCGGGGCGACGATCCGTGGAAGGAGGCAGGAAAGCTGGTTGGCTTGCCGAAGGGCGATGCCATCGAGAGTGTCGCTCTAGCCATCGTCCGCATGCCCAGAAGCGTCTGGACACTTCTTGACGCGACCACGATTGCTACGCGGTTGGTGGCGCTCCTCCCCGCGCGGATAGGGGACGCTCAATCAGGGCCGTCTATCGTTCGCCGCCGTCGCAGAGCGCATTTTGTTGGGATAGGGCTGGTGCTGGTGGTTGTGGCGTTTGAAATGGCCTCCACGCTAGGTCTGTTTACAACCGATCAGGCGGGAAAGTTCAACGGTAGCGACGTTTCGACAGTGACACCGGTGGCCTCCCCCTCCGCGCCGACTAACTAGGCCGCGCCGCCAACGCAGCGGGCCTTGTCGGGCGCCGAGACCGCCGCGCGCTTCTATGTTCGCGGAGTTGATGGGCCGTCTGGCCGGCGTGGCCGCATTTCCCGGTGACTTATCTACCGCGCCAGAACCTCACCCGATGCTAATGAAAACTGATCCTCCTGAAGGACCGGTTTATTTCTGGCGCGGCCGACCTTACCCAACTCGACACCGGCCAACATCTCGCCCATGAACGTTCGTTCCATAGGCGTATTTCATCCGAACGAATCCCATGCAGTCGCTAAAGCTTGGCGTCGAGGGAAATACCGGTCTCACGCATCATAACCGGACTACGCAACAACCAAGAGATGAGCAGGGGGATCAGGCAATGATTACCAACGACCTCTTAGGGCCATGGGTGGTCGTCGCTATTTTCGACAACCATCGTCCAGCATACGCCTAAAGGACGTGCGTGGAAGCTGCCGGAACCGCTTGATCCGGAGGCCGAGGCTCGGGTTGCCGCGTTCTTCGCCAGGATGGGTATTACCAGGAAGATCGACAGGGATGAGGTAGACGGCGTCGGGCGCACCTTTCGGATAGACCACCTCGTCGGTTATCCTCTAGGTCGGTGGGTAACCCTGTGCACAAATGAATGCCGATCCGCTTAAATCGGCCCCGATCCGGGCATTCTTCACTCTGCCAAAAGTTTGTGCAGTTCGGATGTCCCTGAAATCAGCAGATATTTTCTGAATGAGTAGTATCGGTTAACGCAAATGTAATGGTTCCTCCAGACTGTGGATAAATGTCGAGCGACTTTAGCCGAGGTCATTGCACGCCCGGCCACCCTGAACGCTTCCGGCCGGTATGCACGACGCGCTTCCGTGCTTCGGTCATGTCACCGCACCCGGACGGCCGCCAGATGAAGGCCCTCGCGGCTTATTTGCAGCGCTCTCGGTGCTGGCCGACATCCTGGGAAAGCCAATGCCATGGGAGGTCGCGACCAGGTCCGTCACGGATCTCATGAACGAGGGGTTGGCTTGCCCGGCGAGGCCGATGCCGGCCCGGACGCCGAGCTGATCGCAGCATGCGACCAGTTGGTGCAGCTTCGGACCCACGAACTCGCCGTCTTCAGGCAGTCGGACGACGATGAGGCGACGGACGATGCACTCGCGATCACGGATGCCGAATGGAATACGCTAGCGGATCGCGTGGGCCAGATCGACCGGCCGGAGACACTCGATGGCGCTAAGGCAATGGCGCGGTGTGTCTTGCGGCATTCCAACAGGTGCCCAGGCGGCGATATCGTGATGATCGACCTTGCGCAGCGGATGGCGATCCGCGTCTCGGAATTCCTGGCAGGGAGTGCCGTGGCGTGACCGCCGCCAACCCCGAGCGGACCCCGGGATTTGCCGAGTTCCTTCGACTTGTCAGGGCGCTGCCGCCATACCGGCGCGCTAAGTTCAATCAGGGCATGGCCAACGTTCAAGCGGGCATGCCCGTGCGAGATGCGGCGAGGGAATATCTCGTCGCGATTGGCACTTCAAAGGATAAGATACAGGCTCATCTTGACCTTCCACCCGCATGAGAGGCACTGCATAACCGCCGGCTGTGGTTCCGCCCACGGGCATCGTACGTGACAGACGGGCAGGCGCATCTATCCCACTCAAGGTGCGCCTGCTTCTCGAGGAAAGGCGGGGGGCGTAATGCCCACCCACGGCGCCATCCTACTCGGCGAAGTCGCCCGACACCTGGCAGCCGTCCATATCGCCTGCAATTTCTGTCCGCGCCAGGGCAAGGCCAACATCATCCGCCTCATGCACGAGCACGGGCCCGATATGCCGATCCCAGATCTGCTGCGCATGTTCTCCCATGATTGCCCGAGACGACTGGCCGCCAAAATCTCCGAACCGTGCGGTGTGCACTTGCCGGAGCTGGCGGATGTCTTCGGCGTAAGACCCCGGGGTTAGGTGCTCACGCCGCCGACGACCACTGCACAATCCGAGCCTGAGACGGCTGCGTCTGCGTTAGTGCGGCCGCACCCAGATAATACCACGCGATGCCCTTCGAACGCCCGTAGTCCGTCGGGATCTTGGCCCGTATCTCCTCCGGCACCACGATGGCCTCGGCGACCGTGTCCGCGCCAAAGAAGAACGCCCAATCCGAGTATCTATTCACCCAAGGGGCAAACGAGAACGGCGAAATATAGCTGCCGGATACATAGTTGCCGTGCGGAATGCCGGTCTGTTCGATGAGCCGCACTCCCTCGCATTTGCCTATTCCCCGTTGTAGATCATCTGGAAGCCCTCGTCGCGGTATTGATACACGCCTTCCAGCAAGTTCTTCACAGGACGCCATGTGGTGGGCCACGCCAAGCCGAAGTATTCATCTCCGAAATACGCCGGTATGTTCCGCGCTTTCATGATATCGACGATCGCATTGATATGCAGGTTATTCATCATCATCGAGTTGGTCAGCGTCGCGATACCGTTCGTCGTGAGCGTGACCTGATATGTGGACGTGCCCTGGCTGCCCGATCCAGACGGAACGACCTTCAAGGGCGTGCTGTTGAACTGATTCCAAAATTGCCCGTCGAGCACCTTCCGGACGTCGTTCTTCAGGACCTTCCTGATAATGCCCAGCAGCCAGTGCTCGCTCAGGTCCTCCAGCATACCAGTATACGGCACCGAGTTGCCCCATTCGGTGACCCTCCCGGTGCCCTCAATGATGGTGAAGTTGGTCTCGTTCACAGTGGACGTCTCAGTGAGCGTCGTCTCTTGTTGGGCTAAGTCACTGTACACGTTCCACGAAAAGGTCTGGCCGCTGTGTAGCCCCTTGTCGGTGAAGTCACGTGCATCGCAGAACTGGCGAAACTTCAGCAGTGGTTGAAGGTCTGTGCGCATCACGTTGGAAAGTTCGACCCTATACATATACGCGCCCAAAGAACTCACCGCCCACAGTTGCCCAGCCATCAGAATTGCCCCGGTTGCTCCGCCGAAACCATCACGCTGATCCCAACGATTTCAACGCTCCCAGGCAGCCTCGTCCCCGCCGGGTAGCCCGCCAGATGCGGCTTTGCTCCGCCTGTCACACGCCCACCGTCGCGCCAACGCTGCGGACGCTCACGCTCCGGCATCAGTTGCCGCGGCGCTGCAGCGCACCGTCAGGAATCAGCTTCGGGGGGATCTCAGCGGCGTCACGCTTCATTTCACCACCTCAGAGCCCAGGCCAGTCATCAACTCCGCAATAGGGAGCCAGCATTCTTTCTCGGCGTTCCAAACATGAGGGATGTTCCCATGCCCGAGAAACCCGACGTGAAGCCGCCAGTCGAGTTTATCCCAAGTGGACTGGACCAGATCTCTGCTATCGCAAGTGCTCATGCGCCGTTCCTTTATTTCGACCGAGTCCCAACCTATGGGGCCAACCATAGCATGCTGAACATTACTCTCGAAGCCGATAGAAACATGGTTGATGCGGCCGGCGCGCCTGCCCGAGATAAAGTCGTGGTTGCCCATCTTCGAATGAGCGTCCCAGCCGCTATCCCTGAAGGCCGCAATCGAGGGCGCGCTCCTTATGGCCCAGCCAACCGCGCCGACAAGTCATTGACGGCATGCTTCCGAGCTGCCGGTGCCGAATGCCCGTCCCTTGACCTATCCCCGTCGAGCGCGCAGCGTCCCGACGCGGGTCATAGTCCGCAAAGCTCCTTAGGATGACATTGGAGCATATTCGCCCCCTGGGTCACAGCAGGGGGCTTTTTTCGCGCCCAGCGCCGCCCCGCGATGAACGATCTAAGCGGCGAAAAAGGGACTGAACCCAGTCACCGCTTGTCCCTCAGCACGTTGTTTTCCTCAGTCAGGCGCGCAACCTCGGCTTTCAGACTGGCAACCTCCGTAAGTTCACCAGGTTCATCTAAGGCAACCCGACCAGAGACGGCCTTTACGGCCTCGATCGCAGCTTCGAGCGGGGATCCGAAACCCAAATCACCAGCCGCCGTCCGGTCTGACATCAGTATGTATGGCTGAAACCAGCCTGCGAGGCCGGGATTTTGATCGGCCACCAACTTGGCTAGGATTGCATTCCGGAGGGCAGGTATAAAGATCGGTTCTTGCGGGGACGCCGCCTATTCAGACAGCCTCGGCCGCGCGCCTGGCGATGGCAGAAAGGGAAACTAAACCAGCTCAACTTGACCCAACTTTCCCACCGTTACGCATCCGACAGCCGGAATGCCACAGAAAACTGCGGAGTTCCGAGGCCGATGTCGATTTGTGGTGCTAACTGCTGCCCTTCGCGAAGACATTTGGTATTGACCGGCTCGACACCGATGTGGTGGCGTAGCTGTCAAGGAGCGCAGTTCGCACTGGCGAACGTCGAAAATCAAGGCTAAACCTCGAGTTTCGCCCAGCGCGTATCTCACAGCGCTTTGCACACCTTGGCGCGTGTGGTGCCTAAATCCGTCCGCGCCCTACAACGCTTTGATTTCAAGTAATATTTTTTCGTCTGGTGGGAAAGTCGGGCTTGAGCCTGTTTGTGCGCCGGACGAGGGCACAGAAGACCGGGTCCGGAGACCCCTCCTGTTTTCACTAAGGGGCGGAGAGAGGCTGCCAATCGGACAAGGGAACAAATCTCAAAACCTGCGTCTTGATCGACCAGCGCTGACCTATCTGTGAGAGGGTTCGGTAGGATTGATCATCCGGAAGCAACCACACGTTCGGTGCAAGGTGTTCTGTTTGCTCTGGAAGTTCCGCCACATCCGCCGCACGCAGAAATTCCTTCCAGTCGCGGTCGCCTCGCTCAACATAGCTCGGTTGAATAGCGTGAAGTAGTATTTTTTTCATGATTATTCCTCTAAGCCGGCGGCTGCTCGCCCGTATTTACGTGAGTAGGGACAGACCAGCCGTGTTCACTTAGAATCCGATAAACGCTGCTTCGTGCAATTCCAAGCTGCCTTGCCGCAGCAGCAGGGCCAGCTATCTGAGCCAGGCGTAGCACCTCGTTAGCGCTGATGCTGGGCGGCCTACCTTTGTATTTTCCCTTTTCCCTCGCCGCAGCAATTCCTTCCCGCTGGCGTTCGAGCATAATCTCGCGCTCGAACTGCGCGACGGCCGCCAGGATAGTCAACTGCAGCCGCGTGGTGGGGTTACAGCCGTTCCGCGTATCCAAGCCCATGCTCTGCACCACAAGACCGATCCCTCGCTTGGTCAGGTCTGCCTCAATCGCTAGCAGGTCGGCTGTGCTCCGCGCGAGCCGGTCCGGTTTGGTCACAACCAGCGTGTCACCTTCGCGGAGGAAGGATAGACAGGTTTTCAACTGCACGCGCTCCGCAGCAACCGAAGAAACCTGCTCGCTGAACACTTTTTCACAGCCGGCTGCTACAAGATCGCGATTCTGCGCCTCGATTCCGGCGTGTTGATCTATCGTGCTCGTCCTGGCGTATCCCACCACCATGCCAGCCATGTTAACCACCCCTGTGTCCTGTTTAGATCCTGAATTTATACAGGAAAGCGTCCGATAAAGCCAGAACTATTTTCAGGACAGCGAAAAAACGGCGTATTTCCCTGGCCTCGGCCGTCTACTCGGCGTGTCCTGGCAGGGCAGGCCCTATTCGGACAGCATCGGCCGCCCGCCGCGATCCTTCAGAAACTCTGCAACCTCGCCCTCGACCTTCGGCTGATCACCCACCACCGATGGATCAGGAAACCCGTCCGCAGTCGCCAGGCGCGTTGCCTCTTTGCTGTCCGCCTCGCAAAACGCGCGGCTGAGCAACTCCCTCAGCGTCCGGGGCGGCGGCCTACCAACGCTGAGGCGGCGCATGTAGTAACGCCGCCGCTTGTCGTGCGCCTTCATCGCCGCCAGCCCGCCGCCGGCTCGGCCGTGGTCGCCGCCTCGGATCGCCAGGTCATCTCGATCAGCTCCTCCATCGACGGCGTAGTATCAACCGGTTGCGCCGCTTGAGCGCGATCCCGACCCTCAAGCAACGCAAGCAGCTCGGCCTTCTGCGAGCTGTTCATCAGCGGTAGCAAGCGCTCCAGTTCGCTCCTAGACGGAAGCGGTGGCGGCGGCTCGGGGAAGGGGGCGTCCAGATCGTCGTTAATCCTGCTCATCAAGTGTCGCCTCAATCGTCGGCCCTGGCAGGACGCGCTTCATCAATTCTCGGATGCGTGCATCAATCGCCTCAGGGGCTATATCTCTTGGCACTTCCTTCATAATCACCGCAGTTGGCCGTTCGTACTTCGCTGCCAGGCTCGCTGCGTTCATTCGGATGTTCAGCGGCTGTCGAGGATCCTTATAAACAAGTTGCAGCAAGGCCACCCCATCGCCCTGGAACGGCTCAACGATCGTGGCGAGAACGTTGTCGGCTGCCGTCAGCACCTCGATCGTTCGTTTGTTACGAGCGCCCGGCTTTCTGCCCGCGCCTTCTCGTCTTCCGCCACGCATTTGATTTAATCCATCCGATAATGATACGAACCGATTATTTTGATAAAATATCAAATCCCGCACGGGAGCGCCAGCGGAATGGAAGCAGTCCCAGTGGCAAGCAAATTTTCAGTTCAGCGGTATTGCGTAAAGTGTCTTAGGTGGTTGCGAGTTTCGGGCGCGTCCTTAACTAGTTGTATTATCGCCCATATTTGGACTTTCTGGCCAGCGCCGCTCATGCTTCTCACGAAGCCATGTCCGGATGCCCCATATGACAAAGAGCCAGGCCACGACGACGATTCCCGCGCAACTCTCCGGGCCGGAGTTCATCGCATTTATCTTCCCGTACCTCTCGATGCCCCGCCGCGGGTCGAAATGCAAACTGGGCTATCATCGCGTTTTCAATCTGATCCTGTGGGTCCTCTATACGGGTATGCAATGGAAGTGCATGCCAGTACCAAGAGCGGCCGACGGACCGCCCTGATCCACTACACGACCATCTTCAAGGTGTTCGCGAAATGGGCTGACGACGGCTCGCTCGAGCAGGCGTTCATCGCCAGCGTGCGGCATCTGGCGGAGCATCGCCAGCTTGATCTCAACATCCTGCATGGCGATGGCACCAACACCGTTGCCAAAAAGGGCGGCGATGGCATCGGCTATTCCGGCCACAAACATCAGAGGGGTGAGAAGATCATCGCGATCGTGGACAATAATGGCTTCGTGCTGGCTCCGCTTCCGGTGGCGCCGGTGAATGAGACCGATACCGTACTCCTGCCAGAGGGACTGAACACCCTGAAGCGGGTGGCCAGACTGACGGATCTGAACATTGACGGCTCGCATCTCAATCTCGACGGCGGATTTGACTCCCGGCACAACCGCAAAGCCATCTTCAACGCAGGGCTCATCCCGAACATCAAGGAAAACCCGCGCAACCGGAAGACCCCGAAGCGCGGGCGGAAGCGTTTGTTCAACGCCGCCATCCATTCGTTACGGCTCTGCGTGGAGCGGACCTTCGCGTGGGAAGACAAATTCAAACGGCTTCTGTTGCGCTTTGAGTTCAAACAACAGCGTCACTACGGTATGAAGTTGATGGCGTACACTTTGATCAATCTGAGGCATTTTTGCGGTGCCTGAAACTCGCAACCAGCTAGATGGGATAATTCGTGGGAGCGAGAGACGGTGTTGTCGCCGCAAAATCTCGACTGGAAGATGATTGGTTCGTATTGACAAACGTATTCCCATAAAGAATCACATTGTTGGCCGACGAAAGATAAATCCCTGCCCGAGGCTCGTCGCTGATCGTATTGTTCACAAAAACAAGATTTTGTTGGGTCGGTGGGATCGGTGACGTCCCTGCTGGGGCACTACTGGAGGCTCTGTTGCAAAGTTTGATTTAGAGCGTAGTCCGCAACGAATAATTCTCGGCAAATCAAGGCACAGTCCGTTGCCACACCGGTCCGGAATCAGACTTTGCAACAGAGCCTGAACAACTGACTCCCCGTGCACCCTGGGAAATTCGCCGCAGCGATTTGGACGCCGAACCCATTCGCAGGATTATCGATTGCCTCCACCGCACCGGCAAACTGATTTTGCAAGGGGGCTGCACGAAGGACCAGCTTGCCTTGTTCACTGAAAATGCTGGAAATGATAATGCCGGGTAACATGTCTGAGGGTTCAAGTTCAATTGCTGTGTCCAGGTGTGCAGCACGGCGAGCACATCGACAGTGCCGCCGACGCAACGCGGATCGCGCGCCAGTTCGATGATCGCCGCGGCGCTACCTGCATCAGCGCGGCGTAGCCGTCGCGCTGATTGGCACGCAGCACCTCGCGCAGTTCGGCCGGCACGGTGATGGTGATGTGGAAATACGGCACTGGCAGCATTTCCGCCCGTCGGTGTTCGAGCCATTCCTGGATCTGCGCCGTATGGCACTTGGGGCAGCTGCGGTGGGGTCACCCCGCGCGGGATGCCTGCCGCGACGGCAGCAGCGGCGAAGGTGCGCGACAGCACACGATTATTGAGCGACGCGTCACCGTAGTGGTTTGGGAACAGCCAGCGGCGGTTGCGATGGGTCCACCACAGCCGGCCTAACTCGTCGAGAACCGGCTGTGGCAGCGGCACCAGCCGCTCCTTGTTGCCCTTGCCGACGATGTGCAGCACCTGGTTGGCGCGGTCGATGGCGCCGACCTCCAGCGTGGTGGCCTCGCTGATGCGCAGACCGCACGATACATAACGGCAAGGCACGTCTTGTGGACCGGGTTGCGGATGCCGCAGAGCAGCTGGCGGACCTGATCGTCCGTCAGTGCGTCAGGCAGCCGCTTCTGTCGGGGCGAGGCGATCCTTTTTTTCCGCGAACAGCCCCCAGGCACGGCCGAGCGTGTGTTGGTAGAAGAAGCGAAGGCCGTAATGACTGGTCTGGAAGGTGCCGCGTGCCACCCCTCGCTGGCGCAAGTCGAGCAGGTAGCCGCGAACCTCGTCCTCGCTGAGCAGATCCGGCGAACGGTGGTAATGTGCAGTCAAACGGCGCACCGCCTGAACGTAGAGCTTCTGTGTCCCCTGAGCCAACCCAGCCAGGATCATGTCTTCGATCATCCGCGCACGCTGTGGCGACATGGTGGTCTCCTTTCGTTGTCGGTCCGACGGGCTACCTCATGCCCGTCGGCTCGAAAGGATACTCCTGCCTGCCGAACACTCAGGCCTCCACGACATACGCCCTCGGCGTAGCCGTTCCGTCCAACACGTGATTTCCGATCGTGGGGACTGTGAAGCCGTCACGGGGGCTGAGGGGGAGGAACATGGGCGGGGGATAGCGGGATGGAAGCCCAGTAGAGCCGCGGCATCGACAAAGCGGCCCCCGGGCGTCAGCATCAGCGTGGAAACCGAATCCGGCGCTTGGCATGGCCTGGTGACCACCGACGGCGTTGGCGTCTGGGCGGACATCAGGACGTTTTATTGACGGTTTGAAGGCGCACCGCACCGCTGAACTTCCCTCAACGGAGCGGCGCGGCCAAGGCCGGCCATCGCCTGCTGAGACACCTGGCAGCCAAGCCAGCGCCCCCGACGATCAGCCACAACCCGAGTAACTTACAACACAGCTTTTCAGCTATAAAAGGCTAATCATATGGAACAGACATCGATAACACTCCCGCCCGGCATCCGGTTTGAGGATCTCCCCGACCCGACGCTGCAGGTGATCCCACCTGGAACGGAATGGATCAGGCTTGGGCGAGAGATCATCCGCGTTGGTGCCGATGCCGTTGGCATGCACGCCGGGGTTGTGCGTGGCGCGATCGGTGACACTGGCCGAGCACCACCGGCGCCGCCGCCGCCCGCGCCGTGGCTTCGGGCAGTCTGGTCATGACCCCGCGCGGCATGGCATACTTGGCCCTCACCCTCTCTGCACTGGCCGGATGCGGCACCGGCCCAGGGCCTCAAGCCAGCGGTGAGTATCGCTCGCATGCGTCGACCGACCGCTTGTATGACGCAGCGCTGCGGGCTGTGCCAAGTGTCGGCTATGCGGTTGTCAGTTCTAATCGCTCCGATGGCCTCATCACCGCGCAACAGCACGTCATTCTAGGCGAAGGTACAGCGTCCGGGTTGACCGCCATTATCACCAGGCAAGGGGCTGAAAGCGTAATGGAGGTGACCTTCCAGGCGCCGCCGATGACCGTCGCGCTCGGCGGGTTGGACAGCACCGTCGCCGAGTATGTCGCCGGTGTCCGGTCGACCGTCCCGGACATTCACGCGAGCGCAGCGCCGTGAGAAAGTATCTTCTGTCGTCTGTTGTTGCTGCGTGTTGCGTTGGTTAACTCCGCCCGCGCGGCGCGCGCTGACCTTCCAGTCATTGACCCTGCTCGGGACGGACTGGCTGCGATTGCGGGGCCCGCATGCGATGCCTAGGGCTGTCGTGACGGACTTTTGGCGTCGTGCCCCAGCCCACAGCCGCGGATAGTGGACATCGCGCCGCCGGCTCTTCCAAGGTCCGCCAGGGTCATGGAGCCGAGCAATGGTCGTAAAGGAACGCGCCTCGTCGGTCTGGAAATCGGTGGTGCTTCAATTCGCTCGTGGGTGGCGATGGCTGGTGCCCAGGCGACGAGTGGTGTTTTGGGCGGCAGGCATTGGCATCGCCGTCGTCCTGCTTATCGGCTTGGCATCGGCAAGGGGTGTGCTCTGGCAGATCGGAACGGGCATCACTGTCATCATCGTGGCCGCGGGAACCTGGTGGCTCTGGTGGCGGCTGCCGAAGCGAGTAGTCGAGAGCCAGCGCCTCAAAATTTGTGACCCGAAGGCGCGGGCCGACATCGAAGACAATTTCCGCAAGACCGTCGGCCTGGCGCTTGGGGGCATTGCGGTGTTGATTGGCGCCGGGATGGCCTACTACGGGACCCAGCAGACGTTGCGGGTCAACGAAGAACAGTCGGACCCGCCGCCGGAGCAGCTCGCGCGGATCCGAGAGGTGATCACGGCAAACATCGGCGAGGCGATCGAAGTCCATGCGCTGCGCACCCGTCATGCAGGCAGGGCCACCTTTATCGACTTCCACCTGGTCGTTCCGGCAAAAATGGGCGTCGAGTTAGCGCATGAAATCTGCGACCGGATAGAAGCCGCCCTGAGAGAGGCAGTTGCTGGAGCCACCGCAACCATTTACGTCGAGCCGGAGGGCAAAGCTTGCGCATAGTCGTTCCACGTGCCCAGTCAGCAGCACCGCCGGAAAAGTCACCCAAGGCAAATTCGGCTAAGAAGCCTGGCCTGTGACGTTGTTGTCGGTTGGTGCAACTTCGTAGCATTCGTGTCCACCGCGAGTCCGAATGACCCTTCCCAACCGACCGGCGGCAGTGCAATGCGCCGGCCGCCTACAGCCGAGTTCGACCCAAACCGGACGCCCGTTTTCAACCAAGGGCGTCCGGTTGAGTATAAACTACGTGCTTCCGGTGATCCCGGAGCGAGGTCACGGATCTGCAACCGTCGCGTTCGCCGCTGCCCCTCTCGGTTTGCGGGACGCCGCCGTCTGCTCAGGCGGACTAACCTCAAAATCGGAGCCGTTTCACTGGCTTGGGTCACTCTCTCTTGAGACGAAAACCTTGGCGCGAGTGCTAACAGAGCCCCCGGCTACCGAACCACTTAGATCACCATGATCTACTGGTTTGTCCTGTTAACGACGATAATCTGTTCCCGGCGATTGCCGAGGGACAGGTTCAGACTGGCACGACCCTCCCGCCCCTTCTCATACCGCTCGAGCCGCCGGAAACTTTCCCGCCATCCGGAACGCAAGGCGGCTATCTGTTCAACCTGCGACCGCTCGGCTCCGATTTCGGGCAAACGCTGGCGGACCAAGGCATCTACATCATCGCCAGGAACCTCTCCGACGACATCGCCACTGTCAGCGGCGGCGTCAAGCGAGGTTTGTCGTTCCAGGGATTTACCCAGCTGGGTTTCGATCTCGACATGGAGCGCATCGCCGAGATCACCGGCGGCGCCGTTCACTTCCTGCTCGACGATCTGGCGGGCCAGCCCTTCTACGCCTGGTCCGGGAGCGCGTACCTGAACAACCGCCTTTTCGCCGGCGACGGTCCTGCGTTCCGCGTGAACGAGTTGTCCTATGAGCAGAACCTGTTCAACCAGCAGGTCAACCTGCGTCTGGGCCGGCTTCCTGCCTATACGCAGTTCGACGGCTCCGAGGTCTATTGCACATTCATAACCAGTCTCTGTCGCACGCCGGCCGCCTATACGTTCGACAGGGGCTACCCGCCCTATCTCGCGTCATCATGGGCCGCGGTCGCGCAGATCCGGATCGCCGGCCCGTTCTACACCAATATCGGCGTTTACGAGAACCAACCGGTCGCCGCCACGACCAACCACGGCGGTTTTCCCGGCCCAGACTGGGGGCTCAACTACGCCAACGGCGCCACGTTTCCTGTCCAGTTCGGGTACCGAACGACTGTGCAGAACGATCAATACCCGCGCGCCTTTTCAGTGGGCGGCTTCTATGTCACCGGCACCTACGCCGATCCCCTGCTCAACACCAACGGCCAAAACCGCATCCTGGCCGGCGGGACATCGAAGCTGGATTACGGCCTGAGCCAGGTCTGGGTCCAGGCCCAGCAGATGGTCTACCGCCCCGACGCGTCCGATCGCGGCCTGACCGTCTTCGGCGGCGCGAACTGGACGACTAGCGGTGAACCCAACGTCAAACGGATGGCCTTCGTCGGCGCTTACTACAAAGGGGTGTTCGCCCCGCGACCCAACGATACGCTCGGCCTCGCGGTGAGCCTTGTCGACGTGAACCCCCGCCTGAAGGAGCGCATCAACAACGTTCTGTCCAAAACCACTGGCGGCCAGGCAAGTGCGTCGGAGATCTCCTACGAGGTGTACTACGGCATCGCCGTCGCGCCCGGCATGACACTGAAGCCATTCTTCGGGTTCATGTCCCATCCCGACCAGGTGAACAACCCCGCGCCGAGCGGCAACATTACGCACACGGTCTATCTGGGTGTCCTATTTGAGGTAGACATGGCTCACCTGTTCGGACTGCCAACACTGAGCCGATAAGGAGATCATTCCAAGGCGGCATGATGTCTCGACCCCGGCGCGACAGACGCTGATATAGCTCCGAGAAGTGGACACCGCCTGGGCTGGCCGTAACGGCGAGCGGCAGTTATGGGCGGTTCGCCTTTGTAGCTCTTGACGATCTGGCCGTAGTGGCAGGCCCGACCGAACACCGACGCTATGGCGCCGACATACGGCTCAAAGCCGTCGCTGCTGATTTGTGGCGAGCCGGGGACTCGGCTGCGCAAATCGGCGATGAATTCGTCCCACATACAGCCAGTGCCACGGAACCTTCCGGGTCTGTTTCGGCGCAAACCCTTACAGCAACTCCTCGTCACATTAGGATGCCCGCGCAGCCTTCTTGCGGTTTGGCGAACCGCCATATTTTCTGCCAGTTCGCCGTCCGATAACTCGAATAATCTTGTAAAGCGGTGATGGTCGAGGGCAGTAATTTAAAAAGCCATGATGTTCTTGTTCGGGACTAATATGGTGAGGAGCCTCGTTCAGGGCACTCCGGTTCTTGCTGTTACTTTTTCCCAATCGTCCGTCGTCGGTCTCCAGCCCTCGGTGGTAGATTGACGATACGAGAATTTCAGGTAATGTCTTGAATGTGCTGGCGCATATCGGCTTGACAGCCAAGAGCGTGAGCGAGCCTCGATTCGACCACAACCTCTCTTGTGACCCAAGGAAGGCCCAATGATTGACCACACCGGCATTGGCGTCGCTGACGTAGAACGCTCCGCCATCTTCTACGACGCGGCTTTGGAAGCACTTGGTATGCGCCGCGTAAGGCAGATGCCCGATAACGTGGGTAGCGACGGCATCGGCTACGGTATTGAATATCCTGTCTTTTGGATTGATCGCGCTACCACCCGCACTCCGTTAAGTAGCATACCGCGTTCGCAGCCAAGAATAGGGCTGAGGTTGAAGCATTCCACGCCGCCGCCCTCAAGGCTGGCGGAACCGAAAACGGGGCGCCCGGCCTGCGCCGGGAGAATTACTACGCCGCATTTGTGCTCGATCCAGACGGTAACAACATCGAGACCGTCTTCCGTGGTGATTGAGGCATTCAGCCAGGGCTGTATCGCTGGTTGAGATGACCCACCGACCGCGATCTGATCGACCGGGTGGTGCGTAAGTGGAAGTAGACCGCAACCTTTTTCGCCTGATGTGGATTAAGGAGCCAGGTGATCGAGGTTCATCATAGTCAAGCAATCTGCCACCTGCGGTCTCATTTTCCACTTCCAATCACCGTGGTTCTCGCGTTTGTTCCCATCGAAACCCGTTGCCAACGCGGAAATCCAACTTGGCGAGCCATCAGGCTGCAGACCGGGATCGAATCCAAGGTCTTGTGCAAGCATTCGACCGAGCTTTCCGAGCATCCCGTTTCCAGTTCGGAAGATTGTATAGCCAGCCGAAGCGGTAAGCTCAGTCGCGGTCATCGTGCGGTTTGGTGCCGAATGAAGCGCCCTCAACATGACCCATTGATTTTTCCTAACCTTTTTCGCTAACCGCGCAAAGGCGTCCGCGAATTCTTGTGCCGTGGGAATCCCATTTTGTCGGGCAGCGCGCTCTCGACCGTCACGGTCGTCAAGAAGGTTTCCAATCGCAGTGATCGCTTCGTCCATGGATTTTGCTTCGGTAAAGGCCACAGACCTCTCCCCAGTGAATGCCCGGACACTGACCTTCGACCCGGACGAAAAGGTTCGTATCAGGTAGCGACCATGGACGTTTTCACCAGATTCCGCCACCGTGTATTCCTTGTTCTCGGAGCGGTTGCCCACAGTGCTCGATTAGGCGCCGCTGTCCGGAGGGATAAGACAAATGATCCGGCTGACGGGAGTGGATCAGACAGAATGATGCAGGTGCTTGGTGGTCTTCTTCGCAGCCCTATCCTTGATACCCTCATCCAGTTTCGGGGTGACCAACTCATCGGCGGCTGTGGCCCGAGACTCAAAATCGATCGTCATTGCGAGTAGCCTCGTCTTGGAGGCTTCCAGATCAGCCGTCCCGGCCATACCGCGGAAACGGGCCGCTTCTTCGCGCAGAAACTTGGGGGTCATTATCAACTCTTTCAGGGCCAGGAGAACCCAGTTCCACCGAGAGGTTCGGTTGGCAGTGACATTGGGGAGCTTTAGAGATGTGCGCGCACTGTGCGTCGAGCACAAGCCTTTCCATGGCCCGGGTAGCGCGAGACCCTCAACCTTGCTGCCGGTAGCTGACCAATTTGCACAACCATCGCTCGTTTAGACTACACCGCCTCCTTCAGTTCCTTCGCCGGTGACCGTGTTGCATGGAGGTGGGTCCAGAAGTGCTCGGACGTAATGCCCCCAACTCCAAATGTTATTTAAGAGATACGGACATAGTTCGGGCGTCCGAACGCCAGCATCCGGTTCAGTGCAGCGGCAGCGATGGCAACCTCGGTCGCCTCGGTCTGGTCGGTGCGCGATCGAAGCGCATCGCCGATCACGCGCTTGTATCGGCCGATCGTCGCCTCGACCTTGGCCCGCAGATTGTAGCCGCTGGCTTTTTGCCAGGCCATGCGGCCGCGTTCGGTGATCATCCGCAGATGACCGTCACGCTGTGTCGCGGCGGTCCCGGCCGAACAACTCGCCACCGCGCCTGCCCGCGGCGGCACGACGACGGCGGCATCTGGATAACGCTCGGCAACCGCCTGGCTGACCTGGTCCTGATCGTAGGTGCCGTCAGCGGTGAAGGAGGCAATGGGGTCGGCGATCTGGCCAAGCAGCGCGCCAGCCATCGCGGCATCGTCGATATCCTTCCTGGTCACCGCGACGGCGGCGATCTCGCCGCTGTCGGCATCGACGCCAATATGCAGTTTGCGCCAGGAGCGGCGGCGGGACTTGCCGTGCTTTTCGACCAGCCATTCGCCGGCTCCGCCGAGCTTCAGACCAGTGCTGTCCACGAGCAAATGCAGCGAACCGGAAGCTCCGCCGGAGCGACGGCACCTCCAGCGTCTTGGCCCGGCGGCTCAGCGTGGAGTGGTCCGGCACCGCGAGGTCAAGCCCGAGCAGTCCGATGACGGAGCCGATCAGGCCCTCGGTCTGCCGCAGCGCCAAGTCAAAGACGGTGCGCAGCATCAGCGCCGTGGTGATCGCCAGAGCCGAGTAATGCGGCTGGCCGCCAGGCGTGGTTCGCGGCTCGGCTCGCCACGCCTGAACCGCCTCGTCCGTAAACCACACGGTGAGAGTGCCCCGCCGCTTCAATGCGGCGTCATACTCCGCCCAGTTCGTGACCCGATACCGGGGCTTGGGGATGGTTGCAGGTCCATCTTGTTCAAGCGCAGGCGGAGGATCATTGCCGCCGTCGGCGACGTTGCCCACGCTGTGGCGCGCAGCGGCCCCTCAAAGATCGGCGCTCCCGGCGGTTGGTGTCGCTGTTCGGTACGGTGCGAGTCCACGCGCCGCGATTTACGCCGTGTCGATGCGCGGTGACCCGTCGTGGGACACTCAGCCCGGTCGCCGAAATCATGCCCGACCGATGCACGCCCGAATACGAGCAGGTCGTGGCGAAGATGGGCGCCTTATTGCCCTACCGCCGGGCCCGGACGTTGCTGTCGGAGTTTCTGCCGCTCGGCAAGCCGCAAACTGTGGAAACGACCCGGCAGCGAACACTTCGTGTCGGCGCCAGGCTGGAGCGGGAAGCGGTCGCAGGAGTAGGCCCCGAGCCGGCAGTCGCAGCGGAATCTATTGCGCTCTCCATTGACGGCGGCCATGTGCGGGCGGCTCGTCAATACCGCGACAGCGCGCCGATGCGAAGAACCGATTTCGACGGCGATCACCGAGAGCACGGTGCAATGGCTGCTGCATCGGCGAATGAACGCGCAGCAGCAGATGCGCTGGTCTCCGAGAGGCGCTCACTTGATGCTGAAAGTACGAACCGCCGTCGTGAATGGCACGCTCGACCGGGACTTTGCTCGCCGAGCGCTGGGCCTGCCGGCCATTTCGGCGAGCGGCCTGACTACCCCCACGTTCTGGACGGTCTCTTGTTAGTTAAACAACGCTAAGAGTGAACATTTGCGAACCTTGTAGATATTTACTAGGTCGGATGGCTCCGAAGGACATCAACGGCGGCGCCGGTCCGCCAAAGGATCGTTGACCGGTCACGCCATGAATGTCCGGAAACGCCGATGCACTACGGCTAGACGGACAAAATGATTGCCGGACGGGGAGGCGGACAGACATAGAGCCGCCGCGATTAGTCCATGTAGTGGAATTAGGTGGGGTGCTATCGCGCGCCGGCTTCGTCGCCGTGCTGCGCGGCGCTGAACTTGTCGACGGTCGAGGTGGCCTGCCGCCCGTGGAAACCTGCCGGTGCGGGCGTTCGAGGGCCTGGCAGGCGGTGGCTAAGCGCAAAGCCGTGTTTCGAGCAGGCCACGGGGTAGCGTTTCACCGCTTCGCGCGGGCGAGCTTCTTGAGCGTCGCGATTCCCCGAAAAAAATCATGGGCGGGTTGGGCTGGGCTTCCGACCACGACTGCACCAGCGTCGAGATTCGACATCACACCCGCTTGTGCCCCGATCCTCGACCGCGTCCCGACATGCACATGGTTCGCGAAACCGGCTTGCCCGCCAACCACCACGAGATCGTCGATTTGAACCGAACCTGAGATGCCGACATGTGCCGCGATCGCGCAATGCCGACCGATCCGCACGTTGTGTGCTATCTGCACCAAGTTATCCAGACGCGTGCCGGCGCCGATCACCGTGTCTCCCAATGAGCCACGATCGATCGTGGTGTTAGCTCCCACCTCTACATCATCCTCGATGACGACGCAGCCGAGCTGTGGGACGGTTTGGAAGCCGCGCGGCGTGATCGTGAACCCAAAACCCTCCTGGCCGATCCGAGCACCCGGATATACATATACCCGCGCACCAATCAGTCCGTGGCTGATGCTGACAAGTGCCCCAATCCGACAGTCCGGCCCTAACACTACCCCTTCGCCGATCACCGCGCCCGGGCCGATCTTGCAGCGGGGGCCGATCTCAGCGTGGGCTTCGATTTTGTTTGTTGGTCATGATGGAACTCCTGGAAGCGGAGTCGGACCATCAGGCGCCGCTACCAGGCCGAGCCCCGCCGGACGAACCCGGTCGGAGTATGACGAGCCGCTCGTAGCCAGTGGGCATGCGCACCCGCGTCCAAGGTCGATGTCGGAAGATACGTGCTCGCCGAACGCCTAGATTTTCAAGTCTGCAACCAGGCGGAGGGCGGAGTTGTCGCCCCCATCGAGATCAGGTGGTGGCGCCATTCACGCTCCAAACGGCCGCTCAGCCAAGCGGATGACGACGCCGATCCGCCTGATCATCTTGCGCAAGCCGCCCGAGGCCGTGGAGGCCACGCGCAAGACGCTGCACGCGCAGACCAACCGCAAACAGAGGGTGCTCGATCCGCGCACGCTGATCGCCGCGGAGTTTCTGATCCTTGGCACCTCGCTGCCAGGCGAGCACTACCCTGCCGTGGAGGTACTCGCCGCATACCGGCTTAGGTGGCAAATCGAACTCGCGTTCAAACGGCTGAAATCCCTGCTCCATATCGATAAGCTGCCGGCGCGTACCGACCTCGGCGCACGAAGTTGGCTGTATCCGCATCTTATCCTTGCGCTGTTGTGCGACGACTTGAGCCAGGTTTTCCTGGAGTTTTTCCTCTCAGGACCTTTTCGATGCCGAATATCTGCCTTCACTGTGGACAGCGCAGAAAGTCGCAGTATGGGCACTGGTTGACGCCATTCGCGGCCCGATCACGATCCAAGCGATGATGCGGGTAACTGGGGACATTCATAAATCGTTCGCAAATGCGCCCCGGAAACGCAAACCCCATGTCAAATACCCCAGAAGGCGACTATTTTAGCGCCCATGGGGCCACACCCTCGGCCCTGCGACCATAGTGATTGGGAGTTCCCGCACGCGAGTGCCCGTCGCATGCCATACGGCGCTTGCAACAGCCCCTGCCGTGCCGGTGAAACCGATTTCACCGACACCTTGGTCCATGTATTCAGAGATGGGAATCAAGCATAACCGGTTGGTTTCACGGAAGCGACGCGGATTGACGATCCTATTTGCTGCAAAGGCGCCGACCGGGGGCGGGTGACGCGTATTTGACCGAGGTCTGGATTTGCCTTCACCTCGGCGACCACGTCGCCATGCGCATTCAAACCATGGACGATGGGTCATCCCTGGGACGCGTCTGCGAGTTCGCAGGATCTTACTTGTTTCGATCGCTTACCGGGGTGGTCCGGTTCAACTGCAGGGTGGGGAGAGCCGTAGCTGGGGAGGAACCCTTTTAGCTTGCTCTTTTTAGGCTTCTTCGGCTCGCGGCCGCTTCGCTTCTGACTCTTCGCCATTGTAACCCTCCTGGGTTTTCTGACGGGCGCGCATGTTAGTTCTATTCAGCTATATTGTCACATGCCGACAGCGCGAGCGATTGTGGTGGCCAGCGACATAACGGCGCAATGGAACTCATTGAATCGCTTGTCTTCGTCATTTGTGATGACCTCTGCGCCGTTTGCGGGTTGAACTGCGGAGCCCTAGAACGCCACGCGCGGAAAATCGCGAAACGCTCGGCCAAGTTGATTCCGCATTAGGATACGGACCCCACATCGAGGGTGAGGCGACCAATGCTTCCAATCCGTCTGCTACTCAACCTCCGGAGCTTTCTTGCCCGATCGTGGTGGCTGTCCTGGTGCCTGTACCGGCTTCATCGGCTGCCACTCGTCGGGCCACCCGGGGAGGGCGTCTGGGACTTCGCCTATGGCGCCAATATGCACGACAGCGCCTTTCGTGGATGGCGTGGTATGCGACCGCTCGATTGGCGGCCCAGCCGAGTGCGCGGCTTCCGCCTGCGCTTCAATCTTGATGGACGACCCAGGGGCAAGGCCGCCCCCGCCAACCTTTTCCCTGACCCGAAGGCTGAGGTGTGGGGCGTCCTCTACAGCGTCACCCGGCGCGACCTCGTCCGTTTGGACGCCACGGAGGGTATCCCATGGAGTTGGTATCTACCGCTGTGGCTGGATGTAGAGGACATCAACGGCAACCCGTTTCGGGCGATGACCTACATCGCCAACGGCAAGGAGGTCGATGGAAGGCCGTCGCTCCGCTACCTCACTCTCCTGCGCGACGGCGCGCGGGCCCATGGTCTCCCAGAGCATTACATCCGCTTCTTGGATAACGTCGAAGAAGCGCCGTAAACGGCGAGGGATGGTGCGAGCACGGTCGGAAATCACGACCTCGGTTCGCCGCAAGACGCGCCCCCGCTCGGAGGGGACGCCGGGGCCTCCCATCGCAACTGGGACAGCTATGGTGACGGTGTAACTCTACCTGTCGGATTCCCGTCCCCGTTGCGCCACCTGCTGACCGACGCGCAGACCTCAGGTGGACTTTTGATTTCCTGTACGGAGGATGCGGCAGCGCAGAGCGTGCTGCTGGAACCTGCACCGCACGCCAGGCGCGTTGAACCCGGCGGTTTACGCAGGCCGACCGACCGCGTCCACCCTCTGACACAACGGTCGGGGCAATGATCCGTCAACTTATGGCCGGAGCCGCAACTTCGGCTGGCGGCGAAACATGCTGACCTGAAGGGAAGCGCTGGAAGCGACGATGGGCCCGCCTTGCTCCCGCCGGTTGCCTCTCGCATGCCGCCGGCTCAACCAAGGAACGCCATCAGGCGCCGTAGCAGTTCCGCCGGCTGTTCCTCCGGCATCCAGTGGCCGCAGTTTTCAACGACGCCACCGGTGACGTCCACAGCCAGGCGTCGCAGCGACTCGACGACCTCTAGCCTCCGCCCCCAGGACCGGTCGCCACCCAGCGCTAGAACCGGCATGGGCAGTTTGAACCGCGCGGCCGTTGCGACATTGTCGGCGATATCCACGGGAATCGCCCGATAATACGAAAACCCGGCTCGCAACGCGCCCGGCTGCCGATACACCCGCAGGTACTCCGCGATATCGGCATCCGGAATGGCATCCGGCCGAGCGCCGTAGGTGCGGTAGAACCAGCCGAGATAAATATCCTCGCGGCCGCTTACCAGAGCCTCGGGCAAGTCGAGCGTCTGGTGAATGCATGGTGCCACCGCCGCCCGCCCTGACTGATGTTCGGGCTGCCGTCGCCGGGGATCGTCACATCCAAGATCGCCAGTTTCCGCACCGCCTCCGGATGCGCTGAGGCAACCGCGTAGGCCGTTGGGCCGCCCCAGTCATGCCCGACCAGGTGGAATTCCGAGATTCCCAGACCCTCATCGGCCAGCCGCCAGATATCTCCACCGACTGTTTTCTTCTCGTACCCGCCCGCTGGACGGGACGAATTGCCGAGACCCCGCAAGTCGGGTGCGATCACCCGGAACCGTTCGGCCAACCCAGGCATAACCAGTCGCCATTCGTACCAGCTTTGGGGCCATCCGTGCAGCAAGACCACCGGAAAACCGCTGCCCGCCGTCACATAGTGCAACCGCACGTCGCCCAAATCGGCATGATGATGGTCCAACGTTCCGTCTCCCGTCCATGTGCCACTCAGCTAGCCGCCCACCGTGGTCTACTATTAGTCTCGAATTAGCAATCAGACTGTCTCTGACATTTCCCGCACTCAGGCGCGCGTCGCAACCGCGAGGTCAGCAAGGTCCAGTTCTTCCTCCATTCGGTGAAAGGCCGCGTCGCCGATCACGCCCTCGCGTCACATTGCGAGCAGTCGCCGCCGTCTCGCCGCGAGCGCTTTGGCACGGAGCGCCTTCACCGGAAAGGTTGGACGTCCATCGCCCTCATCCACCAACTCGGCCATCTGGCGTTCGGCCTCCAATTCGGCGCGCACCGCTTGGACACCCTCCACTGTCTCGCCGCAGATTGCGATGAGCGCGGCGTCGGCCGTAATCACTCGCGCCTCCCGCACCTCTCGGTTGATCGGATCATCGTCATTTAGGTTAAGCGCAAGCACCAGCGGGCGTAGCGTTCGTCCTTGAACCAGCAATGTGCCGAGCGTAACGATGAAGGCAGCGAAGAGCAGCATTCCGCGCTCCGGAAAGTTCTGCGGCAAGGCGAGGGCGGTCACGACCGTGACGATGCCACGCGTGCCGGCCCAGCCGATCAGCAGGCCGGTCCGCCAATTGGGTAATGGAGCGACGATCGAAGCCGCCACCCTTCGGTGCTTGATTCGCCACCGCTCCACAACGCGGCCGCCACTGTCCAGCCAAGCCGCACGCCAATCACCGTCGCAAGCACCGCCGCGCCGACGACTAGCCAGCGGCCGAGATTGCCAGCCGGCGCGGCGGCGATCACCGGGCCGAGTTCCAGCCCGATCAGCAGAAAGGCGAGCACATTGAGAACCACGACCGCTGTGTCCCAGACGGCGTAGGATGGGATGCGCAGGTGAGCGGGTTGGTAGGCCGGACCGAGCGCGCGAGCGTCATTGCGTAGGTGACGACGGTCAGAATGGGCGACAGACCCATCCGCTCGGCGATGACCCAGACGCCGAAGGTGCTGACAAACTGTAAAATGATCGACGATGGCGCATCCTCGATCCGGTTAACGATGCGTCCGACGAGCCAAGCGAACGCTGGGCCCGCGACGATGCTGCCCACGAGCGACAGAAGAAAGGCCGGGGCAATCGCCTCGGCGCCGACGCTGCCACCGGCAACTACCGCCGCGACGGCGAGACGGTAGATCAGGAGCGCCGAGGCATCGTTGAGTAGCGCTTCGCCTTCGAGGATCACCGCGACGCGATGCGGGAGCTTGACGTCCCGCAGCACCGTCGTCGCCGCGACCGCATCGGGCGGGGTGACGATCGCGCCGATCGTCACGGCCGCCGCCCAGGGGATGGTAGGCACCGACAAGTTTACGACCGAGGCAACGGCCGAACTCGTCACTCCCACCGCGATGAGCGCAAGGCTCACACCGGCCCCACTGGCGCTTCAAGTCGCGAAGCGAGGTGTCATAAGCCGCGTCGAGCAACACGGGGGCCACGAACAGTGTCAGCACGAGCACAGGGTCTGATCCAGGCTGACGTTATGGGCGCGATCGCCACGGCCGCACCGGTCAGTGCGAGCAGAACCGGATAAGGCAAGCGCCATCGCCGCGCGACGCCCAGCAGCACCGCCGCCGCCGCCAGCATCAGAGTCTCGTTTCAAAGACGACTATGATGGCGGGAAGCGGCTCGTTCATTGGCGTGGCCTCAGGACGCTCCCCGGTGGAACACCGGCAAGTTTTTCGGCGCGTTGGAATTCGGCGGCGAGTGCGTTTGGATCCGGGCCGTTTGGGCCGCATACGACGCGCCGGCCAAATTGGTCGCGAGCATGGCGAGCGGCATTGTTCCATGACCGGTCATCGGTCATAGGACCTTCGACGCAAAAGAACCCTTGATCGTGGTCGGCCACGATGAGGAAGAATGGTGTGAGCTGGTCGGTCATGCAGCGCCCAGACACGGGTTGCAGATGTTTGCCGCGAACGATACCACAAATCGGCGCGAGGCGCTGTCGCTGGCATCCAGGGTAGAGATTTTTGGGGCAGTGAGGATGACTTGCCGAGCGGAGGTGGGGAGGCGCATCGCCCCGGACGGTTGGTTCGGCGTCAGGTGGGGAACGCCCGGCCGGTTGGATGGAGGACACGGGTCAAGCGCGCCACCGCCGCCGGTGGGGCGCCGGGGTGATCAGTCGCCCCTGCGGCGGGACCACAATAGGTTGAAGGTCTTGCTGTCCTCGTACCTACCAGGCTA
>CAVYXX010000086.1:0-16812 GCA_963772355.1 uncultured Alphaproteobacteria bacterium | reverse complement strand
ATCCCCTGCTCAACACCAACGGCCAAAACCGCATCCTGGCCGGCGGGACATCGAAGCTGGATTACGGCCTGAGCCAGGTCTGGGTCCAGGCCCAGCAGATGGTCTACCGCCCCGACGCGTCCGATCGCGGCCTGACCGTCTTCGGCGGCGCGAACTGGACGACTAGCGGTGAACCCAACGTCAAACGGATGGCCTTAAGTAGGCGCTTACTGATAAGGGATATACGCCCCGCGACCCAACGATACACTCGGCCTCGCGGATAAACCTTGTCGACGTAAACCCCCGCCTGAAGGAGCACATCAACAACGTTCTGTCCAAAACCACTGGCGGCCGGGCAAATACGTCGGAGATCTCCTACGAGGTGTACTCCGGCATCGCCGTCGCGCCCGGCATGACACTGAAGCCATTCTTCGGGTTCATGTCCATCCCGACCAGGTGAACAACCCCGCGCCGAGCGGCAACATTACGCACACGGTCTATCTGGGTCCTATTTGAGGTAGACATGGCTCACCTGTTCGGACTGCCAACACTGAGCCGATAAGGAGATCATTCCAAGGCGGCATGATGTCTCGACCCCGGCGCGACAGACGCTGATATAGCTCCGAGAAGTGGACACCGCCTGGGCTGGCCGTAACGGCGAGCGGCAGTTATGGGCGGTTCGCCTTTGTAGCTCGTTGACGATCCGGCTGCAGTGGCAGGCCCGACCGAACACCGACGCTATGGCGGAATAGGGCTCAAAGCCGTCGCTGCTGATTTGTGGCGAGCCGGGAACTGGCTGCGCAATCGGCGATGAATTCGTCCCACATACAGCCAGTGCCACGGAACCTTCCGGGTCTGTTTCGGCGCAAACCCTTACAGCAACTCCTCGTCACATTAGGATGCCCGCGCAGCCTTCTTGCGGTTTGGCGAACCGCCATATTTTCTGCCAGTTCGCCGTCCGATAACTCGAATAATCTTGTAAAGCGGTGATGGTCGAGGGCAGTAATTTAAAAAGCCATGATGTTTCTTGTTCGGGACTAATATGGCGAGGAGCCTCGTTCAGGGACTCCGGTTCTTGCTGTTACTTTTTCCCAATCGTCCGTCGTCGGTCTCCAGCCCTCGGTGGTAGATTGACGATACGAGAATTTCAGGTAATGTCTTGAATGTGCTGGCGCATATCGGCTTGACAGCCAAGAGCGTGAGCGAGCCTCGATTCGACCACAACCTCTCTTGTGACCCAAGGAAGGCCCAATGATTGACCACACCGGCATTGGCGTCGCTGACGTAGAACGCTCCGCCATCTTCTACGACGCGGCTTTGGAAGCACTTGGTATGCGCCGCGTAAGGCAGATGCCCGATAACGTGGGTAGCGACGGCATCGGCTACGGTATTGAATATCCTGTCTTTTGGATTGATCGCGCTACCACCCGCACTCCGTTAAGTAGCATACCGCGTTCGCGGCCAAGAATAGGGTTGAGGTTGAAGCATTCCACGCCGCCGCCCTCAAGGCTGGCGGAACCGAAACGGGGCGCCCGGCCTGCGCCGGGAGAATTACTACGCCGCATTTGTGCTTAATTCCGACGGTAACAACATCGAGACCGTCTTCCGTGGTGATTGAGGCATTCAGCCAGGGCTGTATCGCTGGTTGAGATGACCCACCGACCGCGATCTGATCGACCGGGTGGTGCGTAAGTGGAAGTAGACCGCAACCTTTTTGCCTGATGTGGATTAAGGAGCCAGGTGATCGAGGTTCATCATAGTCAAGCAATCTGCCACCTGCGGTCTCATTTTCCACTTCCAATCACCGTGGTACTCGCGTTTGTTCCCATCGAAACCCGTTGCCGACGCGGAAATCCAACTTGGCGAGCCATCAGGCTGCAGACCGGGATCGAATCCAAGGTCTTGTGCAAGCATTCGACCGAGCTTTCCGAGCATCCCGTTTCCAGTTCGGAAGATTGTATAGCCAGCCGAAGCGGTAAGCTCAGTCGCGGTCATCGTGCGGTTTGGTGCCGAATGAAGCGCCCTGAACATGACCGATTGATTTTTCCTAACCTTTTTCGCTAACCGCGCAAAGGCGTCCGCGAATTCTTGTGCCGTGGGAATCCCATCTTGTCGGGCAGCGCGCTCTCGACCGTCACGGTCGTCAAGAAGGTTTCCAATCGCAGTGATCGCTTCGTCCATGGATTTTGCTTCGGTAAAGGCCACAGACCTCTCCCCAGTGAATGCCCGGACACTGACCTTCGACCCGGACGAAAAGGTTCGTATCAGGTAGCGACCATGGACGTTTTCACCAGATTCCGCCACCGTGTATTCCTTGTTCTGGAGCGGTTGCCCACAGTGCTCGATTAGGCGCCGCTGTCCGGAGGGATAAGACAAATGATCCGGCTGACGGGAGTGGATCAGACAGAATGATGCAGGTGCTTGGTGGTCTTCTTCGCAGCCCTATCCTTGATACCCTCATCCAGTTTCGGGGTGACCAACTCATCGGCGGCTGTGGCCCGAACTCAAAATCGATCGTCATTGCGAGTAGCCTCGTCTTGGAGGCTTCCAGATCAGCCGTCCCGGCCATACCGCGGAAACGGGCCGCTTCTTCGCGCAGAAACTTGGGGGTCATTATCAACTCTTTCAGGGCCAGGAGAACCCAGTTCCACCGAGAGGTTCGGTTGGCAGTGACATTGGGGAGCTTTAGAGATGTGCGCGCACTGTGCGTCGAGCACAAGCCTTTCCATGGCCCGGGTAGCGCGAGACCCTCAACCTTGCTGCCGGTAGCTGACCAATTTGCACAACCATCGCTCGTTTAGACTACACCGCCTCCTTCAGTTCCTTCGCCGGTGACCGTGTTGCATGGAGGTGGGTCCAGAAGTGCTCGGACGTAATGCCCCCAACTCCAAATGTTATTTAAGAGATACGGACATAGTTCGGGCGTCCGAACGCCAGCATCCGGTTCAGTGCAGCGGCAGCGATGGCAACCTCGGTCGCCTCGGTCTGGTCGGTGCGCGATCGAAGCGCATCGCCGATCACGCGCTTGTATCGGCCGATCGTCGCCTCGACCTTGGCCCGCAGATTGTAGCCGCTGGCTTTTTGCCAGGCCATGCGGCCGCGTTCGGTGATCATCCGCAGATGACCGTCACGCTGTGTCGCGGCGGTCCCGGCCGAACAACTCGCCACCGCGCCTGCCCGCGGCGGCACGACGACGGCGGCATCTGGATAACGCTCGGCAACCGCCTGGCTGACCTGGTCCTGATCGTAGGTGCCGTCAGCGGTGAAGGAGGCAATGGGGTCGGCGATCTGGCCAAGCAGCGCGCCAGCCATCGCGGCATCGTCGATATCCTTCCTGGTCACCGCGACGGCGGCGATCTCGCCGCTGTCGGCATCGACGCCAATATGCAGTTTGCGCCAGGAGCGGCGGCGGGACTTGCCGTGCTTTTCGACCAGCCATTCGCCGGCTCCGCCGAGCTTCAGACCAGTGCTGTCCACGAGCAAATGCAGCGAACCGGAAGCTCCGCCGGAGCGACGGCACCTCCAGCGTCTTGGCCCGGCGGCTCAGCGTGGAGTGGTCCGGCACCGCGAGGTCAAGCCCGAGCAGTCCGATGACGGAGCCGATCAGGCCCTCGGTCTGCCGCAGCGCCAAGTCAAAGACGGTGCGCAGCATCAGCGCCGTGGTGATCGCCAGAGCCGAGTAATGCGGCTGGCCGCCAGGCGTGGTTCGCGGCTCGGCTCGCCACGCCTGAACCGCCTCGTCCGTAAACCACACGGTGAGAGTGCCCCGCCGCTTCAATGCGGCGTCATACTCCGCCCAGTTCGTGACCCGATACCGGGGCTTGGGGATGGTTGCAGGTCCATCTTGTTCAAGCGCAGGCGGAGGATCATTGCCGCCGTCGGCGACGTTGCCCACGCTGTGGCGCGCAGCGGCCCCTCAAAGATCGGCGCTCCCGGCGGTTGGTGTCGCTGTTCGGTACGGTGCGAGTCCACGCGCCGCGATTTACGCCGTGTCGATGCGCGGTGACCCGTCGTGGGACACTCAGCCCGGTCGCCGAAATCATGCCCGACCGATGCACGCCCGAATACGAGCAGGTCGTGGCGAAGATGGGCGCCTTATCGCCCTACCGCCGGGCCCGGACGTTGCTGTCGGAGTTTCTGCCGCTCGGCAAGCCGCAAACTGTGGAAACGACCCGGCAGCGAACACTTCGTGTCGGCGCCAGGCTGGAGCGGGAAGCGGTCGCAGGAGTAGGCCCCGAGCCGGCAGTCGCAGCGGAATCTATTGCGCTCTCCATTGACGGCGGCCATGTGCGGGCGGCTCGTCAATACCGCGACAGCGCGCCGATGCGAAGAACCGATTTCGACGGCGATCACCGAGAGCACGGTGCAATGGCTGCTGCATCGGCGAATGAACGCGCAGCAGCAGATGCGCTGGTCTCCGAGAGGCGCTCACTTGATGCTGAAAGTACGAACCGCCGTCGTGAATGGCACGCTCGACCGGGACTTTGCTCGCCGAGCGCTGGGCCTGCCGGCCATTTCGGCGAGCGGCCTGACTACCCCCACGTTCTGGACGGTCTCTTGTTAGTTAAACAACGCTAAGAGTGAACATTTGCGAACCTTGTAGATATTTACTAGGTCGGATGGCTCCGAAGGACATCAACGGCGGCGCCGGTCCGCCAAAGGATCGTTGACCGGTCACGCCATGAATGTCCGGAAACGCCGATGCACTACGGCTAGACGGACAAAATGATTGCCGGACGGGGAGGCGGACAGACATAGAGCCGCCGCGATTAGTCCATGTGTGGAATTAGGTGGGGTGCTATCGCGCGCCGGCTTCGTCGCCGTGCTGCGCGGCGCTGAACTTGTCGACGGTCGAGGTGGCCTGCCGCCCGTGGAAACCTGCCGGTGCGGGCGTTCGAGGGCCTGGCAGGCGGTGGCTAAGCGCAAAGCCGTGTTTCGAGCAGGCCACGGGGTAGCGTTTCACCGCTTCGCGCGGGCGAGCTTCTTGAGCGTCGCGATTCCCCGAAAAAAATCATGGGCGGGTTGGGCTGGGCTTCCGACCACGACTGCACCAGCGTCGAGATTCGACATCACACCCGCTTGTGCCCCGATCCTCGACCGCGTCCCGACATGCACATGGTTCGCGAAACCGGCTTGCCCGCCAACCACCACGAGATCGTCGATTTGAACCGAACCTGAGATGCCGACATGTGCCGCGATCGCGCAATGCCGACCGATCCGCACGTTGTGTGCTATCTGCACCAAGTTATCCAGACGCGTGCCGGCGCCGATCACCGTGTCTCCCAATGAGCCACGATCGATCGTGGTGTTAGCTCCCACCTCTACATCATCCTCGATGACGACGCAGCCGAGCTGTGGGACGGTTTGGAAGCCGCGCGGCGTGATCGTGAACCCAAAACCCTCCTGGCCGATCCGAGCACCCGGATATACATATACCCGCGCACCAATCAGTGCGTGGCTGATGCTGACAAGTGCCCCAATCCGACAGTCCGGCCCTAACACTACCCCTTCGCCGATCACCGCGCCCGGGCCGATCTTGCAGCGGGGGCCGATCTCAGCGTGGGCTTCGATTCTGTTTGTTGGTCATGATGGAACTCCTGGAAGCGGAGTTGGACCATCAGGCGCCGCTACCAGGCCGAGCCCCGCCGGACGAACCCGGTCGGAGTATGACGAGCCGCTCGTAGCCAGTGGGCATGCGCACCCGCGTCCAAGGTCGATGTCGGAAGATACGTGCTCGCCGAACGCCTAGATTTTCAAGTCTGCAACCAGGCGGAGGGCGGAGTTGTCGCCCCCATCGAGATCAGGTGGTGGCGCCATTCACGCTCCAAACGGCCGCTCAGCCAAGCGGATGACGACGCCGATCCGCCTGATCATCTTGCGCAAGCCGCCCGAGGCCGTGGAGGCCACGCGCAAGACGCTGCACGCGCAGACCAACCGCAAACAGAGGGTGCTCGATCCGCGCACGCTGATCGCCGCGGAGTTTCTGATCCTTGGCACCTCGCTGCCAGGCGAGCACTACCCTGCCGTGGAGGTACTCGCCGCATACCGGCTTAGGTGGCAAATCGAACTCGCGTTCAAACGGCTGAAATCCCTGCTCCATATCGATAAGCTGCCGGCGCGTACCGACCTCGGCGCACGAAGTTGGCTGTATCCGCATCTTATCCTTGCGCTGTTGTGCGACGACTTGAGCCAGGTTTTCCTGGAGTTTTTCCTCTCAGGACCTTTTCGATGCCGAATATCTGCCTTCACTGTGGACAGCGCAGAAAGTCGCAGTATGGGCACTGGTTGACGCCATTCGCGGCCCGATCACGATCCAAGCGATGATGCGGGTAACTGGGGACATTCATAAATCGTTCGCAAATGCGCCCCGGAAACGCAAACCCCATGTCAAATACCCCAGAAGGCGACTATTTTAGCGCCCATGGGGCCACACCCTCGGCCCTGCGACCATAGTGATTGGGAGTTCCCGCACGCGAGTGCCCGTCGCATGCCATACGGCGCTTGCAACAGCCCCTGCCGTGCCGGTGAAACCGATTTCACCGACACCTTGGTCCATGTATTCAGAGATGGGAATTAAGCATAACCGGTTGGTTTCACGGAAGCGACGCGGATTGACGATCCTATTTGCTGCAAAGGCGCCGACCGGGGGCGGGTGACGCGTATTTGACCGAGGTCTGGATTTGCCTTCACCTCGGCGACCACGTCGCCATGCGCATTCAAACCATGGACGATGGGTCATCCCTGGGACGCGTCTGCGAGTTCGCAGGATCTTACTTGTTTCGATCGCTTACCGGGGTGGTCCGGTTCAACTGCAGGGTGGGGAGAGCCGTAGCTGGGGAGGAACCCTTTAGCTTGCTCTTTTTAGGCTTCTTCGGCTCGCGGCCGCTTCGCTTCTGACTCTTCGCCATTGTAACCCTCCTGGGTTTTCTGACGGGCGCGCATGTTAGTTCTATTCAGCTATATTGTCACATGCCGACAGCGCGAGCGATTGTGGTGGCCAGCGACATAACGGCGCAATGGAACTCATTGAATTGCTTGTCTTCGTCATTTGTGATGACCTCTGCGCCGTTTGCGGGTTGAACTGCGGAGCCCTAGAACGCCACGCGCGGAAAATCGCGAAACGCTCGGCCAAGTTGATTCCGCATTAGGATACGGACCCCACGTCGAGGGTGAGGCGACCAATGCTTCCAATCCGTCTGCTACTCAACCTCCGGAGCTTTCTTGCCCGATCGTGGTGGCTGTCCTGGTGCCTGTACCGGCTTCATCGGCTGCCACTCGTCGGGCCACCCGGGGAGGGCGTCTGGTACTTCGCCTATGGCGCCAATATGCACGACAGCGCCTTTCGTGGATGGCGTGGTATGCGACCGCTCGATTGGCGGCCCAGCCGAGTGCGCGGCTTCCGCCTGCGCTTCAATCTTGATGGACGACCCAGGGGCAAGGCCGCCCCCGCCAACCTTTTCCCTGACCCGAAGGCTGAGGTGTGGGGCGTCCTCTACAGCGTCACCCGGCGCGACCTCGTCCGTTTGGACGCCACGGAGGGTATCCCATGGAGTCGGTATCTACCGCTGTGGCTGGATGTAGAGGACATCAACGGCAACCCGTTTCGGGCGATGACCTACATCGCCAACGGCAAGGAGGTCGATGGAAGGCCGTCGCTCCGCTACCTCACTCTCCTGCGCGACGGCGCGCGGGCCCATGGTCTCCCAGAGCATTACATCCGCTTCTTGGATAACGTCGAAGAAGCGCCGTAAACGGCGAGGGATGGTGCGAGCACGGTCGGAAATCACGACCTCGGTTCGCCGCAAGACGCGCCCCCGCTCGGAGGGGACGCCGGGGCCTCCCATCGCAACTGGGACAGCTATGGTGACGGTGTAACTCTACCTGTCGGATTCCCGTCCCCGTTGCGCCACCTGCTGACCGACGCGCAGACCTCAGGTGGACTTTTGATTTCCTGTACGGAGGATGCGGCAGCGCAGAGCGTGCTGCTGGAACCTGCACCGCACGCCAGGCGCGTTGAACCCGGCGGTTTACGCAGGCCGACCGACCGCGTCCACCCTCTGACACAACGGTCGGGGCAATGATCCGTCAACTTATGGCCGGAGCCGCAACTTCGGCTGGCGGCGAAACATGCTGACCTGAAGGGAAGCGCTGGAAGCGACGATGGGCCCGCCTTGCTCCCGCCGGTTGCCTCTCGCATGCCGCCGGCTCAACCAAGGAACGCCATCAGGCGCCGTAGCAGTTCCGCCGGCTGTTCCTCCGGCATCCAGTGGCCGCAGTTTTCAACGACGCCACCGGTGACGTCCACAGCCAGGCGTCGCAGCGACTCGACGACCTCTAGCCTCCGCCCCCAGGACCGGTCGCCACCCAGCGCTAGAACCGGCATGGGCAGTTTGAACCGCGCGGCCGTTGCGACATTGTCGGCGATATCCACGGGAATCGCCCGATAATACGAAAACCCGGCTCGCAACGCGCCCGGCTGCCGATACACCCGCAGGTACTCCGCGATATCGGCATCCGGAATGGCATCCGGCCGAGCGCCGTAGGTGCGGTAGAACCAGCCGAGATAAATATCCTCGCGGCCGCTTACCAGAGCCTCGGGCAAGTCGAGCGTCTGGTGAAATGCATGGTGCCACCGCCGCCCGCCCTGACTGATGTTCGGGCTGCCGTCGCCGGGGATCGTCACATCCAAGATCGCCAGTTTCCGCACCGCCTCCGGATGCGCTGAGGCAACCGCGTAGGCCGTTGGGCCGCCCCAGTCATGCCCGACCAGGTGGAATTCCGAGATTCCCAGAACCTCATTCGCCAGCCGCCAGATATCTCCACCGACTGTTTTCTTGTCGTACCCGCCCGCTGGACGGGACGAATCGCCGAGACCCCGCAAGTCGGGTGCGATCACCCGGAACCGTTCGGCCAACCCAGGCATAACCAGTCGCCATTCGTACCAGCTTTGGGGCCATCCGTGCAGCAAGACCACCGGAAAACCGCTGCCCGCCGTCACATAGTGCAACCGCACGTCGCCCAAATCGGCATGATGATGGTCCAACGTTCCGTCTCCCGTCCATGTGCCACTCAGCTAGCCGCCCACCGTGGTCTACTATTAGTCTCGAAATCAGCAATCAGACTGCCTCTGACATTTCCCGCACTCAGGCGCGCGTCGCAACCGCGAGGTCAGCAAGGTCCAGTTCTTCCTCCATTCGGTGAAAGGCCGCGTCGCCGATCACGCCCTCGCGTCACATTGCGAGCAGTCGCCGCCGTCTCGCCGCGAGCGCTTTGGCACGGAGCGCCTTCACCGGAAAGGTTGGACGTCCATCGCCCTCATCCACCAACTCGGCCATCTGGCGTTCGGCCTCCAATTCGGCGCGCACTGCTTGGACACCCTCCACTGTCTCGCCGCAGATTGCGATGAGCGCGGCGTCGGCCGTAATCACTCGCGCCTCCCGCACCTCTCGGTTGATCGGATCATCGTCATTTAGGTTAAGCGCAAGCACCAGCGGGCGTAGCGTTCGTCCTTGAACCAGCAATGTGCCGAGCGTAACGATGAAGGCAGCGAAGAGCAGCATTCCGCGCTCCGGAAAGTTCTGCGGCAAGGCGAGGGCGGTCACGACCGTGACGATGCCACGCGTGCCGGCCCAGCCGATCAGCAGGCCGGTCCGCCAATTGGGTAATGGAGCGACGATCGAAGCCGCCACTCTTCGGTGCTTGATTCGCCACTCGCTCCACAACGCGGCCGCCACTGTCCAGCCAAGCCGCACGCCAATCACCGTCGCAAGCACCGCCGCGCCGACGACTAGCCAGCGGCCGAGATTGCCAGCCGGCGCGGCGGCGATCACCGGGCCGAGTTCCAGCCCGATCAGCAGAAAGGCGAGCACATTGAGAACCACGACCGCTGTGTCCCAGACGGCGTAGGATGGGATGCGCAGGTGAGCGGGTTGGTAGGCCGGACCCGAGCGCGCGAGCGTCATTGCGTAGGTGACGACGGTCAGAATGGGCGACAGACCCATCCGCTCGGCGATGACCCAGACGCCGAAGGTGCTGACAAACTGTAAAATGATCGACGATGGCGCATCCTCGATCCGGTTAACGATGCGTCCGACGAGCCAAGCGAACGCTGGGCCCGCGACGATGCTGCCCACGAGCGACAGAAGAAAGGCCGGGGCAATCGCCTCGGCGCCGACGCTGCCACCGGCAACTACCGCCGCGACGGCGAGACGGTAGATCAGGAGCGCCGAGGCATCGTTGAGTAGCGCTTCGCCTTCGAGGATCACCGCGACGCGATGCGGGAGCTTGACGTCCCGCAGCACCGTCGTCGCCGCGACCGCATCGGGCGGGGCGACGATCGCGCCGATCGTCACGGCCGCCGCCCAGGGGATGGTAGGCACCAACAAGTGTACGACTGAGGCAACGGCCGCAGTCGTCAATCCCACCGCGATGAGCGCAAGGCTCATCACCGGCGCCCACTGGCGCTTCAAGTCGCGAAGCGAGGTGTCATAAGCCGCGTCGAGCAACACGGGGGCCACGAACAGTGTCAGCACGAGCACAGGGTCTAGATCCAGGCTGACGTTATGGGCGCGATCGCCACGGCCGCACCGGTCAGTGCGAGCAGAACCGGATAAGGCAAGCGCCATCGCCGCGCGACGCCCAGCAGCAGCACCGCCGCCGCCAGCATCACGAGTATCGTTTCAAAGACGACCATGATGGCGGGAAGCGGCTCGTTCATTGGCGTGGCCTCAGGATGCTCCCCGGTGGAACACCGGCAAGTTTTTCGGCGCGTTGGAATTCGGCGGCGAGTGCGTTTCGATCCGGGCCGTTTGGGCCGCATACGACGCGCCGGCCAAATTGGTCGCGAGCATGGCGAGCGGCATTGTTCCATGACCGGTCATCGGTCATAGGACCTTCGACGCAAAAGAACCCTTGATCGTGGTCGGCCACGATGAGGAAGAATGGTGTGAGCTGGTCGGTCATGCAGCGCCCAGACACGGGTTGCAGATGTTTGCCGCGAACGATACCACAAATCGGCGCGAGGCGCTGTCGCTGGCATCCAGGGTAGAGATTTTTGGGGCAGTGAGGATGACTTGCTGAGCGGAGGTGGGGAGGCGCATTGCCCCGGACGGATGGTTCGGCGTCAGGTGGGGAACGCCCGGCCGGTTGGATGGAGGACACGGGTCAAGCGCGCCACCGCCGCCGGTGGGGCGCCGGGGTGATCAGTCGCCCCTGCGGCGGGACCACAATAGGTTGAAGGTCTTGCTGTCCTCGGTACCGACCAGGCTAGCAAAGAGCGGTGCGGTGAAGGCGGGATCGTCGAGCTTGACCGACCAGTATTCCCGCCCGCTTCCCGGCCGATTTTCTTCCAAGCCGCTCCCACCTCCAACTTATCCAAGTAGATCCGGAAGTCGGGCGCGCTGTCCTTGCTCTTGTTGTCTCGGGCACGAACTGCAGCTTGGTTGCGAGGGTCAGGGTCTTGAGGCTGCCGGTGAGCTTGCCGTCCGCAGCAAGAGTGAAGATGCCGATGATTGCCATTATGTGCTCCTCTGTCCTGGTTTCGAGGCGCCCGATGCGGCCTCGATGGCGTTGACCAGGCCGGGGGGATCGCGCACGGCACCCTTCAGGGCCGCAGCGCAGCGGAGAACCGGATTGGACAGGCATTGGTGCACTTCCCGGCGCCTTCTACCCGTCCCTGTTGCGTTCGACCTCTATGGTGGGGCGTGATACATTCTGTTACATGGATAAATACGGGTCGGTTGGGGGCAGTTGTGTCTGGCGGCTCGATCACATTGGGCGACGTTGCCGTGCACACCCCGGTACTGGTCGTGGCTTGCACCAGATGCGATCGCACGGGCCGGTATAATCTGGAAACCTTAATCGCGCGTCACGGGGAGGACTTCGGCATTCCGGACCTTCTCCGCCGGCTATCCAAAGATTGCCCCAAGCGTAAGTCGATCACCGTCTACGATCTATGCGGTGTTCATTGCCCGGAGTTGCCCGGTTTCTTCCTTCCCACGGCGGGCTGAGTCTTGTGGAGGAGCCAGCAGCGCGGGCGACCGGGGTCTCTATCGCTGCAATAGAGACTACACCACTTCGCAGCGTCGTGACGACACACCATCCAGACAGAGGTTATCAGATCATGCACATCGGCCTGATTGGAGGGATTGGCCCGGCGGCAACCGATTTTTATTATCGGCGCCTGATTTCGAGTTTCGCTAGCAGGAAAACGGCACTGGAGCTGACAATCGTGCATGCGGACACGCCAACGCTGCTTGACAATCTCGCAATGAATCATCCAGAGGCACAAGTCGCTATCTATTCGGCGCTGACGAATCGGCTGGTCGCAGCGGGTGCCGAGTGTGTTGTTGTCACATCCATCGCCGGACACTTTTGCATAAACGAATTTAAGACCGTGTCGCCACTGCCGGTTGTCGACATGATTGTCGAGGTGAGCGTCGCTGTTGAGAAGCGCGGCTTCAAGCGGATCGGCATCCTGGGCACACGTAAGGTAATGGAGACGCGTTTCTACGGAGCCATTGCTGGTGTCGAAATCCTCGCGCCCAGCGGACAGGATTTGGAGGATGTGCACCAAGCGTACACTACGATGGCAGCGTCCGGCGTACTAACCGAAGCACAGCGTAATGTCTTTGACACTGTCAGTCAGAGATTGCTGATCGAGCAAGGTGCAGAGGCCATTATGCTTGGGGGCACCGATCTTGCGCTTGCATTTGACGAGGCTACTGCCCGGTTCCCTATCATCGATTGCGCTGGCATTCACGTCAGTTCGATTACAAAATTAGCTCTTCCGTAACGTCTCTAACACGCCGACGGCACTGTCGCGCCCGGCAACGGACATCGTCGGGGCTGATGGTCTACCGTTTGCGGCGCCGCGCCCTCTCGGCCGTCCGGGTCAAGCTCATCTCGAGCCATGTCGCTGACAACGTGACAACGCGACCCAATTATCGGCGCCGCATCGGATCCGCCTCCGGTAAGCATTGCCCATAAGGCCATCGCGTTCTCGCATATCCGTAACAGACCCCGTGCGGGGCCCGTTAGGCATTCGTCCCCGGTGAGTGTCAACATAGTTGCCGCCTAAATTTCGTAATGATTCCTCCTACCGACGATGCTGCTGTGCTTGCGGCGTAGATGTCCGGAGATGCGAACCTCGGACTGGTGATGAGTGTGCCACGGTGCTCACTGCGGAGAAGGTCCGGTGCTCGCCAGCCTCGCCATGCTCGCGCGCCAGGGCGCTCTGCGCGTGGCTCCGGGTGGCTCTGCTCCTCCCTTCTCCTGCGTTGCGCTCCGCGGCTAGGGCGCTGCCAGGTCGGGACGGGAAAGCAGATTTGCCGATCGAACCGGAAAGCTGGATTTGTGAGTTGCCGCCCGGATGATGATGTCTCGCTCCGGATTGAGAGTGACGGCGCCAACCGGTTTCCAGTTGCGGGTCGACCCACTCCAGCGTTGCGGATTGCGTTGTCGTGCGTCCTGGTAGACCGCGTGGCGGGCGGCGAGCACGGGGCCATCCTGCCCGGCATGACGCTGCGCCGGGGTGACGTAGCGCCGCCCAGTGCCGGGCGGAGTCCAGGTCGGCGAACCCCTTGACCGGGAACTCCGGCCGATACTTCGCTGTGCGGAACAGTGCCTCGGCGAAAGCATTGTCATCACTAACGCGCGGACGCGAGTAGGATGGCTCGATGCCGAGCCAGTGCAGCATGGCCAAAACCGTCGTTGCCTTTAGCCTGACTTATTCAGTGCGCCCCAACGGCGCGGTTCACCAGTGGAGGGAGGATCCATCCAGGGAGTTGTCGGTAGACCCTGGTAGCTGACGAGCGGTTCGATCGGGCAACCGGGCGGGCCGAAGCCTCGTGACAAAGGCCGCCTTTGGGCGGTTGAGCAATCCGGCAGGCCGTAACGTGAGTGAAGCCTGAGCAGGCCTCACATGATGGTTGAGGGGTCAAGCAGTAATTTCTGAGCTTTTGGGCGGCGGTCTCCACGACGCAGGGGTGGTCGATGGCGGGATGAGAGTTTGTATGAAGCGCTGCGTCGGGGTCCCTTTCGTCGTGGGCGATCCATTCGCTGTGCTCAGTCGCGTCCATAGCCGCGCGGCGGCTCGATCGCGGTGAGCACGTCAAGGTCGAGATCGACGATGGCCTGTAGTGCCTCGGCGGTTGCACTGTCATGAAGGCTTTCAGGCAAGGCATCGAACCAGACGGCATATTCGGCCTGCAATGCGACCAGCTCGGCAGCCGCCTCGCGCCAGCGCTGAGGTCTGGCACGTCGGTCCGTTGGCCGACGATAGCGAACCACAGGTTGCGGTGGTTCGGCTTGGTGGCGGGCGCGGTATCGGGCCTGTCGTTCAGCGTTGCTGAGGGCGTGCTGGCCGTCGGGTTGGCGACCTCTCGGCATGGCCTGTTCTCCGTTATGTAACGCAATAGAGTGGACCAACAACAGGACCGTCCAGGGCCGCCCTGTTCTCGTCCGCACCTTCCTGCCCAGATTTGGTCGCGGCCGTGGCTGCTCATCCTTGGGTCGACGCGGTTTCCTTTCCGGCCGGGCAATCGCTCAACATTTTTTCATTGCGATCGATTGCCTTTTCTGTATTCGTCACCGAGGTGGAACTCCTGTCGAGACGGGATTTCGCCCGCCAACCTCACATCCGGCCGGACCAGCGTCCGCACCATTATCCCGAATACGGGCAAAGCGGAGTTCCAAGAGGGCGGCCCCATTCTCGAAAACGAAGCATGTCGCCCGTGGCCTGCTGCGGTAGCCACCCCCTCGGATCGTTCAGGCGCAGCGACGCCTATTCGGTTTCCTTTGTCATTGCATTTCCAGTTGATTGAGTAAGGGAAGCGGCACGGCTTCGCCGATGATCAAGCCGGCTTCAACACGGCACCTTCCGGGATGACGCCGTGAGTGGCATATCGCCACAGGGCGATGAGCAGCTTGCGCGCCATCGCAACGATCAGGATCTTCTTCATGCGGCCCTTGGCGCCTGCCAACCGCTCCCGGAACCATTTCGACAATGTGCTTTCCGGCTGATAGCGCACCCACAGCCATGCCAGTTCTCCCATCGTCGCGCGCAAGCGCTGGTTGCCCGCCTTGCTGATTTCTTGCTCGCGCTCGGCGCCGCCGCTGTTGAACGGCGTCCCGGTCAGGCCGGCGTAGCTTCCCAGCGTCTTGCCGCTGGAGAAATGGCGGACAAACGCCTCGTACACGAGCACCGTCGCTGTCTGCGCCCCAATGGCGCGTAGCAACACCAGCGCCTGGATCATCCGCTGCGCCATACCAGGCGCATCCTGCTCCAGCACCGCGTCGCGTTGGTCTTCAAGCGCCGCGATCTGCGCCATGACCAACTCCAGCCGATCGATGCTGCGGACGATCTTCGCCTTGGCATGTTCCGGCAGCGGTTGGTCAAACGGCGTCCGCAGCGCCTCCAGCTGTTTGCGTCGATCCTTTCTCAGCGGATTGAAGCCATCCACTCCCAGTGTCGTCAGGACTGCGCCGATACGGTTGGTCAGTGAGATGCGCTCGCGGACGAGTTTGTCCCGTTCCCTCGACGGGCGCCGGGCATCCTCCGCGGTTTCGTCGGGGATTGGCACCATCGAGCAGACTTGCGGTTCGCCGCGCAACCAGGCCAGAAGCGTCCGCAGCAGAAGATCGGCGTCGATGTTGTCTGACTTGGCCCGACGTTTCTTCCGTTCCACCGGTATGCTTGAGGGCTGGATGACATGCACCTCAATGCCATGCGCCTTCAGCCAGCGCGCCAGCCAGAACCCGCCATACCCGGCCTCATAACACCAGGATGACCCGCTCGACGGTTTGTCCGCCCGCTGCCGCGCGCCTTCGGTAACCCTCGATCGCCGCTTCCAGCGCATCGGCGCTCGGCGCGATCATTTGCTTGGCTTTCACCTGCCGCGTACCCGGGTACATGTGACGGCAGCAGGCTGAGTTTTTACTGCTGGTCTCCAAGGCGAGCACCAGCGTTGTATTGTAATCCACGGCAACAACAGGCAATGACAAGGTGTTCGGCACGCCGGTTCTCCATACTACCGTTGCGACTGCCAGAGTTTATTAACCCGGCCGCCCCTAACATCATTATAGGATCTCGAAAGTGAAGTCATAGACGCCGACCCGCCTGAATAACGGGGAAGGCCCAAGTGGGACGGGGTAGCAACCCACACGACCCGTTCTGGTCTATCGGGGTATTGGGCACGGCATGTCGGAAGGGTGAGCCGGGTAATTGGGGGAGACCCGTCGCGGGCGAGGGTAGCGGCCTCAACGTCGTCGTAGGACGGCGGCTCAGGCGGGTGTCGGACAGGGTCGTAATACTGCTGAGGCTGGGTAACGCCAGCGGAGGAAAGGACCCTGACTTCTGGTACGCTTTTGAAGGAGCCGAGGATCGGTGATTGGTGATGAGCCTGACAACACCCGATAAGATCAGGACGCTTCAGAGAAAGCTCTATCTCAAGGCGAAGGCGGAGCCGAACTTCCGGTTCTACCTGCTCTACGACAAGGTCTACCGCGCGGATATACTGCGCCATGCTTACGACCTGGCACGCGCCAACAAGGGTGCACCAGGCGTCGATGGCGTGGACTTCGCGGCGATCGAGGCAGCAGGGCTGGAGAACTGGCTGGACGGCATCGAGACGGAACTACAAACCAAGACATACCAGCCCCAACCGGTGCGACGGTGATCATCCCGAAGCCCGGCGGCGGCGAGCGACCACTTGGCATCCCGACAATCCGGGACCGCGTGGTGCAAACCGCGGCGAAACTGGTGCTGGAGCCGATCTTCGAGGCGGACCTCGAACCCACTGCCTATGGCTACCGACCGGGCCGCAGCGGCATCGA
>CAVYXX010000085.1:0-11593 GCA_963772355.1 uncultured Alphaproteobacteria bacterium | reverse complement strand
AGCGGGTGCCGAGTGTGTTGTTGTCACATCCATCGCCGGACACTTTTGCATAAACGAATTTAAGACCGTGTCGCCACTGCCGGTTGTCGACATGATTGTCGAGGTGAGCGTCGCTGTTGAGAAGCGCGGCTTCAAGCGGATCGGCATCCTGGGCACACGTAAGGTAATGGAGACGCGTTTCTACGGAGCCATTGCTGGTGTCGAAATCCTCGCGCCCAGCGGACAGGATTTGGAGGATGTGCACCAAGCCTACACTACGATGGCAGCGTCCGGCGTACGGACCGAAGCACAGCGTAATGTCTTTGACACTGTCAGTCAGAGATTGCTGATCGAGCAAGGTGCAGAGGCCATTATGCTTGGGGGCACCGATCTTGCGCTTGCATTTGACGAGGCTACTGCCCGGTTCCCTATCATCGATTGCGCTGGCATTCACGTCAGTTCGATTACAAAATTAGCTCTTCCGTAACGTCTCTAACACGCCGACGGCACTGTCGTGCCCGGCAACGGACATCGTCGGGGCTGATGGTCTACCGTTTGCGGCGCCGCGCCCTCTCGGCTGTCCGGGTCAAGCTCATCTCGAGCCATGTCGCTGACAACGTGACAACGCGACCCAATTATCGGCGCCGCATCGGATCCGCCTCCGGTAAGCATTGCCCATAAGGCCATCGCGTTCTCGCATATCCGTAACAGACCCCGTGCGGGGCCCGTTAGGCATTCGTCCCCGGTGAGTGTCAACATAGTTGCCGCCTAAATTTCGTAATGATTCCTCCTACCGACGATGCTGCTGTGCTTGCGGCGTAGATGTCCGGAGATGCGAACCTCGGACTGGTGATGAGTGTGCCACGGTGCTCACTGCGGAGAAGGTCCGGTGCTCGCCAGCCTCGCCATGCTCGCGCGCCAGGGCGCTCTGCGCGTGGCTCCGGGTGGCTCTGCTCCTCCCTTCTCCTGCGTTGCGCTCCGCGGCTAGGGCGCTGCCAGGTCGGGACGGGAAAGCAGATTTGCCGATCGAACCGGAAAGCTGGATTTGTGAGTTGCCGCCCGGATGATGATGTCTCGCTCCGGATTGAGAGTGACGGCGCCAACCGGTTTCCAGTTGCGGTCGACCCACTCCAGCGTTGCGGATTGCGTTGTCGTGCGTCCTGGTAGACCGCGTGGCGGGCGGCGAGCACGGGGCCATCCTGCCCGGCATGACGCTGCGCCGGGGTGACGTAGCGCCGCCCAGTGCCGGGCGGAGTCCAGGTCGGCGAACCCCTTGACCGGGAACTCCGGCCGATACTTCGCTGTGCGGAACAGTGCCTCGGCGAAAGCATTGTCATCACTAACGCGCGGACGCGAGTAGGATGGCTCGATGCCGAGCCAGTGCAGCATGGCCAAAACCGTCGTTGCCTTTAGCCTGACTTATTCAGTGCGCCCCAACGGCGCGGTTCACCAGTGGAGGGAGGATCCATCCAGGGAGTTGTCGGTAGACCCTGGTAGCTGACGAGCGGTTCGATCGGGCAACCGGGCGGGCCGAAGCCTCGTGACAAAGGCCGCCTTTGGGCGGTTGAGCAATCCGGCAGGCCGTAACGTGAGTGAAGCCTGAGCAGGCCTCACATGATGGTTGAGGGGTCAAGCAGTAATTTCTGAGCTTTTGGGCGGCGGTCTCCACGACGCAGGGGTGGTCGATGGCGGGATGAGAGTTTGTATGAAGCGCTGCGTCGGGGTCCCTTTCGTCGTGGGCGATCCATTCGCTGTGCTCAGTCGCGTCCATAGCCGCGCGGCGGCTCGATCGCGGTGAGCACGTCAAGGTCGAGATCGACGATGGCCTGTAGTGCCTCGGCGGTTGCACTGTCATGAAGGCTTTCAGGCAAGGCATCGAACCAGACGGCATATTCGGCCTGCAATGCGACCAGCTCGGCAGCCGCCTCGCGCCAGCGCTGAGGTCTGGCACGTCGGTCCGTTGGCCGACGATAGCGAACCACAGGTTGCGGTGGTTCGGCTTGGTGGCGGGCGCGGTATCGGGCCTGTCGTTCAGCGTTGCTGAGGGCGTGCTGGCCGTCGGGTTGGCGACCTCTCGGCATGGCCTGTTCTCCGTTATGTAACGCAATAGAGTGGACCAACAACAGGACCGTCCAGGGCCGCCCTGTTCTCGTCCGCACCTTCCTGCCCAGATTTGGTCGCGGCCGTGGCTGCTCATCCTTGGGTCGACGCGGTTTCCTTTCCGGCCGGGCAATCGCTCAACATTTTTTCATTGCGATCGATTGCCTTTTCTGTATTCGTCACCGAGGTGGAACTCCTGTCGAGACGGGATTTCGCCCGCCAACCTCACATCCGGCCGGACCAGCGTCCGCACCATTATCCCGAATACGGGCAAAGCGGAGTTCCAAGAGGGCGGCCCCATTCTCGAAAACGAAGCATGTCGCCCGTGGCCTGCTGCGGTAGCCACCCCCTCGGATCGTTCAGGCGCAGCGACGCCTATTCGGTTTCCTTTGTCATTGCATTTCCAGTTGATTGAGTAAGGGAAGCGGCACGGCTTCGCCGATGATCAAGCCGGCTTCAACACGGCACCTTCCGGGATGACGCCGTGAGTGGCATATCGCCACAGGGCGATGAGCAGCTTGCGCGCCATCGCAACGATCAGGATCTTCTTCATGCGGCCCTTGGCGCCTGCCAACCGCTCCCGGAACCATTTCGACAATGTGCTTTCCGGCTGATAGCGCACCCACAGCCATGCCAGTTCTCCCATCGTCGCGCGCAAGCGCTGGTTGCCCGCCTTGCTGATTCCTTGCTCGCGCTCGGCGCCGCCGCTGTTGAACGGCGTCCCGGTCAGGCCGGCGTAGCTTCCCAGCGTCTTGCCGCTGGAGAAATGGCGGACAAACGCCTCGTACACGAGCACCGTCGCTGTCTGCGCCCCAATGGCGCGTAGCAACACCAGCGCCTGGATCATCCGCTGCGCCATACCAGGCGCATCCTGCTCCAGCACCGCGTCGCGTTGGTCTTCAAGCGCCGCGATCTGCGCCATGACCAACTCCAGCCGATCGATGCTGCGGACGATCTTCGCCTTGGCATGTTCCGGCAGCGGTTGGTCAAACGGCGTCCGCAGCGCCTCCAGCTGTTTGCGTCGATCCTTTCTCAGCGGATTGAAGCCATCCACTCCCAGTGTCGTCAGGACTGCGCCGATACGGTTGGTCAGTGAGATGCGCTCGCGGACGAGTTCGTCCCGTTCCCTCGACGGGCGCCGGGCATCCTCCGCGGTTTCGTCGGGGATTGGCACCATCGAGCAGACTCGCGGTTCGCCGCGCAACCAGGCCAGAAGCGTCCGCAGCAGAAGATCGGCGTCGATGTTGTCTGACTTGGCCCGACGTTTCTTCCGTTCCACCGGTACGCTCGAGGGCTGGATGACATGCACCTCAATGCCATGCGCCTTCAGCCAGCGCGCCAGCCAGAACCCGCCATACCCGGCCTCATACACCAGGATGACCCGCTCGACGGTTTGTCCGCCCGCTGCCGCGCGGCTTCGGTAACCCTCGATCGCCGCTTCCAGCGCATCGGCGCTCGGCGCGATCATTTGCTTGGCTTTCACCTGCCGCGTACCTGGTACATGTGCCGCCAGCACCCAATTTTTACTGCTGGTCTCCAAGGCGAGCACCAGCGTTGTATTGTAATCCACGGCAACAACAGGCAATGACAAGGTGTTCGGCACGCCGGTTCTCCATACTTGGTTGCGACTGCCAGAGTTTATTAACCCGGCCGCCCCTGCACCATCATAGGATCTCGAAAGTGAAGTCATAGACGCCGACCCGCCTGAATAACGGGGAAGGCCCAAGTGGGACGGGGTAGCAACCGACAGACGCACCCGTTCTGGTCTATCGGGGTATTGGGCACGGCATGTCGGAAGGGTGAGCCGGGTAATTGGGGGAGACCCGTCGCGGGCGAGGGTAGCGGCCTCAACGTCGTCGTAGGACGGCGGCTCAGGCGGGTGTCGGACAGGGTCGTAATACTGCTGAGGCTGGGTAACGCCAGCGGAGGAAAGGACCCTGACTTCTGGTACGCTTTTGAAGGAGCCGAGGATCGGTGATTGGTGATGAGCCTGACAACACCCGATAAGATCAGGACGCTTCAGAGAAAGCTCTATCTCAAGGCGAAGGCGGAGCCGAACTTCCGGTTCTACCTGCTCTACGACAAGGTCTACCGCGCGGATATACTGCGCCATGCTTACGACCTGGCACGCGCCAACAAGGGTGCACCAGGCGTCGATGGCGTGGACTTCGCGGCGATCGAGGCAGCAGGGCTGGAGAACTGGCTGGACGGCATCGAGACGGAACTACGAACCAAGACATACCAGCCCCAACCGGTGCGACGGGTGATGATTCCGAAGCCCGGCGGCGGCGAGCGACCACTTGGCATCCCGACAATCCGGGACCGCGTGGTGCAAACCGCGGCGAAACTGGTGCTGGAGCCGATCTTCGAGGCGGACCTCGAACCCACTGCCTATGGCTACCGACCGGGCCGCAGCGGCATCGATGCGGTCAAGGCGGTGCACCGACTGCTGTGCCAGGGGTTCACCGATGTGGTGGACGCCGACCTGTCGAAGTATTTCGATACGATTCCGCACGATGAACTCTTACGTTCGGTCGCGGCGCGGGTCGTCGACCGCCATGTCCTGCGTCTGATCAAGGCGTGGCTCAAGGCACCGGTCGAGGAAACGGACCTGGATGGACGGCGGCGCATGAGTGGCGGCAAGCAAAGCACTTGCGGTACGCCGCAGGGCGGGGTGATGACGCCCTGAACGCAAAAGGTAACTTCCGGTTTGAGCGCGAGATTCGGCATTGGCGTTCTGGAAATGTGCTTGATTTACGTCGCAAAAGGTAATATCTATATGTCATATGGCGCGATCAACCGATGCCCAGAAGTCAGAACGGCTGAATGCGGCGCACAGCTTGCTGGCGCGCGGAATGGGCATGAGCGAGGCGGCCGTCTCGCTGTCGCGCCAGTTCGGGCTCTCACGACGCCAGGCTTATCGCTACCTGCAGGAAGCGGAGACGATCGGTCATCCGGTGCCCGTCATTGCGCCATCGGTGCCGATCACATTCAAGGTGCCGGCCGATATTGTCCGCGAGGTGCGGGCCTATTCAGTGATCAGCGGTTTGACACTCAGCGAGATCGTCACGCGGGCGATCACGGCTTTTCTGACCGCCGTACGCGGGCATGGCTGACCGGTGGTCGCGTCGGGATCGGTATCAAGTTCAGCTCGATTACGCATTTGATCGTCTGCTCAGTAACAAACTTCAGCAAGTCTACGAGCGGCTGGTTCCCGACCAGGTGCGGATTGCTGGCGAGGGTTCAAAGATAATGGAGAGTGACAATGCCGGTCGCGGCAATCTATGCGCGGGTGTCGTCGGACAAGCAGCGGGAGGAGAGCACCATCGCGAGCCAGACGGCGGCGCTGATCGAGTTTGCACGGAACCGCGGTTACCAGGTGCCGGCGGAGTGGGTCTTCGAAGACGAGGGCTATAGCGGTGCCTCGCTGGTTCGACCCGGGCTGGAGCGGTTACGCGATCTTGCGGCGGAAGGTCAGATCGAAGCCGTGTTGGTGCACGCGCCGGATCGGCTGAGCCGCAAATATGCCTATCAGGTCTTGCTGATCGAAGAACTCGCGCGCCAAGGTGTCGAGACCGTTTTCATCAAAGCGCCACAGGCAGCGACTGCGGAGGACCAACTGCTGGTGCAATTCCAGGGCATGATCGCCGAATACGAGCGGGCACAGATCCTTGAGCGATCCCGCCGCGGAAAGCGCCATCGCGCCCGCCAGGGACAGATCAACGTTCTTAGCGGCGCGCCTTACGGCTATCGTTACGTTCGCAAGTGCGACGACGCGGCCGCCCGATATGAAATCCTCGATGCCGAAGCCGCTGTCGTGCGGATGGTCTACCAGAGCTATGTCGGTGCTGGCCTAAGTATTGGCGCGATCACGCGTCAGCTCAATGAGCGCGGTATTCCGACGCGCAAGCAAATCTCGCGTTGGGAGCGCTCCACGGTTTGGGCGATGCTGCGCAATCCTGCCTATAAGGGGACGGCGTGCTTCGGGAAGACCGAGACTGCGCCGCGTCAACGCATCACCCGAACACTCCGGCTGCGCGGGGGCGTTGGCTCGCGCGACAGCGCTCACCACGAACGACCGCGCGCCGACTGGATTGAAATTGCCGTGCCCGCAATCGTTGCGGATGATACTTTCATGCGAGCCCAAGAACTGCTCCAGCAAAACAAGACGTTTGCGCCACGTCGGACGATCGAACCTAGCATCGTGCAGGGCCTGCTGTCGTGCCGCAAATGCGGCTACGCGATGTCGCGAACATCGACCAGGTCGAGCGCTCGTAAAATCCACTATTACCGATGCTTGGGGTCTGACGCCTGGCGGCATCTTGGCGGACCAGTGTGCGATAACCGGCCAGTACGTCAGGATCTCGTCGATCGGGTTGTATGGACCGAAATCGTCCGACTGCTGGAGGATCCTAGCTTGATCCAGACCGAACTCGACCGACGGCTGGCGGCGGCACGAACGGCCGATCCGGCGAGGCAGCGGGAAAACGTCCTGCACCGAGAGATGGCGCATACTCGCAAAAGCATCGACCGCTTGCTGACCGCCTACCAGGAAGAGCTTCTGTCGCTCGACGAGTTGCGGCAACGCATGCCGGAACTGCGACACCGGGAGCACGCCCTACAGACAGAACTGCAGGCGATCCTCGAGCAAGTCAACGATCGCGCCGTCTATCTGCGTCTCGCTGAGACCCTCTCGGCATTTCTCGCCAAGTTGCGCAGCACCGCCGACACCCTCGACATTCAGGAGCGGCAGCGGATCGTGCGCCTGATCGTCAAGGAGATACTGATCGGGGACGACAGCATCATCGTTCGCCACTCCATTCCTGTCTCCCAACCACCAAACGACAACGACCCAAAGTCGCCGCCAAACCGATCGGGCGGGTTAGAAGACAAAAGTTACCTTTTGCGTTCAGGGCGTCATCAGCCCACTGCTCGCCAACCGCTACATGAACCGCTTCCTCCGGCACTGGCGAAACCAGGGCCGCGGTGAAGCCTACAGAGCGCACATCGTGAACTATGCCGATGATTTTGTCATCCTCAGCCGCGGATATGCGGAGGAGGCTTTGGCGTGGACGCGGCAGGTCATGACCAAGCTCGGGCTCACCGTAAACGAAACGAAGACGGCGGTGCGCAATGCACGGCAGGAACACTTCGACTTCCTGGGCTACAGCTTCGGACCGCACTACTACCGGAAGGACGGCCACTGGTATCTGGGCGCGAGTCCATCACGGAAGAGCGTGCAACGTCTCAAGTCGCGCGTGGGGGAGATCACGGTCCCCTCCAATGTCGCTCCTTGGGATGAAGTGCGCACCCGGCTGAACAATCTCCTGCGTGGCTGGGCAACTTACTTCAGCTACGGCACGCGGCTGATGGCCTACCGGGCGGCGGACCACCATGTCTACGAGGCGGTTCGCGGCTTCCTGACGCGGCGCCATAAGGTGCCTACGCGAGGCACACGGCAATACTCAGATGCTGTAGTCTTTGGAAAGCTGGGCGTGCTCCGGCTACGCCGGATGCACATTGGCGCGCCGCCGACAGGTGCGAGATGAAGCCAGTCGGAGAGCGTAGTGCGGGAAATCCGCACGCTGCGTTCGATGAGCGGGGACAGGAAACGGGGTGATGCCGAATGGCCTGAGCCACCGCGCCTGTCCTCGACTTTACACGAATCTATCGGGATCACGCCAAAAGTGCGTAGGGTATAGTTGTCCTACGCACTGGTTTCAGCACGAATTCAAAACGGAAATGCCAGGCGTTGGGGTTTCGGAACGTGGCGCTTGCAGGGGCACACGCCCCACGGGTCATGGTCCGGCGGGTTGGAAGCTGCGCACCAAGCCACCGAACAGTTCGGCTTCTGGGCAAGCTGCCGCCAAGGCAATGCGCACCCGCGTCGCGGTTTCACTGATCCGTGCGGCGATTTTGATCAGGCGCATCTGCAGGGTTTTGAATTCTGCGGTGGCGAGTGGCTGCAGCTTGGGGATACTGCCACGGACTTTCAGCAGCAGCCAGTAGGCGCCAGTGTGCAACACCAGGCGGACTTGATTGGCCAGTGGTGAGCGGCAACTGGTGCGATCGCCGGGGCAGGGTGTAAATCGCCGAGTTGGGCACATGCGGCGACACGGGGGCGCCCACCGTCGGATCCCGCCTGTATTTCGAGCGTCTCAGTTGAATTGGCATCGCCCATCTCCACTAATTTCGTGATGAAGATGGCATCATCATGTGTGATCGAGCACCTCTATCTGCTTTACCGGGTGCAATTATAGTCCGGCCGGACTACGCATTCTCGTCCAACGTCAGAGGCTTCGCCCATGAACGTTCCTGCCAGTCAGATTGCTGACCCAGCCATCCAGGCACCCGAACCCTTCTCTGTCTCGGCTACGGTTTCGCTCCAGGAACGGCGCTATCGGACGCTCAAGAATGGCGACACCTTTGGCGTGTTCGACCATGGCGGCGACATCCTATCAGGGCTAGGGGGCGCCGACGGGCTTTATCACCAAGACACGCGGCACCTTTCCCGGTTCAATCTCACCCTCGGCGGCATGCGGCCATTGCTACTCAGCTCCACGCTAGGGGCGGACAACGTAATGCTCACATCAGACCTTTCCAACGCCTCGACCACAGACTTCGGGGCTGCAGCGCTGGACCAAGGGGTCATCCATGTCCAACGTTCGTTATTTTTAGGGAACGGAGCGTGCCACGGGCGACTTGCGGTCCGCAGCTTCTGCGGCATTAACAGCCGGGTGCGATTGGAGCTCCGCTTCGAGGCGGATTTCGCTGACCTGTTCGAAGTGCGCGGTATGCATCGCGATCGCCGTGGTAGGCCATCGACAGCTCCCCCACGTCGATCTGCTGCGGGCCCGATCGTGTCCGGCAGCGGTGAACGAGATCGCTCCTACCGCCACCGGGAGAGACGGCTGTTCACTCTGCCGAGAAATTGCTCTCGCTGCTTCGCCGTGCAGGTGTCCATGCTTGTTAGTGCAATCCAATCAGACGGCACCCCCGCGCGCACAACGATCGGAAGGCACTGTTCACCATGCGCCGGTCCGGCCAACCAATAAACCACAGCAGCCACCGTGGTGAGCCATAGGTGGTGACCACCCCCAACCGACGTATGCTCATCAGAAGCGGTTCGAGACCCCCAGCCCTGCGGAGACGGAAGGCCACGCCAGGCACCCAGACACGATCGAACCAGCCCTTGAGCATTGCCGGCAAACTGAACCACCAGGTTGGATAGACCAGCAGCAACGCGTCAGCGCGTTGCAGAGCCGATATATGTTCTTCGATCCCGTGGAGGTTGAGGGAGTTGCCATAGTATCGGCCCCGCTCGTCAGCGCTCATGGTGGGCACGAAGCCCTCGGCATAGAGATCGCGCACCTGACCGTGTGATTGGCTGCCCTCAAAGCCGAAGTTGCAGTATCGCGCAGTGCTGAGCAGAAGCTGTCCGTTCGAGGGTGGCAGTATACAAGTAACACATGCATTTGGCAGCCCATTGAGTGGCCGGTAGGACGGCGGCGTTTGCAGCGAACCCGCGCGCCGCGGAGAATGACATCCGCAGCTTCTAGCCGGCGGCACGACTGGGATCGAGATGCATTCCCGGCACATCTTTCAGCCCGCCGCATGCCGCCGGCGCCCATTCAACCAGGGAGCCTGATAGAGATGACCCGTGCCGAGGTGCTCGCCCTGTATCGTCCCATTCGAGCGGGCATGCGCCGCGTGCTGTGCCTGGCAACGACAGCGTGCACTCCCGCTGACGTGACCCGGGCGGCCAAACATATTGCTCCCTGGACCGAGGCGGAGCGACTTATCGAAGGCGAGGCGCCGAATATGGTCGCCGATGTTGCGCTCTTCGAACCCAATCAGCGCGGCCGGCGGGCCTATGACCGGTTTCTCGAGCAGCAGAAAGCCCAAGCGCTGAATACGGCCGATCGCGCCCTGGCGCAGTCTATGGCGGACGCGTGGTTCTCCATCTTCTGTGTAGCCGAACGCCACGAGACGGTTGGGCTCTGGCTCGAGGACCAGCTGGATGTATCTGCTCAACCCCATTGACCCGTGTCTCGGAAGGGTAATTTGACCACTGGCTGACTGGTCGAGAAAAATCGCTTGACGCGGTCACGGTCGAGTTGACTCTAAACGAAGGCGTGTCGCAGCTTCCCGACCTCGATCATCTAAGCCACGCCGAGAAGGACGCCCTGATCCGGGCGCTCTGGTCAGAGGTGCAGAGCCTAACGACGCGGCTTGCCGATGTTGAGGCGCGGCTCGCGGAGCCGAGTAAAACCCCGGACAATTCCAGCCTGCCGCCGTCGAAGGGTCAGCGGCCGAACCAGCCGGAGAAAGCCAAGCGTGTCGGACCACGCCAAGGCAGCCTCGGTCGCAAAGGCGGTGGCCGCCCGCTGGCCTGCACTGTCGACGAAACGGTGACCGCGAAGGTGGGCGCTTGTGCGCATTGCCAAGCCGCGCTGACAGAGGCCGATCAAGTGCTGCACGGCCGGTATGACAAAATCGACCTGCCGATCGTGCGCCCTTTCGTGGCCACCGGTAGAGCGCTATGCCGGACATTGTCCATGCTGCGGCGGTATCACCCTGGCACCGGTCCCGGCGGGCCTGGAGGGCGGCTCGCCGTTCAGCGTGAACATCCTGGCGTTGGCGGTTTACCTGCGCTTCACCCACGCGATCAGCTACCGCCGCCTGACGCAGTTGTTCCGCCACCTCTATGCGCTCCAGATCAGCGAAGGCGCGTTGGATGCGATGTTGCAGTGTGCCAAGCCCTGTTTCGACCATCAGGTCGCAACCATTCTTGCCCGGCTGCGCCGCTCGCGGATCGTCTGCTCCGACGAGACCACGGTGCGCATCGACGGGCGGACCCATTGGAATTGGGTATTTCAGAACGATCAGGTGGTGATCCACGTCGTGCGCAACAGCCGCGCCGCCAGCGTGGTCACCGAGACGATGGCCGGTCACCGGCCGAACATTTGGGTCTCCGACCTCTACGGTGCGCAGCAGGGCCATGCCGATGTCTGGCAGGTTTGTTTGGTCGACCAACTGCGCGACTGCAAATACGCTATCGAGGCGGGCGATACGATTTTCGCTCCGCGCATGAAGGCGCTGCTGTTGCGGGCGGTCGTGCTGGCGCGGCGGCGCAACAATCTGGCCGACAGCACGCGGCGCAGCTATCAGCGCAGGTTGGATCGCGAGTTGAACGCGATCATGGTGCTGGCACCGACCAACTGCCACGGCCGTCGCCTGCGGAAACGTTACGGCAAAGTGCGAAGCCATCTGTTCACCTTCCTGGAGCATCCCGAGGTTCCGCCAGATAATAATGGCAGCGAGAGGGAATTGCGGCCCACAGCGACCTACCGAAAGGTCACTGGTGGCTTCCGCTCCAACTGGGGTGCCGATCTATTCGCCGGCGTTCGATCCGTCGTTGGCACCGCATCACGACGCGGAAACGACGCGTATCAGGCTATTCGCGCTGTCCTGTATGGGGAATCCGTCTTTCAGCCGGGTTGAGCAGATACAG
>CAVYXX010000084.1:0-27771 GCA_963772355.1 uncultured Alphaproteobacteria bacterium | reverse complement strand
TCGAGCCCAGACGAGAGTTGTGTCCCGAAAAACTCATGGACGCGACTCTGTAATACACAAAAGAATTGATCTTTATCGTTGGCAAATACCCCGACGTTGTGAGACACAATTCGATCAGTTGGCATCCAAACAAAGCCCAAATTTTGGCTCACGAAGACCACGCACAACATTCGATTCAGGGATGATATCGAAGCAAACAGACCGGGTCTCCAATCGCCGAATTGCCACCAGCGATCGCGATGTGCGGGCCGATTTGCCTCATCCCGATCCGGCTTGACCTTGTTGGCGACGATCTCAAGAAGGTCTGGCCAACGTTCCGCCTCCTCAAGTGACATCCCACCAAAAAAAATGACATACCTGCGATGAGCATGAGTTGGACTGTTGTTTATCTCATCTCCCCCGAGGAAGGGTGCTATCCTTTCTGCGTTCCTATGGTCTTTTGCAATCAGGCGCTGCATCGTCGATATAGGCGTGGCCCTCGGTTCGTCGTCATCGAAGGTGAATCTTACGCCGGCAAGTGCACACCCATTAAATGATGTATCGGCATTGGCACGGAGAGGTATGGGATCGTCGTTCCCCCCACGCGAAAACAGGAAAGCGGTGATAAGGGGAACACTCTGCCCATCCAGAACCCGTGGATCGTAGGATCCCTTGATGATATGAATGATGCTTACGACAACGCTGGCCGTTCCGGGCCACTTCAACCTGCGGCGCGCCTCGTAAATCGAACCCCCATTTGTGCAGATGAACTTTAGTCCTGCTTGACGGGTGTCGCCTTTGGATATTGTCTTTGTCGCAACCAAACCGAGCGTGCCCGAAAAACGAAGAATGTCAAACGAGCGACGAAAAAATAATGAGACAATGTCGGCGCTGGCGTTCGCCTCGGGAAGCGTGGTCATGAGAAAGTCTCGGTATGAATTCCCGAAGGTTACGCCAATTGCTTTGCCCCTCAGGAACGGCGGGTTCCCGATTATTACATCGAACCCAGGGTTCGCACGATCGAACACCTCGGGAAATTCAATCGGCCAATGAAACGGCCGCCCCGGGGGTTCAAGCTGGCCGGGTCGCGCGGCGAATGCGGCAAGTTTCTCCAACCAATTGCTGCCCAGCGCAGCGTAAGCATCCGCCAGCTCCCCGGCAGCCGTCTGGCGCGCCCTGCGGCTATCGCCGCTGAAAAATGCGCCGATCACCGCATCGCCGATCCGCCGAAGTTCCTTCAACTCGGCGTCCGCGCTGTCCAGCAGCGGCCTGAGATCGGCTTCGCCCATCCGATCCAGCGCCACGCGGATGCGGGCGCGTTCGGCCTCGGCGCGGGCTATCCTTGGGCGCACCAGGCTGGCGGCAAGCGGCGCTTGCCCAGCGCCGTCCCAGTGAAGCGCGGCGATTTGCTTCACATCCAATCCGACCAACGCATCCCCCGCGCGCAGGGCGTGCGACAGAAAGGTAAACTCATGATCGCGTGCTAGTGTGGCCAGCCACAGCGACAGCAGCGCGATATCCACGGCCATCGGATTGTGGTCCACGCCATATAGGCAGCGTTGCGCGACCAGTCGCTGAGCGTGGATGACCGGGTCCTCATCCGACGGGATATCTGGCGTAGTGCCACGTCGTGACCAGGACGCCACCAGTGCATCGGCCAATTGCCGGCAGGCTTCAACTAGGAACGCGCCTGATCCCATCGCCGGGTCCAGTACCTTCAGTTCCAGGATTGCATCCGGCGAAGGGTCGTCGCCCAGCGCCATCATCACCGGCCTAAGCGCTGTGCGCACGATCGGTTCGGTGAGCGAGCGGGGCGTGTAGTGGGAACCGGAGCGGCGGCGAGCCGGTGTTGGCTGCAACACTGGCGTCCTGGCCGGCACCGGGTGCGGCGTGGCGGCGCGGTCCTGTACAGATTGCAGGGCGCGTTCCAGGTCCGCAACACTGGCCGCGCTTCGGACCCCACTGATCACCGCAGCGCCCAACTTGCGGTCGGCCCGCTTTGCCAGTTCCTCTGGGCGCGTAGCCGCGGGAACCGCAAGCAGCGCGTCCAGATCGATTACGGAGGCGGCGCCACCGCGTTTCGCCGCGCGCACCGCCAGGGACAGGCCCCGCGTTAGCTGCACCGTGAAACCCATCATGGTCTCGTACACCGAGCCGATTTGTTCCACGGCCAGCGTGCGGTAGGACAGTCGCTCGCCGTTCAGCAGCATCAGCCGTTGCAGGATGCGCCAGACGCAGCCGTCGGAGACGCGGGGCGGTGCAGGCTTGTCACCTGCCGCATCGCGGCCTTCCAGGAATGGGAAGCGGTCCGGGTCGAATAGCCGGCCACGTCGGGCCACAAGGCGCAGTCGCGCGCGGTGAGCGGCGCCGCTATGCACGATACGGAACAGAGCCAGCAACTGCGGCCACGCTCCGTAGCGATCGTCCATTGTGCCGGGATGCAGCGCCGCGTCGTCACGCAGCCGCTCGTAGAGGCCGGCAAGCGCGTAGTTCTGTGCCCACAAGGTGTCGTCCGGGAACAGACCACGATGTTCGGCGTACAGCACGAAAACGAGCCGCATCACAACCGTCAGCAGGCCGGCATAGACGTGGTCCGGGTCGCGCCGTACCCGATCAACGAGGCGCGTGGCCCCAGTGCGGAGGTCTGCGGTGTGCAGCCCGCGGAGTAGCTCGTACAGGCCTTCCAGCACCTGTTCCGCCAGCGCGGCGGAAACCTCTGTCTGGTAGCGCCGGCTTTCTTCCAGCAATCGGGGCAAGCGATCGTCCGGGTGCCCGAACAGCCGCTCGCTCCGTAGCAGCATCAGGAAGGCGGAGAGGATCGGTCGCCCGCCGGTCTCCAGCATCGCGGCGATACGGAACGTGCCATGACCAGAGGCCTCGCCGCGTGGAGCGTGGACCAGGCGGAATTCGGAGCCGTTGGTTAGCAGCCCCACGTGGATCTCCGTCGCGCGCAGCAACCGCTCGAAGCGGGCATGCGGCGTAGCGGCCCAGGCCCGCCCGGGGTCGTCGATCGCGTCGAGATCGGTGCTGTTCGGCTCAACGCCGATCAGCATCTGCCACGGCGGGTGGCCGTCCACCGGCGTCGGATCGGGTATGGCGTAAGTGGGGCGCAAAGTGGCTCCAAGTTCGGGAAGCGACACGGCCAGTAAATCTGGGGCTGGCACGATGTCGTTCGACTGCCACCCGAGCATGTCATGCAGGAAGGAAAGGATATTGGTGACCCGGTCGGTGCCCGGCGTCACGTATTCGGTCAACCGAACCTGGTCGACACCCACGTTGCTGTCGGCGCCGATGCCGTGCTGCACCAGCACGACAGGTGCGACCAGTAGGCCGATAGGCTGGACATATCCAATCCAACGGCGGTGGATCTCAAGCAGACGATTATAGGCGTCATCTGCCATCAGCCGGTCACCGGCCAGAGATAGACAATGCCGACCGGATCGAGCCGGGCAGCGCGGACTTGATAACCTTCCTCGATGCGGCGCGGCTCGGTATCGAGTTCGGTATCGATGCGGCCGAGCCGGCGGTCCCAGGCGCGCCGGTCGTCCTCCAATTGGCGCCGTTCCGCGTCGTTGAAGCCGAGGTCGAGCTGGCGCGGATCCGCAGTCCGGCGTTGCCGATCCAGGATACGCCGGCGCTGTTCGCGCAACAGGTCCCGCATGGCTGTGGACTCGCGACTGGCGCGCTCGGCGAGCAGCCTTTCCGCGCGGGCTTGGGCTTCGGCAGCGCGCTGTTCTACATGGGGCCGCAAGTCGGTCACGTCGTGAGTCAGGCCAGCGAGCAGGCGGGCCTTGATCTCTGCGGCAACTGGGCGCGCAGGTGCAGCGAGCGCCGATTCCAGCAGTTCCAATGTTCGCTCTTCGCCGACGGCGCCATAAGGCCGCAGCGGTCCGCGGCGAAGCGATGGTTCGCTCCAACGCGCTGTGACGGGGATGATTTCCTCGTGCAGGCGCGCGGCAGCCGGGCCGAACAGTGACAGCCGACCAAGTAGAATGGCGCGCACATCGCCACCTGCAGTACTGGCGAGGCAGCCGCGACTGAGATCGAGATGCAACAGGCCCTGGCTAGTGAATCGGGCGAGTAGGCGCTGCACGATACGGTGTTCCAGATGAAGCTGCACGGCCTTGTCCGCGAGGTCGTCAGGGTCGTCGAATGTGATGGGGCGGATTTTAGCGCGGACGCGCCAGTCTGCGATTGTTTCGCCTCGGTCGCGCGGCTGGCGCAGCAGATCGAGCGCAGTTGCCCATGATGGGTCGCCGGCCAAAGCAGAAGCGTCGGCCGGGAAGTTGTATGTGGCAGGCCGGTTCTTGTCTGCCTCCGCTTCTGCTTTGATGGCCGGGGCATTGGCAAGGCGAAGGCTGACGGATACGGCTTGGCGGAGCCGGTCGGGACTGAGGCCCACGATGTCCTCCGAGCGGAGGATTTGTCGGCGCAATCGGTCGATCTGCTGCTGAAGGTCCTGCTGTCGTTCCCGAGTAGCTTCCAGTTCTTCGCGGATAGCGGCCTCGCGTTCGCCGTCGTTGAGGGTTTCGATCTCAGTGGCCAACCGATCGGCGTCGTGTTGGCGGATGCCCCGGGACAGCATGGTGGCGGTCCGAGCTTCCAGCACCTGGGCCATGCTGCCAAGCTGCTGACGGATGGTTTCGGATTTGCGCACCAATGCATCCAACACGCGATCTTCTGGGCGTTGGGTGAACAGGAAGTAGCGACAGGTGACGAACGGGGCGCGTTGTAGCTTGCGGTCGATGCGGCCGTTGCGCTGTTCCAGGCGGCTTGGGTTCCAGGGCAGGTCGAAATGCACCAGATCGTGGCAGTGGCGTTGCAGGTTGATGCCCTCCCTTGCTGCGTCCGTAGCAATGAGGATACGCAACGGATGCTCATCAGGGGGCATATTGAAGGAACGCTTCAATTCCTCCCGTCGTCGGGCGGATTGGACATCGCCGGTGTAGAAGTCGATGCGAGCGTCAGCCTGGTCGGTATGGGCTATCGCAGCTCTTAGTTTGCGCTCGATGTACCGCCTGGTAGCCTCCCACTCGGTGAAGATTAGGAGCCGTGTGCCGGACCAGGCGTGCCCGCCAGCGCGCAGGCCGGGGCACATTTCTTTCTCGATCCAGTCGATTAGCCAGTTGATGCGACCGTCTGGTCTGTCGCGATGGGTATCGGCGATTTCCTCCATTTCTTGCACCAACGCGAACTCGGCGCCGACATCGGTGGTTGGGTTCGCGGCAGCAAACAGCGTGGCGTCAGCGACCGCCTTGTCGCGGACGGCGGTGCTGTTGTCCTGGTCCTCGTCCGAGGTTTCGTCTTCCAGACTGGACGGTTGGAGCAAAGTTTGAGCTGGTGCGCTCGACGGCGTTGGGGCGTTCGCCGCGGCACGTTCCAGCGCCTGTCGATGGACCCGTATCGTGTGGGCGAAAGCGTCGATGGAGGAAAGGAGACGCTGCTGAAGGTGCGACAGCACAAGAATCGCGGCGCTCTGTGCGGACCGGTTCGCGATGGAGAGTCGTGCTTCACGCATGTCGCGGAGCAGTGCGAGCTTGCGAGCCAGCACGAGTTCGGGTGCGTCCTGGGGCAGGTCCTTGATCGAGATTTCGACGACGCGACGTTCCGCAAATCCCCCCTGCACGGCGCGGATGTCCTCCTTCAGGCGCCGCACCATGATGGCGTCGAGGTCTCCCTTTCGCACAGTGACGCCCCGGACAAAGCGCTGGGGATCGAGGATTTCGAGTAGTGCGGAAAAGCTGTTGGAGTGTCCGTTATGCGGTGTGGCCGAGAGGAAAAGCCGATGTTCGAAATAGCCGCCGAGTTCACGCATTGCCCGGGTGAAGCGACTGTCGATGGCATAGCGTGCGCCCGATGCCGGGGCGGCGTGGTGCGCTTCATCGAATATCAGCAGAGACTTCGGTCGGATTGGGCCGGTTTCCGACAACCAAGCACGCATATCGGCGGCGTAGGCTTCATCAATTAGCAGCCGGTGCGATACAAGGAAGCGATTATGCGTTCGCCATGGGTTCACACCGTAGCCACGTTCGCGTCGGGCGTTTGCGACGTAATCGCGGTCTAACACGACGAAGGTGAGGCCGAACCGGGCTTCCATCTCCTCCTGCCATTGCGACAGCATCCCGGGGGGTGCGGTTATGATGATCGTATCGATGCGGCGTCGCAGCAGCAGTTCGCGCGCAATCAAACCAGCTTCGATGGTTTTGCCGAGACCCACGTCGTCAGCAATGAACAGGTTGACGCGCGGGAGCTGAAGCGCCTTGCGCAGAGGTTCCAGTTGATAAGCATCAATCTTGATGCCGGCCCGGAACGGCGATTGGAGCCGTGTCGGGTCGGTTGCGGTGACCGCCGACCAGCGCAGCGTGTGCAGGTAGGCGGCGAAAGTGCTGGCCTCGTCGAACGACGTGCCGCCGATCCGGGGCCAGAGATCGCTTCCGAGAGTTTCTGAAATCCAGCTCCGTATCCCAGAGCACTTCCAGGGTTTCACCCTGGGCATCGTCCTCGATGCAGGACAGGCGAACGAGCGCCGAATGGCCCGGTTCGGGAGGGGCTATGGCCTCCTCGACCAGCCAATGGCGATGACGGACGCGGACGAAAGACCCCGGTGAGGGGATGGCAACGAACATACGGGCGCAAGGGCCGCTCAATGGGCATCGGCGTCAATCGAAATACGGTGGAACGGCTGAGCCGCGCACGAGGGATTTTAAATCGCGCTATTTTGGTGATGCTTGGTTCGCCTCGCGCACGAGCGTTAAACTCGGGATCCCTGCCTAAGCCACACGACCCGCAAGCCGCTAAAGGAACGAAACCATGTCTACAAACCGGTTGAGTTCAGGGGGGCCCTCACCCGACGCGGCCGTACCAGCACAGCTTGTTGACGTCGCCGGAGCCGACTACGAAGCCGCGCAGGTTATACCGTGGCCACCCCCGCCGAGGAAGTGGCCCGACAAGCGGGCGCCCAAGCGGCCACTCACGCACAGACCTTGCGGATGATGCCAGTAGGCGAGGGGCCTCGCTCGCTGGGGATGTAATGTAAAAGACCATCTCACATCTATGGCCACGGACGGCAAGGACGGTCTGGCGGATCAACTTGACGACGAAAGCCGTGCGGCGCTCGGGGGGAGCAGTTCGAGGGGCATTAAGACTGGTTGCTCACCTTGTGGAGCGTGGTGGCCCACGAGCTCGGCTCGCTCAACTCCACACTGCGCACCAATAAGGCCTGCTGGGAATCTGCAGCCTATTTGATAAAAGATCGTGGAACCCGGCTAGGCGAGCGGCTGTTCACTAGACATGCGCGATCTCCGGATTTCCCGGCGTTTGGTCTGGATCGCCGTTCCGCTTGTATTGCTGATTGCGCTGGTGGCATTTTGGAACTGATTGTTCATTCCTATCGTTCAGCGGCGCGCCTCGGCGGCGATTGGCCGACCCGTCACGATCACCCATCTGCATGTTCGTCTGGGTCGCGTCGTAACGATAACCGCGGACGGTGTAGTGGTCGCCAACCCGCCCGACTGGCCGAATGGTGACCCCCATTCGTGTCGATCAAGTCGCTAACGATCCAGTTAGACGCGTGGGGCTATGTTCGCGGCAATGGCCTGGTAATTCCGGTGATCGAATTAGACGGTCCACGAGTCTTGGCCACTGAAACAAAGGATGGCTCTGCCAACTTTCGGCTTTCGACCGGTGGCAGCAGCAGCGGTTCGCGGAAAATCGCTGCCGTGCGCATCATCGACGGCGATGCGCACGAGGTAAGTGCCTTCTTCCAGGCGACGGCGAAACCGGGGGCCACGTCGTAGGGTCGGTCATCGCTCTTGCGTTCACACCAACCGCCCGCGGCGAGCGACCGGACCCGGCCCGTGCCAACGTAATCTGCCCGAGCGTTGTCCTAATCCACTCCGGTGGGATGCCGTGGATCGTAGCAAGCTCCTCCGCCTTCGGGTGCCCTATCCTAAGGTCAGGCCGCTCCAGCCGAGAGAAAGGGACGCCGTTTTGGAAATCGCGGACATCTGCACCAGTAAGCAAAGCAGACCGTGGTCCTGTGGCCCGGACTAGACGGCGGTCTCAGTCTCGCGCCTCGTCCTCGGAACTAGGATCGATGCCGAGTTCCTGTCGGACATGGGCGAACTTTTTCGGGTCGACGAGACGGCGGTCTGTCATCATCGCGCGCAGGGCCGTTAGGCCCGCCTCAGTGAAGAACAGCCGCGGAAAGTGGCCCTCGTTATCAAGCCGCATGAGGCCACGTGCGATCAACCCCTTCGCCGTCGGCGGCAGCTTCGGCTTACCAGCGTCAGGACCACCGCGCCAGGTCTTGAGCTGAAAGCCCTCGGCCACGCTCGGCAATGTCGAAAAGAACATGTCCAGTTCGCGGCGAATGTAGTCCCGCTCGCCGGCTGTGAACCCGGCGATCATTCGATCTTGCAACTTACTCATGCACACAACGTAGCACGCCGCGATCTCGGGGCGCAGTCCTGGATGAGGCGATACGCGCCGCCATTGTCCGATAATCCGTTAATGGCAAGTCGCCGCGCCGTCCGCCCCTGACCGCCACGCCGGACCTGCTGCGGGCGGCCGGCTCGCGCTTCACGCCGGACGGCATGGTGGGAGGTGCGCCATGAGGGCCCGGTCGAGGCAGGCGGCGTCGCGGAGTCCCTGCAGTGGGTGGAGGAAATGCTTGACCTTGCGGTGGCGACGGCGATGCCGACCTGCTGATCACGGGACACACGCTTGGCTCCTTGACCGTAATGGCCATCCTTGAAGTCGCCTGAACCAACGTGGCCGTCTATCCGGCTTCAGGTTATACTTGCCGGCGCGAACTCTGACAGAACCCGTCGGTCATTCAGTGCTGCCCCGGCGGCAAGCGTTTCACCGGGATCCTTTGAGGCGTCGCGCGCTCGGCAAGCGCCGCGGTGTGGGCATCTTCCGGAAACTCTGGAGCGCCTAGGACGCCTTAGCAAGCGCCGTTTTGGCGGCGGCGCTCGCGCGGTAGCTTACTTATTGCTTGGTTGGGTCGTTGGCCGGATCGACATAAATGATGTCGAATGGACCTTCGGAGGCGATCTCGATGATGGTCGGACTGGCGGCCCATGCGAAGTGATTCATATTGGCCGGCATCGAGGCAAAGCCGCCCGGATCAAATCCTTTGCTGGTCTGCTTATCGAGTTTATCGCCCATCCCGGCATGGAGACTGCCTGATATTACCGTAACATCTTCCGTCCTCGAGTGGTGATGCGCCGGAATTTGATAGTCGGCCGGCAGCTTGAGCCGGATGACAAACGGTCCGCTTTTGGTCGGGTCGCCCGCCAAGACCGCCAACTCAGCGCCCTTCGGCAAGCTGGGAGGCGCCGGCTGCCATTTGACGTCGCTCGGCCCAGCCAACAGAACCATTTTGTCCTGTGCAAATCCTGGCACTGTAGTGCTGGCCAGCAATGCAAGAGATACAACTACCACACGCATGTTTTATACCTCCCTTATTTGTTCGGTTTGGATGCCGCTTTTACCATACCGGATGTGTTCGATCTCATCGAGCGTATTCTTCACGCCGAGAAGCTGCCGGAGCCGCTTGAGCCAGAAGCCAGAGCGCGGGCGGTCGAGTTCTTCGCGAAGATGGGCATCAAGCCACGAGAAGAGGGCTCAGAAACCTAGCCGATACTTGCCCCCCGAGCACGTCGCACCAGTCGGCCGTGTGAGGTCGTGGTGTCGGCCCGTCGTCTATCTTCAATCAAGGTTGACGCCCGCGCTCGGTTCGAACGGCAAATCTCTTCGTAGTAGCCAGCGTGCGAAACCAAAAAAATTTCTAATGCCCCATCGTAGGCCGCCACCGCCTCCTCCAGACGCGCCGTCCCGCTCTCCCGCGCGCCCAGCGTCTGAAGGGCGATGCCGAGGTTGTTCTGCGTTTTCGCCCACCGGAGCGGCACCCGCTCGCGCGTCATCTCCTCCAGCGCCGCCCGATACGCCGCCACCGCCTCCTCCAGACGCGCCGTCCCGCTCTCACGTGCGCCCAGCGTCCAAAGCGCGATGCCGAGGTTCATCTGCGTCCGCGCCCAGTCGAGCGGCACCCGCTCGCGCGTCCTCTCCTCCAGCGCCGCGCGATACGCCCCCACCGCTTCCTCCAGACGCGCCGTCCCGCTCTCCCGCCCGCCCAGCCTCTCAAGCGCGTTGCCGAGGTCCATCTGCGTCAGCGCCCAGTCGAGCGGCACCCGCTCGCGCGTCCACTCCTCCAGCGCCGCACGAACGCCGCCACCGCCTCCTCCAGACGCGCCGTCCCGCTCTCACGCGCGCCCAGCATCCCAAGCGCGACGCCGAGGTTCATCTGCGTCGCCGCCCAGTCGGCCGAATTGTCGGCGCGTGACACGTCCGCGAGTGCCAGCTTCCAGATACGGATCGCCCCCGCGAGCGCGTTGTTGTCACCCGCCACGTCGCCAAACTGTTGCAGCGCCGTAGCGGCATCCCATGCGTAAGACCATCGCGCCTTCGCGTCCGCTGGTGCCAGAGTGCGGACGCCGTCATCGAAACGGGCGACGGCGCGGGTCCCGTCGCGCTGCCGCAGAGCAGAGCGGGCGAGCAGGGCGGAGGTGTCAGCTTCCGCCTGCAGCCCGGCAAGCCAGTCGGCACGTGCCGCATTTGCAGCCTTCGCGCGACCTTCGGCAATGGCGTGCTCGCGGGCATGGATGTCCTCGAGCAGCCGGTCGGCCTCGGCGAAATGCCCGGCGTCGAGTTCGGCTACGGCGCGTTGCTTCAGGGCGGCGATCTCCGGCGCATCGAAGCGCTGAGGATGCTCCGACTAAGCTTCCTGCGCGTGCTATCTTTGGTCAGGGGAACGATGCTGATCTTCTCTTGGCGCTCCTCCATCTCGGCTAGGAGCTTCTGTATGCGCTCGAAGTCATTCTTGGAGAGAGGTTTCGATTGCTTGTAGCTAACTTGCAACTCTTGGGCCATACCGTCACCTCCGAATTGGCAATATATCCAGCGCTTATAGCCCGATGTCTATTAGTAAGAGTACCGTAAAGCGCGAGTTGCCCCAGCCAAATTCGGCCGCGTCGTGAATTCGCGAGGCTAAAGGCTTAGAAACGCCGCAAGTTCTGATCCGAAAAATCGCCACTTTAGACCGGGAAATCGCCGAATGGAAGAAAGCTCAAAAGAAGGGTGGATAGCAAGCAGATATGCCGGTCCGACCAAAATGCTACGCAAGCAAGAGGAAGAAGCCCGCAAGAAGGCTCGTGCCGATCTGGAACAGACCTCATGCGTGCCGAGTGTAATAGAGCTTAACCTTAAATTCTGCCGTAATGGAACGGGTGGTATCCGGCAGGGACACTTTGTGCATGGGCAAGGCCGATTCCCAGGCTCAGAACAGCAAGGGCGGCGAGGATCGTGGCTTTCATCGGAATTCTCCAACCTCGAGTCGGGCGAGATGTCCGGCTTCAACGGGTAAATAGGTGGGGTTTATGAGTGCCGAAAGTAATGTGGCGGGACTTTAAAATCAATTTTAGAGATTGCTCTCAAATCGTTAAGTTCCAGTCGGACATAAACTGTGGGCAGGACTGCTTCGGCTGTAACGGCGTCGGTCGTCCTGCGCGAGCTGGCGGCGGTCGGTGCCGGTAACGTCCTGTCGCAGGCACTTCGCGCGCACGACCGGATCGAACGGTGACTTCCATAAAATGCGTTATCCGACAGCGCGCCGCGCTTGCCGACCGCAGTGCACATCGCCATGCTTTTGGGATGTTCATCATCACCGAGGCCGATGCCGCCGCGATCCGCGCCGTCTATGAGCAAGAGGGCGAACTGTCGGCCGCCATCGAGCTGCGTCGGCTGTTCCCGGGCATCATCGACAACGCGAAAGCGCGCGCACATGCGCGGACCATTGCCGGATGGCAGCCGTTGCCCAAGCCGGTGGCGCGGGTGACCAGGCTGAGGCCAAGGCGCGAACGCCCCGGCGAACAAAGGACTCTGATCAACTCGGTAAATTCCGATTCTTCCAGGTGACCCCTCCCTACCGACGGCGCAAGATAGAAATGTCGCCCCGTGCGATGGCGTCATATACGTTGCTAAACAGCACCAGTCTGCTAGGGTGTATTTATGCAGACCAACGTTTGCAGAAAATCCAAGTCGTTCGTTCCCAGAGCCCTCTTCGTCGGACTCTACGACGTCCACCCATCGCGCGTGCCCTGTAATCCATGCTATGAAGGCGTTTCCGGTAGCTCAGCAGCGAGGGCGCACAGTGCTCGTGTGGGACCTGCCTACGCGGCTATTCCACTGGCTCACAGTCACCTTGATGCTGGCGGCCTACATCACTTGGCTCATTGATTGGGTAAATTGGCACGCACTCGTAGGCGAGGCCCTTCTCACTCTTGTGCTCTTCCGTATTGTCTGGGGATTCGTGGGGAGTGACACCGCGCGGTTTGCGCGGTTCCTGGCCTCCCCGTACGACGCGATCCGGTATCTTGCGCGCCTCTTCCGCCGCGAACCCGATATGCAAGTCGGCCATAACCCGGCCGGTGGCTGGATGGTGCTCCTCCTACTCGCACTCCTGCTCGGTGAGACGCTCACCGGCATCGTGGACAATAATGACGTGGCCGATGAAGGTCCGCTGACCCACGCCGTACCGGCGATGGTTCTGAATCTGATCACCGATCTGCATAGGCTGCTGTGGGATGCGCTGCTCGCGGCGGCGGTGCTGCACGTTATGGTAATCTCGATCTACGCGGTCGCCAAAGGGCAAAACCTGCTGCGGCCCATGCTCACTGGCCGCAAACAGCTTCCCGATCAGACCACGCCACCGCGCGTCACCTCCCTGGTGCTTGCAGGCGTCGTACTAGGTGGCAGCGCCGCAGCGGTAGCACTGCTCGCAACTTTCCTCTGATCCAGCCTCAGCGCTTTGCCCTGACACGGCGCTTGCGAGCAAATCCGCCCCGTATGATTCTAGTCAACGACCGTTGGCAACTCGCCGCAAGCAGGAAGGTGGCGTTTCGGGTGGCTAAGGAACTGAAGGCGGCTGAGTAGTTGTGGCGGACCCTTCAGGATGAGCGGGTAGGGTCGAACTGGCTGATTGCCCGGAGATTGCCTGGGGCTTTACAGGCGCTTTGGAAGTGTCCGCTATCCAAGACGCGGGCGCGACCGTTTCAGGTTGCTTTGGCATAAAAAGAGGCATTAGTTAGCAAGCCGCCAAAGATCGCGCCCATCATCAGAAAAGTAAGCGGACGTGGGACTTGCACCGGCGTTACGGCCAGCTTCGAGGGTGACTGTCCTTCAGTGATCGTCCCCTGGGCAGGAAGCAGTGCCACCAGGCGCTCGGCAATCATTTTCACATCTAAGCGCAATGCCCGAATGGCAGGTACTGCGCGGAGAATCTGGGCCAAGCCGTCGGCCGCCGCAAATGGGGGAAGCTGCGCAAGCTGTTGAGCTTCTTGCCACGGATCGAGGCCTTGCCGCGACAACGCGGACAGAACGCTCAGATCCATTCCGTTTGGCTCTGTCGCGACATCCGCGTAGACGAACCGCCGAAGTCAGCGTTCGACAACGCGAAAGAACCAACTTTACTCACAACATCCCCCGCTGCCTCGGAAGTAGAAATGGGTATGAGCGCAGCTTAATTTGGTGTCGTGACAGTGAAATGTCGTTAATATTAGGAGACGCCAGTTCTAGGTAGTCGGCTTATTTGCTGACGACGAGCCGTCGCAGCCAAGCTGCACGGGCCGGAGGTAATCGCCACTCGAGGCCGATTGTAATCGCCACCTGAGGCCGGTCGAAACCGCCACCTGAGGCCGGCGAATTCGCCAGTCTGCTGGTGGAGGAAGCCGCCGCTGACATCGAAGTAATCGCGACTACTGTTCCGCCCTTTTTGGCGGGGTAGCAGTAGTGCCGAGACCGAGGGCGGAGATGCGGCGGATCAGGGAAGTGTTACGGTTGCGTGCGGAGTTAGGGCCGAATCTGAGTGCCATATCGGCAGGCGCGAAGCTGGCGCGCTCGACGGTGCGGGCGTATCTGGATCGAGCGGCGGCGGCAGGGCTGGACGCCGCGGCCGCCGATGGGTTGTCGGAGACGGCGCTGGAGGTGGCGCTTTACCCGCCGTCATCGGCCACCGATGGTCGCGCACTGCCCGACTGGGCGGAGGTGGATCAGGAACTGCGGCGCCACAAGCACGTCACGCGCAAGCTGCTTTGGATGGAGTACAAGGCAGCCGATCCGGACGGTTTGGGGTTCAGCCAGTTCAAATTGCGGCTCAGCGAATGGCAGAAGGCCTCGGGGCGAGGCCTGTCGATGCGCCAGGTGCACCATGCCGGCGAGACGGTGCAGGTCGACTACGCCGGCGACACGGTCGCGGTGATGGACGACGGTACGGCGCGTGCGACGCAGATATTCGTGGCCTGCCTGCCGTGTTCGGGGCTGATTTACGCTGAGGCCAGTTGGACCCAGGCGACGGAGGACTGGCTTGGCGCGCATGTCCGTCTGTTTGCCTTCCTGGACGGCGTGCCGGCGAAGGTTGTGCCCGACAATCTGAAGGTCGGCGTCACCCATGCCTCGTATTACGACCCGGTGATCAACGCCAGTTATGCCGCGTTGATCAAGCATTACGGCACGGCCGTGGTCCCGGCACGGTCACGCAAGCCGCGGGACAAGCCGGGGGTCGAAAATGGCGTTTTGCAGGCCTGTCGTTGGCTTCTGGCTCCGCTCCGCCATCGCCAGTTCTTCTCGTTGGCTGAGCTAAACCAGGCGATCGCGCTGCTGCTGGTCGAACTGAACGACAAGCCGATGGCGCCGCCGCGCGAGGGTAGCCGGCGCAGCCTGTTTGAAGCGGTCGAACGCGCCGCCCTCAAGCGCTTGCCGATCGAGCCCTACGTGATCGGCCACTGGGCGATCGGGGCAACCGTCAACCTCGACTATCACGTCGCGGTCGATTGGAACTTCTACTCGGTGCCCTATGCGCTGGTGCGCAAGCGCGTCGATGTCTTCCTCACTCGGACCGGCGTGCAGATTTTCCATCGCGGTGAGCGGGCCGCCAGCCATGCCCGGGTGGCCGGGCAAAATCACTGGGCCACGCTGGGCGAACACATGCCGCCGGGGCACAGCGCGGTGGCCAAGCGGACGCCGGACTGGGTTCGCGACCAGGCGGCCAAGGTCGGTGTGGCCACCGCGGCCTATGTCGAGCGGCTGCTGACCGGGCGCGATCATATCGAACAGGGTGTGCGGTCCTGCCTCGGCATTCTGCGCTTGGCGACCCGCTACCCGGGCGAGCAGTTGGAGGCCGCTTGCGTGCGAGCGCTGTCGGCAGGTGCGAGTTCATCAGGCTTTGTCGAGCACCTGCTCAAGAGCGGGCGGCCACTCGTCGACCCCGTGGCCGAGGATGGCGTCGGCCATCACGGCAACATTCGCGGCCCCGGCTACTACCATTGACGATCGGCGCCACCGATCCAGCAACAAGGACACAAGATGCACCAGCCGACCATTGAGAAGCTGCACGACCTGCGCCTGGGAGCCATGGCCAACGCACTGACCGCGCAACTGCAACAGCCCGAGATTGACGCCATGCCGTTCGCCGAGCGGCTGGCATTGCTGGTCGACATCCAGCATAGCGCGATGCTCACCGCGGCCTTGGCGCAGCGTCTGACCCGGGCGGGCATGCGTCAATCCGCCTGCATGGAAAATCTTGACCTGCGTACGCCGCGCGGACTGGACCGCACGACCATACAGGCCTTGGCCAGCGGGCTATGGATCCGCCAACACCGCAACGTTTTAATCAGCGGGGCGGCTGGCGTCGGCAAAAGTTGGATTGCCTGTGCCCTGGGCAATCAGGCCGCCCGCGATGGCGTCTCGGTGCTTTACAAGCGCCTCTCGCGGCTGCTCGACGAGTTGGCGATTGCCCGGCTGCATGGCCGTCAAGCACGGTTGTTGAAGACACTGGCTCGCACCCGGCTGCTGATCCTGGACGATTGGGCGATGGTCAAGCTCACCGCTGATCAGCGCCGCGACCTGATGGAGGTCATCGACGATCGCCACGACCGTGGCTCGACCATCGTGGCGACCCAAATCCCCCAGGACAGCTGGCACCTTCAGATTGGGGATCCGACATACGCCGACGCGATCCTGGATCGTCTCGTCAACAACGCATATCGCCTCGAGCTCACGGGCAAGTCGATGCGCGGCAACGGCGCCCGTCGGGCGGTGGCGGATCCGGTTGGAGATGAAATAGGCGAACAAAGTAAATAGCTTAGTCTAGTTATCCCCGTTATTCACACGTTACACGGTCGGCAAAAATTACAGCATCAATCACAACAAGAATATTCTAATTGACGACTTCTCTTCTTTCCAGATAAAGTTGTTCGTCAGTGGCAGTTTGCCTCGCCTAACGGCTCGGTGCCTGCGGCCAGGGGTGGCGGTTTCGACCGGCCTCGGGTGGCGAATTGAACCGGCCTCAGGTGGCGAATTCACCGGCCCGCGCAGCCAAGCTGTCCAGTGTCTTCGGAGGATGTGGAGGAAAGGCGGCCGGCCGGAGGGAAGGCGAGCAGCAACGCACGCCCCGGACTCAGTGCCGGATGTGGCGTGTAACCGAAGTCGCAAGCCTGCGGATCGGGGGTGCATGGGCCGCCAAAGCGCCGAACCTCGATCGCGTTCGACCTTCGGCAGGAGCCCGGTGCGGGAAAGCCGCACGCCGGGATCTGCGCGGGGGGGCCGGGGCAACCCGGTCCCCTACCGCTACAGGCCGAAGGCTGTTTGGTCCGGGCGCGTTTGGTTATCTCCCCGACAATGCTGCGGCTCGCCCGACCTCCGATCTTGCTCTGAATCTGCCGAATGCTGAGATTGGTGGAAGCAGCGAGCGCCTCAATTTCGCTGACGATTCGGCTTGACGTAGCGGGGCGTCCCAGGCGCTTTCCCCGTGCCTCGGCCGCTTTCATCCCCGCGGTAACGCGCTCACTGATCAGCGACAACTCCAACTCGGCCATGGCCCCGATGATGGTAAACATTGCCCGGCCCATGGGGCTGTCGGTGTCCACCTGATCCTGGATGCTGACGAAGCGAACCCCGAGATGATTGAATTCTTCGAGCGCGGTCAGCAGATGGCGCGTGCTGCGTGCGAAACGATCGAACTTCCAGACCAGCACGCAGTCGATTTCATGATTTCTGGCGGCCGCCATTAGGGCATTGAGCTGGGGACGACCCTCCCTGCGGCCTGACACCGCCACGTCGCAGTAGTCGCGGATGACTTCGAGACCAGCTCGTGTGGCATAGGCCCGAAGACCGTCATACTGAAGGTCCGGCTTCTGGTCGACGGTCGAGACCCGTAGGTAGAGGGCGGCGCGTGTCCCGTCCTGCCCCTTGGCGGGGCGGCGCCTTCGTCCAGAAAGGTTAACCTTACTGGACATCAATTCGCTACCTCCAACCCCTTCATAACAAACGCTCCGCCCGGATGCCACGGCGGACCCTTTTCCGGACACCCTATGACGGCCATTGACCGTACAGCTTACCCACGCCCGGGTGCGCGGCTGACCCGCGAGAAGCTCGGTGCCCGATATGCGCTGACCGAGATCGATCTCGCATTCATTCGAGTGAGCGCCCGAGGCGACACAGGCCGCGTGATGTTGGCGACGTTGCTGAAAGCGCGCCAGGATCTCGGGCGCTTCCCGACGCTGGACGAACTTCATACTGACACCGTCACGTACATGGCGTCGCAGCTTGGATTGACCACGCCGGTGTGGCTCGATCAGGTAGACACAACCAAATCGTTCTATCGATATGAGGCGGCGGTTCGGAGACACCTTTCCGTCACGCCGTATGGCGACGCAGCTGAGGAGTTGGTTACCAAAACCACTCTCGAAGCCGCCGAAACCATGAGTGACCCAGCCGACCTGATCAACCGAGCGGTTGAGGCGTTGCAAGCGGCATCGATAGATTTGCCGGCGTTCAGCACGCTTGACCGCCTGGTCAATCGGCTGAGAGCGGAAGTCCATGCGCAGATCTACAACCGCGTCGCCGCACGCGTCACGGCTGCAGATGCGGCATGACGACAATTGATCCAGGGCTGGCCTTGCGAAAGACAGGGTCTCCGAACGACCCCGTGGCAAGACTTACCATAAACTCCACGTTATGCGGTTTCCCCATCCCCTGGCGCGCGTAACGCGGCATGGGGGGAAGACGGGGGCGGGCAGGGGTGCGGGAAAGTCTTCGCCACAGGTTGATGGGCTGGTGCACTGATCGCGTGTTGAACCGTTCGCAGCCTGCTGAATACGCTGGCCGAAGTGCTCGTACAGGTGCCTCAGAACGACTGACGCAGCGGCCGCAGAAAATGCAGGACGTCTTCTGCTAGCGCTGCAGGCTGCTCCATCGCGGCAAAATGGCCACCCTCTGGCATGGCCGTCCATCGTCTAATGTCGGTGTAGATCCGTTCAGAAATGGAACGGGGCGGTCGGCGGATTTCCCTCGGGAACGCGGCATAACCCGTGGGCACATCCACCGTCTTGCCATACGGGATCGGCCAGGGACCATGCAAGCGATCGTAATAAGGCCAGAAGGGATGTCAGGCGGTGCCCAGAAGACATTAAATCGCTCGAAGCCGTGGTAGCCAACGCCAAGCCCAACGCAACAGTAACGTTGCCTGCGGCCTGGGTGCGCGATCTTTTGGCCTATCTCCGATCGCTGCAGGGCGAGCATGCCCGGATCGCCGAGGAAGAGGAGCGTCGCGTGTGACGACGTCGCCGATCGCCAGACGGCCGCCTCCCCCGGAATTCGCCGCCGAACACGCCGCAACATTTCACTTGCCGTCTACCTCGAACGACTGGGCCGAGACGGGACGCCCAAGGCCATCGCGAAGCTTCGGCCTCGACAAACTCCGGGAGCGCGCCGCGTCGTATGACCCGTTGACGCGGGCCTATTTGCGGGCGATCCGCGACCAGGGCACACCAACGGCACCAGCAAAGGTCCCGAAGAGCCGGCGGTCAGTCCAGAGTAAAGCCAAGAACGGAGGATAAGCGGCCTGACCGCGGATATCCGGCACATCAATCGCGCACGACGTCGCCGCATACAATTCCTTACTCATCCTCAAATGTCCGTTTGATCAGTATGGTCACGCGGCTGGCTATACAGCTCACCGACATCGAGGCCGGTGGTGCGCCCACCGGATTTTGGCGGCTGGTGGTCCATCCGACCTGTTAAGTCTGCTATCATGCCAACCGGCGGGGCTAGGTTGATCCCCGAACGCCCGAGCCTCCGCGCGGGCTGCCCCGCCGACCATCCTGCGGAGCGCGCGGAGGCGCTATTGGGCAAGCCTGTTGACCTGCCGCCGAAGTGGATGGGTGCTACAGAAGTCATGCTTCGACTGGCCGGGCCCCCCCACCCGCGTGACTTACAAGATCAGATCTACTCGGATAGCAAGGTGAAGGCCTGGCAGTCTTGGGTGAAGGGGACACCGCTTCCACCCGGCTCGGAATTGCCCGCTCCTAAGAGGAACCGTGCCAAAGAAGAAGCCTGGGAGAAAATCGCCCTAGTCCCGGTCAACAAGATGGCTGCCAGTGGCAAATTCGAGATGCGGGGCAAGCGTGTCGAAGATCGCCATGGAGTTAACGTGCTGGGCAAGCGCGCCGGAGAGCTGAAGGAGGGAGCGCCTGAATATCGGCAGATCGACAGCGATTTATTCCAGCCCGACGCGCTGTACGCCAGCCGCACGAACATCGCGATCGTGGATCTCACCGAAACGGCACTATTCAGCCTGCTGGCCGGGCCCGGGCAGCACTACATCAATGCTTGCGGTCATGTCCTCACCGGCGGTGGCAACGGGGTATACAGCGACGTGCAATTTCTGCGCGAGGAGGTCGAAGCGTATTTGGCCGCTGTGGGTGGCACCGCGGTCGGTGAGCTTTCGCCGCAACCGCAGGCAGCCGGTCCAAGTATCAGCAGCGAGCCGCAAGTAAACACGACGACACCTGAAGCGCCCCTGGCCGGTGTGGACGTAACCGCCAAGAAGTCGCGCAAGAGGACGGCAACTCTCGTTAAGCCATTGGCTAGGGCGCTGATAGAAGTGGCAGCCGAAAGAAAATACGATATCCACGCTGCCACAGTAGATGATCTCCGCGCTGAGGCCACGAGCCGCGCTCACTTAGAAAAGCGCGGCACTTCTAACTCGACATGGCACCGCGCTGTCAGTCAAGCCAGAAAGTTATCTGAGAAAACATGACAAAACATGGTGGTCGCAATCATCGCGCGGTTCCACTACGTCAGGTCCGTCCCGTAACGACGCAGGTAGGTATATGCGATCAATAGAACAGGACTTCCGGCCGATCACAGTCACGATGCAAACAGCGGCTAAATTGAGCGGCCCTCCGCGCACGTCACTTTATACGTTGATCAATAACGGGCGACTGCAGACGACAAAAGTTGGGCGGCGCCAACTCGTTCACTACGATTCCCTGAGCCTGCTTCTGAAGGGCAAGTCCGCAGTCGCCGCCTAGTTCCATCAACCCGGCACCACACGCACGCGGGCTGACGGAACCTGGGCAAAAAACTTAGCAGCGCTTTTTACGAACTCGGGCAGCCCCGGGTAAATAGCGACGCTTGGTCTTCTCGTCCAGTCCCCCTGTGCGTGCGGTGCCTCCAGCCCGGTGAAAGGGGCGCCGCGATGAACGTGGATTTACGCCCACCACACGCTCTCGCCGAAGCAGACCGCCTCGAGTTGCGAGGCTACCAACACGACTGCATCCAACGGCTGCGGCAGACGGGATTTCGGACGCCACTACTCTGTCTCCCAACGGCCGCTGGCAAGACCGTCGTCTTCGCCGCGATTTCTTATCGTGCTCACGGCCGAGGTAAGCGCGTCCTGATCGTAGTGCACCGGCGCGAGTTGCTTCGTCAGGCTGTCGCCAAGCTCGCTTGGGCCGGTCTCACCTGCGGCATCATCGCCCCGGGCACGACGCCGGACTACAGCCAGCAAATCCAGGTCTGCTCGATCCAAACCGCGATCCGCCGGCTGGACGAGCTGCCTGATTTTGATCTGTTAATATTCGATGAAGCGCATCACTGTCGCGCTGGGCATGGGAAAAGTTGATCAAGGCCCAGCCCAAGGCGTTCTTGTTGGGCGTAACGGCGACCCCGGCACGATTGGACGGCAAGGGCCTCGGCAAGTCGGCGGGCGGCTGCTTCGACGCCCTGGTCATCGGCCCCGAGGTCAAGGAACTGACTGAGCAGGGGTTCCTGTCGCCAGCTCACTGCTTCGTCCCAGCGCGCCGTCTCAATCTACGCGGCATCAAGACGGTCGCCGGCGACTACGATCGCCGCGGCCTTGAGCAGGTGGTCGATGCCAAGATCGTCGGCGATGCTGTCGCCAACTATCGCCAGCATGCCGACCACCTTCCGGCGATCGCTTACTGCATCACCGTCAAACACGCCGAGACGACCGCCCAGACATTTCAAAATGCGGGTTACCGCTCCGTCGCGGTCAGCGGCAAAACGCCAGTCGGCAAGCGCGACGCCGCGATCGCTGGCCTGGCCGACGGCACGGTTGAGGTTCTCTGCTCCTGTGATCTGATCAGCGAAGGCCTCGACGTTCCAGTCCTGGGCTGCGTGATCCTGCTGCGGCCAACGAAAAGCCTCGTCCTGCACCGCCAACAGGTCGGCCGCGGGCTACGCCCCAACCCTGGCAAAGTCTTGGTCGTACTGGATCACGTTGGGAACTGCCTCGTGCATGGGTTGCCCGACGCCGTCATCGTCTGGTCCTTGGCCGGGATCGATAAGAAAGCCAAGCCGGCGCCAACATGGCGATGCGAATGCGGCTGCCTCAATGCGATGTCAGACCGGAAGTGCGTCGAATGCAGCACCGAGCGGCCAGGGGGCAAGCCTAAGCCTCGCGAGATCACCACCGCGGCCGGCGACCTGGCGCAACTGACGCCGGAGATGGTCACTCAATTACAGGCCGTCAGCTACTACCGATACCTTGAGAAACCAAGGACCGAGGCTGAACTGCGCGCGTTCGCACAGGCCAGGGGATACCATCCGTCCTGGGTCCATCACCGCCTGCGTGAACAGCGGGAAGAAGCATGAGCGGCGCGTCGTCCGCGGCCGGCCTCGATCCGACCGCCGTCCGCCTCGGGATGCTGGCAAGGGGATTCCACCCGGTTCCCGTGATGCGGTTCGATGCGACCGATAAGGCGGCAGGCAAGCGCCCAACCCTGCTAAAGTGGGAAGAGGTCTGCGCGACGGCCGACGAAGCGGAAATCCGGCGCTGGTCGGTAGATCACGGGCAGCGCGACTGCCTGAATACCGGACTGCTTTGTGGGCATGTCATTGGCCTCGATATCGACGTTCCCGATTACCCGCTGGCCTGTCGGATCAATGCGCTGGCCGACGCGATGCTCCCGCCTACGCCGCTGATCCGGATCGGGAAATCACCCAAAAGCTTGCGGGCGTTCAGGGCCGAGGGCGTCCATACCAAGGCAAGCACCCCCGCGCTATTCCTGCCCGACGGAGCCAAGGTCCAGATCGAAGCACTCGGGAAGGGAAACCACTTCGTATCGTTCGGCACCCATCCCGACACCAAGCTTCCATACACCTGGCCGCACCAATCTCCGTTGGACGTCCGCTTTGAGGATCTGCCGGTATTGCCGGCCGCCACCCTCCGCGCCTTACTGAAAGCCGCTGAAGCCGGCATGCGCGCGGCAGGCGGTAGAACTGAAGCAGAGATCAAGGATGCTGCCGAGGGTAAGGTAAAGCCCGCGGCCAGTGCACCGAAGAAGCCGCGCACCACCACCCACAGCAACAACTTCCCTCCTCCGACATACGATGATGTCCGCGACGCACTGGCCGCCATCCCAAATCGTCATGATTGGCAGGGTTGGGTGAAAATCGGCGCGGCAATCTATGACGCGCTGGCCGATGACGGCGAGGATCTGTTCACCTCTTGGTCCGAGCAATCGTCACGCAACGATCCTGATGCTACCCGCAAGAAATGGAAGTCGTTCTCCAGATCAAAAATGAATATCAGCGATTTAACGCTGTTCTGGGAGGCGCGGCAAAATGGCTGGAAGCCACAATGGGAGCGCGAGCGAGACGAGGCAGCGCCCGCGCGTAAAATCGGCAATGGTGCCACACCCCCTGTCGGCGCCCCGGGGGATGGCCCAGCACACCCAGACGACGTGCCACCCCTCAGCGAGGATGATCCGCCCCCGACTGGATGGCGACCGGTAACGCCAGAAGAAGTGTTTGAGCCGGGCCGTAGCTTCCGGATGAACCAGACGACCGGTGTAAGTGAGGTCTACGAACCGCCGGGGGCGTCCCCACCGCCAGAACCAGAAGAGCCGCCCGACCTGCCCGACGACGCCCCAGAAGCGCCGGACCCGAAGGAACCACCGACCGATCCAGCAGACCATCCCGGAGATCCTGGTCCCACCCGAGAGCCCACACCGGACGATCCAGAAACCGAATGCCCAGATTTCGATCCAGCCGTCGCCGACTTTCTGTCCGTACACACTTGGGCGACCCTGGCGATAAAGCCCGAACGCCGACTCCTCGGCGATTTAATCACGTCCTCAACCAAAGCCTTTATCTCCGGAACCACAGGCATCGGTAAGACCATGTTCCTCTACGGCGTGGCCGGCGGCATGGCCTCAGGAAAAGGCTTCCTGCACTGGACATGCGATGGTCCGTCCAAATGGCTGATCATCGACGGTGAAATGCCCCAAGTGCTGGTAAAGGCCCGTTCAGCCGATCTGCTCCGTCACGGCGGCCCGCTTCTAATCCCACCCCACGGCGTCATGATCTACAGCCGCGATCGTGAAGACGAATTCGCCAAGGCCTTCCCCGATCTTGGGCGTCTGTCCCCGCTCAACACGGATGCGGGACACACCTTCGTCCAGGATCTCATCGTAGCAATCCGTCCCGATGGCGTGATCTTCGATAACGTCATGTCCCTCGCCCCAGGCGATCAGAAGGACGAAGAAGTCTGGGCCGGCTGTATCCCGCTCGTCGAATATCTCAGCCGCAACAGCATCGCCCAGATCTGGGCTGACCACACCGGGCACAACACCGGCCGCCAATACGGAAGCAGCACTAAAAGCTGGCGCTTCGATGTCGGCGCCATGCTCTCACCACTGACCGGAGACGATGAGCCAACACCCGACCATCTTGCGTTCAAACTGTCGTTCGACCCTCCAGGAGGCAAGGCACGGCGCCGCACTCCTGACAATTGGCGGGACTTCGCACCCCAGGTGGTGCGCCTAGTCGATAATGAGTGGACCGCCGAGCCCGTCGATCGCTCGCAGACGGCGGGAGATAAGGGCCTGTCCGATAAAGCCGTCCAGATGTTCCAAACGATCAAAACCGCGCTCAACCGATTTGGCATACCGCAAAAAATTGGTGAGGATTTTGCTTTCACGGACCACATCGCCATCGATCGCCAAATCCTTCGCCAAATGCTTGTTTTCGTTGGCTTCTTTCCGGAAGGAAGTCTGCTTTCCGGCGAGAGCGAAACGAATTCAAATCGGAAAGCCAATGGACGCGATCTGCTTTCCACTGCTTTCCAAAAAGGCGTCGAATACGGAAAGCCAACGAGAGCTGGGCTTACCGATGAGAACAATCAACTTAGATCGTTGAAACGAAAGGGAATAATTGACTTCACACGCGACTACCTTTGGCGGCCGTGATCATCAAAAAACGCGATCTGCTTTCCACTGCTTTCACATGCTTTCCAGAGAGGGCAACCGCTGCTTTCATGCTTTCACACCCCTATAAGGGGTGAAAGCGTGAAAGCAGATGATCCGGGAACGTAATGTGGATGGAAAGCAGAGCCCAACGTCCCAGACCCTCGCCACCCTGCCGCTACCGCCGCCGGGTAAGCGACGTGATAGCCGCCACCCGCCCTGGCCGCCGCCGAGGCCGCCCAGCGACCCGAAGCGTTCCTGTCACCAGCGAAGCAGCGATAGCGCCCCCGAGGAAGGCCATTCCAACAATGGCCCACAGTGCCGCGCGAGCGTGACCGGGGAACGAGCCAAGATGTAGGCTGACGGGCACTGTGTTGCCCTCGACAACGAGGGTGCCGCCAATGCCGACGGACAGGGCCAGCAGCAGCAGCACCGTGACGCGACCCCACGACATTGGTTTCTCGCACCTGGTTGCAAGCGTGTCGTTGCCCTTAGACTGCCGTCTCTGTTACGGCGGAGCAACTCGAATCTTACCGCTGCGTGACGGCGGTTCAGCGGGCATTGTCACGTTAACCTTGCCCGGCGGCATGATATCGAGGGTGGTCGTGCCGTGGCGATCATCCTTCGGATTGGGCGCATGTGCTAATCGTCCGGCTCATCATCGGCATCTAGCCCGGGCCGTTGCGGCGCCTGCTCGAAAACGGGCGGCTGTTCGCCAATCGGTGCGAGATAAACGTACCGGAAAAACCTCCAATGGGGAGCGTGTCCAGGAACAAGTGCATGATGCCGTCATCTTCCTGCCTGGCGCTGCCGATCTGAAGCCAGCGGCCCTGGCGTAACCGGCGGCCTTCGCGCTTGAGCGTATAAGCATGGTGTGTGCGATTTTTGTTTTTCTCCGCCATGGGGAATTTCCAGCAAGCCTAAAGGTGGGGAGAAAGATGGTTCATCGAATTGAAATTATCCTCGGCCTCCTGGCTCAATGCATCTTCGTGCTGCCAGAGGTTAAGCCAATCAAGCGTATCGGCGAGGTAGGATGCGGCGGCATAGGCTGCGGCAGGTAGTCTCACCTGCCGTCTGACTGTCGATTTTGCCGCACGGGTAAAAGCCCGGCCGGTTTCGCCTCTTCGGCGCTTTGTCTGCGGCTTGGGTTCATCCCCTGCCCGCCCGGCAATCGATTTTGCCGCCCCCGCGAACAGCGCTTTGAACTTTTCGGCTATCGTCCGGCTCTTGCTCTGCCGCGCCGGGCAGACGATTTGTTCAAAAATGGTACGCTAAGAGGGAATAGCGTCGGTTGTTAGATAAACAACGCGGTGCATGAACGTAGCTGGATCGTTGCGGTTACAGATTGCGAGCGCCTCGCCTATACGCGCCCGGAAACCTATGCGGCAGCACTCACCAGAATCATCGACGCGCACCATCGGCTCCCAATCGCAGCCACATGGGGCGATGGCACAACATCGTCGTCGGACCGGCAGTTCTTCCGCTCCGCAAAGCGCGGCGATGCCGCCGGCGACGTGAACGCGCGATACGGTCAGGACCCGGGCCTGGGTTTCTACACGCATGTCTCCGACCAGCACAGCCCCTACAGCGTGCGCGTGATGTCGGCGACCAGCCACGAAGCCCCTTACGTGCTTGATGGATTGCTGCATCACGGCACCGCCCTGCGGATCGGCACGCATTACGTTGATACCGGCGGCGCCTCAGATCACGTGTTCATCCTGTGCGCCATGCTCGGCTTTCGGTTCTGCCCGCGGCTGCGCGATTTTCCCGATCGCAAACTCGCCGCTTCCGAAGCGGCATCCTCCTACGGCGACCTCAACCCAATCATTGGCCGCCGCATCAAGGAAGATGTCATCCGCGAGCACTGGGGACGACATCCTGCGCCTGGTCGCCTCGCTGAAAGCCGGCACTGTGTTGCCATCCGCGATGCTCAAGCGCCTGGCTGCCTTCCAGCGCCAGAACCAACTCGATCTCGCCTTGCAGGAACTCGGGCGCATCGAGCGTTCCCTCTTCATGCTGGACTGGCTCGAATCACCGCAACTTAGGCAACATTGCCAAGCGGGACTGAACAAGAGCGAGCAGCGTCACGCTCTGGCCCAGGTGATTTGCACCTTCAAGCAGGGCCGCATCGCCGATCGAGGCCATGACGCACAGCAGTTTCGTGCTTCAGGTCTCAACTTGGTCATCGCGGCGATCGTCTATTGGAACTCGACATACATCGTCGACGCCATTGCGCATCTACGAGACCGTGGACAGCCCGTGCCCCAAGCGCTGCTCGCGCATACCTCACCACTTGCCTGGGAGCACATCGGCTTCTCCGGCGATTTCCTATGGGATCAGGCCGCCGCCACCGCCGGGCGGCGCCGGCAACTCAATTTCCGACGCCCAAGAGCCGCCGCATGACCCATGTTGCCCACGATGTTCATGCACTGCGTTGTCTATCTAACAACCGACGCTATGCCCTCCTGTTGCTCCCGCTTGTGTTGGCTGGATGTGTTTCGTTCAGCAGCAGCAATCCATCGCCACCTGCACGCAACACGACCGTTGTAGCTCCTCCAGAGCCGCTCGTGACACCATCGGGGTACTGAAGCGGAAAATTAAGGTTAACTTCACCGTCTTGATCGGTGTGCCAGACGCATTCGCTGTTATCCGCCTGTCCTTTGCGCGGCTTTGCTTACGCGCTCCCCACCACCTGCTCCGCGTCCCACCGACGCTCGGCGGCCCGCACGAGTACAACGAACTGGGTGTCGCTGATATCTCCGACGAGTTCGGTTGACAGCTTTGGACACAGCCACAGCGCCGCGGCACATCTTGGCGTGTAGCCAAGGCCTAGAGACCGCTGATGAAGTATCCGACCGACGCCAGGTTTGGTTCGATTGACGACTGGGGCAGGGCCACCGGGATAGCCCGGCGCACCACCTACCACCAGATCGCCGCTGGGAATTTGAAGAGCCACAAATCGGCCGCCTGCTCTTTATTGACATGCAACACGGCTTTGCTTGGCTGGAGGCTTGTACCTCCGCTGAGATCCGCCCATCGCCGCCGCGCCGCCCGCCAAAGGCGCCAGATACGGCCGCCTAACCACACCACGACAATCGCCCTGCACTGAAAAACGCTGGCTTGGCCCGGCGACTGGACAGTCATGTGACCGACGCAAGTAATGTCCGCTTCAACCACGATA
>CAVYXX010000083.1:0-62550 GCA_963772355.1 uncultured Alphaproteobacteria bacterium | reverse complement strand
CGGTTCCTTTCCAGCCATGATCAGATCGCCAACGTTTTCTCCCGCCGCCCGAACCAAAACACCGCCATCAAGTTTCGTTCCGCCCGCAATCAAGCATTCACTGCGTGGGATGAGGTCACCGGCGTGGCCATGGCCGCGTAATCATGCTCGTCGACCATCGTCACTCAATCCATCGCGCCCGGCTATCGCATCCGGACGATAAGTTGACAGTGCCGCCCCAGGTACGCCCCGCGTGGTGGTCAGAACGGATATGAGCCGCGTCACCAAAATAGATGTCGGCTCCCTGTGCCTTGGCCATTCTCGTGATCTTAGGGTTCGCGCTGCTGGTGTGCATCAGCTCGGCCAGCGTCGCCTTGGAGATGCCCTGCCGTCCCATTTCTTGGGTAAGCTGCCAGGCGATCATGCTGGTAACCGCCTCGGCCTTCGCTGCTTCGCGAACGCCCTCGGCGCCGAGAAATTCATCGAGGGTTGTGCCCCAATGGGGTTCTTTTTGGTCATGCCATCATCTCCTTCATGCGCCGGCACGCCAGATCGAGATCCTCCATGGCAGCAAAAACCTGTCGTCGGCCGGATTGCGTCGCTATGGCGTGAGGACGGCGAGCTCGGAGAATGTTTCGAAGTCGCCGGTGTTGAATGTGTAAATTCGGCGGATGTCGTTCGCCTGCATGGTGGCGATGATCTGCAGATCGAACACGTCGCCGCCGGTCACAGGGTGGCGTAACAGCAATCCGAGCCAGCCATCCACCGCATTCGCCAGAACCGGCAGCACATGCAGGAAGGTCAGAAAAATCGGCAATCGCATTCACCGCATCGCCGGACGAACGCGGCTTCGCTACCCGCCGTGGGTTCGTCACAATGGAATAAAACTCGCAGAGAATTTGCGAGGTCACATAGAGCGTGGCGGCACCGTCACGGGCGGCTTCGAGCAGCACGCGCGCCGCCGGATGCATCGGGGCGTCGGCATCGAGCGCATAAACCAGAACATTGGTGTCGATGATCCCCGGCTCAACCGACATCGCTGTAGATGTCGCGCCGGTGATATGCCCCCGTGCTCCCGAGGTGCCAGACGGGCAATGCCGGCTGGGCCTGCCCTTGATGGGTCAGGGCAGCACGTTCGTTGATAAATTGCTGCAGCAGCTTCTCCACGGAAATCCCCCGCCGCCGCGCTTCCGCCGCCAGCCGGTGTTCGGTGTCCTGAGAGACTTCAATGGTCATCGTTCAGCCTTCTGCGCCGGCCTGTAACTTCGTCGTGCGGCCCCACTCCTACCCATTATAGGGGGCGAAAGACTAAAATTCCAGCAACGTCATCAAGCTCGACCTCTTTAATTTAACAATGTTTTCAGAGCGCTGATTGACCTGAACATACTCTGGGCGTGCCATAGCGCCTGTGCCGCTCTCGCGGGCTAGGGTCCGGATGCGCTCCGCCTTCGGCCCGGCTGGGGACTGCCGCAAAGTTGGGGGTTACGCTGCCATAGCCAGCGTCGGGTAAGGATCGTTGGCTGGTTGGAACCGCTGTCCGATGCCCGAGCCAAGAGTGCCATTATAGACCGCGCATCGAACCTGAAGCAGCAGATCGGCACCGCGTCGCGACCATCGCATGTGCTGACTTTTGTTCATCCGCCGGTTCACCAGAAAGTCGGCTGTCCCTTCGGTGATCGCGGTTCCGACCCGCAGTCCGGCACGATGGCGTTGGGCGTAATTGACCAGCCAGTCACTCTGGCCGGTCAGGTAACTGTCAATCGCATGCAAGGCGGTCCACAACTTTCGCGATGCCGCGATGGACTTTCCCGTACGAGATTCACGCTTGAAATGATGCATGACGGCGTGGATGCGATCGATGCTGATCCGGGCATTGGTGGCTTTGCCGTTCCACAGCCGCCAGTGCAGGCGCTCAACCTCCCCGACGATCACTGCCTTCGCCGCCGCCCGCGGCGGATCGTCGCACGACAGAGCGCCGGCGACCTGCTTCAGGTGCTGAAGTCTGATGCCGATGTGAAACCAGTCAAGAATGGCAGGTCAGTGACGCCGGCGCCCGCGAGAATGCGGCGAAGTCCGGAACAGCCATCGGTGAAGGCTGTCGTCGCCTCGGTGCGCCCGACGGCGGCGAGGTTCTGGTTGATCAGCACCTTGATGTCCGTTTCGGTTTTGGTGACGGCGTCTCGCAACTCCGGATGAATGTCGAATCCAACGTCACCACGACCGCTGACGCCATTGTTCCAGGTGTAATGACCGCACATTTCTGAAGTGCCTCACCAACTTTCAGAGTGTGGCGGCGCACGGTCTCGGAATGCTTCGCGGCTTTGACCGGGAACATCTGCTCGAGAAGATCAGCGGCCGTTCTGTAGGTCATGGTCGCGGAAAGATGGGCTGAAGCTGGAGCAATTCCGGCGTCGCCCGGCAATACCATGGCCGGTCGACAGCCGCTTCGATCCCGCCACAGGTGGCACAACGAAATCGGGGAAGCCGCACCGTGACCTGACCGAAAAGCGTTGCGACCACGTGCTGCCGCTTTCAAGCGGCACGCTCCGCTACAGCGCGAGCAGATCGGCCGCTGGGTGGAGTGCTCCCTGACCTGGGCCGCGACGATTTCCTGCTGAAGCGCCGCCAACAACCGTTTCGTTTCGGGCAGGGTCAAACCCAGAGCGGCGATGTCACCGAGACCGCCGGGCCGATCGATTTCCATGACATCCTGAGCTTGCCCCTCGCCCTTGGCACCTGTCTCTACCAACCTCAAAATCCAGGCCACGCGCCCACTCTCCCCGTCGACGAAAGGCGCGACAATGCCTTCTTGGCGCCCGCACCCCCAACTTTGCGGCAGTCCCAGACGCCTGGTAGAGGGGCAAAAATGCGGGCACGCCTGCATTTTTCTCTTGCTGCGGCTCGACTCCGTACGATTCTGGCGAATGTGCCGCTTCCACCCAACCTCTCCGGGCTCAGCCGCGCAGAGCTTGAGTCTCTGCTGCTTGAACTATTCAGCAAAGTCGCTGCCCTGGAGAAGACTGCTTCCGAGCAGCGCGAAGAGATTGCCCGGCTGAAAGGCTTGAAGGTCCGGCCCACGATCAAACCGAGCGGCATGGATAAGGGCACCGAGCCGGCGAAGCCCGGCGAGGGCAAGCGGCGGTTCCGCGGCAAGGTGACACCGCGGGTTGGCATCGAAGATCAGGTTGTGAAAGTCGCGGTCCCGGACGGATCGCGATTTAAGGGTCATGAGCCGTTTCTGGTGCAGGATCTGGAGATTTCAGGTACGGGCGACCTGTTACCAGCGTGAACGTTGGGTCGCGCCGGATGGCCAGACGATTTTGGCCCCGCTGCCGGAGGGGATCGACGGCCATTTTGGTCCCGAACTCCGCCGCTTCGTGTTGATGCAATACCATCAAGGCCAGTCGACACTGCCGCGGCTGGCGGCGCTGCTTGGCTCGCTGGGCGTGGCGATCTCGAAGCGTCAGTTGCAACGTCTGCTGACCGACAAACAAGCGGATTTCCTCACCGAAGCCCAGGATGTTTTGCGCGCCGGGCTGGCGACCTCGCCGTTTGTCTCGGTGGACGACACCGGTGCGCGCCATGCCGGGAAGAACGGTTTTTGCACGCAAATCGGCAATGACTGGTTCACCTGGTTTGGCACCCGCGGATCGAAGAGCCGGCTGAACTTCCTCGACCTGTTACGCGCCGGTCATACCGATTACGTACTCAATGACGCGGCCTATGATTACATGCGCAAACATGCCTTGTCAGCGCCGCTGATCGCCCGCCTAACGACCGAAACGCAGACCGGCTTCGCCGATCAGGCCGCCTGGCTGGCGCACCTCGGCCGGCTGGGCTTCGCCAGCCTGGACGTCACGCCTGATCCGGTGCGGGTTGCCACCGAGGGCGCCGTGTGGGGCAGCGTTCAGGCGCACAAATTCCTCTGCGAGAGCGTGGTGCTGAGCGATGATGCTGGACAGTTCAACGTCGGTCGGCATGCGCTGTGCAGGGTCCACGCGGAGCGCCTAGTGCATAAGCTGGACACCTTCACCGACAAGCATCGCGCCGCGCAGACGCGGGTGCGCGGCCTGATCTGGGATTTCTACGCCAGTCTGAGGGCTTACCGGCTCAAGCCAAGCGCGCGCCGGGCGGCTAACTTGCACGCGCGGTTCGACCGTATCTTCCTTCGCCGCACCGGCTTCGTCACGCTGGACCGCCTGCTCAAGCGGCTGCATGCCAACAAGACCGAGTTGCTAATGGTGCTGCAGCGGCCGGAGATCCCGCTCCACACCAACGGTTCGGAGAACGACATCCGCTGCTACGTGACCCGACGCAAGGTGAGCGCCGGAACACGCAGTGATGCTGGCCGCGATTGCCGTGACGCGTTTCTTGGCCTTGCCAAGACCTGCGACAAACTTGGCATTGCGCCCTGGGACTATCTGGGCAGCAGGCTCAAGGTCGCCGGGCACATCCTCGTTCAGCCGCTCGATCACTACGTCAGGGCCCGGTTCCGGCCGGCCTGATCGACCGCCGCACCTACGGTTTTGCCCCTCTTACGACGCCTGCTGGTAACCCGTTGATGGCGCGGCTATAAGTCTGCGTAAGCTATTGAGTCGCAGCACCAATGGGGACGTCCGAACCGAGATGGCAGCAGCCGCTAAACGCGCCCCCGCAGAGCGGCCCGTACCTCCTGCCAAGGTCAAGCGCATGATCCAGCGGATCAGAACCAACATCGGCCGCAACCTGCTGCGGATACGAAGCGATAGGCAAATGACGCAGCGGGCGCTGAGTGAGAGAGCAAACATCAGCCAAACCTACATCAGCCAAATCGAGACGTTGAAGGCGGAGCACAGCCTCGGCATCGAACTGATCGCAGCGTTGGCCGTAACGCTGGACGTGTCCCCCACCGACCTGATCGCCGACTAACACGCCCACGTGATGACGCACCTTCCAACCTCTCCGCTTGACCAATCTGATTAAATATTATTATATAATAACTTACGAACGGCGCAAACGCGAAGGCGCAACGCCACAGACAGAGACTGAAAAAAAACCGAGCGGTGGCGGTTCCCACCACGCGAGAGCGCGGAAGCGCGCAGGGCCGACGCCGCCAGCGTCTGCACCCTGCACTTCCGGGCCAAGTAGGCCAGAACTGGCGGAGGGTGAGTGATGCAACGAGTGCTAGCAAGGAGTTTCCGCGCGGCGCCCGAACGAACCTCGGTATGTTGCAGGCGCTGCTATCACAGCAGAGCGGATTGCCTCAGCCGACCATCAGTCAGATCGCGGCTTTTGAGGAGATGACCGACTGGGCGGCACCCGGAAGCGAGACGATACAGCCCGCCAAGGCCAGACACGGCGTTGCTCACGAACTTGGGATAGAGCATACGCAGCAAAGCCTATTGCAAAGTCTTCGCAACCACTCCTAGCATGACAGTGAACCTTACAACTGTAGCCACAGGAGGCCTCGGTAGTCTGCCATCCGCAGTAAACTCGCGGCGCGCCAAGATAACGCGCAGTCCAAATTGACGCCTCGATTGGCTTCAGCTAGCCGTTTCTCAGTAGAAGTAAGCATCAACCGATGTGCTGACGCCAGCGCACGGGATTACCCGCACAGAGCTAGACCATGGCGTAGGGCTTTTCTTCCGTAAGCGACTCCGTGCCGGGCGGCACCCGGCGAGCGGACACCGGCGGTGCTTGCAACACCACCGGCGCCCTAAACCAGACAGCAGGCCGTTATCCCATGTCCGGTTTCCAACAGTATAGCACACCGAAATCCTGTTCTGTAGCGGGAACGTTCGGTGAACTTCAAGTTGCTGCGACGCACAAACATGTCGTGGTTGATGTCCAGAGCCGCAACTATAATACCGGTCTCGAAGTGCGCTACAGCACCCTGACCCGTTGGGCCAGGGAAGCCGGCCTGCGCAGTCCGCCGCGGCGCGTCGGCGAATACGACTTCGCGCCCGGACAGGAGATGCAGCAAGACACCTCGCCGCACCGCGTGCTGTTCGCCAAGGCGGGGACGTCCGGCAAGATCGTCACCGTCCAGTGCGCCGGGCTGGTGCTGGCCTACTCGCGCCGCTTGTTCATTCAATACTACCCGCGGTTCACCCGCTTCGAGGCCAAAACGTTCTTGCTTGAGGCGGCTCGCTTCATGAATGTGACATCGACAATACCAGCGTGCTGCTCGCCGCCGGCGCCGGGGCCGATGCCGTCATCGCCCCGGAAATGCTGGCTTTTGCCCGCACTCTTGGCTTCCGGTTCCGCGCCCACCGGGTCGGCCACCCCGACCGAAAGGGCAAAATCGAGCGCCCCTTTGCCTACGTCGAGAACAACTTCCTGGCCGCTCGTGACTTCGAGGACTTCGACGACCTCAATCGCCAGGCGCTCGCCTGGTGCCGCGACGTGGCCAATCACAAGCCAAAGCAGGTGCTCGGCATGTCGGCGGAAGCGGCCTATGTCGTCGAGAAGCCTCACCTGCGGCCGCTGCCCGATGTCCTGCCGCCGGTCTACGAGCTGCTCGAACGCGTCGTCGATCTGCACGGCTATGTCTCGGTCGATACCAACCGCTATTCCGTCCCCGAGCGCTTCGTCGGCCAATCGGTTGCCGTCTACAAGCTGCCCGCCGAGATCCGTGTCTGCCGAAAGGATATCACGATCGCCGTGCACCAGCGGCTGATCAGCGAGCGCGATGCCAGGAACACGTTGGCCGGTCATCATTCCATCCCGGTTCGACAGAACCGTGGCACGGCAGCCGAAGAGACCTTGCTGCGCGGGCATCACCCCAGTCTCGACCGTTACGTTGCCGCTTTCAAGCAGCGTGGCAACGGGTGGGGCCGGCGGGGATTGCGCCGTCTGATCGGCATGAAACGGACCTACCCAAGCGGTCCGTTCATCGCCGCCATCGAACAGGCGTTGCAATACGGAATGTTCGACCTCGGCCGCCTCGAGGCGCTGATCCTCAAACAGGTGGCCGGCGACTTCTTCGCGCTGGACGCCGGGGAAAATGGTGATGCGTGACAAGCTGCGCGCGCTGATCGCGCAACTGCGCCTGCATGGCATGGCCGCGGCGCTTGATGCCGAGATCGAACGCGCCGAGCACGAGGCGATCGCCGCGCCGGAGTTGCTGTATCGGCTGCTCAGTCAGGAGGCCGCATCCCGTCAGGAACGCAGCCTCGCCTACCGCCTGCGGCAAGCGCATCTGCCATGGCGCTGGTCGCTCGAGACCTTCCCGTTCGACCGTCAGCCCGGCGTCTCCAAGGCGCAAATCCAGACCCTCGCCGGGTTGGACTTCCTGCGCCGGGCCGACAACGTGCTGTTCATCGGCAAACCCGGCACCGGCAAGACCGGACTGGCCATGGGGCTGTTGCGCGAGGCGTGTCTCAACGGTTACCGCGGCCGCTTCTACAATGCCCAGGTGCTGCTCGACGAGTTGTACGCCTCGCTGGCCGACCGCACCACGACAAGGCTGCTGGCCCAGATGAGCCGCATGCGCCCGTTGGTCATTGACGAACTGGGCTACCTGACGCTCAAGCCGGAACAGGCCAACGCCTTCTTCCGGCTGATGGATCAGCGCTACAACCGCGTCTCGACAATCATCACTACAAACCTCGATCTGCCGGACTGGTATGGTCTGTTCGACAAGAAGTCTCTGGTCGATGCGCTGCTCGATCGCCTGCAGCATCACTGTATTACTATCCGTATCGACGGTCCGTTCCTACGTAGTCCAGAGCCAGGCTCCGCAGAGCCGCCACCGGCATCCTCGCCCAGTCCGCCACGTCGCGCGGCCAAGGCAAACCCGCCGGTAACCGGCGCGTCATAATCTCCGGCCTTCGTCGCAACGCGATGCAGGGCCCCCACCTGATCCAAGCCTGACATGGCCTCAGCCGGCCCTCAATGACGCTGTGCGCCGCGCAAGTGCGCGGTGGCCTTGCGGCCATCATTGACCGCCGGCTGAGGCCATGTCTCGCGGAACCCAGGTCGGGGCGGAGGAATGGTTCCTGCAATCGAACAAAGGAATAGTTGCCTTAAGGCAGGTCGGGTATCGGCTGGTCTGGCCGAATGACCACAAAAACTATGCGCACTCGCTGGGTTAATTCCGGTGAGCAGAAGTGGGTCCGTTCCTATGAGCGTTGAGGGATAGCCGGTTTCCTCAACCGCCAACGTCCTGAAAGCGGGCCACAAGACACATTTGATCAGCCGCTTCGCCAAACCGGATTACCGCCGGAGCGTTCTAGCTCGCCTCTTTCAGGAGGAGGGACCTATGCCAGAGGGATCTATACCGATGGCGAACTTGAAGAAGGAGCAGGCTGGAGCCGTCGCGTTCGATGCCGGTTCAGCCTTTGGTCGGCGGACACTGCTTGGAATGTTGGCGCTGGTCGCCACACCACTGACCCAGCATGTGAGCGCCGATACGGCTCCCGTGGACGCGACCATGCCGATCAAGCAGTTCAACGAAGCGCTCCTCGCCACAATGAGAGCGGGTGAACGGGCCGCTTTCGGTGGCCGCTTTCGAACGTTGGCTCCCGTGGTGGATCAAGCGTTTGACTTGCGCGCCGTGCTGGCGGCCTCGGTCGGCTCTGGCTGGACGAGCGTATCGCCGGAGCAGCAAGACCGGCTGGCGGACGCTTTCCGCCGGTACACGGTCGCCAGCTACGTGGCCAATTTCGACCGTTATGATGGCCAGAGTTTTACCATCTCACCCGACACACGCAGCCTCGATGGCGAACGGGTGGTCGTACAGAGCCGTCTCGTGCCGCGCCGCGGAGATCCAACTGAGCTTGACTATGTCATGAGGCCGTCACCCTGGGGTTGGAAGATTGTCGACGTCCTTTCGGCTGGCTCCATCAGCCGCGTGGCGGAGCAGCGCTCCGACTTCCGGCATATCATGTCCAGAGGCGGTGGCGACGCTCTGCTCGCGAATCTCCAGCGCAAGGCCTCCGAACTTTCCGGCGGCGCGGAGGTGTAAGCCTGCCGCAGGTCAGCGATCGTCCGCGCCCTTCAGCAAGCCATCAACCGCAGAGAGCTTCAATAAAAGCGGGTCGTCCGATCGGGAGGACGGCCCGCTATTTCACGGGATACATCTTGTCGGCGAGCAGCGGCGCTGGCGATAAGCGCGTTGAGAACGCGACGCTGCAGCAGCGCGCCGTGCACCGAACTCAAAGAGTTCGTGATCCTCGCCGTCTACCTCTACATCACTTTTGGCACGGTAATCCGCGGTTTTGTATTCTCAGGGCATTAAAATCGCTTTCTGGGGCGTCGCTGCGGTCAAGGCCGCGGTGCTGACAAAATTCATGCTGATCAGCAACACTATGACCGATCCGGCTAAGCTGTCATTTTTGAACAGCCGTTGGCCGTCCAGGGTTTCCTGACACTTCGGAACTGACCGCTCAGTTTGACGGACAAAGCCCCCGGCGGCTCCCCATGCCCACAGCGCGGGCGCATGGCGCGATCCAGACGAAGCCAACCACCTCGTCTGACAGCCCCGGCTGCTACACCCCGTCGCGCCCGACATGGCGAAACAACGCCTGACGGAGCGCGTTCGCAGCAGGGCCGAGGGGCTCGTCAATTCGATGCGCCAGATAGGCGTTCCGTACTAACTCGCCTTGCTCGCCCAGCGCCATGACTGCGATCCGGACGAGGCGTCCCTCGGCCAGATCGCGCTCCACAGACCATAGCGGCAGCCTTCCCCAGCCAACGCCGGCGAGGATCAAGGCATGCTTTGTGTTTTGCTCCGTCACGCGCCATGTCTCGGGAGCCAACACGCCGAACTCCCGTCCGGAGGACAGCGGGGTTGGATCCTCAAGCACGATTTGCGGGTGGTCGGCCAATTCAGCGGCCCCAAGTCGCTCCTTGTTTTCGGAGCGAGCTGCCAACGCATGTGTCGCAGCGACCACTGGGACTACCGACACGGTTGACAGCGCCTCCAACTCAATGCGCGGGTCGCGGAAATCTTCGCTAACAGTAATTCCAAGCGTGCAGCGCCTCTCGCGCAACGCTTCGAATGGTCCCCCCAGCGGCGCGGTCGACACGCGTACGCCGACTGATGGGTAGGTGTCCTGCAGATGTTTGAGTGCCTCCCCAACAGTCGCGATGGAAAACCAGGTGTCGACAACGACTGATAGTCGGAGTTCGACCCCCTCGCCCAAGCCACGTGCCCGCGCCCGCATGAAGTCCACTTTCAGCAGAATGGCGCGCCCATCGGCGAGCAGCGCCCTGCCATCGGACGTGAGGGTTGGTCGGTGACTTGAGCGGTCGAAGAGTGTGACTCCCAATTCGGCTGCGAGATTGCCGATCGCGTGGCTCACTGCCGATTGGACCCGCGACAAGGGCTTTGCACCTGCGCGGAAGCTACCCGCTTCCGCGACGGCAACAAAGGTCCGGAGCTGATCAAGGGTAAGCGCATCCAGCATGATCGAGATCAACTTGAGCTAAAGTTGGCAACTCCTTAGCGCATCGTCTAGCGCCTAGTGCCCCGAGTCGTTCATATTGCGGGATACAACCTCTTCAGTTTTACCCGGGCATCGGCGGTGGTGAAGTGCCAATCGGCTTTGACATGTTTTTTGTTTCGGCTGTCCTCCCAGGCGGCGACCTCCTCGACCAGGGTCAGCTTGTTGGAGATACGCCGATCGAGACACTGACCCGACAATACGCTCAGTTCGGATTCAGCCATGTTCAGCCAACTGCCGTGTTTGGGGGTGTAGTGCCACTCGAACTTTTCGACGAGCCGACGTGCCTCGGGGGCGGGAAAAGCTTCGTAGAGTGAGGCCGGCTTGTGGGTGTTGAGATTGTCTTGCACGAGTAGGATCTTCTTCGCCTTCGGAAGTGCGTGTCAGACAAATCCTTGAGGACGTGGGCGTAGTCTACGGCGGTGTGGCGATCGGTGACCTCGACATGCCGCCAGCCTTCCAGCGGGGCGAACATCATGAACAGATTGGCGGTTCCATTCCGCTCATACTCGTAGTCGTGCCGCCGGCGGGGCAGCTTGACGTTGTGGATCGAGGACTTAGCGCTGGAATGCTGGCAGACCACTGGGCCGAGCGGGCAGGCTCGGTATATGGACGCGGCCATCGAGACCAGCCTGATGCTGCGCACGGCGTTCAAGCTGGCGTTACGCCAGACCGAGGGCCTGATGACGTCGGTGCTGACGTTGATGGGGCCTGACGATCTCAGCGCCGGACCACAGCACGGTCAGCCGCCGGGCGGAGACACTGCCGGTGATCCAGCCTGCCACCGTGCCACCCGGTCCGTTGCACATATTGATCGACAGCACCGGGCTGCAAGTCTACGGGGCGGGTCAATGGCTGGAGGCGAAGCATGGCGCCAAGTCGCGCCGGAAATGGCGCAAGTTGCATCTGGCAGTCGATGCTGCCAGCGGCATGATCGTGGCGCAGACGCTGACCGACCAAGATGCCGACGATCCGTCCCAGGTCGGCCCACTGCTCGATCAGATTGACGAACCGATTGGCCAGGTGACAGCCGATGGTGCGTATGATGGCTCACCCACCTACCAGACAATTGCAGCGCACAGCGATGGCATCGAGGTGGTGATCCCGCCGCGCTCGACGGCAGTCCCGAGCGGCGAACCGGGTCCCCCGACACAGCGTGATAGCCATCTGGCGATGATCGCGGAACAAGGTCATCTGGCTTGGCAGGCCACAACCGGTTACGGCCAACGGTCCTTAGTAGAAACGACAATGGGTCGTTACAAGTCGCTGATCGGGCCACGGCTGCGAGCCCGCGGCTTTCCGGCTCAGCAGACCGAGGCTGCCATCGGCGTGGCGGTGCTGAATTGGATGCTGGCGACCGGACGACCGGATTCGGTCCGTCGCCAACCGGTCATCGCATAGCAGCTTGGGATTTTGGGGTCCTCTCGCCCTCCGTCGGGAAGTGCACCAATGCCCCGTGCTGGCCGAGATCGGACCAGGGCGAGGCCGCCTCGCCTTCGCGCTGGCCCCGCATGCCGCGCGCGTCTATGGGGTCGATGTCTCCGAGATCTACCTGCCGTCCGAGGGCCGGCCGTCCAACTTCGAATTCCGCCTAAGCGATGGCATCCATATGCCGTTCCCGCCGAACACCCTGGATGTGGTGATCAGCAACCAGCTCATGGAACATCTCCACCCGGACGACGCCGCCGACCAGCTTCGGGAGATCCAGCGCGTTCTCAAGCCGGGTGGCGCCTATGTTTGCGTCACGCCGAACCCGATCAACGGGCCGCACGATTTGTCGGCGTATTTCGACGACCTGGTGTGCCCGATCAAAAATCGGAACTATGTCGCAACGGGACTGCACCTGAAGGAATACACCTCCCGCGAGCTCACCCGGCACGCTGCTCAGCTGGATCGAAAGCATCGTCCAGCTCATCCCGGCCCCCATGCGCAAGCGCTCTTCCCTGCTCGCGCCAGTGCTCGGCAACCGCGTGGTTGCGACGAAGAAGTGATGGTTATTGGCTAGAGTTTCCGAGCGTTACCCACCGTCGACGCGTCCGACATGCCGCGGACAGGCTTTGCGACTTGAAAACCGATAGCTTTACCGCCGGCTCTGTTCTTGGCGGCCGTATCAGCGGTGAAGCGGTCGACTTTCAGATCGCCAGTTGGCGATCTGAACTCGTGCGGTCCCCCCCATTCCTAATAGAAGCCCGCACACGGCGCCGAGCGCTCGCCCGCGCCTATCTGGCGCCCAACCCTCCGGAAGCCGTTACCAGCCGCGCAGCGGCCTCGTGGGCGGTGCGTCGACGGGTCGGCCAGGTGATCGAACCATTCGAGGTCGCCAACTCTCCGTAAACGTCGACCACGACCGGAGCGAACTGGCCGGCGACCGCCATCATCGCCTGCAATCCTGAGTGAGTGCAGATGATGGCGATGTCGGCCTTTATGAGATCCACGAACTCATCGGCGGTTCCAAACAGATAGCTGACATTTCGCGGCTTGCGGTGCAGCAGAGTGCTGACGAAGTGGGATGACCAAACCGGATTGGCTTCGATCCACCCAATCCCTGCCGGTCGGGATGCCGGGCGAGCGTCAGGTCCACCGGCAAGAGATGCAGGCGCTCGAGTGTATCGTTCAATACGTGAAGTTGCCGGTGCAGTGCGGCTTGCCTCGTCTCCGGAAGGACGTTCATCGGGTCTTCGACGATCGCGTAAAGCCGCCGGGTCACTTGGAAGTTCGGTGCGCCGTACAGTTGGATTTCGCTGAACGCCAAGTCGACGAAGTCGTCCCAGTTGGGCGTCGGAAGGATCAGCCGGAGCGCCCGCTGGTCGCCGTACACGGTTTCATAGTGCAAGTGGTGGCCACCGACAATGCGCAGAAGTCGATGGATCTGATCGAGTGCCCGAACCGCCGTGGTTGGATCGTTGATGGCAGTGCCTTGACAGCGACATCGGCGATCATCCGGAAGGCAAACATCGCATCCTGCTCCATGGTGCGTTCCGGGCCGAAGGCTATCTGGGCTCGCAGCGTGCTATCAGCGGCGGTGACCGCCAGCGCGGGCACCCACTGCAGGGATTGGTCGATGAACGTCAGGAAACGGACGCCGATTTGCTCCATGGCCAGGGCGAACAGCGGCACCGTCCAGAGCGAGGAACGCAGATAGCTGACAATGGCGTAGCGACGGTTCCAGCCCATGCTACTCACTACGGCCTTGATAACCCGCGGAAAGATGAGGATGGCTATTGCCCGTTGTCCGAGCGCGCGCTTTCGGCTGCGCGTTGTAGAGCCGTTGTAGGGCCGTTGTCACATCGCGACCCAGATCACGTGCGGAGGCCGCATTGGCCATGCCCAGCTCGATTCTCGCGGCAATTGGAATGGCCAGAGCACCAAAGAGAAAAAGGCGACGATTGGCAGGTTCACTCCGGCGGTAAGAAGAAGTTGGCGCCACGACGGACCGGCCACGCCCTGATTAAGCTGAAGAGGCTGACCGCAAACACGGCAACACTGATACGCCCTGACACGGCGGGTTGGGTTGACCGAGATCAAACCGTCGAAATCGGCATAGCGTAGAAATGCGCGACACGAGCGCCGATGACGGGTGCTATGTGATGGCAGACTGAAGAAAATCGGACATTGGAAGCATTCCGGCTTTATGGTGTTGGCCGAGATCGCACTCGGACCGATGCGGGGGAAAAGCAGAATAAGGGCACGAGGTTGATGGGACGATGTATACCAAGATCCTAATACCGACGGACGGTTCGGAGCTCGCTGGTAAGGCCGTTCAGCATGGCATCACATTGGCCAAAGAGATTGGCGTCAAAGTCACCGCGCTGACGGTCGTGCCGCCGTTTCATATGTTCACGACCGACACGCAGATGCTCGAAGACACGCCAGCTCTGTACCAAGCGCGCATGCAGGAGTGGGCTGACAAAACTCTTGGCGCCGCAGCCCGAGCAGCGCAGGCAGTAGGCGTCGAGTGCGAGCTGGTCCATGTCGAGCATGAGCATCCTTACCGGGCGATCATCGATACTGCGGGGTCGAAAGGTTGCGATCTCATCGTGATGGCGTCGCACGGCCGTCACGGCATCGCCGCGCTCGTCCTCGGAATAAGAACGGCTAAGTACCGTACGAAGCTGACTTATCGAGTACGACTGCGACCTCGACGACTCTACATGGGTTGTCAGTGGAAGGAGCTACCGATTGAACGGGACGACGAAGGTCGTCCCGAAATCCACCACACGTGTATCTATAGTGCCTTCCGGCGGTGGGAGGCCGATGGCTGCATTGACGCCATCTTTGTCGAACTCAGTGTTGAGGCTCGAGCAGGACGACCTCCTCGACACCACCGTCATTCATGGCGATGGAACAACAACGGCGGCCAAGAAGGGCGCTGACAACATCGGCTTCAGTGGGCACAAGAAGGTGAAAGGCGACAAGGTCGTCGCCTTCTGCGACCGGCGGTGCAACGTGATCGCACCGTTCGTGTCAGCGCCGGGCCTGATCCGGCGTCGTTACGGAGTTTCGCTTCCGGCGCGTCGCGCCGTGATCCCGCGAGTCCAGACCACGGCAACAACCAAATCGTTACGGCAAAAATACTTTATTTGCCGGCTTCGCGGCACCATCCCCGTAGCCAAGGTTCGCCGTTGGCGAGGCGCTGCCGCCAACGCTGGTCAAAACCCACAACCAATTGGATGATAAATCTGCGCCACTTCTGCTAACATCGGCCATCATGGCACTCGGGTTGTGATGGCGCGGCGCGGTGCGATGATTTTGGACGTCCGCAGAATGAAGAAATATGCATTTGAGGTCATAATGTTACTAAATCGCCGCATCGACGTGGCGACTCCACGTCTTCGACGGGCCGCTCACATTCTACCAGGCTGGCCCGGACTGGAAACCCGCAACGAGTAGTTATTTAAATACTGATTGGTCCGGTGCTTTACTCTATCATTGAGTTCGGTCCGGATCGCGCGCGGGTAGCTGTGGTGGCCGTCGGTGGTGACGCGTGCGGGAATGACGCCAGTCACGGTCTTGGCCGATTGAAAGAAGGCTTTGGTAGCCTCCATGTCACGTGTCTCGCTCAACCTCACGTCGACCAGCGCGCCAGAACGATCAATGTCGGGTAAAGGTAACACCAGCGCCCGCGAACCTTGATATACGGGAGAGTAGGCCGGAGGAATTTCACCCCCAGCCTCTCGCAGGTAGGGTCTAGGACTGGCGCGCCGGTTGGCCGAGGTGTCCCTACCGATCCACGTTTCCAGCCCCCTCCACGTCGCACGCAACGTGCGCATTTCCCGCATTGCGCGCCCCCATCTGCTTCATGCCGAGGTTTATGGCACCAACGTGGCTCTCGGGCGCAATCGGCCTTGTCAGATTCTGATAAGAACCCTAAAGTCCTGGCGAGGACATCAGACATGGCCAACTCAGGACGGAAATTCCGTCTGATCGATCACCACCAACGCTTCGTTGACGAGCAAGTCCAGAACGGTCGCCACAGCAGCCGCAGCGAGGTCGTCACAGAGGCCTTACGCCGCTATGAGGACGACCTCAAGCGGGATGAGGCTCATCTGGCCTATCTCAACAAATTGGCTGAGCAAGGCGAGGCGGCGTATGCCCGCGGGGAATATGTTCAGGTTCCTCGGGAGGCCCTGCGAGAATTCATCGGTGGGATTGGCAAACGCGCATCCCGGCGCCGGACGACACGCAACGCGGCGTGAGCCTGCGCGCCATCCTCTTCACCAGCCCCGCGGAGCGACAATTGGATGAGGTCCTCGAGGACAGCGAGGAGCACTTCGGCGCCACGGCACGCGAGCGTTACGAGGCGCTATTCGTCCAGGCATTCGACGATCTTCTCGACAACCCGGGCCGGCCTGGCGTCCGGGAGGTCGATGGCCGCGTGCATTACCACCTCCGGCACAGCCGTAACCGGGTGCCAAAGAAGAGCGATCGGGTCAGCAGACCCCGCCATCTCATCGTCGCACGTGTCATCGACGATACCCTAGTCGTGCTGGCCGTTGCCCATGACGCCATGGAGGACGAGCTTATGGCCCGGGTCCAGAAAGGCGAAGCGAACCTGTAGGCGCACGCCGTCACGTCATCGGCGACGCCAGCTACTCGTTGCGGGTTTCCAGCCCGGGCCAGCCTGGTGCAACGTGAACGGTTCGTCGAAGATGTGGAGTCGCCACGTCGATGCCGCGATTCAGTAATATTATGACCTGAAATGCGTCATTTCTTCATTCTGCGGACGTCCGAGATCATGGAGGCGCGCTGCGCCATCATAACCCGAGTGCCATCATCGCCGATGTTAGCAGAAGTGGCGCAGATTGATCATCGCATAGGCCAATGATTTGAAGGCGTAATGCAACTCGCTGAGGCGTTCGAACCGGAGCAGCAAGTGGCGGAATTTGTCCTCCCAGCCAAACACACGCTCAATGGTGTTGAACCGTTCCTTGAAGATCGCCGCGTCGAAAAATGGCTTGCGGCCGCGTTTGGTGGATTGCCGGTTTCTGGGATTCGGGTTGATGTTCGGCACCATGCCGCGATTGAAAATCGCCTTCCGGTTACGCGAGCAATCGTAAACACCATCCAGGCTCACGATCGTGCCGCGAAGATCGAAGCCGACGGAACCCGCGATCCGCGTCACCTCAGGTAACGCGTCCCGCTGGAGCGGCGATTCATCTAGATTGCCGGGCGCTGAAATTAACGGCGCGATCACATTGCAATTCCGATCACAAAAGGCGACCACCTTGTCGCCTTTGATTTTCTTGTGCCCGTTGAAGCCGATATTGTCACCACCCCTCTTCCCCGCTGTCATCCTGCTATCGCCTAGATGATCGAGACGTCTAGGAGTTCCGCCTGATCGAGCGTTAACACCGTGCCCTCGAAGATCGCATTGCACAGCAACGCCGAGAGAGCAATCAATGCCATCGCGTTTGTCCGGTCATACGCGGCCAGAGTGTCACGAATGGCGCTGATGTCGTCTTCACCAAGGCCGAGAGCCACGAAGCTTCGGCTGGAATCCCTGGCAACGCCGGATGATCGAGATCGCATGAAGCGCGTCAGCTTCGGCCGCCATCGTGCCATCCTCGTAAACCGGCCGCAACGTCGTCCAGGTCCAGGCCAGGGCACCATCGATCCTCGCCACATGTCGCCAGATCAGGTTGACACATCGACGCCGAGCACACGTCGATGTCACCATAGATCTCTGCGATTTCGCCTGTCGCAGCTTCCTTGATTATAGCGGGGACCGGATCGCTCATGTTTTTATTCACGCAGTGGAGACCCTATTCCCCCGCCAAGCCAGGCCCGTGGACGCCATTGCGAGCAGGTTGTCCGCACCGTGCAATAAGACTCCTCTCATTCGGTTTCGGCCGATGCTCACGGACCCGCATAACCTCAATCGGATCCGTGCGTTCCCGATAATCGACACTCTCTGCCAAGGCATTGGACGTAGGGCGAGAGGCCCCTATTCCCAACCTGCTATCCGATGACCGGTTGCACCGTCCGCATTCGCGCTCCGGTCGCCTGCTTCGATTCAGCACCGCTACGCCATGGCGCCTCGGTCTGCTAGCCGGAAAGCCGCGGCTCGCAGCCGTGGTCCGATCAGCGACTTGTAATGACCCATTGTCGTTTCTATTAAGGACCGTTGGCCGTACCGCTTCTGGCCTCCAAGCCAGATGACCTTGTTCCGCGATCATCGCCAAATGGGGGTCACACTGTTCGCGAGGCCCGGTTCGACGCTCGACGGCCGTCGAGCGCGTGGATCACCACCTCGATGCCATCGCTGACGCTGCATTTTCGGGTGTGGGTGCGCCATCATGCGCTCCATCGGCTGTCACCTGGCCCAGCGGTCGTATACTGCTCGGGGAGTGGCCGACCTGTACGGACCGTCGGCATCTTGGTCGGTTAGCGTCTGCGCCACGATCATGTCGCTGGCAGCATCGACTGCCAGATGCAACTTGCGCCATTTCCGGCGCGACATGGCGCCATGCTTCGCCTCCAGCGATCGACCCGCCCCGTAGACTTGCAGCCCGTGCTGTCGATCAATACGTGCAACGCACCAGGTCACGGTGCGGCTTGGATCACCGGTGTTTCTTTCGGTACGCCGGAAGACGACGTGCTGTGCTCCGGCGCTGAGATCGTCAGGCCCATCAACGTCAGCACCGACGTCATCAGGCCCTCGGTCTGGCGTAACGCCAGCTTGATCGCCGTGCGCAGCATCACGCTGGTCTCATCGCCGCGTCCTATACCGAGCCTGCCTGCTCTGCCCAGTGGTCTGCCAGCATTCCAGCGCTGAGTCCTCGATCCACAACGTCAAGCTGCCCCGTCGGCGCAAACTCGCTTCGTAGGCCGGCCAGTTCTCACTTTAACGACTCTTCGGGATGTTGTGCGGCGCTCGGGTTGTGTTTTTGCGCATCGGGATAATCAGAACCAGAGAGGTGGAGGCCATCCTATCATCCCTGCACCGGCCATGTGCACCAACGCCGCTTCTGCACGATCGAGCGTATTTGCTTGGGAGACAATTCGCCGGCTGCTGCTTCGCTTCGAACGCATCAGTGGCTGCACTACGCGTTCAAGACCCTCGCCTATACGATGATCAATCTCCGGCACTACTGCCAGACTGATCCGCGGCCGCCGCCGGCCACTGGTAAAATTTCCTTGCGGCGCCGCGCGCCACGATCCCGCTCGCCCGCGTCATTTCCAAATAACGCCCGAATAGGACAAACACCGCGCCAGGTCACAAATCGCCGCTTTGCTTCCGCATCATTTCTATACCATCATAGCAGCCTCGGAGAATTCACCTCAAACCCCACTTGTTGGTAGTGCGCGGACTTTCGTGCGCCGCCATTGCCTGGGCGCTTCCAATGTGCCGCCCCGGTTCATCGGCTTTCCCGGTCAGCGTACCGGCACGGTTAATTGCCATCGATCGAGTAAGAAGAAAACTTACCCCTTCCCTGTCCTGTCTCTGAGGCCCCTGCTGCGGTTCTGTCAGGGCTCGCGCCAAAATCGCCGGAATGAGCAATACCCTGACAAATTCCGCGATCGCACGGTCATGATCTGCCGCTCTCAGCTCGACGCACGCAAGTAAGCTTCAGAATTCGTTACGTTGGCGCCAATCCTGACAGAACCGTCGCCCAGCACCTGGCCACCGTCTACATCAGCTGTAATTTCTGTCCGCGCCACGGTAAGGCCAGCGTCGGACGCCTTATGCAGGAGCACGGGCCCGACATGCCAATCCCCGACCGGATGCGCATGTTCTCCCATGATTGCCCGAGGCGCCTGGCCGCTCGCATCTCCGAGCCGTGGGCGCGCACTTGCCGGAGCTGGCGGATATCTTCGTTAAGAAGGCGGCAGGGTGGGGGCGCCTGTTTTCGCTCCGGGGGGGTGACCGAGGTCACGGATACTATCGGGGTTTCGGTCCAAGTGGCCCCGGTGTGATTCCTTCAACTTACCGGCCGCTTCGGCGGTCGGGTTTTTCCTTTAGACGCCGCCCGATCCCCGCCAGATCAGCGTCCTTCGTAGTAGCCGTACGAACGCTCGGACACGCTGATCTTGTGGCCGGTCTTGCCGCACGCTGAGCACCGCAGCGGCAGTTGGACCAGCGGCAAATCCCCCTGCCCCGCAGCCACCAAAGCCGCTAGATCGAGTTGGTCGCAATGTGGGCAGACCGAAGCCCGCCCAGGCGGCTGAGATCAAAGTCCCCAGGATCGTCCAGCACACACCCGGAGCAGGGCGTGGAAGCTGCCAGAACCGGAGGCCCAGGGGCGGATCGCGGCGTTGTTCGAGCGGATGGGTATCCAGCGGCGGGACGGGGCTTAGAGGAGAAAGCAGAGATGGAAACCACATGCCCCCGCGTATCGGACAATTGCCCCCTGTGCGGTCTGGCGTTGCCCGAGGCGTGCCCGTTGGATGAAGCTCCGCCGTTTGACGGGCCGGCCGTTGGTGCCGTCACCACCCTCGGACGGGAACGCAGCGAGACGTCAGTCTGTGAGGCCTGTCAGTAAACCGGCCGACAGTCCCTCATCCAGGCTGCCTTCTACACTGCATCCTCGATCGAGCGCCACGGCGGCGGTAGGCCCGCATTCACCAATCAAGGGGGGACATCACGCCGCCCTGGCTCCCGCCTGGCGTCGCCAAGTGCACCAATCGCCAGCAGCGCCAGCAGCAGCAGGACGCCCTGCACCGTAAAGCTCGCTGCCTAGCCGAAGCCGAAGGGGACGTCGTTGACGCGCTCGGCGCTCGCCGGCTGCGACGACCAGCCAAGCTGCGAAGCCGGTGCCGACGGTGCAACTTGCCCGGCGGCGGAGGCCTCGGCCTGGGCATGATCTGACACAAAGTCAGCCAAAACGGGATGCGCCGCTGCAAGAAACCCGGCGAGGGCAAGGGCGGACAGGGTGGAGCGGAGCATGGGGTTTCTCCAGTTCGGGGCAAATCGATGAGCGTGATTTACCTGGAGCCCCAGTCCACTTCGATGAACTGCGTCACTATTCTTGCATGCAACTGGTTGCGGGTTTCGAGGTGAATTCTCCGCGGCTGCTATGATGGTATAGAAATGATGCGGAAGCAAAGCAGCGATTTGTGACCTGGCGCGGTGATTTGTCCTATTCGGGCGCTATTTGGAAATGACGCGGGCGAGCGGGATCGTGGCGCGCGGCGCCGCAATGAAATTTTACCAGTGGCCGGCGGCGGCCGCGGATCAGGTCTGGCAGTAGTGCCGGAGATTGATCATCGTATAGGCGAGGGTCTTGAACGCGTAGTGCAGCCCACTGATGCGTTCGAAGCGAAGCAGCAGCCGGCGGAACTTGTCCTCCCAAGCAAATACCCGCTCGATCGTGCAGAAGCGCTCCTCGAAGATGGCCGGCTCGAAGACCGGCTTGCGGCCCCGCTTGGGCTGCTTTCTGCCGCGCGGGTTGGGGTTGATGTTGGGAACCATGCCGCGGTTGAAGATCGCCTTGCGGTTGACCCGGCAGTCGTAGACACCATCAAGACTGACGATGGTGCCGCAGAGATCCATGCCCACCTCCCGGACGATGCGCATCACGTTGGGCAGCGCCGTCCTCAGCAGCGGCGATTCGTTGCGATTGCCAGGCGCCGCCACGAACGGCGCGATCACGTTGCAACGGCGATCGCAGAAGGCGACGACCTTGTCGCCCTTGACCTTCTTATGGCCGCTGAAGCCGAGGTTATCGCCACCCTTTTTCGCCGCCGTTGTCGTACCGTCGCCGTGGATGACCGCCGTATCAAGTTGGCCGTCCTCATGAAGCTTCGACACTGAGCCAGCGAAAATGGCGTCCATGCAGCTGTTATCCACCCATCGCCGCCAGATGCGGTAAATGCGCGTGTAGTGCGTTTCCGGCTGACCCTCGCCATCCTTGTCAATCGGTAGCTCCTTCCACTGACAACCCAGATACAGGATCTTCAAAACGTAGTTGAAGATCTTGTAGAGGCTCAGCTTCGGTGCCGGACCGCGGCTACCGATGGAGAGATGCGGCAAGACAAATTGCTCGAACTCCGCGAGCTCTAACTGCGTCGGGATCGCCTGCCAGCGTTGAGTTTTCGCCATTCGAGCGCTCCGAAAAACCGGGCCTTACCCGATTCGGTGGCGTCGGCAGAAATCTCAGGACCAAGGCGACTCACGGCCGAATTCCACCGCCTTCAGAAACCCGCAACCAGTTGCAAGCTCTACGACCGCACCGGCGACGAAATCACGCTCGATGAGATCGAGCGGATTTCGATCTGACCTTTTGCAATGCAGGTGAGCAATCATGCAGTGGCAATAGCACCCCGATCGGTCGTAAACCGATAACGACACGCGCGCCTTCTTTAGCGCCACAATCCACCACAGCAAATCGTCGATCATTCTCCCAGCAGTCCCTTCGAGCTCGGCAAGACCGGCATCGACATCGCCACCCTGAAAGTGCGCCCATAAGGTGGCGGCAGGGATGTGAACCGAGGAGCGATCTTTGTCTCACGGAGCTGCTGGACGCTGCGCACGCCACCCGTGCCGCCATAGCTCACGAAGGCCACAGCCTTGCGATTCCACTCGTGATAGACCCAGTCGATGGCGTTCTTGAGCACCGCCGCTGGGCGTAATTGTATTCGGGGTGACAATTACGAAACCGTCAGACTGGCCGATTGCGGCAGTCCATCTCTTGACGACGTCATTTTCATAGGGCGCTCACCCGGGCAAGACGGGGGGCACCTGCTGGTCGAAGAATGGCATCGGGAAATCCCGGAGATCGAGGAGCCGCGCGTCAACATCGGCACGCTTCTTCAGGTGCTGCCCGCATACAGAGGGTCTCGAATTGTCGTCATCCAAGACAGATATCTGGCCGTCCCGGATTCGCCAAGCCGGAGGCGCTGAAGTTGACGGTGCCGTGGGGCCGCATCGGCCAGCGCGGCGGGCAGAGTTGCACATTCCCCTACCCCAGTCCGACCGAAGCGCAGGCCGCGCTCGAAAAGCAGCGCCGCAGAAAGGAGCGCCGGGGTAAGCGTGAACTGCTGGAATAAGGCCGAATTTTGCGGTATAGGTCTAGAATGGACCGCGAACATGTCATAGCCGTTTTGCGCGCGCACGAGCAGGAGCTTCGCCATCGCGGGGTGCTGCACGCTGCCCTGTTTGGGTCGGTCGCGCGCAACGAGGCCAAGCCCACAAGCGACATCGACATCCTGGTTGAGATAGAGCCGCACGCGCCGGTCGGCGTGTTTGAATATATCGGCATCACCCAATACCTGGCCGACTTGTTTCCGGGCCGTGTAGACGTGGCGAACCGCAGCAGCCTCAAACCGTTTGTTCGGCCCAACGCCGAACGTGACGCGATGTATGCCTTCTAAGCGCGCCGAGCAGGCTCTATTCGACATCCGCGACAACGTTCTACTCGCACAGGAATTTGCGGCGGACATGACCGTGGATGCCTTCAAGGCAGACCGACGCACCTTCTATGCTGTAGCACGTTGCCTGGAGATTGTTTCGGAGGCATCCCGCAGACTCACCCCTTCCATCTACTCGTTGCGGGTTTGCAGGGCCGGCCAGCCCGGTGGAACGTGAACTGGTCGTCGAAGATGCGGCGTCGCAACGTCGATGCGGCGATTTAGTAACATTATGACCCGAAATGCATCATTTCTTCATTCTGCGGACGTGCGAAATCATGGCGCCGCGCCGCGCCATCACAACCCGACTGCCATGATCGCCGATGTTAGCAGAAGTGGCGTAGATTGATCATCGCGTAGGCCAATGACTTGAAGGCGTAATGCAACTCGCTGAGACGTTCGAACCGGAGCAGCAGGTGGCGGAATTTGTCCTCCCAGCCAAACACACGCTCAATGGTGGCGAACCGTTCCTTGAAGATCGCCGCGTCGAAAAATGGCTTGCGGCCGCGTTTGGTAGATTGCCGGTTTCTGGGATTCGGGTTGATGTTCGGCACCATGCCGCGATTGAAAATCGCCTTGCGGTTACGCGAGCAATCGTAAACGCCATCCAGGCTCACGATCGTGCCGCGAAGATCGAGGCCGATGGAACCCGCGATCCGCGTCACCTCAGGTAACGCGTCCCGAAGGAGCGGCGATTCATTCTGATTGCCGGGCGCTGAAATGAACGGCGCGATCACATTGCAATTCCGATCACAAAACGCAACCACCTTGTCGCCTTTGATTTTCTTGTGTCCGTTGAAGCCGATATTGTCACCACCCTTCTTCGCCGCCGTCGTCGTGCCGTCGCCGTGGATGATCGAGATGTCAATGAGCTTCGCCTGATGGAGCGTCAACACCGTCCCCTCGAATATCGCATTGAAACAGCCATCCGCCACCCAGCGGCGAAACGTCCGCCAGATCCGAACGTGGTGGATCTCGCGGCGCCCGGTGGCGTCCTTTTCGATGGGCAGTTCCTTCCATTGGCAACCGAGGTAGAGTAGTTTCAGTATGTAATTGAAGAGGGTATGGAGGGGCAATTTCGGCGCTGGTCCGCGGCTTCCAAGGGTCAGGTGCGGCAAGATAAATTCCTCGAACCACTCAAGGCTCAGTTCCGTCGGAATCTCTCGCCAGCACGCCCGTTTCGCCATTTTCGCCCCCCAAAGAAGGGGAGCGTGTCTCGAATCAGGCAGTGGCGCCAGAATTCTGTGATTCCAACATCTTACTGGTAGATCCGACTCGGCCGAAAACCCGCAACGAGTAGAGTGACTGAACTGGGCTGCAGCCCGAACTTGGCGACCCAGCCAGTGACGTTCGAAGCCTTGTTCGTTAAGCCATCTCGCAAAAGTATCAAGGTATCCCACCAGTGGTCCCTCGGGGTCTCGCGCCAAGGTCCACAATCTGTCGTCGTTCGGTTGCATTCTCGCTCTCCTTCCGAAGCTGGAAGGAGCAAAAAACTATGCCGACCCAAGTATTGTCAGTTGCGCAGAAAACGCCGCCGTGTCCACGATGCTCGGCATAGTCCCGGAGTTGGCATAGTGGGGACACTTCGGCCATCTCGAAATCGGCCGGGCCCGCCGTCCGCTGATGGCGTTCGTTATGGTGTTGAGTTACTCGCGTCAGGTCTTCCTGCGCTTCTTCCTTGATGCCCGTATGGAAAACTTCCTGCGCGGACACGTCGCCGCCTTCGAAGCATAGCAGGGTGTACCTCGTGTCCTGCTCTACGACAGTCTGAGAAGTGCGGTCTTGGAACGACGCGGCGATGCGATCCGCTTCCATCCGACACTGCTCGGCTTTGCCGGACACTACCGTTATGAACCCCGCCCGGTGGCGGTGGCACTAGGTAACGAAAAGGGTCGCGTGGAGAGAGCTATATGTTACGTACGCGATGCGCTCTTCGCCGCGCGCACGTTTGCCGATCTCGATGATCTTAATGCCCAGGCCGAGGCTTGGTGCAATGGGCTCGCCGCCGATCGGCACTGCCCCGAAGACCTTAAACGTAGTGTCCGTGAAGTATTCGCTGAAGAAGCACCCCGCCTGCTGCCACTGCCCGACAACCCGGCGCCGCTGCTCGAGCACGTCGCGGTCTCGGTCGGCAAGACGCCCTATGTCCGCGTTGGTGCGCGAATAGACCGGCGGTTGTGTTTCCCCCTTCGGTTTCGTGTCAGCGGATCCGGGCGGAGACCGGCATGCCGAGACCTGTCATCCGGTTGAGCACGTTGCATCCGACTTTTGCCTCGGTCCGTTGATTGGGTAGACTCCGGGCGTGAAGTCGCCGGCCGATGATGGTCTTGTAGCGAAACATCGTCGTCTCAACCAAACTCCGGCGATTATAGCCCGAGCTTCGCTGCCAGCTCATGCGTCCATGCTCTGCAATGGTCGCGAGATGTTTGTCGCGCTGCGTTGCTGTCGTTTCACTCTGGAACGGACGTTATTCGTGGCGGAATGATGATCGCTGCTTCCGGATGACGCTCGGCAACAGCGTCGTAGACGACCTCGCCATCGTACGCGCCATCTGCCGTCATCGACGCAACGTCAGCATCGATCTGATCAAGGAGGTCTGGCAATTCCGAGATGTCGCCGACATCATCCGGCGTCAATTCCACCGCGACGATTTCATGCGTGTCGGCATCGACACCGAGATGCAGCTTGCGCCATCGGCGGCGGGACCGGATGCCGTGTTTCTGATCGAGCCATTCGCCCTCGCCGTAAATCTTCAGACCAGTGCTGTCGACCAGCAGATGCAGTGGCTCCGTGCGGTCAATTCGCTTCGGCAAGATCGTCAGGCCGCCACCGCGGCGGCTCAGTGTGGTGTGATCGGGGATGGCGATGTCGATCTTGAGCACGTCGGCGATCGATCGCAGCAAACCCTCGGTCTGTCGCAGCGGCTGGTGGAATACCAGGCGGAGCGCGAGGCTCGTCTCGATGGCAATTGCCGAGTAGATCGGTTGACCACCCCGCTTTCCGGTGGCCGGCGCCTGCCATGCCGCGATCGCCTCCTCGGTCATCCATATCGTCAGGCTTCCACGCCTGACCAGCGCCGCGTCGTATTCCGGCCAGTTCGTGACCCGGTATTTGGCTTTGGGGATCTTGTGGCGGCGGCTTTCGTTGAACTTGTACGGCATGGATCTCACCAGCAGGGGACGGCCAGCGACCGTACCGCCACAGCGTCAACCTTGCCATCCGCTCCGATTACAACCAGCGGCATCAATAGCACAACCTATGGTCTATTCGCGCACCAACGCGGCTAATTGAGGGAGTGACAGCACTGGGGCCGATGTGCGGGCAGTATTTCCACTTTCTGCGATTCGCACCGCCCGGTAACGATTATTCGGTTAGCCGTTATCGCACCCAGGTCACTCGCGTTTTTGAAGTGGCCGAAGAGCGGTTGGGGAAGGTGCCCTATCTCGGTGGCGCCGAGTTCTCGATTGCCGATATCACATGGCTCCCGTGGGCTCGCTTCCTGCCCTTTCTCCTCGGGCCTACCGCGCCGGAGAAGTTTCCCACCGTCACGGCTTGGGCAGCAAAGTTGTCCGCGCGGCCGGCCGTCGTCAAAGCGATTTCGGCTGTGGATGCGATGAGCGCCAACCTGACCCAGCTTGATGGCGCCACGCCAGAAGTCCTCGACAAGCTGTTTGGGCGTGGCAAGCACGCCGCAGCGGCTTAGCTGTCAATCTGCAGGCCCGCTCCCTTCGTGGGGCGGAAGCCGGGATAGGGACGACAGAAGGTGCGCTCGAGGGTGTCGTTCGGCACCGTGCTTCCTACGTCGAGGAAGGGCTGCACCGTCGTCCTGTTCCAGCGCCTCTGCGCTTCTTGTTGGAGCATCTGGCAATGATCATGCGGTTGAGGGTGTAGACTGGTGTAGACAGCTACATCAACTTCAATCGCCCGATAGTGGCTTCGACTTTGGTTTGGCACCCTGATTATATTCAGAGCTCCCCTGGGCATTCTGAGCAATACATCGCAGGTGGCGACCGCGCGCTGGATCGGCGCAGTCTCGAGCACGGTAGCGTTATCTCGCGTTTCGATAAAACTGCGTGCCGATTTCAATAGGTTTGCGGCCCATTTCGAGACGGCGACGGTTCGTATCGCGCAGCGAATAAACGCATCCGCAATATTCTTGCTGATAAAATTCCTCCCGTTTGCTGATTGCGATCATGCGGTCCGCGCCGCCGCCCTTGCGCCAGTTGAAGCCCCAATATGTCAGGCCTTCATATGGCGCTGCTGCCTTCGCACCGCACTCGTTGATCTGCGCCATGTTTTTCCATCGCGAAATTCCCAGGGAGCTGGTCATCACTGGGAAATTGTTTTCGTGAGCGTAGAGCGCCGTGCGCTCGAAGCGCATGTCAAAGCACATCGTGCAGCGGGCACCCCGTTCCGGCTCCCACTCCATGCCCTTGGCTCGGGCGAGCCAATTGTCTTTGTCGTAATCCGCATCAACAAACGGCACATGGTGTTTTTCGGCGAAACGAATATTTTCGTCCTTGCGCAGCTGATACTCGCGTTTCGGATGAATGTTTGGGTTGTAAAAGTAGATCGTGTAGTCGATGCCGGATGCCAGCATCGCCTCCATGACCTCGCCAGAGCACGGCGCGCAGCACGAGTGGAGCAGAATCTTCTTCTCGCCGCCGGGCGGAAGCAAGACAGGACGGACAACATCGCTCATGGGATGCCCTTATCACGGTCATCAGGATAAATCAGGTGCCAGTTCGCCGCACGACGCGCGCGGTGTGGTCCCACAGCCGCCCTCCGCCAGCGCGAGCTGACACGCTCCTGGCCACCGTGGATCTACGCCAACATGAGCTGGGTCTGACGCTCGCATTTGAGAGATGCTTCCCGGCATACGTGGGCCTGCGGATCCGGCGGGAGGAAGCTCGCCGTTGTCTAAACCAAGCCTTCGCTGACTGCTCCCAGGACTGGGATGAAACTGGCTTTGCGCTGATGATCCCCATCACGCAAGTGGCCGCGGCCCGGTCCGTCTTCCCGCGCCTCGCCGAGGCTCTGGCCGAGATTGTCTCACGACCCCTGACACCCTGCCTCCTCAAGACGCACTGGAAACACGGGCGCGATGACGGACCGAGGCGAAGTCGCGCTTCGCTACGTTGTGCGCTCCAGATCACAGAAGAATATAAGGATGTCTTTATATCTCCCTTGACACCCCGGTGCACACGGCGCCACAAGGCGGCTTGTCGAGGTTCTCCGTGTCATGTTCGGCGCGGAGCTAAGAGGGAAGCCGGTGAGACGCCGGCCGGCCAGACGCATTGACCCGTGAGCCAGGAGACCTGCCGCGACACATAACGTCCCCCGGCGGGGTGTCCGGTGTGGTTCGCATGGCCGCCGTCGGACCCTCCGCCGGCTGTCCGCGTACCTCTCCAAGGCCTCGCCACAACAGGTAGAGGCTGCCATGCCCGTCACCGTCGCGACTCTCGGCTTCCCCCGCATCGGCCCCAGACGTGAACTGAAGACCGCGCTCGAAAGCCATTGGTCCGGAAAAATCGATGCCGAGACACTACTCACCGCCGCGACGGATCTTCGGGCCCAGACGTGGAAACGCCAGCGCGATCTCGGCGCCACGGTAATCCCATCCAACGACTTTTCGCTCTACGACCATGTGCTCGACACCACGGCCATGGTCGGCGCAGTTCCGGCGATCTACGGCTGGACGGACAAACAGGTCGATCTGAAAACTTATTTCGCCATGGCGCGCGGCGCTCAAGGCACCGCGGATGACGCTGCGTGCAGACACGGCCATGCTGATGCTGGTGAGGGAGCGCCTGCCGCCGAAATGACCAAGTGGTTCGACACCAACTATCACTACCTGGTGCCGGAGTTCACCTCCGATCAGACATTCCGGCTGGCTTCCATGAAAGTCGTGGATGAGTATCTGGAAGCGAAAGCGCTAGGGATCGAAACCCGGCCGGTTTTGCTTGGCCCGGTGACCTATTTGTTGCTCGGAAAGGCGCGGGGCGAGTATTTCGATCCGCTGACCCTGCTGCCGCGCCTGCTCCCGATCTATGCGGAGATCCTGCGCGCATTGGCGAGCGCGGGGGCAACATGGATACAGATCGATGAGCCCTGCCTGGTCATGGACGTGTCGGATGCGGCACACGCGGCGTTCCGCCATGCCTATGGGCAACTCGTCGAGGCGAGCCCCGCACTCCGGCTAATGCTGACGACCTATTTTGGTGCGTTGGCCGACAATTTGGATACCGCGTTAGCGCTGCCAGTGCATGGTCTGCACATCGATCTCGTTCGCGCGTCGGAGCAACTCGACGCCGTCCTCGCGGGTGAGCGTCCAGATCTCGTGCTGTCGTTGGGTGTCATCGACGGCCGGAACATCTGGAAGGCCGACCTGAACACCATCCTCGACCGTATCGAGCCCGTCGTCGCATCAGGCCGATCCGTGATCGTCGCGCCGTCCTGCTCATTGCTGCACACGCCGATCGATCTCGCGCGGGAAAACACTCTTGATCCCGAAGTGAAAGACTGGCTGGCCTTCGCCGTTCAAAAAGTCGCCGAGCTCGCGGTGCTTGCAAAGGCGCTCAACGATGGACGCGCGAGCGTGCAGCACGCTCTGGATGCCGCCTCGGCTTTCGTGGGATCGCGTCGAACCTCGGGCAAGATCAATGATCCTGCCGTCAGGGGGCGAACCGAAGCCGCTGATCCGTCGCTGTCACGCCGGCCATCCGCCTTCGAGATCAGGCGGAGAATCCAGCGCGATAAGCTGAACCTGCCCCCCTACCCCACGACGACGATCGGCTCGTTTCCTCAGACATCGGAGATTTGGAAAGCACGTGCCGATCATGGCAAGGGCGTAATCGACGATGCGGCGTACGACGTGTTCCTTCGCGAGGAAACCGCGCGCGCGGTGCGTTGGCAGGAACAGGTCGGCCTCGACGTGCTGGTCCATGGTGAGTTCCAACGCAACGACATGGTGCAGTATTTCGGCGAGCAACTGTCGGGCTTCGCCTTCACAAATTATGCCTGGGTCCAGTCCTATGGCTCACGATGCGTGCGGCCGCCGATCATTTACGGCGACATCTCTCGGCCAAAGCTCATGACGGTCGATTGGTGGCGCTATGCCCAATCACTGACCGACCGGCCGATGAAGGGCATGCTCACCGGCCCGGTCACGATCCTCAATTGGTCATTCGTGCGTGACGATCAGCCGCGCAGCACAACCTGCCGCCAGCTTGCCTTCGCAATCCGCGACGAAGTTGTGGATCTGGAAAACGCCGGTGCGCCGATTATCCAAATCGACGAGGCGGCGCTCCGCGAGGGCCTGCCATTAAGGCGTGGTGAATGGCAGACCTATCTCGATTGGGCCGTCGAGTGCTTTCGCATCACCTCCTCCGGCGTGCGGGACGTGACGCAGATCCATGCGCACATGTGCTACTCGGAGTTCAACGACATCATCGCCTCGATTGGCGCTATGGATGCCGACGTCATTTCGATCGAGACGGCGCGGTCGAAAATGGAGCTGTTGGATGGGCGTTGGTGCACTCCGCTGGGTTGGCGCATGATGGCAGGTCGCTTCCTCCTTTGCCTCGGTTCCGATGCCGCACAAACACAACGATGATCGCCGCCACCACATCCCGAAGATGGCGTTCAAGATCAGGAATTGGCCAGAATATGAAGCCGGCCTGCGCAGGCGCGGCAGCTTGACCTTATGGATCCAGGACGGGGTGCTGGATCACTGGCAAACCGTTGGACCGGAAGGCCAGGCCCGCTATACCGAGGCCGCCATCCAGACCACGCTGATGGTCCGCACAGCGTTCAAACTCGCGTTCCGGCAAACCGAAGGTCTGATGGCGTCGGTTATAACGCTGATGGACCTGACGCTGTCAGCACCGGATCATACCACGATGAGCCGCCGGGCTGTGGGGTTGGCGGTGATCGATCCGGCCTCCGTGCCGCACGGTCCGTTGCACCTGTTGATCGACAGCACAGGACTGAAGGTCTATGGGGCTGGCCAGTGGCTGGAGGCGAAGCACGGCGAGAAGTCGCGCCGGAAATGGCGCAAACTCCATCTGGCGGTCGATGCTGCCAACGGCAAGATCGTCGCGCACACCCTGACGGATCAGGACATCGATGATCCATCGCAAGTCGCACCCTTACTGGATCAGATCGGTGGCGGTATCGTCCGGGTAACTGCTGACGGCGCGTATGATGGCGGCCCAACCTATGCCACAATCGCCGCTCACGGCGATGACATTGAAGTCGTGATCCCACCACGCTCGACCGCGGTATTGGGTGCTGAACCGGGTCAGCTCGCGCAGCGTGGCCGGCACCTCGCGATGATCACGGAACAAGGACGATTGGCCTGGCAGAAGGCAACGGATTATGGCCGACGCTCGCTGGTCGAAACGACAATGGGGCGCTACAAGGCGCTGATCGGACCCCGGCTACGAGCACGCGGTTTCGACGCTCAGCAGACCGAGGCGGCCATCGGCGTCGCGGTGCTGAACCGGATGCTCGAGGCCGGGCGCTCGGATTCCGTCCGCCGGGCGCGGGTCATCGCATAGCGGGATGGGGCCGGGATCATTTCTTCCACAGATAAAGAAGTGCACCAACGCCCCCGCACGTGTAAGTCCGGGTTTGCTTTTGGCGGCATAGACAATCCTCTCCCGTCGCCTGTGGCGCGGTCTATCGCCACTTCAGATCAGTTCGTCAGATGCGTGAACCCTCGGAATCTACCTATGGATGTCTGCCTCGGTCCGTGGTGATGCCGCACTATCCGGGCGTCACCCGAGTTGTCCGAATTGGGCCGGCGTGAGCAGGCGGCCCAATCTGACTTGTCGATGGAGATCGTTATGCCGCCAGCCAAGAAATCCGCTCCTGCTATCAGAAAGGCCCCACCTGCCAAGGCAGCCATCCCGGCAAAGAAGGCCGCTCCGCCGAAGAAGGCTGCCGCACCCGCCAACAAGGCCGCCGCTCCTGTGAAGGCTGCGCCCCAGGTGACCGTCACACTCAAGCAGTTCGCCGCAGCGTTGGCTGGTATGCACGATCTGCCCAAGAAGGTGGCAGAAGCCGTGCTCGGCGATCTGGTAACGCTTGCCGCCCAACATCTCAAGAAGGGTGACAAAATCCGGCTGACCGGTCTCGGTATCCTGCAAGTGCGGGCGCTACCGGCGCGAATGGGGAGGAACCCGGCGACCGGCGAGTCGATCTCGATTGCGGCTAGCAAGAAGATCGCGTTCCGCCCGGCCAGGGAACTGAAAGAGGCGATGTAGTCCAACCTAACAATGATCATACGAGGTGGCCGGCTTGCCGTAGCGAGCGCGTCGAATGGTCGAGATCAAGCTGGCTGTTGGGTGTCGCATTTGGCCCCGGCCATGACAGCACTTGTGCTCGATGCACAGCGTACACACATCCTGTATACTTCCCCAATGTCATTTTTCTGGCCGACCTTCTCAGGATGACATCATCGGGGCTTCCCTGACCCCTGAAAGGATAGATGATGACCCCAAAGTTTTTGCGCGAGGAGGCGGCACGTTTCCGGGGCATGGCCGGAACGGCTGATCTCGCAGCCTCGAAGGTGAGGCTGCTCGCCATGGCGACAGATTTTGAGTCGCGGGCTACAGCCGCCGACGGGTCGATCGAGCCGAAACTGGATGAGGGTATCAAGGCTAAGGTCGGCAAAAAGATTGCCAAGGAACTGAACGCGACGTGGTTCAGAAGAGGCCGTTTTTGGGTTACAGATGCCGCGCCGAAAACCGCCGGCCCGGGAGGGCTGGATTTCGATTCGAAGGTGGTTCTGTAGGGAGGCGGTCAGCCTCCCCGGGGTCAAGCGCGGCGGGGCTGAAGTGGCCCGAGGCCCAGCAGCGTCAGCCAATGCGGATGGCCTTGGCCGGTCATCAATTCCCGCGGGCTTTTGCCGTTCCAGGTTCAAGAAGAACCGCAACAAGTCCAAGTAAGAACCACCCAGGTGACGGCGCAGCGTGAAGTAGTTCCGCAGCCGTGAATTGAGGTTCTCAACCAGCGAACTGCTGCGCGGTGTTTGTGCCATAGCCCGACTGACGGCGTCGAACAGCCGGTGGAATTGGTCGCCCAGCTTCGCCCGAAGTCGATTCCATCCCTGCCAATAGGCGGTCGAGGTGCTCGGCAATCGGTGCAGCACGCAGGCTTCACGCACGAGGAGCTCAGGGATGACATGGGCTTGCGCGATGTCGGCCAGTTTGGCGTCGAGCACGCCAGCGAAGGCGAGCAAGTCGTCGCGCTGGTTCTGCAGCGCCACGCGCAGCGGTCGAATGCGCCGCAGGTCCTCCGGCTCACGTTTCGCCAACTCCTCGACGATGAAGTCGAACAGCATCTGCCGCGTGGCCAGGCTCGGCCCAGCCAGCGCCAGAACGTCATGGCTCAACCATTGAGTGAGCGTTCGGATGTCGCGGACCAGTCCTTGCGCCTGGGTCTCGGTCTGCCACGCAAGCTCAACGGCCAGTTCGTCGTCCGGACCAAGCCGACCCGTGCGGCCGATCTTGGCCTCCAGCTTCTCGCACCGCGACCGGGCACCCTTGGCGAGGCGCGACAGTGTGTTGGCGAGGCCCTCGTATTGACGCGTGATGTGAAACACATCGCCATGGCACGGTGTGTCGTCCCAGGCGGCCTTCTGCCCAGCGCGCAAGCCTTGCCCAGCATCGGCAATTGTATAGTCAGGTTTCAGTCCTTGCCTGGCAGCGTCAAGTAAATGCACGCCCCAGGTGTCGGCGTCGCGATGTTCCGCCACAGCCAGGAGATAGCAGTAAGTCGATGCGGCATCGACACCGGCCAGCACCGGCAATGCACCCTGGAAGATCTCATCATGCAGGCCCACAAGGATGCCCGATAGGTCTTGATCGTGGTTGACCATAGCCGCCTGGCGAGTGGCCGACTGGAGCACATGATGAACCGTGCCGATGCTGATGGGCACGCCCAGCAGATCACGCAGAAACTCCACGACACCGCGATAGGAGCTGCGGCAGATCAGCGTCAGCGCGACGATCACCTGACGCAACCAAGTCTTGCTGACGGTCAGATGGAACAGTACGTCGTCTTCCGGCGAACCAGATAAGAAAACCTTATCCAACGCCGCACCGGCCTTGTGCGCCTGCTGGTAGACGAACTTGCGACTCACGCTGTGTCGCACCGACAAATCACTGATCGTCGCCGATCGTGCCAGCGCCTGAATGGCCAGGTCCTTGCGGTCACTCTCCGGCAGTATCGCCGCTGCGCCAACGCATCGAGCCATATTCGCACCACACCCGAAAACGTCAGCGTGCCATCATCCGCTCAGCCAGGGTCAACCCTGCCTCGCGTGTGACCCCCGCTTGAACCACGCCGCACTTCCCGACCTCACCGAAGACGATATCTGCGGCTCAGGTTTCGCGATCACAGGTTACACAGTCAGCGAGGAACTCGGGGGCGACGTGACGCTGACGCAGTTTCGTGAACGGAACGGGCGGTCGGCGTCAGGAAGCGCTCCCGCAGCCGCATCGCGTCAGGCAGATCCACAGACAACCAGCGCATTCAGCCGTTATCGACGCGCCGGCACTGCTTTTCGAGACCCTCGCCAAGGGACACGACGAATCCATCTGGGTGACGCTCAAGCCATTGTCGTAACGCCCGGTCGATTGCGGCCGCGCGGGCCGCTAGCGAGCCCGCGGGATCACCGAAATGGTGCGCGAAGTCGTAGTCGATCGCGTCATGAATCTGCACGCTGTCGGGATCAACGAGCACGCCATCACGCCGTCTCGCCTCGCGCCACTCCAGCAGAGCATCGGCCGCCACCTCCGCCTTGGTGGCAGCCGCTTGTGTGGCTCTGGCGGCGGCAGGCCGGCGGCTCATCCGACCGAACCCTCTCGTGTTCCTTCCCACGTCTTGTGGGATTTGGCGGTACGTCGCAGGGCACGACGCGCCAGGATCCGGCGGATGGCGTCGGTGCCGAGGCGGTGATGCTCAAGCGTGCCCCAGCGATCGATTTTCCGGAACACCGGACCGAATTGCGTCTCCGAGGTGTCGAGCCAGTCACGTAGCGCCTGGACCGGACAGACGGCTCGGTCGGCGCTCTGGCGGATGACAACCGGAACCCCCCGCCCTCACCTGCCGTTCGTGGTGCGCCCCGGCCGGCGATGGCGCCCAACGACAGTTCGACCACCCTGGTGGTGAAGCGAATATGCTCAACGTCGAGACCGACCAGAGCGGCGCGGCTCAGTCCGTTGGCGGCCAGCAGCAACAGCGCGCGATCGCGCGTGCCGGCCAGATCCCGCGGGCAGCGGACGGCCATACGGATCAGCGTGGCCAATGGTTTAGGGGCTGGCCGTCGGGGCGTTGCCGTGCGACGTGCCGCGCGAAAGATCGCCGTCACTGCAGGATCTGCTGCGGGCGAGGCGAAACCGCTCTGGCGATGTCTTTGCGCGATTGCCGACGCGCGGCGACTTAGCGTGCCGGCGCTGAGCGTCTTCGTGCCTTGGTCAAAAAGGCCGCAACCGTGGTCGCGTCGGTCTCCAGCGGGACCAGGCTTCGCTCGCGGCACCAATCCTCGAATCCCCTCCAATCCGCCGCGTAGAGCCGCTGCGTCTCGGCACTGGCGTTTCGGTTGCGCGGCATTGCGACCGCCGCCGTCGGACTGGCGGCCTTCGCGCCAGGCTGATCCGTTTCCGGTCGATTAGACGGGCTCAGATCGGGATCGGCCTCACCGCCGACCGGCACTGTGTCGGTCAGCGCCGCTCTCTCCGTCGTCATCCCGACTGCTCCGCCCGCCTGTTTTCCGGTTGCCGCTCCAGGTCGACGACCCCGCTGCCATCCGTGGCCATAAACCGGGTGGAGCACGATTCGTGCAGCGATTCTAATCTCCTATCAAGATTATGGCAAGCCTTATTAAGGCGTGGTAAATTGACTTGGGCGTTTCCAGAGCTCCCCAGGGCTTGGGAATGCTTCGCGCCGCCGTCATCTGGCGTGTCCCGGCCCTTCGGATGAGCGACGTCTCCTGCCTCGGCCCGACCGAACTCAGGCGAATACGCCGGTTTGGGCCGCTTTGGGCACAGATTTCAGCCAGAGACCGCGCTAAACTCGCCTCTGGAATTGGGCTGGATGGTATGGCTGTCGTGCCCGGATAGGGCCATGCCCATCGTGCACCCCCCTGCCCTACCGACCGGCTTGCGAGCCAGCCCGCAGCTGGCCATACAGCCGGCCACCTTTGCAAACGACCGTTTACAAACACCTTGTTGAATTGTTTTGAGCGCCGAGAGGGAGGGCACAGCTGACGTGATGCAGCCAAAAGCCCGCAAACACGCCGCAGGCCGCCTTGTCGGCTACGCGCGCGTCTCCACCGAGGAACAGGGCACCGATCCGCAGCTTGACGAACTGCGCGCCGCCGGCTGCGCCACAATCCTCGAAGAGCATGCCTCCGGCGCCGATCGCAGCCGACCCGTGCTGGCGCGCCTGCTGCGCGAGATCCGTGCCGGCGAAACCCTGGTGGTGGTCCGGCTCGATCGTTTCGCCCGCTCGGTCAGCCACCTGCTGGCCGTCATCGAACAATTGGAAGCATTGTTCCGGGATTTGCGAATGAGGTGAGGTGATGACCCGGCGAACACCAGATGCAATTCGGACATTGCAGAGGAAACTCTAAGGCAAGGCGAGGACCGAAACTGGTTCGCTTGGTTGGACGGTCGATCCAGAATACCTCGCGCGGCTACAAGCCAGCCGGTCGGACAACGATCGCCCGCGGTATCATCCATCTCGGCGCTTGATTGAAGGAGACGTGCCACTCTCGTAGACGCGATAAGAGGGTTCGGGCCATCGCTCGCCGCTTCCGGTCCCGCATCTCGCCGATCGCAAAAAACGAGCGAGACCGCCGTATATCGTGGGCGGCATGCGCGGCACGGGAGATAGGACTTTAGCATTGGTAGGCAATCTGTGCCTCCTGTTCCACCCCTCCTGCACCCCCTCCATGATTGCAGGGCCATGGCTAGAGGACTTTCCCATTGAGGCGCCCCGGCCGGAATGCCCAGAGGACTTTACCACTCGGCCCCCAGCCTTCTCCGCTCGAGCACCTGACCGTCCGGCCTGTCGGACTTTTCCACGGGATACGGCTCGTGGACATTAGGAGGGTTGTGACCCATCTCCGCGCGTGCCTAGGACCTTTGCATTGACCACGAGTCGGACGGCCGCGGAGCCCAAGTCTTTGTGGTACGACGGATACCCAGGACTTTTGCATTGGATGCCGATGACTCGCCCGCCCAAGTCGCTGGCTTGGTGCGCCTGCAGCGAACCGTCGCCTGTGCTCCCGTTCCCCACAGAGGATTAGGACTTTTGCAATGTGGCGGCAGGACTTTCGCGTTCCGGAAGACGTTGGAAATCAATAGCTCACGGGTTATCCACAAGGGCTTTTGCACTCCCCTCTGGAACTCCCTTAAAAAATCTATAATTCTTCCAATAGGTTCCGTGCAAAAGTCCTGATAGACAGAAGCTGCAGCAAACTTGCATGCTCGCTCACAACGGAGGTTGATATGGGCACTGTCCATAAGCTGGTTGATGAGCACGGGAAGAGAGACGCCGCCGATCAAGTTCGGACCCGACGTCCTGACAGAGTTGTCGAGGCGGCGTCTGCCTCGATGCTTGACGACCAGATGGGTGAGTTCTCCACCATCATCTACAGTGGATGGTGTCATGCGGGATTACCTCATCGGCGGACGCCCTCAGATGCTGATTGGCAAATCAAAACGGATCACGTAACGCTAGTTGTAGAGCCAGGCAAGCTTGTGAAGGACGATGGATCCTATGAGTTCGTAGGGGTACCGTATGGTGCAAACAGTCGCCTCATCCTCTATTACCTGATGGACAAAGCTCTGGTTACTGGTAACCGAAATGTGGAGCTCGGCAAGTCATTAAACGCCTTTCTCGACCGTCTGGGGCTAAGTCAAGGAGGCAAAACGAACAAAAGTGTCCGGGAACAAATCGAACGCATCAGTCGATGCAAGCTTACCTTTCACCTACAAAGGGGCAATCTCCGCGGCGTCTCAAATCAGGCCATTGTTGAAAGCGCCGCCTTCTTCGAATCCGAAAAAGCCGACGAGCGGCAGCAGAACCTCTTTACCGACACGCTCCGCCTGTCCGAAGGGTTTTACCAGCAACTTCAGCGGCATGCTGTCCGACTAGACGAGCGCGCGATCCGAAAGATCCATAACAACTCTCGGGCGCTCGACGTCTACTCGTGGCTCGCTTTCCGTCTGCACCATCTTAAGGAGCCAACCTTTATCCCCTGGGCAGCCTTACGACCACAATTTGCAGCTGGCATAAAGTGGGCCAGCAACTTTACCCCCGTCATGCGCGACGATCTTCTATTGGCCCTTTCGGTCTATGAACAGGCCAAAGTTGACATCGCGGAGAGAGGCGTCACGCTCTTCCCGTCGGCACCTCCCGTTCCAGATCGATTGCGCCTAGTCCGCTAGGCTCATGCAAAAGTCCTGATTCCCTGCCCGACCTTTCCGACCTCTCTGACGGATGACCGTAAGCCCGAAGGTCTCTGACACGTAACATCTCGAGACGCCCGTCAGTACCTCATCAGGCGCTCTTCGAACGCGACGGCTCGCTACACACCAGGACTTTTGCATGAGTTTGGCGGCTGAGGCATACAGAAAGCCACGAGGTCGCTACGTTTCGCACGGAACCCGCCTGCCCGGGCGGGGTCCACGATCCGGTTCCATCGATCTCGCGTGAGCCGTGAAGGCGCATTGGTCAGCCTTCGGTTGAGCTGACTGTTGCAAAACCGCGCATACCTTTTTGCGCAAAATCTCGAATTAAGCCATTGTTGAAAGCGCCGCCTTCTTCGAATCCGAAAAAGCCGACGAGCGGCAGCAGAACCTCTTTACCGACACGCTCCGCCTGTCCGAAGGGTTCTACCAGCAACTTCAGCGGCATGCTGCCCGACTAGCCGGGCACGCGATCCAAAGATCCATTACAACTCCCGGGGGCTCGACGTCTACTCGTGGCTCGCTTTCCGCACCATCTCAAGGAGCCAACCTGTCATGCGCGACGATCTTCTCTTGGCCATTTCGGGCCACGAACAGGCCAAAACCGCGGAGACAGGCATCATGCTCCACCCGTCGCACCTCCCGTTCCAGCTCGTTTGCACCTCTGCCGCTAAGCTCATGCAAAAGTCCTGATTCGACGGATGACCGTAAGCCCGAAGGTGGGTCTCAGATACGTGACATTCGAGACGCCCTGTACCGCGACACGAATACGACCGGAGCATTCCTGGATGAGGCAATACGCCGGCCATCAGAGCTGTCGCGGAAGAACGCCCGTCAGTTATCCGTGTAAGCGCGCTCGCGGCGTCATATCAGCAGCGTCTTCGAACGGCGGCTCGCACCCTCCAGGACTTTTGCATGACTTTGGCAGCTGAGGCGCAGGAAGGCCCGGGGCCGGGACTTTCCGCACGGAACTCGCCTGCCCAGGCAGGAGGTCCTCGATCCGGTTCCATTGATCTCGCGTGCGCAGTGAAGCGCATTGGCCAGAGCGACGTCAGGAGGATCGCGGCGGCCGCGGTCGTCCTGAACGTTGCGCCCTCGACGCTGCATCGTTGGCTGAACGACGGCCTGATCGCCTGCGAGCAAATCACCCCGGGCGCGCCGTGGCGGATCCGGATGACTGACGCGCTAAAAGCACGCTTCACCGCCTCGGCGGGTGAGGGATTTATCACCATGCAGGAGGCCACCCGCGCGCTTGGCGTCACCCGTCAGATCGTGTTGAAGCGTGTAAAGGGCGGCGAAATCGAGGCGGCACACATCACAAAAGGTGGGAAAACGGGATTGCGCGTCAAGCTTCCGGACCGCCAACCGACGCTCTTCGAACCCGTCTGAAGACAACCCAAACCCTCCCGCTGTATCTCGTCACGTGACGAAACCCGAACGCTGGAAAGTTTGCGCCATGATGCCAGGACCCAAACCATCGTCGGGCACGGCCTTGACCCATGCGGAGAGGCAAGCCCGTTACAGAGCCAAGCAAGCAGAAGGCGCCCCACGTCCCGTACCGCAAACCCGTAGATCGTCGCAGCCGACTTCAGCGATGGCGAGACGTTGTCGCCGAGCTACAGGAATTTCCGGATGAATATCAGACTTGGCTCGACGCCCTGCCGCAAAACATGGCGGACAGTGGCATAACCGAGGCCTTGCGCGCGATCTGCGACCTCGACCTGTCAGAACTAGAAAGCATCGTTCCGCCCCCAGGTTTGGGCGCGCTGAATTGTTGCACGATGTAAAGCGTGTCAGATGGTGGCCGGATTGACCATTGGCGACTGGACATTAGTCATAATAAACAGAAAGATAGACCAGACACACAACCTCGGCTAAGCCATTTAATGACCCTGAGGGCACTATGAAACCGCATCCACCGACATTGCTTCAGAGTCTGTTTGTAGACGTCAGGCGCTCAGATCCTCGGTGACGAGGCGCTTCAGGCGTCGTGCAAGGATCGAGATGAAGGCAATCGAAATGAACGCGATGAGGTGGTCCTTCGAGCGCTCGAAGATCGTGTTCAACCGCCGGTAGCGGCTCAGCCAAGCGAAGGAGCGCTCGACCACCCAGCAGATCCCGGGAGGAACGAACTGGCCATCGCGACCGCGGGCAATTGCCTCGACGGTGATGCCAAGTGTCTCGCCGGCTTTGGCCAACCGCTCACCGCGGTAGGCGAGATCGCCGAGCGCTGGGCCCTGGAAGCCTCCATCGGCGAGCGCGCGCAGAACCGGCACGATACCTTTCGTGTCATGTCGGTTCGCCGGCGAGACGTCGATCGCCAACGGGAAGCCGTATTTGTCGACTGCAACATGGATTTTGACGCTCCGGATCTTCTTTCCGCCGTCGACACCACGATCAAAACAACTCGGCGCCGAGTGACAGGATCGACTATCGATCACCACCGCGCTTGGTTCTGGAGCATCCCCGCAGGCGCGCCGCCAGGTGCGGCGCAGCCGATCCAGCATCCGGCGCCAGAGGCCGAGCCGGGTCCAGCGAGCGAATAGTCCGTATAGTGTGCCGAAGGGAATTTCGCAGAGCAGTCCGATCGCCCGCCACTGCATGCCACAGAAACAAACGCACCAGATCGCCATGACGGCCTTGCGAAGCGCCGCCCCGGCGAGCGGTGGCTTTGGCCCCGATCGCGTCGGCCGCACACCATCCTAGGCCATGGCCGCAAGTTCCGCCAGCACTTCATCGACAAAAACGTCGACATCGGCAAACGCATTCCACGGGCCGGGAGACGTTTTGGCAGGACGGACGGCGGTTCCCATGTGCTGGCCCCAATGCTATTGATGGTCGCGATCGGGGGGATGGTTGCCTCTTCGGGCACTGCACTCAATTCAATGCAGGGTTGTTATCGCGATCGCACTGACTGGCTCGGGCCATCTACAAACAGACTCTCAGCCCGCTGAAGCTGGTCCCAAGGATGGCACGCCAATCCACTTGCACGGCCGATAACACGTGCGTGCCCCCGAGCCCGACGATCGGGGAAAAGCGCGATCTATTGCCGTCCTTCCCGTTCTTGTCGAATGCCTCAATCGCTTGGCGCCATGAGGCGCGTTGACTTTCGCTGATTTCGCCGAAGTAAGCATGCCGCTGCAACCACGCAAAACCGCCGCCTTGAGATCACTCTTTGGCGCGAGTTGGGAAAGACGGGTTAGGTTAGGCGATCTTTTACCAACGATGCTCCTTGCCGTGCTTTCGGCAAGGGTTGTGGCGCAGAAATAGGCGCAACCCCGATGGCCTCCTCGCGCCGCAGCTTCTTGCCGTAGACCGGCGCTTCGGCTGCCATGCCAGACGCTGAGGCGCCGCGCATATCTAACCCGGTTAGACGTTCGGCCGGCGCCCGTGAAACAGACCTATTCCAAACTCAAATACAGTCTGCTACACGGGTCTCCTCCCAAGGGAGCTTAAAGCCAATGGCTAAGTCTGTGACGTCGCTCAAGGTTATCGACAGAGAAGGTGAGCTAACGCCGCAGACCGGGCCGCTGGCAGTTACACCCGTCCAATCTGCGGGCAGCACTGCCGCGAATCCTGACAAAAAGCCGCGCTGGCTCACGGTGAGCAGCCCCAAAGGGGGCTCCGGGAAAACCACAACTGTCGTCAATCTAGCGGTTTTCGCCGCCCATGCTGGTCTCTCCGTGGCGATCCTCGACACCGATTTGCAGGAGTCGGCAAAGGACTGGTGGGACCTGCGTCCGGATGACGCTCCCATGATCCACATGGTCGGCCAGGACCTGAAGGACATCAAACAGGCAATCCGCCGCGTGCAGGAGATTCCCGGCCTTGACCTAGTGATTGTCGACACTCCAACCGCCGTCGAATATCTTCCCGACGAGACTGCGGCTCTGCTGGAGCTGTCCGACTTGGTGTTGGTTCCATCCACAGCCGGTCGTCCCGACGTGAAAAGCGTTATGGGCTGGATGGCGTTTCTGAAGTCCAGAAAGATCCGGGCGGCATATGTTATCAACCGGGCCAACAGCCGGGCCACCGTCCCCTCGCGGCCAAAACCTGTTTCAACCAAAACGGTTTGGGGTAAGATGGTGCCAGACCATTCCTCTTCGGAGGTGGATTACGACTCCCCTTTGATGGGAACGGTCACCTTCCGGGCAGCCCAACGCAAGCTCAACAAATCGGGCGTGCTCTGCCCATTTCCGATCCGCCAACTCGAAGACATCCAGAAAACCCACGAGGTTGGAGTTGGCGTCCTCGAAATGAACCGCGCGAAGGGCGCTGATGATTTTGAGGCAGTCTGGGATTTCGTCTCAAACATGCTGGGGCTGTAGGTCATGGCGAAGCCAGCATATTCCCTGAAGCCGTCGAGTGTGCGCGCCAGGCGAGAGGAAGTCGAGCGGCTCGACGCAACGACCAAGGCTGTGGTCCAACTACGCCCTCGGGATGAGGCCGTGGCGAATGCAATCGTCCAGTTTAAGAGTCCTGAACACGCTGTAGAGGTTATCAGCACGCTCTGGGGAGAGGCACTCAAGAAGTTCCTGGCTATCGGCCGAAACCTTACGGAGGCCAAGCGCCGCTACCCGAGGCAATACGAGACGGTCGTCCTTCCCCAACTACCGTTCGGTCGGGGGGTCGCCTATCAACTACGGGTTGTGGCAGAAGCTGTTGAGCATGGACGGCTTATCGAGAACGAAATGCCGCGCAATTACAGCGCAGCCTATCAACTCGCTATTTTGGACGAAGATCAGTTTGTCGCGGCCCGCCATGCCGACTTGGTCAAACCAAACGTCAAACGCCGCACAATCGAAGATTGGAAGCGCAATCTTCTCTTGGAATCACGAATTGCCGCAGAGGGCCGTCAGGCCGTGCTGCGGATGGAGCGTGAAAGGCTATATGATGAGATGGAGCGAATTCAGACGAGGGTCAAAGCGATCAACACCCGCCTGAAAGAAATCGAGACTGAGGTCGGTCCTGACACCCTGGAGAGGGCTCTGGGCCATGAGCGAAACAACACGGCCTGACCCGAGTAGACGTTCGAGCTGGCTATCCGGCCTGGCTCCGGCCTCGTCGCCGCGGGCGACATCATCGAACGGCACATGATCGAAGCCGGCCTTCTCGGACCCGCGGAAACGTTGGCCACGAAGGTCGTTCGGGTGTGGCGCATCCACCATCCCAACTTGGTCAGCTCTGTCCCAAGTGCAGTCAGGCCGGCCTGGTGCGCGAAGCCGCGTGCGTGAGCTCCGTCCGTTCCACGACTGGTCCGAGTGCGGTTGACGGCAGGTGCTGGCCAGTCCGGGATAAACGAGCCCACAATCATAGCTTGCCGAAACAGGATAATGTGCGAGTGCGAAGCGCGACCGTGCACTGCAGCCAATCTATCAAACCGGGGGTTCGGCGCACGCTCGGCAAGCAGGGATCTGGACTTGAGCCGGACGCCGTGCCAACTCGATGAGTTTGCCGGACGCGTCAAGCGCCGGCCGGCTCCAGACTATGTGGAGAGTCGTCTTTGAAGAAGTCCCAGCGGTCCGGCGCCCACGGACCTTCCGCCCCGGTCGGTGTCCTAGCAGAACGGGCTGCCGAGGCACTGCGGCAGGAGCGGTTCAAGGAGGCGACCGAACTCTTCAAGCTGGCCCTCCGGCACGACCCGCGACCGGAATGGAAGGCGTCGCTTGCCGACGCCTACAGCGGCCGCGCCCGCACCATGGCCGCCAAGAAGATGTTCAAGGAGGCCGCGATGGTCCTCGAGAACACTATCGCGGCGGATGGCACGGTGCGCGACCCCCAGCTGTACGTGACATGCCTGATCCGAGACGGTCAGCAGCCGAAAGCCGCGGCATATCTGCTCCGCAGCTTCGGCAGCGGCGGCGTTTTGCCGACCACCGGACGGGCTCTTCTGGAGGACCTGGCGGCGGCCCTGCTGATCGCGGTTCCCCAGCTTCCCGAGACTCCCCGCGCCGCGCCGTCCCAACCGTCTCGCTGGCGCGATCTTGCCGTGGCGTCGCGGGAGGCGCTGCTGGCTTGGGTCAATGGCGCATCGGCTGAGGAGATGGACCGCCAGCTCAACCACATATCGCTTCGTTCCGCCTTCAGGCCGGTTCGCCTGCTACTCAAGTGCCTCACCGCGATACCGCGTGACGACGACCGAACACGCAATCTGCTAGAGAGCATCCACCCGCGTTCGGCATTCTACCCCTTCCGCCAGGCCGTTGAGGCGGCGGTATTCGGAGAGCGTGTCTTGGATGCCTATGGATGGGAGCAATTGACACCGGTACAGCGGGCATTCGTTGCTGAAACCCGAGGCCTTCCCGTCGCGGCGTCGCAGTTCCTGGCGCGCCTGTCCGAAGCTGCGCAGGGCGGCCCAGCCGTCCTGTTCGGCTATTTCACGAAGCAGGCTGATCTGCCCCAGGCCGAGGTCAGGAGCGCCTGTCTGAACCTGCTGCCGCAGATTCCGGACCGCTTGCCACAGTTCGAAAAGGCCTTTGGACCCTTGTCAGACCTCGAGCGTCACCGCATCAAGGCGCTCGCAGCGGAGGCACGCAACGACTGGGAGACGGCGGAACAGTGCTGGCTGGCCGCGGCGGCGGCCCTCGCCGCCGGCAGCGCCGATCGGCAGGCCATGTTGTCGCAAGGCGTTATCTACCGCCGCCTTGCGCACCTCGCCGACAAACATCCCGAGATCGAAGGCGAGGATTTTTCGGTCGATCCCGTCATCTTCTACCTGCAGCGCTGCTACGCGGTCGACCCCGAACACGTTCCGACCCTGCTCGAGCTGATCGGGCGGTATCGCAAGGAATCGTTGCTCAAAGACTGGCATCGGCTGGTGGACGAGGCAGTCCAGCGCTTCCCGGACGACAGCCAGGTGCTGCTCCAGGCAACCGACTCGGCGGTGGCGCGCAAGGCTTACAAAAAGGCTGCCGGGTTTGCGCGCAGGCTGCTGAAAATCGATGCCATCAATCCCGGCGTTCGCCGCCAGATGATCGAACTGCAGGTCGCCCATGCCCGCAAGCAGATGCGATCGAAGCGTCCGGACCTGGCCGCGAAGAATTGTCAGCGGCGGCAGAGTGGGAAAGATCGGATGCCCCCAGTGCGCTACTGCGCATCGCTCGCGGACTGGTCAGCCCGCAAATAGCCGACAAAGCGCAAGCCCAGGCGTGGCTGCGGGAAGGGGTGGAACTCGCTGGTGGCGGAGTCGCCGGCTGGTTCCAGGCGCTGCTCGAGGCCGAGTTTATGAACGCCGCCGTCGGCGATGCCGCCTGGCTGCGGCAGGAACTGGTTCGTGCGCGCGAAACGCCACCGACGAAACAGGCGGTCATGGCCATTGTCGCGGCGGTGGGTCGGCCGGAAGCGGGTGAGAACAAGCGGGTGGTTGCGGGTCCGCTGCTGGGCATGCACGCGTGGCTGCTGCAGGCCGCCGCGTTTGACTGGTCGGACGCAGAGTTCCAGGCGCTGGCCGAGACCCTCGCCCGTTTCGATGCGTTCGATCTGCTGCAAGACTACGCACGGGCTGCGCGCCAGCGGGATCCCCTAAACCCGGCTTGGCGCTTCCACGACATCGTCGCACGCACCAAGGGCAATGCCGATCGGCTGTCCATGGCCGATACGGATGATCTGATCGAGATGGCCCAGGCAGCTGGCAGGCGGGAGGATTTCCAGGCGGTCAAGCGGATCGAACGGTTTCTCAATCCGAATGACCGTTTGTCGATCGGCAGAGGCCGGGCTGACCTTGGCCTGCCGGATATCGATGAAGACGAGATGGCGGCGTTTTTCATGGCGATGACGAATGGAATGCCCAAAGGCGCGACCGACAGCCTGCGCGCACTTGTGAAGGAATTCGGTCGCGAAGCGGCTGTGGCGCAGATGCTCGAGCGCTTCCGAGACTCGCCGTTCGGACCGGAAATGCCGGAGCCGGTGCTGCGGCAACTGTGCGAGGTGATGGTGGCGAAAGCGATGGATGGCACCCAGCCGCTGCCTGTTAGAAAGACGCGAAGGAGCCAGCTTTTCGATGCGTGATCCCTTCACCGTGCTCGGCGTGGCCGAGGATGCCGACGATGCCGAGATCCGGCGCCGCTACCTTGCTCTGGTGCGGGACTTTCCGCCCGATCGCGACCCAGATCGCTTCCGGGAATACCGCGCGGCGTATGACGCCCTGAGCGACGAACGGAAACGGCTGGAGACACGGTTGCTGCACACCAATGTCGCGGCCCTGTCACGGCTGCGCGCAGCCGCCCTGGACGCCCCCTCACCCGGCTCGGGGCGGGCGACGAAGCGGACCGTGACGGCCCTGCTTACCGAGGGCGTTATGCGCGTCGCGGCGGACTGATACCCAAGTCCTGCGGCCACGCAGAGGAGACAAGGTGGACGAGCACATCAAGCAGGCGCTGCTGAGCCGGTTCAGTGCCTATCTCGACAGCGCGGCGGACCAACCGGAGCCACCGGATGATCCGGGGGAAGCGACCGATCTGTATTCCCTCTTCGTCGAGATGGCGGGGCTGCGCAGCGAGGTGCGCACGGAGTCGCGCCTGGTGAAAGAGGCGCTGGACCAGTTCCGTGGCGTCTTCGACCTACTGCGGACGAGCCAGGCGACCTTGCAGCAGGAACTGGACCGCGTTCGGGCCGAGACGCGCGCGCAGGCACACGCCGCGTTGCGCCCGCTGCTGCTGGATGCCATCGACCTGAGAGACCGGCTGCTCGCGGCCTTGAAGCTTGTCGCAACGGGGCGGCCGCACTGGTCGGACCGCCTGCTGCGCCGGAACGCGCCGGGCGGGGCGGCGTGGCAGGAGGGCTTGCGCATGACCATGCGTCGCCTCGACCAGGTGCTGCTCGACCGGGGCGTTGTTGCCACCCATCTGGTGGGCCAGCCCTTCGATCCGCGGCGGGCCCGTGTCATTGCGACGGCGCCCGACGCGTCCGTGGCGGAGGGGACCGTGATCGAAGAGGTCCGAACAGGCTTCCTGTGGGAGGACCATGTATTGCGCACGGCGGAGGTGATCGTCAGCAAGGGCGGCGCCCCCCAAGGAGACCTTTCATGACGGATGAAATCGTTGGTATCGATCTCGGGACCACCAATTCGGAAATCGCAGTTTACCGGAATGGCCGGCCGGAGGTTCTCGGCGACGAGCAAGGACGGCTCATATTGCCGTCAGTGGTCGGACTCTCCCAGACCGGCGAGCTGCTCGTCGGCGACGAGGCGCGCAACCAGTTCCTGCTATATCCCGAACGGACCGTGCGCTCGATCAAGCGGCGGATGGGCGGCGATAATCGTGTGCGTTTGGGAGAGCGCGACTATACGCCGCAGGAGATCTCCGCGATCATTCTGTCCCGGCTGAAGGAGATCGCCCAACACCGGCAGGGGCGGCCGGTCCGAAAGGCGGTGATCACCGTGCCCGCCTATTTCTCCGACGCGCAGCGGCAGGCAACGCGCGAGGCTGGCGAAATCGCCGGGCTGGAGGTGGTGCGCATCATCAACGAACCGACTGCGGCGGCGCTCGTCTATGAGGCGGCGCAGCATCAGGGCAAGCGCATCCTGGTCTATGACCTCGGCGGCGGCACCTTCGATGTCTCCGTAGTGCGGATCGAGGCCGGCGTGGTCGAAGTGATCTCCAGTCACGGGAACAACCATCTCGGCGGTGACGACTTCGACAACAAGATCGTCCAACACGTGCTCGAGCACCTGAAACTCAAGCATGGCGTGGACGTCTCCGATCAGCCGCGGGCGATGGCGCGGATTCTGCGCAGCGCCGAGACCGCCAAAAAGCATCTCTCGGATCACCCATATGCCCGCATCGAGGAGGAGTACCTCACCGAACACGACGGCAAGCCGGTCAATCTCGATCTCGAGTTGAGCCGGCTGGAGTACGAGGACATGATCACGCCGTTCATTGAGGAGACCCTTGGGGCGATCCATATCGCACTGGAATCGGCGGGCCTGATCTCGTCTCGGATTGACGAAATCCTCCTCGTGGGTGGTGCCACGCGGACCCCGTTGATCCGGCGCCGTCTTGTGGAGGTCTTTGCCAGGGATCCTCGGGGAGAGGTCGATCCGGACCTTTGCGTCGCCATGGGGGCGGCTATCCAGGGAGCTGCGATGGCGGGCACCGAGGTATCCGCAGTCCTGGTGGATGTCACGCCTTATACGTTCGGCACCAGCGCACTGGGAGAGTTGGACGACGACCTGTACCCCTATCGATACTTTCCGATCATCCCCAAGAACACCCCGATCCCGGTGCGGCGGAGCGAAGTGTTCTACACCGCCGTCGACGGGCAGACCGGGGTTGATGTGAAGATCTACCAGGGCGAGAACATCGATGCGCTGGAGAACATCAAGATCGGCGAATTCCGCGTCGACGGTCTCAGCAAGGCGCCGGCCGGCAACCCGGTGATCCTCGATCTGGCACTAGACCGCGACGGCATCCTCCAGGTTTCGGCACGCGAGAAGAAGACCGGCCTCGAACGCAGGATCACCATCGACAAGGCGATGTCGCGCTATGACCAGACGCAACTCGACCAGGCGCGGGATCGCATCGGCTCGTTGTTCGAAGGGCGGCAGCCGGGGGACTCCACCGATGACGGCGCCGCTGCCGATACCGAACTGGATGCGCTGCTGGCGAAGGCGAGCGGAAAGCTCGACGAAGCCGGCGCGGAGGATCGGGCGGAAATCATCGACCTGATTGAGATGATCCGCGACGCCAGGAGCGGCCGTGACAGCGTTGCCCTGGAGGATGCTCGCCGGCAACTGCAGGATCTGCTGTTCTATCTCGAGACCTGAGCGATGGAGCGGTGTCCGCTCTGCCGCGCCACGCTGAACGGCGCCGAGACGTGCCGCCGCTGCCGGGCCGAGCTTCAGTCGATAAAGCGAGTGGAGCGCCAGGGCCAGGTGCTGGTCGACGCGGCCATCCATTCTCTGTCTCTCGACGATGTCATCACCGCCAAGCGATTGCTGCGGCGCGCGCTAGTTCTTCATGCGGCGCCGGAAGTCCGGGCCTTGTGGCGGTCTGTAACGGCAACATCGCTACCCGACGCTTGATGGGCTCCGCCAGCATTTTATCGTTCGGCGGCAAGCGGTTTTGAGCCGTCGGTGCCAGACGACGGGTCAGGGATCAACGAGCCCGGACGGGCGTCGCGGGGGGATCCGGGAATCTCAATCCCAACGTCCCGTGCCGAAACGAACAGAAGCTGCGGATCAAGCCGCGGCTGAAGCGCAGGGGGCGTGGCTCAAAGTCAGGTATGCCACCCCCACGATGACGCGCCTCTCCGGCACGAGGCGCCGCTGTCTCGACTGCCCCTTCGATTTAGGTGGTTGCGAGTTTCGGCGTTTCCTTAACTACTTGTATTATACCCATATTTGGACTTTCCGGCGTGGGCCGCTCATCACCGGATTGGGGAGCCCGAGTCGGACTGCGGTTTCGATCGTTTGATTGCGCTGCTCGGAGGCGATCCCACCAAGGACGAAATGCGACAGGCCGCCGCGAACGTGGTCACGGACGGATACATCCACGACCCGGTCCGCTTGCCGGCGGGTGCGCTCCAGTGCCACTGGCATCTGGAGCTGACGCCATACGTCGGGGTTCCGCGTGCGCGTTTGCCGCCGGTGGATATCGTGTTCCTGGAGGGCTTTCGGCTAATATAACATATCACCCGAAGCTGGAAATGGTTCAGCCGCAACGAAATCGGCGCGTGATCGCCCTGGACGACCCGTTGGTGCTGGCGGTTCCAGCGGCCAGGCCAGTGGATGCGTCCGTGCCGTTTCTGCCGTTGTGTGACGTTAACGCGTTTGCCGATTTCGTGCTGATGCGTGCGCAGTGATGGCGGGAACCGCCGAGGCACCGGCCGAGGCTGCAGCGTAGCGGCCCCATGATGCAGAAAAGGACGAGCGCGATGTTCAGCCTGATCGGCGAACGTGTCCACCATCAAGCGCGTGTCCGACGCTGTCAACCTCGAACGACCCGGCAGCGGCACCTGAAATCATCGTGCCGCGGGCGCAGAGGAGGTATTGGTAGCGAGCGCCCGCCGCTTCGCGCTCATGCAGGAGATGCCCGAGGACACCCCACGAACCCGATGTGGGCAGCCTGTTGGCGCGAATGGCGCCGGTCGACATCGTGTTGTTGGATGTGTTCCGGCGGAGCGGCTATCCGAAGGTGGAGGTCGTCCCATCCGGCACGGACCAGGCGCTGCTGGCGCCGAACGACCCGATGGTGCTGGCGGTCACGTCAGAGGGGGTGGTAACGGCACCAATGCCCGGTTTGTCGCTATCCGATATTGGGACACTGGCGGACTTCGTCATGGCGCACGCGGTGGTCGAGGGAAACGAAAGCAGTAGGCAAGGTCCTGGGTGCCATCACATCGGTGAAGCAGCCGAAAGGCCGTAGGAGCGGCCGCGCACGCATCAAATCAGAGTCCCGAGAGTGGACGCCGCTCCACGGCCTCTTTGAGCTCCTTCGCCGGTCCGATCACCTTCTAGCTCGCCATGATCTGGATCGCCTCACCCGTCGCCGGATTACGCCTACCTGGTGCTTCTTAACCCCCAAAGTGCTGTGCTCGCTCGACCGAATGCGCGAGCCGTTTTGAAGATGCGCGGTCACCGGCGTCACGAAGTCGCCATCATCTCTCCAACCGGCTTCTTCGGCAGAGCATGTGTCTCAGCGAGTTGCTCGAAGATGGCCTTAAGGGTGACCATTGGTGGCGTGCCATCGGATTTGGGAGACGAAGCTCGTCGCGATGATTGCAGTAACGTCACTCATCGATTCGAGTCGATGCTGTAAGGGTTAAACCGCATCACAATTATTGTAGACGCAGAGTTTTTTACCGAACATGCAAGTCACCGGTCCAGTTAAGGCAGGTGATGCATACTTCCGTTTCGCGCCTATGTTCACTCAGGCATCAATGCAGGAGAGACGATACATGCCTTTCAAGGTCACCCCTCGACGATGTCGATCTCGAACTCCACGAACCGCTTGAGGAAATCGACCCCGACAGCATGCCGTTGCGCTGGATAATGGTCCCGGCAGGTCTGTGGAATTACATCAGAGCATACGCAGAGACCGAGAAGTCGCTCTTCCGTCTATACGGCCTCCTTCAAATTCCGCGTCTGAGCGCTGGATCAGCAAGTTTGTCGCCCTGTCGCTGCTTGAACTGCTTTTCGCGATCGAACTGAAAATCGTCCTGGCGCAGTTCCAGAGATGGGCAAGGCCGAAGCGCTCAGCGGCACCGGCATGAACGCCGGCGAACTGATCCTGTCGCTGTTGAACCTCGGGTGGTTCTTCATTGGGTTGCCGTAGTTGGGTTCAAAGCCGGGTCGCACGCGAATCCGGGTTGACGTTGCCTGAGCGGATGGCAGGCTGACTTTTGGGGGTATGGTGCAAATATGTCTCGATGCGTTGGCGTAGCGGCGAACCGGCCGGTGAGTGACCGCAAAAACTTGGCCGTTCGGGCGTCAGTCTTATCCGTGACAACCATGCGGCCCACGGTGTCGGTTTTCAGATGCTTCCACACCAGTTCATCGGGATTACGATCGGGTGAGTATGGTGGAAGGAAGAACAGCTTCAGCCTGCCTGCCAGCGTTTCGACTTAGGCTTTCGTCTTTTTCGCCCGATGGGCGGGGCCTCGATCGACGATCAGCAAATCTTCAGATTTCGCCGACCAGCAGCCGCTTGAGAAACTCGATGAAGACATCGGCGTTCACCCCGCCATTTTCCTTGATCATGAACCGCATCCGACCCTTTGCAGTGATCGCGGAGGTCAGGCTCATGGCATAACGGGCACCGGTGCCCGCGATAATTGGGGGTCTCGCCTATCTTGCCCCAGGTACGCCCCGCGTGGTGGTCGGAACGGATATGAGCCGCGTCACCAAAATAGATGTCGGGCTCCCTGTGCCTTGGCCATTCTCCTGATCTTCGGGTATTCCGTCTTCAACCATTTCCCGACCAGCGTCTCATCGCGCTCCGACGCCCGGTACAGCGGCTTTTGCGGTGTAATGCCAAGCTGCGCCAGCAAACGCCCTACCGAGTTCCTGGCCAATCGAGTGCCATACTTTCGCTTGATCAACTCCGCTACCATCTCCCCGGTCGATAGTGCGAACTGAAATCGCAGCTGCAGCGGGTTCTTCTGGGTGATCGTCCTTTTGCATGACGAACGAGAATTCATGGCTAACTCGTCATGTCAAGCAAAATCTGACTCTACTTATGGACCGATTAATAACGGGCGATTTCGGGCCATGACGGCGAGACGCCGGCCATGAAAGAATCAGCAACGTCAAGCAACACGGCATCCTGACCCCAGTCAGCGACGATTTGCACTCCGATGGGTATTCCGTCGTGCATACCTGTCGGCAGCGACAGACCGGGCAGCCCAGCCGCATTTACCCAGCCGGTATAGATGGCGTGGCCACGCGGCCCGACCGGCTGCCCGTCAATCTCCGGTGGATGCGTCTGGTTCGCCGCCCACGGCATGGCGGCGCAGCAGGGGGTTACAATTAGATCCCAGCTACCGAAGGCGAGCGACGCGTTACGACGCAGCACATCAACGTGTGCAAGCAGGTCGGCGAGCTCCACCGCGCCGATCGCTGACCCAGCCGCCGCCATGTCCTGATACTTTTCCGGAACCAACTCGGCGGTCCCCGGCATGGCGCGCAGCATTCGGGCAAGGCCGATCTGGCCAATTATCGTCCATTTGGCATTGATCACGCTGAGGTCGAACGGCAGTTCGCCCTGTTAAATCGTATGGCCCAGTGCTTGCAGCCGCTGTACGGCCTGCGCGCACGCGTCCAGGATCGCCCGATCGCAGGGCGCATTGCCGAAACGCGGTATATAAAGGACGCGCAGCGCCGCCGCGGCAGATTGTCTGGCGGGCACCCGTCGCGAGGCGGGATCAATGCGGTCCGCCCCGGACAGCACATCCATCACCAGCCGCAGATCGCGTGCGGAACGAACGAGCGGTCCGACGACCTCGAAATCCAATAGGAGCTGTGGCAGGCCCCCCGCGCGCGGCACTCGTCCCAGGGACGGTTTCAACCCGATCAGCCCGGTATATGCGGCGGGCCGTCGGATCGAACCCCCACCATCAGTTCCGAGCGCGACGGGGGCCAATCCCGCTGCTACGGCGGCGACTGATCCGCCGCTCGACCCGCCTGGCGTCAGCGTCGGTGCCCACGGGTTGCCGGTCACGCCGAACCGGGCGTTGGCCGTATATCCCTCGATAGCAAATTCCGGAGTGTTAGTCTTGCCAAGTAAGATGGCGCCCGCCGCACGCACCCGCGCCACTGGCAATTCGTCGCGGCTGGCAAGAGCGTTGCCAAATATTCGGCTCCCGAAAGCCGCAGGCATCCCGGCTGCGACAAGATTATCTTTTATGGCGACCGGGACCCCGTCCAACGGTCCGACTTGCGCTCCTCGTCGCCAACGCTCAGTGCTGGCTTCCGCCTCGGCTCTTGCGTCAGGAGAAACGGTCACGAAAGCGCCAAGCTGCGGATCGAGGCGCGCAATGCGCTTCAAACAGGTGTCTACGACCGCGACCGGAGACAGGCTACCATCGGCGAAGCCGGCCAGAAGCGCGGTCGCATCGAGGCGCCAGGTCATGACCCGCCCCACATCGGCGAAAGGGATGCGACTTGCGCTCGGGCCGCGCCGCAGGGCATCAGTGACGCTTCAACCGGGAGCGCCTTCATGACTGAAACGATGCAGCATCGCACTCTGATCGGCATGCTCACCCCATCATCCAATACCATACTTGAGAAGCTTGTAACCGCGATGCTGCACGACTTGCCAGACGTAAGCGCCCATTTCAGTCGGTTGCCGGTGACTGAAATTTCCTTGGACGCAGCTGCGGTCGGTCAATTCGACACGGCCCCGATGCTCGCGGCGGCACGGCTGCTCGCGGACGCCAAGGTCGCGGCTATTTGCTGGAACGGCTCCTCGGCGGGCTGGCTCGGACTCGACCGTGACGTGGCGCTCTGCGCCGATATCGTCGCCGAAACGGGCATTGCAGCCTGCTCGTCCGTCCTGGCCCTGAATGAGGCGTTTCAACGCTCCGGCGTGCGGCGGTTCGGGCTGGTGACCCCTTACCTTGACAACGTTCAAGCGCAGATTATCGCCACTTACGCCGCCGCCGGCTTCGTCTGCGTTGCCGAGCGGCACCTGGGCCAACGCGGAAATTTCGGGTTCTCCGAGGTTCCGCGAGCCGAAATCGCAAACCTGTGCCGTGCCGTGGCGAGGGAGGCGGGCCTGGACGGAATCACCATCTTCTGCACCAACCTGAACGGTGCCGGACTGGTGCCAGCGCTCGAGGCGGAATTGGGTATCCCGGTCTATGACACGGTAGCAACGGCCTTGTGGAAGTCGATGCTGGTCGCCGGCGCCGATCCAGCCCGCATTGGCGGCTGGGGCAGCTTGTTCCAACTGAAACCGTAGATGATCAGCGAAGAAGAAACGAGCTCGCCTGGGCGATGTACAACTTGGTGATCTTGCTCGACGATGGTGTTCAAGTGTTTCACCTGCCGCAACCGCGTGCGCGGGTTCGCTACGCTTCTTACGCAAGGCGATCGGACGGAACGGTACCCCATAGAAGATCACGATCGACGAGAGCGGCGCCAACACGGCAGCGATCTGGTCGACTGGACCGGCCATCGCCCGCCTGACCCGAGCTGCCACGCTCGCGCTGCGTGAGAGCGGGACTATGTCCGTTCGGCGTGCGCGAGCGGTGGCCGCGCGACCTACATCATGACCGCCCATATCCTGCCGAATGTAGCGACGCCGTTGATCGTCGCCGTCACGCTGACGATCGGCCGGGTGATCCTGATCGAGCCGGTGCGGGCTTCCTGGGGTTCGGCATCGTGGCGCCCACGCCAAGCTGGGGCAATATGCTCAACAACGCGAAGGAACTGGTGACCACGGCGCTAGCGTTGGCGATCTACCCCGGGCTGCTGATCTTCATCGCCGTCAATTTTCCCGGCGACGGCTTGCAGCACGCATTCGATCCGCGTTCCGAACAGTGATCGCATGACGACGGGCGGCGGCAGACCATTGCAAGCCACCGCTCAAGCGCGCACTGCAGTCCACCCGCAAAGGGCTGCTCCCTTGTAAAGTAGACGGGTAGAACAACGATAAACGTGGAGGATTCGATGGCTCACTTCATGATATATTCGGTTCACGCCAGAACCCGAAAATCCTTGGGTGAGATGACGCGAAAATTATCCGTTACTTGGTCACAATGGGTGTGCCATTTTCTGGGCACCTCCTCGCGCAGGAATGTCAGGATCGCCGCTTTGAAACCGGCGAACGTCTCGTGACACCGATTGTGTGTGACATGCTTGTGCATCAAACCCCAGAGCCGACGCCGGTGCTTGCGGCACCGCCGAAGGTTAGGGAGGAAACGTCCAAGAAAGCAGGGCGCCGAAGCGCGTCTGCGGGCGCAAGTATGCGCTTGAAGGGGCACTGAGGCGCAGCACGCAGATCGATTTGCTGCAACGCAACATTTTTTGCCAGATCCTTCTCAAGGGCAGCCACTAGGATCGCGCCGTAGCGTCTGACCGTCGCGACGCGGGCGGGTGGCGCGCCACTCGATGTCGAGCTGAGCTCAGCCCGGTCGTAGTAGACGGACGCCCGACCCTTCGCGCCGAATCGGGTGACATTCCGGCCTCGTGTGTGGTCTTTCCCGCTCAGCGTTAACGTGGAGGACGAGCAAATTGAAAACTTCTGAACTGATCGATCACGTGGCGACGGCTGCGGGTTTGGACGTCCCCACTGCCAAGAAGGCGGTCGACGCAGTTTTTGCCGGCATCGTCGAGGCCGCGAAGAAAGGCGAAGAGGTCAGTCTGCCGAGCTTTGGTAAGTTCAAGGTCAAAGACAGCGCGGCGCGTCAGGGCCGCAACCCGGGGACAGGCGAGACCATCGAGATTGCGGCGTCCCGCAAGCTCGGCTTCAGCCCGGCCAAGCAGGTGAAGGATGCGCTTGCCGCCTGACGCCTGGCGACTAGAGGCATGACGGGTGCGGCTGAGTTGACGTCGGCCGCCGCCGGGGCAGGGCCTGGGTCTTCAGGTTTTGCATCATCGTTATCTGTGCCGCGCTGGCGTCAGGGACGGGCAACAGCGGTGCCATGTGCAACCATCGGCAGTATAAAAGTCCGGCCGGAGGGCGCCTTACGGGGTCACGCCGATCGCCCTCGCATCGCGGTCGGCGTAGGAGCAAGCCGCACGCTCCGCGGTGGCCATCGCTGCAGCGTCCTTCCCCCGATCGGAGAATTGCTGGAGCAATCTCACGAGGCGAGAGATATGGTAATGCCATGGATATGAATGCCGATGCGATGATCGGGTCTGTCTCCGAGCGGATCGCGCCAATTTCCCGCCAGATCTGGGATGCGAAATACCGGCTGAAGACAGCCGACGGCACGCCGGTCGATCTGACCATCGAGGATACCTGGCGCCGGGTCGCGCGGGCACTCGCTGCCGGTGAAATCGAGCCAGCCTGCTGGGAGCAGCCATTCTACCAGGCTTTGCAGGATTTCCGCTTCCTGCCCGCCGGCCGCATCCTGTCCGGCGCCGGCACGGACCGGCGCGTGACGCTGTTCAACTGCTTCGTGATGGGCGACATCGCCGACGACCTTGGCAGCATCTTCGACCATCTGCGCGAAGCCGCGTTGACCATGCAGCAGGGCGGCGGGATCGGCTACGACTTCAGCTCGCTGCGACCGAAGGGCGCCGCTGTGAAGGGTGTCGGCGCCGATGCATCCGGCCCACTGTCCTTCATGGACGTATGGGATGCCATGTGCCGTACCATCATGTCCGCCGGCGCGCGCCGCGGCGCGATGATGGCGACGATGCGCTGCGACCATCCGGACATCGAGGACTTCATCGCGGCGAAGCGACAGGCCGGCCGGCTGCGCAACTTCAACCTCTCCGTCCTGGCGACGGACCCGTTCATGACAGCGGTTGAAGCCGATACTGAATGGCCGCTGATGTTTGGCGGCAAGACCTACAAAATTCTGCGCGCCCGGGCGCTGTTCGACAGCATCACGCGGGCGACCTACGACTATGCCGAGCCGGGTGTCATTTTCATTGACCAGATCAACGCCCGGAACAACCTCGCGTATTGCGAGACGATCCGTTCGACCAATCCCTGCGGCGAGCAGCCACTGCCGCCCTATGGCGCCTGCCTGCTGGGCTCGATCAACCTGGCGCGGCTAGTGCGCGCGCCTTTTACCCCGCAAGCCCATCTGGACGAAGCGGAGCTTGCCGATCTGGTGGCGGTTGCAATCCGCATGATGGACAACACCATCGACGCCTCGGGCTTCCCGCTCGAGGCGCAGCGTCAAGAGGCAATCGCCAAGCGACGGATCGGGCTTGGGATGACCGGCCTGGCCGACGCGCTGATGATGACCGGCCTGCGCTACGGCTCCGTGGAAGCTGCGGAGAGGGCAGGGGACTGGGCCCGGCAGATCAGCCGCGCAGCCTATCTCGCGTCTGCCCATCTGGCGCGGGAGAAGGGTGCGTTCCCGCTGTTCGACCGGGATGCCTACCTCGCCGGCGAGACCGTCGGCGGCCTGGACGCGGACGTGCGAGCTCTGATCGCCGAGCATGGCATCCGCAATGCGCTGCTCACCTCCGTCGCACCGACCGGCACCATCTCGCTGGTCGCGGACAACGTCTCCAGCGGCGTCGAGCCGGTCTTCGCGCTGGCCTACACCCGCAAGGTGTTGCAGCCGGATGGGTCGAGGGTCGAGGAAGAAGTGTCTGACTACGCGCTGCGCCGCTTCCGCGCGATCCATGGGGATGACACGCCGCTCCCCGGGTATTTCGTGACGGCCCAGGACCTGACGCCAGCGGAGCATGTCCGCATGCAGGCGGCCGTGCAGCGCCATGTCGACAGCGCGATCTCCAAGACGGTGAACGTCCCGGAGGACATCAGCTTCGAGGCGTTCCAGGCGGTTTACCTCGATGCCTATCGGAGCGGGTGCAAGGGATGCACCACCTATCGGCCAAATGCGATCACCGGCGCTGTGCTCGAAGTGAAGGCCGCCGAGACCGACACGCCGATGGCGCCAGCGACGAGCGATCTGCTTCTTCGATCCGAAAAACTTACCGGTGCGACCTACAAGCTGCGCTGGCCGGACAGTGAACACGCGATGTATGTCACCCTCAACGACATCGAGCAGGACGGCATCGTCCGGCCGTTCGAGATCTTCGTTAACTCGAAGAACCTTGAGCACTATGCTTGGGTGGTGGCTCTGACGCGCATGATCAGCGCGGTTTTCCGCCGCGGTGGCAATGTTGCCTTCGTGGCGGAAGAGCTGAAACAGGTGTTCGACCCGCGGGGCGGTCAATGGAGCAATGGCCGGTATGTCGGCTCGTTGGTCGCGGCGATAGGCGACATCATCGAACGGCACATGGTTGAAACCGGCTTTCTCGTCCCGGCTGAGACGTTGGTCGCGAAGACGGTCGGTCAGGCGTCGGCCGGAGCCTCCGCCACACGGCTTGGTCCGCTCTGTCCCAAGTGCAGCCAGCCGGGCTTGGTGCACGAAGCCGGGTGCCTGAGCTGCGTTCATTGCGGCTGGTCAAAGTGCAACTGATAGCAGCGCTGGCCCGTCTCAAACGATTGGCGTCGCACATACTCGGCGCTGTCACGGATCGACGAACACCGGATGCGCGTCGCGGGTGATCTCGATCCCCGCATCCCGTAACGAATCGATCAGGGTCTGCGGATCAAGCCGCAGGTAGCGCACGATCAACTGGAGATAGACCCCCATGAAGAGCGGCCCGTGTCCGTCGGAGCGTCCGTCCGCGTGGCTGGTCATCGCATGGGCCAACTCGTGCAACACGCACCACGACGGCGTTCGGTCTGCAAGCAGGATCGACAGCCGGTTTGCGCGGGCAACCGTCGTGGTGGCCTGTCGCGACAGCGGTGCGACCGCCGGAGGGTAGCGCAAACCCATATCCGACCAGATCGCATCGACCACCGCCTGGGCGGCTGCGAAGGACAGGCTGGTCGGGTCGCATGGTGCCACGGCGCGATTTTCCCAGGCATACACACGGCGACGCTGCCGATCCCGCTGACCGCTCAGGCGAGTCGTCTCAGCGCATCGCCCGACACCGGACGATTGAGGTTCACCCGATCGCCCGCGGCCCAGCCTGCGCGAAACGCCGTGGTGATCACCCGGCGACCCATTGCGCTCATGCTCATCAGCCGGACCTCCGCCTCGCGGAAGGCGTCCTCAACCACGCGAGTTTTGGCGAGTATCAGGGCTGTGCCGGTCGAGCGCTGGGCGCGGAACGTCGCGTCGCGGGCGCGGTGCATCGCGTCCAGCCGCTCGGAGACGCGGGCTACCACGCCGTGCTGGAAGCTGGCCGAGGCCTGGCGCAGGCGCACGCCCCGGAAACGCGGATTGAGCTGCTTGAAGACGGCGGTCTCGGTGATCACCGCCCGGTCAATAACAGCGAACAGATAAGTGGCGAGCAGGGTGTCCGTCTCGAAGCCGAAAAACACATACCGGCTGCTGGACTGCATCCGCTCAAAGTCCGGCTGCTGCGGGTCTGGGGCAGGGGGGCGGGCGAGCCAGACCTTGCAGTCGCAGAAGCGGGCGATCGTCGGCACGCAGCCATCGATCGGCCGTCGCCGGCGCCCACCAAGTGGCACCTCGGCTTGGACGCAGCGGGCGGTGCGTATCTCGATCTCGTCCATGCTGAGCGCGTAGCGCTCCAGCAGACGCCCGACCATGTCGGCGGCCGCCATGGCCTCGGCCTCAGTGCAGCCGTTGGCGACGGTCTTTTCGGTCAGCGCCTTGATGCGGCCTTTCACACGGATCAGCTCGGCGGCTTGGCTCACAATCACGTCCTCCGGATCAGGTCAGCCGATCCTAGCCTAGCGGCCTGACGGCGAGTCGTGGAGCGCGTCAATCCAAGATTGCGGATGGCGGATTTGTCCTTGTTTGTCATGGGCACCAGACGCCGTTGTCGGACCGAGGGGGTCGTTCGCGGGTACGGGAAACCAGCCAGCGAAAGCGGGGCTCGCGCGTGGCGGTCACAGCCATCCGCGTTGCCGGAATGGCGTGAGGTCGGTCCCATCCGGGGCATACCAGCGTCCAGAACGATACTGCGCCCCAAGCTGCAGCGCGGCCGCCTTATTGCCAAAGGGTATGTGCAGCGGTGTCTCTGTTCCATGGGTTTGTGGCGGTAGGCTTTGCTCGGTAGCCACAGCCGGTCTTCGCGTTCGGGAGGTCTTGGGGGCGTCGGAAATCGGGCTCTCGCTGAGAGTGTTGCGATGTGGCCTCGGGTGGCGGGAACCGCGCCGGGAGGACTTGAGGGCACGAACGGCACCGACGGCGGGTTCCACGGCGACAGCGTCGCGTGCCATCTTCGGGTCTCGGTGGATCGGAGCCGGCGCTGGCCGCACCGCGGCGATTTCGCCAGACGCACCGCTGTCCCGGTTTTTGGCTGCGTGCTGGTCGAGGAAACCTCGGCACATGGATCCTGATTTCGCATAACCGCGTGGCGGCTTGATGCCCTTCTGCTTGGCGATGCTGTCGACAAACCGCTTCATCGCCGGCGTCGGGGGCCGCTCTCCATTCCGTTGAGAAGCGACGACACCCGGTAACGGAGTAGCAATGACTTCCGAAGCAGACGTCAGTCGTTCGATAATTCGCGCTGCGGCGACGCACACGGCATCGATTGCACCCATCATTTTCTGCCGACCGACGAGCACGTCATCAAGCAAGCATTCAAGCTGCGCTGTTACGCCGGGGTCGACCAGCGCCGGGTCAGCTCGTTGCAAAACACCGAAGAGCGACAGGCCCCGATCGGTGGGGACGACGTTCTTGCCCAAGATCGTTAGCAACTCCTGTGTCTTCAGCCCGCGAATAATCTCAGCCCGGGTCGCGGGTGTGCCAATGCCCTTGGCTTCCTTCAATCTGTCACGCAATGCCACGTCTTCTACAAACCGCCAGGCGTTCTGCATTGCCTCAATCAACGTGCCCTCGTTGTACCGCGGCGGCGGCTTGGTTTCTTTGTCTTCAACGACGGGGTCCTGCAGGCGCGTAGCCTCGCCGTCGCGCAGAGATGGCAGGAGCTGAGCTTCGTCACCCTTTTCTTCCGCCGGCTTCCAGTCGGGGAACGCCGCCCGCCAGCCCAGTTCGATCGGTTGCCGCCCGGCCGCGCGGAACGCGCGGCCTTGTACGTCCAGAACGGCGGTTGTCTGCCGGTAGCGGAAGTCCGGCATCATCGCCGCCAGATAAGCGCGGGCGATGGCATCGAACAGCCGACGTTCATCGCCTGAGAGGCGAGGCCAGACGTCCCGCAGCTCCTCGACAGTATTGACGTTCGGAATGACCGCATGGTGGCTGGCACCTGCCAGGCCCTTGTCGTGGAAGGTGCCGCTTGCGCCTTTGCGGATCACTGCCGGCTGCGGCACCGGGATCTGGCTGAATGTCCGGCCCACCAGCAGACCGGCAACGATCCGCGGCACGTCCGATATCAGGCTTTCTGGCAGGTAGCGCACCTCCGCGCGGGGGTAGGTGATGATCTTCTTGCCCTGGCCGTCATAGAGTTCCTGGGCGACCTCAAGCGTCCTGGCGGCGGACCAGCCGAAGCGCGAGCCGCAGAGCTTCTGCAGCGAGGGTAGATCATGCAGTCGCGGTGGCGCTTGCCGCTTGTCCTCGACGCGGACCGCGAGCGGTCCTGTGAAGCCCTGCGCAGCCGCGGCGATCGCTTCGGCGTCTTCCCGCCGGATGATCCGCTCCTTGGGTGCGTGTCGCATCTGAAAACGACCAGCGGTCGCCTGTGCCGTCGCGACAATCTCGAAGTAGGGGATCGCGACGAACTGCCTGATTTCCAGCTC
>CAVYXX010000082.1:7500-46689 GCA_963772355.1 uncultured Alphaproteobacteria bacterium | reverse complement strand
ATCAACGCGTACGGATACATCTCCACCGGGGTCGGTTTCCGAATCCCAAGCGAATTCAACGCGATCGACAACGAAGGTCGGGCCGCAAAAGGTCAGCCGTTCTTCCGTGGTGTCGAAGCTGATCAGAGCCAGCGTCTCCGGTGTGGAGCCAGAACGGCGGAATCGTCCGGCGCCGTCCGGGCTCCAAAGTTGCACAACTTCCGTGCCAGGTTTCACGACGTCCGCGTGCGTGGCCGATAGCGGCAGGCCGAGGGTGATCAGCAGCAAAAGGCATTTCTTCATTGGATCGGCCTCAAAGCAGAATAGAATTTCGCCGCGGCGCGGATGTCGTCCGCCGTCAGAGTTCGCGCCCAGAAACGCATGAACTGGGCCGTGCTTGCTTGCCTGATACCTTCACGGTAGGCGGTCAGCGCGACAACCAGGTAGGCGTCCTGCCTCCTGCTGGGCCCGCCGATGATTAAGCCCGAGTTTATGACCCTCACTACGTCGCTTTGGTTAGTCATCCTGGACCAGACTGGTGGTTCACTTTGCACATGATCCAGACTGAACATAGTAGACGTCGCCGGCGCCGTGGCACTGGGACACGTTTCGGCGGCGGTAGGCCAGGGCAAACTCACTGGTTGGTCATGCGGTGCGGGTGGTCACGATGTCATGTGGCAGTTATGGTACGGGCGCGGCAGCTAGCTGGCAACGTCGGACGAATTACCGTGAAGCGTAGAAGGTGACAGCCACCAACCCCACTCCCCTTGGCGTTGAAGCCTTGTCGTCGCGCCAGTGCGCGGCACCAGGAGGAAGTGTGATGCTGAAAGAGACGTGGACTTTTGCCTTAGCGCTCGCCCTGGCGGCAGCGCCGATCTCGTCGTTGCTAGCTGCCGGCACCCCCAATGGCGAGAATGCGACCGCCGGAACGGCTGCTGCAAACGCCAGCACACCGGCGGCGAAGATGGACCCCGCCGGGGCGAAGCCTTCTTCGCCCGGGGCGGGCGACCCCGCGGCATCTAAGTCGGGCTCGGCCCGAACAGAAACGACCCGGGAGCCAGCAAACAACAAGTAAGCCGAACTTGGCCGGGAGCGGGCGCGCCGCGGCACTCCTCCCGCGCCAAGCGTCGCCGAGCGAGGAGGCGCGGCAAGGAAAGACAGATCAGGATTAACCTTGTATTGGCCATTGGTGCCGCTATCGATCTGGTTGCTGGGTGTGCTCAAAGGCCAGCCTCACCGCCCCCGCTCCGCCGCGTGCCGTCACTCATGCTCGCCGCCGGACTGGTTTCACCAACAACTTGCTGCCGCACGGGACAGCGCGGCGGACTCACCAGCCACAGACCGACACTGTAGGCGCACAGAAGGCCTACGACGACGTTTTGCGCACCGCATGCACGCAGGCGGCTTTGGCGGGACCGGTTCATACCCGCGCGCTGCGACGCGGTCTTGCTCCCGACGCCGAAGCAGCCGCCAACCGACCCCTGCGCGGGAGACACGGATGCGGAGAACCAAGTCATGCAGACCGAGTGCAGCGACTGATCCGGCGGCCCACCCCGTTTGATTTAAGCGACGCCACGCAAGGACCCTGGGCACGGCACTACCGGATGGAGAGCTACATCATTCGGGAACTGCCGGAGATCGTGGGCCGCACGTTGCCGGCCGACCTGGAGCGGCAGGGGATCATGGGACACTCCATGGGCGGGCACGGGGCTCTAACTTTGGCGCTGCGCCATCCCAATTGTTTTGCTTCCGTTTCGGCCTTCGCGCCGATCGCTTCGCCAATGAATTGCCCATGGGGAGAGAAGGCGCTCCGTGGCTACCTCGGGCCCGACCGGGCAGTGTGGCGCGGCCACGACACCTGCGCACTGATCGAGGATGGGGCGCGCTTGCGGGAGCTTCTCGTGGACCAGGGCACGGCTGACGGGTTCCTGGAGAGCCAGCTCAAGCCGCAACTGCTCGAATCCGCCTGCGCGAAGGCCGCGATTCCGCTGACAATTCGGCGGCAGAACGGATATGATCACTCCTACTTTTTCATCTCCACCTTCGTGGAAGACCATCTCCGCTGGCACGCGCGCGCCTTTTCCGCGTCGACGCCCTGAGATCGGGAACTGATCCAGGGCACCCGACGCTTACTCGCTCGTGCGCTCTGTTTCATCAGGGATGTCAAAGCCTGACGATGATCCGGTTCTCCACGTGGCGAACACCGGGCGCCGCCCAGGCGGCCCGCTCGGCTTCCTGGCTTTCGGCCCAGGATCGCACGGTTCCGCGCAAGGTGACCCTATCGCCGTTCGTCTCGACAGTGATCCGGTTTGCATCTACTTCGGCGCTGCGCTTGAGCGCTTCTTCGATCTTTTGCTTGACCTCTGATGGTACGGGCGTGGTCGGCTCAAGCTTGATGGAATTGGTTACGCTCTTGACACCGCGCACACGTCTTGTAGCGGCTACGGCTCGCTCTCGCTGGCAATTCCACTCCACCTCACCTTCCAGGGTGACCCGCCCATCCTTGACAATTGCCTTGATTCGCTCGAACACGTGCGGCAACTCATCCTTGAGTGCGGTCACGATATCGCCGGCGATGTCCGGGTCCGGTCTCTGACTCAAAATCGGCAACCGTACCTCGATGTCGTTCGCCACGGCGAAGACGCCCTTCACACGCTTGGCATCAGTCTCCGCCTGCCACTTGTCGCTATAGCTGCGGACGAATCCGGCCAGTGTGACGACCCCATCTTTGACCGCGACCGCAATATCGCCCGACTTGATGTCCGGATCCCACTTTAGTTCGTCTTCCACGTCGCGCTTGATATCTTGATCCGGCTTCATTGATAGCTCCTTCTGTTGAGATTTCATTGTCGCGTGTCTGTCCCGCTCAGATCACTGGCAACCTGTCCGGCTTCGGACCTCGCGGAAATACCTGGTTGACGCATTCGATTTCGGCGTCGCTCAATTGCAGGTCGCCGGCACCAGCGTTCTCCTCCGCATGCTGAGGGCTCGAGGCCTTGGGGATCGCGAAAACCGAAGGCCGCCACGTGAGAAAGCTGAGTGCAACCTGCCGTGGGGTTGCATCATGCGCTGCAGCGATCTCCGCCAGCACGCGGCCCTCTGGTGAGCGCAGGCCGGGAAAGCTGCCGTGCCCGAACGGGCTGTAAGCCGTCACCGCGACGCCGGTACTTCTCGCACCAAGGAAGTGCCGCATGCTCAATGCTGCGCTCCTGCAAATTATACAGCACCTGATTGCAGGCAAACGTCACGTCGCGGTCGACCGCTCGCAGATCCTCCAGGTCACGCACGTCGAAGTTACTGACGCCCCACGACAGGATCTTGCCGCCGCGCTCCAAGATCTTGAAGGCAGCCACGGTCTCTTCTAGCGGATGCTCGCCGCGCCAATGTAGCAGATAGCAATCAATATGATCGGTCCTGAGTTTGGTCAGCGACCGTTCGCAGGAGGACAAGGTTCCCGCACGCGTCGCGTTTCGCGGCAGAACCTTGGTAACGACGAAGGCTTCGTCGCGTCGGCCGGCGATGGCCTCGGCCACGATAGTTTCAGCTTCGCCGTTCCCGTACATCTCTGCCGTGTCGATATGGTTCATGCCCAGTTCGAGGCCGTGCCGCAGGGCGGCGATGGCGGATCGGTGGCCGGCGTCCTCAATGTACCAGGTTCCCTGACCGATCATGGACAATTTGTAATTCGTGAGGCCAAACCGACGTCTTTGCATGCCTTTGCTCCATGATCGCAGTCACACAGCGCCGCGCGCCGCTACGATGCCCGGATGACGACCGCGCAAATCCGGCAGGCTGCCAGCGCCCGCCGGGCGGCGCGACGCAAGGATGATCTATGCGCCAGCGTCCGTAAGGACATGGAATGGGGCTGCGGACGCGTCCAACCAGAAACCGCTCTTCTTGCCGGTGTCGCCAAGTTGCTCATGTGATGTCAGCACCATCAATGTTTTCATCGCTTCCGCGACGGTTCGTGGCGAGCATTTGACCCGTGCGGCCAACACTAAGGTCGCGGCGAATCGCCGCACCTTGATGGTTGTCAACACCCTGTAGCTCTGACCTCTAAAGACCATCACTCTACCGCGACCGGCGCGCTGATCGGGCGTCTTATCGCAACTTCGCGCCGAGGATCTGGTTGGTCTGTGTTGGTGGCAAGATGCGGGCAGCTATTCCATGATGCAGTGGCTTTCGGATCCGCCCGGTCGGGTACTCTCCTTGGCCCGCAAAGCGATAAGGAGCTTCTTGTGAAAACCCTGTTCTCGACGGACCATGTTCATGCACGCGATCGCTTCGACTTTTGGCATGCCGTCGCCTGCAACAATCTCGTCGACCACGATTCCAGACCCGAGTGCCGGCAGACGTTCCACGCCAAAATGCAAACTGGCGATCTGGCCGATGTTGGGCTTGTCCTCTTTGAGAACGCGCCAATGGGCATTTCGCATACGACGCACAATACCGGGCGCATGCAGGCCGACGAACTCTTTATCTGCCGGCAAGCGGCAGGCACCCTGGCCCTGGACCAGAATGGCCGGGAGGTTCTGCTCGAGGCGGGCGACGTGACGCTGCTCGATCCGCGGCTGCCGGTACTTCGGCAAGTTCTCTTCGAACTCAAGTTTGCTGGTGCTTAAAGTTCTTAGACGTGACCTGGAAGCGCGCTTGGGTAACCCACGCGAGATGACTTGCCATGCGATCAAGGGATCTCAGCCAGAGAACGGCTTGGTATCCGCGTTTCTGGACACGCTGCCGGCTCATGCCGGCAACCTGGGCGCTGCGGCCAAGGACATCGTCAAGAATCAGGCTCTCGATCTGTTCTCTGTGTCGTGGGCACAAACCATGGAGGGAAGTAAGCCGCGTGTTTCCTCCGCCCGTTCGCTGGCTTTGCTGAGCCTGCGCGCTGCAATTGACGCGCGGCTCGCCGATCCCGGTCTGGACGCGAAGATTGTGGCTGCGGCCGCCGGCGTCAGCGTGCGTTACGCCAACGCCGTGCTTGCTCAGCAGGACATGTCGAATATGCGCCTTGTTCACGCGAAGCGGCTTGAGCAGTGCCAAAAGGCGCTGGAAGACCCGCTCCAGACATGGGCCAACGGTGCCAGCTTTACACCTCTGACTTGAAGATCCGGGTAGCAGGGTCGATACGATATCCGGATGCTTTCGTGGTTTGTTCGAATGTTCCTCGTGGGGCCGTTGTGGTTGACGACCCCGTTGTGGTGTTTGAAGTGCTTAGCCCAAGCACCGCGAGCACGGATATTGGTGCCAAGAATGCGGAGTATCGCGACACTCCCTCGATCGAGCGTTACGTGATTCTGGTACAGGACCGCCAGCAAGCGACCGTATTTGCCCGCGTCGGCAGCGACTGGGTGGGACATATCGTTTCGGGAGATGCCGTGTTGGAGATGCCGGAGATCGGTATTACCGTACCGTTAGCCGAACTATACGAAGGAGTTTCATTCCGGCAACCCGATACCGCCGGCGCCGCGTGAACTGCTCATCCTCTTCCGGTACGTAGGCCGGAATGCTGGAGAAGGGCGCCGCCTTCCGGGAGCGGCGCCTTTGGCAAAGCCGGTCAGGCCGGGGTGAAGAACGGCAGGGACGGACCCTCATTCTCGGCTTGATTGAACGTTACTTTTACATCCTGACCTATTTTCAATGCTTTGAAGTCACAATCGACGAGATTGGTCAGCATGCTGGGTCCCTCCGCCAACGTGACGTAAGCGACAGCATACGGCGGATTGGCCCGCTCCATCACACTGAGACTGTAGATCTTTCCCTTACCGGACGCCTGCTCCCACGCACATTCACCGAAGCAGAACGGGCAGAGTTCGCGCGGATACCAGTGGACCTTGTTGCAACTGGTGCACCGTCGGACCATCAGTTTCCCAGCCGCGGTCCCGTCGAAGAACGGTTTGGTTTCGGGGTTGGTGTCGGGCGTGCCAACGAACGGGATTTTCCTTGCTGCGAAAGCCATGTCGATTACTCCCGTTCCAGAATTACAGTGCTGCCACAGTGGCGCGAGCCAAGCAGACCGCCGGTGCCGTGCGCGATCGCAAGGTCGCAATTCGGGACCTGGACTTTCGGATGGGCTTCGCCGCGAAGCTGACGCACGGCCTCGATGATTTTGGTAATGCCGCCACGGTTGGCCGGATGGTTCGAGCACAAACCGCCGCCATCGGTGTTAAATGGCAGCTTGCCGACGCCCGAGATTAGGTTGCCGTCGGAAACGAATTTTCCTCCTTCGCCTTTCTTGCAGAAGCCGAGATCTTCCAACTGCATCAGCACGGTGATGGTGAAGCTGTCGTAGATCGAGGCGTATTTGATGTCCGACGGCTTGATCCCGGCCATCTCCCACGCCGGAGGACCCGACCAGCGGGCGCCGCTGTAGGTGAGGTCGATCTCGCCCCCGGCTTGATGCTTTGGCGCTTCACCAACGCCGATCACTTTGACCAGCGGCCGCTTCAGGCTTTTGGCGATCTCAGGTTTGGTCAGCACCAGGGCGCCGCCGCCGTCGCTGATAACGCAACAATCCAACCGGTGCAGCGGTGTGGAGACCATCGGTGAGCTCACGACGTCTTCGACGGTCACCACATCGCGCAACATGGCATGTGGGTTGTGCTGGGCATGATGTGAGGCGGCGACTTTGATCCAGGCGAGCTGCTCACTCGTGGTGCCATACTCATGCATGTGACGTTGTGCACACATGCCGTACATATTTGCCGTGACAGGACCGTAAGGAAATTCGAACTGCATTTCGGGCGCGGCGGGATTGCCGGGTCGCGCCGCGGTGCCGGTTGCCTGGCCCTCGCTGCGGGGTCGGCCGGAGAGGGTGATCAGCGCTACATTGCAACGGCCGGCCGCGATGGCCTGCAACGCGTGGCCGACGGCTAACTGATATGAGGAACCGCCGACATCGGTGCTGTCCACCTGCCGGCACTTTAGGTTCATGTAGTCGACCATGGACAGCGGCCCGAGGCCTCCCGGTGCATCGCCGGCGCAGAAATAGCCGTCCACCTCGTCTTTGGTCAGGCCCGCGTCCGCCAAGGCGCCCTTGGCGCATTCAGCGTGCAGCAAGGCGATGGACTTATCCGGCGCCTTACGGGTGGGATGTTCCCAAGCCCCCGAGATATAGGCCGCACCCTTTAAACTCATGCTTCGTTCCCCCTATACGACCGCCGCACACAGCGGCAATCCGGTTTGGACTGGGGGATTATACTACTCGGTAGCCGGACCGCTAGAGCGTCAAGCGGCGGTAGACCCAGCCGCTTCATTGATCATTGTTAACGTATCAATTTGTTTCGGACCGTAGGTTACACTTGTTTGTGATCAGCTCACAGTGCCACAGTTCGCACCGAAAGGTGGACCATGGATTCAATTTCCCGCGTGGCCGTTGTCGAGGACGACCCCGAGATCAGCCGGATGATGACGGAATGCATGACCGATCATGGATTCGAGGTCGCCGCCGCCCGCAACGGGAGTGACCTGGATCGGGTTATGTCCGGCGGTAAAATCGATTGCGTGATTCTCGATGTTGGCCTGCCGGGGGAGGACGGGCTGAGCATCTGTCGCCGCCTGCGCGGAAAGTCGTCGGTCCCCATCATCATGGTCACCGGCCGCGATAGTGATACCGACCGGATTGTCGGTCTGGAACTCGGCGCTGATGACTACCTGCCCAAGCCCTTTAACCCGCGGGAACTCGTCGCCCGTGTACGTGCGGTGATGCGACGTGCCGGCGGCACGGATTGCACGCCGGCACCTCAGGCGCCGCAGACCTTAGTTTTTGAAGGTTGGCGTCTGGACTTGGCGCGCCGTCAGCTGTTCACGCCCGACGGGACGCCGCGTGCGCTGACCACCGGTGAATTCAACATCCTTTCAATCTTCTGTCAGAATTCACGCAAGGTGCTGTCGCGGGACGATCTACTGGATCTGATGCACGGCCGAGCGGCGGCAGTGTTTGACCGCAGTATCGATGTGCAGATCAGCCGGTTGCGGCGAAAGATCGAGACCAACCTAAAGGATCCGTCGTTCATCAAGACGGTCCGGCATGGTGGCTATTTCTTCACTCCGTTAGTGACGGCAGCGAAAGAGCATTGAGGAGAGCCCGGGGTTCCAAGGATGGCGCCTCAGGCCGCTGAGTCCGCCAACTTCTGAGCGTTTTCGTTCTGCGCCCGCACTCCAAGCACGTGCGCGATCGCGTAGGTCAGATCTGGGCGGTTCAGCGTGTAGAAGTGGAATTCATCCACGCCGTTCGCTTGCAACAGCCGGACTTGTTCCGCGGCGACCACCATTCCAACCATCCGTCGCGTCTCCGGGTCGTTGTCCGTGCCCTCGAACAGCCGCCCCATCCACTCCGGGACGCTGGCGCCGCACATGGCGGAGAACTTTACGATCTGCGCGTAATTCGACACGGGCATGATGCCAGGCACGATCGGCGCCTTGATCCCCGCTGCCAGGCACAAGTCGAGAAACCGCAAGTAGGTTGAGGTATCGAAGAAATACTGGGTAATCGCCCGGGTTGCCCCGGCATCCAGCTTCCGCTTCAGATTCTCCAAATCCGCGACGGGATTGGGCGCCGTCGGATGTACCTCGGGGTAAGCCGCGACCGAAATCTCGAAATCCGCGACTTCTTTCAATCCGGCGACGAGGTCGGAGGCAAAACGGTAGCCACCCGGATGCGGTTGATAGGTTGTCCCCAGCGGCGGGTCGCCGCGCAAAGCGACGATGTGTCGCACGCCGGCATCCCAATAGCCGCGAGCGACCTCGTTTACCTCTTCGCGGGTCGCCCCGACGCAGGTCAAATGGGCCGCCGGGACTAACTTTCCCTCACGTGCGATGCGAGCCACAGTGGCATGGGTGCGGGCCTGGGTCGATCCGCCAGCACCGTAGGTCACTGAAACGAAGCGCGGAACCAGGGGCGCCAGGCGCTCGATACAGGTCCAAAGCTGCTGCTCGAGTGCCTCAGTGCGTGGCGGAGAGAACTCAAACGACAGTTTCGGCGCGGGGTGATCAGCCGATTTGATCGGGAGAGCGCTGAAGCGCGGGCCGGTCAGCCATCGGAGCAAGGTGGCGGTTGACGTGTCCATGGTAGCTGCATCCACATTTTCGAGCTCAAACGCAAGGGGATCTAGCCACCTTCAGGCCTGATGTCTTGGGATTTCCACGGTTGTAAAAGGCGTGGTATTGGGGTTGCATCGAAGTTTCATGGAAAGTCAGTATCCGGGTGTTCCAATCCCGTTCGAAAACCGCCATGTGAGTCCCGGCCCGGATGCGCGAGGATCTGTCGCATTCGGACCTTGCCCGAGGAAGTCAATGCGAACTGTCCAAAAAACTCGCCTCTCGTTCTTCGGGGCACCACTGTTATTGGCCCTTTTGGCGCTGGCCGCTTTCGCTCTGTCGGGATGCGCCACCAAGCCTCCGGCGAGCGATCCGGATGCCCTGGCTGACTACGAACAGACGAATGACCCGTTGGAGCCAACCAATCGGGTATTCTACGCGATCAACAACGGCATCGACACGGTGATCCTGCGGCCGGCCGCACTGGCATATCGGTATGCCATACCCGGCCCGGTGCGGGAGGGAGTCCACCACCTGCTCGCCAATATTAGCTCGCCCGTACAGCTGGCCAACGACATCCTGGAAGGCAAGCCTCGCCGGGCCGGTGACACTACGATGCGGTTCCTGATCAACACGACCGCGGGTGTGTTCGGCATATTCGACGTGGCCACCAAATGGGGTTACCCGGATCATGACGCGGATTTTGGTATGACCATGGCGCTGTGGGGCGTGCCAGAGGGGCCGTTCCTATTCCTACCTATCCTGGGCCCGTCTGATCCACGTGACGCCGCAGGGTTTGGGGTGAATATCGCTCTCGACCCATTCACCTGGATCGGAACTGGGCCGAACAAAACCGGCTGGTCCGCGTTCAAGTGGTCGCGCCAGGGCCTTAACGCGATTGACCAGCGTGAGCGTGTGCTCGATGCGCTCGACCAGATCAAGAAGACGGCGCTCGATCCGTACGCTACATTCCGTAGCCTGTATCGTCAGCATCGCCACGCACAAATCGACGAATTGCGTAACGACAATCGGGCGACTGTCCCCGCCTGGTTCCCACAGCCAGCAAAAGCGCCAGCGCAGTAAACGACCCTGTTCCCGGAGCTCGGACACTTTATGATCAATCGCCGGAATTTCCTGTCCCTAGCGACCCTGTCGGTCCTTTTCCCGCTCTCGGTTCGGGCGCAAAGCCCCGAAAAGGCGGCGGCCTTCGTCAAATCGACGGGGGACAGACTGGTCGCGGTCGTCAACGGCCCGGGTTCAGTCAGCGCCAAGCGCGCGGCGATGACCCAAATCCTCAATAGTGATGTCGACGTCGAGGGCATTGCGCGGTTCTGCCTGGGTCGCTACTGGAAGCAGGCAACGCCCGAGCAGCAGAAGCAATATTTGGCGCTGTTCCACGAGGTTCTGGTTACCAACATCACCGCCAAGCTGGGCGAATACCAAGGCGTAACGTTCACCATGGGGCGCAGTAGACCCCAGGATGAGGAGGCGGTGGTTTCGACAACTGTGGTCCGGCCGAACAATCCCCCAACCGCGGTCGACTGGATCATCGCCAATCCTTCGGGCGCGCCAAAGATTATCGATGTGGTTGCCGAGGGGACTTCGCTGCGGCTGACCCAGCGACAGGACTACGGGTCCTACTTGCAACACAACAACGGCAATGTTGATGCCCTGATCGCGGCGATGAAAAACCAGGTCTCGCAGAGCGGCTAGGCCTTCGACCGTTCTGAACTCGGGCTGAAACTCTCGTAGAGGATCATCGTGTAGCCGAGTTGATCGAACGTTTCAGCTTCGCTCATGCCAATTCCCCCCAACACGATGCGCGACCCAAAGTTGCTCTCCCGCGCTACCCCGATGATCCGAGGCAGGCCCGCGCGCGCGTGACCGAAACGCAGTGCGGCGAAGGCGGCCTCCCGCGCGAGGCCGCGCCCATGAGCCTCTGGCCACAACGCGAAGCGCAACGCGACCCCGCGGCCGTCGGGCCGGTGCTGCAGGCCTGTTATGCCCATGAAGCGGCCCGCTTCACGAATGGCCCAGATGCCGAAGCCGTAGCGGCCCCAGGCGACGACATCATTCGCCAGATCCTCGGCGGTTTGGGCCGAGTCGCGCACGCCGCCTCGCATGATCGCAAACACCGAAGGATCGGCCTTTATTGCCCGGAGATCGGCCAGGTCGCTGCCGCCGACCGGGGTGAGGATCAAGCGAGCGGTGCGCAGCATCCACGTGGTGCTCACGGCGGCCTCGGCGTGACGATGATGCTGGTTCTGTGCGGAGCTCGCGTTCTTTGCGAGGTCTGCCTATTGTTTAGCAATGCGCTGGATTGAAAGATCTTCGCTCCTGGAGGTGATTTCAGGGCTGATCACGTCATAGCGGATCGCACTAGTGGAGGCTTGATCTCTGGCAGGGACAGCAAACGAACAGCGCTACGTGTCGTGGGTTGGAGGGAACGTGCATCCGCGGCGTGGATAAGGATCACCTTGCCCCAACCGTGATGCGTCAGCAGACGGTCGACGGAGGAAAAGTCCAGCCTGGCTTGAGCGTCGACCTCGGTTTGGGTCGTGATTTCGACGTCCATTGCGTTTCCCTTCCGCTGCCGGTCGAGATAGCGAAGTGGGCGGACCAGGGCAATATTGACGTGGTCACCAAGTGCGCCGCTAAGAGATCGTGGCCCGGCCCCGAACTTGCCGCGAAAAGCCGGGTCCTTCGCCAAAACAATCGCCCGTTGATACAGTAAGTCACGAAGACGACAATATGCACATCAAGAAGGGCTACAAACAGCTTCTCGCTGCTGCAAACGCCGAGATCGAAACTCTTCCGGTCGAAGCCGCGATTGAGCTTGTTGGTGAGCCCGAAGTGTTATTCGTTGATCCTAAATCCGGCTTGCGCGACCCCCGGGAGATGGAACGCGAAGGCAAGATGCCGGGCGCTTTCGCCTGTACGCGCGGGATGCTGAAATTCTGGATCGACCCTGAGAGCCCCTACGCCAAGCCAGTGTTCGCGGAATCTAAGCGCTTCGTCTTCTTTTGCGCTGGCGGCTGGCGATCCGCGCTAGCGGCCAAAACCGCACAAGATATGGGCCTGGAGAGTGCTTCCCACATCGAGGGTCGGTTTGGTGCCTGGAAAAAAGCCGGCGGTCGGTCGAGGCGCCTAAATCAAAAGTGTGACAATCAGGAGGATGACAATCAGGTCTGCGATCCGGATCGTAGCAACTCAGCCGGCAGCCATACCCGCTGCACCCGCCATTCGCCGTTGTGCAAGTCCATCTCAAGCTTGAGGGGTTCTACTTGACCTGGCGCGTGGAGGCTGATCATGAACGTCGTCAGGCCGTCAAAGAAAGCCCAACCGACATGAACGTCAGCACCGCGCGGCGCTCGGTTGTTCGCGGGCAACGTGGGAGCTGACGTGGCGGCCAAGAGAGCCTGCGGAGTTACTGCCTGATCGATTGCGTTTGAAGTGATCCCGCGCATGAAGGAGGCCCCGAATGGCGGCAAGGCGGCGCCGGTTTTCGGGGCAGGATTTTCCGATGCCAGATCACAGACATCCTCCTTGATGCCCTCCCGCACAGCCGGCCAGTCGACCAGCGATTCCAGGGTAGCAGCGTCAGCGCGTTGAATCGCCGATCCGAGCCGGTAAAGCGTTACATACGGATACGCGACGTATGCGACAGCGACGCTAAGTATCGCCGCCACAAGTGGCCATCCGGCACGCATTCGCATACTCCGCTGCTGTGGAACGGTGTTGCAGGTTAACGCGCCAATTTGCAATCGTTTCCATCGATCATCCATCAAAGTAATCCACAATTGCTTGATAAACCATCAACTCTTCTGTGAGTGCAGAACCTGGTTGTAGGTGACCGAGTCGGTGACTCCTTCAGTGCCGAACAGCAGGATCCGGCTGTCGTCGCCCAGATGCAAAGCCGCGCGCGCAGCCGGATGGGCCATAGCCAGACGCAGCCCCGCCAGGCCGGCAACCCCTGATTCGCCAATGGGGACTCCGGCAGCCGCCAGCGAGCGCAGCGCCTCAGCCGCCGCGTGGTCTGGGATCGCTAGGAACGCCCACGCCGCCCGCTCTAATTCCTGCCATGCAAGCAGGCTGGGTTCGCCACAGGCCAACCCGGCCATGATCGTCTCCAAGTCGCCCTGAACGACCGACGCCACACCTGTCCGGGCACTTTTCAGCAAGCAGGCAGCCCGCTCGGGTTCTACCACGATGAGCAGCGGCGGCGGTGAGAACCTCTCCCGCATCTGCACAGAGACAGCGGCGGCCGCTCCGCCCACCCCGGCCTGTATAAACACGTGCGTTGGCGGCGGCCCGGTCCACTGATCCGCTGCCTCGTCAGCCATGAGGCGATAGCCTTGCATCACGTCGCGTGGGATTTCGGTATATCCGGGGTAAGAGGTGTCGGAGACGACAAACCAGCCGTTTGACTTTGCCTGACGGTCCGCCGCGCGCACCGCGTCATCGAAGTTGCCGGGAACGCGCACGACTCTGGCGCCGTATCGGGCGATGGCATCGATCCTGCCCTGGCTGACTGTTGCGTGAACAAAAATCACGCAGAGGCAGTGGAAGCGCCCTGCGGCCCACGCCACGGAGCGGCCGTGGTTGCCGTCGGTGGCGCAGGTCACAGTGATCTGTTGCGTCCAGGCGTCATAATGCCCGGCTGCCAGATCAATCGAGGACGCCGCTCGCGCTACACCTCGACGTGAGAGCTCGCCGGCGAGCAGTTTGCTCACCGCATAAGCGCCACCAAGCGCTTTAAAGCTGCCGAGGCCGAAACGGGACCCTTCGTCCTTAATGCGAACGACCGCCACACCGGTCATGTCACGCAGGTCGCGCAGCGGGGTCGGCATATAATCCGGCCATCCCATGATCGTGGCTTTTGCCCGGTCGAAATCCGCCAGCCGGCAGAACCGTCACGCCTGGGGTTCCAAATCTCGGATTGACGAGAAGTTCGAGGGAATCGGACATGCTCACGCCACCACGGTGGACCGCCGGCTGCGCCGGTGCAATCTAGTCCCCGCGAAGAGGAGACAGAACGATGAAGGTTTCGATCCTGGGCGGCGGCGGGTTCCTCGGCCGGAAGATCGCGGCGAAATTGGCGATGGATGGCACACTTGGCGGCCGGCCGGTCAGCGCGCTGACACTGTTCGACATGGCGGAGCCTCCGAAGCCGGACGCGTCCTTTCCGATCAATTCTATTGGCGGTGACGTCGTGGCGCTGCCCGACGACGCGATTCCGGTGGGAACCGACGTCGTGTTCCACCTCGCGGCGGTAGTCAGCGCGCAGGCGGAGGCGGACTACGACCTCGGGCGACGGGTCAACATTCGCGGCACGGACGCGGTGATCGATCGTTGCCGAGCGCTGGGAACCTGCCCGCGGGTGGTTTTCACCAGTTCGGTTGCCAGCTTCAGCGCCGACCAAAATTCTGTTCTACCGGATAATACACGTCAGATCCCGGGCAACAGTTATGGCGCGCAAAAGGCTGCCGCCGAGCTGCTTCTGGCGGATGCTTCCCGCCGCGGCTTCCTCGACGCCGTCTCGCTACGGCTTCCCACGGTTATCGTGCGGCCGGGGCGGCCCAACAAGGCTGCCAGCTCCTTCTTCTCCGGCATCGTCCGCGAGCCACTTCTCGGGCTGGACACGGAACTGCCTGTTCCGGACGATTTTGCCGTCTGGGTTTGCAGCCCACGCCGGGCGGTGGACTGGCTGATGCACGCCGCGGTGATGGATACCAGCAAGATGGGGCTCGACCGCAGCGTTGACCCGCCCGGGATCAGCACAACCGTCGCTCATTTGTTGCAAGCGTTGGACGAGGTCGCGCCCGGCGCGTCATCGCATGTCAAGCGGGTTGCGGATGAAACCATTGCAGCGATTGTTTCGACTTGGCCGCCCGCCTTCGAGGCACTGCATGCCCGCACGCTGGGGTTCTCCGCCCACGAACCGATCCTGGAGGTTGTGCGCGCGTTCATTGTAGACGATCTGGAGGCGACCAAAGCCGAACGTGACTAAATCGCAATCTGTCGAGCGATGTTTTTACCACACGGACGCCCCAATCGGAGATGAATTGTTGCGTGGGGCCGGATCCGGTCCCAAAACAGGCTTGTCTCCTCTTTTTCTCGGCTGGACGTCCTAAATGCCGCCACCACCCGGCGATTCCACATTTGCGGGCCCGCAAAGCGCCCGCCTCGTCGGGGAACTTGCGTCCGCCGCTGGTGAGAACGCGACCAACAGACGCCCGCAAACCCGACGTCCCCGGCGCCCGATCGGGTCAGCGGTCATGCACGCTCCGCAGGTTTTGCGCGCCCTGGTTCGCGCGGATGAAATATGGCTGGTCGTCCTTGCCGCGTTTTTAGGCTGCGCAACCGGCATCGCGGTTTGGATGATGACGGAGACGACACAGCTCATCCACGAGACCTTGTTCGGGATCAGCTCTAATCAGCGCCTCAGCGCTATGGCGTCGCTCAATCCCCTGCGCACAGTGCTGGTCCCGGCAATCGGCGGCCTCTGCCTAGGTTTGCTGACGCTTGGCATTACTCGTGTCCGCCCGCGCCGCACGGTGGACCCGATTGAGGCCAACGCACTGTTCGGCGGCAGGATGTCACTGAACGGTAGTCTGATCGTCGTGCTGCAGACGATTCTGTCGAATGGTGTCGGCGCATCGGTCGGGCTGGAAGCAGGCTACACCCAGATTGGATCGGCAATCGCGTCCCGCTGGGGACATGCATTCCGGGTCCGGCGCAACGATTTGCGGCTGCTGGTCGGGTGCGGCGCCGCCGCGGCGATCGCCGGGGCATTCAATGCTCCACTGACCGGCGCCTTTTACGCATTCGAGCTGGTTATCGGTACCTATACTCTGGTTGCTTTCGCGCCGGTGGCGGTCGCCGCGCTCGTATCGCAGGCCGTGGTGCAGGCGCTTGGCGGTTCGATCTTCGACCTGACGCCGCAGGTACCGGGGCATGTTGACCCGCTCGACTACATCCCGATCCTCGCGCTCGGCATGCTGTGCGCCTTGCTCGGCATTTCGATCATGCGCGGCGTCACCATTACGGAGGAGCTGTTCCGCAAGAGCCGCGTCCCGATCTGGCTGCGCCCCGGGATCGGAGGATTGGCGATCGGGAGCCTGGCCCTGGTGACACCGGCCATTCTGTCGTCCGGGCACGGCGCGCTGGGGATATCTTTTGAGGTGCATGACCCGTTGCAATGGGTCGTCCTGCTGGTGGTCCTCAAGGCGACGGCCTCGGCGATTTCGATCGGATCTGGGTTTCGCGGGGGATTGTTTTTTGCCTCGCTATTTCTGGGCGCGCTGCTGGGCAAAGCGTTTGCCGGCGCACTGGCGCTGGTCAGTGCCACCCATGCGATCCCGCAGGAGGTCTGCGCGCTGGTTGGCATGAGCGGGCTTGCCGTTGCGATCATCGGCGGCCCGTTAACCATGGGGTTTTTGGCGCTAGAGGCAACCGGCAGCCTGCCGATGACCGTGGCGGTGCTGGCCGCCTGCGTGGTTTCCTCGCTGACCGTGCGGCGGACGTTCGGATATTCGTTTGCGACCTGGCGCTTTCATCTGCGTGGGGAGGCGATTCGCAGCGCCGTCGATATTGGCTGGATGCGCAACTTGACCGTCGGACGGATGATGCGGCGGGAGATGCGGACGGTACGTGCCGAAACGCCATTGAGCGCGTTCAAGCGAGACTTTCCGCTGGGCACCTCGCAGCGGGTGATCGCGCTGGATGAGGACGACCGCTATGCCGGGATCGTGCTGCTTCCCGAAGCGCATGCCGATGCCGACGACGACCACAAGGTGAGTGACATCGTGCAGCATGCCGAGACGGTGTTGCTGCCGCAAATGACCATTAAGGAAGCGGTAGCGATGTTCGAGAACGCCGAGAGCGACGCTCTGGTGGTGGTTGATAGCACGCAAAGCCGCCATGTGATCGGGCTGCTGACCGAGCAATATGCGCTACGTCGGTACAGCGACGAACTGGACCGGCGGCGGCGGGAGTTGTCCGGGGAGTAGGGAGGGTCTGCGCATCGTTTACTGAGACTGGCGGACGCACTTGACTAGAATTCGATATCCAATTCGTCGATCTGCTCGGGTTCCTTTTGAGCAGCGGCAAACCACTCCTTCATTTCAGGCCACGCCATGACCTGCCTGCAATAGCGCTCACAAGCGCCTTCCATCGCTACGTCATAGCTACGGAACCGTGTGACGACCGGTGCGTACATCGCATCCGCGATCGTCGGCCTCGCACCGAACAACCACGGTCCCTTCCATGTAATCAGACATTCGCGCCAAATTTCGGTGATCCGGTCGATATCAGCCTGCACCGCCGACCACACCGCGAAGCCGGGGCGGAACAGTCTCAGGTTCATCGGCAAAGCCTCGCGCAGCGCGGAAAATCCAGAATGCATTTCGCCCGAGATCGAGCGGCATCGCGCCCGCGCTGCTCGGTCTGTTGGCAGCATTCCGGTGTTAGGGAACGTTTCGTTGAGATATTCAGCTATCGCAAGAGTGTCCCAAATGACTACATCATCGTGCATGAGCGCCGGAACCCGGATCGATGACGACTGCATAAGCAATTCCTTGCGGTTCGTCGGGTCATCCGGATCAGTGATTTTCTCCTCGAAAGCCAGTCCGGCGAGGCAGGACAGGAGGTATCCCCTCAGTGACCAGGAGGAATAATTTTTGCTGCTGATAAGAAGCGTAGCCCCTGCCATGGTGACAACCCCCGAGCGTGCTGGCATGCTGCGCCGCAATATAGCAACATTTCACCCCACAAGGCGAGCGTTTGTGACAACCAATAATAGTCGACCGGCAGGGGAAGCGTAGCCAGGCGGGCGATGATGTACAAGCTATATCAAGCTCAGGCCGATCTGCTGTATCCCGCTCGCCAACTCGCCCGTTTCGGTGCCGGCTTGGTTCGGGCAATAGATATGGGCGAGTTCACGCCACAACCGCTCCGGCAGTTTGGCGCGGCCTGTACGTTGCTGGCTGAAAGCGCGCTTACCCATAGCAGGCCGGATTACGGCTTTAGATCCACTCGAATGGGTAACGATATTGTGGGCGTAACCGAGGAGTCTCGGTTTGAAACGCCGTTCGGCACGTTGCTGCGGTTCCGCAAGGACACCGATGTGGTGCAGCCCAGGGTACTGGTTGTGGCGCCTATGTCTGGGCATTTCGCTACACTGCTGCGTGGCACCGTGTCGGTCCTGCTGCCGGATCACGACGTGTATATCACTGATTGGAAGAACGCCCGGGATATCCCCCTGTCAGACGGCACGTTCGGGTTCGACGAGTACGTTGATCACCTGATCAGCTTCCTAGAGGTCATGGGCGAGGGCAGCCACATGATCGCGGTATGTCAGCCCGCCGTGGCCGCTTTGGCCGCTGCGGCGGTAATGGCCGAACACGGCAACCGAGCACAGCCGCGCAGTCTCACGCTGATGGCGGGCCCGATCGACACCCGCCAGAACCCAACCAAGGTCAACGAACTCGCGAAATCCCGCACCATCGAGTGGTTCGAGAAGAAACTGATCGCCAAGGTGCCCTGGAGGTACAAAGGCGCGTTCAGGTGCGTGTATCCTGGATTCCTGCAGTTGACGGCGTTCATTAGCATGAACTTGGATCGTCACATCAACGCCCATATCAGCCAATTTCGAGCCCTGGCTTGCGGCGACGTGGTCGCGGCCGAAGCGCACACGAAGTTTTACAGTGAATACAATGCGGTGATGGATCTGCCGGCTGAGTTCTATTTGGAAACCGTGCAACGCGTTTTTCAGGATCACGATCTGCCGCTTGGCAAGCTGACTTGGCACGGGGAAAAGGTGAAGCCGGAGGCGATACGCCGCACCGCTCTGCTGACGGTGGAGGGTGAGCGCGACGATATTTGCGCGATCGGCCAGACCATGGCTGCGCTGGACCTTTGCACGGGGGTCCGGATCAATCAGAAACGCCACCATCTGCAAACCGGAGTTGGGCATTACGGCGTGTTCAGCGGATCACGGTGGGCGCGGGAGATTTATCCTAGGGTCCGTGCCATGATCGAGGTGACGAACCATTGAGGGCGGGCTCTGCCCGCACCCGCAAAGGGCCCGGCGGCCCTTTGATCCCGACAATGCTTCCCGGCTATCGCTCTCGGCGCTAAACCCCAGTCATGTCTCTCCTTGTTATCTCCGGTGCGGTCATCCGACTGGGTGGTCGTACGCTGCTGAATGGAGCCGACCTCACGGTCGATCCGGGACGCCGGATTGGTCTTGTGGGACGCAACGGGGCCGGAAAATCTACGCTGCTCCGGGCAATCGCCGGTGAGATCTCCCTTGATGGCGGGGACATACGTCTGTCGTCGCGTGCGCGCATCGCCACTGTCCGCCAGGAAGCGCCTGAGGGGCCAATGTCCCTCCTCGATACCGTGCTGCAGGGCGATCCGGAACGGCTGGCGCTGCTCGCGGAGACCGAGACCGCGCACCCGCACCGCTTGGCGGAAATCCACGACCGGCTGGTGACCATCGGTGCCGATTCGGCGCCCTCCCGAGCCGCGACGATCCTGGCGGGATTGGGATTTGATGAGGCGGCTCAGGCTCGTTCGGTCGCCGAGTTCTCGGGCGGTTGGCGGATGCGCGTTGCCCTCGCCACCGCGCTGTTCGCCGCTCCTGACCTGCTGCTGTTGGACGAGCCGACCAACCATCTCGACCTGGAAGCGACGATGTGGATGGAAGGTTGGCTGGCACGCTTTCCTGGAGCGGCGCTTGTGGTGTCCCACGACCGAGGTCTGCTCGATCGCGCTGTGGAAGCCATCGCACATCTGGACAAGGGAAAGATCTCGCTCACACCCGGCGGCTTCGACGAGTTCGTCCGCATCCGCACGGAACGCGCGATGCAGCAGACCCGCGCGGCCGAACGGGTCGCTGCGGAGCGGGCCCATATTCAATCGTTTGTCGACCGCTTCCGCTACAAGGCTTCCAAAGCCCGGCAGGCACAGGCTCGGATCAAGGCGCTAGAACGCCTGCCGCAGATCGAATTGGTGATCGAGGATGCCCCGACGCGGTTCAACTTCCCTGAACCGGCCCGCATCGCTCCGCCGATCCTGGCGCTGGAGCGGGTGGACATTGGCTACGGCACGACCAAGGTTCTGCGGAACGTTTCCCTCACCGTCGATATGGACGACCGGATCGCATTGCTGGGAGCCAACGGCAACGGCAAGTCGACACTCGCGAAACTGCTTGCGGACCGTCTCGCACCGCTGGCGGGAGACGTTCGGCGCGGCCCGAAGCTTAAAGTCGGCTACTTCGCACAGCATCAGACAGATGAACTGATCGCTTCGGAAAATCCAATCGACCACATGGCGCGTGCGCTGCCGAACGCGGTGCCCCCCAAGCTGCGCGCTCAGTTGGCTCGGTTCGGCCTGGATGCGGATCGCGCTGAAACGCCGGTGACCAATCTGTCCGGAGGCGAGAAGGCGCGCTTGCTCTTGGCTTTGGCCACGCGCGACGCGCCGCAGTTGCTGATCCTGGACGAGCCCACCAATCATCTGGATATCGACGCACGCGATGCGCTGGTTAAGGCATTGTCGGATTTTCAGGGCGCGGTAATTCTGATCACCCACGATCCGCACCTTGTCGAACTGATCGCGGACCGTTTGTGGCTGGTGGGCGACGGGACAGTCAGGCCGTTCGACGGCGATCTGGACGACTATCGTGCGCTGCTGGTCGAGCGGGCTCGACCTTCTACAAAGACCGGCGCGATTACCCGCAAGGACGATCGGAGGGAACGCGCCGAGGCCCGAGCGGCTGTGGCGCCGATGCGGAAAATGGCCCAGGACGCTGAGAAGCGGATCGTTGCCTTGGCCTCGGAACGGGCGAAAATCGAGGCGAAACTGGCCGACCCGGCAATCTATGCCGCTGGGCGAACGGCGGAGGTTACCGCGGCGAACACGCGGCTCGCCGCTATCGCCAAGGAAGCCGCCGCGGCCGAAGAAGTGTGGTTGCTGGCCGAACAAGCGCTTGAGGCGGCGTCTTAGACCATGATCGTTCGAGGTTGATCTACACTTCGACGTTCGGCATGGTCAGGGCTTATTTAATCGCGTGATTTACGTGGCGTCGGTTTCCACCACAGGAGTCGCCGGATTGAGCCACTACTCCTCAGTGTTCGTACAGCCTTCTGCGCGCCGACAACCTCTGGACACCTGCTCTACTTTGGGCGTTCACATATTATTGTGTACGTAATGGACATAACCGTAATGTGATCAAATCAGTAAATCGACGACTATTTACATGTGGAACTAGAAGCCCTGCGATAATGTTCGCACGACGGTTGGAAAGCGTTGAGACTCGATTCCGATCCAATCGTATAGAGACACGTGTATTTACAATTTGCGCCTGACAGTTATGCAACGAGACGCTAATGTCGCCCGTCATCGCATCGGGATTTGCGTTGATGCTACGCCTCTTCGAAACGGTCGATTGGCGTTTGAATACAGGTTGGTCGGCTGGCGGCTGCAAGGGGATTTGACCTGATCTTTCTTGCCTGATGGGTGATGCTAACCGACAGACACCGAGATAAAACGTAAAAGCTCATGGTGGGACATCGGCTTTTCCAATACGGTCATCACTCCGAGGCTGGCCGCTTTGCGCTCGACCTCCGGATCGTGGATGCCTGTTATCAGGAGTGCCGGAATATTCACGCCCCTCTCAGACAAGCGTTCAATCATCTCCAACCCCGTCATCCGGGGCATGTTTTGATCGACGACCAGACAGGCCAAGCGGTCGAAGCTCGCCTCGGAAAGGAAATCCATGCCGGATCGATAGGTCTCGACCTGATACCCCATTGTTTCCAGCAATCCACCGAGGACATCGCCCACATCATCGTCGTCGTCGATGACCGCCACGATGCTCGCACTGTCCCTACTCATAAATCATCCCCTCAAGCGATCGTCGCCGAGACGGCATCGATCCAACTGGTCGTATGGTAGCCCGCCCGCGAAAGGTGAATAACCCTTAAACAAGCGGATCACTTGCTATTGTTAGTAACAGGCTATACATAGGGAGTGTTGGGTGATCCGAATCGGCTGGGTTAACAGAAATTAAGCAACGCCATGCTGGCGTGCCCATCGCCGTGAAGCCATCCGTTTTAAATGTGTCTTTTTTGGCATGCGCCTCAAAGGAAGTATCAGGCGAGTGACGGCGATCCCGCGGGACTTGGCCCTCAAGCTGGCGCTCGCTGGAACGGGCAGAATTGTAGGGCTTACTACTCTAAAATCACCAGGTGATGGAATTGTCTGAAAATCTAAAGCTACGACTCGAAAATATCGCTGGCGAAAACCAACAGGACAGAACGGCCCGAGCGGCAAATCCCGCGATTAGCGACGATGCCGAGCCCAACGACGAAGCCGAATCGCAGATGCGAAAAGCTCTCGGCCTGTTGGGCGAGGGTCAGCGGCACCGATCCGAACCGGAACGCTCGGAACAGCCGCATCGCATGGGCGAGCGCTTCAATGGTGGGCTGCACCGTCGCCGTTTTGTCCAGGACGGCGATATCCCGGTTACGGTGCTCCGCCGAGATCCGAGTCACGAAGTCCCGGCCCACCGCGGTGTTGCCCCGGCCGCTCTGCCCACAAGCAGCCGATTGCAACGCGCCGAAGCGGCGTTATCGGCTGAAACCGCCGCCCGCGAAAGAGCAGAGCGATCACTGGCTGAGACGCAGGCCTTGGCGCACGATCTTCAAACCAAGATCGGCCATGGCGAACTGGCAAAGAACGAAGCATTTGAGGCTTTGCGTCGCGAGCGCGACGTGGTTAGCCAACTCAGGGCTGACGCACACGCATTTGAGGAGCGGCTTCAAGAGGCGCTGTCGCTAAGGCATGTCGCGGAACAGGCTGCGGAATCCTATGAGAACCAGTTGACGGACGAACGCCATGCACGTAAGGCCGCAGAAAAGGCGCTGAAGGCTTCAGAAGTGGCGCGTGAGACGGCGGAACAGCTTGTCCGCGCGTTGTCGGAAGAAGCCCCCGCTACCCCGCAGATTGAACCAACCCGCCGCCCGCGCTCAGAGCCCGAGGTCGTCGCCGCAACCATCTCGCGCCGACCCCGCGTTCCGGAGCCTTCGGCGGCTGAACCCGAGCCGGTGAAGTGGTGGCTCAATCCGAAACCGGCTGCCAAACGCCGTAGCTAATGTTCGACCTGACCGTGCAGGTCTCGACCATGTCTGTTATTGATTGGGTGATTTAAACCCCTGGGATTCGGTGCGTACGATCGCTTCGGTGAGTAGTGGTCCTGATAGATTGGCCCCTGGTAATTTGTATTGTGTTATCAGTAAAGTCACGGCAAACTCATAACGCTGTGCTTCAAATAAGTTATTGCTGGCCTAGTGGCGCGTTCGCGACAGCACCAAATAGATCGGTCTTACACGGCTGATCGTAGCCGAAGTGCTTACTAGATGGAACGTCAGAGTTAGACTTGGCCGAACCAAACTACAGTCTACGGGTTCGGTGCATTCAGCAACGTCATGCTGCATCGCATTAAGTCGATTGTGGCCAACGGCTGGGTGACTGCCGCCCGTCGTCGCATGATCAATGTGGCCGCCCGACTACCGGCCCCCTTGCGTGAGCGGCTGCGACGGATTGCTGGCTTGATGCGTGCTGATATGCGCGACATTGGCAGAGCCTACCCGGCCTGGATCGATCGCTATGATCGTATTGACGCTGGCACGCGGCTCGCGATGATCACGCGGATTGCCAGTATGGATCAACCGCTGCTGATATCGGTTCTGATGCCGACCTTCAATCCCGCGCCCCGGCATCTGCTTGCGGCGATCCAATCGGTGCAGGCGCAGATCTATCCGCGATGGGAGCTTTGCGTCGCGGATGATGCTTCAACCGACCCAGCCATCGCGCCGTTGCTCCGCGCGGCTCAGGGGAATGACTCGCGCATCAGGGTTAATTGGAGGGCGCAGAACGGCCACATCTCCGCTGCAAGCAATTCGGCGCTGAGCCTGGCCACCGGTTCGTTCGTTGCTTTGTTGGACCATGACGATCTGTTGGCGCCGAATGCGTTGTATGAGGTCGCGAGCCGCATCGCCGACCGACCGAAGACGGATCTTCTTTATTCAGACGAGGATCGTATCGACCAAGCGGGGCGGCGGTCGACGCCTTATTTTAAGCCGGATTGGGATCCAGATCTGATGCTGGGGCAGAATCTGATCAATCATCTTGGCGTTTATCGCCGCAGCCTCGTGGAACGGGTAGGCGGTTTCCGCGTCGGGATGGAGGGCAGTCAGGATTACGATCTGGCGTTGCGCGTGCTGGCGGAGACCGCACCGGATCGTATCGTGCATATCCCGCGGGTCTTGTACCACTGGCGGCAAGGCGGCGGCGGACGTTCCTTTTCCGAATCGAGAATTGATCAATGTGCCCGCAACGGCCGGCGCTCGGTGGAGGAGTTTCTGGCTCCCAGTGTGCCCGGGGCCATCGTGCAGCCCTCTCCGGCCGCACCGCTTTGGAACCGCGTGATTTATCCGATTCCGAAGCCAGAACCGCTGGTCTCTGTCATTATTCCTACGCGAAATCAGGCGAATGTCCTTTCCCAAGCCGTCGATGGGGTGCTTCATCGGACCGATTATCCGGCTCTAGAAGTGCTGATCGTGGACAACGAGTCAGACGAGCCTCCGGCTTTGGCACTTCTTACGCGACTTGGGACCGACCATCGTGTGCGGGTGTTGCGGTATCCCGGCCCCTTCAATTTTTCGGCGCTAAACAACCGGGCTGTAAAGGAGGCGTCGGGCGAACTCGTCCTGCTGCTGAATAACGACGTGGACGTGATTAAATCGGACTGGCTAAGGGAGATGACGTCGCATGCGATACGTCCCGGCATCGGCGCGGTTGGAGCAAAGCTGCTGTACCCTGACGGGACCATCCAGCATGGCGGGATTACAATCGGCGTCGGGGGCGTGGCTGGACATCAGTATTTGCATAGGTCTGGTGGCGATATCGGCTATTTCGGCCACCTCAAGTTGGTGCGGAATGTCACCGCAGTGACCGGCGCCTGTTTGATGCTGCGCCGGCAGGCTTATTTGGAGGCCGGCGGTCTGGACGAGGTTTCGCTGCCCGTCGCGTTCAATGACATTGACCTTTGCCTCAAGCTAGTGGCGCGGGGGTATCGCAATGTATGGACCCCGTACGCCGAGCTTTATCATAAGGAGTCGGTATCTCGCGGGTCGGATCGGGTGGGTGAAAACGCGGCGAGATATGTGCGAGACGTTGCGACAATGCGGCAGCGCTGGGGCGACTTGCTGGATCATGACCCGTATTGGAACCAAAACCTTTCGTTGAGCCGGGCGGTGCCGTCGTTGGCCTTCCCGCCGCGCGACGCTTTGAAGACTGCCTGAGGCCGGGGCCAAGCGGGCCAGCCTACCAATGATTTCTTGCCAGCCTGTTAGGGCGTCAGCGGGGCGCACGCCGATGCCAACCATTGCTGTGCAGTCTGGGACAGAGAAGGTGCTACTTCCCGGAATACACGAGCATGATAAGCGTCGAGCCATGTCCGTTCCGGCTCCGTCATCAACGCGGGGTTCAACAGGCGGCGGTCAAAGGGGGCGAGGGTCAGGGTCTCGAAGCAGAGGAAGGGCTTGGTAGCATTGGGCAGAGTAGCCGGCTGGACCAGCAACAGGTTCTCCAATCGGATACCGTAATGGCCGGGGAGGTAGAAGCCGGGCTCGTTCGAAAGGATCATGCCCGCGGCGATCGGCACCGGGCGGCCCAACCGCGAGATGCTGACGGGTCCCTCGTGCACGGATAGGTAACTGCCGACGCCATGCCCGGTGCCGTGGTCGTAGTCGAGGCCTGCGAGCCAGAGTGCGCGCCGAGCCAATGCGTCGAGATGGGCGCCTCCGACACCTTTGGGAAAGGTTGAGGTGGCCAGCGCGATATGCCCCTGCATCACGCGGGTAACCCTCTCCCGCACAGAGTCCGGCGGCGCTTCGGGGCCGGTCCAGATCGTGCGCGTGATATCCGTTGTTCCGTCCGGATACTGCGCACCGGAGTTTATGAGGTACACCTCGTTCGGCTTAATGGGGCGATTGGATTCGTCTGACACCCGGTAATGGATGATCGCCCCGTGCTCGCCTGCTCCTGAGATCGCAGGGAAGCTTTCGCCGCGGAATCCGTCGATCTGACGCCTGAATGCCAGCAACGCCTCGGCAGCGGACATTTCGGTTTCCTGGCCGGTCGGGGCGGCGCCGGAAAGCCAATGCAGGAAGCGGCAGACAGCCGCCGCGTCGCGGAGATGAGCCGCGCGAGCACCCTGCTGCTCGGCGTCGTTTTTGCAAGCTTTCGGGAGCAGGCAAGGGTCGCTGCCGGCAACCACGATGGCGCCCGCCTTGGCCAGTTGCTGCGCGAACCAGACCGGCGATCCGGCCGGATCGATACGCACTTTCTTACCCGTCAATCCGGCTAGCGCGGGCAACAGCGCGGTGCGATCGGTGACCGAGACCGCGTTGCCCAGCCAGCTCCTGACTTCGGGCGACATCTTGGCGGGATCGATGAACAGGTCGGTCGCGCCGTCGGCTCGCACCAGGGCAAAGCTCAGGGCGAAGGGCGTAAACGCCACGTCGCCGCCACGAATATTCAGCAGCCAGGCGATCGACGACGGATCGGTCAGCACCGCCGCGTCCTGCTTGGCGTCGCGCAGCAGCTTCGCTACGTCGGCACGCTTATCTTCCGACGATCTACCTGCGTATGCTAGCGGATGAGGCTGGGCGGGCACAGTTGGCGGAGGCGGCCGATCGGTCCAGACGACGTCGATCGGGTTTCGATCTACCGCCACCATTTGCAGACCCGCCTCAGTATAGCGAGTGAGGGCTTCCTCGCTGATCAGCAGCGGATCGTAGCCGATGCGCCCTGGTTTCGGGGCGTGCTGAGCCAACCAGGCGGGCGGCGGTTCCTCAGTGATATGCAGACGCTGCCAGAGGTCGGGATCAGTTTGTTCGGCAAGCTGTAAGACATACCGGCCGTCGGTGAAGACGGCGGCGGTTGATGCCAGTACGACCGCCAATCCGGCGCTGCCGGTGAAGCCAGTCAACCACGCGAGGCGTTCGGCCGAGGGCGGGACGTATTCACCCAAATGTTCGTCCGCGCGAGGGACGATAAAGCCGTCGAGGCTCTGTCGAGCAAGCTCTTGCCGTAGGGCTGATACCGCGCTCTCACTCATTGTCCGACCCTTCGCGTCTCTTTGTGCATCAAACTCATACCTTGTTTATGACCTATGCGTGAAGTGCATGGCAGTTGTAGGTTCCTCCCTCTTAATTCGTGCGCCAAGCGCCTTATGTTGCGGTGCATCAAAACCTGGGGGCGCCCCGCCTTCCTGACGTTAGCGTTGCACCTGGGTCTGTACGGACATTTGCCATGAGCGCTCAAGCCGCTAACTCTGAATTCGTCTTCAAGCTACCGAGCTTGAGCTATGTTGACGCAGAATGGGAAGAGCGCGACCCGCGGGTCCCATCTGCTTCGCCCGAAGGTGCGCGTAAAAGGGGCTTGGCCGCCTGGTGGTCGCGCCAAGCGGCTGCCTTGGTCGCCTGGCGTCGCAACAACCAAGCTGCAACTGAGCTGGCCACCATGTCGGATCGCCAGCTTGCCGATATTGGCCTCAGCCGGTCGGATCTGACGCGCGTGTTCGACGCTGATTACAATCAGGATTTGGGACAACGCGGCCGCTATAGCTAAGGCTTCGCAGGCTAATTCACCGTTGCGAGCGCAAGATCAATAAGGGCCGGTATCTGGTGCCATCCTACCAGTAACCAGTAGCAGGCCAGTAGTATAACGATCCCCAATACGGGACCCGCAAAGGCTCGGCCGCCGCGGGTTTCCTTCCGGGGTGTTGGCATGTAGACCTCCAGCCGGGCGTTTCGCGCGGGCGCCAACATAGTTTATCGATTGCGGCGAAAATTTGCACGAACTTTGCAACGTTCGTGACTTTTGAGATAGCCACTTGACGCCGGATGCCTGGTGCGGGGGCTTAAGTTCGGGCGCTGCCCGGACGGCGGACCTTTGATCCCATCCATCCGCGTCCCGGCGACGGTAGGAGCGGCGCGATGGATCACGTCGAGTTGGCTATGGTGCTGGCGGTCGATGGGTCGGCCAGCGTGACGTTTGATGAGTTCGGGCTGATCGCTGGCGGAATGGCCGTGGCCTTGCAGGATCCCACAGTGGCGGGCGGCCTGATCGGGAAGAGTGTGCTGTCGCTGCTGTTGTGGTCAGGCACCGGGCAGCAGGACGTAATTAGCAATTGGACCCGGATCTTAACCGAGGCTGATTTGCGGGCCTTCTCAGACAACGTCGAGAATATGCCGCGCACCGTCACGGCCGGTACCACCGCAATCGGCGAGGCTTTGCTGGCGTCGCTGACGTTGCTTGCTCAGGTGCCCGCGGTCCCGAAGCGGAACATTGTGAATGTCATCGGCGACGGGCGATCCAACGACGGGGTCGCGCCCGCGCCGATCCGTGATCGCATGGCGGCGGCGGATATCACCATCAACGGGCTTTGCATCCTGCATGAGGAGCCGGATCTGCTGTCTTCCTACACCGCCGAGGTGATCGGTGGCCCAGGAGCCTTCGCGGTCACCTGCCGCGCCTACGAGGACTTCAAGGAAGCAATGCGACAGAAGCTGAACTCGGGAGATCAACGGCCCGATTGTCTAGCGTTATGGTTTTGCAACATTCCCGGAATTGCTTGCCCATGCCCGAGCGCCCAGCCTACCGCCCCCACGGAAGCGTTCGACGGCGGCGACGAGTGCGCGGCGGATGCCAGGCTCCAGCGCCGAGTGCCCTGCGTCCGGAACGATCGTCATCCGGGCGTTTCGCCAGGCGGCGGCCAGATCGAACGCCGTCGCAGCCGGGCAGATCATATCATAGCGGCCTTGCACGATCTCCGCTGGGATGTGGCTGATCCGGTCCATGTGCCCGAGAAGTCCGCCGGGTGGCAGAAAGAGACCATGCGCGAAGTAGAACGCCTCGATTCGGGCAAGACCAAGGGCAGTGCGATCCTGAGAGAAACCACTGACGGTTTCCGGGCTGGGCAGCAGCGTGCTGCAGGTGCCCTCATAGACAGACCAGGCTCGGGCAGCCGGCAGATGGTCCGAGGGATCGGCGCTGGTCAGGCGCCGCAGATATGAGTTCAGTAGGTCCGTCCGCTCGGCTTCCGACAGAAAGCCGGTGAAAGCGGCGTGGGCTTCGGGAAACACCAGGCGCATGCCATGCAGGAACCACTCCACTTCCTGGGGGCGCCCGAGGAACACGCCGCGCAGGACGGCGCCGGCGACGCGCAGGGGATGTGCCTGGGCGTAGGCCAGGGCGAGGGTTGATCCCCATGATCCGCCAAACAGCAGGAAACGCTCGATGGCCAAATGGCGTCGCAGGATCTCGATGTCAGAGACAAGGTCAGGGGTGGAGTTGTTGTCCAATCCTCCGAGCGGCCGAGAACGGCCGGCGCCGCGCTGATCGAAGATAACAATGCGCCAGAAGTTAGGGTCGAAGAAGCGGCGGTGCACCGCGCCCGCGCCGGCACCCGGGCCGCCATGCAAGAACAGCACCGGGCGGCCGTTCGGGTTGCCGGCTTGCTCCCAGTACATCACATGTCCGCCGGACAGGGGCAGATAGCCGGTTTCGTAGGGGCCGATCTCAGGGAACAGGTCGCCGCGGGGCATGATTCGATAATGCTATAGTCACTGCCGCCGGCAGGGAACCGAGAAATTTGCCGCCCACGGGTCGATTGACTTCCGGTATTCCGGGTCCGCCTGCGCGTCCAAGGGCTTTCGTATGTTATGACAGTCCGGGTGTTATCCACGCCGGCAGAGGACGCCTTGATCAGAACCCCCCGCCTGATTCTCCGTCCCTGGCGGAAAAGCGATCTTCCCCCGTTCGCGGAGCAAAATTCCGATCCGGCTGTTATGCAGTCTCTGGGGGGCGTTCTGGCCCGCGAGGAAAGCGATGCATACGTAGAGCGTGCGGAAAAGCATCTGTCGGAGACCGGCTTCTGCCCGTGGGCTGTGGAGGCACCTGGTGTCTCCCCATTGACAGGGGCTGTGGGACTGAAGCGCGTTGCGTTCGAGGCATCATTCACGCCTGCGGTCGAAGTCGCATGGCGTCTGCATCGGCCGTATTGGGGCCAGGGCTATGCGACTGAGGCCGCTCGAGCAGCTATTGACGACGGTTTTCGTCGTGTCGGTCAGCAGGAGATTGTCGCCATAACCGCTCTGCTCAACACCGCCTCGATCCGTGTCATGGAGCGGTTGGGGATGGTTCGATCGATCGAGTTCGATCACCCGAATTGCTTGGAGGGCAGCCCTCTGCGCCGGCACGTTCTTTACCGATTGCGGCGGGGGCATTTGAAGCCGGCGTCAACGCTTAACGACCATCGATAGGAGCACGCGACGGGGCGGTTGCACAGGCGCCATCTGCCAGTGGATAGTCCCTGATAAGTGGGAGATGCACAATGTCGCCGGGCACCGGGCAGAGCGCCGACCAGAAGCCTATGACAGGGGCGGACTACCTCGCCTCCCTGGATGACGGGCGGACGGTCTACATATACGGCGAGCGCGTGGCCAAGGTCACTGAGCATCCGGCGTTTCGCAACACGGCACGGATGATCGCGCGGCTGTTCGACGCGATGCACGATCCGGAACAACAGTCCACGTTGATGGTGCCGACGGATACCGGTAACGGCGGGATGACGCACGCCTTCTTTAAGGCGCCGAAGACCGCCCAAGACTTGATCGCCGGGCGGGAGGCGATCGCGGCGTGGGCACGGCTCACCTATGGTTGGGTAGGCCGGTCGCCAGACTACAAGGCGGCGTTTCTCGCGACCCTCGGCGCCAACGCGGAGTTTTATGCGCCGTATCAGGAGAATGCTCGGCGCTGGTACAAGTTCAGCCAGGAGCGGGTGCCGTTCATCAACCACGCGATCATCCACCCGCCCGTCGATCGTGATCGGCCGCCCGATCAGGTGAGCGATGTGTGCTGCCACGTTGTGCGGGAAACCGACGCCGGTATCGTGGTGTCCGGCGCAAAGGTGGTGGCCACCGGGTCGGTGCTGACCAACTACACGTTCGTCGCCCACCACGGGCTGATCCCGCTGCAGGACAAGTCTTACGCCGCGGTCTTCATGGTGCCGACCAACGCGCCCGGCATCAAATTCATCTGTCGCACGTCCTATGAGATGGCGGCGACGGCGATGGGCAGCCCGTTTGACTACCCGTTGTCCAGTCGGTTGGACGAAAACGACGCGATCTTCATCATGGATGAAGTGCTGGTGCCGTGGGAAAATGTTTTTGTCTATGGTGACGTTGAGAAGGCCAACAACTTTTTTCCACGCACTGGGTTTCTGCCTCGGTTTGTCGTGCATGGGTGCACACGGCTGGCGGTGAAGCTTGATTTCATCTGCGGACTGTTGCTGAAGGCGGTCGAGGCGTCGGGCACAAAGGATTATCGCGGTGTGCAGGCGAATGTCGGCGAGGTGATCGCGTGGCGGAACCTGTTCTGGGGATTGTCCGACGCCATGGTACGCGATCCGAAGCCGTGGGTTGGCGATTATGTACAACCCAACATGGATCCGGGCAACGCGTATCACATCATCGCCACGATGGCCTACTCCAAGGTCAAATACATCATCGAGCAGACGGTGGCGTCCGGCCTGATCTACCTCAACAGTCACGCCCGTGATTTCCAAAGCGCGGAAATCAGGCCGTATCTCGACAAGTACCTGCGCGGATCCAACGGTTACAGTGCGGAGGAACGGGTGAAGCTAATGAAACTGCTGTGGGACAGCATCGGGTCGGAGTTCGGCGGCCGGCACGAGTTGTACGAGATCAACTATGGCGGCTCGACCGAGGAGATCAGGCGGTATTGCCTGTTTGGGGCGCAGGCATCGGGCAACGCAGCGGCGTTCAAGGGCTTGGCCGAGCAATGCATGGCTGAATATGACTTGAACGGCTGGACGGTGCCGGACCTGACCGACCCGGGTGAACTGAGTTATCATCTGTTGCGGGGAAGCGGGTCGTAAGATGACTCCCGCGACGAGGGCGGTCCATTCTGTGACTGGTTTGCGTGATCCAAAGCATTGAAGAGGTACAGACGAAGAGCGGTTAGGGGTGGTTTGCGCCTATGAGCCCTAGCGCAAGCTTTGGTGTCTCCTCATCGCTCTCGCGCACCCATCTCTACCGTCACCTTGCATGCCTCGAACTCAATCTCGAATTGTGGCGGGTCGTTGCTGAGCTTCTGCACCACGCGTGCTGTCACCACCGGGCCGCCAGGCGTCTGAACGCAGTCGCCAGGATAGAGGGCCGGCGCACCCGACGGGAAAGTCAGGATGGCGGTTATGGTAAGGCAAAGGCGGTGACTCATGGTGTCCTTTGGCCATTTATATCGGCAAACAAATGATGTTCTGCGCTCTGGCAGTCCGTCTTCATGTGTCCGACGCGACGATACGATTTCTCGTGCATCGCTGACCCTTTGTGGAGCCCGCATGTTCGAGTTGGGGGCTCCGTGTTTCAATCATCGGCTATAACCGAGTATGGCGTGCGGCCGACGGGCACCGCGTTGATCACCTTGCGGCTCGCCACATCAATGATCGAAACATCGTCGCTCAGCCCATTGACGACGTAGAGCGTCTTCTCGTCGTAGCTTAGGGCGACGCCCCTGGCGCCTCTGCCCACCGGCACGTAGTGCTGGATCTTCCGTGTCGCGGTTTCGACGAAAGCAACATAGTTGGCTCGGCCGAGCGTAACGAACGCGGTCTCAGCGTCCCGTGTCGTCGTCAGGCCCTCGGGTGTCACATCGATTTGGCGGGAACCCGGTGGCCGGAAGCCAAGATGTCCTGTCACGTGGCTGGTCGCGCGATCAATGATCGAGACCTGACCGGACAATTCGTTCGATACCCACAGCTCTTTTCCGCCCGGCAGCAGCAGGAGTTGCCTCGGACGTGTGCCGACCGCGATGTTGTCTGTGACTGCGCCCGCCGCCAGGTCGACGACGTGGACCCAATCACTTGTCTCGGAGGTTACAAACAAGGTCTTCCCGTCGCTGCTCGCGGCTATGCCTCCGGGATCGGCGCCAGTCCGGATTTCGCGTTCGACGAGTTTGTCTTCGACATCAATCTCCTGAACCGCGGACCCTTCCTTATAGGAAACGTAGAGTGTTTTCTCGTTCTGGCTGAGTTCGAACACCTCAGGATTGGCGCCGGTTGGAATGTGATCGGTGACCGCCAGCGTTGCCACGTCGATCACGTCGATCACGTTGTCGTAGCCGCAGGCGACCAAAAGCTGCCTTCGGTCATCGCGAAACGCCATGCCACGGGGGCGGCCTGACGTTTCGATCCACGCGATGACCCGATCCTCCTGCTTTGGATCGATCACGGCGACCTTGTTCACCGACTCGTTGCTGACAAACACGTAGCCAGTGCCCTTAGCGCTAGTTTGCGCCGACACCGTGAGCGCAAGCAACAATGCAGAGACTGTGTGTCTCGCTACTGTCTTTACAGTCATGTCCTCTGCTCCAAATGGATAATCGCCAATGCGTCAAAAATCCCCCCGGTCGCAGCTCTTCTCGGGTGGCGTGTTGTTCCGAGCCCCAAAGGAAAGAGGGTCACCGATTGGGTGTTGAGCAAGTGCGCCGGGTCGCGATCAGCGGATTAGCTACGAGAAAGGGTCCGTCACTCGATCAATCCTCACTGGCGCCGCTGCTAAAAATCCATCAGTTGGTCGAGAAAACTTGCTAAAAGTTGCTAAATACAAAGTATCAACTAGTGCCCTGTAGTTGCCCGACGGGTAGGATGTCACACGATCGACGGCTTGAAATGGGCCGGCGCCGATCGGAGTTTGCCTCACTGGCGCCAAAGAAAGGGGGCTGCGAGAGATGGAGGCGTCGATCAGCCCCGGGATGGTCGCGTTCGAGGGCTTTCGCTTCGATGTCGATCTCCGACGGTTGTTGCGTCCGGACGCCACGGGGGCTTGGGCGCCGGCCGCGGTCGGTGCGCGCGCGCTCGATGTCCTCGCCGTCCTGCTGCGACAACCAGGCGCGCTAGTGACGAAGGACGTCATCATGCAGCAGGTCTGGCCGGACACCGCGGTTGAAGCGAACAACCTGACTGTCCAGATCACGGCGTTGCGCAAGGTTCTGGATGGCGGCCGTGCCTCGGAAAGCTGCATCCAGACGGTGGCCGGGCGAGGCTACCGTTTCGTTGCATATATCACGCGACCTTCTGACGAAAGTCCGAATTTCCCCGGCAATGTGTCAGGTAGTATAAGTGGCCAAACGGGTCAGCAATCGGCGGTGTCGCCAAATCTCGATGTCTCGAAACCGGCTCGGAAGATCGCAGAGAGCTCGCCCGAGGAGGTCCTCGCTGAGGCATTACGCGATCGAGGAACACCTGCCGCCACTGGCCGAGCGGAGGTAGACGAAGGGCAGCCGGGAGAACGAGTTGCCGAGCGCCGGCAACTCACGGTCATGGCTTGCGAAGTGGTTGGTTTGGCGGTGGTCTCGGGCCGACTTGATCTTGAAGACCTGCGCGAGATGACGACCGCATGTCACCGCTGTTGTGGGGATATAATCGAACGTCACTATGGCTATGTCGCCAACTATGCGATCGACGGCGTGTTGGCCTATTTCGGGTTTCCGCACGCCGACGAGCACGACGTCGAACGTTCTGTTCAAGCGGCGCTTGCGTTGGTCGAGGCAGTGCCGAAGCTCGCGACCATAGCAGGCGTCCCATTGCACGTGCGTGTTGGTATCGCCACCGGTATGGTGGTCATCGGCGATCAGAATGGGTCCATCGCCGCCCATACGGTCGCCGCGGTGGGCGGCACGTTGCATCTTGCAGCAGGTCTGCAGGCAATGGCCGCCGCTGACCAGATTCTCGTCGCAGCCTCGACTCGTCGATTGATCGGCAACGCGTTTGAACTATCCGATCTTGGCGAACGTGACCTGAAAGGCATCGCCGAGGCGGTTCACGCCTGGCGGGTGGAGCGCGCCCTGGCGACAGAAAGTCGGTTCGACGCCAAACGTGGCGGCAGCGCGCTGACGCCGCTGGTGGGCCGTGACGAAGAACTGGATCTGCTGTTTCGTCGCTGGTCGCAGGCGCAAGACGGCGAAGGCCAGGTGGCGGTGCTGTCGGGCGACCCCGGGATCGGCAAGAGCCGCATTTTGAACGTGTTGCGCGAGCGGTTGGCTGCGCAGGGCGTGCAGGCCCTGCGCTTGCAGTGCTGGCCCTACTACGTGAACAGCGCGTTCTGGCCGATCATCGACAACCTCGAAAGGACGTTGAAGTTTGCGCGGGACGAAACCGCGGACTCAAAACTTGACAGATTGGAAGCGCTAGTGGTGACGCAGTACAGCCGTCCGCTGGCTGACGTCAGGTTCGTCGCCTCAATCCTGTCCATCCCCTGCGAGCAGCGCTACGGGGCGCTGCGTATGACGCCGCAGAAGTTCAAGGACGAGACGCTGCGGACCTTGGTCGATCTCACCGAAGCAACTGCCCGCCAGCAACCCAGCGTGATGCTGTTCGAGGATGCGCACTGGGCCGACCCTACCACTTTGGAGGTTCTGGATCTGCTGATGGATCGCGTGAAAGCCGTTCCGCTGCTGGTCGTGCTGACCCATCGGCCGGAGTTTCAGTCGCGCTGGTCCGGGCAGGGCCACGTTGGCGCCCTGAACCTGTCAAAGCTGACCCGGGCGCAAAGTGCTGCGATCGTCTCCGCGCTTGCCGGCGGCAAGGCGCTTCCGGCTGGGCTGTTGGAGCAGATTTTGACGCGGACCGACGGCGTGCCGCTGTTTGTCGAGGAGCTGACCAAGTCCATTCTCGAATTGGGCGAGCTAAAGGAGGCTGGCGATCATTACGATTACGCTGGCTCGGCTCGCGCCGTCACCATTCCGGTGACGCTGCGGGACTCGCTGATGGCGCGACTGGATCGCTTCATGCCGGTGAAAGAGATCGCCCAGATAGGGGCGGCAATTGGCCGCGAGTTCAGCTACGAGCTGATCGCCGCGGTCGCCCCGATACCACAGGCCCAACTCAGTGACGCCCTGGCGAGGCTGAGCGAGTTGGGGCTAGCCTTCCGTCGCGGCACGCCGCCAGATGCCATCTACACTTTCAAACACGCGCTGGTGCAGGACGCGGCGTATGACTCGTTGCTCAAGACCCGCAGGCAGGAGCTGCACGGCAAGATCGCACGGGTGATCGAGCAACGGTTCCCCAACATCAAGACCATCGAACCCGAGGTGCTGGCGCATCACCTCACCGCCGCGGGTCTTGCCGAAGCCGCCATACCGCTCTGGCAGGCCGCCGGCGAGCTGGCGTTCAAGCGCATGGCCATGGCCGAGGCAATTGCCCATCTCAACCGCGGGCTCGACTTGGTTGCCACCCTGCCTCAGTCATCGCAACGAGACTCCAGCGAACTGGGGCTACGTAGCCGCCTTGGCCCAGTTTGGCAGGCGTTCAAAGGCTGGTTCACCCCCGAAGTCTGGACCAGCCTGCATCCGGCACTGGCGCTGGCGAAGTCGCTCAAACGCCACGATGCGTTGCTGCCCATCCTCTGGGGATTGACGGTCAACATTGACTCGCAAGGCCGCGTTGCGGAGTCCTTGCAGTGGGTGGAGGAGGTACTGGACATTGCGAAGGCCACCGGCGATGGCGACCTGCTGATCTCGGGACACACACTTGCCTGTATAGCCTACTGTTTTGCGGGAGAGTTCACCAAGCCTCTGGAGCACGTCGACAAGGTGCTGGACCTCTACGACGATGAAAAGCATCGCCATCTCGCAGACATCCTCAACCAGGATCCCAAAACTGCGGCTGGCGCCATCGCCTCGGTTTGCACCTGGATGCTGGGCTACCCCGATCGGGCACTGAGGCTAAGCAATGAAACACACGCGCATGCCCGCCGGCGCGGCCACCCCTGCGACCTGGGATGGGCGCTGATGATTGGGGCCCATGAGTTTGATCACCGGTTCACGTCCGAGTACATGCACGACCGCGCCGCTGAAATTGAGCGGCTGGGTCGGGAGAACAGCCTCTCCGTGCTGTGGGCGATGCAGGCACCCGTTGCATATGGCCTAGCACTCATCCGGGAAGGTAAGTTCGCCGAAGCAATTGCCCCGCTCAAGGCCGGCATCGCGGTTTGGGAAGCGTCTGGTGGGAAGGCCCGCAGCCCGACCATGAAGGCCTTTTTGGCCGAAGCCATGACGCTGACCGGCGACCTCGACAATGCCCTGCAGCTGATCGACGCGGTGATCGACCAAATCGAACGCCCCGGGTGGGAGCAACGCCTGTGCTACGCCGAGATCCTGCGCCTCAAGGGCTGGATGCTTTCGCTCAAGGGCAATCTTGAAGGTGCAGAACGGAACTTTCGCAGTTCGCTCGATTGGGCGCGGCGCCAGCAGGCGAAAATGTGGGAGCTGCGGACTTCAACCAGCCTCGCCCGGCTCTGGCAGAGTCAGGACAAACCCCGAGACGCGTATGAGCTGCTCGCCCCAGTTTTCGGTTGGTTCACCGAAGGCTTCGACACCCGAGAGTTGCAGGAGGCAAAGTCGCTTCTCGCCGATCTGGGGTAGTGGACTCAGCAGATCCCATCGCGTTCGCACCCGTTGCGGCATCATCCAGGCTGCGGCGCGTCGCTGCTCCATCCCGGACCGTCACCGCGCGCTGCCGGGGCGTGTGCAGGTCGGGACGAGAGGATCATCGCTGCCCAGTCGAACAAGAGGATGATACCGAACGCCATGAGAAGGCTCGCTCCGGCAGAAAATCCCAAAACCAATTTCGGACGTCGAGGAGGCGAAAATATCCCCTCTCGGTTCTGTGGGGCCTATAACAGGATACCCTGCCGCGCGATGATGCGATGCGGCATAAATTCCGGCGACATCACGTGGAAGGACGAGGGCAATGAGTTTGAGGGGGAAGGTCGCCTTGGTCACTGGATCGACCAGCGGCATCGGGTTGGGGATCGCGCACGCCCTCGCCGCGGCGGGGGCGGATATTATGCTGAATGGGTTCGGTAGTGCAGCGCAGATCGAGGCGTTGCGATCGGAAATGGCCGCATCGCGCGGAGTGAAGGTCGGATACTGTGGCGCAGATATCAGCAAGCCTGAGCAGATCGCCGGAATGGTGGGGGAAGCGACGAAGACGCTGGGTTCGGTGGATATCCTGGTCAACAACGCTGGTGTTCAATTCACAGCCCCCGTTGAAGACTTCCCGGACGAGCGATGGGACCAGATCATCGCCATCAATCTGTCAGGCGTATTCCACGGCATGAAGGCGGCGATCCCGGGCATGAAGGGCAAGGGCTGGGGGCGCATCATCAACATTGCCTCTGCGCACGGGCTGGTGGCGAGTCCACAGAAAGTCGCGTACGTCGCGGCCAAGCACGGTGTGCTCGGCATCACAAAAGTGGCCGCGATCGAGCTCGCCAATACCGGGGTTACAGTGAACGCGATCTGCCCCGGATGGGTACTTACCCCGCTGGTTGAAAAACAGTTGCGCGACCGTGCAGAAAAAGACGGCAAGACGGTCGAACAGGAAACCCACGATCTGGTGGCCGAAAAGCAGCCGATGGTGAAGTTCACCAGCCCCGAACAGATCGGCGGCCTCGCGGTGTTCCTGTGTTCGGATGCTGCCAGCACCATTACCGGGGCGCCGTTGTCGATCGATGGCGGCTGGGTGGCCCAATAAAGGGTGCCTGACAGGGCGCTCGGCAATAACCCCCGACCCGGAGTCCCATGAAAGCATCCGCTTCCGGGCAGCGCACGCCGTCGTGTAGAACTCCCTCGGTTCAACCCACGGAGTTGGTATGCAGACGCAGGAAAAGGTTCGCTTTACGGCGATGATGACCCGGTCGGCGGAGCTGAAGCAACGGATTGCCACGGAGCTGGCTGATGCGGTCATTAAGGTCGTCGATGCCTGCGAGGCGGGTCTACGCGGTGGGGGCAAACTCATGTTCTGCGGCAACGGCGGATCGGCGGCCGATGCCCAGCATTTGGCGACGGAAATGCTGATCCGGCTGCGGCCGAAATCCGAGCGACCGTCGATCGCCGCTCTGGCGCTAACGCTGGATCCGGCGATGCTGACCGCTTGCGGCAATGATTACGGCTACGACCGCGTGTTTGAGCGCCCATTGCGCGGACTTGGCCGCCGCGGCGATGTCTTGT
>CAVYXX010000082.1:0-2500 GCA_963772355.1 uncultured Alphaproteobacteria bacterium | reverse complement strand
CTAGCCATGGCCAGGCTGAAGGTGCGGTAACACGCACTGGAGGGCCGAACCCACGCCTGTTGAAAAAGTCGGGGATGAGCTGTGGCTAGGGGTGAAAGGCCAATCAAACTCGGAAATAGCTGGTTCTCCGCGAAATCTATTGAGGTAGATCGTCATGTGTTTACCCTCGGGGGTAGAGCACTGGATGGGCTAGGGGGTCCCAAAGACTTACCAAACCTAACCAAACTCCGAATACCGAGGAGTATAGCGTGGCAGACAGACGGCGGGTGCTAAGGTCCGTCGTCGAGAGGGAAACAGCCCAGACCACCAGCTAAGGTCCCCAAATCGTGGCTAAGTGGGAAAGGATGTGGGAATTCCAAAACAACCAGGAGGTTGGCTTAGAAGCAGCCATCCTTTAAAGAAAGCGTAATAGCTCACTGGTCTAATCAAGAAATCCTGCGCCGAAGATGTAACGGGGCTCAAGCCACGTACCGAAGCTGTGGGTTCATGTGCAGCAATGCCAGCGGTAGCGGAGCGTTCCGTAAGCCTGCGAAGCTATACCTGTGAGGGGTGGTGGAGGTATCGGAAGTGCGAATGCTGACATGAGTAGCGACAAACAGAGTGAGAAACTCTGTCGCCGAAAGTCCAAGGGTTCCTGCGCAAGGTTAATCCGCGCAGGGTGAGCCGGCCCCTAAGGCGAGGGCGAAAGCCGTAGTCGATGGGAACGGGGTTAACATTCCTCGGCCTGCTGGAAGTGACGAATGGCGAAGTTGTATGGGCTTATCGGATTGCCCGTGCGCCACGCCGTTCCGGGAAATAGCTCCAGCGTATAGACCGTACCCGAAACCGACACAGGTGGACTGGTAGAGAATACCAAGGCGCTTGAGAGAACGATGCTGAAGGAACTAGGCAAATTGCTCGCGTAACTTCGGGATAAGCGAGACCCGTTGCTGGGCAACCAGCGGCGGGTGGCACAGAGCAGGGGGTAGCGACTGTTTAGTAAAAACACAGGGCTCTGCGAAGTCGAGAGACGACGTATAGGGTCTGACGCCTGCCCGGTGCCGGAAGGTTAAGAGGAGATGTGCAAGCATTGAATTGAAGCCCCGGTAAACGGCGGCCGTAACTATAACGGTCCTAAGGTAGCGAAATTCCTTGTCGGGTAAGTTCCGACCTGCACGAATGGCGTAACGACTTCCCCACTGTCTCCAGCATCGGCTCAGCGAAATTGAATTCCCCGTGAAGATGCGGGGTACCCGCGGTCAGACGGAAAGACCCTATGAACCTTTACTGCAGCTTTGCAGTGGCATTAGGAGAGCGCTGTGTAGGATAGGTGGGAGGCTTTGAAGCCTGGGCGCTAGCTTGGGTGGAGCCAACCTTGAAATACCACCCTGAGCTCTTCTGATGTCTAACCGCGACCGGTCAGCCCGGTCCGGGACCCTGCATGGTGGGCAGTTTGACTGGGGCGGTCGCCTCCCAAATAGTAACGGAGGCGCGCGATGGTGGGCTCAGGCCGGTCGGACATCGGCTGCTGAGTGCAATGGCACAAGCCCGCCTGACTGCGAGAGTGACAGCTCGAGCAGAGACGAAAGTCGGCCATAGTGATCCGGTGGTCCCGCGTGGAAGGGCCATCGCTCAACGGATAAAAGGTACTCTAGGGATAACAGGCTGATCTCCCCCAAGAGTCCACATCGACGGGGAGGTTTGGCACCTCGATGTCGGCTCATCACATCCTGGGGCTGGAGCAGGTCCCAAGGGTTCGGCTGTTCGCCGATTAAAGTGGTACGTGAGCTGGGTTTAGAACGTCGTGAGACAGTTCGGTCCCTATCTGCCGTGGGTGAAGGAGACTTGAGAGGATTTGTCCCTAGTACGAGAGGACCGGGATGGACATACCTCTGGTGCACCGGTTGTCACGCCAGTGGCATGGCCGGGTAGCTATGTATGGACGGGATAACCGCTGAAAGCATCTAAGCGGGAAACCCACCTCAAAACGAGATCTCCCTGAGGGCCGTGATAGACCATCACGTTGATAGGCCAGGTGTATAAGGGCGGCAACGCATTCAGCTAACTGGTCCTAATCGCCCGATCGGCTCGATACATGCACCATGCATGGAAATCATCCCCAGCGCAGCCGATCAGCACACCATCGTCATCCGCAGAACAGTCGCTGTCAGCACGGACGCATGCCGCACACAACACACAGCCAGAACCAACCACCCAGTCGTTGGACAACGGACGACTGCAAACCGACGACCGTCATCGAACCCGACGGACACCGATCGCCAGGGTGGATTGGACGACCTGGTGGCTTTGGCGGGGAGCCCGCACCCGATCCCATCCCGAACTCGGCCGTGAAATTCCCCAGCGCCCATGGTACTGTGTCTTAAGGCACGGGAGAGTAGGTCGCCGCCAGGTCTTCCAATCCACCCTCACCACATCACACCCACGCGGGGTGGAGCAGCCCGGTAGCTCGTCAGGCTCATAACCTGAAGGTCACAGGTTCAAATCCTGTCCCCGCAACCAA
>CAVYXX010000081.1:0-229063 GCA_963772355.1 uncultured Alphaproteobacteria bacterium | reverse complement strand
GAAGTGGTCCCCGAAAACTGGACAGGCAGCTAAGAGAGAATCCAGCCTGGGAATGGCCGATTGGCCGGAGGTGAGACTTGTCGAATACACGGAAGAAACACGGTCCCGAGTTTAAGGCGAAGGTGGCGCTTGCAGCGATCCGCGAGGAGGGCACGGTAGCCGAGCTATCGAGCAAATTCGGCGTGCATGCCAGCCAGATCCACGCGTGGAAGAAGACGCTGCTGGACGGGACTGCGACGCTGTTCGCTCGGGACAAGGCATCGGCGAATAGCGGTGACGCGGCGGAAACGCAGCTGGCACCTTTGTATGAGAAAATCGGCCAGTTGACGGTGGAGCGGGATTTTTTGCGGAAAAGGTCTGGGCCATGAGTCCCGGCGAACGTCGCGCGCTGGTCGACCGAGACGATCCTGACCTCTCGATCGCGGCGCAATGCCAGCTGCTAAAGGTCGCGCGCTCGACGCTGTATTACCAACCGGCGCCAGTGGACCCGGACGACCTGGCGCTGATGCGTCGGATGGACGAGCTTTATACGAAGTGGCCGTTCTACGGGGCGCGGCGGATGGTGGCGGCGCTGCGCCAGGATGGCGCGATAGTAAACCGCAAGCGCGTGCGCCGGCTGATGCGGGTGATGGGACTGGAGGCGATCTACCAGAAGCCCAACACCAGCAAGGGGCACCCGGATCACAAGGTTTATCCGTATTTGCTGCGCGGCTTGGCTATTGAGCGGCCGAACCAAGTGTGGTGCGCCGATATAACCTACATCCCGATGGCCAAGGGCTTCGTGTATCTGGTCGCGGTGATGGACTGGTTCAGCCGCCGGGTTCTGGCTTGGCGGGTTTCGATCACCATGGAGGCGGATTTCTGTGTTGAAGCGCTGCAGGAAGCGATCGCCCGGCATGGTCGGCCCGAGATTTTCAACACCGACCAAGGCGTCCAGTTCACCAGTGCCGGGTTTCTGGAGGAGTTGGAAAGCCGCGGTGTCCGGGTCAGCATGGATGGCAAGGGGCGGTTCCTGGACAATATCTTTATCGAGCGGCTTTGGCGCAGCCTGAAGTATGAGGACGTGTTCATCAAAGCGTATGGCTCTGTTGCGGAAGCGCGCCAAGGCATTGGCGGCTGGCTGCTGTTCTACAACGAGGAGCGGCTGCATCAGGCGTTGGGCTACCAGACGCCGCGTGCGGTTTTCGATGGCGAAGCCCACGAGCGTGTGGACAACGCCTCCGCTTTGAAGGGCTGCGGCGTAGCCCACAGGCTCGCGGGCACGGAGTTAAAAAGGGAGTTGACCTATGTAGAGTAGGGTCTATACTTAGCTATTACTTCGTCCCTTGGATCGGGAGGGAACGGGAAGCGCAGCGGGACTCTCTCTTACGTCACCCCGGTTCCTGTCCAGCCGATGGGGTCCACCTCAGATTTTCGATGGATGAAGAGCCAAAAGTGTAGGCAGCGCCTCCCTGGGCAAAGGGCTTCAGCACAAAGTTGCTCGAGATCGGAATTGCCAATTCGGCACCCGGCACGGCTGCGATGGATTGTTCGTTGAGAGAGAGCGGGACGCCTTGGTAGGTCGAGCTAAAATGGTAATTGCCAAATTGTACCGGTAGCAGAAGCTTTAACTCCCATCCGTCGGTCAGGACGTTTTGGAGTGTGTCAGACAGGGGCAAGGTGTAGACGTTCGCTGTCAGGCCCCCGACTGTGTAACCGCCGAAGCCCAGAGACGCCGCATAGACGTAATTGAGGCTGACGGTCGTATTCGCGGGGGCGACCGATGGCGTCTGCGCAGAAACGCCTTTCATGGCCGACATCGCAGCAATCATGGCCGCACATATCCTGGATGCTTTGCCAAGTGCTTGCCGCTGCATCTCTCGAATTCACCGTTCCGTTTGAGCGATGAGCGAACCGCTCATGCAGGTTCCTGTTCTTCATAGCCTGTGCCGCCGCGGCCTCCGAACGAAACCATCAAGCTCCGTCGAAGATCGCTTCCGGCAGCAACGCTGAAACCACGTAGTTGGGAACGTCTACAACGTTGGAAACCCGCAGGTCGACCGCGACACTACAAATGACGTAGGCCTGCTCGCGGCTAAAACCGCGTTCCTGCAGCAGTTCCATCATATTCAACAGCGCGTTACGGCAAGCGAGTGTGAGATTTTCCGCCTCGATCTCGCCCGCGGCATTGATCGGCATCCCCATCACCCCAAGCAACCGTTCCGGTGCGGCGAACCGCGGCTCGGCGAAGTAGGTGGTGCGCGAGAATACCGGCGCGGTGAACTTGCGGGACGCGGCTAAACCTTTATGCACCCGGAACCGTACGACTGCGGTTGCTCCCATCTCCACAGCCGTGACGCAGACCTCACCATCGCCCTGGGCAAAATGTCCGTCGCCGGTGGAAAAGAGGCCGCCTTCGTTAAATACTGGCAAATAAAGCTTGGCACCTTTGGTGAGCTGCTTCACGTCGAAATTGCCGCCATTTTCGCGTGGCGGCAGCGTACGCAGACCCGCCAGGCCACACGGTCCGGTGGGCACTGCTCCGGCCAGATCCGGCGGAAACGCGAATCCGCCAGCGTCGATCACCCGCTGCTCCCGCGCGGTCCAGGCCGCCAGTAGCTCCGCTGACGGCGCCACCGCCGACACCCCCATGAAAGGCGCGCCCGGGATACGCACCCCGGGTAGCTGCTCCGAGGTCGCCCAGTCGTCCTTGATCTGCCAATGCACCAGAAATGGCTCGGTCATGATATCGCGCAGGAAGCCCAGCCCCGGCATGATGGCGGTGAACCCCGTTGGCTGGGGGATGATATCGGTGAATTCTACTTCCAGAATATCCCCGGGCATCGCGCCCTTGACGAACACCGGCCCGGTCAGCGGATGCACAGCGCCGGCATCGAACGTGGCAAAGTCGGCAACCGTGGCATCCGGGGGGATCTGGCCGTCGACCCCATCGCGCGTTTCCAGCGCGATCTCCTCGCCCTGGTCGATTTCCACCAGCGGGGCGATGTCCGGATGATAGCGGTTGTGGCCACAGCCCGGGTCGTCGCAAAGCCGCTTGGCCCGATCGATGCGAATGGCGCGCATGGGCGGTGTCTCTCCGATAAGGTTTCTCCGGCTATAAGAGCGCAGATCGCCTGATCGATCTACCGGTCATGGCTGACCGAGAGATCGGCGCCCGAGCCTGGCCGTGACGACATGGCGAGAGGCCAGCGGCGCCTGCCAGGCGTTCGCTTATGACGGGTTGCAACCACGGAAAGTTTAGCTTCCGCCACATTGCGTGACCGATCCGCCTAGTTATAGTCCATTGGGAATAACGGCATAGACTTGGGGCAGGATGATGGGGCTATTTCCGAGCGAACAAGACCTGCTGCCCTATGTCTACAACATCGAGACCGGTGTCAGCGGTCTTCTCGACAATTTCGGCTACCCATTCTCGCCGGTCCTGGTTTCCGGCCAGGTCGCCGATCCAGGCATCTATAATCTTCCTACGACGACACCCGTCACGACCAAGAGCGTAACGTATACCGCCGCCGGCGTCCCGGTCAGCGACAGCTACACCGGAACGACGCTGTGGAATTTGCTCGCCGATGCAGGCGGCGTCATCACAACCACGGCGAAAAACGACATCCTGAGCAAGTATGTGATCGCCACCGGCTCGGATGGATATCAGGCGGTTTTCTCCCTGGGGGAAATCGATCCGATGTTCCGCCACCAGCCGGTCCTGGTCGCCTACGCCGACACCGCAGGACAGCTCGGCCCCCAAGGCAGCGATGGGCTGGCGCGGATGGTCGTGCCCGGGGACACCGCAGGCGGCCGATATGTTTCGGATCTGGTCAGCCTGCAAGTGGTCAGTCTGCCTGAACCAGGTCCGACTGGCGCCGGCGGCATTTCGCCCCAGGCGACGTTGTCTGGGGCGGTGGCGGACCCGATGATCGTTACTCCGGCGACGCTCGCTGCGCTGCACCAGTGCACAACCGAGACGGCGACCTATTTGGCGGGCTCATCACCAACGACAGACACCTATACAGGTGTATCGCTGTGGACGCTGATCCAGGATGCCGGCCTGCTGACCGACCCGGCGATCAAGAACGACCTGTTGGGATTTGCGGTCGTGGCAACCGGCAGCGACGGGTATCGGGCGGTGATCTCGTTGGGCGAAATCGACCCGATGTTCGGCCACCAACCCGATCTGGTGGCATATGCCGATACGAAGGGGCAGTTGGGACCCGGCGGCAGCGATGGCGCCTTGCGCCTCGTGGTTCCGGGTGATCTCGCCGGCGGGCGCTATGTCTCCAATCTCGTCAGCCTGCAGGTGATCGACACGACGTTGCCAAGCCACGGCTGACGCACCGAGGCCACTAGGTCGCTAAGGATTCCGAACCCGAACGAGGTTCATCGGCCTCATACTCATGGCCACTTCGCCGTCCTGGTTCAGCAGTTCCATAAACGAGTAAATCAGCCCGCGATCGGGCTTCGAGCGTGACCGCCGAGCTTCTGTGACAGTAATGTGCAGGGTCAGCGTATCGCCGGGACGGACCGGACGGAGCCAGCGCAACTCATCGATCCCCGGCGAGGCTAGATTATCATGCGGAAGGTAATTTTCGACCACGAGCCGCATGGCGCATGACGCTGTGTGCCATCCGCTGGCAATGACTGCGCCGAAGGGTCCTTCGGCAGCGAACGCGGGATCCACATGCATGGGTTGCGGATCATACTGGCTGGCAAAGGCAATGATCTCGTCCTCGCTGACGGTGAACGAACCGCATAGGTAGGTGGCACCCGCCTTGTAGTCCTCCAGGAAGCGATCGGTCGTGGGGGTGGAGAAAACCTCGAACATCAAAGGGGTCGCTCGCGTATCGGTTCACGCACTTATACCAAGTCGCGATGACCTCGACTCTCTGGGGTTTTCAAGGCCCGGTTATTTCGATTCGCTGTCCGGGTATGCGAATCGGATGACGGAGATATTGGATGGGCGCTGCGCTGGGTCTCACACGAAGGGACCATACCAGTGGGGAACTGCGGGCGCTGTCGAGCAAATGTCCAGACAGTGCGCAGGTTCGTCGACTGCTGGCTCTGGCGCTGGTGATCGACGGCCGTCCGCGCGGCGAGGCGGCGGCACTGGCCGGCATGGACCGCCAAACCCTGTGCGACTGGGTGCATCGCTACAACGCATCCGGCGTCGAAGGCCTCAAATCCCGCTGCCCGCCCGGACGGGTGCCCGCGTTGACCGAGCAGCAGAGGGCCGAGTTGCGCGAACTGGTCGTCAAAGGACCCGATCCAGCAACCGACAAAGTCGTTCGCTGGCGCTGCGTGGATCTGCGGAGCGTCGTGGCGCAGCGGTTTTCCGTAACGGTGCATGTGCACACCATCAGCAAGTGGCTTAATCAGTTCCGCCTAACCCGCCTGCAACCGCGGCCCGTGCATCCCAAGAAGGATCCTGAAGCCGAGGTGACGTTTAAGAGGAACTTTGCCAGCCTGGCCAAGGCGGCGCTGCTCAGCACCACGGCGGCTACGCCGGTACCGCTGGAGATCTGGTTCCAGGACGAGGCCAGGGTCGGTCAACAAGGAACTCACGCCTACATCTGGGCCCCGGTCGGCGCGCGGCCGTTGATGGTGCGCGATAATCGGCATGATTTTGCCTACCTGTTTGGCGCCATCTGTCCAGATCGCGGGGTCGGCGCCGCCATGATCACGCCTCACGCCAATACCGAGGCAATGAACCTGCATCTGGGGGAAGTCAGCACGCAGGTTACCGCCGGCGCTCAGGCTCTGCTGGTTTGCGATGGCGCTGGTTGGCATCAGCGCGGTCGGCAACTGGTGGTGCCTGACAACATCGCCATGCTGACCCTGCCCGCCTATTCGCCGGAGTTGAACCCGATGGAGAACGTCTGGGACTACCTGCGGCAAAACAAACTCTGCTCCAGGGTCTGGGACAGCTACGAGGACATCGTCGAGGCCTGCAAACAGGCCTGGCATTTCCTGATCGACGATCCAGACCGCATTCGCTCACTCGGCCAGCGCAGCTGGGCGTGTGTCAATGTTTAGGCGACTTGGTATGACATGCGATATGATGCCCGATAATCAATGGTTGGAGGATATCCTGAACACCGGCGATTTTCCGCCAGATATCGTTGCAGTGCGTTAAGATCTATTCGCTTTGTCGCTCAGGCGGTCGCGCATCCGGCTACCGGCCTCGACGACATCCGAGACGGTGATGGCATCCATCGAAGCACCGACCACCGCGGTGGCAAGCGGTCCGGCGGGCCCGTAGGTTTTGGCATCAGTCGGACCAAACAGTCCGATGGTCGGTGCGCCAGCGGCCGCCGATAGATGCATCAGGCCGGAATTGTTGCCTATGAACAGGGAAGCCTTCTGCAACACCGCTGCCGCTTCCGGCAGGGAGAGGGCGCCGACGAGATCACATGCCTCGGGTAATGCTGCCAGTAATGGCGCGGCCATGGAGCGTTCGGCTGCGCCTGGACCGCCAAGGATGACAGGCAGGGCGTTGGGAAATTCGGACGCTGACAAGCGCCGGCAGGCCTCCGCGAACCGGTCAGCCGGCCAGACTTTTGGCTGCCAATTCGCCGTGGGCGCGAGGACAATAATTGGTCTGCCGGTCGCCAGGAAATCCGCAGCTCGGTCTCGGTCCGCTTGAGCGGTCCAGACGACCGGCAGCGGCGGTGGAGACAGGTCAAGGATGGCGCCGAGCTGAGCGATCTTTGGTCCATCCCTCCGGCGGAACACGGCCCGGCGGCGGGTTGGTACCAGCCACGACAGCGCCGAGCCGCGAATGTCGACGACGAGATCCCAGAATTGGGTGGCGGTCCGCGCCCATAAGGGCAGCCAATGCAGGCCCCATTTCTGCTTGCGCAGCACGATGGTCCGATCGCGATTCGGCATGCGCGTAAACACGCCGTCAGCCACCGGGCCACAGACTACTGTGATACGCCCATCCGGATAAGTCCGGATGAGGTAGTCGAGCAGCCCAGTGGAAAGCACCGCGTCGCCCAGGCGGTTCGAGGTCACAAAGAGGATCTTCATCTGCGACCGCGGTTACAGCATGATCGCGCCCAGCGGAACGTCGTTGCACCGGAATCATGCAAATCAAACACGGAGGTTGGCTATTTTCGGCCAGGGTGAGCTGTCGGGAGCTATCGAGCGGCGCCGCCGATTTCTGGGATCGCCGAAAACGCGAAGGCGCGCACATACGTTCGGACAATCGCCGGATGGAAGCCGCTGCCGGCCCCGCCGTGCTCGGTTATCCGGCTGCGGCCCCCCCAGTGGGAGAGCGTGAGTTCCATTTGCCGGAACATCGAGCCAGCCATATAGTGGGGCTACTCCGCCCGCCCACAGAGTGCCGTCGTTCAGCCGCCGCTACGATCGATTTGATCGCAGTCCTAGGATTTCTAGTCACCACAATGCGGAGGCAGACAATGACCGACCCGCAACATGCTCTCACGGCCATCGACATCGCCCTGGAGCCGGACGCCGTAATGATGGGCCGCGCTTTCGCGGACAACGCTGCCTTGCGCGAGAACTTTCCTCAAGGTTTCGCGCTGGACGCCACTCATCATGCGCACATCACGCTGCTGCAATGCTTTGTGCAGACAGCCGATCTTCCAAGCATTTACGCAGCGGCCGAAAAAGTATTGGCGAAGGAAAAATACACCGACTGGAAATTGACCGCGTTCAGATACTACTACGTTTCCGCCGGCCCCATCGGTTTGGCTGGAATTGTGATCGAGCCGACGACGGACCTGATCAGGCTACAGCAGCAAATCATCGATGCGGTGGCGCCCTACACGGTGAATACCGGGACGGCGACCGCGTTCTACACCACCCCAGCGGAGCCCGATATCCACCCGTCTTTGATCCCCTACGTCCGCGACTTCGTGCCGGAGAACACCGGCAAGAACTACAGTCCGCACGTCAGCACCGGTATCGGCACCACGGCGTTCCTCGATGCGCTGCTGGCGAAGCCGTTCGAGGCCTTCACCTTCTCACCAGAGAGCGCTTCGGTCTATCAGCTCGGCAACTACGGCACGGCGCGTAAGGAACTCAAGGCACTTCCGTCCAAGCTCTGAGGTGACAGGCAGGGGTGGATTGATCGATATGCCATTCAACGCAACGAGCGCGCGATCGGAACTGCTGTGAAAACGCAACATACTTCCGCAGGAATGGATAGCCAGGCGGGTTCCACGACAACGTCGAGCGATCCGCTGCCGTCCTGGAACGAAGGGGCGGCGAAGGCCTCAATCGTCAGGTTCGTGCGCGCCACCACCGATCCGGCAAGCCCGGACTACGTTCGGCCGGAAGAACGTATTGCCGCGTTCGACAACGACGGCACGCTGTGGGTGGAGCAGCCCTACTATATCCAGTTCGCCTTCGCTATCGACCAGATCAAGGCACGGGCACCGCGATACCCGCAATGGCAAGACGAGGAGCCCTTCAAATCGATGCTGACGGGCGACGCCAAGAGCGTCTTGACCGGCGACCAGCGTGAGTTGGTTCAAGTCGTCGCGGCCACGCATTTCGGCATGACCACGGACGAATTCGAGGCAGAGGTGCGAAATTGGCTGGCGACTGCGCGCCATCCAAGCACTAACCGGCCCTACACCGATATGGTATTCCAGCCGATGCTGGAGGTGCTGGAGTATCTCCGCGCCAACGACTTTAAGACATTCATTGTTTCGGGTGGCGGCATCGAATTCATACGCACATTTGCCGAACAGACCTACGGGATACCCCACCAGCAGGTGATCGGCAGCACTGGCAAGCTCAAGTTCGAGATGCGGGACGGCAAGCCGGTTCTGCTCAAACTGGCCGAGATCAACTTCATCGACGACTATGCGGGGAAGCCCGTCTGCATCCAGCATCACATTGGCCGCCGCCCGATCGCCGCGTTCGGTAATTCGGACGGCGACCTTCAGATGCTACAGTGGACGACGGGCGGTGAAGGCGCGCGGTTTGCCCTGCTGGTGCGCCACACCGATGCAATCCGTGAATGGGAATATGATCGCGAGGCGGCTGTCGGTCGTCTCGACCTAGCACTCGATGAAGCCAACGCGAAGGGCTGGACGGTCGTCGATATGAAGAATGACTGGCGACGGGTCTTTCCGTTCGAATGACGGAGAGAGCACCGTTTTGCGAACGCGCTGATACCGGCAGGTCGCCGGCGCAACGGTTGGTCGCCGACGTGCGCGCCGTAGCGGAGGGTGTGACAATCACATTGCCGGCTTCCGATCATCTGAGCCGACGCCGTGTGTTGGGCTCTCTCGCGGCAATTCCGGCGATCCAGGCACTTCAGGGTGCCTCCGCGACGCAGGCGCAGACGACCGCGGTGGCACCGGACCATGTCACGGCGATCGACATCGCGCTGGAGCCGGACGCGACGATGATCCGGCATGCAAAGGCTGCGAACGCGCGGCTGCTAGAGGTCTTCCCGAAAGGCTTCACGTTGGACGCAACGCATCACCCGCACGTCTCGATACTTCAGCAGTTCGCCCGCACTTCCGACCTCGACAAGGTCTACGATGCCGCAGCCGGCGTGTTCCGTAAGGAAAAGCCGCTCGGATGGAATTTAAGGGCGTTCAAATACTACTATATCCCTAGCCCACCGATCGGTCTCGCAGGCATCGTTGTCGAGCCGACCGATGATTTGCACAGGCTGCAGAACGCCTTGATCAATGCCATTTCGCCGTTCACGGTGACCAGCGGAACACCGGCGGCGTTCTACTCGACCGAGGGAGGCCGCGACATACAACCGTTCCTGCTGGAATACGTGGGCCATTTCGTCACCATGGCGGCAGGCGAAAAGTTCAATCCGCACGTCACGATAGGTGTCGGCACCGAAGCCTATCTGAACCGCATGCTCGCCGAACCGTTCGAGGCGTTCATGTTCTCCCCGGCCGGCGCGTCGGTCTATCATCTCGGAAGTTTCGGCACCGCCCGTAAGGAGCTCAAAGCCCTGCCGTTGTTGCCATGACAGCGCGCTGAGCTGCGGCACCATGCGGAGCATCGCCGTAGGGACCCGGCAGGCGGCCAGATTGAGCGTGAGACGGTCCTGGCTTTCGTCGGGGAAGCGGCGCGGTTCGCCACAAAACATATTCCCCGGCAAACCGCTTGACGATCGGCTCCCCTCACCCTAATGTAAATGTGTCTTACATTCACATGAGGCCCTCGATGACGAGCGCTGCCAACCAAGACGCTTACGGCTCACGTGGCTGGAACCAAGGTCCTTGGGGCAACACCCAAGGTCCCCAATGGCAACAGCCCAACAACGGGCCGCCCTGGGGCAATCACGCCTGGGGCAACCAAGGATCGGGCAACCCGGCCTGGGCTCCGCCCTTCTGGCATCCGGCAGGCCTCAGCCGCCCGGCGGCCGTCGCCTTCACTGTCCTCGGCTTCATCTTCTGGTGGCCGGTCGGATTGGCTTTACTCATTTACCTGGTAGGGAGTGGACGTATGGGATGCTTTGGCCGTCGCCGGTATCAACAAAACGGACACGAAGCCGGTCCGTTTGCCAGCTGGAAATCATGGGCTTGCGCCCCGTCCAGCCGACCGAGCACCAGTTCCGGCAACCGTGCCTTCGACGAATACAAGGCCGAAACCCTCCGCCGCATGGAGGAGGAGCAGAAAGACTTCGGCGCGTTCCTCGAACGCCTGCGCTTCGCCAAGGATAAGTCGGAGTTTGACCAGTTCATGGCCGACCGCCGCAATCGTCCGCCCACTCCGCCGGCGGAAGAACAGCCAGCGACCTAATCTTCCGAGGTTGCGCTAAGCAGCCCGCCTACCAACTACCGATGCGTCAGGCCCCACTAGGTGGCTTGGCGCATCGTTTTCGTTGGATCATCCCGCTTCACCCCTATGCCAGCCACCACACGAGCCTGGGCATGCGGCGAAAGCAACCCAGCGGCGGTCCAATCAGGGCTTTCCGCGGGAACAGGGCTTGTCTAGGAGACGGCACGACGGATAAGGGATCGTAACAAATGGCCGGTATCGACATTCTCGCGTCAGCCTTCAGTGGTGCCAACGCGGCATTCCTGGCCGACCTCTATGCGCGGTGGGCCAACGATCCTGCCTCCGTCGATCAGAGCTTCGCCGACCTGTTCGACGCCATGAACGACGAAGCGAGGGGGGTGCTGGAAGATGCCAGTGGCGCCTCCTGGGCACCACGGCCGAGCTTCAACGAGCCCGAACCCGGCGCAACCGAACCGGCGCAAGGCGGTCTTGGCTTGGATCAGGTCCGCGCCGCCATCATCACGTCCCTGCGCGCCCTGATGCTCATCCGCTCCTATCGCGTGCGCGGTCACCTCGAAGCCAAGCTCGACCCACTTGGCCTGATCCATCCCGCCTCGCACGCCGAGCTCGATCCGAAAACCTACGGCTTCACCGAAGCCGACATGGACAAGCCGATTTTCATCGACAACGTGCTCGGCCGCGAAACCGCGACCTTGCGGGAGATCATGCAGATCCTCCGCCAGACCTATTGCGGCCCTATCGGCGTCGAATTCATGCACATCCAGGATCCCGAGCAGAAATCCTGGATCCAGCGCAGGATCGAGGGCGCCCCTTGGCTGACCTTCCTCGACGCCAACGAAAAGCGCACCATCCTGCGACATCTGACCGAAGCCGAAGGCTTCGAAGTGTTTTGCCAGAAGCGCTACGTCACCACCAAACGCTTCGGCCTGGAGGGTGGCGAAGTCACCATCCCCGCGCTGCACGCGATTATCGAGACCGCCGCTGCCGATGGTGTGGTCGAGGTCGCGATCGGCATGCCCCACCGCGGCCGCCTGAGCACCCTGGTCAACATCGTCAAGAAGCCGCTCACGGCACTGTTCAGCGAGTTCGGCGGCGAAAGCTTCAAGCCGGATGACGTTCAGGGCTCGGGCGACGTGAAGTATCATCTTGGCACCTCGACGGACGTGGATATCGCCGGCCATAGCGTGCACCTTTCGTTGCAACCCAATCCGTCCCACCTCGAAGCCGTCGACCCCGTGGTCGTCGGCAAGGTGCGTGCCCGCCAGGACCGGGCTGGCGATACCAAGAAACGCGGTTCGGTGATGGCGGTCCTGATGCACGGCGACGCCGCCTTCTCCGGCCAGGGCCTGGTCTACGAAACTTTGGCGATGAGCCAGTTGATTGGCTACCGCACCGGCGGAACCATCCATCTGATCGTCAACAACCAGATCGGCTTCACCACCGTGCCGGCCCACGCCTATTCCGGCCTTTACTGCACCGACGTCGCGAAATCGATCCAGGCGCCGATCCTGCACGTCAACGGCGATGACCCCGAAGCGGTGATCTTTTGCGCCCGCATGGCCGCCGAGTACCGCATGCAATTCAGCAGCGACATCGTGCTCGACATCGTCTGCTACCGCCGCCATGGCCACAACGAGACCGATGAGCCGGCATTTACCCAGCCGCTGATGTACAAGGCGATCAACGCTACAAAGACGACCCGTACACTCTACGCCGAGAGACTGGCGCGGGACGGCACCGTCTCCGCCGAGGAAGCCAAGGCGATATGGGACGAGTTCACCAAGACGCTGGAAGACGCCAACTCCGCGGCCAAATCCTACAAGCCGAACAAGGCCGATTGGCTGGAGGGTCATTGGGCCGGCTTTCACCCGGTGGATCAGCAGGAACTTGAACTTACCGAGGAACCCACTGCGGTCCCCGCCGAGACGCTGAAGCAGATCGGCGCCGCCCTGTCGCACGTGCCGGACGACTTCAACCTCAACCCAAAGATCATCCGCCAGCTCGAGGCCAAGGCCCAAGCCATCAACACCGGCGAGGGCATCGACTGGGCCACCGGCGAGGCGCTCGGCTTCGGGAGCCTGCTGCTGGAGGGCAGCCGCATCCGCCTGTCGGGCGAGGACACCCAGCGCGGTACGTTCAGCCAGCGCCACGCGGTGCTGATCGATCAGCTCAATCAGCATGAATACGTCCCGCTGAACAATATTGCCGCTGAACAGGCGCGGATCGAAATCTACAATTCGCTGCTGTCTGAGGCTGGAGTCCTCGGCTTCGAGTACGGCTACTCGCTGGCCGATCCGCGGACCTTGGTGCTGTGGGAAGCTCAATTCGGAGATTTCGCCAACGGCGCGCAGGTCATCATCGACCAGTTCCTTGCCAGTGGCGAGACCAAATGGCTTCGCATGTCCGGCCTCGTGCTGCTGCTGCCGCACGGCTACGAGGGCCAGGGACCCGAACACTCTTCGGCGCGCATCGAGCGCTACCTACAGCTCTGTGCCGAATGCAACATGTATGTCTGTAATCCGACCACGCCGGCCAACTATTTTCACGCGCTGCGGCGGCAGTTGCACCGCAACTTCCGCAAGCCGCTGATCGTTTTCGAGCCGAAATCGCTACTTCGCCACAAGCAGGCGGTCTCCCCGCTGTCCGAGTTCGCCGAGGGGACCCGCTTCAAGCATGTGATCCCGGAAATCGACGACATTGCCCCGCCCGAGGAGGTCCGCCGCGTCACGATCTGCTCCGGCAAGGTGTATTATGATCTGCTGCAGGAACGGCGGTTGAAGGACATCAAGGACGTCGCCCTGGTCCGCCTGGAGCAGATCTATCCGTTCCCGGAAATCACCCTCGGCCGGGTCCTGGCCCCCTACGTGAACGCCGACGTCGTCTGGTGTCAGGAGGAGCCTGAAAACATGGGCGCATGGAGCTTCGTCGATCGCCGCATCGAGAAGGTCCTTCTCCACCTTGACATGAAGGTTCGCCGCCCGGCCTACGTAGGACGCGAAGCCGCGGCCAGCCCGGCGACCGGCCTCGCCAAGACCCATATGGCGCAACAGGCGCGCGTGGTAGCCACTGTGCTTGGTATCGGGTAGACCGCCCCGGCTGCTACTTCCGCCTGGAGAAGACCGCTGTGGCGACTGAAATCGTAGTGCCTGCGTTGGGCGAGAGCGTGACGACCGCCACCGTTGCCCGCTGGATCAAGCAACAGGGTGAGACCGTTGCGGCGGACGAGCCATTGGTCGAGCTGGAAACCGATAAGGTGACGGTGGAGGTCAACGCGCCCTCCGCCGGCATATTGTCCTCGATCGGGGTGCCCGAAGGCACCGAGGTTGAAGTCGGTGCCGTTCTTGGTGTTGTTGACGGTGCTGGGGGCGCCGTGGGCGCTAAGCCCGCCGCCCCCGCGCCGGAACCGCGTCCCGCCGCCAATCCCCCCGCTGGCATCAATCCGCCGCCGCGTCCGTTGGGTCCCGTCTCGCGGCCGGCGGCGTCCGAACCGGCGCATGCGCCATTGCCCGCAGCCGCGAAAATGCTCGCGGAAAACAAGGTCTCGGCGAAAGATCTAGACGCCGGCACCGGCAAGGACGGTCGCATCACCAAGGGCGACGTCATCGAGTTTCTGTCGCGCCCTGCCCCGGCACCCGCCGCTCCGCCGGCCTCCAAGCCGCCCCGCCACGATGAGCCGCGCGAACAACGCGTGAAGATGACCCGTCTGCGGCGGACGATCGCCCTCCGGCTCAAGGAGGCGCAGAACAACGCTGCCATGCTCACCACCTTCAACGAGGTGGACATGAGCGCGATCATGGCGCTGCGCAGCGAATACCGCGATGCCTTCGAGAAGAAGCACAAGGGCGTCCGCCTCGGCTTCATGAGCGTCTTCGTCCGGGCGTGCTGCGTCGCGCTAAAGGAATTCCCGGCGGTCAACGCCGAGATCGACGGCGACGACGTCGTTTACAAGAATTTCGTCAATATGGGCATCGCCGTCGGCGGTCCCTCCGGCCTGGTCGTGCCGGTGATCCGTGATGCTGATCGGTTGGGCTTTGCCGAAATCGAGGCCGCCATTGCCGATTTCGGCAAACGCGCCCGCGACGGCGCGCTGAAGCTGGAGGACCTGACCGGCGGCACGTTCAGCATCACCAACGGCGGCATCTACGGCAGCCTGATGTCCACGCCGATCTTGAACCCGCCGCAGTCGGCCATTTTGGGCATGCACAAGATCCAGGAACGCCCGATGGTCGTGGCCGGCAAGATCGAGATCCGGCCGATGATGTATCTCGCCGTGTCGTACGACCATCGGATTGTCGACGGGAAGGAGGCGGTATCCTTTCTGGTCCGGGTCAAGCAGGGCGTTGAGGACCCGCGCCGTCTGCTGCTGGACCTGTAGGCGCATCCGCCGCGGAAGAGATTTCCAGCAATATTGAATTCTGTTCTTGAGCCGGGCGCAAGCCAAGCGTTCCGGGCGATCCAGACCATCACAGTGCCGAGGACTGAATGAGCGATTCCTTCGACGTCATCATCATCGGTTCCGGTCCGGGCGGCTACGTCTGCGCCATCCGCGCGGCTCAGCTTGGCCTGAAAACCGCCTGCGTCGAAAAGCGCGCGACGCTTGGCGGCACGTGTCTCAACATCGGCTGCATTCCTTCCAAGGCGCTGCTGCAATCGTCCGAAGAATTCGAAAAGACCAAGCACGCGCTAAAAGATCACGGCGTGCTGGTCGATGGCGTCAAACTCGATCTGGCCCGCATGCAGGCGCGCAAGACCGAGGTCGTGAACGCCAACACCAAAGGGGTGGAGTTCCTGTTCCGCAAGAACAAGGTCACCTGGCTCAAGGGCACCGGCCGCATCACCGGTCCTGGCTCGGTTGACGTCGACGGCACCAGCTACACCACGAAAAACATCGTTATCGCCACTGGCAGTGAAAGTGTTCCGCTGCCTGGCGTGACGGTGGACGAGAAGCAGATAGTCACCTCCACCGGCGGGCTCGAACTGGACAAAGTGCCCGGCCATCTGGTGGTGGTTGGCGCCGGCTACATCGGCCTGGAACTCGGCAGCGTGTGGCGCCGGCTAGGCGCTGACGTCACCGTGGTGGAATTCCTCGACCGCATTGTCCCCGGCATGGACACCGAGATCGCCACCGCGTTCCAGCGCATCCTGCAGAAGCAGGGGATAAAATTCCAGCTGGGCACCAAAGTGACCGACGCCAAAGCAGGCAGCGATGGCGTCGGCCTGACGATGGAGCCAGTCAAGGGCGGCGCATCCGAAACGATGCAGGCCGACATCGTCCTGGTTTCAATTGGTCGCCGTCCGTACACCGAGGGCCTCGGTCTGGAGGAGGCCGGGGTCGCCCTGGACGATCGCAAGCGCGTGCAGGTCGATCCGCACTACGCCACCAACATTCCGGGCATCTACGCGATTGGTGACGTAATTACCGGCCCCATGCTGGCGCACAAGGGCGAGGATGAGGGCGTCGCCGTGGCCGAGATCCTCGCCGGGCAGGCTGGGCACGTGAACTACGACGCCATTCCCGGCGTGGTTTATACCTGGCCCGAGGTCGCCTCCGTCGGCAAGACCGAGGAAGAACTGAAAGCCGGTGATATCGCATACAAAGTCGGCAAATTCCCGTTCACCGCCAACGGACGCGCCCGAGCGATGGGCGATACCGATGGATTTGTGAAAATCCTCGCCGACAAGGCGACCGATCGACTGCTCGGTGCTCACGTCCTGGGCCCAGATGCGGGCACGCTGATCGCTGAGCTAACGACGGCGGTCGAATTCGGAGCCTCAGCCGAGGATGTGGGCCGCATCTGCCACGCGCACCCCACCCTGAGTGAAGCCGTAAAGGAAGCAGCGCTGGCAACTGAAGGTAGAGCGCTGCATATCTGATGGATGAATCCAGCCCGAGGATCGCTTATCGAACTGCGCGCAGCATGCACCTCGCGCCGATAAGCGCGTCCGCGCCCACATGAACCCGCTCGCGCTGACCATGGGCGACCCGGCCGGCATTGGCGGAGAGCTCTCGCTAAAGACCTGGCTGGCCCTGCATCGCGCCGGCCCGGTCTTTCTCGTGTTGGACGATCCCGACCGGTTGGAGCGCCTTGCCCGAACCCTCGGCCTGACTGTGCCGATCCGACAGGTCGCCAGCCCCGCTGAGGCAGTCGAGGTGTTCGTCATGGCGCTTCCCGTTCTGCCCGTGCCCCTGGCAGCGACGCCCGTCCCCGGCGAACCCAACCCAACCAACGCTCAAGCGATCGTCGCCTCGATCGAGCAGGCAACAAAGCTAGCGCTGACCGGCGCCGCAGCCGCGGTCGTCACCAACCCGATCAACAAGGCGGCGCTGTACCAGGCAGGCTTCCCGTACCCCGGACATACCGAGTTCCTCGCCGCTCTGACCGGCGCGACCGGTCAGCAGATCATGATGCTCGCCAGCCCGATGCTGCGTGTTGTGCCGGTCACGGTGCACGCCTCCCTTCGTGATTCGATCGCCATGCTGACGACAGACATGATCGTGGCCGCTTCTCGCACCACCGCCGCCGCTCTATGCCGCGATTTTGGCATCGCCGCGCCGAGGCTGGCGATCGCCGGCCTCAACCCACACGCCGGCGAGCAGGGCGCGTTGGGCACCGAGGAAACCACCCTGATCCAACCTGCGATCGACACGCTGCGAGCGGACGGGATTGAGGTCTCCGGTCCCTGGCCGCCCGACACCATGTTCACCGCCACGGCCCGAGCGCGCTACGATGTCGCGATCTGCATGTATCACGATCAGGCGCTGATCCCGCTGAAGACGCTGGACATGGACCACGGCGTCAACGTCACGCTTGGGCTGCCGATCGTTCGTACCTCGCCCGACCATGGCACCGCCTTCGACATCGCCGGAACAGGCGTCGCCGATCCGACGAGCCTGATTGCCGCCATCGAACTGGCTGCCAAACTGGCTGCGCGCCGCCAGGTACAACATCCCCAGGTGATTGCTGCCGGAACGCGGCTGTTTCGTTAAGCTGACCAAAGGAAACCTTTGCCGGTTCTGGCCATCCGCCTGTTCAAGAGCGACCTGGATCGGTACTCTCCTTCCTTGCTAAACTATTGCGTGCCGCAAGCAGCGGCGAAATGGGGGGCTTCATGGCGAGCGATAACACAATCAGCCGATCCATCCTGGCGCCCGGTTCCAGGCAGGAGAGTTGATAACTATGCGCCAGACCTACACCTCGCCCTTGGCCAGGCGCTTCGTCCTCACCGGACTTGCCGCCGCCTCCGCCATCCCACGAGTTTTCGCAGCGGATGCCCCGCCGGCTGACGCGCCCAACGCCATCAGCGGCGACGCTGCGCTGCATCGGTTGATCGCCGGCAATGCGCGATATGCGGCCAACAAAGCAGAGCAGCGCGACTTCAACGCCGGCCGAGCCGCGCGCAGCGAGGCGCAGTATCCGATCGCCGCGATCCTGGGCTGTGCCGACTCCCGCGTCGGTCCGGAATTTGTCTTCGATCAGGGGCCCGGCAAGTTGTTCGTGGTCCGGGTCGCTGGCAATGTCCTGAGCGAAACCGGCATCGCCAGCCTGGAATACGCTACTCAAGTGCTAGGTGTACCGCTGATCCTCGTGCTCGGCCATTCAAACTGCGGCGCGGTCGCGGCCGCGATCAAGTCGATGCAAGACGGCACGCCCCTGCCCGGCCACTTGCCGGAGCTGATCGCCGAGATCGCGCCCGCCGTCACCGCTACGAAATCCGCCCCTGAGGCGGATCGGCTTTCGGCTGCCATCGCCGAGAACGTACGCCTGACCGTGCAGCGGACCCGTTCGACGACACCGCTGCTGTCGGAGATGGTCTCGTCGGGCAAGATCAAGGTCGCTGGCGGCGTCTATGACCTCGCCACCGGAAAGGTTCGATTACTTTAGACCATGATCCACACTTCGGCGTTCTGTCATGGTCTACGCCTATGTTTGATCGCGTGATTCGCGCCTTTCAACTCCGGCCTCAGGGGATCACGCTGTAAACCGAACGAGGGCTTTCATGTTGAGCACAGCGGCAATCCGCCGATATGAGACCGAAGGCTTTTTATTTCCTTTGCGTGCCTTTGCCGGGGACGTCGCGGCTGCATATCGCGCCGATGTTGAGCGCACCTGCGCCGACAGCTCGGACGCCGCCGCGGCGTTTTCCGGAACCGTTTCGTATCGCGTGAAACCATATTTGCTGTTTACCTGGGCCGCTGACCTGGTCCGCGAACCGGCGATCCTGAACGCGGTCGAGGACCTGATCGGACCCGATCTCCTGGTGTTCCACACCACCATGTGGTGGAAAACCAAGGGCTCTCCCAGTCGCGTGCCCTGGCACCAGGATGGCACCTATTTCGGTCTCGCCCCCCACGAGCATGTCACCGCCTGGGTCGCACTTACTCCAAGCAACACGCAGACCGGTTGTGTAAGGATTCTGCCTGGCTCGCACCACGCTGGACAGCTTGCGCATTCCGATCACCGCGATTCCACGTTGATGCTGTCACGCGGCCAGACCGTAATCACCGACGTCGATGAGTCGTGCGCTGTCCCGATCGTGCTGTCGCCGGGTGAGTTCTCGCTGCATCACACGATGGCCATTCACGCGTCCGATCCGAATCCCGGCGAGGACGATCGCATCGGGATTGGCATCAGCTACATCCCGACGCGCGTCCGCCACGTCGGTCCGACGCGGCTCTCGGCGACTCTGGTGCGCGGCCATGATACTTACGGTAACTTCGATCTTGAACCGCGTCCCGTCGCCGACCTGCACCAAGCTGCCATCGCCGCCCACCGGGATAGCGATGCGCGGTTCTGGACCGCGAGCAGATCAATCCCGGAGATGGCCGGGATCCACTGACACCGGGCTGCGGTGTTCGCGTTGCTGCTGCCGCGCGCCAGCAACCCTGCACCCACAGCCCGATCGAGGAAGTCTCCGAAGGCGACACACACCTGGCAGTTCCGAACCCGCTGCAATGTCGCCCGAAGCTTGCGTAATTCTGCGTCCGATTAATTACTTGTCTCATACTGATCTGGCGAACCCCCCCAAACGCGAGTGCCAGTCGATCGGATTTGGCCTGACTCGCTAACTGAAGTCAGGCAACCGTCTTTGGTAGAACAATGCTTGAGATCAGGAAGTGACGTTAATTATTTCCCGTTGGCGCTAATATAGGCTATGAGAAGCTGCCAAGTACCAGTTTGGTGGGGGAAACAACTATGTCGTGGTTTAGACCTACGGCTCGATTGCTCGCATTTGGTGCGATATGCGCCGGCTTTGTGCCCACCGCCGCGAGGGCGGTCGAACCAATCACCATCGGCTTCGACATTGAACTGACGGGTGGGATCGCACCCCTCGGCAAGGCCTCGCTACTGGCAATCCAAATCTGGACGGAGGAGATCAACGCCCGGGGTGGTCTGTTAAGCCGGCCGGTGAAGCTTATCTTCTACGACGACCAGTCCAACCCAGCGCTGGTTCCTGGCATCGTCACCAAACTTCTTGATGTCGACAAGGTCGATGTTCTTTTGGGCGAGGTCGGCACCAATATGATCGCGCCTGCCATGCCGATGGTGATGGAGCGCCACCTCACGTTCATCAGCCTGTTTGGCAACGATGTGAACAGCAACTTCCACTATCAGAACTACTTCTCAATGAATCCGGTCGGCGGAGAAACCCCTAGGAACGCCTTGTCTCTAGGCTTCTTCGCCGTGGCAGAGATGATGAACCCTAAACCGCAGACCGTCGCGCTGGTCGGCGCCGACGCTGAATTTGGCAAGAACGCTCTGGAAGGCGCCCGCGCGAACGCGAAACAAGCTGGCCTGCAGATCGTCTATGATCAGACCTACCCTCCGGCCACTACTGACTATTCTCCGATCGTCCGCAGTATCCAGGGGACCAACCCAGATCTCGTCTATGTCGGAGCCTATCCGCCAGATAGCGTCGGCATAGTACGCGCCGCCAATGAGATCGGGTTGCGTGCGAAAATGTTCGGCGGCAGCATGGTCGGGCTGTGGTCAACCGCCATCAAGATGCAGCTCGGACCGTTGCTTAACGGCATCGTTAATTTCGAGACCTGGCAGCCCGTGAAAAGCCTTGCAACACCGGAAGCCCTGGCGTTCCTGGAGAAATATCAGGCGCGCGCGGTTGCCGCGGGCGTCGATCCGCTCGGCTACTCCGTGCCGCCGTTCGCCTATTCCAGGATGCAGGTGCTCGGCCAGGCGATCGAGGGTGTCGGGAGTCTCGACCAGGCCAAGCTGACTGACTACCTGCGGAGTCACACGTTCGACACGGTGGCCGGCGGCATCACGTTCGGGCCGAACGGCGAATGGACCGAGCCGCGCGTGCTTGCGGTCCAGTTCCAGGGCGTGGCGGGGCATGACCTGGACCAATTCAAGGATCCGAAGACCGAGGTCGTTTTGTGGCCACCCGCCTTGCAAACCGGTTCGCTGAGCTATCCCTACACCGAAGTGAAACGCTGAGACGGAAGGGCAAGAGCGGCCTGCAGGCAGATCGCGCATGCAAAGGGCCGCCCGGGAACGGCAAGGTCGGGCGGGTTAAGTGCAGGTTCGATTTGGCGAACGTTCTCACTGCGTCGAAATACGGCGCGCGCTTCATGTCCCGCTACTATATAACTGAGCCGCAGCTGCCCGAAAACTTGCGACGGAACCGCCGCTACTAGCCTGCGCCTTGCGCTCGTCCGAGGCACACTCTTGTTCGAGGCTCCCGTCCTCTCCCGCGCCCTGATGTCAAGTCTTTCGGATTGTTACAAATTTCACGGTTTGTTTACTTCATTTTGTTGTTAGTTCGTAATATCAGGAATGTGTTGCGAAAGAAACATCAGGGTAACGGACAAAAATGTCAGCCGTACTGCAGAATTTGGCTGTAGGCAGCCATAAGCGTGCCTCGAAGTGCGGCCAGGTAGTTCAGCAACGTTTGAAATAAAGGGAAATCAAGTGACCAGAGCCCATTACCGCCCCGAAACCGATGGATTCGCGTTCGAAAATAGTTGGACTTTCGATGCAACCGAGACCACGATTCTCACCGGCCTCGTTACAGACGCAGTGGACGTGATCGCGGTCGCACTGTCGCCGCTGATCCTGGTCGCCGAGGCGCCGCTGCTGGCCATCGAAGGCGCCGTGCCGTTTATCGGGCCATGGCTAGTCTATAAAACGATCGAGGCAGAAATCGACGGCATTGTAAGCGGTATAGTGGGGGCTATTACCGCAAATCCTTACGGGCTATGCGGCGGCATGGCCTTTGCGTCGCTCGACTACTGGCGGAAAAGCTGGGTGGTGCCCCGCGGGATCGGTCCGAACGATCAGCCGCAGCGTACCTCTCCCACCGGCACGGCGCTGCGTAACTATATTTGGACCCGACTGCTCGACAGCGTGAAAAACAATGTCGGCACTTTCCTGGAATGGATGGCAATACTGCATTTCGACGGCGCCGGTGCCACGACACTGCGCGATAAGACCAAGACCGAGATCGCCAAGCTGAAATCACACATCAATTCTGGCATGCCTGTCACCGTTGGGTTGATCGGCACTACATGGAATCCGCTCGAAAACCACCAAGTCCTCGTGTATGGCTTCGAGGACAACATGGATGGCACTGTAACTCTGTTTGCTTATGACAACAATGCTCCCGGCGTTGAGACCACATATAAGATGAACTTCAGTGGCGCAGCGCTGGAAGTTGCAGAAAGCCAGAATCCGGGTTCGCGAGGGCCAATGCGCGGGCTGTTCTGTACGGCGTATACGCCGGCGACCCCACCCAGAACCGTGGTCCTCAGCAAGGGCCTTGCGGTCTCGCCGAAGGTAACCGGTCTGGGTGACCCCGTGGGCGTGCAGGTGTCAGCGACCAATATCGGCTTCCATGCTTCCCCCGCCCTCGCGCTGGTGATTGCCGGGGATGCCGGCGTACCCGTCAAGGAGGTATCGCCTGTGTCAATCGCCGAAGGTGCAGCGCGCTCGATGTCGGGTAAGCTGTCCTTCCAGAGCCAAGGCAACCGCAAAATTGGGGTGGTCGCCTCTCTTGGTACCTTCGCCGGGATGGCGATCACCAAGTTCCTGCCAGCCGCCGACGCGAATGAGACTTCGACAGGCAGCGTCATTATCGTCGGGGAACGCCTTATTGATGCCGACCTAGAAACAACCTGCCAAATCTCCAATGTCGTCGGAGGGCTGGCAAACTTCAGCGTGCGCGTAGACGACATGGGCAGCGGGCTCACATACGCCTGGACAGCAACCGGCGCTCATCACCGGCGGGGCCAAGTCAAATCAAGTGAGCGTGCAGCTACCGGCGCAGGCGGGGGCAAACGTGACTTTGAGTGTGGTCGTCACACGGCCGGATGGCGGGTTCTCTTCTGGCAACTACACTTTCCTCACAATCACTCCGCTGGCCGCTGACATGGAACATGTACCGTGTGAGATCAGCCATATTCTTACCCAGGCGCCGTTTCAGACCAGCCCTGGCGACCCTGGACCGGACGGCGGGCGCGTGCTGAAACCTGGCGATATTGCCACGCTGGCCGCTGCCGCCGCCCAACTCTCACGCGCCACCGATGGTGCGACGAGGGCGGGTCAAGCGATAACGCTCTCGAACATTGGCCAAGTTAGGCTCGCGGTACCAGTTGCCACCGTGGCCGCCGCCGCTACGACGGCGGCCCGTCCGGTGCCTACCCGTCCGGTGATCGCAGGCGTGGCCGAGCGGAACTTGGTCCCGTAAGAACAGGGAAAGAAGGGCCAGGAACCGTCGCCTGGCCCTTACCTGCTCAAAAACCGGCGGGTTCCCTTAAATCTAAAGAGCGCCTTAGTCTACTGAGTTGAAAAACAGCCCGGGCGTTTGGAAATTCCTCGGACCCAGAGGATCTGCCGCTGCGGTCACAACGCCACATGCCGAATTCCATCGCCACCTGCGTATCCGTCTCGCGCGCACTCTGGTTCTCGTCTTGCCGCGCTGTCCCTGCTGCGTTCGTCAAACCGACGTCGAGCAGAATAAGTGACGCAGCAAGACTAAGCGCACGGTTGCGCGGGTTATTGCGGTCGGTGCCACGTTAGGTTAGGTAAGACACGGCGATAAGCTGCTCATCAAGGGTCGCGCGCCAAATCAAAGACTACGGGAGGTTCAGTCATGCGTACTAAGCTTTTGGCTTTACTCGCTGTCGGCGCGATCGCCGTTCCGGCTGCCGCTACACACGCCCAGTCAAGGCTGTTCAACGCTATGGAATGGCCAGGACTTCAAGCAGGTTATCGATGCCCGCCAGAGCGGCGCGGTAGCGGTCCTGGCAGAGGGTGCTGGTCTTGCTTGACTTGAGGATGTTGAAGGCGAAGCTGCGGAGACGAGCAAACACGCCGGGGTTGCTACGGATACGTGATTTGTCCTCGCCGAATGTAACGTCGCGGCTGTAGTGGGATGTGGTTTCGATCTTCCAATGGCCGCGAATGGCATCGGCTGCGTTCACAGCGGTGGGCGTTGTGTTCGAGACATAGAACGCGGTCTCGGTGGACCAGTCCCACAGGCCACTCGACACGATGCGGGTGAACACTTTGCGTTCGACGCGAACGATCGCCGCGACGTACGGATGCCATTCTGTGTTGGCGAGTTTTTCGGCCGGATCGAAGACGGTGACGATGCGCCGTTCGTCGCGATTGCGGCCCTTGGTACGACTGCCGATCGCTTCGATCGGGGCCGTTGTCGATGCGATTTCCTGTATCTTCTGGTTCAGCGCCGGCTGATTGTCCTTGACCTGGACGATCAGCGCAGTATTGGCCTCGGCCGCGACCTCGAAAGATGGGGTGGACGGCCCCAACGGCATCAGAGTGCCAGAGTACGGGTCGTGACAACCTGTAGAATGGGAACCGCCCGCAATGAGCATTACCATGATCGGCCTGGACACCGCCAAGTCCGTCTTTCAAGTCCATGGCGTCAATGAGACCGGAAAGGCGGAGATCAAGCGCAAGCTGCGAAGGAGTGAACTGATCCCGTTCTTCGAGAAGCTGGAGACTTGCACCGTCGTCCTGGAGGCGTGCGGCGCAGGCCATCACTGGGCGCGGATCCTGTCCAGTCTTGGACACGAAGTGAAACTGATCGCACCCGAGGCAGTCAGACCCTTCGTGAAAAAGGGCAAGAAGAACGACCCGGCCGATGCGGCAGCACTGTGCACAGCCGCATCGCGGCCTGACATGATTTTCGTGCCGATCAAAAGCATTGAGCAGCAAGGGATCCTGGCCTTGCATTCGGCGCGATCCCTACTGGTCAAGCAACAGACGATGCTGGCGAACGCGATGCGGGGCCTGGCGACGGAATTCGGCCTGACCGTCCCAAAGGGTATCGACAGGCTCGAGGAGCTTTTGACGTTGGTCAACGCGGATAAGGCCTTCCCGGAGAAGGCGCGTCGGGTGTTCACGGGATTATTCGACCAATGCCGCGCACTGGCTGAAAGTATCAGGGCACTCGAAGCGGAGATTGTCGCTCACGCGCGGCAAGATGAGACCGCACGCCGCCTGCTCACGGTCCCTGGCATTGGCCCGATCACCGCGTCGCTGATTGTAGCAACGGTCGTCGACATCAGCGTGTTCAAAAGCGCACGCCATTTCGCCGCCTGGCTCGGGCTGGTGCCACGACAGTATTCCACCGGCGGAAAGACCCGCCTCGGTCGGATTACCAAAGCCGGCAACCGGGAGATCCGTAAATTGCTGGTCCTCGGCGCCACGTCGATGGTTTACCGGGCCGAACAATGGAACAGTGCTGTTGGGGCATGGACCCGAGGCGTTCTGGAACGGCGTCCCGTCAGGCTGGTGACGGTGGCGCTGGCGAACAAAATGGCGCGCATCGCCTGGGCGTTGATGACGCGCAAAGAAGTCTACCAGGCCAAGGGACAAATCGCGGCCGCGGCGGAAGTCGCGGCGTGACGTTCCCAGGCAAGCTGGTGGGCGTCGGGCGCGAGTCCGACTGATCCGGCAGCAGGCGCTGACCAGCGTGATGGGAAAAACTGTGATCAGAACAGTTCAGGCGACACCGGAAAAAAATTTGTGCCCCGAGCACGCCCGAAAGATTGGTGCCTGACACGCATGCGTACACCCATGATGGCCAGCGGCAAGTACCGCGCGACAGGCCGGACATAAGGGCGCACCTGACCGGATCTTTCACCCACGTCGCTCAGCGCTTCATGAGAGGGAACGCCAGTCCATTGCACTCGTGACGCGTCACGGGATATCAAGCCCGGATGCCAGGACCACCACCCCGCGGCGATCGCGCCGCGACCCCCGCCGAGCGATCCGCGGCCTGCAGGGCGCGGCGCAAGGTTGCTGCCGCGGCTGCGCCGATGAAGCCGCCGGTGGTTGTCCGACACCGTCGCCCTGCCGATCGGCGCAGTCGACCGGAACGGTGGGCTGACGCGGTGCAGACTTGGCGGACACCCTGCTGGACCAGTTTCAGGAGTGGCGGGACAACCTGCCCTCCAGCCTGGAAGACAGCGCGACTGCGGAAGCGCTCGATGTCGTGCTGGAGCTGCGCAGTCATGTTGAAGATCTTCAGGCGGTCCAGTTGCCAAAAGGCTTCGGACGGGACTGACGGCGCTCATCGGTGGCGCTGCAAGACACGCTTCCTCAGCGCTCATAGGAATTGACCCGGCTTCAAGGGCCACCGGACAGCACGAGACGGCCATCTTGAAGTCTCTCGGCTCGTTCTGTTTGGTGCCCCCAGGTCGGGATGGAATCAGGCGCTTCGGCAAAGTGCGCAAGGGCTTGCCACCTCGGGGGCCGTCCACATAGGTTTTTTTTGCAATGCAGAGCATCCATCGTGACGATTGCCCCGTCGGCCAGCCCGAGCTCGGCGAGCAATTTCTGAGCCGCCGGAATCTCGTTTGACTTCTCGGCGATATCGATATGCGCCAGTACCAGCGCCGTATCGGTCGCGAAGGCACTCAACACCTGGGCGGCGGCACGGTCACGAAACTTGTCGAAACTGCCGCGCAGGGTCTTGCCATCCAGCGCGATGCTGCCTTGCCCGGAGGTTGCGCGCGCCGCCTGAAGCAGCGCCGCATGGCGACGAAAACTGGCCTCTACCGCAGCCGGATCGAGCCGCTGGAGGATATAGCGGATGGCCGTGTGCGCGGGCGCTCGACGCCACGTAAGACCGAACGCTTCGTTCAGCCTGCGACGATGAACGTCGATGAAGGTGACGACGCCACGGGACGAATTGCAGCCCGTCACGATGGCAAGAATAGAAAACAGCAACACGTAGGGCAGGCTGTAGAGTTTTCCCTGAGCCCGACGCGGGTCGGGAACTTCAGCCAACAAATCCAGCAACGGTCCAAATCCAGCCACGGCAACCCCCGACTTCGGTTGCCGCCCTAGGAGTCAGACATTTTCCAATTCGAGAATCCGGCTTGTTGTCAGTCACGTCAGTCACCTCACTTTGGACGCACACTGTTGCAGATTAAACTCAGTCCAGGCGCGCTGTCAGCGTTGAACAGCCTTGCACGCCCAGTCGCCTCAGCGCGGTATCAGCAAGGGCAATATCATCTTCAACTATACATGCGAAGTGCTGCCTGGCCAGGAAGAAGCCTTCAAGCAACTGGTGCCAAAGCTCATCGCGGCGGTCCAGCAAGAACCAGGCACAATGGCGTATGAATGGAGCGTGCGCCCCGATGGGAAAACCTTCGATACCGTTGAGATTTTCCAGGACTCCAGTGCCATGGTGGCGCATGTGAAGGACGTCGTCACGAATTACGGCGGCGATCTCGGGAAGACCCAGAAGGGCCTACGGCTGGCCGTCTTTGGCAATCCAGATGCGGAGGCGAAAAAGGCGATAGAGGGTTTCCATCCCGATTACCAAACCCCGGCCGGGGGCTTCATGCGCTAGCAGTCCATCTGGATATTCGGTCGGGAGCGGGTCGCGCGAAACCAGGAACCATAAGTCGTTTCGCTGCACGGCGCGATTGTTTCTTACGACCCGCTCAGTCTTTAACACGGTGCCCAGACAGGCTCTGGACTTAGACTAGGGCAGACATCCCCCTGTCGCTGCTGGGACCGCCAACGCGGCTACGGCGGGCCGCTACCCACTTTTGCTTACGTTCCAGAACAATGGCATTCCCTTCAAGACCCCACTGATAGATTTCGCATGCGCAGTCGGCTGGAAATACTCGCCGAGCGGCAGGTAAGGCACGCTTTGGAACGCCTCGGCTTGGATCGCCTCGCCGATCTTCTTTTGCGCCGCCAAGTCAGGCGCCGCGAACCAGGCGGCCCGCAGTTCCTCTAGCTTCGGTTCCGTCGGCCAGCCAAACCAGCCATCCGTGCCATTGCCGCGCAACCCCAGATGGCCGGCTGGCGTGTATTGGTCCACGCCTCCGAAGGCCGTGAAAAACACGCTCCATCCGCCTTGGTCGGGCGGCTTGCGGCTGGCGCGCCGCTGCACCACGGAACCCCAGTCGGTGATCTGCAGATCGACGTTCATGCCAACCTGTTGCAGCATATCGGCCCCGACCTGCCCCATCGCGTTCAGCACCGGGAAGTCGGAGGCGACCATGACGACGATCTTCTCGCCCTTATACCCGGCGGCGGCCAGATCCTTCTTTACCTTGTTCAGATCCCGGGGCCCCGCAAGCGCCTGCATCCCCACGTCGCTCGCCAGCGGCGATCCGGGCGGAAAGAATCCCACTTTGTCCCGCCAGCCCGATGGATCGGTTCCCGCCACCGCGGTCATGAAATCCGCCTGATCCACCGCGCCCAGCAGGGCCCGCCTGATCGCCGCATTATCGAACGGGGGAAACAACTGATTGAATCGCAACATCGACGTTGACCCGGTCGGGTCCAGCCTCTCCAGCACCAGATTGTTCGTCTTCCGAAGCAGCGGCAACAGGTCGAACGTCGGCTGCTCCCACCAATCCGCCTCGCCGTTTTGTAGAGCGCCCATCGCGGTAGCTGCGTCGGGGATCACGTTCCACTCGATGCGGTCGAAATGCGCGACTTTAGGGCCCGACGTCCATTCCGGTATGCCACCGGACCGCGGTACATACCCTTCGAAGCGCTCATACACGACCCGAGCGCCCGGTACCCGCTCATCCGGCTTGAAGCGGAACGGGCCGCTGCCGACCATCTCGGTTACTTGCGTGAAAGGATCGGTCTTGGCCAATCGCTCCGGCATCATCGGGCAGATCACCACACTGACCTTGCCGAGTGCGATGGGCAGCAGCGGAAAGGGCTGCTTCAGCCGGAAGCGGATGGTCTTGTCATCGGGGGCAGACAACTCATTCGTCGAGGCCATCAACGCCTGGCCGAAGGCGTCGCGCTTGCCCCAGCGCTGGATCGAGGCGACGCAATCGCGACCCAGCACCGGCGTGCCGTCATGCCACTTAAGCCCGTCGCGCAGGGTGAGGTTCCACTCCTTGCCATCGGCGCTGGTGGTTGCTCCCGCGACCATCTGCGGCTGCGGCTGGAAGCCGGCGTCCGTGCCGTATAGCGTATCGAACACCATCATCCCGTGGTGGCGCGTGACATAGGCGGTGGTCCAGACCGGATCGAGCACCGCCAGATCGGCTTGGGGGATGAATTTAAGCACCCGCGCTCCGGCCGCTCGGGTGACGGAGGGTCGCGCCAAACCCGTGGCGAGGGCCGCAGCTCCGGCGTGTACGAAGGTTCGTCTCTTCACATTAACTCCGTCGGACGGGTCAGACTGTCGAAAGGGCAAGAACCATACCGGCCGACGGTTCTAGCGCAATCTGGCCCCGCATCGCCAGACCCCAAACCGTCGCCTTCATGCCGCGGAACCGGGGCGGATCATCAGTTGATATTCTGCCGCTGTTATTGGCCTATTACCTCGACAAACTGGTTGTTTTTGCAGAAAGTCTGTCTTCATGGGGGCTTTGCTACGGTCCCGAGCCGCGCAGTCTTCACCTTTCGGGGGACTCTATTTGTCCCGCAAGTAACTGACCTATGAGGGCACGCGCGGATCTACCGATGCGTCTATACGTTATGTCTGATAGAAATCGTACTCTGGGGGAATAGATGACGTGTCGATCGCGGGTTGACATTTTGCAAACGACAGTCTCTGATCAGGTAAGGCTCTTTCCGTACCGTAATGCTGACCAACGAATTGCGCAGTCAGAGGAATGGAGGAACAAATGATTTTACAGTCAATCAACGCTCGGCGCAGCCTAGCCTGACTTATTCAACGAATTTATCGGGATCACGCCAAAAGTGCGTAGGGTATAGTTGTCCTACGCACTGGTTTCAGCACGAATTCAAAACAGAAATGCCAGGCGTTGAGGTTTTCGAACGTTGCGCTTGCAGGGGCACACGCCCCACGGGTCATGGTCCGGCGGGTTGGAAGCTGCGCACCAAGCCACCGAACAGTTCGGCTTCTGGGCAAGCTGCCGCCAAGGCAATGCGCACCCGCGTCGCGGTTTCACTGATCCGTGCGGCGATTTTGATCAGGCGCATCTGCAGGGTTTTGAATTCTGCGGTGGCGAGTGGCTGCAGCTTGGGGATACTGCCACGGACTTTCAGCAGCAGCCAGTAAGCGCCAGTGTGCAACACCAGGCGGACTTGATTGGCCAGTGGTGAGCGGCAACTGGTGCGATCGGAGGCAAGCTGCGTCTTGTGCAGCTTGATGAAATTCTCCATCTGGCCGCGCGCGCAGTACAGTGTCTCGTAGAGCCATTCCGCATTGCCGCCGACTAGGTTGGTCACGACGTAGCGGATGTCGAGACCTTTTGGCGTTGCCTCGATGCGCGCAGCGACGCGCCGCTGACATCGCCAAAACTTGGCACCGTATCTGACTTCGGTGTGCCGACGCACCGCGTTGGCTTGCGCCTCGGCGCGGCGCAACCAGCCCGCATCAACGGGCGGTTCGCTACGACGCAGTGCAACCAGCTTCGCCTGCGCTTCAGCACGCTGCGCGCGCACCGCGTCGGCGAGCGGTTCCACCATTTGCTCGAGCACGACGTTGCTGGACAGACCGAAGACGTAGCGCAGGCCGTTGGCCTCGCACCACGTCATCACCTCATGGCGACCGTAATGACAATCGCCACGAATGGTGATGCGCGTGTGCGGCCAGTGGCGGCGGATACGCCGCACCATGCGCCGCACATGGCCGCGGATCTCCTCGCCGCTCGGCGTCTTGCCTGGGCGCAACAAAACCACCACCGGACGGGCGTTGGCGGCGTCATAGACGTGGATCGGCAGAAAACATCGCTCATCGTAATGAGCATGAAACAACGCCAGTTGCTGATTGCCGTGCACGACGTCGCAGGTGTCGTCGATGTCGAAGGTGACCGCGGCCGGCGGGCGGTCATAGCTGCAGCAATACAGGTCGATCATGGCGTATGTCATACGCATCACCTCGCGCAGGCTGGGTGCATTCTCCCAGCGCGACACCGTCGGTTGTGAACATAGATCATCGCCACTGTCCGGCAGGCGACCACAGGCCACTTTGAACCCGGGGTCAGTGTGCAGAAAATCCAGGTCGTCGCCATCTTCGTAGCCGCAGGCGATCGCCAGTATCCGTGCCCGCAGAATGTCGGTGACGCTGTGCGTCACATAGAGACCTCATGTCCGTTTCCTGCCGGGGCAACCGGGTGAAGGGAAGGGAATTAAGGCCAGGGCTCTTTGGAACCAGACTGGTGCTCGTTCCACCAACCGCCTCGACCTCCCTCCTCCGATTGCCCTGTTGCCACCCTAAAGGGTGACCCGTCTCGTCATGTGCAATGATCGAGGGTCGCGCCGGATGGGCTGGCGTGGAGCCTCTTACACAGGAGACGGGTCATGGAACAGCCTACACGATTTATCGGCATGGATGTACACAAGGATACGATCGTCGTCGCGGTTACCGCCGCCGGTGACGTCGGGAAGGCTGCACCGTATGGCACATTGCCCAACACCGCTGCGGCGGTGGAGAAGCTGGTTAGGCGGCTGCTCCAAGCTGGCAGCGGTCCATTGAAGTTCTGCTACGAAGCCGGCCCTTGCGGCTACGGTATTCATCGCGCCCTTACCAAGATGAACGAAGACTGCATGGTAGTTGCTCCCTCAATGATCCCCCGCAAGAGTGGCGATCGGCAGAAGACCGACAAGCGGGACGCCGCCAGCCTGGCGGTCTTGCATCGAGGCGGATTGCTGACCGCGGTCTGGGTGCCGGATGCGGCACATGAGGCGATGCGCGATCTGATCCGCGCCCGACTGGCGGCAGTGCGAGCGGTGCGCGCAGCACGCCAGCAGCTGAGTGCGTTTCTGTTACGTCACGAGCGGATCTATCCGGCCGGCCGCACGGCCTGGACGAAGGCGCATCGAGGCTGGCTGGCCGATCAGAGCTTCGCTCAACCGGCGCAACAAATTGTGCTGGAGGAGAGCATCGAGGCGGTGCGTCTGGGCGAACAGCGGCGCGATCGTGTTGATGGCTATCTACGAGCGCAGATCCCGACCTGGTCGCTGTTCCCGCTGGTGCAGAACCTGTCTGCGCTGCGCGGCCTAGACACGATCGCCAGCGCCGGGCTGGCCGCGGCTATCGGCGATCCGTCGCGCTTTGTGTCAGCACCCAACTTGATGGCCTATCTCGGCTTGGTGCCGTCCGAGCATTCCACTGGCCCAAAGCGCCGCATTGGGGCTATCACCAAGGCGGGTGACGTCCACGCCCGCTCCCTGCTGATCGAGGCTGCACACAGCTATCGCTTCCCAGCCCGTGTCGCGCGTCACAAGCTGACAGCCGTCGATGCAGTGCCCGATGCGGTGCGCGAGATCGCTTGGAAAGCGCAAACCCGGCTATGTCAGCGCTATCGTCACATGATGGCCAAGGGAAAGTTGAAGCAAGTAGTGGTCACGGCGATCGCACGCGAACTGGCCGGGTTCGTCTGGTCCATTGCCTGCATCACCACGGATCCACCTACAAAGAACTCTGCCGTAACGACGCCATCAGAAAAGATTTGCCCAACTGGGTCAACAACCTGCTCCAGCGTGCCGCGTCGTCAACCGATAAAGGAGACAGCCCGGCGCGCGGAACGACCGGGACAGATGAGGAGTGCATCGGCCGATGGGAAGCGCCCTGACCGATGATCGCGCACCGTCATTCTAGCGGCTGACCGAACACCCCGATCACCATCCGGCATGCACGGCGGAGGGCGGGACGGTCAGGGCAATCCTCGATACCCCGACTGGAACGCGATTTCCGACATAGAGAAAGAGGCAGGCCCGCGACGCACCATGGTCTTGCGGTAACCAACCCGCGTATCACAGCATGATCAACCGTCGCTCAGTTCCCGCCCTCCACCGCGCCTGCCTGCATCATAGATGGCAACCGAGACATGACAGCGGATGGGATTTCACGTCCGGAACCCTTGAAAACGGACATGACAGTGGGTTGCGCGGGTCTGCGATCAACGGCGCAAGCGTATCGGCGATACCGAGTTGTCGCTCCACCGCGCCGAGCAACAGCACGCCTCCGTCGGAGGTGATGCGTCCGCCGTCGAACGCCGCCACCACCTTCTTGCGCTCAATGGCGGGAAAGCCGAACGGCGGCGGGTTTTTGGGGCCAAACGGTGCGGACATAACGAAACTCGCGGCGATCCAGTGGACGGGGCGGTCGTGACACCGGATCTATGCGTGGATTCAATGCGTTGTACAATTGCGGTTTGCGAATTGCTGCTATGCGCTGAATAAGACAGGCTAGAGAAGTCCGCGCTGTGGACCGCTTCGGTGCTGATGCTGACGACTGCCCTGTCAGCCGCCGTGCTGGCGCAGCAGCTTCCGAAAACCAACCCAGAGGCTGTCGGGATGTCGTCAGAGCGGTTGAACCGCCTGACCGAGACATTCCAGCGGGACGTCGACGCGGGCGAGATCCCAGGAGCGGTGGTGCTGGTCGCGCGAAACGGCAAGATCGCCTACGAGAAGGCGTTCGGCTACCAAAGCCGCGAAGGCAACGTGCCGATGAAATCCGACGCGATCTTCCGGATTGCGTCGATGTCGAAGCCGATCACGTCTGTAGCGGTCATGATGCTGGTGGAGGAGGGAAAGATCGACCTTTCGGCTCCGGTGTCGCAATATCTTCCGGAATTTAGCGATCTCCGGGTCGGCGCGGAGCGGGTGCCGGTCAAACGCGCGATGACCGTGCAGGACCTGCTCCGCCACACCTCGGGCCTGTCGTACTCGTTCTTCGTGGAAGATGCTTCGGTCAAGCAAGCGTACCAGGACGCCAAGGTTTTCAATTTCGACCAGTCTCTTGCCGAAATGGTAGCCAAGCTCGCCAAGCTGCCGCTGGTTCGTCAACCTGGAACGGCATGGGAATACAGCATGTCGACGGATGTGCTGGGACGCATTGTCGAAGTGGCGTCCGGAACGGGATTTCGACCAGTTCGTGCAGGAGCGGATCGCGAAGCCGCTCAACCTCACCGCGACTGGGTTCTCGGTCAGCCAATCCCAGGCCGGCCACGTTGCCGAGCCGCAGGTTGACCCCGCGACTGGGAAGAGGCCTGGCATGATCGTCGACAACCTCACAAACAAGCCGAAATGGTTGTCTGGAGGTGGCGGGATGGTGTCGACGGCCGAGGATTATACGCGGTTCTGCCAAATGCTGCTGAACGGAGGTGAACTCGACGGCGTACGGTTGCTGTCGCCCAAGACGGTCGAACTTATGACCTCCGATCATCTACCGCCGGGCGTAACTTACAACCCCGGCTTCATCGCGTTGCTGCAGGATCAGGCACCCACGCCTGAGATGGGGGAAGGCTTTGGTTTGGGGTTCCTGGTTCGCAAGGAGGTGGGACACAATCCGCTACCCGGATCGGTCGGGGATTTCTCTTGGTCGGGTGCGCACGGAACTTATTTCTGGGTCGATCCTAAGGAAAAGTTGGTGGCGACCCTGATGGTTCAAAACCCGTTTGATGACAAGGTATTGGCCAAGAGCGCCCACTATCGCCATGAGATGCGCAACCTCGTCTATCAGGCGGTCAATGTCTCGACCGAGGCTTCCAACGCGAGTTCTCCGACACAGTAAATCTTAGAGGTCGTGCCGAACGTTCTTGCACCGCCAACGTTCGGCATCCGACTCGGCAGATTGAGCCCCCTCGAGATCAGTGGCTGGCGACGCCCTCCACCGCACCCGCAAGCTCACGGCTCAGCGCCGATCGCAACCGGTCGAGCGGCATGTCCCAGTCCCCAGGCTTCTGCTGCCGGAACAACCGCGCCGACGGATACCAGGGACTGTCCTCGCGATCCAACATCCAGCGCCAATCGGCGGCTTTTGGAATCAGGATCCACACCCGCTTCCCGAGGGCGCCGGCCAGATGGCCCATCGAGGTATCCACCGTGACCACGAGATCCAGATTCTCCATAAGCGCGGCCGTTTCGCCGAAATCGGTCAAGTCGTCGGCCAGGTCGGTCATGCCGGGGAAACGCGCCATCGTTTTCAGGTCACGGGACGGCATCGGCTTCTGCAGCGACACGAACGCCGCGGGCCCCGCGTCTACCAGCGTCGTGAGCTGCTCCAGCGGCATGGACCGGCGGCGGTCGTTCGGATGCGTCGGACGCCCGGTCCAGGCCAGGCCGATCCGCTTCACCCCGCCCGGAAGTGTGGCATCCAGGCGCTCGCGCCAGTGCGCGATGCGGCCCGGGTCAGCCTTCATGTAAGGAATCTGGAGCGGAATCGTATCGGGTTGCGTACGGAACAGGTACGGCAGGCTAGACAGTCGGCAATGTGCGGCATGCCCGGGGACATCCGCCCATCGATGGCAATACTGCGAGACACCGGGAATATTCGTCAGCAGCGGCGCCAACTCGGCGCTGCAGCCGAGGATCACTTCCTGGCAGCGTTCGGCGGCCATAGGGATATACCGAGCGAATTGGATCGTATCGCCGTAGCCCTGGTCACCCACAAGCAGCAGGCGGCCTCCTGGGATCCGCATGCCGTTCCACGGCGCCGAGGTCATCGCCGGCATCGTCCCCTTGCCCGCCTCGGTCTGGTTGCGCCACTCATACTCCATCCAACCTGGGTCGAATTCGCCCATCGCCAGCAGGGTCTGTGCGATTGCCAGGTGACCATCGGCATGGTTGTGCTTCAGGCCCAACGCGCGCAGCAGGCAGGCCATCGCTCGGTCGCGTTCATCCATGTCAACGAAGATCAGTGACAGATGCACCAGGTGTTCCGGGGTCGTTCCGTCGAGCCGAACGGATTCCTGGCCCGCTACCAGCGCCTCCTGCATCCGGTAGGTCGTGCGGCACAGCGAGCTGAGATGTGCATGCCAGGTGGCATTGCCGGGACGCAGGTGGATCGCCCGGCGCAATAGCACGACCCTTTTCCAGATCGCCGCGCCGACGATGCCTTGAAGCGCCAGTGCCGGCGGGTGGTCGGGCGACGCCGCCAGAACGTCTGCGCAAATGCCGGCCGCCTCGTTCAGCCGCTTCCCCTGCGCGGCGGCCTGCGCGCGCGCCAATAACTGCTCAACCGTTTCTCCGCCGCTCGCCGGGCGAGGGGCGGCGGGTTGAACCGGGGTGATCGGGCCAGAAGCCGGCGGCCCGGCCGCCTGCTGAACAGGTGCGTTTCCACCACTCATAGAAAGATCAATGCCTTTTCGATCGGGGTGCGCCAATGTTTCAGGGCGCAATGCAACATCGTTGGGGTTATGCACGAAACCGTGCGCTAGAAAAAGAGCGGAGTGGGAACTATCTGCACCTATAGGGGCGGAGGTTTACGGTTGAGCCACCTGACCGCGCCCTCTTGCGATGCCCCCATCGCTCATGGCTGCCCCAATTCCCCTGGTCATCGCGAACCGCTGAACATCGACGCCGAAATCTTGACGGGCACCCCACACCGGCCTACATCGCGCCCCCTGGATGGCGGGCATAGCTCAGTTGGTAGAGCGCCAGGTTGTGGTCTTGGATGTCACGGGTTCGAGTCCCGTTGCTCGCCCCACCCATGACCGAAGACCGGAAGATGTTACCGGCGTTTGCCGAGCGATCGATGTATTCGATGCTGTTTTCTCCGTGGGGACGATCCTGCGTCTCGGGTCAATATGATCGAAGCAGTCGGCGCGGGCCCTTCCCGGGCAGCGGGGTGAGGATGGGGGCATGAACAAAACGGTCGCGATCGTCGGTCTTGGCGCGATCGGCTTGCCCCTGGCCCGAGCAGTCGACGCCGGTGTCGATGGATTGCGGTTGATCGCGGTATCCAGCCGCGATGAGGTCAAGGCACGCGCCAATCTGGCGGGCTTCCAGACTTTACCTCGTCTGGTCGATCTGCAATCGCTGGCTGAGGCCGACATCGTCGTGGAGTGCGCGCCGGCCTCAATCTTCGAGCGGATCGCCGTCCCGGCTTTGGAGGCGGGGCGCATCTTCATCCCGGCCTCGGTTGGCGCCCTGTTGCCCCGCATGCATCTCTTGGAACTGGCCGGGAGGACGGGCGCTCGCATCGTAGTGCCGACCGGCGCACTGCTCGGCCTGGATGCCGTGCGCGCCGCAGCCGAGGGGCGGATTGACAGCATCACAATGGAAACACGAAAGCCACCGATGGCTCTGGCCGGCGCCCCATACCTGAAGAAACACGACATCGCCGTCACGGATCTGGCTCAGCCCTTGCTGGTGTTTGAAGGGAATGCGCTCGACGCCGCCGCCGGCTTTCCCGCGAACGTCAATGTCGCCGCGGCCCTCGCCTTGGCCGGGATCGGGCCGCTCAAGACCCGCGTGCGGATTTGGGCCGACCCGGCGACCACGCGGAACACCCACACCATCCATGTCGAAGCCGAGGCAGCCCGCTTCACCATGACGATCGAGAACGTGCCGAGTGCCGAAAACCCGAAAACCGGCCGGCTGACGGCCTTGTCGCTGCTGGCCTGCCTGCGGGGACTCGTCTCGACGCTGAAGGTTGGTAGCTGAGGTTTGGCCGAGGCGCTCGCCTACCTGGTGACCCTCGCGCTGTTTGGTTTCGTGATCGTCGCCAGCGCCCGGATGCGGCACGATATGCTGTTGCTGGCCTGTATACCACCGGTCTTCGTGGCCTTGGTCGTCGGCTTCATCATGGCGCTCTACGCCAGCGATGCCTTCGGCGTGGCCCCCACCGGCGCGGCTTTGGCGCTCGGTGCCTTACCTGGGTGGTGGCTGGCGGGGCGGTTCAATCCGAGGGACCTGCTGCTCGCAATCTATCTGGCGTGGGCAGCGGCGCTTGTGGCGGCACTGGCAGCCTTCAGCTTCCCCGATCGAACCTGAGGGTTGCTACAACAGTATGTAGGAAGCGACACCCGATCCTCGAGACTGGCCGCTACGACCCACAGTGCGCCTGAACATTACATCTCCACCACAACATATTGCTGCTCGACCGTGACCGGAATGGTTTCTGCGACGTAGGGACCCTGGACCACACGCTGCCCTTCGGCCACCTCCACGGGGAAGCTCCGGACACTGATCTTCGACGGGTCGCAGAAACTCTGGCCGGTGCGGACATCGAATTCCCACCCATGCCAGGGGCAGCGCAAGATTTCGCCCTTGCGGGAATAGCGGTAATCGCCGGGTTCGTCCAATTCGATCAAGCCGGTCAGGATGCCCTCGCACATTGGCCCGCCCTGATGCGGGCAGCGGTTGAACAGGCCAAAGAATTCGCCTCCCAGATTGAAAACGGCGATCTGCCGTCCCCGGATTGTCACCAGTTTCCGTTGACCCGGAGGGATTTCCGCAACCGTCGCCACCACGTGCTTGCTCATGATCCGGACGTTCCCGCTGATCCGCTTTTGACGGCCTCGACGCTAAACGGTGCGCCGCCGCAGCGTCAAACGACCCACGGGCGGGAGGCCTAGGAAACCGGCGCTCATGCTGGCAAGCCACGGCCGCCTTGCCGCCGCAGCGCTTTACCGGGGGAAGAAAGGTCACCTCGGCCGGTTATCCTTGGTCTGATGACACCCCCTCTTGCTTTTCCGCCCCCGCGCCGCGACCTTCCCCGTCCGGTAAGGAGCATCACGACCCATGAAAACGGTCTTCATCGACGGCGAATCCGGCACCACCGGCTTGGGCATCCGTGAACGCCTCGCCGCTATTCCGCGGATCACGTTGAAGAGCTTGCCGTTCGAGCGCCGTCGAGACCCGGCCGCGAGGCGTGACCTCATGGCCGGGGTGGACCTCATTGTCCTCTGCCTGCCCGACGACGCGGCGCGAGAGTCCGCAGCGATGGCCGCCTCGCTGGGCAGTGCGGCGCCGAAAGTGCTGGACGCCAGCACCGCGCATCGCGTCGCTCCGGGCTGGGTTTACGGTTTCGCGGAGATGATCCCGGGCCAGGCCGACCGCATCGCCACGGCGAAAAACGTGGCGAACCCCGGCTGCTACCCCACCGGCGCGATCGGCCTGATCCGCCCATTGGTCGATGCCGGGCTGATCCCCGCCGACTACCCGATCACGATCAACGCCGTCTCTGGCTACTCCGGCGGGGGCAAGGCGATGATCCAGGCGCACGAAGCGGCCAACGGCCCGGCTTTCGAACTCTATGGACTGGGTCTGGAGCACAAGCATGTGGCTGAAACCGAGCTGTATGGGGGGCTGGGGCGGCGGCCGATTTTTGTGCCGTCGGTGGGGCATTTCCTGAAGGGCATGCTGGTCTCGGTCCCGCTGCACCTGGACGCGCTGCCGGGGAAACCCACCGGCGCCGATTTGCACGCCGCGCTGGAGGCCCGCTATGCCGACTGCGATCTGGTCCGCGTCCTTCCCGCCCCGGCCGACGGCAAGCTGGAGCCCGAGGCGCTGAACGACACCGACCGCTTGGAACTTTTTGTTTATGCCAACGAGAAACACCGTCAGGCGGTGCTGGTCGCGCGTCTGGACAACCTGGGTAAAGGGGCGTCGGGTGCGGCGGTGCAGAATATCGCGCTGATGTTGGGACTGCATACCGGGGTGGGCGCTCGGGAGTTGGCTTATGCCTGATTGGCCGTACGGAACAGTTTTCTCGCTGGATGGCGTCTCGCCGCAGATCGCTCCGGACGCCTTTATCGCGCCGACCGCTGCGGTTATCGGCGACGTGGTGATCGGATCCGAGACCGGGATCTGGTTTCATTGCTTGGTGCGCGGCGACATGGGGATCATCCGCATCGGTGCCCGGACAAATATCCAGGACGGCACGGTGATCCATATCGACTCCGGCGGGATGGACACATTCATCGGCGACGACGTGACGGTGGGGCACAACGCGGTGATCCACGCCTGCACGTTGAAAAACCGAGCATTCGTGGGGATCAGCGCGACGGTGCTGGACGGCGCGGTCATTGAGGAAGGCGGTCTGCTCGGTGCCGGTGGGCTGCTGACGCCCGGCAAGGTGATCGGTCCGAACGAGATGTGGACCGGGTCCCCGGCTAAGCTGCGGCGGGTGATGGATGAGGAAGAACGCACTCGTTTTGATCGCAACGCCGCGGTTTACCGCGATTTGGCGAAGCAGTTTCGGGCCGGGCTGAAGGTGGTTCGGTAGCGGCTGGGCCGGGTCGACCCTTGGTCTGAGGGCGCTTTATCGCCCGGCTTGGGCCGGGGCGGCGTGCTGCTGCATCGATTCAATCATCGCGGTGGCCCAGAGTTGCGGATCCCAGTTTGGGTTCAGCGGGTCGTTTGCTGTCGCGGGATGCGGGGCGGTGGCTGGGTTGGCGCGCGGGCGCTGGCTGTTGATGTTCGCCTTGTGCTGCTGGATGACGGCCATGATTTCGGCCTCCCGCATGTCGTCGATCGGTTCCGGCATTTCGGCGGGGGCGCCGGCGGGGAGTTGGTCGCCGAGACGCTGGTCGAGCGCTTTTTCGGTCTGCAGGGTGGAGCGGTTTAGGCTGTTGGCGCAGCTTCGGTAGCGGAGGCGCACGGATTGCGACATCTCGGCGGTTTTGGCTTCCGCCAGGGCGTCGAGGGTGGTCATGCCGAAGGCGATAATGTGGGCCGCTTGCAGCATTTCCGCCCGGGTGCGGGTTTCGTAGGCGGCGAGGGTGTCGAGGATCTCGGACCGGGCTTCTTGCTTGTCCCTGGAGGCGGCGATGAAGTACGGCATCAGGAAGGCGATGATCGTTTCAAGAAACGAGTTCGGGGGGAGAGCCATCGGTCGATCCGGTGTGTAGTTGCGCATTTGTTCTAGCGCTGGTTGTAGGCCATGTCAAGAACATAACATGATCATGTTAGAGAGCTTGTCGCGCGGTATTCTGCGAAGGCTAAGCAGTTTCGCGCCGGGTTGAAGGTGGTCCGATAGCAGTGGTACCGGCTCAACCTTGATCTGACGCCACATCCCGGCGGATTGTCTTGAGAATCAGGACCCGCCGGCCTCGGGGTTCGTGGCGGAGTTGTTTGGGCGCGCTACATGGCGTCAATCCTGGGCCTTTCGTTCGCAATCCATCATGGCGTGGCAGATCGGCGTGCGATCCGGCCTAAACAGAAACCCTGACGAGCGAATGACGAAGGATATCATCATGTCGGTCCAGGGTTTTGGGAGACCAATCGGAATTCTCAAAAACGACCGTCTTTGCGAGGGTGGGATTATGGGGGTGACGCCGACCTAACCGGTGGTCAGCTTCTAATGAGCGGGAATGAAGGGGATGTTTGAACAGGTCATCAGCCAACCGAGGCACTGCCTCCCAGTCGCGCCGCCTCAGCTATTTCCGCGAACGTACATGTACGCGCTGCCACCCACGGTGCCAAAGGAAACTGATAGACGCCCGTCGCTGAGATCGGCACTTGAGTATCCAGCGAGCGTCAGCGATGCCGTTGGTTGGCCAGACGCCGTGGCGTGTAGTGTCAGACCGGTGTAGCCAGTCGCTCCTTGGCCATCCACCCAAGCGAGCCCGAAAGCCTGCGGCGTGACACCCCAGATCGTCGCGGCATCACCGGCGTGGAAGCCACTGACCGTGCTCCAGATGTCGGCATTGGGCCCGCGATCATCCACGAAGAACGTGTCCGTTCCGCTGCCCCCAGTGAGGAAATTCGAACCAGCGCCGCCGTCCAGAACATCGATGCCGCTATTAGCTGAAATCGCATCGGTTCCGCTGCCACTACGGATGAACCAATCGGGGGTGCTGACGCTGATATTCAGGCTGTCGGGGGTAATGTTCACATACTGCTCCTGCAAATCGGCCACAGGACCAGAGTATGCCTGAGCAGTCGCGGATACGGGTTGGCCTGTGGTCGTGTTCAGGACGACAAGCCCAGGAGTGGATGCGTCATCCTCTTTCACCCACGTTTCGATTTGATTAAGGGCAGACGCAGTAATCTGCGTGAAGAACCCTTTGCTACCGGCTCCGTCAGAAGCACTGGAGACAATCGCTACCACGTAGGGTACACCCTGGCCTTCGGTGACCCAGACTGGTCCACCACTCGAGCCATCGCCTATTGAGGTTCCATCCAAGAGGGTGTGGCTGGGGTCTAGAGTAGTCTCCTGTAGGCTGTTCTCCATTTGTCCATCGAGTACCCCAGGGTAGCCCGTTACGTTAGCCAGGCCACCCGAGAAACTCGACAGCAGTTGCATCGTCCCGAGGTCGTTAAATGGTCGAGACAAGTGGATCACTGCATAGTCGAATTGCGACTGCTGAAGAGATATTAGGTCGTTTGGATCCTGAATTTGATTGTAGTGGAAGTAAACTCCTGTAGCTGATTCAAGTGGCGCCGTTCCCATATTGTAGGCCTGCGAGACACATATATTTGATGCAACTCCGCCAGAGGAACTATACAACACATGCGACGCCGTTAAGACCTCATCCGGCGAGATCAGTACACCTGACGCCTGAAAGGAGAGACCACCGATTGTGTCGGTTATGTAAACGACGGTGTCATACGGATACGAGGTAGTCGAGTGACATTTCAATTTTTTTCGTTGCCGATAACTAATGTTGCAATTCACCAACATTATATCAGACTGACTCCTGCCGCAAGGGCGATTTTCTGTCATGAAAGTGGCGGTGGGAGCGATATGTGATTGCGGAGGAACGTCCTCAAGCTACCTTGCGGCATACAAGACATCCTCCGCACTCCCAGGGGCTGCTCATGCTGAGTGCCAGCTTGCCACCCGGGCTGCGGCCACTGTAGCTGCGGCCACTGTAGTCGCTAAAAATAGCAGACCTCTTCCTTCCGCCTACCATGACTGGTCGTTCTATGGATGCCCGGACTACGATGCCGGGGGTTTATCGAAAACTCTGATATTTCTTTTGTGGCTTTCTATCGACCTGGAGCGAACCGGCCAGATGCATGGTCACTGGAATCCGTGGACGCGATGGAATCGGAACAATGCCAACGAAGTATCGGCCGAAAGTTGTGAAATCCATCGAGCACGATGCGCAAGGCGCTTCAACAGGCGAAACCCAGTAGTAATCTATCGTTATCGTGATATTTCCCTTGATCCAGATCAATGACGCCCTCAAATTAGGCTGAGCACTGTCAGATCCAGCGACAGAGCAAATCGGGGAAAATGATCCATGGAATGGTACGTCCGAAGTGGACAGACGTTGTACTCTCCGTTCTATCCTGCGAGTGTGTCTGATCCTAATCCGCTGACCGATACCGAGACAGTGAATGTCACCTTGAGCGAGACGGGTGATGCATCGTTGACCAAAGGCAATCCGGGATCGATCAGTGATTATCTCAACCCGAACCTGACATCAGCTACATTCAGCGAAAGCGGCCTGATCGCCGGCACGCCGCCATTTGCGCAGAATCTATTGAGCCGGCTGTACTACAATGCGCCATTTCTGAACAACGGACAAAGCGATCAGGTTTCGGCTAACGTGACCATGAGCGTTGCGGCGTCACCCGGCGAACCATCGCCTTCGGCTCCGTCCTTGTCCCCTTCGTCAGTCACCATCGACGTCGTCACACCACCACTGATCGCCGGCACGGTAGCCAATCAGCCAGTGGCGGCAGGAGGAACGCTCAACCCGTTTTCCACAGTCGGCGTCACCGATAATGACTTCAACCAAACGGCCATGGATACGGCGACGATCACGGTCTCCGACGGCTTATTTACTTCACCCACTGATAAGGACGGCCTGCTAACGGGATCGGGGTTGAGCCAATCATACCCAGGCTCCTATTCAATCCCCAATGCCGTAGCCCCGGCGACGTTGGCTTCAGAACTCCAAAAGCTAACCTTTGCCGCTTCGAGCGGTTTCTACGGCGTGCGGACGGCAAACATGGCGCTGGCCGTCACAGATCAGCCGCCGAGTGGCACAACGCCTGGAGGATACTACTGGTATCCATTAACCAGTTGGGACTACACCACTAGTGTGAGAGAGACGGGACAGCCCATTTCCATCACCGGCCTGCCAACAGCCTCACAGACCGTTATCGCGGGACATACGATAACCCCATTCGCATCTGCCATTATCAATGACGACAGCACGAACGCACCCGTGTCAGTTTCGATCAGCGAGGATAACGGTGCAAACGGATCGCTAAGCGGCTCCTGGATAAGTGGTTCCTCCCGCACACTATCTGGTTATGTGAAAGACGTAACCAACGCGTTGGACAGTTTGGTATTTACGCCGAGCGCGTCGAATCTGCCAGCAACCACCAATTTCACGTTGACTTTGTCGGACGGTGGCATCGGAGAGACCGCAACCGCCACAACCTCGGTGATCGAAGCCCCCAAGCCACCAGAGTCAGAGCCGATACCCACTGTAGTTGGCACCGCACAGGAAGGACAAACACTGACGGCCAGCGACAGCGACACGAGCGCGACGTTTCAATGGCAGAGGTTGGTGAACGGAACGTGGACTTCAATCAGTGGCGCAACAGGCAGCACCTACACGGTCGCCGAGGGCGATGAGAACAATGTGCTACGGGTTGAGGCCACCGGTACTGCCGGTGAAGCCGACAGTGTCCCAACGGCCAAGGTGATCGATGTCACGCCAACGCTATCGGTTGCCGTGTCTGGCACCGCCCAGGAAGCACAGGTGCTGACCGCAACGCCAACATTAGCCTGTCTTATTCAGCGCATAGCAGCGATTCGCAAACCGCAATTGTACAACGCATTGAATCCACGCATAGATCCGGTGTCACGACCGCCCCGTCCACTGGATCGCCGCGAGTTTCGTTATGTCCGCACCGTTTGGCCCCAAAAACCCGCCGCCGTTCGGCTTTCCCGCCATTGAGCGCAAGAAGGTGGTGGCGGCGTTCGACGGCGGACGCATCACCTCCGACGGAGGCGTGCTGTTGCTCGGCGCGGTGGAGCGACAACTCGGTATCGCCGATACGCTTGCGCCGTTGATCTCAGACCCGCGCAACCCACTCTATGTGACGCACAGCGTCACCGACATTCTGCGGGCACGGATACTGGCGATCGCCTGCGGCTACGAAGATGGCGACGACCTGGATTTTCTGCGCACTGACCCCGGGTTCAAAGTGGCCTGTGGTCGCCTGCCGGACAGTGGCGATGATCTATGTTCACAACCGACGGTGTCGCGCTGGGAGAATGCACCCAGCCTGCGCGAGGTGATGCGTATGACATACGCCATGATCGACCTGTATTGCTGCAGCTATGACCGCCCGCCGGCCGCGGTCACCTTCGACATCGACGACACCTGCGACGTCGTGCACGGCAATCAGCAACTGGCGTTGTTTCATGCTCATTACGATGAGCGATGTTTTCTGCCGATCCACGTCTATGACGCCGCCAACGCCCGTCCGGTGGTGGTTTTGTTGCGCCCAGGCAAGACGCCGAGCGGCGAGGAGATCCGCGGCCATGTGCGGCGCATGGTGCGGCGTATCCGCCGCCACTGGCCGCACACGCGCATCACCATTCGTGGCGATTGTCATTACGGTCGCCATGAGGTGATGACGTGGTGCGAGGCCAACGGCCTGCGCTACGTCTTCGGTCTGTCCAGCAACGTCGTGCTCGAGCAAATGGTGGAACCGCTCGCCGACGCGGTGCGCGCGCAGCGTGCTGAAGCGCAGGCGAAGCTGGTTGCACTGCGTCGTAGCGAACCGCCCGTTGATGCGGGCTGGTTGCGCCGCGCCGAGGCGCAAGCCAACGCGGTGCGTCGGCACACCGAAGTCAGATACGGTGCCAAGTTTTGGCGATGCCAGCGGCGCGTCGCTGCGCGCATCGAGGCAACGCCAAAAGGTCTCGACATCCGCTACGTCGTGACCAACCTAGTCGGCGGCAATGCGGAATGGCTCTACGAGACACTGTACTGCGCGCGCGGCCAGATGGAGAATTTCATCAAGCTGCACAAGACGCAGCTTGCCTCCGATCGCACCAGTTGCCGCTCACCACTGGCCAATCAAGTCCGCCTGGTGTTGCACACTGGCGCCTACTGGCTGCTGCTGAAAGTCCGTGGCAGTATCCCCAAGCTGCAGCCACTCGCCACCGCAGAATTCAAAACCCTGCAGATGCGCCTGATCAAAATCGCCGCACGGATCAGTGAAACCGCGACGCGGGTGCGCATTGCCTTGGCGGCAGCTTGCCCAGAAGCCGAACTGTTCGGTGGCTTGGTGCGCAGCTTCCAACCCGCCGGACCATGACCCGTGGGGCGTGTGCCCCTGCAAGCGCAACGTTCGAAAACCTCAACGCCTGGCATTTCTGTTTTGAATTCGTGCTGAAACCAGTGCGTAGGACAACTATACCCTACGCACTTTTGGCGTGATCCCGATAGATTCGTGTAAAGTCGAGGACAGGCGCGGTGGCTCAGGCCATTCGGCATCACCCCGTTTCCTGTCCCCGCTCATCGAACGCAGCGTGCGGATTTCCCGCACTACGCTCTCCGACTGGCTTCATCTCGCACCTGTCGGCGGCGCGCCAATGTGCATCCGGCGTAGCCGGAGCACGCCCAGCTTTCCAAAGACTACAGCATCTGAGTATTGCCGTGTGCCTCGCGTAGGCACCTTATGGCGCCGCGTCAGGAAGCCGCGAACCGCCTCGTAGACATGGTGGTCCGCCGCCCGGTAGGCCATCAGCCGCGTGCCGTAGCTGAAGTAAGTTGCCCAGCCACGCAGGAGATTGTTCAGCCGGGTGCGCACTTCATCCCAAGGAGCGACATTGGAGGGGACCGTGATCTCCCCCACGCGCGACTTGAGACGTTGCACGCTCTTCCGTGATGGACTCGCGCCCAGATACCAGTGGCCGTCCTTCCGGTAGTAGTGCGGTCCGAAGCTGTAGCCCAGGAAGTCGAAGTGTTCCTGCCGTGCATTGCGCACCGCCGTCTTCGTTTCGTTTACGGTGAGCCCGAGCTTGGTCATGACCTGCCGCGTCCACGCCAAAGCCTCCTCCGCATATCCGCGGCTGAGGATGACAAAATCATCGGCATAGTTCACGATGTGCGCTCTGTAGGCTTCACCGCGGCCCTGGTTTCGCCAGTGCCGGAGGAAGCGGTTCATGTAGCGGTTGGCGAGCAGTGGGCTGATACGCCCTGAACGCAAAAGGTAACTTTTGTCTTCTAACCCGCCCGATCGGTTTGGCGGCGACTTGGGTCGTTGTCGTTTGGTGGTTGGGAGACAGGAATGGAGTGGCGAACGATGATGCTGTCGTCCCCGATCAGTATCTCCTTGACGATCAGGCGCACGATCCGCTGCCGCTCCTGAATGTCGAGGGTGTCGGCGGCGCTGCGCAACTTGGCGAGAATGCCGGGGGTCTCAGCGAGACGCAGATAGACGGCGCGATCGTTGACTTGCTCGAGGATCGCCTGCAGTTCTGTCTGTAGGGCGTGCTCCCGGTGTCGCAGTTCCGGCATGCGTTGCCGCAACTCGTCGAGCGACAGAAGCTCTTCCTGGTAGGCGGTCAGCAGCGGTCGATGCTTTTGCGAGTATGCGCCATCTCTCGGTGCAGGACGTTTTCCCGCTGCCTCGCCGGATCGGCCGTTCGTGCCGCCGCCAGCCGTCGGTCGAGTTCGGTCTGGATCAAGCTAGGATCCTCCAGCAGTCGGACGATTCGGTCCATACAACCCGATCGACGAGATCCTCCACTGGCCGGTTATCGCACACTGGTCCGCCAAGATGCCGCCAGGCGTCAGACCCCAGCATCGGTATAGTGGATTTACGAGCGCTCGACCTGGTCGATGTTCGCGACATCGCGTAGCCGCATTTGCGGCACGACAGCAGGCCCTGCCGATGCTAGGTTCGATCGTCCGACGTGCGCAACGTCTGTTGCTGGAGCAGTTCTGGCTCGCATGAAAGTATCATCCGCAACGATGCGGCACGGCAATTCAATCCAGTCGGCGCGCGTCGTTCGTGGTGAGCGCTGTCGCGCAGCCAACGCCCCCGCGCAGCCGGAGTGTTCGGTGATGCGTTGACGCGGCGCAGTCTCGGTCTTCCCGAAGCACGCCGTCCCCTTATAGGCAGGATGCGCAGCATCGCCCAAACCGTGGAGCGCTCCCAACGCGGATTTGCTTGCGCGTCGGATACCGCGCTCATGAGCTGACGCGTGATCGCGCCAATACTTAGCCAGCACCGACATAGCTCTGTAGACCATCCGCACGACAGCGCTTCGGCATCGAGGATTTCATATCGGCGGCCGCGTCGTCGCACTTGCGAACGTAACGATAGCCGTAAGGCGCGCCGCTAAGAACGTTGATCTGTCCCTGGCGGCGCGATGGCGCTTTCCGCGGCGGGATCGCTCAAGGATCTGTGCCCGCTCGTATTCGGCGATCATGCCCTGGAATTGCACCAGCAGTTGGTCCTCCGCAGTCGCTGCCTGTGGCGCTTTGATGAAAACGGTCTCGACACCTTGGCGCGCGAGTTCTTCGATCAGCAAGACCTGATAGGCATATTTGCGGCTCAGCCGATCCGGCGCGTGCACCAACACGGCTTCGATCTGACCTTCCGCCGCAAGATCGCGTAACCGCTCCAGCCCGGTCGAACCAGCGAGGCACCGCTATAGCCCTCGTCTTCGAAGACCCACTCCGCCGGCACCTGGTAACCGCGGTTCCGTGCAAACTCGATCAGCGCCGCCGTCTGGCTCGCGATGGTGCTCTCCTCCCGCTGCTTGTCCGACGACACCCGCGCATAGATTGCCGCGACCGGCATTGTCACTCTCCATTATCTTTGAACCCTCGCCAGCAATCCGCACCTGGTCGGGAACCAGCCGCTCGTAGACTTGCCGAAGTTTGTTACTGAGCAGACGATCAAATGCGTAATCGAGCTGAACTTGATACCGATCCCGACGCGACCACCGGTCAGCCATGCCCGCGTACGGCGGTCAGAAAAGCCGTGATCGCCCGCGTGACGATCTCGCTGAGTGTCAAACCGCTGATCACTGAATAGGCCCGCACCTCGCGGACAATATCGGCCGGCACCTTGAATGTGATCGGCACCGATGGCGCAATGACGGGCACCGGATGACCGATCGTCTCCGCTTCCTGCAGGTAGCGATAAGCCTGGCGTCGTGAGAGCCCGAACTGGCGCGACAGCGAGACGGCCGCCTCGCTCATGCCCATTCCGCGCGCCAGCAAGCTGTGCGCCGCATTCAGCCGTTCTGACTTCTGGGCATCGTTGATCGCGCCATATGACATATAGATATTACCTTTTGCGACGTAAATCAAGCACATTTCCAAACGCCAATGCCAACTCGCGCTCAAACCGAAGTTACCTTTTGCGTTCAGGCTCATCACCCCGCCCTGCGGCGTACCGCAAGTGCTTTGCTTGCCGCCACTCATGCGCCGCCGTCCATCCAGGTCCGTTTCCTCGACCGGTGCCTTGAGCCACGCCTTGATCAGACGCAGGACATGGCGGTCGACGACCCGCGCCGCGACCGAACGTAAGAGTTCATCGTGCGGAATCGTATCGAAATACTTCGACAGGTCGGCGTCCACCACATCGGTGAACCCCTGGCACAGCAGTCGGTGCACCGCCTTGACCGCATCGATGCCGCTGCGGCCCGGTCGGTAGCCATAGGCAGTGGGTTCGAGGTCCGCCTCGAAGATCGGCTCCAGCACCAGTTTCGCCGCGGTTTGCACCACGCGGTCCCGGATTGTCGGGATGCCAAGTGGTCGCTCGCCGCCGCCGGGCTTCGGAATCATCACCCGTCGCACCGGTTGGGGCTGGTATGTCTTGGTTCGTAGTTCCGTCTCGATGCCGTCCAGCCAGTTCTCCAGCCCTGCTGCCTCGATCGCCGCGAAGTCCACGCCATCGACGCCTGGTGCACCCTTGTTGGCGCGTGCCAGGTCGTAAGCATGGCGCAGTATATCCGCGCGGTAGACCTTGTCGTAGAGCAGGTAGAACCGGAAGTTCGGCTCCGCCTTCGCCTTGAGATAGAGCTTTCTCTGAAGCGTCCTGATCTTATCGGGTGTTGTCAGGCTCATCACCAATCACCGATCCTCGGCTCCTTCAAAAGCGTACCAGAAGTCAGGGTCCTTTCCTCCGCTGGCGTTACCCAGCCTCAGCAGTATTACGACCCTGTCCGACACCCGCCTGAGCCGCCGTCCTACGACGACGTTGAGGCCGCTACCCTCGCCCGCGACGGGTCTCCCCCAATTACCCGGCTCACCCTTCCGACATGCCGTGCCCAATACCCCGATAGACCAGAACGGGTGCGTCTGTCGGTTGCTACCCCGTCCCACTTGGGCCTTCCCCGTTATTCAGGCGGGTCGGCGTCTATGACTTCACTTTCGAGGCCTGCTCAGGCTTCACTCACGTTACGGCCTGCCGGATTGCTCAACCGCCCAAAGGCGGCCTTTGTCACGAGGCTTCGGCCCGCCCGGTTGCCCGATCGAACCGCTCGTCAGCTACCAGGGTCTACCGACAACTCCCTGGATGGATCCTCCCTCCACTGGTGAACCGCGCCGTTGGGGCGCACTGAATAAGTCAGGCTAGGGACTGATAGCGACGACAGTGCCAACAATGTGAGCTATCAGTGGCAACGATCGATCGATGGCACGAACTGGACATACATTTCCGGCGCAACTGCCAAGACATACACAGCGGCCGAGGGCGATGAAAATGGCTTCCTGCGCGCCGTCGCGTCGTTCACCGACGATACGGCGCAAACGGTGGCGGCTGTCAGTTCTGCCACGGCGAAGGTAATCGACGTGACGCCAGGCTTGTCGGTTTCGCTTTCCGGCGTCCCGCAGGATGGACAGGTGCTCACAGCGGTTCCAGCGGTGATCACAGACGCAGACGACAGTGCTTCCAATTTCACCTACCAGTGGCAACGGTCAACCGATGGCTCGACCTGGAATAACATCAATGGCGCGACAGGCGGCAGCTACACGCTGACTGACGCAGATGTTAACGACGCCGTTCGCACCGTGGCTTCGTTTACGGACGATACCGGACAAACTGCGACGAATGACAGTACTGGCATTTTAATCAACCCAAAAGTAAGTTCGGGACCTTCAACCATCGACGTATTGGATACAACGACTGGCCAGTCGGTGCCGGCGACTGCCCAACCGTACACCGGCCCGGTGAGTGGGCTGCAAGATGCGTACATAAACATTACTTCGGACAGCCTGAATATCAGCGTCAGCACCCCCGGATGGTTTATCCATAGTGGCAGCGGAACTGATGCGATTGCGGCGAGTAGCGGCATCAATGTCCTGGACGGCGGCACGGGTTCGAATTTCCTCACAGGGGGCAGGGGAACGGACACGTTCTTCGTGGATGATCGCTCTGCTTCGGCTGACATATGGAGCACAGTCGTTGGTTTCCATGCCGGGGACGCTGCGACGATCTGGGGGGTCACACCACAAGACTTCAGCCTCACATGGGTCGATGGCCAAGGAGCCGCTGGTTACACCGGTCTGACCCTGCATGCGACCTCGGCAGGCAAACCAACAGCGTCATTGACATTGGCCGGCTTCAGTCAGGCGGACATGGCAAGCGGGCGTCTGTCAGTCTCCTTTGGCACCGTGGGTGGCAGCGCGTACATGTACGTCCATGGAAATAGCTGAGACCGACACCGACCGTCCTGACCGTGCTGACCACCACCGGTCAGGTTGGTCACCCCAATAATCCCACCCTCGCAAAACGGTCGTTTTCGAGAATTCCGATTGGTCTCCCAAAACCCTTGGCGGACATGATGATACCTCGTCCGACCGCTGCTTGGGCCGGGTCGCGCTGCGTTCTCATTTCGACCCGTTCAACCCGCCACCGCCTCCGTGCGGAGGTACAGTACCGTGGCCAGTTGACGACTTTGTCCGAAGCCGTCGGTCGAGCTCGAACCCCGCAATATCAACGCTCGGGGTACCAGCTCGGCCCCCACGCCCTCGGGACGGCCGCAGCCGAGCCGCTACCTTCCGACAATTACAAATGGGAGCATCCCGTCCGACCGGCTGCCTGCGCACTCAATTCAGGGCAGTCGCGATTGGCTAACCGACCTTCGCTGACGCCCATAGGGAAATCCACGTAAACGTGACGCGTCCGGAAAGCTGAACGTCCCTCGACGAAGCCTGTCCGAAGTATCGAACGCGGTATGGACCCCTCTGCTCAGAGCAACTTGAAAAATCGCGGTTCTATTTGTTTTGGAAACAACACAAATAAGGCATTTCCTTCCGACGCGGATATTTTCCGTCAAAATGTCAGCCTTGCCATTGCCGTGACCGAAAGTAATTCTCGTTGAGTGGGCGCCATGATTGACGATCAGGCTGATCCAATTCTGCGTCTTTCCGAACCGAGAGAGGAAGGGGGTTGATACCGCCCAGGTACCAGGAAGGACTGGCCAGGCAGGAGGGGACGTCGGGAATAACGCATCGATGTCGCTCAGAAGGTTTGAAATACCCGTGCATCGGGTCATGAGGGGGAAATATGCATAGACGCGCTTTTATGGCTGCCTCCGCGGCCACCGCAACTGCGGCAACTGCCGCCACTCTGAGGGCAGCCGTCGCCGCGACCGAGGGGCCGTTTGGCGAAACAGGCGTCGGCCTTCCGGTCCCGCCCGGTCAACAACTTCCACTTGGTCCACTGCCCGACTCACGCTATCCGGACGGTCATATCGAGTCCCTAGACAAACGCTTCAAAGGCAGCGTCGGTACGGGTGCCGTAGAGCGCCTCGCCACCGGCTTTCGTTGGGTCGAGGGCCCGCAGTATTTCCCCGCCTGGCGTTGCCTGATTTTCAGTGACATTCCCAACAATCGCATGATGCGGCTGGACGAGAGCGACAATCATTTGAGCGTCTTCCGCTATCCGTCGCTCAACTCGAACGGCAACACCTCTGACGCACAAGGGCGTTTGGTTAGCTGCGAGCATACCGGGCGGCGAATAGTTCGCACCGAGTTCAATGGCACCATCACTGTCATCGCCGATCAGTACAACGGCAAGAAGCTGAACTCGCCCAACGATGTTGTCGTCGCCTCCAACGGCTCGATCTGGTTCACCGACCCAACGTATGGGGTCAGGGGCTGGTACGAGGGCCTGCATGGCGACATCGAACAACAGAAGCACAACGTTTTCCGCGTCGATCCGCAGAGTGGCGAAGTCAAGGTCGTTGTGGATGATTTCGTACAGCCTAACGGTATCTGCTTTTCGCCGGACGAGAAGAAGCTCTACGTCATCGACAGCGGTATATCCGAGGGACCAGGGAATCCAGCACATATCCGCGTGTTCGATGTCGATATCAACTCCGGCAAAGTGTCCAATAGCAAAGTCTACGCCGACGGATTTGCGCCGGCCCTTACCGACGGCATGCGAGCTGACGTTGAGGGAAATATTTGGTGCAGCGTCGGCTGGGGGGATCCAAAGGAGGATGGGGTCCGCTGCTACAGTCCCGCGGGAGAACTGCTCGGCAAGATCCATATACCCGAGACCGTTGGAAACCTGAGCTTCGGCGGCGTGCTGCGCAACCGGCTTTATATCGGCGCCACCTCATCCGTCTACGCCTGCTACGTAGGCACCCAGGGTGCGGGTCTACCAAAAATCTGATCAAGGCAGCTAAACAAGTTACGTCGAAGTTGACCTGGAGCCGTCCTTCCCCGGCAGTGTGCGGCCCTGGCCGGCAAGGTCGCATGGGCTCGTCGCGGCAGCTGTCCCTCCTTCACCTTAGCCGAGGAAGAGCAACTGTAGAGACAATTGTAGGATCAAACGTGTGGCGCAAGAAACCGCACGGAAGTGCGACGCAAAAATCGAGCACGACGCAGATACACCGCGAGGAACCGCCATGACACTTACATTGAGAAAAGCTTTTTATGCCATTTCCATTACGTTCTCGGGCGCGCTGGTAGGGGCGGGTGCCGCGTCGGCGCAGGCTCCGACCGCGACACCCGCACCAGAGAGTGCCGCGCTGGCGGGAACTCCCGCGGCCGAACGCATACAGCCCTGGGGACTGCCCCCGCCGCCGCCCGGCATCGGACCGGTTTCGCTCTTCGCCGACATCCATGACCAGCCGCAGGGCAAGTTCCTGGAGGGCGGAGCCTTCGACGACGCAGGTAATTTCTGGTTTGTTGCCATTGGCAGCGGATGGGTGTCCTACTTGACGCCTGAAGGAAAGCTCGTTCCTGGGTTTAACTGTGACCCGCCAGCGGAACTTGGGTTCAAGTGCGAACCGCAAGGCACGCGCTGGCACGACGGCAAGCTCTATCTGACTACGCGCCATCTTGGCATCATGACCTATGACCCCCAAACGAAGAAATTGAGCTCGCTGGTCGGCGCCTACCGTAACCAGCTTTTCAAGGGTCCGAATGATCTTGATTTCGACGCCGAGGGCAATCTGTACTTCACTGATCCATGGGGGACTGGGCCGGGGCCGGATTCCGTAGACGAGGCAGGCGCAGTCTACCAATATTCGACCCAAGGCATTCTCCGGCGCATCATTTCGACAGGGCAATTCCCAAATGGCATCGCCGTGTCGCCGGATGACGGGACACTAGCCGTGGCCGATTACGCCGCCAACCGGATGCTCTACTACACGTTTCAGAACGGACCGAATGCGGCCTGCACCCTGTGCGTCAAGGATCCATCACACTCGACGTTCTTTTTCGCCACGACCGGGAGCTACAATCCTGGTAATGGTGGTCCCGACGGCATCCACTACGACGTCCACGGAAATCTCTGGGCCTCGCTTGGCATTGGCGGGATCATCGAGTATGACCCGCGCGGCATTATCCTCGGATACGTACCGCTGCCGAACGGCGATCCGTCCGCCACCAACTTCGCCTTTGGCGGCCAGGACAATCAGTATATCTACATGGAAGGCGCGGTGAGCGGCACCATTTATCGCTTTAAGGCACCGTATCCGGGATTGATTGGACCGGGCGGGAAGCGGCTAGCGGCGCAACCCTAGCCGAGCAGCATGCCGTGCGAGGTCGGTGCCGGTCGAGATGAAAACCCAGTTGGGTTGGCTATGCTAGTGGTTCAAATCAGACGGATAATACCGTCCGTTTGAACCACTAGCCTCTGATTTTGTGGGCCGATTCACCCGACCGCATGGGATGCTTCGGTCGGGATCGGACCACTAGCGCAGGGCAGAGGCGTACCGAGCGGCACCCTCCGCCGCTAGATCATATTCAGAAAGCCTTATCACAGAAGAAAAACCCCGGCTCCTGGCAGAATATGCCGGGAACCGGGGAAGTTTTAGGAAAAACATTTGAAACTAACGACGCCTAAACGCCGCTCTCTAGTTATTACCCCCACTTTCGCCAGAACCCAACAGTCTTTGGGGTAGAGCTCGCGGCGACATGGCTGCGAGACGCCCCTCGCTAGGTCTCTAAGATGCCATTCGTATTTCGAGCATAATAAATCACAACGGCCTTTTTCAGCTCGTTTCGCGCAGGCGGTTCGTGTGCGTCCGATATCTCGAACCAGTATTGCCGAGGGACGTTCGGGTTTCCGGACGTGTCACATTTACGTGGCGTTGCTTAAAGCTCTTCTAGGCCTGGTCAGAACCGGACAGCGCGCGCATCTTCCTTGTCCGATGATTCATGGGATTTTGCTCGTCCCGATCTGCACGCTCCCCAATAGCCGCTTCAGTGGAATATCGGTTCCTTCGGTCAGGTAACTGACCCTTTCCCGTTGCTCCAACTCCTGCCACACCTCCTCGGGCCGAATGCCGGCGTGCACCCACGCGATGAGAAGATGATAGAGTACATCAGCGCTTTCTCCGATCAGGCCGATGCGGTTACCGGCCATGGCCTCGATCAGGCATTCGATTGCTTCCTCGCCAAGCTTTTGAGCAACCCGCGCCGTTCCCCTGCCCAGCAGGCGAGCTGAATGACTAACGTCCGGTTCGGCGCATCGGCGGCTGTCGATGATCGTCCATAGGCGATTGAGCACCTCCGGGCTGGCCTGTAGCTGCAGCGCTTCAGGCATTAACCGGGGCTCTGGAGGATGGAGCTGGTTTAGCTGATTCGCCGGATCGAAATCGATGTTGGGTCCCCTGCCCGGCCGTTGCGGCCTTCTCGTCTTCACCATTCGCTTTTTGTCATTTGCAGTTGGCGACAGTCGAGGTAACCTTCTTCTTCGCGTTCTTCGCCATGGATCAGACTCCAATCGAGCAACCGACGAGCGTCGTCTGGCTCGTCGCCCAGAACTTTTCAGAGGCGCGTGTTAATCGTCCTGGCGCAATCGGCTGGGCAGCAACTCGCCTTTGCCCTCGAGCACTGGGTACGCTGCCGCGGCAACCAGGTGCGCGTTGATCCGCTTGAGGTCGCGTAGTGCATCCAGGTGGAGTGAGCTGGTTTCCGCCGTCTCAATGCGGCCAGCCCGAAGCCGCTCAAAATGTGACGCGGTGGCTGCGGCCTCTATGCTTCGAAAAGCTTCTTTTTCGGCGGCAAGTAAACGGGCGGCGCGCTCATCTTCCGTCATGAACAACGACGCGGTGGCGCGAAGATTTGCCGCCAACCGATCGATCATGGCCAGCAACTCCGCCGCCCCCTCCTTGGAGAAGGTGAGCCCGCGTTTAAGCTGTCTCGTGGCCACTCCTAGGAGGTTCCTGTCCACGATGTCGCCGGCTTGCTCCATGTTCGTGGCGAAGGCCAGTATTTCGATGGCACGACGATGATCGGCGTCGCTCATCGCCTCCGGATCGAGCGAGGTGAGATATGACTTGATCGCGGTGTTCAGCTTGTCGAGCACATCGTCGAGGCGCTTCGTCTCGGTGATCTGACGCCTGTCAGGCTTTTCGAACGCGTCTCGAACGCCTTGCAGCATGGTCTCCAGCACGTCGGCCAAGCGGAGCGCTTCACGCGCGGCGGCGCCGAGGGCGACCACCGGCGTCTCTTCGGCCGAGCGGTCCAGATACATTGGATGCCCGGGATCGCCCGCATCTGATTCGCGCTGGCAGCCAACGCCGCAACAACTCCGCGTAAGGTTTCAACAGGGGGAAGAAGATCAGCGCCAGGATCAGGTTGAAGATCGTATGGAAGTTCGCGACCGCGCGTGAAATGTCCGGCTCGATCGCTGACTATCCACGGACCGTCATATGGCAACAGCCGCGAGCGCCACGCTGACGCCGAGAATCCGGTTCAACAGATTACCGAAGGGCAGCCGTCTGGAAGCCGGATCGCTGCTGGTCGCTCCTTCCAGGACGGGATTGATGGCAGTTCCGAGATTAGCCCCGAGCACCAGGGCGAAGGCGGCCTCTGGCGGAATCGTCCCTTGGCCGCGAAGGACATGACCAACAGGACGACTGCGACGCTGGAATGGGCCGCCCAGGTCAGCACCGCAGCCAGGATGACATCGAGCATCGGCTGGGTGGACACCGCGCCGAGGAATGTCCGCAGACCGGCACGTTCTCGTATGGTAGGAGCAGATCGACGAACTGGTGCAGGGCCATCAGAACCAGACCGAGCCCGATCAGCACACGGCCGAAGTCCCGCGGGCCCGCCGAGGCTCGGCGGAACATCAGCACCCCGATCAAGATCAGCGCCGGCGCAACCTCGGCGACGTCGAACGACAATATCTGCACTATGAGCGTGGTACCGACATTGGCGCCGAGCATGACGGCAAGAGCCGGCACAAGGTCGACGAGGCCGCCGGCCGCAAAGCCGGTGACCATAAGGCCCGTCGCCGTGCTACTCTGCACCACGGCCGTCACACCGATACCGGCAAGGAAAGCCTTGAAGCGGTTGCGCAAGGCGCTGCCCAGGAAGCTCCGAAGTTTTGCTCCGAAAGCCCGCTGCACGCCGGTCTGGACCATATGGACGCCCCACAGGAGAAGCGCCACAGATCCGGCAAGGTCCATCAGGGTGAGGGGAAAGTCCATCAGCCCAGCTCCTTTCAATCAGGTATTGTTCCGTTTGGGCGAGAAGCCGGAAATCGCAGATACGCGTAGCAGTCAGCGCAACCCGAGATAGGCCAGCACCGCTTCAGCCGGTCGCAAACATCAGCGCACCAATGGGCATCGCAACCAGAAGGGCGATGATCCGGTGCTCAATCAACTCCTTGCCAGGTTTGTCGGTCAGCACGGTGCTGATGCCGCGAACAGGAGAGCCACACCCGAACAAGTCCCTCATCCGATGCTCCCAGGCATTTAAATCCCGACCATCATCGAGCCTGGTTGTAGAAAGTGACTTTCGGCCGAAGAGGGACAATGCCTAATGTTCGGAAGAGGTTGTGTTCCTTGTCGGAGACAGGGAAATCGCCGGCGAGGAAAGTGCGTTCGTCGCACTTTCGGAACTGTTCTCAAGGCTTTCGGTCAATGCGTTCTGAGCAGGTGGATCCCAATACGTTCAATCTCCTGAACAAGGTGCCCAAAGCCACGTTCGGATATCCAGACGTTTCACAGCTGCGTGATTTTGCGAGCGCCAGTTCGGGAACCGATCCGGAAGGAGGTTTCCGCGCACCGCCGGCCGCCAAAGTTATTTCCCAGACGAGGGGCGTATCTTTAATCAGCCGTCTGCGGGCGGCGTGGCAGCGACCGTGGCCACTGACCGCACGGGTTCCGATCGTGTCGGGCGCCCTGATCCTGGCTGTCGCGGTCGCGGTGTCGCACTTTCTGATGTCGACAGTAGCCCGCGAGCAGGAACTCAGTGTGCGTCGTTTGGCCGCCGTTTACCTGGATGGCATCTCCACAACGGTCTACCCACATGTCGTCGCGCGCAACCTCGCCAACACCATCGAAGCGCTGAACCGCACGATGTGGTTCCACCAGAGCATGCGCGAGCAACGGGCGATGGTGCGCCTGCCTGATGGAACCCTGTTTGCTGACGTTTCCGCCAAACAGGTCGACGCCAGCAGCGAGGATCCGATCCATGACCCCGGCCTCGGTCGGCGGCTTGAGCAAGGAAATGGTTTCGTCTTTGATGAAGACACCGGAACGGGCTGGGCCTTGCGGGCACATCGTGCGGGAGGGTAAGCATGTCGCCGACCTCTATGTCGCGTTGGAGTTGAAGTCGCTTATCGAGGAACGACACGCACTCCGCCGCAACTTGCTAATGGCGACGGTGGCCGCCAGCCTTGGCGCAGCAGCAATCGGTTTCCTGATTGTGCATCGTATGGTGCAGCCGCTTCGTCTGCTGACCGAACGGCTGCGGCGCGCTCAGGCCGGCGATTTCGAGCGGGTATCGCCCGTCCATGCTCCCTCCGGCATCGAGCGAGTATGGCCGCCTGCTGCGGGGTTATAACGACCTCGTAGACGCGCTAGGGGAGCGGGAAGCTATGGCGGTCCGATTGGCCCAACGCGAGCGGGAGAGCGTGCTGGGGCGGCTCGCGGCCACTGTGGCGCATGAAGTGCGCAACCCGCTCGGCGGGATGTCAACGGCGCTCGATACCGTGCGCAAATTTGGTGACGATCCGGACGTCAGAGGCAAAAGCCTCGACCTGATCGAGCGAGGTTTGTGGAGCATACGGAACGTGGTGGGTTCCGTGCTGGCCTTCCATCGGATGCCGCCGGACAGCCGCAAGCTGACGCCAGGAGATCTGGACGATCTGCGCATCCTGATCGAGCCTGAATTGACCCGACGGCAGCTCAAATTGTCCTGGCACAGTAGCGTCACGGGAACGGTGGACGTCGCTGCGACCGAGACCCGGCAAATTGCCCTGAACCTTCTTTTGAACGCCTGCGAGGCTTCGCCGCCGGGTAGTGAAGTTGGCTTCCAAGCGTGGATCGGCGATGGTCACGCGGGGCGGATCAGAACTGAACTTGGAGGTGGTCGATACTGGGCCCTGGACTGCCAAATACCGTAGCCGCCGCGCTGACCGAGGTCGGGATGACGGACCCGCGCGATCCCCCCGCGGGACTTGGCATCCGTGTCGTCCGTGACCTTGTCCGCGGCCTCGGTGGACGCATCGTCGCCACGGCCGCAGCGGATGATCGTGGATCCCGCATCGTCGTTACTTTGCCGGAGAACGGTGGGACAAGGCAGGAGATCATGACGTGAGTGCCTTCGGTCAAAAATCGGCAAGCATTTCAAGCACCGACCCTCGCCCCTTGATTGGCATCGTTGATGACGATCCGATCATGGGAGAGTCGCTGGTGCAGCGTCTCCAACTGGAAGGCTATCAAGCAATTTGGTGGCAATCGGGCGAGGAGGCTCTGTCCCACCTGCCCAGCACGGACTGCCGGGTTTTGGTCTGCGACATTCGCCTGCCGGACCTAGATGGCGAGCAATTGTTCCGGCGCGCTCTTCCCGATCTGGGAGCGACCCCGGTGATCTTCATCACTGCGTTCGGCGAGGTGGAGCAAGCCGTGCGTCTGATGCAGGCCGGAGCGGACGACTATGTGACCAAGCCGTTCGAAATAGACGTGCTGCTCGAGAAGATCGCAGCCCTTTGCGCCCGGGAGGTGATCGCAGGCAATGGCAACCCCGGCCGGGAGACACTGAGCGCATCAGCCGCGATGCGCTTTGTCGAGTTCTGAACTTTTGCGTGTGACCGAGACGGCCAGCCCGGTATTGCTGCTTAGGCGAGACCGGTGTGGGCAAGGAGGTGGCGGCGCGCCAGTTGCACAATGCTTCGGCGCGTCGTGAGTCCGCCCTTCATCGTCGTCAGTTGCGCGACCATTCCGCTCGATCGGGCAGAGAGCGAGATGTTCGGCCATGAGCGCGGCGGTGTAACCGGCTCACGCACCGCCCATGTTGGTTTGGTGGAACAGGCCGGCGGGGGAACGCTATTCCTCGACGAAGTCTCGGCGCTGCCCTCGTCGCTGCAAGGCAAGCTGCTGCGGCTGCTGGAGGATGGCAGCTATCGCAGGCTAGGCGGCACGCAGGAGCTTGTGTCCGAGGCTCGTATCGTGTCGTCGAGCAACGCCGATCTGCCGGCACTGGTGGCGAAAGGAAGTTTCAGAGCCGATTTGTACTACCGGCTAAACGTTATCGAGCTGCACATCCCACCACTGCGCGCTCGACGTGAGGACATCATTCCTCTTGCGGAGCACTATCTTGCGCAATTCGCTCGCGGCGCCGGCCACCGCCTAACGTCTTTGACACCGGCTGCGCGAGCGGCCCTGCGCGATCATGATTGGGCGGGAAATGTCCGGGAATTGCGTAATCGGCTCGAGCGTGCGGTTGGCCTGTCGGCCGACGCGCCGCACGTCACGACCCAGGCGATCTTCCCGGAACAAGTATTGCTCGACCAGCCGCGAGAGCGTGTCGCAAGCCTCGCCGAGGCGCGCGAGCGGGCCGAACGTCGACACATAGAGGAGGCTATATCGCAGACCAATGGCGAGATCGCGAAAGCGGCCGCCCTGCTCGGCATCTCCCGTACGACCCTCTGGGAAAAGATGCGCAGGCTCGGTCTTTAGGGAATTCGTCGCGCACGGCGGAGACTGATCAAAGTTCGCTTCCGGGCGCGAAACAAAGAATTACGGTTTCGTTGCCGACCGATGTCCACCAGGCGACGGCGTGGCCGGTCGGGTTTGGACTGCCGAGCGGGTCGCGAAGCGCGGTTTCGGGGACAATACGCCAAGAGGAATTGATCCAGACCTCATAGTGGCCGCTCGACGCTCGCCAATCTGATTCGGCCAGGATGTGACCGTCTGCGACCTTGCAGCACCAGGCCCCGGTGACCGAGTGCTGATGCTCGAACCAGACATGAAGCGGTCCATCAAGATCGGCGCCGGGAGGTGGCGCCGCAATGCAAGGCAAGGCGAAGAGCAGCGACGCGATGAACCAAAGCACGACTTTGGCTTTTTCAGGCATCTATCCTACTCGATTAGTGCGACATCAGCACCGGAAGGGTCATACGCTGAAACAGATCTCGGCTGACGCCGCCAAGGAAAGTCTCGCGTAGTTGGGAATGATGGTAGGCTCCAGCAACGATCAAATCGGCGGCAAGATCGAACGATCTCGACAGGAGCTCGTCGGATATAGCGGAGCCCAAATGGAGGTCCTGGACCGCACGGGCAGCAATGCCGTGTCGTGCCAGATGGCGCACGACACGCTCCGTCGACATGCCGCCGCGCTCCAAATCCTTGGCGCGGGCGCGTACGGTCATCAGCGTCACCTCGTCGGCGCCGTGAATCAACGGCAGCGCATCGTTGAGCGCTCGCACGGCCTCGCGTGAGCTATCCCAGGCAACGAGAACACGGCGGCCGACGTGGGTGTAGCTACCAACATACGGGATCATCAGCACCGGGCGCCCACAGCAGACGACGATCTCCTCCGGTCGCCAGGTTGGTGACGGACGAGCGTCGGGTTTTACCTGGCCGATGATGACCAGATCGGCCGCCTGCGCGAGGGTGATCAGTTCGCCTGTATCGGCTCGTGACAAAGGATACCAATCGCCCTCGACCTCGAGAGAACGAAGGCAATCGCGAAACTGTTGCTCGGCAATGTCCGCGGGTTCTGAGACGTGTGATACGACAATCGCGCCGGCGTTCGATGGCCCCGCACTCAGTCCGAGCCATGGCGCCGCAAAGCGCGGTCGCGAGCTAGTTGCGTGGCCATTCTGTAGAAAGACGGCCCTTAAATAAGCGCCGTGCTCCCGCGCGATTTTCATCGCCAGTTGAAGGCGTCCCTCGCTGGCGCCCCCCTCATCGAGGAAGACCAAGATGTCCCTAAAACTCATCCATCCCTCCCTACCCGGGCGGTCCTGCCCGCACTCAAGCGTCATCAAGCTTCCCGCGTAGGGGAGATGCAGGTTTGGGTGGGCCGATCGACGATTAGAGTGCCCGATCAATGACAAATCACTTTCAGGCATCGCAAAGCAAGGCATGCAATTCGGTGACTTCACAGTATTTTTGTGAAGAATATTTCTTCAGTGAAGAAGGGCTCCATTTAGTGTGTTGGCCGAAATAATCGAAAGGGCCTCCGTCAAAGCGTTCAAGCGGCCGGCCTCGCGCTGCGTTCGATATCTCGAACGAGCCCTTGAGTGACGGTCCGGGTTTCCGGACGTACCACTATTGCGTGAAGCTGCCGATGTCTCTGGCCTTGCCGAGCAGCGAGCTTTGCGCATCACGCATGGGACAGGACGTTATCACGCGGAAGATTGAGGGAAGGGACCGGGGTTCGACCTGGTCTATGCATCGGGGCCGCGGCGACGGATGTCTTTGTATGGCGTGCCGTCGCGATGAGTATAGATCGCCGGCTTGTCGCCGGCCGGACTGATCATGTCGATGTCAGGATAGTCCGCCGCGTCATCGGCGACCCGCGTACCAATCTCGAGCACTTGCACATCGGCGCTCGAGCGGTTTTGCAGACAATGCCCGTTGCGATCTCCAGCCTTGAAGCCGGCAGCGTCGCCGCCGCGAAGTAGTTCCTCGCCGGCATCCGTCACGAGAGTGATTTCGCCGGACAGCACGTAGATGAATTCGTCGGACGCGGTATGCCAATGGCGTTGGCTGGACCACGCCCCGGGCGGCAGCGTCAACAGATTGATGCCGAACTGGGTCAGCCCGGCAGCGTCACCGAGCTTGCGGCGTTGTCTCGCTCGACATGGAGCGTCGAACGGTGAGGGGTAGAGCGTACCGACGACCGTCGTCAGCAGTGCAGGATCGATGCGTTTGGTCATGACGACTCCTATCTCGTCGGCGATTGTTCAATTGGTGGGCTGCGGAACGGCTGCGCCATATTGCCTCGGTTTCTCGTGATTGCGGTATGCACGTTGCCGGCGCGGACGGGACGGCTGAAGCCTGAGATCCGGAGCGCCGCCGCTCTTCACCGCGTCACGCGACATGCCCGCCAGATGGGATCGGCGTCTCGCATCATTTGGCCGCCGATTTTACGCGGTCCCCGGAGCCGGCCGTTCGCCTTGGCTAAGGCGGCCCAAGAATTCCACTTCGTCCGGGCGGCCTCAGCCAAACGGCTGATATCGGCCGACCCCGGCGCCTCGGCCGCTTCCGGTTATCTGGTCCATTTCACTGGCCGCGCCGGCGGGTGGGCGCGGATCACGTCCTCATTGATTTCGGCGCCCCAGCCGGGGCCGGTCGGAACCAACAATTCCCCTGCATCAATCATCGGCGGCTTGGTTACCAAATCGTCCTTCCAAGGCACGTCCTCAATATCGATCTCCATCACTCGGAAATTCGGGATCGCCGCACACAAATGCGCACTCATCAGCGAGCCGAGATGGCCGTTGAAGTTGTGCGGTGCCACGTTCACCTCATAGGCATCAGCCATGGCGGCAATCTTCGCCGACTCGAGGATACCGTTCCACGCCACGTCGATGATCGCAACATCGACCGCCTGCTGCTCCAGGTAGGGCCGGAACTGCCGCCGGCCATACAGCGACTCGCAGGAGGCAATGCGCGTACGGGCGCTGCGCCGGATGGTCGCAAGCGCGGCCGGGTCGTAGCTGTCGATCTCCAGCCACACCAGGTCGAGCGGCTCCAGCGCCTGTGCCAGGCGGATATAACCCTCGGTCTTGAAGTTGAAGTTCAGGTCGAGGTGCAGCCCTACTCCGGGCCCGGCACCACTGCGGAACGCCTCCAGTTCGGCGGTGATCGCGTCCACCAGCGGACGGTCGATGTTCAGCGCCGGCCAGCCGTCGCCATTGAAGCCCGGCATGTGGATCCGCGGGGTCGGGCCGTCGAACAGCATGATGTTGGTCTTCAGGCCTTTGAAGCCGCGTGCCGCGACCTCGGCTCCGGCTCGCTCCACATCGGCTAGCGAGCGGATCGGGTCGAAGCCGGTCCATGCCTTGATCCGGTCGGGGAAACTGACCCGCCAGGTGCCGCAATGCGACCAGTAGAGACGCAGCCGGTCGCGCACCGGGCCGCCCAGAAGCTCGTATACTGGGATACCGAGCGCCTTTGCCTTGATGTCGACGAGGGCGTTTTCGATGGCGGCGATCGCCTGTTGATTGATGCCGTAGGGGGTCTGACGGGTCAGGCCGTGCAGGAAGGCGGTGATTTTCTCGACGGGCCGAGGGTCCATGCCGATCAGCCGCTCGCCCAGCCGCCCGATGACGCCACTCAGGCCCTCGGCGCCGAAATTCTCCATGAACTCCGACCAACCGACCAAGCCGTCGTCTGTGGTGATCTTAAGGAACGAGAAATCCCGCCATCCGGCGTTGCAGTGCAGGTCTTCGATTTTGGCGATGCGCATGACGTCCCCCTTCGTGATTTGGCGATGCTAGAGCCGAACACATGAGCTTCCAAGAAAGGGCGTGGCGACCAACACCGGCTTGCCGGCAGCCGGGCTCAAGCGTCGGGACCCGCCCCAACCGGGCGGAAGGTGCAGGTGCCCGTGCGGAGAGCCCGGTCCGCGCATTGTCGGGTGGCGCCACCGCCTCGCGGCCATTGAGAACCGGAATCCGTTGGCTCCGGTAGGACGACGAGCAGCCGGCCGGTCCGAAGTCGATGGAGATCGTCTCAATCCGGGAGGTTGCGTTCCTTCCACTCGTGCGCGGCTTCATACGCTGCGGCAGCGCGCAGCAACGTGGCCTCGTCCAAAGGACGCGCCGCGATCTGTAGCCCGATCGGCAGGCCCTCGCGGTCGAAGCCACAGGGAAGGCTGATCGCCGGCATGCCGGTGAGGTTGTAGGGGTATGTGAGCCGCCAGGTTGCCGCCAGCGCGCTTTCCTCCGCATCGCCGACCCGAACCGTGGCCGCCCCGATCGGCGGCGCGGTGACCGGCTCGGTAGGGCCAAGGATGATGTCGGCCTCTTGCAGCACGCGGGCGAAATCGCTGATCAGCACTCGGCGGAACTGCTCCGCCTTCAACAGGTCGGCGCCGGAGACGAGGCGGCCCATCTCCACCAGGCTGCGGACATCTTGCGTGTAGTGCCGGGTGCGCCCGTCCTGCAGGGCCAAATCGTGGTAGGCGGCGGAGGAGGCGAGTTCGATGGCGAAAATGGCGCCCAGCCCATATTGCAGGTTGGGCAGGCGCACTTCGCGGATGGTAGCGCCTTGGACGGCGAACCAGCGGAGTGCATCCTCCACGGCGGCATCGACATCCGGCTGATTGCGATCAAAGAAGTGATTGCGGATCACGGCCACGCGCAAGCCGGCAGCCGAGGGGTCGCGGGTGGCAGCGACGTAGTCCTCGATTGGTGCGGCGAGTGTCGCCGGATCCGCCGGGTCGCGGCCGGCGAGCACGCCGAGCAGCAGCGCCGCATCCGGCACGCTGCGGGTGAGCGGGCCAGCGTGGTCCAGCGACCAGCTATGTGGCACAATGCCGTCTCGGCTGATGCGGCCGAAAGTGGGTTTCAGCCCGACGGTGCCGCAGAAGCTGGCAGGAATGCGGATGGAGCCGCCGGTGTCCGATCCCATGGCCGCCAGGCATAGGCCGGCGGCGACGGCCGCGCCCGATCCGCCGCTCGAGCCGCCGGGAATGCGGCTGTGGTCCCACGGGTTGCAGACCGGCGGCGTTTCCGTGCCCCAGGCATATTCATGGGTCCGGGTCTTGCCGATCAGGATTGCGCCCGATGCGCGCAACCGCGCGGCCACGGCGGAATCGCGGCGGGGGAAAGTCGCGCCTGGGGCGGTGGTACCGGCCGTGGTCGGCATGTCGGCTGTCAAATAATTGTCCTTGATGCCGATCGGGATGCCGTGCAACTCACCAACAACTTCGCCGCGCGCCAGCATTGCTTCGGCGGCTCTCGCCGACCTCAAGGGATCATCGGCGAGGCAGATGAAGCTGTGAAGCTTCGGATCGAGACGCGCGATGCGATCGAGCGTCGCCTCCATCAACGCGACAGGGGAAAGCGACCCGGCGCGAAGCCGCGCCCCGGTTGCCGCGATCGTGCCAAACGCCGTCATTTCGTTTCCATCGGGTTGAACACCACCGCCGGGTGGACGTCGCTCAGGTCGAGCGAGCGAAGTTTGGCGATTTCGCCCGCGATAGTGCGATAGGCATCCAGCAGCGCTGCTCGTTCGGTCTCATCCAGATCGAGGCCGATGACGTCCTTCCACAGATCGGTCATGCGCTCCCTCCGCCGCCGGGCCGGTCGGGCGGCGATCGCAGCAGGATCTCCACGACGCTGTCCGGCGCGGGCCGGCCCGGTTGCCCCTTGCGCGCCATGCCCTCCAGGAACGGCCTTGTCTGCAGTTTGAAGATACCCCAGATCCGGCGCAGCTCGGCGACGGGGAGCGAGTGCTCGTCCACGCGCACATCGACCTCCGCATACTCCTCGCGGCCGAACACGATCACGGCGGCAGACTGTTTGCCGCGCTTGTCGCCGCCCACCGCCTGACCGGCCTCGAGCGCCGCGATCATGCGCTCGGCCAGCTCCTCCGCCTCGGCCGCGCGGAAGGTGCGCTCCATTTCGGTCAATACGTCGGGCCCGGTCAGCATGTTGCCCTGAATGGCGTAGCCGTCGCCGAGGCGGTGGCCACACCAGGGCGTACAGTCGGCGCCGGTGAAGCTGGCAGAGCGACCGGCGGAGTCCACCAAGCCGATCTGCCGCACGGTGCTGGCGGCATCTTCCGCGATCACCGCTGCGAGGGCATCGGGCGCGGGGTCGCCAGCACGCAGGCGATCAAGGGCGGCGATGGCGAGGTAGGGGTTCACCCAGGCCTGCGTCGACGCCGCACCGAGGCCTGACACGACATACGGGCAGATGGCGCCAACCGCCGGCACTGCCGTGGTCACGGCGACGCCGAGCGCGCCGGTGCGGGGGCAGCGCGCGGCGATCGAGAAGGTGTTGAGTTGAACCGACACCTCGGCGCTCCACTTAGACCGAAAGATGTTCTGCAACTTGCGCCTCCGCATCGACCGCTCCGGCTTGACCCTCCGACACGATCTCGCCGCGAGCCAGAACGGCATAGCGGTCGGCCAGGGAAAGGGCAAAACGGACGTTCTGTTCTACCAGCAGGATCGCGGCGCCGCCTGCCTGTTTCTCCGCCCGTAGCACATCGGTCAGGCGGAGGATCACGGAGGGCTGTAGTCCTTCGGTGATCTCGTCGATCAGCATCAGGCGGGGGCGGGCGAGCAGTGCGCGGCCGATGATGAGCATTTTCTGCTCGCCGCCCGAGAGCGTCCCTGCCCGCTGGCGCCTGCGATTGGCCAGGAATGGGAAAAAGCCGGCAATGCGCTTCAACCCCGCTTCAAACGCCACGCCGCGGGGCAGGCCGACGCGCAGGTTCTCCTCCACTGTCAGGTCCTGGAAGATCGCCTGATCCTGCGGGCTGTAGGCCAGGCCGCGGGAGGCGAGGCGGTGAGGCGCGCGGCCGAGCGCGTTGTCCGCGAACAGGCGAATAACGCCGGCGTGGGCTGGCAGAAAACCCATGATAGTCTTCAGCAGCGTCTCTTGCCCATGCCGTTCTTGCCGAGCACAGCCAACACCTCGCCGGGCGCCACATGGAGCGAGACATCTTGCAGCACCATCGACTCGCCGTAGCCGGCCACCAGGCCTTTGACCTCCAGCGCGTTCATGCCGCCGCCACCCCGGCATGGGGCTCGCCGGTGTAGATGGTGCGGACGAGCTCCGACCCAGTCACCTCTTCCACCGTCCCGTCCAGCAGGATACGGCCTTGGTGCAGCACGACGATGCGGGAGCTGATCTCACGCACAAACTCGAGGTCGTGCTCCACCAGCAGGATACACAGACCGTGCTCCCGCACCAACGTCGTCAGAATGGTGCCGATCAGTGTGCGCTCAGGCTTGGTGAGCCCGGCGGTCGGCTCGTCGAGCAGCAGCACGCGGGGCTCCATCGCCAGCACCATGGCGAGCTCGAGCGCCTGCTTCGCGCCGTGGGAGAGATGCTGGACCGTTGTTCCGAGCAGGTCGGTCAGGCCAGTGGCTCTCACTACCTGCATCGCCGCCGCCGGAAGCTGCACGGTCTCGGCCCGTTTGACATAGGAAAGACTTTCGTGACCCGCGCGGGCGATGCGCAGCGACTGCGCCACGCTGAGTGTGTCGAAGACGTTGGGGGTCTGGAACTTGCGGCCCAGGCCCAAGCGGACACACGCCTCCGGCGAGCGCCGCCCGATCGCCACACCGCTGATCGCAACGCTCCCGCCGCTGCGCTCAAGCCCGTCACTGATACAGCGGATGAGCGTGGTCTTTCCCGCGCCGTTCGGGCCGACCAGGCTGACAAGCTCGCCGGCATGCGCAGTGAAGCTGATGTCTTCGAGCACGTGCAGGCTGCCGTAGCTGCGTGCAACGCGGTCCACGCTGATCGCCGGGGCGTCGCCGGCGCCGCCTACGTCGGGGTCGGGCGTCTGCACCAGGCGCGGCACGACGTTGGCTCGGCGGCCGGCCCGCGGCACAAGACGTATGAGCGCCGGCCCGAGGCCCTGCGGCATCAAGACGATTACCACGATAAAGACGAGGCCGACGATGAGCTGCCAGATGAAGGGAAGCTCGCCGCTGAGATAGGCGCTGGTGAAGTCGATCAAAACGGCGGCGATTGCCGGGCCAAGCAGCGTGCCTCGGCCGCCCAGGGCGACCCAGATCACGAGTTCGGTGCCGAACTGGAAGTTGCCGAGATCGGGGGCGATCACGTCATTGTAGGCGGCATAAGCGAAGCCAGCCAGCGCGGCGACAATGGCCGAGCCCGCCAGCAGTGAGGTCTTCACCCGGGCCGTGCCGATCCCGCAGTAGCGGCAGCGCTGCTCGTTCTCGCGGATTGCCACCAGCAGTCGACCGAAATCGCTGCGGACGAAGATCCAGCCGAGCAGGGTAACGACGACCAGGGCGAAGCCGGCGATCCGAAACCAGGCGGGCATTGAAATGTCGAAGGTATCGAAGCCGGACAGGCCGCTGCTCGATCCCGTCCAGTTGCCGCCGGAATAGATGAGCTGCACGAAGATCACGGATTGAACGAGCGTGATCACCGAGATGTAGAGCGGCGAGACGCGCGGGCCGAAGGCGAGCCACCCAACCAGCGTCGCCACGGCGGCGGCGGCCAGCGGCCCGGCGAGGAACGCGCCGATGACGATCGGCGTCGTGAAGTCGTACGTTGTGACCGCTAACCCCAGCGCGTAGGCGCCGATGCCGAAGAACACCGCCTGCCCGAAGGTCAGGATGCCGGTATAGCCCCAGAGGATGTCGACCGTGACAGCGATACTGCCATAAAGGAAGGAGCGAATAAGCGTGTTGACGGAATACTCGTCGAGGACTGCGGGACCGAGGACGACGAGTACCTGCTGCCACAGCGACGCAGGCTGCCAGGCCGCCCAACCCAGGATGCCGACGCCGGGAAGGAGTTTCAGGCACGGGCAAACCCCGAGGGACGGATGCGCAGCAGCACAGCAGCCAGCACGACGATGGTGAGCGTGCCCAGCACGGGGCTGGCATAGGTGCTCACCACCACCTGCGCGCCGCCCAGCACTACACAGGAAAGGCCAAGGGTGAACAGCGACGTGCCGGAGACCATCACCAGCATGAACGCGTTCAGTAACCACGGCACGCCCATCAGCGGGTCGACGCTGAGCAGCGGGGTGATCAGCGCTCCGGCCATCGCCGCAAGTCCCGCGCCGATGCTGAAGGTCGCGAACCGCACCATGGCACTGTTGATACCGAGCGCTCGGGCCAGCGTCTCGTTCATGATCACGGCCCGCGCCGACAGGCCAAGCCGTGTGCCCTGCAGGATCGCCACCATCACGCCGCACAGGACGGCCGCGACCAGCAGCATCAGCAGGCGATACAGCGAATAAGAGGTGCCCAGGAGCGCCACCGCGCCCGATACCGGGCTCTGCACGAAGTTGGTGCCGCGCCCGAAGCCCAGCGTGATGAGCTGCACGACGACAATGCTTAGTCCCCAGGTGGCCAGAATTGCGTCGAGCGGACGACTGTAAAGCGGGCGAACGATCAGCAGTTCCACCGCGGCCCCCAGGAGCAACCCCACGATCAGCGCGAGCGGCGCGGCGAGTAGCGGGCTAAGCCCGAGTTGGGTGGCGACCAGAGCGGCGTAGCCACCGACGGTGAGGAAACCGCCATGGGCGAAATTGATGATCTTCAGTACCCGAACACAATCAGTAGCCCGGCGGCTACCACAAACAGGATGGCCGCCGTCGTCACCACGTCCAGCAATAGAACGATCAAGTTACTTCAGCTTGGGGCACTGGTCGCCGGGATCGACGTTCGCGAAGGTCTTGATCACCTTGACGCTGCCGTCCGCCTGCACCTGCCCGAGATACATGGTCAGCGGAGCATGGTGCTGGTGTCCCATATTGATCGGTCCGCGGGCGCCGTCGAAGGTGACCTGCGCCAGAGCGGGCAGCACCTTCGCCTCGTCGAAGCTTCCGGCTTTCTCAACTGCGGCCTTGTAGAGATAAATGCCGTCATATTCGGGCTCGGACAGATCGTTTGGCGTCTTCATGTCATTGCCGAACATCTTCTCAAGTCCAGCAATGAATGCCTTGTTCTGTGGCGTATCGATGCTCGTGAGGTAGGACTGAGCGATGTATACGCCGGTTGCATCCGCGCCGATCGACTTGGCGGTCCCCTCGTCGACGCCGAGATTGCCGAACAACACGTCGACCCCGGAGGCACGGAGCTGCTTGGTCAACGTGACGTTGGGGGCGCCGCCGGCGGTGGAGGTGATCAGCGCGTCGGGCTTGTCGTTGCGGATCTTGCTGATCACGGCAGTCCAGTCGGATGCGTCCATTGGCAGATACTCCTCGTCGAGCACCTTGCCGCCCTTTGACTCGATGTATTTGCGCGTGAACTCGAGCATGCCGCGGCCAAAGGCGTAATCACTACCGGCGAGGAAGAAGGTCTTTGCGCCCTTCTCCGCCATGAAGTAGTCGACGATCGACGCGACCTGCTGATCGGGGACCCAGGCATCAACGTAGAGATATGGGCTGCACGAACGGCCTTCGTAGTATGAGGTGTAGATGAACGGCGTCTTGCCCCGCGCCACCACCGGCAGCCCGGCGTTGCGCGCGGCGCTGGTTTCCATGGTGATGATCGCGTTCACCTTCTGCTGAAAGATAAGCGAGTTATAGGCGGCCACCGCGCCGTCGGCTCCGCTTCGGTCATCGGCGACCGCCAGCTCCACCATCCGGCCGAGGATGCCGCCTTTGGCGTTGATCTCGGCCGCGGCAAGCTGGGCCGCCTGGACTACCGAGGGGGCGACCACACTGTTCGCGCCAGACAGGCCCACGGGGATGCCGATCTTCACCGGCGGCTCGGCCGCTCCGCTGGTCGAGCTAACGGCCAGCAAGGCAACAATGGCCAGCGCGGCTAGACTATCGATCCGGGTCATCCTGGTTCCTCATCCATTTTGTGTGGTCGCGCACGATTTATGCAAGCATCGAGCCAAAATCTTACAGTAGGGCCGTTCTGCCGTGAGGGCCAGCCAGCAAGCGGCGCTCACTCGTTCCGCCCTAAACTTCACCGCCGTCTCGTTGGCGGGAGGCACTAGATCGAAATCCGCGCACGGATGATCTACAAGACGATCGAAAAGGAGGCAGATGGGCAGGCCGCCCCCGCTGACGTGTCAGTCACAGCTGCTGTACTCTTGCTTGGCAGCTGCGGGCTTGCGGATCAGCCGGCCACCGTGCGCAACCAGGTGCGACTGCGATCGGATGACGCAGTGCTTGCGGACTTCCACATGAGTTGCCGTTCGGATGAAGTTCCGAATGGCGACGGAAGCATAGGCGAAGTACCATCAGCGGCAGGCTTAGCCGCCAAGAGCCGCGGGGCGATTGCCGCGACGCTTACGGTTCGCGGGCGTCTGCCGGAGATTCGCCATCTCCGGCAAAAGCGATCTGGCCGGGGCAATCCGCTATAGACTGGCACGCTGGGAGGCTGGTGCTGCGCGATGGCCGCACCTGCATCGACATCAACGCCACCGAGTGGTCGACGCGGCCGATGTGTCTGGGCAGAAAAAATGGCTGTTCGCCGGATCGCATTCCGGCGGCGAGCGGGCAGCGCCAGCATACTCGCTGATCGAAACCGCCAAGCTGTATGGTTGAATGGCTTCGATCCAGAGGGCTATCTGCGGCAGGTACTGGCACCGATCGCCGACCATCCAGGTCAAGCAGGTTGATGAATTGCTGCCTTGGAACATGAGCAGACATCAAAACCCGGTTGCATCAGCGCGACGCTGCCTGAGCTGGTGAGGAAGCGTCTCTGACCGGACGCTTACGTGCGGAACAATTTAGCCGGGTTTTTGGGACTGCAGCGCTTCCGCGGGCGGATCTAGGCGAACAGCAAACGGATTGGGCTTCGGGTTAGATCGTGGGTTTTGAGTAGGTAATTTTGGTTGCGGGGATAGGATTTGAACCTATGACCTTCAGGTTATGAGCCTGACGAGCTACCGGGCTGCTCCACCCCGCGTGGGTGTATTTGGGTGAATTGGAGGACCTGGCGGCGACCTACTCTCCCGTGCCTTAAGACACAGTACCATGGGCGCTGGGGAATTTCACGGCCGAGTTCGGGATGGGATCGGGTGCAGGCTCCCCGCCAAAGCCACCAGGTCGTCCAATCCACCCTGGAGACGGTTGTCAGTTTACCGTCGTCAGTTTGCAATCGTCCGTTGTCCAACGACTGGGGTGGAAGGTTCTGGCGGTGTGTTGTGTGCGGTGCATCACCGCGGCCGACGTCAAGCTGACGAACCGCGACTGCTTCTGGGGATGATTTCCATGCATGGTGTGCCGCCTCTGGCTGCCGGTGGCGTGACCGCGGACGATCTGACCACTGACAACTGAAAACTGACCACTGCTATCGAGCCGCTCGGGCGATTAGGACCAGTTAGCTGAACGCGTTGCCGCGTGTATACATCTGGCCTATCGACGTGATGGTCTATCACGGCCCTGTAGGGTTTGACCCCTGGGAGATCTCGTTTAGAGGTAAGTTTCCCGCTTAGATGCTTTCAGCGGTTATCTTGTCCATACATAGCTACCCAGCGATGCCACGGGCGTGACAACTGGTGCACCAGAGGTATGTTCATCCCGGTCCTCTCGTACTAGGGACAAATCCTCGCAAATCTCCTTCACCCACGGCAGATAGGGACCGAACTGTCTCACGACGTTCTAAACCCAGCTCACGTACCACTTTAATCGGCGAACAGCCGAACCCTTGGGACCTGCTCCAGCCCCAGGATGTGATGAGCCGACATCGAGGTGCCAAACCTCCCCGTCGATGTGGACTCTTGGGGGAGATCAGCCTGTTATCCCTAGAGTACCTTTTATCCGTTGAGCGATGGCCCTTCCACGCGGGACCACCGGATCACTATGGCCGACTTTCGTCTCTGCTCGAGCTGTCACTCTCGCAGTCAGGCGGGCTTGTGCCATTGCACTCAGCAGCCGATGTCCGACCGGCCTGAGCCCACCATCGCGCGCCTCCGTTACTATTTGGGAGGCGACCGCCCCAGTCAAACTGCCCACCATGCAGGGTCCCGGACCGGGCTGACCGGTCGCGGTTAGACATCAGAAGAGCTCAGGGTGGTATTTCAAGGTTGGCTCCACCCAGGCTAGCGCCCAAGCTTCAAAGCCTCCCACCTATCCTACACAGCTCCCTCCTAATGCCACTGCAAAGCTGCAGTAAAGGTTCATAGGGTCTTTCCGTCTGACCGCGGGTACCCCGCATCTTCACGGGGAATTCAATTTCGCTGAGCCGATGCTGGAGACAGTGGGGAAGTCGTTACGCCATTCGTGCAGGTCGGAACTTACCCGACAAGGAATTTCGCTACCTTAGGACCGTTATAGTTACGGCCGCCGTTTACCGGGGCTTCAATTCAATGCTTGCACATCTCCTCTTAACCTTCCGGCACCGGGCAGGCGTCAGACCCTATACGTCGTCTCTCGACTTCGCAGAGCCCTGTGTTTTTACTAAACAGTCGCTACCCCCTGCTTTGTGCCACCCGCCACTGGTTGCCCAGCAACGGGTCTCGCTTATCCCGAAGTTACGCGAGCAATTTGCCTAGTTCCTTCAGCATCGTTCTCTCAAGCGCCTTGGTATGCTCTACCAGTCCACCTGTGTCGGTTTCGGGTACGGTCTATACGCTGGAGCTATTTCCCGGAACGGCGTGGCGGCACGGGCAATCCGATAAGCCCATACAACTTCGGCCATTCGTCACTTCCAGCAGGCCGGGGAATGTTAACCCCGTTCCCATCGACTACGGCTTTCGCCCTCGCCTTAGGGGCCGGCTCACCCTGCGCGGATTAACCTTGCGCAGGAACCCTTGGACTTTCGGCGACAGAGTTTCTCACTCTGTTTGTCGCTACTCATGTCAGCATTCGCACTTCCGATACCTCCACCACCCCTCACGGGTATAGCTTCGCAGGCTTACGGAACGCTCCGCTACCGAACAGTGGTCAGTTGTCAGTCGTCAGTTTTCAGACAGGCTGTCGCGTAGGCCGTGCAACATCCGGGCGATCTGGGAGAGTTCGTCCTGCCAGGCGAGCGACGTCTCGCGCGGCACGTATTCCAAATCGGCCGAATAGTCACACCACAGCCTCGCTTCATCGGCTGAGCCCATCGCCATCGAGAGATAGCGGCGGAACTCGGCGTTCGAACCTGGCTGACGGCCGGCCCCCTCGACCATGAGGGCACACACCGATTTCGAGGACCGCCGCAACTGATCGGCAACCCCGCCATACTGCTCCACCCGAGGCCAACTCAGGCTGGCTCGGTGCAGTATCAGCGATAACCGGTAACCGCGCTGAAACACCTTCAGATCGCGCACATTTCCCGCCATCGCTGCTTTCCTGTCTGCAAACTGACGACTGACAACTGACCACTGTTCCCACAGCTTCGGTACGTGGCTTGAGCCCCGTTACATCTTCGGCGCGGGATTTCTTGATTAGACCAGTGAGCTATTACGCTTTCTTTAAAGGATGGCTGCTTCTAAGCCAACCTCCTGGTTGTTTTGGAATTCCCACATCCTTTCCCACTTAGCCACGATTTGGGGACCTTAGCTGGTGGTCTGGGCTGTTTCCCTCTCGACGACGGACCTTAGCACCCGCCGTCTGTCTGCCACGCTATACTCCTCGGTATTCGGAGTTTGGTTAGGTTTGGTAAGTCTTTGGGACCCCCTAGCCCATCCAGTGCTCTACCCCCGAGGGTAAACACATGACGATCTACCTCAATAGATTTCGCGGAGAACCAGCTATTTCCGAGTTTGATTGGCCTTTCACCCCTAGCCACAGCTCATCCCCGACTTTTTCAACAGGCGTGGGTTCGGCCCTCCAGTGCGTGTTACCGCACCTTCAGCCTGGCCATGGCTAGATCACTCGGTTTCGGGTCTTCTGCCCGCGACTGAACGCCCTGTTCAGACTCGCTTTCGCTGCGCCTTCGCCTATCGGCTTAAGCTTGCCGCGAACAGAAACTCGCTGACCCATTATACAAAAGGTACGCCGTCACGGCACCCGCACTTGCGTGCACGGCCGCTCCGACTGCTTGTAGGCATCCGGTTTCAGGTCTCTTTCACTCCCCTTTAGGGGTGCTTTTCACCTTTCCCTCACGGTACCTGTTCGCTATCGGTCACCAGGGAGTATTTAGGCTTGGAGGGTGGTCCCCCCATGTTCAGACAGGATTTCACGTGTCCCGCCTTACTCAAGGATTGTCTGCGCTTTACGTATACGGGGCTATCACCCGCTTTGGCCGGACTTTCCAGACCGTTCTACTTATCTTCAAACAACCACTGGCCTGTTCCGCGTTCGCTCGCCACTACTAGCGGAATCTCTGTTGATGTCTTTTCCTCCAGGTACTGAGATGTTTCAGTTCCCCGGGTTCGCCTCGTTGCACTATGTATTCATGCAACGATACCCTTGCGGGTGGGTTGCCCCATTCGGATACCCACGGATCAACGCCTGCTCGCGGCTCCCCGTGGCTTTTCGCAGCGTGCCACGTCCTTCATCGCCTCCTGGTGCCAAGGCATCCACCGAATGCCCTTCTTATACTCGATATTTGCGACGCCGCTCCGAAGAGCCGCGTCCACCATGCACAGAAACCATCCTCAGACTTCAGTTGTCAGGGTTCAGTCGTCAGTTGTCAGAAACAACCGCGACGGAAACAATCGACTGTTCGAGGACAGTCCTGGAAATATCTACTCCGCACACAACAGGATCTTCTCGAATCGCCCTTCGTTGACTGCTTGCGCGATCACCGCAAGGAAAATTCGACAAAATCGTTCACAACGCCTCTGAACCCTCGCCGCCAGCCGTTGGGGCGCTGTCCTCACAGACAGCAATTCCCGGTCAGACAATTCGGCCGAACGACGCACCAGTTCTCAGGGGTCGGTTGTCAGGGATCAGAACCGGATCGACCGGTTAAACCCATGCACCAACACCTGCTGATGACGCGCCCAGAGACGCACCAGAACCTGATTCACATTTCCAAAGAACAATACGACCACCCCAGCATTAAGCCTGGAGCAACCGCACAAACGGCATGGGATGAGCCGGGACGCTATGCCCAGACCACACCCACACCGAATTCGGGACATTCCGCGATACTTGGAACAGGGATCAGTCTTCAGTTTCAGAACGAGCCCTGTGGCAACCAAAACTGACAACCGAAGACTGTTTCTGGAGACGACCGGGATCGAACCGGTGACCCCCTGCTTGCAAAGCAGGTGCTCTCCCAGCTGAGCTACGCCCCCGTCGCAGTCGTCGGCTCCCAGTCGTCAATTCACAGAAAACCTGACAACTGACGACTGATCACTGGCGACTGGTATGGGCCAGGGAGGATTTGAACCTCCGACCCCACGCTTATCAAGCGTGTGCTCTAACCAGCTGAGCTACTAGCCCTCTGAAGCAATCCTCAGTTATCAGTCGTCAGTTTGCAGAAAACGTTCTGCAAACTGACGACTGATAACGAACAACTGCTTCAAGTATCGCGGAAGGGATACGTTGGCGGCGCCGGTCAGGCCCACCCAGACAACGAACCGGAATTGCCCCGGCATCCGCCGGAACAACCGCCTCCCGCTTGCGCGAGAGGACTTTTATTCAGGATTTTCTCAACAACGCTACCGGACAGACCGTTGCCGAACAGTCCGGCGGCGATGGCTCAAGAAAAGTCCTTGAAAGGAGGTGATCCAGCCGCAGGTTCCCCTACGGCTACCTTGTTACGACTTCACCCCAGTCGCTAACCCGACCGTGGTTGGCTGCGTCTCTTGCGAGTTCGCGCACCAGCTTAAGGTCGAACCAACTCCCATGGTGTGACGGGCGGTGTGTACAAGGCCCGGGAACGTATTCACCGCGGCATGCTGATCCGCGATTACTAGCGATTCCACCTTCATGCACCCGAGTTGCAGAGTGCAATCTGAACTGAGACGGCTTTTGGAGATCAGCACAGCATCGCTGCCTGGCTTCCCACTGTCACCGCCATTGTAGCACGTGTGTAGCCCAGGACATAAGGGCCATGAGGACTTGACGTCATCCCCACCTTCCTCCGGCTTGTCACCGGCAGTTCCTTTAGAGTGCCCACCCAAACGTGCTGGCAACTAAAGGCGAGGGTTGCGCTCGTTGCGGGACTTAACCCAACATCTCACGACACGAGCTGACGACAGCCATGCAGCACCTGTGCAGAGGGTCCTTGCGGAAACGCCCATCTCTGGACGCGGCCCTCCCATGTCAAGCCCTGGTAAGGTTCTGCGCGTTGCTTCGAATTAAACCACATGCTCCACCGCTTGTGCGGGCCCCCGTCAATTCCTTTGAGTTTCAACCTTGCGGCCGTACTCCCCAGGCGGTGTGCTTATCGCGTTAGCTACGACACTGAGCGACTAGGTCGCCCAACATCCAGCACACATCGTTTACAGCGTGGACTACCAGGGTATCTAATCCTGTTTGCTCCCCACGCTTTCGCGCCTCAGCGTCAGTCAAGGACCAGGTCGCCGCCTTCGCCACCGGTGTTCTTCCCAATATCTACGAATTTCACCTCTACACTGGGAATTCCACGACCCTCTTCCTCACTCTAGACAACACGTATCAAATGCAGCCCCCAGGTTAAGCCCGGGAATTTCACATCTGACTGTGCCATCCGCCTACGCGCCCTTTACGCCCAGTCATTCCGAGCAACGCTAGCCCCCTTCGTATTACCGCGGCTGCTGGCACGAAGTTAGCCGGGGCTTCTTCTACGGGTACCGTCATCATCGTCCCCGTCGAAAGTGCTTTACAATCCGAAGACCTTCTTCACACACGCGGCATTGCTGGATCAGGCTTGCGCCCATTGTCCAATATTCCCCACTGCTGCCTCCCGTAGGAGTTTGGGCCGTGTCTCAGTCCCAATGTGGCTGATCATCCTCTCAGACCAGCTAACGATCGTCGCCTTGGTAGGCCTTTACCCCACCAACTAGCTAATCGTACGCAGGCTCCTCCCCAGGCGCTCTCGCGAGCTTTGGACCTCGGTCATCATGCGGTATTAGCTGTAGTTTCCCACAGTTGTCCCCCACCCAAGGATAGATACCTACGCGTTACTCACCCGTCCGCCACTGACAGAGTTGCCCCTGCCCGTGCGACTTGCATGTGTTAAGCATGCCGCCAGCGTTCGCTCTGAGCCAGGATCAAACTCTCAGGTTCATCTCCGATGCCAGGCGTTACCCCAGCAGCGTTAACGAACAAGACCCCGTCTCTCAATCTGGGTTCTTCGCTTCATACGAAGCGATACCTCACAAGCGTATCTGTAACGCATAAAAGATATACATCGCAGACACGCCCCTTCGGTCTCAAACCCAGACGATCGAACAAAATCTCAACCCAGTTCAATCATCCAAAGCAAAACCTCACCTCACCTCGCGCTTACGCGCTCAGCAACAAGGACGCCGCCAACGTATCCCTTCCTAGCCTATGCAATTGTCAAAGAACGCAGGAACAAGCCCCTTGCCAGCCGGGACCAACCGGTCGATCGGGGAGGCGCCTTCTAGTCCCCCTCCGACCTAGGTGTCAACGCGATTGGTACCGGCACCCGAAATTTTGTCGGAATGCCTTACCTTGTTGATAAAATTGGAAGACAAGTCCCCTATCGCGATTAAGCTACCACACAGAGGAGCCATGTGACTTTCGCATGCTGTCTTGGTGACATCCAAAACCAGGGCTCCCCGGTCAGCCCCCGACCGCATCGACAACGACTGCGGATCGATTTAGCCCTGTCACCGCAGAATGCATTCTCATCGTTGCTCTTTGCGTCGTGGTCGAACCTGATCTTCACCCCCTGCCAATCGAATCGTCGCCGAAGCCGATGGCGCCGAGGATCGTGTGGAAGGACCGGCGTGATCGTAGGTCGTCAGCGCGCCTCGTTCGTTCTGGCGGGCTAGCACCGTTCACGGCATTGGGGCGACGCGAAAGTCCGGCAGCAGCACTGCTTTGTTCTATCCTCGGCAAATCGCAGCGTGTACGCCGGACAGCGCTACCATCGGACGGATATCAGGCCATGGGGCTCGGACCAGTCTGAACCGATGTTTTGAAAATACTCGCAGCGTCCCCTAAATACCAGAGAGGAAATCATGAACTCATCCGTGTGTTCCATGCCGCATCGTCACTCCATCTTCTGCATCCTGCCACCGCATATACTGCGCGAAATCGCAAGTCGCGGCTCAAAACAGCAGCAGGACGTCGCGCTGAGATCGCTGGCCCTCGACACGACCCAGCGGGCCCAACGCGCGACCTTCCAATTAATGGCTAGCCCGAGGATTGGTGCTGTCAGCTCCACCGAGCCTCAGGTGCATCGCACCATTTACACGGCGAACAGCAGCGAAAATTTGCCCGGTGGCTTGGTAAGAGCAGAAGGACAAACCGGCGGAAGCGATCCAGAGGTTGACGAAGCTTATGACGGCCTCGGTCATACGTTCGACTTTTACCTCAAGGTTTATCAACGCAATTCGATCGATGGACAGGGCCTGCCTCTCGACGCAACGGTGCATTATGGGCAAAACTACGATAACGCCTTCTGGAATGGCCAACAAATGGTGTTCGGCGATGGCGATGGGTCGATTTTCAACCGCTTCACGATTTCTCTCGATGTCATCGGACATGAGTTGACCCATGGTGTTACTGGCTCCGAAGTCAATTTGACGTATCTGGGTCAGTCGGGTGCTCTAAATGAATCGATTTCTGACATCTTTGGATCCTTGATCAAGCAGTATGTCGGCAAGCAAACGGCTGCCCAGGCCGATTGGCTGATCGGCGCGGGACTACTCAAATTCCCCAACCAAGCGCTCCGATCAATGAAGGCGCCCGGCACAGCATACGACAATAACGTAATGGGAAAGGATCCTCAGCCGGCCGACATGGCACACTATGTCCATACGGCTCAGGACAATGGTGGCGTGCACCTTAACTCTGGCATTCCAAACCGAGCCTTCTTCCTGACGGCGTCGGCAATCGGCGGCTACGCATGGGACAAAGCCGGACAAATTTGGTATGACACCATCAGAGATAAAAGCCTGTCAAATACTGCCAGTTTCGCGACCTTTGCCGCGCACACTGTGCTGAGCGCCGGCCACCGCTACGGCACTAACAGTGACGAGCAGAAGGCAGTCAAGGCCGCCTGGCACGAGGTGGGCGTCAAAGTGAAGTAGCCTTTCGACGTGGGTAGCTCAGGGAGGCGGTATGCCTTCCTGAGCTAGTTCTGAATTGCCCGGCGCACCCAAGCAGCCAGATCTCCGAGGCCGGGCGTAACGGCGTTAAGTTCCTCGGCAAACTCCTCGTGAAAGTGGAGATCGAACCGATGGCCGTCGACGGTTTCAATTGATACATCGTATTGAAAGCGGTCCGGCGCCCCAGGCTTCAGCTGAGTGAAGGGCGAGGAGCGTAGCTTGCTGGGATCGAGATGATGAAACGCCTCGACGTCCAGTTCTGTCAGCTCCCGTTCAGCGCCGGCCGCGTCATATCTGATTTTGGCCGTCTGGCCTTGAAAGGCAACCGTGGCAGCCACCGGCCGGAACAACGGGCCACCGCTACGCACCAATCTTACTGTTCGCCATTGGTTAGGCATTGCGTCACCACCTATGATACCGCCTTGAGCTGCTTGAGCGACCAGATCGCTTGGAGGCCCCGACACCACACACGCAAGTACGCCGCTTGCCAGGATGCAACCGACCAATCTGATTCTAGGCGCGGTGGCCATTACCTGCAAACGTCGCGCGCACACGCCTCAGCCCTCCAGATTTGGTTCGCCCCCGCGTTGTCGAGCCGAGACTTGCGCGCTGCCCCCGCAGGTATTGGGTCGGCGGTAGGTTTATCCACGCGACGATTTCCTCGCTCTCCTTGGTGGCAAAAGTCTACGCCTTCAACGGGCACACCGGAAGGAGAACCGCAAAAGTGGAACCGCCGATAAACGCTGACAAACGCGGTTCAAATTCCAGTTTCGGCGAGCGCTGTGGGTCGGGGACGTCCGTTACCCCCGTTTCATCCGCGGTCCCAAACTTGCGCTGAACCGGAGCAGCCGGAAATTGACATACCAAAGGGGGTCTCGCCATACTGATCGGTATCCCGAGACCGGAGGCCGGCCATGAAGCTGATGTGGTTCCACCTGATGCCCTATACGGAACTGCCGGAGAACTTCCGGGAAGCCAATCCGTCCGTCTGGGTGGATATCCATTCCTCGTTGTTTGATCCGAAGCGCGCTCACCTAATGTACAACGACTTCATGGACGAATTGGAATATGCCGCCGAGGTCGGCTTCGACGCCATTTGCGTGAACGAGCACCACTCCAATGGCTACGGCCTGATGCCGTCGCCGAACCTGATTGCCGCCTCGCTCTCCCGCCGCACCACCGACACCGCAATCTGCGTGATGGGCAACTCGCTGGCGCTCTACAATCCTCCCACGCGCGTGGCTGAAGAATTCGCGATGATCGACTGCATCTCCGGCGGCCGGTTGATCGCGGGGTTTCCGGTCGGGACGCCGATGGACACATGTTATGCCTACGGGACGAACCCAAGCCAGCTTCGTCAGCGATACCATCAGGCGCATGATCTTGTGGTTCGTGCCTGGACCGAGAAGGACACCTTCGCCTTCAATGGCCGCTTCAACCAGCAGCGTTATGTAAACATCTGGCCGCGCCCCGTGCAGAAACCGCATCCGCCGATCTGGGTACCGGGCGGCGGCTCGGTGGAGACCTGGCGTTGGTGCGCCGAGATGAACTACGTTTACTGCTATCTGTCCTACTACGGCTATAAGGCAGGCCGCGCCACGATGGATGGTTTCTGGCAAGAAATGGACCAATTGGGCAAGGACAAGAACCCATATCAGGCGGGCTTCCTGCAGTTCATCGGCGTCGGCAAATCGCGCCAGCATGCCTTCGACCTGTACGCGGAGGCGGCGGAATACTTCTATGGCCGCTGCCTGCATGTCGATCCGAAATGGGCAACGCCGCCGGGCTACACCAGCGAGGGCAGCCAGCGTGCCGGCATCGAGAGTCAGATAAAGCAAGCCGCCGACGCTGGCGTACGAGGGAAATCCACCGGCGAGCGCTTCGCCGCCGTTGCCCGCGACATGGATGCAATTGTGGAGAAAGGCTATGTTATCATCGGCTCTCCCGACGAGGTCGCCGAACAACTTCGGGAGGTCGCGACGCAACTGAATGTCGGCCACCTGATGTTGCTGCTTCAGTATGGCAACATGAGCAAGGACCTAACTCGGTACAATACCAAACTATTTGCCGAAAAGGTCATGCCGAAACTGAGAGGCGTCCACGCCAACTGGACAGACCATTGGTGGCCTCGCCCGATGGAAGCGGCCCAACGCGCCGAAGTTCCCGCATACCTGCCGAAGCTGGCGGCCGAATAGTCATCAACGATCCGGGGAGCGAGACGTGAGCGAACTTCAGACGTTGACGATCGAAGTCAACGCTTTTCCGACGCGGATTTGGCGCAAGGGTAGTGGCCCGAAGATCGGCTTCCTGGCCGGATTTGGCGGCCTGCCACGCTGGATGCCGTTCCTTGACGAACTGGCGCGATCACGCACTGTGATCGTTCCCTCGCTTCCGGGCTTTCCGGGCGGCGACCGTGGGCATTCCGTGCTGGACTCGCATCTGGATTGGTTGCTCGCGGTTCGAGAAATCCTGGATCAATCCGATCTCGCCGGCGCCGATCTCGCCGGCAGCTCGATCGGGGCTTCTTTGGCGGCCGAGATCGCGGCCCTTTGGCCGGAATCCGTGCGCAAACTGGCACTCATCGCGCCGTTTGGGTTGTTCGACGAGAAGAACCCGCCTACCGATCCGTGGGCGCAGCGCGCGGACGCGGTCCCCGGACTGATGTGTGCCGATCCCGAAATCTGGAAGGCGATGAAGGCGGTTCCAGAGGGCGCCAACTCGATCGAATGGCCGATCGAGCAGGTTCGCGCCAACGAAGCGGCTGCCCGCATCTTCTGGCCGCTGGGAAACACCCGGATCGAGAAACGCCTCCACTTGATCAAGGCCCCAACTCTGCTGCTGTGGGGTGAGCAAGACAAAGTCATGCCCCGTGCCTATGCCGAGGTGTTCGCCAAAGGCATCAGCGGCGACACCACCACGCGGATTATCGCGGGTGCCGGCCACCTCGCCGAACTGGACAAGCCGGCCGAGGTAGCCGCGGAAATTTTGGCGTTTACCGGCTGATCCCTCGTCAGCGTGTCCCACTCAAGAGCGATAGCGGCGCCGCGATGCGCCTTCAGGAAGCCGCTCCCAAATACCGCCGCTGCAGGTGTGTCTGAAACGCGAGCGGATCGAGCGTCCGGCCCGTTGCTCGTTGCAGGATTTCCTGGAAGCCAAAGCGGCTTCCGACGTGGTGAACATGAACTCGAAGCCACGCCAGAAGCGGCCCAAGATCGCCTTGTCCGAATGCCTCGTCCAGGTCCGGCACCTGCTGCCGCGCGGCCTCCATCAACTGCGCGGCCGCCATTGCACCGAGCGTGTAGCTCGGGAAATAGCCAAACGCGCCATCGTACCAATGGATGTCCTGTAAGCATCCCTGCGTATCGTTCGGTGGGATGATACCGAGCACAGCAGACATCCCGTCGTTCCATGCGGCAGGCAGGTCCGCGACCCTTAGATCCCCTGCAATCATAGCTCTTTCCAAGTGGAAGCGCAGGATTACGTGGGCAGGATAGGTCAGTTCGTCGGCATCGACCCGAATGAAGCCGCGCTCCACGCGCCGCCAGAGCCGTCCCAGGTTCTCCAGCCGATAGGGTTCGGGCGACCCGCCGAACGCTGCATGCAGGCGACCACCAAGCCAGCCCAGGAAGGCGTCGGAGCGGACGGCCTGCATTTCGACGATCAGCGATTGGCTTTCGTGCGTCGCCATTCCGGCCGCCTCGCCGACCGGTTGGCGAGCATAGGCCAATGGCAGGCCGCGCTCATACAACGCGTGACCGGTTTCATGCACCACCGCGAGTATGCCGGAGGCAAAGTCATCCTCCAGGTAACGCGTGGTGATGCGGACATCCGATGGGGTCCCCCCGGAAAACGGGTGCGCCGACTGATCAAGCCGCGCGTGGTCAAAATCCAACCCGAGACGTTGCGCGATGTCGCGGCAGAGCGCCTCCTGCGCCGCGACTGGGAAGGGGCCGGTTGGCCAGATCGGGTTGGGATGTCGTGACTGCCTGGCTGCAACCTCCGGCAGGGTGGTCGCCAGGAAATCCTGGTAGGCGGAAAAGATCGGTGCGACGTCATCGGCGCCGATACCTGGCTGGTAGCCGTCCATCAGCGCATCGTACGGACTTAGACCGAGGGCGCTTGCCAGGATGGCCGCCGCTTCCCGGGTCAGCCGCAACACCTCGGCCAGATGCGGTTCGACCAAGCTAAAATCACCATCGTGACGCGCCACGCGCCACACTTTCTCGCAGTCGGAATTCGCCTTCGCCTGCGCCTCTACCAAATCGGCTGGCAACGCCTTCGCACGGGCGAAGCCACGGCGCATCAGACTGAGATTTGCTGTGTCCCACGGATCCGATGTCTCCGCGGCCTCGAGGTCGGCTTCAACCTCCGGCGCGGTCAGATGGGCATGCCGCAGGACGGCAAGAACCGCCAGTTGGTCGCCGCGGGCCGCTCCTCCTCCGGGTGGCATGACAGCCGCAGCGTCCCACCCGAGCATCGAAGCGCACTCGCCGATGGTGGCGATGAGCTTGAAGCGCGCGGCGAGCCGGTCATAGGCGGATACATTTGTCACGACAGCTCGGCCTTTCGAACCCAAACACCAAATATGACGATCAAAGACGCTGCCAGCCCATACCAGGTGATAACATACGACAGGTGGTTGTTCGGCGGCCGTGGCAATTGCGACGCCGGAGTGGGATAAGCATCAGGCGATGACGGACCCATGGCGACCAGGGTAAACGGCGCCGGAGCGGAAACGCCGATCGCGGCGCCGATCATCTGAGGATCGAGCGTATAGAACTGACGCGCTGCCTCGTCGTCGGTGGCGCTGAACCAGCCTCGTGTTTCTCGCGGTCGGACATAGCCGGTAACGGTCACGATTGAGGCCGGGTCGTTGAGCGGAACTTCGCGCTTTTGCGGAACCCATCCGCGGTCCACGAGGATAGTCGGCGCTTCCTCGCGATCCAATGGAACGATCTGATAAAATCCCATCGTGGGCCCGGTCCGGGTGTCGCGCACCTCTGCGCCGAATGCGGCGGCCTGATCAAAGCGGAAACGTCCGACCGCGGATACTTTCGTGTAAGCCGCCGGATCCGTTCCCAGCAGCACTGCCGGCGCGGCTTCGGCGGCCACGATCCGAGCGAGAATTCCCTCTTTCCAATGAAGCCGGTAAACTTGCCAAGTGCCTAACCCAAGTAGGACTACCAGCATGATCAGGGTGCTGAGGCCGGGGATCAGAAACCGGCGGTAGGCCGATGTCACAAACCCATCTCAGCGGCGCGGGTGCGAAATTGTGCTGCGACGAGCGCGGCTTTCACCGGTCGCATGATCAGGACCGCGAGCGGCAGCGTCACCGCCGGCCATAAAATCGCATGCACCCAAAGTGGAGGGTTGAAACGGAACTCGACCCAGAAGGCCAGACAAATGACGATGGCACCGAGCACCATGATAACGCCTACCGCGCCGGCGTCGCCCGTATCAGACCCTCCGAAACTGAGCCCACAGATAGGACAAGTAGGCCGCAGCGTGAGCAGCCCCTTAAACAACTTGCCTTTGCCGCACCTCGGACAGCGGCACGTTAGGGATGCCTGAAGGATCGAAATTTCAGGTTTGGCCACGGCGTTGGAGTTACTCGGCCGCGATTTGACCCGCGCCGTACCAGTAAATGCAGACGAACAAGAACAACCACACCACGTCGACGAAGTGCCAGTACCAAGCCGCCGCCTCGAAGCCAAAATGCCGCTCCGGCGTGAATTGGCCGCCGCGCGCGCGGAACCAGCACACGGCCAGGAAGCAGGTTCCGATTATCACATGGAATCCGTGAAATCCCGTCGCCAGGAAGAACACGGACGAATACACCCCGCCGCCGCTGAACGCGAACGGAGCGTGGGAATACTCGATCGCCTGACACAGCGTGAAGCTGAGGCCGAGAAGTATCGTGAGGCCGAGACCGCGGACCAGTCCCTTGCGGTCGCCTTCCAATAGGCAATGATGCGCCCAGGTCACCGTGGTTCCCGACAGCAGCAGGATCATGGTGTTCAGGAACGGCAGGTGGAACGGATCGAACGTGTGAACGTTGCTCGGCGGCCAAACCGTCTGTCCATTCCCCTGGGTTTCCGGAAATATAAGGAAGTTGAAATAGGACCAGAAGAAACCAACGAAGAACATGACCTCGCTGCCGATAAACAAGGTCATGCCGTAGCGCAGGCTGAGCTGCACGATCGGGCTATGAGCGCCGGGCGTGCGCGCCTCGCGCACCACCTCTCGCCACCAGAAGAACATCGTCGTCAGCACGGTGATCGCGCCAAGGACGAGGAGCACGTAGTTCCCATAGTGTGCCGCCAGGACGATACCGAACAAAGTCATGAAGCCGCCGAGGGCCCCGATGATAGGCCAGGGGCTGGGATCGGGGAGATGATAGGGATGCTTCAACCCGGAATCCGCAAAGACCGGCCCACCGTGCGCTTCGCTGCTCATGCCATACCCATAACAACACCGCCGGGGGAAACCGCCCCGACCCGGCCGCCGCTTATTCGCCAAAACTCGAACCAATTCAAGATGGCGATGAGTGTTCCGCCCGGCGATTAATTTGGCTTCGACTTTTCTTCAAGTTCCGCTGCTGAGATCGGCCCAACATGCGGCCCCGCTTTGGCGAGGGCGCCAGATTTCGCGGCATCGTCCAAAGAACGGAAAAACGTATAGGACAAGGTAATCACCTTCACGTCCGCGGTGTTCGGATCAGTGCGGATCGCCGGATCAACCCAGAAGCTGACTGGAAACTCCATACTTTGCTCGGGCGATAGCGTCTGCTTGTTGAAACAAAAACACGCGGTCTTGTGGAAGTATTTTCCGACCTTTTCAGGCGTGACGTTGTACAGCGCCATCCCCGTGACCGGCCGAGTGGACTTATTAGCGGCGTGATAGAATGCGACCTGCTCCTCCCCGAGCTTCAGCGAGACCTCGACCTGATCTGGCGCAAACGTCCACGGCAAATCCGGGTTAATATCGGCATTGAATTGTACCCGGATGGTCTCACCGTTCGCGCCGGGCGCGGTCGCCGACGCGATATTCGGGGTGCCGCCATAACCGGTTGCCGCACAAAACAGCCGATACATTGGGATGGCAGCGAACGACATGCCAACCATGCCGATCATGACCGCAAAAACAACGCCCGCCAGTAACTTGTTGCGCCGGCCGCGGGTCATTCAGAAATGCGCCATTTTGACGATGGTGATCGCGTAGAACAAAAGGCAAAGTCCGAGCAATACGATCAGGATGGCCCAGCTTCGTCCGCGCCGCCTGCGCGCCGCTTCGGCACTGGGCGAGGCAACCGGGACATCAGCTTCCATTGCTAAAAGACCAGACGATCGATGGCCAATACGCCGAAGAGCGCGAACAGATACAGGACCGAGTATTTGAACGCCCGCTTCGCCGGCATATCGCGCGTGAGGCTGACACCAGCCTCGTCCTGCCGATCAACCACCACGTGATAAACTCGCTCCAGAAACACCGCCCCTAGCACTCCGGCACCTGCGCCATAGAGCGGGCCGCTGAAGCCAACAAAGAACGGAACCAGCGACAACGGCACCAAAACGAGTGTATAGAACAGGATCTGCCGCCTGGTCTCTTTCGCCCCGGCCACCACCGGCAACATCGGCACCCCGGCGCGCCGGTAATCGTCATTCGCCCATAGCGCAAGCGACCAGAAATGCGGCGGCGTCCAGATAAACACGATCGCGAACATCACCAGGGGGATCAGATCCACCGACCCCGTCACGGCCGCCCAGCCGATCACCGGCGGAAAAGCTCCTGCCGCGCCGCCGATGACGATGTTCTGTGGCGTCCGTCGCTTCAGCCACACGGTATAGACAAATACGTAAAAGCAAATGGACAGCGCCAGGATCAGCGCCGCCGGGAGATTGACCGCTAGTCCCATGACCAGCACGGAGCCGACCGCCAGAGTCACACCAAAACCCAACGCTGGGCCCGGTTGAATCCGGCCGGCGGGGATCGGCCGATTCCGGGTTCGGCGCATGATCGCGTCGATATCCCGGTCGTACCACATGTTGATCGCACCGCAGGCACCCGCCGCCACCGTGATGCACAGGATCGCGGTAAACGCCAACACCGGGTTCAGATGTCCCGGCGCCACCCATAGCCCGATGGCCCCGGTAAACACCACAAGCGTCAGCACCCTCGGCTTCAGCAAGGCGATCCAATCGCGGTAATCCGCCTCCACGATCAAGTCGCCCGCCGAAAACGAGCCCATCACCTCTGTCTTGGCTATCGAGGGTATGGTGTCACTCACTGGTCAAGCAATCCGTGGCAGTTCCAAGTAGGTGTGAAACGCGGGAGGCGATGTCTGGGTCCATTCGAGGGTCGTCGCGCCCTCCCCCCAGTAATTATCGGCGACGTGCTCCTTCGAGGTGAAGGTGCGGAAGCAGACATAAAAGAACACCAGGAACGCGGCGCCGCCAATATAAGCCCCAATGGAGGAAACAAAGTTCCAACCGGCGAAAGCCGCGGGGTAATCCGGATAGCGGCGCGGCATGCCCGACAGCCCCAGGAAATGCTGCGGGAAGAAGGTCAGGTTGACACCGATGAATGTCATCCAGAAGTGCACCTTGCCCCAAAATTCTGGGTATTGATGGCCGGACATCTTTCCGATCCAGTAGTAGAAACCGGCGAAGATGGAGAACACCGCTCCGAGCGAAAGCACGTAATGAAAGTGCGCCACGATATAATAGGTGTTGTGTATCACCTCATCGATGCCGGCATTGGCGCATACGACGCCGGTTACGCCGCCTATCGTGAAGAGAAACAGGAACCCGATCGCCCAGAGCATCGGCGTCTTTAACTCGACCGAACCACCCCACATCGTGGCGATCCATGAGAATACCTTGATGCCTGTCGGGACCGCGATCACCAACGTGGCGCCCATGAAATAAGCCCGTGTGTCAACGTCCATTCCTGATATGAACATGTGGTGCGCCCACACGACGAAGCCGACCACGCCGATACCGACCATAGCGTAGACCATGCCGAGGTAGCCAAAGATCGGCTTTTTGCTGAAGGTGGAGATCACGTGGCTGATGATGCCGAAGCCCGGCAAGATCATGATGTAGACTTCCGGATGGCCGAAGAACCAGAACAGATGCTGGAACAGGACCGGGTCGCCGCCGCCGGTCGGGTCGAAAAACGCGGTGCCGAAATTCCGGTCACAGATCAACATGGTGATCGCCCCGGCCAGAACCGGCACCGCCAGCACCAACAGGAATGCCGTAACAAGCTCTGACCAGATGAACAGCGGCATCTTATGCAGGGTCATGCCCGGCGCCCGCATGTTGAATATGGTGACGATGAAATTCATCGACCCAAGCAGCGAGCTGGCTCCGGCCAGATGCAACGCGAACAGCGTGCAATCCATGCCCATGCCCGACTCGTATGTCGAATTCGAAAGCGGTGGGTAAAGCGTCCAACCGGAACCCGACTCGCCCATGAACAGCCCGATGCAGATCAGCACGAAAGCCGGCGGAAGCAGCCAGAAGCTGATGTTGTTCAGCCGCGGGAACGCCATATCCGGCGCCCCAATCATAAGCGGGATGAACCAGTTGCCGAAGCCGCCGATCAGCGCAGGCATGACCGAGAAGAAGATCATTATCAGCCCGTGGCTGGTGATGATGGTGTTCCACTCCTGACCTTCGGTCACAATGTGATTGTTAGGGTATTGCAACTGCGCACGCATGATTTCGGACAGAATGCCGCCGACTAACCCTCCGATCGCCGCGAAGAGAAGATAAAGCGTGCCGATGTCCTTGTGGTTTGTACTAAACAGCCAGCGTGTCACAAAGCCGGGCTTATGATCATGGTCATGAGTGTGACCATGATCGTGGTCATGGGCGTGGGCGTGGGCGTCAGAAAACGCAGACATCGTAGTTCTCCACTGATTCGCCGTCGGCTAAGCCGGCAATCCTTCGCGCTGGGACACTTTCAGGCCACATCACTTCGATGCAATCTTGGGTAAGGCGGCCGCCGAAGCGGACTTTTTCGCTGCTTCGATCCAGGTCTTGAAATCGGCCTCGGATACCGCCTTCACGGAAATTGGCATCCGGCTGTGATCCTGACCGCAGATTTGGTTGCACTCGCCGTAGAAGGTGCCGACCTGGTCAGCCTCCATCCAGGTTTCGATGGTGCGGCCGGGGATCGCATATCGCTGCACGCCAAATGCTGGAATGAAGAAGCTGTGAATCACGTCGGTGCTGTTGGTCAGAATACGAATCTTTTTGTTCACTGGAATGACGACCTGATTATCCACGTCGAGCAGGCGCAGCTGTCCGGGCTTTAGATCCTCATCGTGGATATATCGGCTTTCGATATCGACGTTGCCCTGGTCGGGATAAGTGAATTCCCAATACCACTGGTGGCCGGTCACCTTGATGGTCATGTCCGGGTCCGGCGTCCGATCCTGGTAATAGATCAGGCGAAACGACGGGATGGCAATCACCACCAGGATCAGCACGGGAACCACCGTCCAGAGGATCTCGATAATCGTATTGTGGCTAGTTTGGCTGGGTACCGGATTCCGTTGGGCATTGTATCGGATAATGACCCAGATCAGCAGCCCTGCGACGAACAGGGTGATGACGGTGATGATCACCAGCACCAAGTCATGGAGGCTAATGATGCGATCCTTGATCGGACCGAAGGACCGCTGCATCCCCATTTCCCAAGGCTGGGGTGCTCCTACGGCGCCCTGAGCCCAGGCGAAAGGCGCCGCCAAAAGGCTGAAACCGAACCCCGCCACGACTGCCGGCAGCCACTTTACCATCCGCATCGATTGACCACCCCAGCTCGTCAGAACGCATTGCGCCGTGGTTGAGATCCGCCGACGCCACTGCGCTCGCCTACCGGACCCAACCAACAAGATCAAGATGTCAGAGGACGACTTGCGGGGTATCGCGAGTTCGTCGGCCGGCTGGTGGGCCTAGACCCGCAGGCGAACCAGGGTAAACACCCCGAAGGGCGGGATCGATTCCGCTTCGATCCGCTTCAGGTCTTCAGCGGAAAAAATCGCGTCCATGGCAAAATCAGGATGCCATCCGAGAGCCCGGGACGCCGGGGCCATCGCACGCTCCAGCCACCACCTGGGACCTTTGGCCGCGGCAAAATGATTGACCAGGAGGATATCGCCGCCCGGCCGCACCAATCGGCGCATTTCGGCCAACAAGCGCCGCGGGTTGGGCACGACCGAGGCCACGAACATACCCACCGCGATGTCGAAAGCGTGTTCATCGAAGGATGTCGCTTCGGCGTCCATTACGTGCAGCGCCTGGACGTTGGTCAGCCCGTCCTCACGCGTACGCTCGCGCGCTTTCCGCAGCATCTCTTTGGAAAGATCGATGCCCGTGACGCGCTTATCCGAATTGTAATGTGGCAGGGCCAATCCTGTCCCGACACCAACCTCCAGCACGTCGGTTCCCGACATGCGGTTTATCATCGATACGGCGCGGAGACGTCCTTTGGACGAGATACCGCCAAAGACCGTGTCGTAGACCCCGGCCCAACGACGGTATGCCTCGACGATCGACGCATGATCCAACGCCGCTACCGGCACCAATCGACCCGCGCTGGCCGATGGATTTTGCTTCCGGAGAGTTTAATTCATCCGCCGCCGAACGTCCTTCTGCCAACCGCCGTCGCAATTTGGGCGACCATGCCCACGCGGAGATAGAGACGCCTTAGATTACGCAGGGTTGCGGCGCAAGCGGGGGCACTAGCGCAAAAAACGCTGTGTTGTGTGTTCTCGTCAGTGCGTCGTTGAAGGCTCGCGGTTAGACGCCGCGGCCTGAGCACCTGGTCCCGCCAACGATCCGCTGGGCTTCGAGGTGGCTTCTTCCATTGAAGCGTCCTCGGGTTCGGCCATATTCTTTTTGAATGATTTGATGCCCTTGGCGAAGTCGCCCATCAGTCCGCTGATCTTATTGCCGCCGCCAAACAGCACAAGGATCACGGCCAGAACGACCAACCAATGCCAGATGCTGAAGCTACCCATACGTCCTCCACACCAATGCGACGAACCAGACGATCCCGGAATTACTATCGCGATAACCCGGGCGAAGGGCTGTCCGACAGGTACCTAGATCATGACATGGCGCGAGTCGCGCATTGATGCAAGCACCGTTTAGCGAACGCCGGGGGCGAGCTCGGGACGACCCGATCGGTGATAGGGATGACGCTGTGCGATCGCCTGGGCGCGATACAATTGCTCAGCCAGCATTGCGCGCACCATGAAATGCGGCCAGGTCATTAAACCGAGCGAAAGTACACAGTCCGCCCTGTGGACCACAGTTGCGTCGAGGCCCTCAGCGCCGCCGATCAAGAAGCAGATAGGGCGCGCCAGGCGACTCCATTGGCTCAATTGCGTCGCGAACCCCTCACTGTCCAAAGCGTGACCGCCCTGATCGAGCGGAACGACGAACGCGCTCTTCGGCAAAGCGGCCAGCAGCGCAGCGCCCTCCTTGCGCTTTACAAGAGAGGAGGCGCCACGGCCTGTCGGCACCTCAGTGACAGTCAGGCGCGGCCGCAAGCGTGTATTATAGCGCTGGAACAAAGCCGCTTCGGGTCCTTCGCGGATCCAACCAACGGCGATTAGATGCATGGTGGAGGAACTTCGCGCAGGTGCGGATCTCGTCTTGCAGAGCTCTTGGCCCCCGCGCTAAACAGCCGCTCCCGGTAAAACGGGCGCGTAGCTCAGCGGGAGAGCACCTCCCTGACACGGAGGGGGTCACAGGTTCAATCCCTGTCGCGCCCACCAGCCCTTTAGCGACCCAACCTTCTCTTTGGCCGGGCGCTCGAGTTGATGGGATCAGGCGGGACGCGGGGTTCGAGCACCAGCTCCAATGAGACGCTGGATCTCGAGATCCTGGACAGACCACTGGGATGATCGCGCCGGTAACCGGCAACAAGAGCAAAAGGCGTGCAGTCCTCTCAACCCGAACCTACCCTCGAGCGTTCGAACCGATATACTCCGGACGGTCCAAACTCGCGAGAGACCAGCGGCTCATGTAGCGAACAATGTCGCCAACAGTATCGAAATGCGCCACGGCTTCGTCAGAAATTTCGACCTCAAACGTTTCCTCAAGATATAGTGCAAGCTTTAATCGAGCGAAAGGGCCAACCCTGAGATCGTCAACAAGGCGGGAAGTGGGAGTAACGCTCTCACCCCCGACATAAACCGTCTGCTCAACCGCCGTGACAACTTTATCGAATACCATGTCGCGCATTTCGGATGGCATGACAAATTCCCGCTCATGGCCGCCTCCAGCGAGACGGGATATGAACCCGGTCAAAATGGGGGAACGTGAGTAGATGGCGAGAGAGTTATCGTGCCGCCGATAACCGGCTGATCACTAAGCAGCCTGCTTCGTGACGACCTCAACTCCACGAGCGGACTTTCGCGTGCTCTGCGGCAGTTCAACCAGTGCACCGCGGACCGCGTCCTCGATCGTTTCAAGCAACGTCGCTCTGCTTCCCAGTGCCGTGCGGCGGTCCGCAGCAAGACCAGGCCGCGTCATGGCCTGTCGCGTGGTATTTGCGAGCAGGGCCAGATTGGCCTGTAGAAAAGCTGCATGGTTCTGGGGCAGGCGAACCGTGATGATGTCATTCGACATTAATTTAACTCCTGTCAAAGGGTGAGCACCAGGCGGACAGCATTCATGGTTGAAGCTGAGTTTTCAGTGCATCGCCTAAGCTGGCCAACGTCCTGGTTTGATGTCCGTCAGGACCACTTGCTGCTTGGCAGCCAAGGCCTCAAAGGCTTCAGCCACAGATACGTATGGTTGGACCCGTCCGATCAGAGGCTGGATAAAAACAGTCTTCGCATCACGCCACATGATCCAGTGGCAGAGCGGACTATCGGCAAGGTGGAAGGCCAGCACTTCTTCGTAATCTTCCGCATCCGAACCGTGATCCAGACGGACAACCATCCGAAACCCGTTTGCTTCTGACCAGCTGCCAATCAGCACTAACTCGGCAACGCTGAATGAGAGACCTTTCAGGGCTTTAAGCGGTAGTTGTGCGACACGCATTTCGGCCTCACAGAGTTCAAGCGATCACGGTGAGGTGAGGATAGACACACGAATTTGTGATCGGCAAGCAAAACCTAGGGTAAATCCGCATGAGAATCGGACCAGCCGCGACATTATGCAAAATTCATCGGCTCATGCAATTATCAAAACGTTATCATAACAATAAACGCCTGTATCGGCTCACCTTGTCCCGTAAATCGATCCCCTGCATCGCCCAGGCCCGGCCGAATATAACCGTTGTCGTCCAGCTCTCGATCAATTGCGCCCGTGAAGACGGGCACATCCGGATGCACCTCGGTAAAAGCGCCAATCCCTTCCGGCGCCGCCAGCAAGCAAACGAACTTCATCGCGGTCACTCCGGCCTGCTTCAACCGAGTCGCCGCGGCAGCCGCCGAATGCCCTGTCGCGAGCATCGGATCGACTAAAATAACCAACCGCTCCGCAATGTCGCTCGGTAACTTCAAGTAATACTCCACCGGCCGCAGAGTGGTATGATCGCGATAGAGCCCGATGTGACCCACACGAGCGGACGGAACGAGATCGAGCATCCCTTCCAGAATCCCATTGCCCGCGCGCAGAATGGAAACGATGCACAGCTTCTTCCCCGACAACCGGTCCGTGCTCATCAGTTCAAGCGGCGTTTCGATGTCAATCGTCTCCAGCGGCAGGTCGCGGGTGACCTCGTACGCCATCAGCAGGCTGATCTCCCGCGCCACCTGTCGAAACTTCGCTGTTGTGGTGTTCTTGTCCCGTAGCAGCGTCAGCTTGTGACGCAACAACGGATGATCCAACACAGTCACGTCAGGCATGTTGCTTCTCCGTCAGAACGTGCGCTTGGCCGCCAGCGCCCGGATTTTCCGCAGGCGTTGGATAGGTCACGAAAGAGGTTGACCCATCAACTTCTTCAGATTGACGGCGATCTCCTCGCCTGACTGATCCGCCCGCACGGGCGCGACAAAATCGCCATTCGGGCCCATAAGGTAAAGCACGGAGCTGTGGTCCATCGAGTAGTCGTTTGGCCCAGTACCGGTACGATGCTCAGCGTAATAAACCCGATATTCCTTTGCCACTTCGGCAATTTTCTCCGGCGTCCCGGTCAATCCCTCGATATTGGGGCCGAACGCCGCGGCGTATTGCTTGACCACCGCCGGCGTATCCCGCTTTGGGTCGACGGTGATGAACAGCGGCTGGATATTGGATGCCGCAGGCCCCAGTTTGTCCATCGCATCGGCGACCGCATTCAAGGTTGTAGGACAAACGTCAGGACAAAAAGTATACCCGAAATACACCAGCATATACTTGCCGCGAAAATCCTTGTCCGTAACAGTCTGACCATTTCCGTCCCGCAGCGTGAACGGGCCGCCGATGCCGAGTGGACTATTGCGGCCGCCACTGCTCAGCCACAGAAAGCCGCCGGCGCCGATCAACAGAACCGCCAGCAACACGCCCATCGTTACGTATAGAACGCGGTCCGGCTTAATGGTGGTGTTCATGGGAGGCTCCGCTGGGTTGCTCGATCGGGTGGGTGCAGATGCCGCGTATCGCGGCTAGCAGGTCGTCGCGCGAATGCCAGCCACTGGTGGCGCCCGGCCGCTGTACCGCCCGCAGCCAGCCATTGGGATCGACCAGAAACTCGGAGCCGGCCGTCTCGTCCAGCGGCAGATCGGCGAGGACGGCATATGCGTTCCAGCCAGTCGGGCCGGTCGCGATGCATGACCCGGGCGCCGGCTTGATGTTGCCCGCCGATACCTCCACCGTGATCGCGTCGCGCGGCGGGATCGCCATTCGATCTGTGGCCGCGTCGCCGAGAGCCACGAATACAGCGCGCCCATGCAGGTCGCCCATCGTCGATGCGGCCATGCCATTGCACTCGATGGGCATGGCCGGTGCACGCACCGGCTGGACCAGCGCGGAGTCCTGCTGCATCGCCACCCCTGCATTATGGGCGCGGACGTAGTCAATCAAGGCCCACCGATCCTCGGCCGACAGGGCGTTGGCGAAGCCGGGCATCGCGAGGCCACCCTCGGGGTCGTCGATGCCATGGGTCAGCCACCAGAACATCTCACCGTCGGTGTGGTCAAAGATATGCGGTTGCGTCAGGTCGGAGGGTTTTATGTGCAGGCCGGCGGCGGCGGGGCCGTTGCCTTCCCCCTCCGGGCCGTGACAGCTGACACAGTTTTGCACGAACAGCGCCTGGCCATGCGCGATCGCGGCGGCGGAGAAGCCGGTGGGCGAGGTCTGGAAGCTGGTCGGATAAGCCTCCACGGTTAGCAGCGAAAGCGACGGCCCTCGCCACGCGATGATGGCCAGCATGACAGCCAGGGCGGTCAGGCGGAACCGCCGCCACAGCATAGCGGCCGCCACCACCAAGATCGCGGCGCCGATTGCCAGCAGGCTGACGAAGACCTCCTGCCGAAGGTCCGGGACCTCGCGCACCGTAACCAGGCTGAGCTGCCAGGAGAACGGCCAGACCGGCGCCTGGTGGGCACCCGGGACTGTGGAGGCGAGGAATGCGGCAGCCGTGACGACCCCCAGGCCGATGACAGTCTCCATGGATACGGACACCAGCAATTGTCGGCGTGCATCAGAGGCGCCCGCGGCCAGCCGGTCGGTCAGCCACAGACGGTTGAGCGCCGCCAGCGCCAGCGTCATCAGGAACAGCGCGATTTTCAGCAATGCGATGTGGCCGTACGCTGTGCCAAACAGAGCTGGCAGACTGCTGATCAGCTCCAGCGCCTGAGCGAACCCGGTGCCGGCGAGGACCAGCACGCAGGCAAGCCCGATCGGCGAGAACCGCTCGCAAACCCTGGCTGTGGCTTCCGGAGGCAACAGGCGCAGGCTGATCCAGAGCGGCAGCAGGGCACCGAGCCAGAGGCCGGCAGCGGAGAGATGAAGGAATTCCGAGAGGACGAGGCCGTCGCCGATCGCTCCCGCGGTGGCACCCGCATGGCCGATAACGCCCTGGAGACCGAGGGCAATGGCGGTCAGGAGGAGCGTGATGTAGACGGCCGCTCGTCGCAGAGTGCCACCGCCGCTCAGAGTCGGATGGCTCGGACCGCGCCAGGCGATGACGCCTTGCGCCACCCCGGCGAGTGTGGCGACCAGCAGGAGCGCTAGCCGCAGCATCAATGTGAGCCCGTAGCGAGTGTGGCCGGCGACCAGCGGCAGGGCAGCCAGCAAATCCGACACATTGTCGGTGCCAGCGATGGCGGCGGATTGCAGCGTGAACCATACCAGACCGGCCAGCAAGGCGACGGCGCCGCTGATCCACCAAAGCCGGACCAGTCGCCGGTGGAGCATGTCGGGGGTGGCGCCGCCGACGGGCAGGATCAAGGCGATGAAGCCGACCGTTCCCAGCAGCGACAGAGTTGCCGCCAGGTGCAGACCCCGGACCAACGCCATCGTTGTCGCGGCGCCGATCATTCAGGGTTTCACGGTGAAGGTGAAGTGGCCCTCGGTCTTGTGGGTATCGACCGAGGTGACGTGCCACGCAACGCTGTAGGTTCCCGGCGGCAGGATTTTCAGCTTGACGACCAGGATGTGTCCATCCTCCTGCGTCGTGGGTTTCCCCTCGTCGACACGGGCACCGCTGGCGTCAGTGACCTGAACGGTGCTGAACAGCGGCTCCACCGGTTCGGTATAGGTCAGGTTCAGCGCCGGCGGGGAACCGGAGACCTCCGACCCGACCGCGGGGGAAGCGCGGTCGAGGAAGGCGTGGGCGAACGCCACCTGACCCGCCAGGCAGACAGCGCCGGCTGTGGTGAGAAGCTTTTTCATCGGGTCAGAACCACTCGGCGATCGGCTTTCCCAGGCTATGGGGGAGCAGGTCGTCGAAATAGAGATGGAACTGGGCGATGACGCCGAGGTGGGAGCCGGTGTTGCGGTTGCCGGGAACCAGCATCTCCAGCCCGAACGCGTAGTCCGTCGCCGTGTAATTTATACCGATACCCCACAAATATTGCGTGGTGTCCTGGCTCGGCTTGCTGGCTGAGGATGACCATGCGAGCTCGATCACCGGCGTCAGTCTGTTGACGAAGCTGGGCAGTCCGTAGTCCTTCACCTGCGAGGACAAATACCGGATGCTGTATTGCAGCGACAAACCGCCGGACCAGGCGTTCGACATGCCATTGTTGACCGGATCGCCGGTGACCGGATCAACCTTCAGCTTCTTGTCGGCGATCGTGTAGCCAAGCTCGCCCGTCAGTGCGAACGGGCGCACCCAGCCGATCGGTATGTCCCCGAATCCCTTGCCAAAATAGATTGTTGGGGTGGTGGAGCTGCTGTCGTCGTTGTCCAACACCGCGCCGTTGGTGCCATTGGCGCCGGTGCGGGCAAAATCCCGTTCCACGCCGACTGACAGCATGAACTCATGGTCCGCGTTCACATAGGGTTTGTATTTCAAGGTGACGGCGAGGTTGTTCCAGCCGTTCGCAGTCTTGGCGCCGGGCTGGGTCAGCCAGTTGTACCCGCTGTCGATCGCGAAGCCGAAATTTTCGGTGATGCGCTTGTCCCACTCAAATTCCAGGCCGTACTGGTCGGCCGCGGGACCGCCATCGGTTGGTTGAGGCAGGAAGCTGAAGGTGGGAAGGCTCGCCTCGTCGGCGACGTTCGGGTCGTCGATCAGCAGCGTGCTGATAAACATGTGGTCGCCGGCGTAGCCATGAGCGTAGGCGTGATTAGTCAACGCCATCGTGCTGACGGCGAGCGTGGAAAGCAGGTATCGCGGATTCATGATAATACTCTCCGGAGGCAGACAACGGTCGGCAGGCTCAGGAGAGGGTCGGCGGGGCCCTTGGCTGGCTGGGTGAACGATGGAGGGCCGGTGGCGCGGTGGACGGCGGCGGCAGTTCCGGACGCAGGATCGCCTGGACTGCCGGCGGCGTTAGCACTGGTGTGTCGGACGGCAGGGCGAGCGATTGAGCGTGCAGCGCGGTGCAAAGCGGGCAAATCGGGCAGTCCGAGGGATGGTTCGGCCCGTGCGCGGGTAGTTGGCTGTCGTTCCCGTCGGAGTGGCACAGTGCACCCGCCGCCACGACCGGGTCGACCCGCGGCACCTTGGCACCCGAGCCAAGCTGCGCCATCAGTGCCAGCAGCACCGCGAACAGCCCGAACAGACGGAACCGGCTTGTAGGCATCGCCGCGTATTTTACCGCTTTCGTCGTAACCTGGTATAGTGAATGTGGCAGATTCGAGGGGCTTGCAGGATTACCGCCTCGGCTGCCGAAGTCGATAGGCGCGGGGGTTTAGCACTCGACAGCCCGCGCCCACTATGCCGCGGAGCCTGAAAGATGCTCCTGCAGGCGTGGCATCAACTCCACAAGGTTACAGGGCCGGTTGCGACTGTCCAACTGGAAGAGCAGAATATCGTCCCAGCCATCCTTTACAGCACCCGTGCTGCCGGGTAGTGCAAACAGATAGGTTCCGCGGGCGACGCCGCCGATGGCGCGCGATTGCATCGTCGATGTACCGATCTTCTGATAGCTCAGCATGCGGAACAATTCGCCGAAGCCCTCAATACGCTTTTCCATCACGCGATCGAAGGCTTCTGGCGTTACGTCGCGCCCGGTGATGCCGGTACCCCCCGTTGTGATGACCACGTCGATATTCGGATCGGCAATCCATCGGCGTAGCAGGGTCTCGATCGCCGCGGCGTCGTCCTTTTCGATCGCCCGAGCGCTAAGTTTGTGGCCGGCCTGCAGGATGCGGTCGGCGAGCGCATCGCCTGACGTGTCATTGGCGGCGGTGCGGGTGTCCGACACCGTCAGCACGGCAATGTTGACCGGGATGAAGGGTCGCGTCGTATCTAGGCTAGCCATGGGTCATGTCTCCGGCGGATAGGCGCGCCGGGTATCAGTGGAGCGCCGGCTGCAGGAGTGTCATTCTGCGCTCCTGCTCAAGCGGCGTGAAGCGGGGGAATTCGCCCGCCGCCAAGTCGTCGAGGCTTGGGGCCGGTAGGTGCATGCGGGCGGCATAGATCCACGAATAGACTAGCGCATGGGAGACGAAGGTCCGTGTTTCCGTCACCGGAATGGCTTCGATGAACAGCAGGGGATCGCTGTTGTCGCGAATCTCCGACCCCCAGCGCAAAAAGTTTCCGGGGCCGGAATTGTAACTTGCAAGCATCTTTATCAAATTCTTGTCGATGCCATCCTGGCGGGACAAATAAGCGAGGTAACGCTGGCCAATCGCCAAATTCGAAGATGCCTCGTGCAACCGTTCCGGCGCGTAGAGCAGATCGCCGGTAAGATATTGTGCCGTGGCCGGCATAATCTGCATCAATCCGCGGGCGCCCGCGGGAGAAACTGCTTCGGTATCGAAATTGGACTCCAAGCGGGTTACAGCATACACCAAAGCAGGATCGATACTGAAACCTCCCGCTGGCCGCAGCCGTGGCATCGGGAAGCCCAATCCGACGCGCCGGTTTCCATCCCAAGATTGCTGCAGATCGGCCATTTGGGTGGCACAATCGGTGAACCCCGCCGATGCCGCTACCATCATCAGCGACTGTCCAAACACCGGATCTCGCCATGCCTTCGACCAGAGGGCACGCATTTCCAATTCCGCCCGAGCAGGCTGGCCGATTTGCAATAGCGCGAACGCCCGCAACCCGTGCGGCGTGGCGGCGACGGCATCGACGTCAGCCTGACTGAGCAATCCACCACTCAGTAAACTGCCGGGATCCATTCGCAATATCCGGCGCGCCAGCAGGCCGTGCAGGGTCAGACGCTCCCCGGCGGCCACCTCCAGCCACTTCAACGTTCCCGCCAGATCATTTAGCCTTCGGCTGGCGCGAGACGCCCAGAACGCAGAGGCTGCGTGCAACCGTGGAGATGTCTTCGACGCCGTGGCCCCGCCTTCAAACTTGGCACGTGCCAGCTCGATCCGATGCAGCCGCCACGCCGCCAGGCCCCCAATGTAGAACCCAAGACCGGGTTGATCCGCGGCGGGGGCGCCGTTTACTGCCAGGTCTGCTACGAGCTCCGCATTGATATCTTCATTCTGAATAAATAATAATTGTGCAACCTCAGCGCGGAGTTGGGCGGCATAAGCAATGGGGATGCTTCGGGCGGAAGCGATCAACTGCAGTGCCGAGGTCCAGTTTCCTCGCTGTGCACGGTCGAGAACAGTCCGGTCAAGCATCGGATCGCGGAGAATATCGTTGCCTGGCGGGTCGATATCTTCCGGTAATGGATTAGGTTCGCTAGAGCGGCCGGGAACCGCGGCGTCCGGTGCCGGTGGTGCGCTGGCCCCGTTCGGCAGCTTGGCCAACAGCAAAGCACGGACCAACGTCGCGTCCGGTAGATCGCTATATCGCGACAGCCAATCAGATAACTCATCAGCAGTCGAGCGATGAAAGCGGCCGAGATAGCGGTCGGCGAGCACGGTTCCGAGCAAGAGCGGATTTTCCAGTTCAGAGCTCGATCGAACTGCATCCAGAATATTTCCGGACGCCTGAAATGCAAAAATTCGCCGCATCAAAGCGACATCGCCGGGCGTCAGCGGTTGCGGAAATGCCACCTCGGGCGCTGCGCGCAGCGGCACGCGCGGAGCGGCGTAAGCAGTCTCATCTGCCGCCTGTGCCACTTTGCCATTCCCGGATGCAGGCGTTTGCCCATGTGCTGCGGACGTGAACGCGCCGGCAAGGATCGCAGCCCCGGCAATAAATGCCCGAGCTTTGGGAAGGCAAGAGAGCGTGTAATCGATCCCTCTCATGCCGACTCGCTATCCGCTCTCGTGGTGAGACGCAACCGCCAGGCATGAGAAAAAAATCGCTAACGGAGACAGAATACAAGAACCTAAGGAATTACCCGCGTATTAACTTGATGTCACGTTTGCGTTTGGGTGTCGTCAAGCGCCCGACGCAGCAGCCGAACACCGGCCCACGCATCCCGCCGCAAAGGCGGGTTTTTCAGCATTTCCCCAAGACCGGGAAGGACCAGGGCCGGTAGCGAGCGGTGCATGCCTGGTATGCTGACCTCGACCCACGCTCGCGGGCCCCGCCGGCGGTTATGCGTTTGCGGCAACACTGCTCGGGCCGCGGTTCCTCCGAACAACACGACCCGATGGGGTCTCAAGAGCACGATCAGCCGATGCAAAAAGGGCTGACAGATGGCGATCTCACCCGGTGATGGCGGGCGCCCCCCGGGCGGTCGCCACGGCAACAGCGGTGTCAGCATCAGATCCGCCCGACTTAGCCGGACGCTGACGAGCATCTGGTCCAGCAATTGTCCTTCCGGTCCGGCGAACGGATGGCCGCTGCGATCTTCTTCGCGGCCAGGTGGCTCGCCGATGATCAGCGTCGTGCTGGCCGGATTGCCCTCGGCAAACACGAGATTGCTCGCGGTGTCGCGCAGCGCGCATCCGTCAAAGTTGGCTAGGGCTGCGCGCAGTTCCTCGAGTGTCGAGGCCTTCGCCGCGCTGGCCAAAGCCCGCTCGCCCGGGGTTCCCTTAGGCGGTTCGGGTATGGCAACGGGGCGCTGAGCAGGTTGGCGTTGAGGTCGCTGCAAGCGGTCGATGGGGCCGAGTTCGATCGCCTCATCGGCACCCCATTCAAGCTGGAGCCGCAACAGAGTGAGAACGTCATCCAAGCAGGGCGGCCCGGAAGCGATCCCGTTCAACATGTGGAACGAGATTCTTTTTCCCGTCATGTGTCGCCATACCTTCGGTGACCCGCAGGAGGATGAAGGTCAAACCACCACCCTCGCGGACGAGCCGGCGGCCCTCGGCCATATCGGCCTCAGTGTTGATCACGTGCACGACGGGGAAACCGCATCCGGCGGCGATGACGTCCAGGCGGACGCCAAAGCCGGTATGGCTTTCCTGATTGCCGGTTTCGCCGTAGTGGCCGTTGTCGACGCAGATGATGGTCAGGTTGGGTGGGTTCTGCAACGCAATCGTTGCCAAAGCACCGACATTCATCAACAGCTCGCCGTCCCCGGTCGCCACCAGCACGCGCCGCTTCGGCTGGGCCAGCGCGAGCCCAAGACCGATCATGGGCGCCGCGCCCATCGCACCACCAAGGCCGAACAGGCTGGGCGATTCGTGGGTCAGCGCTGACATTTCCCACGCGGTGCCGGCGAGGCCGGCGACCATCAGGAAGTCGCCCGGATTTTCTATTAATGCCGGCACCGCCTGACGCCGATCAAGCTCGGCATCGGGCAAAGTCGCTGTCTGGAGCTTGCTCAACTTGGCCATGGTGGTTTTAGAACCTCTTGGCGCCGATGAGGCGCTGGGTGAGCAGAACGGCGACCTGGTGGCCGGACTGGAATGCCATGGTGATGGCGGCGCTGACGCACGGGATGACGTCGCCTGGCTGATCTGCCCTCAGCACGATCACGCCCATGGCCTTCAGCACCGGTTCCACAGCCTGGCCCATGGCGAACTGCCAGGGATTGCCCTCCCCGAACTCGCCCCGCATCGAGACCAGCGTCAGAAACGGGAACCGGCCGCCCTGCGTAAGCGACAGCATGTTGATGCAGTTGCCCACCCCGGAGGACTGCATCAACAGCACTGCCCGCTGGCCACCGAGATCGGCGCCGGCAACCATGGCGACGCCTTCTTCTTCGGTGGTCAGCGGCACTGAGTGCACGTCCGGATCTGCGAGCGACCGATCAATGAGCACCTTGTGCCCGGCATCCGGAACGTAACAGAACTGCGTAATGTTACTGGCACGCAGCAAGTCATACAACGCAGCGGGCCAGATTTCCTCGGTAGTCGTGTCGAGCATGGTCAAATCCTAGTCTGTGATCGTCTCAAACATTCGGTCTAGTTTGTAACCAACTTGCAGCCGCCCTGGTTCAATGGCCGGAAGGCCTGATCGCCCGGAATTCGTGCCAGGTACCTGTGTAGTCGTCCCATCTTGCTTTGGACTCAGCCGGGGTCTTTACTTTGAACGTGTACATATCGTGCACGGCTCGGCCGTCCTGACGCACCGTGACGGTGCCGAATAGTTTGTCCTCGATTGGTTGCTTGCGCATCTGCAAAACCACGTCCTCACCAACGATCGAGTTCGCTGATTTCACCGCATTCAGATAGGCCAGCACGGAGGAATAAACTCCGGCCTGGTTGGCGGTTGGCATGCGGCCATTGAAGCGCTGAGCGAAACGGTGAGCGAAGGCGCGGGTATTGTCGTTGATGTCCCAGTAGAACGGCTCAGTCAAAGTCAGGCCCTGAGCGGCCTGCAGGCCGATCGAATTGACGTCGACAATCTGGGTGAACAGGCCGGCGAGGTTTTGCTTCGGCGTTATGCCGAATTCGGCCGCTTGCTTCACCGCATTAACGAGGTCGGTTCCTGTGTCGGCCAGTGCCACGACCTTGGCGCCAGACGATTGGGCCTGGAGCAAGTAGGAGGAAAAGTCCGTTGTTCCGATTGGGTGTTTGACTGAACCGAGCACTTTGCCGCCAAGACTGATGAGCACGGCGCTGGAATCCCGTTCCAAAGCCGCTCCAAGTGCGTAGTCGAAGCTGATAAAGTACCAAGTGTCGTCATGCCGTGCGGCCATCGCTCGAGCCATGGTGGTGCCCAACGCGTACGTGTCCATCGTCCACTGAACCGTTGTCGGCTGGCAGAACTTGCCGGTGAGGTCGGAAGTCCCAACATTGGTGGCGATAAAAGTGCGATGCTTCTCCGCCATTACCGTGTTCACCGCTAGTCCGACACCGGAGTTCACCGAGTTCTGCAACCGCGCTTACACCGTCCCGGTCCACCCACGCGCGGGCGATTTGGGCGCCGACATCGGGTTTGTTGAGGTGATCGGCGGACAGGATTTCGACCTTGAAGCTGGCCCCTTCTTCGGCAAAATCCTCCGCCGCCATGTGCGCGGTGACGACGGATCCCTTGCCGGACTGATCCGCGAAGGGGCCGTTCATGTCATTGAGAATGCCGATTTTGACAGTAGCGGGCAGTTCCGCCTTCGCGAAAGCGGCTGGCAGCATGAGCGCGGTGGCTATGGCCAGATGACGGAATCGCATTTCCACCCCTAACGCAGGATTGCTTTTCGATTCTACATCAAGCGAAGCAGGACGCCAGCACCTGGGCGAACGCTCTGGCGCGATGGCTAACGGCGTGCTTGTCGTCCGGGTTCATCTCGCCGAAGGTTTGTTGGCAGCCGGCTGGGACGAACATCGGATCATAGCCGAAGCCGCGGTCGCCTTGGGGCGGCCAGGCTATGGTACCATCGATGCGGCCGAGAAACGTCTGAGTGTGGCTATCGGGCCAGGCGACGCATAGAGCGGCGATGAACCAGGCGCGGCGGTCAAGATTGTCGGCGACACGTTCATGCACGGTCGCCATCGCGGCTGCGAAATCCTTCGATGGCCCTGCCCACCGTGCAGAGTAGACACCTGGGGCGCCGTGCAGTGCGGCAACGCAGAACCCGGAGTCATCGGACAATGTGGGCAGCCCGCTGGCGGTTGCTGCCGCCACGGCCTTGATCCGGGCATTCCCAGCGAAATCAGGTGCGTCTTCCACGGGTTCGGGCAGGCTGAGTGCGGCAGCGGAAATGACCTCGATGCGGAGCGGACGCAGTAGCGCCTCGATCTCGCGCAGTTTGCCGGTGTTGTGGCTGGCCAGGACGAGTTTCTCGCCGCGCGTCAACTTGCGAACCATCAGTGAGGAAGCGCCTGCCGTTGCATGTTGAACAGCGCATTGGTGCCTTTTCGGGCCAGTGCGAGGAGCTCGAGGAAATCGGCCTCCTTGAAAGCCGTCTTCTCGGCTGTAGCCTGGATCTCGACGATTTCGGCGCCATCGGTCAACACGAAATTGGCATCGGCATCGGCGCTAGAGTCTTCGTCATAGTCGAGGTCCAGCACCGGCGAGCCGCCAACGATGCCGCAAGAAACCGCAGCGACCTGGCCGGTCATCGGCATAGTTTTCAGCACATTCATCTTGATCAGGTGTCGGAAGGCCAGAGACAGCGCAACCCAGGCGCCGGTGATCGCGGCGCAACGCGTCCCGCCATCGGCGTTCAGCACGTCGCAGTCGAGGGTGATCGACATCTCGCCCATCGCCGAACGGTCGACCACGGCGCGCAGAGAGCGGCCGATCAGACGCTGGATTTCCTGGGTTCGGCCCGATTGCTTTCCCCGAGCCGCTTCTCGGTCGCCTCTTGTGTGGGTTGCCCGGGGAAGCATGCCGTATTCCGCGGTGACCCATCCGAGCCCGGTGTTGCGCAGAAACGGTGGGACGCGGGTTTCGACGCTCGCGGCGCACAGAACCTCGGTGTTGCCCATGCGGATCAGGGCGGAGCCTTCGGCGTGGCGGGAAAAGCCTGTGGTGATCGAGACTTCGCGGAGGGCATCTTGGACGCGGCCGGAGGGACGCATGGTTTTCGGATCCTTAAGCGTTGAAATGGAGGTGTTAGATTGGGTGCCCCCACCTTAGCTCAGAGGGCCGGACGGGAGATCATGTTTTATCGATTTCGTCGGTCAGAACGCCTGGGGCCAGCCACAAGGCTTTGCGTGCTCAGGAGCCAGGACGAGACCAACCTATTAGCCGTCCGGGCCTTGCCGGACCGCGCCCGCATCTCTGTGCAGTGTTCGTGCGCCGCCCCGTGCCTGTTCAACGTCTGGCAGCTCGACATCAACCAAGGCCGGCGTTGACGGCTGCCGGCCTTGGTTACCGAGTATTTGCTCCTACGAGGTAGGCCGTTTCATCTTGCAAGTGGTTGGCAGGGTCAGTTCCTCGGTGGAGGCGATGAAGTCGGTCTTCCAACCAAGACCGGTTTTTTCCGAATCATACTTCACGTTCTTGGTGAAGGTGACGGCGTAGTAGGGCATCAGCAACTGATGATCTTCCGCTCGCATCTCCACCGGGAAGCCGACCAGGTCTTTGGCCTTCATGCCCTCCAGCGCCTGCGCGACCTTCAGCGCGTCGGTGGACCCCACTTGGTTGATCGCCGTCGCAAGCATGTTAAACATTGTCAGCCAGGGGAGGAATCCGAAATCCGTGTCGTGGTTGGCACGCCAGCCGGTGACGAAGGCCTCCGCGTCCGGCTTGTTCAGTTCAACCGGTACGTTGGAATTGAATTCCTCCACCGTCGACAGCCGGTTTTCGCCGGCCGAACCAACCGCCGTCGCGCCGCCGAGCACCTGCGCCAGATAGGTGTCGAAACGCACGTCCAGCCCGGCATCGACCGCAGCCCGGATCAGCAGGTTCAAATCGCGATTGTAGTTGCCGGTGATGACGGATTGGGCGCCTGACGCCTTGATCTTGGCCACGTACGACGAAAAGTCCTGGACCTTGCCGAACGGCATCAACTCGTCGCCGACGATCTGGATATCCGGCCGTAGTTTCTCCAACCATTTGCGGGTGTCGTGCTGCACCGACTGCCCGAAGAGATAGTCGGGATTGAGTAGATAGACCCTCGTCACGTCCTTCGGCAGCGCCTTGACCCGCGCGACGGCGCGCATCTCGACATTGCCGATGAACCGAAACTGCCAGAAGTCGCATTTCTCGTTGGTCAGCTCGGTCGCCAGCGCGCCGCAGTTCAGATACAGGACACGATTGTCTGGATTGCGGGCGTTGTGCTTTGAAACGCCATCGACCAGCGCCGCGCCGACATTTGATCCGGTGCACTGCAGGACGAAGGGCATGTTCTGATCGGTAATCGTTTTCAGCGCAATCAGGGCCTCGGCCGGCTGCAGCTTATCGTCGAACGGCACCAGTTCGAATTTTTTGCCGAGTGCGCCGCCCTGGGCGTTAATTTGCTCCAGGATGTAGCCGAAGATCTTCAAGGCCTCGTCCCCAGCCGAGGAAAACGGGCCGGAGAGAGCCTCGATATAGCCGAGCTTGATGGTGTCTTGAGCCGACGCGGGCCGGCTGACCACAACCAACAAAACCACAAAGATCGCTAAGCTTAGACGCCGGGTTAATATCGTCATGCTCCCCTCTCGGCTTCGAAAATGAGCCGCTTTTTTGTTGGGGAAACACTAGGCGTCTGGCGTACTACAAGTCAATCAGGCCCTCGAAGGCTGTTCATTTCGAGAACGACCGAGAGAAACACCTTAACTTTGCGTTACCGTTAGGGTCCCGAACTTCGACGATTTTCGGGGGGACAGGTCGGCGGGGACCCGGCGGACCCCGCCACCGTGTTCAGATATTCCCGGCGATCCAGTCCTTCAACTTGCTCTTCGGCAACGCGCCAACCTGAGTCGCCGCTGGCTTACCGTCCTTGAACAGAATTAGCGTCGGAATGCCGCGCACCGCGAACTGATTAGGCGACATCGGGTTGTTATCGATGTCTACTTTCGCCACCGTCAGCTTGCCGGCAAATTCACCCGCCAGTTCCTCCAGCGCCGGGCCGATCATCTTGCAAGGGCCGCACCACTCCGCCCAGAAGTCGACCAACACCGGACCCGCCTTGCTCTTTTCCACCACATCCGCCGCAAAGCTTTTATCCGTCACGGCGTAAGTATTCGCACTCATGGTGTTGATCCTTTATTTCAGTTGCGCGAAAAATGGGACTGATGGCTTATCGGGTCAAGCAGCGTTGCTTGCATGGCCGGGGTCGTGGGAATCGAGGCTCTCATCAGGCAGGATCGCCACCCTTGCCTCGCGTGTCCAGACCAAAGCGCAAAGCACTGGCCGGCCAGGGAAAATCGCTCGCAGCACCGCCCGATATGACGCCATCTGCCGGAGGTACATGACGGGGGTGTCCTCAACGCGGGCCGGCGGTCGGCGGTTGGTCTTGAAGTCCGCGATCAGCACCCGATCCGGCAGGACCGCCAGCCGATCGACTAATCCACCCACTACAGCGTCGCCAATCACCCCTGTCAGCGGGACCTCCGCAAGGCCGTCCGGTCCAAACAGCGGCCCCAAATCGGGATGCGCCATGACCGCCAGCACCTCATCCGCGACTCGTTCAGCCTCGCCTGCCGGCAGCCCGTGACCGGGCTTGTCGAGAAATCCTATAGCGGTCGCCCGCCGAACCGCCGCCGGAACGGAAGGCAAATGCTGCAGCAGGGAGTGGATCAACTGGCCCCGGCGAAAGCGGTTTCCTCCGGCATCCCGCTCCGCCAGCGGCGAGTCCGAGGCCGGGACCGTTCCAAGGTCCACGCCCTCCGGCCGGCTGGGCGCCAGCGGCAGCGGACGCGGTGGCTCGGGCGGCGGCGCCGCGGCGATCCAGTCAGGCGCCACCCCCATCCAAACGGGTAACTCCCCGCCGTGGGCCCCTCGCGCCGGCTGAACGGCAATCTCGGCGGGAAGCACCTGCGGCGCGCGCAACCGCAGAACCTCTCCCTCCCACGGCCGGAACGCCTCCGCTTCTGCGCCGGCGGCCGCGAACCCACGACGAACCAGACTGTGCCAACACTCGTCCTTCGGCGTATGCGCACCCTGCCAGCCGCACACCAGCAGCCGGTCCTCGGCTCGGGTCAGGGCGACGTAGAGCAGCCGGTTATGCTCCTCCATTTGCCGCTGCCGCGCAGCGGCGCGCAGGCGGTCAAGTGCGTCGCAACGGAACTCTTTGCGAGGCGCCCACAGCGGCACCGCCCGACCGGTCCTCTGGTCGTCCGCCCATACGATCGTCCCGTCGTCCTTCGGCAGACCCGCGGTGTCCGGCACGATTACCAGTGGCGCCTGCAATCCCTTCGCGCCATGCACAGTCATGATCCGCACAAGATCACCGGCCGCCTCCGGTTCACGCTTCACCTCCGCCCCCGACCGGCGAAGCCAATGGAGAAACCCCTGTAGCGAAGGCGGGTGACGGGCGGCATAAATCAGCGCGGCATTCAGCAGTTCGTCCATTGGTTCCGCCGCTTCCGGCCCCAACCGGGCGAACAGCCGCGCTCGGCCGCCAAGCGGGCCTAAAGCCTCGGCAAACAGCGCATAAGGAGAAACGTAGTCGACGCGGCCGAGCAATTGCCCGAACAAATCTGCGGCGCGACGCCATGCTGGGCGCTCGTCGGCGCGATCGCGCAGCGTGTCCCACAGCGTGCCCGGCCGATCCATGGCAATTTCGGAAAGTTCGTCGTCGGTGAGGCCACCGAGCGGACTGGTCAGCAGGCAGGCGAAGGTCAAGTCGTCGGCGGGCAGCAGCAGGGCATCCCCCAGCGCCATCAGATCTCGCACCGCCGGCTGATCCGTCAGAACCATCCGGTCAAGACCCGCGACCGGCACGCCACGGCTCTTCAACGCCCGAACCAACGCCCGGCCGAACTCATCGCGCCGGCGTGTCAGGATCAGCACGTCTCCCGCGGTCAGAGGCCGGCCTTTGCTCTCCAACAACACCGACCCGTTGGTCTGGTCACGAATCCAATCCGCGAGCGTGTCGGCGAGCAACTGGCGGGCGGAAGTCTGCAACTGGTTCTGCTCCGGCACCGTCCAGGGCCGGTGCGGCGGCGGGTCCGGTCGCGGCGCCAAGGGCCAGATCTCGACGACGCCGGCGTGGCCGGCGCGATCGGCGTAATGGGTCAGGGTTTCCCCAGGCCCGATCACGCCCTGACGCGCCAGCGGATCAGCGAACACGGAATCCACCAGAGCGAGCACCGGAGCCGTGGAGCGGAACGACACGTCCAGCCCGACATCCTTGAACACCTGGCCCGACGTTTTAACGCGGCGAGCCAGTTCGTCGTGAGAGCGATCGAACTCCGTCGTGTCCGCACCCTGAAACGAATAGATCGACTGCTTGCGATCACCCACTGCGAAGACTGTGCGTGTGCGATCGTGCGAGCCCGCACCGGCGAAGAACTCCTCGGTCAGCGCATGGGCGATACGCCACTGTTGTGGCGCGGTGTCCTGCACCTCATCCAGCAGCAGATGGTCGAGGCCGCCGTCGAGCTTGTAAAGCACCCAGGCGGCTCCTGGATCGAACAGCAGTGTCCTGGTCCGGTCGATCAAGTCGTCGTAGTCGAGCAGCCCAGCCGCTTCCTTCCGCTGGGCGTAGCCGCCGGCAACCGGCCCCGCCAACGCCGCCAACGCGCCCGACACCGAAGCCAGCCGAATCGCTCGGCAGCCGTTTTCGACCTTCAGAATCCGACTGGCTTCCTCAAGATAGCGGTCAACCACGCGGGGCGTGGCCGCGAAGGTCTTTCCGACCAGTGAAGAACACGCATACGGCTCGCCGTCTTTCCTCAGGAACAGGTTGCACCAATCGACCCAGTTCGTCTGTCGCCGGTCAGTATCCTGGCTTAGCCAGTCCAAAATCCCGGCGGCGCGCTCACCGACCGTCCTGGGGCTGTTCGCGAAAACCTCACGCGCGGCGTCGCGCAGCGCGGTCTCGCCGAGCCATCTAACGGCGTCCCCGATCAGCGCGTTTTCATCCGGGGCGGTTACTCCAAGCACCCGCTGCTGTGCGCGCTCCAGATCACCGCCAAGATCCAGCGCCGCCTGCAGTCGTCGCCGGTCCGACTGCAAGGTCTTGACGTGACCGCCGAACGCATCCGCCGAGGCAAGGCCCGCCAGGATGCGCAAGGCTTTCTGCATGGCCGATGTGCCGGCATCGGCGAGCATATCCTCGCGCGCCTCGGTCAGCGCGTCGTCGGCGTCACGGTCGTCGATCAATTCGAAATGCGGTGAGATCGCAGCCTCCAACGGAAAGCGCCGCAGCAGCGACTGGCTAAAGGCGTGGATCGTGCCGATCCGCATGCCGCCGGGAAGGTCGAGGACCTTGGCAAACAAGGCCCGCGCCATTTGACAGGTCTTTTCCGTCGGTTCCACTCGGAGCCGGCTCAATTCTTCGGCAATTTTCTCTGCCGGCAGGGTGACCCAGCGACCGAGTGTGCGTTGCAGGCGCAGCGCCATCTCGGCGGCGGCGGCCTTGGTGAAGGTGAGGCACTGGATTCGTTCCGGTGGCGCGCCGGTCAGCATCAAGCGCAGCAGCCGGTCGGTCAGCAGTTTCGTCTTTCCCGACCCAGCCGAGGCGGCGACGAAAGCCGAAATAGCCGGATCAGAAGCGGCTAGCTGCTCACGGTTGGCGCGCTCGCGGGCGGTCTCGCGGGAGGCGACTTCACTCATCGCTATCCGCCGCCGCCGACCATTCGGCCACCCGGGCGAGTTGCTCATAGTCCGAGAACCGCGGTGCCAGCCCGGGATGCGGCCGCGACAGATAGGCGCGTGACGGCTTGTCGAACGCGTCGATCAGGTCGCACAGCCGGTCCTTTGCATCCAGCACAGCATGCGCCAGATCCGCGGGGTTCTTCTTGAACAGCGGCGTCGCCTTGCCGGGGTCGAGGCCGCCTGACAGGTGCCAGTAGATCAGCCCCGCCGTCGTCCCGCGCAGATCAGGCCCGAATCCCCCTTCCGCGGCCATCGCTGCCTCCAGCAACAACTGCGGCGCCAGACCATCCTCAACCGCCTTCTGGGTGGGCGGGGACCCGGTCTTGTAGTCCAGGATCGCCAGGGTGCGGTCATCGTACCGTTCGATCCGGTCCGCCCGCCCGGTCAGACGGAAGCGGCCGCCAGGACGATGCAATTCGAGCGCGCCACTCGCCTCGGTCGCGATCGCCAAGGGTGCCCGGATCAACCGCCGCTCGGTTTCCTGCCCAGCCACCCAATCGGCGATGCGTTCCAGCCGCGGCGACCACCAGGCGATCAGCGCTTGCCGCAATCCGGCGTCGCCGAGGGCCTGCGACATCGCCACACGCAGCGCCCGGGCGGAATCGTCAGCCCAAGCGGCGCCGTGCGACCGCAGGAAACGGTGCAAACCATCATGCACAATCGATCCGTAGTCCGAGGCATCCGTTGCCTCATCCAGCGGCTTTAGCGCCGCGAGCTTCAAGATGTGGCGGGCGTGGATCGCATATGGATCGCGCAGCCAGGTCTCGATCGCGGTGACGCTGAGGTGCCGAGGACGCCTGTTGACCGGTGGACGCGGAGCCGGCGGTTTTACCGGCGAGGGCTGACCGTCTGGCAGGTCCATGGCGCGAGCCCAGGCGACGGCCGGATGTTCAGGCAGAGCGGTGGCTCCTCGGCCGGCCGCGGTCTTGTGGCAACAGACGGTCCGATCCGTGTCACCGCCGTCGCCATCCCGCCCCGCCAGAAACATATCCAGTCGGGTCAGCCACCGGGCGGGCACCGCCGGAGCATTATCCCGCCGCACAGGGCATGACAGCACCACCGTCGGCGCCGAACAGCAGGCGGCGAGGAAATCATGGGCCGCCTGTCCGACTGCCTCCTCGGGAGCCGGCAACCCCACCTTGGTCCGCATCGGCCGCGACAGCCACGGACCCGGCTCGACCATCGGTGGCCAGACAGTCTCGGCCAAACCGCCCAGCACGATCAGGTCTGCCGACTGCAGCCGGGCTTCCAGCAGCCCCCAGATGAACACACGGGGATGCTCGGCCCCACCGCGCCCTCGCAGTGCCCGGCGGCTGCGCACCACCTCGCCTTGCAGAATCGCGTCGAGTAAGCCGGGCAGCACACCGCGCCGCAGATCCGGCATGGCAGCCCCGGCATCGTGCATCTCCGCCAGGCGGGCCGCGAGGGCCTCGCCTTCCTCTGCCGCCCATAGCCGCGCGGGGCCCCCGGTGTCGTCTGTCGCGGCCAGCCGCTCCGCCGCTTCGACCACGGCGCCAAATGCCTCGGCCGGTGCAATCTCCATCGCCGAGTCAAATCGCAGAGCCGGTTCCAGACACGCCTCCAAGCGCGACAAAAACGCGGCCGTCGAAGAGGTTGGTCCGGCTTCCTTGTCCACGATCTGCCGCAACCCGCTTATGCCCCGCATCGGGCGAGGGCCGCGCAGACATAGCGTCTCCAGTGCCCGGGCTGCCTGCCGGCAGGCAACCGGACTCATGCCCGCTCCGCAAAGAGGGTGCTTCAACAACGCCAAAAGCGGCACGGGCGCCAATTCCTCGGCCACCGCGCGCACCAGCAGGCGCAAGAACACGGCAGGTGGTGACTCCGCCAACGGCTCCCCCGCGCTGTCGTCGGCGACAATGCCGAAGCGGAGCAACGCGGCGGCCACGCAGCCAGCCAGATTGCGATCGGGCGTCACCAGCGCGGCCCGCACCCCTGGTGTTTCCAGGGCATCCCGAAGCACCAGGGCAATGGCCTGCGCTTCTTGCTGCTGGTCGGCCGCCGTCAATCGCCACAACCCGTCTACAGCAACGGGGCCTTGAAGCATCCAATCGTCCAAAGAGCTCGCCGGCAGCAACGCACGGGACAGCAGCCCGAACCGATCCCGCGGCACGGCGCTCGCTTCGCCATCGTTCCATTTCCGAACGTCTCGGCGGGTCGCGTTCAGGTCTGTCAACAACCGCGCTAGACCCGCCTGAGCATGGGACGCTTCAAGTCCTTGCCATGCCTCCTCATCCATCCCCACGTCGAGTTGCGGCAGCACGACCTGCCCGTTCCTCATCCGCGCCGCCACTCCCAGCAACCGGGCAACTGCGGGAATGCCGGCCGTGGTGCCGGCGATCAGCACCGGATCGTCCGGTGGATCGTCTTCCCACGCCTGCGCCTGCTTCTTTAGCAGAGCCACCTGTCGCGCCGCGCGATTCATCACCCCGTTCTCCGCTAGCCAGCTGGGCCAGATCGCTGTGACGATGTGCAGAAATTTCAGCGTCTGCGCCCAGTGCGTCGCGTATTCCGGATCCGCGGCATCCGGAAGACGTTCGGCTAAATCGATGCCCGCGCGTTCCGCTTCGTCCATCAGCGACGCCAGTTCGCGGGCCAGAAGCCACGCGCGGTCGGCGGTGCGCGGCGCGCCCCCTTCGCCTTTCATTGCCAGGATCAGCGTCGACAGCACCGCCAGCCGCTGCATCGGCGCCACGGCCGGCGGCAGGTCAAGAGCTCCGGTCAGTGCCAGGGGCGTCTCATCCAGCGCGCCCAACGCGGTGATGCGCGGCAGCAGCATAGGCCGACCATTGTCCGCACGCAGGAACGCTTCGGCCAACGCGCGGGCGGAGCGGCGGGTTGGAAGCAGAATAAGGCCCCGGCTGACCGTGAGGGGATCCTCGTCGCGGGCAAGCCAGCCTTTGGCCAGTGCATCGAGGAACGGAACGTGCGGCGGAACCGTAAAGAGGTTCAGCGCCACGGCCAGCGGGCATCGCCGGTGAAGCGGGCCTCCAGGATCTGCTCGGCCTCAATCAGATCGGGTGGCGTGGATAAATGGAACCAGATGCCGTCATGCACGATGGCCCGAAGCCGGCCGGCCGCAAGCGCGTCGTCCCAGGCGCGGTTCATGCTGAAGGCGCCCTCCGGCATCCTCGCCAATAGTCGCGGGTGCATCAGTTGCACCCCGGCGTAGATGTAAGGGACGACCTCGCGCTCCTTGCGGCGGCGCGGCCTGCCCCATTTGTCCAGCGCGAAATCGCCCAGACCGACATCGGCATGAACGTGGGACGCCCGATGTACCAGAAGCACGCTATCGACCGACTCGTCGAACGCCCTGGCCAACCGGAGCAGCGCTGAAATCGGCCCGTTCAGCCAGAACGCATCGCCGTTGACCACAAAGAATGGATCAGACCCCAAAATGGCCAACGCCGCCCGCACGCCGCCGCCAGTCTCCAGCAGGTTTTCTTCCCGCAGCAACACAGTCCGGGGCGGCGATGACCGCTGCTCCAGATGTGCCGCCACCGCGTCCTCCTGCCAATGAGCGTTGACGGCGACCATTTCCACTCCCGCTTCCACGAGGTGGTCCAGACCGTGGTCGAGCAGCGTTCGGCCGCCAAGTTTCAGCAATGGTTTGGCGGTTGTGTCGGTCAACGGCCGCATGCGGGTTCCGAGGCCGGCGGCAAGAACCATGGCGGAATGAGGCGATACGCTCATAGTTCATAGTCCTGGCGGGTTGCCGCGCGCGGCAGGCGGGATCCAACGGTCTAAGGCAGCGGCCAGCGGTTCAGCCGCAGGTTGCGACAAGGCGTCCTCTAGCAGCCGCCAAGTTCGAGGCCCGTGGGCGAGGTATTGCGGCCGGCTGTCGCGCAAAGCAAGTCTTACCCACTGGCAGGCGACCCGGAGATGGCGTTGTGCCGCACAGGCGGCAAATGCCGCTCGGAATTGAGCCGCATTTAGTTCAGGCCGGGCGGTGAGATACCGGTCCAACGCGCGGCTGCGCGAGGCATCCGGGATGTCGCGACGTGCGTCCTGCAGCAGCGACACGAGATCGTAAGCCGGATGGCCAATGGCCGCGCCCTGGAAGTCGATGATCGCGAGTTGCCCATCCGACAGCCGGAGCAAGTTGCCCGCAAAGTAATCCCGGTGGACAAAGCAGGAAGGGCCAGCCGCTACCGGCATCAGCATCGTCGCCAGCGCGTCGGCTACATCGTCGCGGGCCGCCAGAGGCGCCGGGGCGCCGAACCGGGCTGGCCACCACCAGTCGAACAGCGTGCCCGAGGCGGTGGACGCCATCGCCGGCGAATCCCACGAGGGCAAGCCGTCGGGTGGGGAGGCTCGCTGCATGACGACGAGCGCATCAACCGCTGCGTCGAGCAACCGGTCCGTAGGGTCGCCCCGGTCCAGCAGCACCGACAGCAGGTCGTCGCCAAGGTCTTCCTCCAGAACAAGGCCGCAGGCTTCGTCAGCGGCGAGTATTGTTGGGATCCGCAGCCCGATGCTGCACAGATGGGCGGCAATGCGGAGAAAAGGGCGAACATTCTCCGGCGGCGGGGCGTCCATCAGCACAGCAGGAGTGCCGCCTCGGATCCTCAGGTAACGCCGAAAACTGGCATCCTGTGCCAGCGGTTCCAGGTGGCCGGGCGAGAAGCCACTGCGCGCGAGGAACAGCGCGATGAGGTCGTCACGGTTCATGCCGGCCCGTCTCGTTTCGCCGATCCAGCCAGCTTTTTTCGGCGTGTCTTGGTAGGTGAGGGTACAAGCCCCGCTATCCGGTCCTCCCATCCGGTCAGTGTCGCCTCCCGCGCCTCGCCATCGCCCATCTGCAGCGTGATCGTCAGCGCGTCCGGCGGCTGCAGGGACCCGAGCCGGTCGGGCCATTCAACCAGCACGATCGCGTCTAGCGCGTCCTCCCAATCGAGTTCGGTCAGCGAATCGGGCCCATCCAGGCGCCACAAATCGTAATGAAACACTGTACCAATTGCCGTCTCATAGATTTGCACCAGGGTGAACGACGGGCTTGGCACTTCCAATGCCTCGTCTCCCGCCGCTTCGCGTAGAAACGCCCGAGCCAGCGCCGTTTTGCCGGCACCAAGCGGTCCTTCGAGCAGGATGCAATCTCCCGCCCGGGCGATGGACGCCAGCCGCCGTGCCAGCGTTTCCGTCGCGGCAAGATCGGGAAGAGGCACGATTAGCGACGCGGGCATCGGATCAATCTGAACCACCGTCAGGAGTTGCGTGCAACACTTCGGGTTTGTCGCGCATACACCCCATGCTACAGGTCACCATAAACCGACACGGTGGAAATTCGATGAACCAGCATAGCACCGCTGCCAGCACCCAGCGCTTCTTTTCCGCGCCGCTGGCAGACACCGATCCCGAACTCGCGGCGGCGATCAGCGCCGAACTCGATCGCCAGCAGGACGGCATCGAATTGATCGCGTCGGAGAACATCGTCTCCGCCGCCGTGCTCGAAGCGCAGGGATCTGTGCTTACCAATAAATATGCCGAAGGTTATCCCGGCCGTCGTTACTACGGCGGGTGCGTGTACGTCGATGTGGCGGAGAATCTGGCGATCGACCGCGCCAAGCAGTTATTTGGCTGCGCTTTCGCCAACGTCCAGCCGCACTCCGGCGCGCAGGCCAACCAAGCGGTTTTTCTGGCACTGCTACAGCCGGGCGACACGGTGCTGGGGATGAGCCTCGCCGCGGGTGGGCACCTGACTCACGGCGCCGCACCCAATCTGTCCGGGAAATGGTTCCGCCCGGTGCAATACGGCGTTCGGTCAGAAGATGGCATTCTGAATTATGAGGAGCTTGAACACCTCGCGAGGACAGAGAAGCCGAAGCTGATCATTGCCGGTGGATCGGCCTATGCACGCTTCATCGATTTCCCGCGCATCCGAAAGGTCGCCGACGAGGTGGGTGCGTATTTCATGGTGGACATGGCCCACTTTGCTGGCCTTGTCGCGGCGGAACTGTTTCCCAGCCCGCTGCCGCACGCGCATGTCGTCACGACAACGACCCACAAGACTCTCCGCGGCCCTCGCGGCGGCATGGTCCTGACGAACGACCTGGAAATCGGCAAGAAAATAAACTCGGCGATTTTTCCCGGACTGCAAGGCGGACCGCTCATGCACGTCATCGCCGGCAAGGCGGCAGCGTTCGGGGAGGCTCTGAAACCAGAGTTCCGAGCCTACCAAAAAGCGGTCCAGGGCAACGCCCGCGTGCTGGCGGAGACGCTGACGCAGCAAGGCTTGGATATTGTTAGCGGCGGCACCGACAGCCATTTAATGCTGGTGGATTTGCGGCCCAAGCGCGTTACCGGCAAGGCCGCCGAGGCTAGTCTGGAACGCGCCCATATGACTGCGAACAAAAATGCCATCCCGTTCGATCCGGAGAAGCCGGCGATTACCTCCGGCGTCCGGCTCGGCTCCCCCGCCGGCACAACGCGAGGCTTTGGCCCTGAGGAGTTCCGGGATATCGGTATGATGATCAACGAAGTTCTGGAAGGTCTCGGCCGGTCCAATGACGGCACCAACGCGGCGGCCGAGAAAGCGGTGGGTGCCCGGGTGAAAGAGATGTGTGCGCGCTTCCCGCTGTACAGGCCTCGGTAAGCCGCTAATGCGCTGCCCATTCTGTGGTTCCGACGACACCCAGGTGAAGGACAGCCGTCCTACCGAGGACAGCGGCGCGATCCGCCGCCGCCGCTTCTGCGCCAATTGCGGCCAGCGCTTCACAACCATTGAGCGGGTCCAGCTACGCGAACTGACCGTCATCAAATCCGATGGTCGTCGCGTACCGTTCGACCGCGACAAACTGGCAAGGTCGATCCGAATATCGATGCGCAAGAGGCCGATCCAGGAGGAGCGCATCGAGCGGATCGTGAACTCCGTGGTCCGCCAGTTGGAGGCGTCCGGCGACAGCGACATCCCCAGCAAGCAAATCGGGGAATTGGTGATGGATACGCTAAAAGAGTTGGACAAGGTCGCCTATGTCCGGTTCGCAAGCGTCTACCGCAACTTCCGGGAGGCAAAAGACTTCGAGGATTTCGTCGGCGGATTGAGTTCGGTGGCGGAGGAATAAGCTGTCTCATCGCTACATCGGGCCCACGCCGGCCATCCGCGTATCGCGCTGCGAGGCGAAACAAATCCTGGGGATGTCGGCCCGCGCCCACAGAGACGATCAGGCGCAACCGCATGGGCGGTCAGGTCATCTCTCGGACGCCCAGTCATGACGATCGCCGACGACCTTTCCAATATGCGTGCCGCCCTCGCCCTGGCGCGGCGAGGCCTCGGCACGACCTGGCCAAACCCGTCGGTCGGCTGCGTCATCGTCCGCGACGGCCGCGTGGTTGGCAGAGGTAACACCCAACCCGGAGGGCGCCCGCACGCCGAACCAGTCGCCCTTCAGATGGCGGGTGAACGAGCGAAAGGCGCCACAGCCTACGTCACGCTGGAACCGTGCTGCCACTGGGGCCGATCGCCGCCCTGCACCGACGCGCTCATAGCAGCAGGCATCTCCAGAGTTGTCGTCGCCGCCACCGACGCCGACAACCGAGTCAACGGTCAGGGCCTCGAGCAACTCAAGGCCGCCGGCATTGGGGTCGAAACCGGGCTGTTGGAAGCTGAGGCACTGGAAACACTGCTCGGGTTCAACCAACGCATCACGCTGGGGCGCCCGATGGTTACGCTGAAGCTGGCATCTACTCTTGACGGCCGGATCGCCACCCACGCGGGCCACAGCCAGTGGATCACCGGCACGCCTGCCCGCCGCGTCGTCCACGCCATGCGCGGTCGACACGATGCGGTCTTGGTCGGCGTCGGCACCGTCCTCGCCGACAATCCCGACCTGACCTGCCGCATCCCTGGGTTCCGCGCGACGCCCAACGTACGGGTCATCGCGGACAGTCACCTGCGCACGCCTCTGACCTCCCACCTGCTGACCACCGCCGCCGAGATCCCGACCTGGTTCCTGCTGCGCGAGGGCACCAACCTGGCCCGCGAAGACGCTTTTGTGGATCTAGGCGCCAAGCTGATCAAGATCCCTGGTTCGACTGCCGGCGTGGACCTGGAGGCGGCGATGAAGGCCCTCGGCACCGCTGGACTGACCCGAGTATTCGCGGAAGGCGGAGGTCAGCTCGCCGCTGCTCTATTGCGAGCAGATCTGGTGGACCGCATCGCCTGGTTCCATGCCCCTTCCGTCATGGGCGGCGACGGCTGGCCCGCGGTGCAGGCGTTTGGCATCGAGACACTTGACCAGATGCCGCGCTTTCGGCGGGATTGCATAACCGCCATCGGCGACGACATGTTGAGCGAATACACCAGGCAGGCACTATGTTCACCGGCATCATAACCGCGCTCGGTCAGATCCGGTCGATCGACCCGATCGGCCAGGGTCATGACATGCGCCTTGTAATCGATACGCCGATGGCATTTCTGGCCCAGCCTCCGGTCGCGCTTGGCGCATCGATCGCCTGCTCCGGCTGTTGCCTGACCGCGGTCGAGTTCGGTGCCGACTGGTTCGCGGTCGACGCCTCCGCCGAGACCCTGGCCCACACCAAGCTGGTTAGCTGGACAGTGGGATCGCGCGTCAATCTGGAACGGTCGCTGCGGGTCGGCGACGAGTTGGGCGGGCATCTCGTCTCCGGCCACGTCGATGGCGTCGGAACTGCCGTATCCGCCACACCTGAAAACGCCTCCACGCGTTGGAATTTTCGTGTTCCTGTCTCGCTTTCCCGCTTCATCGCCGTCAAAGGCAGCGTCGCCGTGGACGGCGTGTCGTTGACTGTGAACGAGGTGCGGGGCGATACCTTTGGGGTGAACATCATCCCCCACACGGCCTCGGTAACGGGGTTCGGCACGCTGAGGCCTAACGACCCGGTCAATATCGAGATCGATACCCTTGCGCGCTACGTCGCTCGCCTGGCGGAGACCGCCTGATGGAAATGCAAGACAAGTTCGTGACCGCCGATCTATCGCAATACCTTTCCTCCGCCGAGGACCTAATCGAGGAAGCCCGCAACGGCCGGATGTTCATCCTGGTCGACGACGAGGACCGTGAAAACGAAGGCGACTTGGTTGTTCCGGCGCAATTCGCGACGCCCGACGCGATCAACTTCATGGCCCGGCACGCCCGCGGCCTGATCTGCCTGGCGTTGACCCAGCATCGCGTCGAAAAGCTCGGTTTGCCGCTCATGAGCCAGCAAAACGGTACGCGCCACCAGACCGCGTTCACCGTCTCGATTGAAGCGCGCGAGGGGGTCACGACCGGCATCTCCGCCGCCGACCGCGCCAAGACGATCGCCGTGGCGATCAACCCCGAAAGCACCCGCGACAGCATCACCACGCCCGGCCACGTATTCCCGCTGCTGGCCCGCGAGGGGGGTACGTTGGTCAGGGCTGGCCATACCGAGGCGTCTGTCGACATCGCCCGCAAGGCCGGCCTCACCCCAGCGGCGGTCATCTGCGAGATCATGAACGATGATGGCACCATGGCGCGTTTGCCGGACCTGGTGGCCTTTGCCCAGCACCACAACCTGAAACTCGGAACCATTGCGGATCTGATCGCCCATCGCCGGCTTACCGAACGCCTGGTGCGCAAGGTCGAAGAGGGAGCCTACTCACATCCCGCCGGCGGCGACTGGCGCGCCGTGGTCTACGCCAACACGGTCGAGTATCAGGAACATCTCGTGCTGATCAAAGGCGAGGTCAGCGGGTCCGATCCCATCATGGTTCGCATGCACGCGGTCGATCTGCTGGACGACATGACCGGCTCGCCGCATTGGATCGCTATCCACAACGCCATGTACATGATCGGCAAGGCGGGCCGAGGCGTCGTAGTGATGATCCGCGAACATCGTCCCACGGCACTGGCTGAACGGGTTAGATTGCTGGCTGCCGGTACCCCACGGCCGCAGCGAGAGCTCCGCGATTACGGGATTGGGGCGCAAATCCTGCTCGACTTGGGCATAAAAAACATGATTCTGCTGACCAACAGCCGCCGCACCGTCATCGGTCTGGAAGGCTACGGACTGAACATCATTGAACAGCGGTCAATCCCGAACGTCGTCGGTGTGGACTACGAAGGATGAGCACGGAGGACGCTGAATTACCCCGAGCGCCGCGTGTCGAGGGGCCATCGCCGCATTTGCTGATCGTGCGGGCGCCGTATTATCGAGAAGTTGTCGATGGGCTGACCGCTGGTGCCTATCGCATCTTAGGCGAGGCCGGCGCTACCGCGGACACAATCGACGTCGCGGGTGCCTATGAACTTCCGCAGGTGATCCGCATCGCGCTGCGTGGCAGCCGCAAGTTTGATGGGTTCATCGCACTGGGGTGTATCGTTAAGGGCGAGACCGACCATTACGATTTCATTTGCCGGGCGACCATGGATGGGATCCTCAGCGTCGCGCTGCAATTCGGCATCTGTCTCGGCACCGGCTTGCTGACTTGCGATACGGTGGCCCAGGCCGAGGCTCGCTCCGGCCAAGACGGTCACAACAAGGGGGCCGAGGCCGCTGCCGCGGCACTCCTGCAGATCAACGCTGCCCGACAGCTCGGCGCTGTCTGATGCCTCGCGCTCCGAGGACCCGGACGCGCACGGCGTCACGGGTGGCTGCCGTGCAGGCGCTGTTTCAGGCCGAGCAGGCTGGTGACAATCCGGAAACGGTGATCGATCAATTCGTTCGCCATCGGCTCGGCGACCTGGAAGGCCAGGACGGGTTCGAGGATGGCCGTGTCCCCGACGCCGAAGTAACGCTGTTCAGCCGCTTGGTGCGGGAAGCCGTCCGGCGTCAGGATGTCATCGACCCGCTGTTGGTGGAGGCTCTGCCCAGCGACTGGCCCCTGGCCCGGATCGACCCGGTATTGCGGGCGTTGATGCGCGCAGGGGCGGCGGAGCTATCGATGGTGGACGGTCCACCGGCCAAGGTCGTGATCAACGAATACCTGGATGTCGCCCGGGGGTTCTTCACCGGCCCGGAACCAGGGTTGGCAAACGCCGTGCTCGACCGGCTGGCGCGGACACTAAGGCCGGCGGAGTTCTAAGCGATCGCGCTTTCAGCCTGCACAGTCAGGCGCGAAATAGCGTAGAGCAGCCGCCGATTTGCAGGCCTCGAGATAACGCTGCAATCTCTGATTTGCCGCGAGCGCTCGGATGCTTTTGCCATAGGCCCCGCCTCGCGAGTTTTGAGCAAGAAAAACTATTGGTGGGAGAAAACAAATGAGGTCCAGCCGCGACCGCATTCTGACCAGTCACGCCGGCAGCCTGCCGCGCCCCGATGCGTTGATCGAAGCCAACCGCGTACGTGCTTCCGGAGAAAACGCTGATGAAGCTCAGTTCCAGGCGCAGCTTCGAGCGGCCGTCATCGACGTGGTGGGACGGCAGAAAGAGCTCGGCATCGACCTTCCCGGCGACGGTGAGTTCGGCAAGTCGATGGGGCACCGGGTCAATTACGGGGCGTGGTGGAGCTACTCCTTTCAGCGTCTGAGCGGTCTCGAACTGTCCGGACCTGGCCTGTATGCAATGCCCGTTCACCGGTCTCGGCCGGGCCATGTCGTGCTCACGAGCTTTGGTGACCGGCGCGACCGCACACGGTTTGCCGCCGCCTATAACGACCCGGAATCAGGGATCACCACTGGACCCCGCCTGCCCAGTTCTCCCGTATGCGTCGGGCCTCTCGCTTATACTGGGCATGCGGCCATCAAGGCCGACATTGACAATTTCAAGGCTGCGCTTGCCATCCATGGCATCGAGGAAGGCTTCATGACCTCGGTGGCGCCGGGCAGTGCTTCGCGCATCGGCAACGAATATTACAAGACCGACGACGAATTCCTGTTTGCCTGCGCCGATGCCATGCGCGAGGAGTACAAGGCGATCGTCGACGCCGGGCTGATCCTGCAATTCGACGACCCGTCGATTGCGGAAAACTGGGACCAGATTAACCCCGAACCGACTGTTGAGGAATATCGGGCCTTCTCAATGCGCCGCGTCGAGGCGCTGAATTACGCAATCAAGGGTCTGCCCGAAAACCGGATCCGGTTTCACCTTTGCTGGGGTAGCTGGCACGGTCCCCACACCACCGACATTCCAATGCGCGACGTCGTCGACGTCATGCTGGCGATCAACTGTCAGGCCTATTCCTTCGAAGCAGGCAATGTCCGGCACGAGCATGAGTGGAGCGTGCGGAAGGACGTCAAGCTGCCCGACGGCAAGCTGATCCTGCCCGGCATTGTTAGCCACGCCACCAACGTCGTCGAGCACCCGGAACTGGTGGCCGAACGGATCTTGCGCTTCGCCAACGTGGTGGGACGGGAGAACGTCATCGCTGCCACCGATTGCGGCCTGGGCGGCCGAGTGCACCCCGATATTGCTTGGGCGAAGCTCGCCTCGCTGACGCAGGGAGCCGAACTGGCTAGTCGGCAACTGTGGGGCCGAGAGAAAGCAGCATGAACGACCGGTTGGCGGCATCGCATGAAATCCGATGCTTGACCAACCACCCTTGACGCTTCTCCGTGTGGGGTTAGGGTTTTCTTTCGGGAGCGCCTGTCGCCGCGCGCAAGGACGGGGGCTGGACGCGTGCATTGGCAATTGATCTTACGGGACAGGAACGAGCATGGATCTCGGACTAAAGGGACGAAAGGTTCTGGTGACCGGCGGTACAAAGGGGATCGGACGCGCCATCGCCGACATGTTCGCCGCCGAAGGTGCCAATGTAGCAATTTGCGCCCGCGACAAGATCGAGGTCGAGGCGGCCACCGCTGCGTTGGCAGAGAAAGGCGGTAAGGCATTCGGGGCGGCGGTGGATGTCGCGGACGGTCCGGCGATCACTGCATGGGTCGCCGAGTCCGCCTCCGCGCTCGGCGGCATTGACATCGTGGTGCCGAATGTCAGCGCACTGGCTGTCGCGGCCAACGAGGCGGCTTGGCAGGCCGGCTTTCAAACCGACATCATGGGAAGCGTTCGTGTCGTCGATGCGGCAATGCCGTGGCTCGAGAAATCCGATGCCGGCAGCATCGTTATCATCAGCAGCGTGTCAGGGCGCGAGGTGGACTTCGCGGCCGGCCCGTACGGTGCCTTCAAGGCAGCGCTCATTCACTACGCTCAGGGACTTGCCTACCAGCTTGCGGCGAAAAACATTCGAGCCAACACTGTATCGCCAGGCAACACGTACTTTCCCGGCGGAGTATGGGAGAAGATCGAGCAGGGCAACCCGGAATTGTTCGCCCAATCGCTTGCGCTCAACCCAACCGGACGGATGGGCAGGCCGGCAGAGGTCGCGCGCGCCGTGGTGTTCCTGGCCAGTCCGGCGGCGAGTTTCATCACGGGCACCAATCTCGTTGTCGACGGCGCGCTGACGCGTGGTGTCCAGTTCTGAATAGAAGCGGTGGCGGACTGATGACGGTGACGACGATTCGTCGCCTCTTGATCGGCCCGGTGCTTTCGCTGGAGCGAGAGTTGCAGAGGTTTGCACAACGACATCTGTGCGCCTTGGCAAGGCACTTAGTGCAGTAAGATCGAACATCGCCTGAATACAACGACGCTACCCTAATTTCGACTTCGCGTGACATGGGTCATCTTCGGAACGCCCATGCAGCCGAAGATCACCTGATCTTCCGACTATGTGGGCGGCGGCACGGGTCAAGCGACGCCTTCGGCGCAGGATTGATCCAGATCCCTTTGGTAGATTGCTCGGCTGCGATTTTCCCTCTCCTTGCCTTGCGCCGGAGGGAGCGCTAGCGTCGATGCAGGTCCAGATAAACACATGGGCCAATTGGGAAGAAGCCACCGAGGGAGACTGCAATGAACGAAAGCAAATCTGAGCGCGACGCGCGCCGCAACGCCGGTCTAGGCGATATCTCTGTGAACACCTCCGCCGAACCATGGATCAACTTCTCGCCGGGCATCGACTTCAAGCTTCTGCGTGCGAGCCAGGAGACCGGAGCCTGGACAACTCTTTTCAAATGCGCGGCCGGATCGAGCTTCGCACGGCACGAGCACCTGGCGCCGGGGGAGTACCCTGATGGTGTCTGGGAAGATGGAGCTCCGCGGCGGCGTCGAACGTGGCGGTGTGACCGCGCGCGCCGGCGACTACGGCTTCGAGGCAAACGGCGCCTGGCACGACGAGACCAATTTCCCAGAGGAAACCATTCTCTATTTCACCAATTTCGGTCCCATCCGTTTCGTCGACGACGAAGACCGTACGCTGGTCGTGCTCGACTATAAAATGTTGCGCGAGGTTGCGGCGGCCGGGCGCGCAAAACTCGCCGCCTGAATGCCAGACCTCGTCCCATGGGGCAACGCGAACGACAGCACGTCGCGTTGCGCCAGAAGACGTTGGTCGCAGCGATTGGCCGATCGCCAAGCGGCGGCAACACGCCATCGGGAAGCAGGGAGAGTGCTGAGGGCGGCTCCTGCGAGCCGTCAGGAGGTGAGCCGTCGGCTCGCGCGGCGAGCGATACGCCATGTCACAGTCCCGCCACTTGCGACGCTGCCTAGCATCATGCGCTTTCTATCGTTCTGGGCTTCGGGACAACGGCGGACAAGGGCTCAGATGAGGCGTGCGCTCTGTCGTTTTGCCTACATCATTTGCCTTGTGGCAACGGTGCCGGCATGGGGCCAATCCTTGGCAGCGGTGAAGCCGGAAGATGTGGGGCTTTCGGCCGAGCGCCTAGAAAGGATCGGGCAAGTCTTCAATCGTGAGATTGAGCTGGGTAGACTACCCGGCGCCGCTGTGGTTGTCGCGCGCAAGGGTCGCGTGGCGTATTTCGAAAGCTTCGGCTTCCGCGACAAGGCCGCCGGAGCGCCGATGCCGAAGGATGCCCTGTTCGAGATTTATTCGATGACGAAGCCACTCGTGTCCGTCGCCGCGATGATGTTGGTCGAAGAAGGCCGCCTTCAGCTCGCCGATCCTGTCACAAACTTCCTGCCAGAATTCGCGGGCCTTCAGGTCAGTGTCCCCAAGCTCGATTCAACGTCTGGGAAACTCACCTACTCGCTGGTTTCGCCCGATCGGGCCATGACCATCCAAGACCTGCTGCGTCATACCTCGGGACTCGTCTACGGCGATTTTACCTCGCACGCTCAGGTCAAGGAAGCTTACATCAAAGAGGTCCTCCTAAAGCCGGGCGACGACACTTATGATGAGCGGGCGTATTGCCTCATCCAGGAATGCTCCCGAACGGGTTAGGCATTGCCTCACCAGAATGCTCCCGGCGCGGCGTCACTTTGTCAATCGGCATCCAACGGGTATTGCTTGAGATCTGGCACATGCGGGCGGCGGCATGATGGGTCCTGCGCGAGCAATTCGTCAGCCTTACCCGCGCTTGGGGAGGGGCGTTGCCATCACCTCCCGTTGTAGTGGCGTTCGGAAGTCGCGGCTGAATGCGGTGTGATCAGGCTTGCCTTACGGAAGCAAACGACCCGGCGCCAACCGGTGCCGGGTCGCATCACCGGGCGCGGTCATTGGCGTCCCCGCCTGTGCCGCGAGGCAATCGTAAACTTGTCATCAGCGGGCCTCAAATATCCCGGGGGTTCGGGGGCAGCGCCCTCGCCTCCGGCCGATCAAAGCGCGTGCTGGGAGCGTCACCCACACCAACCGGCTTAACTGTTAACCAAGACGAGCGCCTGTCGTTTACGACCATAATGGGAATGACTGTTCAGCGTTACGGAACGGATTGAAGCGGGGACTGTGCAGCGTGATAGCCCGGAGCACTGCCGCCGAACACCAGTTGATGTGCATTTTCCCGCCGCCACACTTTGACACGGCGCTGTAGCGTTCGCAGCAGTTTGTCCGGGTAGATATCTGGCTGCTCCCGCTGAAGCCGCTCGAGCAGTTCTCGCGACGTCCGCCATGGCTCGACCTCGAACCACTCACGTATTTGCGCCGTCACCGACAGGAACGGATCAGGGCAAGTCCGCAAATATTTGCGGCCCTTTTCTTTCGGCTTACTCGTCGGACGTACCTCACCCTCGTGCCAAGACGTTCGAAGGCCTTCCAGGAACTGCTCTAGCGTTGGCGCACTCACCGACACCATTTCGCCAGTTACCGGCCGATCTGCAATCTCGACGAGCTGCTTCTGGGCAAGGCGGATCTCACTCAACAGCCGCACCGGATCCAGAGTCGCCTGTAGAGCACTGAGGCGAGCTCGTACCGTCTCGCTCGTACGCGGATCGGCCAGCAGCCGCTGATACGGCGTCGCTGGTGGGTAGTAGCGCTTCGTGACCCTCGCTCCATCACGTTTCTTACTGGCCAGCTTAAAAGACGGCTGAAAGAAATTCACAAATAAACGAACCGACATATACAGTCGACCCAACGCCGCTGCCGCCTCCAGGCCCACGTAGCGTCGGTAGCCCACAATGCGGCGCACAACTGCGCCGTTCTTCTGCTCCACCCATGCTTGATCGTTCTTGCGATACGGCCTACAGCGTGTGAACTCCACACCGGCGTCCTTGCAATAGGACTGTACGGTCTCATTCATGAACACGCTATCGTTGTCAGTATCAAACCCTAGCAGAGGAAACGGCATCCGCTTGCGGACCTCGCTCAACACCGCAATCAATACCGTCTGCTCCCGGACCAATAACGGTGCACACTCCGTCCAGCCGCTCGCAATGTCGGTCAATGTCAGCGTCTGCACGAAACTGCCTTCTGCCGTCGGCCCGCTATGCGCGACCAGGTCGGCCTCCATGAACCCAGGTGCCGGATCATCCCAGCCATCAAATGTTCGAACCGGCACGCTGCGCCGGACCCCGGTCGAGGATGCCGATCGTCGACGCCCTCCTCCTGTTGCTTGCTCCTTAACCTTGCACAACGATCGGTCGATGGTCGCCGCGCTCATTGCCAGCAGACCGCTTCCCACCTCCGGCGCGAGTTTGAGATGACCGTGCCGCTCCATTGACTCAACGAGGATAGGTATCAACGGTCGCAACCGCTTGCCGCATACCCGGTCCGACGCCTCCCAAACCAAGATCAGCGCCTCGCGCACGGCGTCGTCATAAACCCTACGTCTCCGACGAGGGCCGGAGGGCTCACTGCGAATCCGAAGCAGACGCATCGCATGCTTGCGATGCAGACCGCTCACCGCTGTGAACTCGTCCAAAATGCGGCTGCGATCTTTGCGAGCGGACCGGGCGTACCGCTCCGCCACCACCGCCACCAACTCATCCCGTGTCGCCATGCTGATCCGCCTCATGCTCGCCCCCGCCGAACCCCGGCGGGGAGCAAATTACGTGAGGCAACAGACCGACACTGGGGAGCATTTCAGGTGAGGCAATGCGCGGGACCTGACACCGGCGGACGAGATCGCGCGGCTTGCCAGGGTACCCCTGGCTCATCAACCTGGCACTGCATGGGAATATGGCCTCTCAACCGACGTGCTCGGGCGCGTCATCGAGAAAGTCTCTGGCCGGCGGCTAGCTGAGTTTCTCGACGAGCGTCTGTTTAAGCCGCTGAAGATGGTCGATACTGGCTTCTACATACCGAAGTCGAGCATGGATAGGTTGGCTCATCCGCTGCCGGTTGACCCGGCGACGAGCACGCCGATCGCGCTGCACGACGTCTCCACGCCCCCGGCCAATGACTCGGGTGGCGGCGGCGGCGTTTCGACCGCCGTCGACTATCTTCGCTTTGCACAGATGATGCTGAACGGGGGATGGCTCGATGACGCGCAAATCTTGAGCCGCACCACGGTAAGCCCTGATGACCTCGGATCATCTCGGCCCCCAGATGGCACGCACAATGCAGCCAGGCGAACTGCTCATCGGTACACAGGGCTACACGTTCGGCCTCGGTTTCGCCGTCCGACAGGAACCGGGCCTCGCCGCCGTTCCGGGATCGCAGGGCGAGTACATGTGGGCTGGTTACGCCGGCACTTATTTCTGGATCGACCCCAAAGAGCAACTCGTCGGGATTATGATGACCCAGGCGCCCGGGCCGAGCCGACGGTATTAGCGCCGTGAAATCAAGCAACTCGTCTATCAGGCAATTACAGACAGACAGCCAGGCGACGCGGCGGTCCGATGAGCGTCAGCCGGAAGGGACCGGACGAGCCGTAACCAGGCGTCAGCCCAATGGCTTCGGGGTTGAAATTGCCTGGGCTCCAAAAACCTCTTCCCACGCCGAGCGCAGAGCGACGTCGGTGTCGTGAATTGTCGCTGGGATGCCGAGGGCGCTGAGGCTGGTGACTCCATACTGGGGCAGCCCGCAGGGGACGATGCCGCCGAAATGCGCCAGGTTTGGTTCGACGTTGAGTGCGACGCCGTGCCAACTCACCCACCGGGTGATGCGGACGCCGATGGCGCCGATCTTGACCTCCACGCCGGTCCTTGGATCGGCCACCCAGATGCCGACGCGGCCGTCCCGGCGCTCGCCCTTGACGTTGAAGCGGTCGAGGGTACGGATCAGCCATTCCTCCAGCCCGTTGACGTAGCATCGGATATCCTGGGCCGGGACGCGGCCGTGCGGACGGGTCAGGTCGAGCATGACGTAGGCGATGCGCTGCCCCGGTCCGTGGTAGGTCCATTGGCCGCCGCGGCCGGCTTGGAAGGTGGGGAAACGGGTGGGATCGGTCAATTCTCCCGGCTTGGCGGAGGTGCCGGCGGTGTAGAGCGGCGGGTGCTCGACCAGCCAGATCTGTTCGCGGGCGGTCCCGGCGCGGATGCCGGCGACCCGGGTCTGCATCGTGGCAAGGGCCGCGGGATATTCGGTCAGGCCGTCGCCGATGCGCCATTCTAAGGGCGTTTCGGGGGGCCGTATCAGCGGCTTGGTGGTCGAGGTCATTGAACCGGCGTCAGTCATCCGCTATATGCCGCCGCCTGCTTACCACGGTGCGGTCGTGGCGGAATGGTAGACGCGCAAGCTTGAGGTGCTTGTGGGGGTAACCTCGTGGAAGTTCGAGTCTTCTCGACCGCACCATAACCATCCTGAGGCGACATGTCGCTGAACACTAAGGGCCCGTCAGGGATCAACCGCTCGGTCTGAGCGATTGGACGGCTTGATAGTGTAGTTCCATTCGCCGCGAAAATCTGCCCGGACGATGTTTATGGCGGCCAGTTGTTCGTCCGAGACGACGATGCCTTTGGGATACTGGTTGTCGTCGAGTTCGCCGATCACCTTCAGGCCGGTCTTGGTCGTGGTGGCTCCGATTAGATCGATGATGACCTGATAGCTGACCAGCGGCTTGGCACGCCAGTTCATGGTGATGAACGAAAACAGCCGATGCTCGATCTTGTTCCACTTGCTGGTTCCGGGCGGCAGGTGGTGGACCGTGATGTCAATATCCAGTTGGCTAGCCAGCTTTTGCAATTCGAGCTTCCACAGCCGCACGCGCGATCCGTTGCTGCCGCCCCCGTCGCAGGTGATCGTCAGGCGCTTGGCCGCGGGATAGCGCTTGCAGCCGATGTCCTGCCACCAGCGGCGGATCGACTGTACGGCAAACGCGGCGGTGTCATGGTTCATCCCAACACTGACCCAACCAGCGTTGGCGGCAAGGTCGTAGATACCGTATGGCACCGCCCGACCCAGTTCCTTGATCAGAAAATCATGCACGCGAACCGCTTCGGGTTCGCCTTGCGGACGCCATTCCCGGCCGGCGTTTTTGAAGTCTCCAACCAGTTCTTTCTTCTTCGTATCCACTGAAATCACCGGCTGCTGCGCCGCTAACGCCGTCGTCACGCTCTGACTGATATGGCTAAACTGCGCGTCCCGGTCGGGATGATCGCCACCCTCATTGGTCTTGCTGTTGGCTTGCAGACTGAACTTCTGCGCTTTTAACAATTCACCCACCACGGTGCGACTGACCCGATGCCCACGCGCCACAAGCTCCGCCGCCAACTGCCGCAGGCTCTTGCAGGTCCAGCGCAACGGCGACATCGGATCGCCCCTGGCGCCGGGTTCGACCAGCGCCATCAGTTCGCGCAATAGGTCAGGGTTACTGACGACCAGTGGCTTGCGTCCGCCCCCCCGCACGTCGCACCCGGCCTGCCAATAGACCACCTGCCTCAGCCAGGTCTTTCAGGCCGCGCCCGATCGTGCTGACCGCGATGCCGGTCGCTCCCGAGACGGCAACGATCCCCCCGTAGCCCGCCGCTGCGGCTTCGGTGGCGGCAAACAACCGTCGTTCTCGCTCGTTGAGGTGCGGCGACAAGGCGGTAAATCGGTCACGAATCGGGGCTGGATCGATCATCCACGAACATTATCGTTCGCCGCCTCTGTCGAGAATCCCGGCTCTAAAGGTCAGCCGACGCGAGTCGGTTGTTCCCGGACAGGCCCTAAGGTATTCGGACGGACCGCCGCCGCCCACTATAAATACCACGTCGCGACCGCCTCTTGAAGTCGATTTGCCGGAGCGAGCATGATGAGTGCGATCATGCTGAAATTCCCACCGCCGATCTGGGCTCTAGCCTATGTGGTGATTGCCTATGGGCTCAGCCGCTTGGCAGGTGGGGACCCAATTCCCTATTTGCCCGGCGTTCCCTTCGCTGTCGTCCTGATCGTGGTCGGTGTCGCGCTGAGCGTTTCAGCCGCTGCACTCTTCCGTCGGGAGGGAACTGAACTCAACCCGGCGTCGGCGACGAACCAAAAGCTCGTTACGTCCGGACCTTTCAAATTCACGCGCAATCCAATGTATCTCGGTTTGGTGCTGGTCACGCTCGGGATTGCGTTCTGGGTCGGGACGTGGCCGATGTTCCTGGCGCCCATTGCGACGTTCGCCACAGCGAACTGGGCTCACATCCCATTCGAGGAAGCCAAGATGCGCCGGCAATTCAGCTCGGACTTCGAGCAATATACACGCAAGGCCAGACGCTGGATTTAGCCGTGCCCCGCCTAACGGTTCTCACACCTCCGTCTACGCAACAACGTAAAGAGCGCTAGGGGAATAAACTCGACGGCGGATACGTCTTCTCAGCGGGTCAACCAGACTGAACAGCGTACGTGACAGCTCAATTCGGAGCCGCCTTGGCCGAAGCCCTACCACGCCTGCGTCGCTATGCGATCGGGTTGGCGGGAGACGTCTCTACCGCTGACGATCTGGTGCAAGACTGCATGGAGCGCGCCTGGAAAAATCGGAGCACCTTGAAAGACGATGCGGCGATCTTTGCCTGGCTGCGTGCGATCCTGAATAACGTGAACATCGACCGGGTGCGGTTGCGCCGGCGCCGCCCCGACGAGGCGGAAAGCCTGGACGCAGTGGCCGACACGCTGGCCAGCGCAACAGAAAGCGACAGTGCGGCGCCGACGATGGCTGTGGTCCGCGCGATGAACCAGTTGACGATTGAGCATCGTCAGATTCTGCTTTTGGTAGCGGTGGAGGGCCTAAGCTATCGCGAAGTCGCCGATGGACTTGGCCTACCGGTCGGCACGGTGATGTCGAGGCTCGCTCGCGCGCGCGAACGGTTACGAGCGTTGCTTGGGGGAGGCGCCTGATGACCGACGCGATGAGCGAGATTGACCTGCACGCGTTCATCGACGGCGAACTGCCTCCCGGGCGGGCGGCCGCGGTCGAGGCAGCGATGGCGCGCGACCCCGTTCTCGCGGCGCGTGTTCGTGACTTCCGCGCCGACAAGCTTGCGTTGATCGCGGCCTATGGTCCGTTGGCGGACGCGCCGGTTCCGGTGGCGCTGCAGGCGGCAGCGCGCGCCGGACCCCGGCCTCCGGTGACCAGACGCTGGGGCCGGTATGTCGTGCTCGCGGGGGCGGCCGCGCTTGCCGCGAGCCTGTTGCTGACCTTGGTGCCGCACGCGCCACGTGATCCGGCTATCGAACAGGCGCTGGCGGCGCGCGACAATGCGCGCACGCCGTCCCGTGAGCTAGACGGGCGCGACCCGGTCAGCGTCGCTGCCGCCAACCAAGCGATGTCCGCTATGCTTGGAAATCCGGTTCGCGCGCCTGACCTTGGACGCGCCGGATTCAAGCTGATCTCGGCTGAAATTTACGGTCAAACGAGTCCTGGCGCCGTCCAGCTTCGCTACGAAGATGGCACGCGGCGGCTGTTCACCCTGTTTCTGCGTCCATCCGCAGGACCCGACACGTTCGAGGTGACCGAGCGCGGGCCGGTGCGCATCTGCGTGTGGCAAAACGCGGACCTTACTGCGGTGATGACCGGCGAAATGTCTACGCCGGAACTGTTTCGCCTGGCGAGTCTGGCCTACTCATCGCTGGGCTTGTAGTTATAAGTTCGACCCAATCAGCGTCCGCCGCTGAAAGCACTAATTGCTTAGAAGTCGCGACATGCCATTAGGTTGCGCCGACGAACAACTCGATAGGGACGCATGGGTTCATTGCTTGACAGTCCGTTTTCACCTGTCGTCGGAATCTGTCTCGTCTTGGGGCTGACGTTCAGCCTGTTTGCCCGGGTGGTGCGGACGCCATGGCCAGCTTCTCTGGTGGCGCCCATCGTATTCATCGTCGCCTACTACCTGACATACGACAAAATCCCGACGTTTCCGCCTGTTGGTGCCACCAACAAGATTTTTTTCATCGTGCTCGCGGCCACGCTGGCAGGCCTACTGTATGATCTGCTGGCGCCGTTCGACTTTGCCGGATCGGACGGTCGCCATATGACCGTGTTGATGGCAACCGCCTCGCTACTGGTTGCCATCTGGATTGGCCTCCCGCGCTTTTCTGACACAGACGTGAGTCTCGTGCTGATTATAGTGGCGCTGGTGCTCGGCGGCACGCTGGTTCTGTGGCGCCTGGTGACGATAGATGCCGGCGAGACCATGCCTGTAAACAGCGCTGTGCTGCTCGCCGTGCTGCCCGGCGTGTTTGCGCCCATTGCCCTGTTCGGCGGCTCCTCCACTAGCGTAGGCCTGTGCCTGGGTCTCAGCGCTGGGCTGGCGATGATGGCCTTGGTCAACTTATTTTCGCCGCGCGACCTGGGGCTGACCGCGGTGCTAGGCGCGGGCTGCGGGATGCTCGCGGTCATCGATACAATCACTTTGATCACCAGACACATCGATTTCCTGGCTCTGGCTGTGTTTCTGACGGTCATGTTCACCGGGCAAATCGGCGCTCGCGCTGTGGTGCCGCAGCACGTCGGACCGCGCATTCGCGCGGTTGGGATTGGCGTGATGGCGGCGGCACCGATTCTGGTAATCCTCGCAATACTGTTCCTCAGGCACGAAAGCCCACTCTGATCCTCTCAACCAAAAAAGGAATTTGCCATGCGCCGCACATTACTCGCCGCGACTGCCGCACTTGCCCTGTCAGCCGGCCTTCAGGGCGCCACTTCGGCCAGCGCCGCCGACTACACCATCGATCCCAGCCATACGCACATCTTGTTCATGGTGAACCACCTCGGGCTTTCCAACATGATCGGCCTCTTCACCGACATGGCGGGCAATTTCAGCTTCGATCCGGCTCATATCGACTCCAGTAAGGTAAAGGTGACGATCAAGACCGCAAGCATTTCAACCCAGTTCGGTCCGCGCGACACTGACCTGAAGGGGGCGGACTGGTTCAACGTGACAGAGTTCCCGGAGATGACTTTCACCGGCGTCGGTTACAGCAAAACCGACGACCACACGGGCACCGTCGCGGGCAATCTGACATTGCTCGGAGTGACAAAACCTGTGACGCTGCATGTGACATTCAACAACGCTGGCCTGCGCGCCTCCGACAAGAAGCAAGCGGCAGGCTTTTCGGCCACCGGCAAAATCAAGCGCTCGGACTTCGGCATGAAGACCTTCATCCCTTATATCGGTGACGACGTATCGCTGATCATCGAAACCGAAGGCACCTACTGATACCGGCGGCTCGCAGGGGTTGACCGGAACGGGCGCGGATTGGCGCGGCGGCTGCGCGCGAAATCAAACCTATGCCCGCCTTTGGCCTGGAGTATGGACGCTCCGGGTGGCAGGTACGATGCACGGTTCGCTAGGATGGCTCTGCGAGGGTTCGCTAAGGCCATGCCGGCCGGACTTGCGTGATTGCCTGAGGACGAAGGTCGGAAGGCTCATGCTCCGGTCAACGATCAACGAACGCCGCTGGCGGCCAGCCCTTCCGCGGTGAAAGTTGCGGCTGGATGCGGCGGGGTTACGCGATATCCGTCCGGGGTGCCGTTGAACGCGAAATCGAACACGTAAGCGCCGTACTGTAGGTCGTAGACAAATTGCGGCCCGAGCACGACCGCCGGCAGCTCGGCGATCGAGACCATCGAGGCGTGGCTGAACTTCCACAGCCGGCCTTCGCGATCCCAGGCGTCGGCATAGACGGCGAACCAGGTGTCCTCGTCCAGATACAGGCGGCGGTGCGAAACGATGTCCCGCTGGCCTGGCGCCAGTGTTGCATCGACGACCCACACGCGATGCAGCTCGTAGCGTAGATCGCCGGCCTTGGCGACGTGAGGTGCAAGCACCTCGGACGGCGGCAGGTTGATCAGCCGGTTGTTGTTGTACGGCACATACATCTCGCGCTTGCCAAGCAGCGTGTAGCTGTAGTGATCCAGTCCGCCACTGAAGATGTAGTAGTCGTCGAAACTCTCCAGCCCGGACGCGTCCGGGTTGGGCGTGTCGTAGGACAGCGAGGGCGCACGCCGCACCCGGCGCTGCCCCGGCAGGTATTCCCACGCGTCGAATTTGTCGCGCGCGACGTTTAGGGGCTGCAACACGACATAGCTCTCGCCCGCGTGCTCAGGTGGACCAACGGTCATCTCCCGCCGTTCAAGATAATAAGCCCCGGCGCCACCCGCCGCGGCGTTCGGATAGTAATACGGGAAATCAACCGCTTCTCGCCGATCGTCCGTGAGTTCCGGCGGCTGCGCGCCAAACACCACGTAGGTCGCAAGACGCGTTTCTCGCGCTGCGCCCCAGAACGCGAGTTCGTGGTTCCACACCGCTTCGGCACCGTCCCGCGGGATCGGAAAAGGGATGCCACCGGCAGCACCCTGGATGCCGACGGTGATCCCCTCGGGTGCGGGACGCGCGGCGACTGCGTTGCGCAGGATCGCGTCGTACACTGCCTGCGGCGCGGCGGCGGTGCGGTGCGTCGGATAGACATCCATCCGATACTCCGGGTATTTCGCGAACAGCGCCTTCGCGCCCTCGGGAATCCGGGCGGCGTAATATGAGAGGTTGCTTGCGGTGATCGAGAACAGCGGCCTTTCCGCGGCGAACGGGTCCTGTCTCGGCCCCGCTGCGGGTACTGTCGCCATGATGCCGCCGGTCCAGGCGGGAATACTGCCGTCGGCGTTGCCGGCACGCTCGGCACCCATCGGTGTGAGGGTTGTGCCCAGCCGGGCGGCGTCCTCGGGCGAAACCGCCGCATGCCCGAGGGGAGGAAACGCAGACGCGCCAAACGCGCAGATCAGCACCAGGAAAAGATCGCTGCGGCGCGCGGACACGGTTGGCTCTCGAATGTTGGTTGGAGCAGCGATCCTGGCATGCGTGTTGGCCCACGTCGAGACAGCATCAGCGGAAGAACTCTGGTCAGACGGCGACGCCTCCGTGCGGCTCGACACCACCGTGCAGTTCACCGGTCTGCGCCGTCTCTCGGCACCCCAATCGAGGCTGCTGGCCAATCCGAATGCGGATGACGGGGACCGCGATTTTTCCTCCGGCGCTGTCTCTAATCGAACTGACGTGTTCTCGGAACTTGACGCCGATTATGGCACCGCCGGAGTGCGCCTGAGCGGGGCCGCGTGGTATGATCCGGTCTACCTCAGCCGTAACGCCAACGATTCCCCCGCCACATTCAATCCGATCTCCGTACCACACGATCATTTCACCGCAGCGGTACGGGGTCTCGAGGGACTTAACGCCGAGTTGCTCGACGGATTCGTGCACGACACGTTCGATATCGGTGGCACGCAGGTGGGCGTACGGTTTGGGCGGCACACCCTGATCTGGGGCGAGAGCTTGTTCTTTGGCGAGAACGGGATTGCGGCGGGGCAGGCGCCGATCGACTTCATCAAGGCGGACACAGTGCCAAACACGCCGGCACGTGAGCTGTTTCTGCCCGTCAATCAAATATCAGCCAGCATACAGCTTCGGCCCGGCCTGTCGATCGAGGTGTATGATCAGCTCGAATGGCGGCAGGATCGCCTGCCCGGCGTGGGCAGCTACTTCTCAACAATGGATTTCTTGGACGCCGGCGGCGAACGGATTATCGACGCACCGGGACAATTTCTTTATCGCGCCCCCGACGAGCAACCCGGCGCCTGGGGCCAATTCGGCGCGGCGCTGCGCGCGACGGTCGGTGACGCTGACCTCGGATTCTACGCGCTGCGCTACAACGCGCGGTCGCCGGTCGTGACCATGGCGGGCTGCTTTGACGCCTGTGACATGCCGGGTCAGATCGGCACCTACCGCCTGGTATATGCGCGCGGCATTAATATCTTTGGCGCGAGCGTATCCACGTTCCTCGGCAACGACAACATCGCCGGCGAGATTTCGTTTCGCCAAGGCGCGCCCTTGCTGGCCGCCGCGAACCTCGGTCCGTCGCCCGTGCCACGCGGCGACACGGTGAATGGCCAGGTCTCGATCGTCGCTGAGCGGCCTGCGAGCGCGTTTTGGGACCGGGTGACGCTGTCCGCTGAACTGGCGGGCAATAGTCTGCTGGAAGCAACGGTCGACCCGGGAGGGCGCGATCCTACAACGACCCGCTCAGCCGCGGCGGTGCAGGCGGCGCTTGCGTTTGACTATTTCCACGTCCTGCCCGCGCTTGACGTGTCGCCGTTCGTCGCCGCCTCATACGGGCTCGGTGGTCGATCGAGTGTAGACCCGGAGATGGTAGGCGCGACGGGAAATGTGACGACAGGCATACGGGCCACCTACCGAAGCGTCTGGCATGTCGAAGTTCGCGTGACCGACTACATTGGTTCGGCTGGAGCGCAGCCGTTGGCTGACCGCAACTTCTTCGCATTCAACGTTCGCCGCACGTTCTGACTGGCTGAGACAAGGTGCAGATCCACTCGATCTGATAAAGTGGCGGCTTTCCGGGTGGCTGGCTGCGCTCGTTTGCCTCCGCTCGCACGGGCAACCGCTGTGCGGGCCGCGGCAAACAGGTCTTCGAGCGAACCAGCGTCAAGATGATCGAAATGCCACCGCCCCAGCGCCCGATAGCTCTCGAACTGGCTCTCGCTGAACCACTGGTGGGCGGTGTTGTCATGCGGAAATGCTTTGTGGGACCGGCCGTAAGCCAGAACGTCCGCCGGAAGCTCCTCCAGAAACGTCGGTTTCACGTAGAGGATCTCGCCTTTTGCGCCCCCAGGATAGGTGACGCAGCCGACCGCGATCGCCAGAGCCGTTGCGGGGGCCGCTTTGTGATCCTGCAAATCCTTTCGCGACACGATGTGAATGTCCGGCATCGCCACCTCGACATTCAGGTCGATCCGCGCTTTGCGAATGGCGTTCCCAAGATCAAAAAATTCACATTCGCCATCCTGTCCCGCATCGATGACGACGATCCGCCGACAGCGCCGCCGCAACATCTCGTACAGCCCGAGGTTTTCGAAGTGTCCGCCATCGGACAAGTAGACCGCCTGGCTGGTATCGGTGGTGATGCCAATCATCTCGCATAACAGGGCGAAGACTGAATTTTTTGGCTTGGCAAGGCGTAGTTCGTCGGGCGTGGCGATGCCGGGGTTCGGAAGCCACGCGCCGAGGCGCACGTTGAACAAGGTCATCACGAAAGCCGTTAGGGGTGACGAATGGTAGCCCCAGTTTGGACTTACCGCGGCCCCCGAGATCGTCAAAAGACTACCCAGCCGAGGCCCAAGATCGTTACCTTTTGTATCGCCGCGGCTTTCCTTTCCAGCGTACACTCCGGTCCGAGCGAAGGCGCCGAGCGGCTGGCCGTCGTCCAGGCGCTGAGCTGGATGTCTGAGCATGGCCGCACCGACCGTCAACGGCGTGGCACAGAACGATTCTGCTTTTCGTTCAGCCCAGGCGGCGTTTTTTCCAGAGGTTACGTTCAGCGTCATGTTGATCACGGGGAATAGGCGCTGCTGGCTTTCCGCGTTCCGATACTCATTGAAGGCCGGGTTGTCTCCGGCGTCGAAGCCGGTGTACGGGTCGGGGCTCCGCTGCGAGCGCGCTGAACCTATAAATGCCCGAGCCAGCCGGTTGCGATAGATCGCGTGCATCGAGAAGCGATTGACGTTCACCCGGCCGAAGCACAGCACCAGGACGCACAGGCCCGCGGCGCAGATACCCTGGAAACCAATGGTGACATGCCACGGCGCTGTGCAGGGATAGCATGCCCCCCACAGCGGATCGCCACCGCTGTTCCACAGGGTCGTCCACCAGAGCGCGAGGTTGCCGAGGACAGGTTGCAGAATGCTGCTGGCAAGGACAAACACGCCGATCGCGAAGACGCCGGCCATGACGGGCGGGAGTAAGCGGGTCCAGATCGAGCCGGAGATCGCCGGCGTCTCCAGTTGTAACGCCAGCTTTTTGCCGAGCCACGCGCCCAGCGCCCCAATCACGGAGGTTCCCGCGCCGGCGCCGGCCAGCGTGAGGGTGTGCCAACTGCCTGGTTCGTTGGCGAGCGTGAATAAAACCGGAAGCACCAAACAACTGAGCGCGAACGCAGTCCAGGCGGCGCCAATCATTAGGACACCGCCATTCAGTCGAGCCAGCCACTCGCGGTCGAGGTCCGCGTGGACCGCCTCCTTTCTGAAACCAACGTAAAAAGTGGTGTGGAACACGTGGGTCCCGACGAACCATAAAGGCCCGAATGTGGCCAGGGCGGTTTCCCGGTTGATAAGCCACGGGTGCGCCGCGCTGGGCAATTTCGCTAGTTCGTGAAGCAATCCTCCTGGCTAAATCAACTTGATGGCCAGGACAAGGAGACCTGTGCTGCAGACCGTAGCCGCGACCCAGCGATAGCTATTTCGGCTGTACAGCGCCAGCCCTTCCTCGCTTCGATCGTCATGGGCCAGCCATGCGACGAAATATCCAAGGATCAAGGCGAACGCATAAGTCGCCGGGATGACCGCTTCGGGCATGCCAGTCGAGGCAATGACCATCGGCGCGATAAAAGCCCACGCCAGGGAGGGAGCAAGGATGCGCACGACGATCGCGTTGGATCGGGCGAAGGCGGGGTCGGCGGTCTTGTGGCTGGGCAGCATCAGACAGGCTTGCCAGACACTCCCGGCCAGCGAAACGGTCCCGAGTGTCACTGCGAGCAGCATGGTTAATGGCCAAAGAGTGTCGCCTACGCCTCGGTCGCTTAAGACGGCTATCAGAGTGCGATAAAAGATCGGCGCCAGTGCCACCAGCAGGAACAGCGGCGCGAACACCATCCAGTTGAGGATCAAGTTTCGCAGATACAGCACGATCCCTGCCCAAACATCGGCTGAGAAGGGTCCTGTGACCGGCGTAAGATAGTTGGTAAAGGCGCGCAGCCGTTGCAGCGGCGGTGCCCCGTTCGCCGCAAGTTGGGTTTGCGCGTCCTTTATGCTCGGCGATTGCTTGATCAGCGTCTGCAGCCAGCCGCCGATGAACCCGCCGCCGGAAACGGTGGACAGGAAGTCGAATTCATTCAACAGACCCTTGCCCGCCACGGACTGCAGGACACCCAGGCAGAAGGCTGCGCTACGGATGCCGCCGCCCGATAAGCATACGGCGGTTAGATTAAGCCGCTTGGCCCGCTGGTCCAGCGTTTCGCTCTGCTGTTCCGGCAAATCGTTGTATTGAAATCCGGCCAGTTGGCGACGGCGCTCGATCTCGCTGAGTTCCTCCCAGATGGCCGCATCGGTTTCGAAAATATCATAGCGCGGATCGTCCACGGATAGGCCGGCACAGCGGCGAATTGTCGCACTCAGTGCGTTTGCCCTCGGCGCGAGGCCGTAGTCATGGCTGATACGGTTAAAATAGCCTCCTCGACGTCCAAAATGGATATCGGGCTTTTCTAGCGGGACTGGCGTCCCCACTTGATGCGCGCCTTGCGGCAGTATCATCCTCTGGTTCGACTGGGCAGCGACCATCCTCTCGTCCCGACCTGCCACACGCCCCGCCGGCGCGCGCAGTGACGGTCCAGGATGGCCACCGGCCATCGCGCAGCGACGCGCAGCGTCCTGGAGGGTCACGAGCACGCTGGCATACTGACGCAGATCGAGATGAGCGGGACGGGTATGGACGCGAATACGGTATTGGCTTTGGGGCTTGGAGTGACGCCGCCGTGGCGACTGGTCAATCAGCGCCTGGAGACCGGCAAGCAGCCGCACGAATTACACTTGGAGGTTGCCGCCGACCGCGGCAGCCTGTTTCCCTGCCCGGTCTGCGGCAAGCCCTGTAAAGCCCACGACTTCGCCGAATTCACCTGGCGCCATCTGAACTTTTTCCAACACCATTGCTACATCACCGCCAAGATCCCGCGCACCGACTGCGGCGAGCACGGCGTGCTGCGGATTACCGCCCCCTGGGCACGCGAGGGCAGCCGCTTCACTCTGTTGTTCGAGCAGGCGGCCCTGATGTTGGTGCGCGAGATGCCGGTGTTGGCTGCCGCCCGCATTATCGAGATCACGGACAAAAGGTTGTGGCGTATCGTCGAGCACTATGTCGGCCGCGCCGTCGAGCGCCTCGACCTCCGCAAGCTCGCTGCCGTCGGCCTGGATGAGACCGCGGCCAAGCGGGGCCACACCTACGTGACCGTGTTCATCGATCTTGATCGCAGCGAAAAGCCGGTGGTGTTCGTGACCCCGGGACACGGCAAAGAAACGGTGGTCAAGTTCCGCGCTTTCCTGGCGGAACATGGCGGCTCGGCCGACCGCATCGCCGAGGTGGTCTGCGACATGAGCGGCGCGTTCATCGCCGCCGTGGGCGAGAGCTTCGAAAACGCTGCGGTCACCGTGGACTGGTTCCATGTCGTGCAACTGTTCACCAAGGCGGTCGACGAGGTGCGCCGGGCCGAAGCCAGGCAGAACAAACTGCCCAAGGCGCTGCGCTGGGCCGTCCTCAAGCGGGCCGACGGTCGCCTCACTGAAGCTCAGGTCGCGGCCTTGGCCGAACTCGAGGCTTCCGATCTGTTCACCGCGATTGCCTGGCGCATCAAGGAAAAGCTGCGCTGGGTTCGCCAGGCACAATCGGTTCAGGCCGCGCGCTGGCGGCTCACCAACTTCCTGCGTCATGCCAATGACCGGCTTGATCCGGACCCGCTGCTCGATCCGGTACGCAAGGCTATTGGAACCGCCGAGGCGCACAGCAAACGGATCCTGCAGCGCTGGACCTCGTCACACAGCAACGCCCGCATGGAAGGGCTGAATGGCCTGTTCCAGGCGGCCAGGGCACGCGCTCGCGGCTACCGCTCCATCACCACCTTCGCCACCATCATCTACCTGATTGCCGCACCACTGGGAGATCTATTCGAATCCACTTAGCCCGTTCTCTTAAATATCGGTTGATCCTTGCCCATATCGCCATTTTCGCACCCCAGGCTGACATTGACGCAGCCAATGCTTTTTGAAGACTGTCAATCAAACCGGGATTTTGGTCACGTTCTCGAATGGTCTCATGAAACTTAATGATCCAGCCCGGTTCCAACCGCGCCCTTCCATCCCATCGCCACTAAACCAGCGGTGATGTCGACTAGACTTAGACTAAGCGGAAAGTCGGGCGGACGTATTGGATGCACGTGTCATTCCGCGAGCTGAGCTGGCAGAAAGGAAAATCCCACGCTGACCGGCTTCCTGCGTAATAGACGTGCAGTCGAACATCTGTCAGGAGACGTTGCGGCTCGGCGAGGCGTCTCTGCCGAAGCGGCTTTCCCGGAACGGGACGATTGGCGCCTATCAAGCTGGTTGCGGTTCATACCGACCACCGAGCGACAGCTTGGCCTGACGACACGATACAGTTTCGCCGCGACGCGGTCGCGATGAGTATCCGGGATGCGGGGGGGCTAATCGGTAGAGTAAAAGCCGCTCGTCAGAGCACGCGCTGGTCAGTTCTCCACGGCAGGGGAAAGATTGTCGTGAAAATTAAGACCTGCGGTCGTTTCTTTCACGACTCCCGCGCGAATAAGATAGTCGCCAAAATGTTCATCGCGGCTGCGTTTCTTGGCGTACGAATTCAAACAGTGGCGACAACGCGGCGACGATCGCATCACCATCGACGTCACGACGATGCAGTTTGTTCAGGCGGGTGCCTTGATGGGCACCACCAAGATACAGGTTGTAGATGCCCGGCGTGCGGCCGACCAACCCGATTTCAGAGACGTAGGGCCGAGCACAGCCGTTCGGGCAGCCGGTCATGCGGATGGTGATCTCTTCGTCACGCAGCCCGAAGCGCTCCATTTCATCTTCCAGGCGAGTAATTAGATCCGGCAAATAACGTTCGCTTTCTGCGAGAGCCAAGCCGCAGGTCGGTAAGGCGACGCATGCCATAGCGCTGCGCCGCAGACCGCTAACCGGGCCGTCAAGCCTATATTCGCCGAACAATGCAGCAACTTTTTCGCGCGCGGCTAAGGGAATATCGGCAACGATGAAATTCTGATTCGGCGTCATGATGAAGCGGCCGACGCCGAGCTCGGCGATGGCGTGCAGTCCCTCCAGCATGCGGCCACGAATACGGCCGTTTTCCACGAACAGAGTAAAGTGGGCGGTCCCATCCGCTTCCTGTGCCCAACCCAGACGATCGCCGGTGGACGTGAAAGTTGCCTTCTTAGCCGATGCGAGCTTCACCGGCAGACGCTCGTTCACCAGACCGGCGAACCGGTCGATCCCCATGTCGTCAATGGTGTATTTCAGGCGCGCGTGCTTGCGGTTGGAACGATCCCCGTAATCACGTTGAACGGTGACGACCGCCTCCGCCACGTCCACCGCGTGCTCCGGCCTACAGAAGCCGATCACGTCTCCGGTCCGCGGGTAGGTTTCGGGCTCACCATGGGTCATCCCCATGCCGCCGCCAACCACAACGTTGTAACCGATGATTCGATCACGCTGCACGATGGCGATAAACCCGAGATCATGGGCGAAAACATCGACATCGTTGTGCGGAGGCAGTGCGATGGCGATCTTGAATTTGCGCGGCAGGTAGGTACGGCCGAGATCGGTTCATCCTCGACCTCGCCACCGGATACCTTTTCCTCATCTAGCCAGATCTCGTGCCAGGCTCGGGTGCGCGGCAACAGATGACCAGAGAGGTTGCGTGCTAGCTCGCTGATCGCGGCGTAGAGGTCGCGACGCCAGGGGTCTGCCGTCGCGATGACGTTGCGGTTGACGTCGCCGCAAGCGGCGATGGTGTCCATCAGATCGGCGTGCAGGCCCTGCATCAGCGGTTTCAGATTGCCCTTCAGAATGCCGTGGAATTGCACGGTCTCGCGTGTGGTCAGGCGAATGGTATGGTTAGCGCGCTCGAGCGCGAGTTTTTCCACCTTTAGCCATTGTTTCGGGGACAGAATGCCCGCTGGCACCCGCATCCGAACCATGAAGCTGAAGGCCTTCTCCATCCGCTGCTTGCCGCGTTCGGCGCGCAGGTCGCGGTCGTCCTGCTGATAAAACCCGTGGAATTTTGTAAGTTGCGTGTCGTCTTCGGCCAGGCTACCGGTTTCGGCGTGGACCAGCCCCTCGGCGATTGTGCCACGCAGGAGGTTGCTGTTGGCCTTGATGCGTTCGTTGGGTGAGAGCGGACGATCGATGTCCATATCACGCTATCCTCAGTAAACGTCGCGCAGATACCGGCCGTCGCGGCGGATCGTGTCCAGTTCCGCCTTTGCCGCGGCCTCATCCTGCCCGCCCTGCTCGGCCAGGATGCGTAATAGCATCGCGTGCACGTCCTTGGCCATCGCGTTAGCGTCACCGCAAACATAGAGCGCGGCGCCATCCTTCAGCCATGCGTAAAGATCGGATCGAGCGTCCCACAGCGCATTCTGCACATAGCGCTTTTCCGGCTGATCGCGAGAGAACGCGACATCAAGGCGGGTCAGCAGGCTGCTCTTGAGCCAATCTTGTAGTTCCAATTGATACAGGAAGTCATGGGTGTAATTGCGATGCCCGAATATCAGCCAGTTGCGGCCGCCCGCGCCGATCGCCTCGCGCTCCTGCAGAAAGCCGCGGAACGGCGCCAAACCGGTGCCGGGTCCGACCATGATGATCGGCCGGTCGTTGTCCGCGGGCAGGCGGAAATGCGGATTGGAGCGAAGAAACACCTTAAGCCGGTCGCCCTCGCGGTGGCGCGCGGTGATGTCCACCGAGGCGACGCCGGTGCGGTCGTGGTCGTGCGAGGCGTAGCGTAGAGCGGCGACCAGCAGATGGGCTTCCTCGCCGACCGCTTTGCGGCTGGAGGCGATTGAATAATACCGCGGTGGCAGCGGACGCAGCAGCACTGTCAATTGTTCGGCGGTGAGGCCGCCGGTTGATGTTTCCAGGAGGTCGATGATCTGGCGTCCTGCCGCCCAGTCCGGCGGGGGCGCCTTGGTGCGGGTTTCGCGGGCGAAATCCTCGATCTGCTTGCCGGTCAGCGTGGTAATGTCCAGGCGGTCGGTCAGGGCGCCGCGCAGCTTGTCGTCCCCGGAAAGACCCGTGGCTATCAGGATAGCGTCGACCAGCGCGGGATCGTTGAATGGGACCACGCCGAGGCTGTCGCCCGGCTCATAAAGGATGTCCGGATCCCGCTAGGGAGACGGCGACGTGATGGGTGTCGGAAGTTGAGCGGCTCCCGGTCAGACGTACGTGCTCGGTGATCTCCGCCTCAAAGGGGCGGGCGCGGGTCGCTGAATCGGCGCCTGGACGAGCGAAATCGACGTGGATGACGGAGGCCCCGGCATCCTTGATCCCGACCTCGGCGTTCAGATGTTGCAGGGTGGAGTCGATCCAGCCGGTGGCTGGGATTTCGAAGTCGAGATCGCACTCGATCCGGTCGGCGATGCGGGCTCCCCCGAGCGCGGCGAGGCGTTCGTCGATTTTGCGACCGATTTCACAGAACTGCGCATAGGCCCTGTCGCCCAGGGCCAACACGGCAAACCGGGTCTTGTCGAAGCGGGGCGCGTCGTCGGTCATCAGCTGATCGAAAAAGTCGATGGCGCGTTGCGGCGGGTCGCCCTCACCCCAGGTTGAGGCGACGATCAGCAAATTTTCCGTGGCGGCCGCCTGGGCGAGCGTGAAGTCCGCCATATCGACCACTTTCGGTGCAAATCCCAACTTGGCGGCGGCTTTCCGAGCCTGGGCCGCCAGCGCCTCTGCGTTGCCGGACTCGCGTGCCGAAGAGGATAGTCAGCGGTACGCGCTTGGCCGGCGGTGCGGCGGGAACCCCGGCTTGAGGATCGTTCGCGGCTTGCAGGCCGGCCAGATAGCCGGACAGCCACGCCCGCTGTTCTGCGGTGGTCACCGAGATAACGCGATTAAGCGCGGCGATCTGCTCCTCCGCGAAGGGCGCGGTGTGGGGGAGCAAGGGGGCGCTCTGCATATGTTTTCCTTTAGCCTGGTACCCGGACGTCTGAAGCAGCGTTCCGCGCGTCAGGCAACCCGACGGAGCCTGGACTCCATCGAAACGAAGTACCTCGGAAGACCGGACCGGTGCGAATTAGAGTGTCTAAGGAGGATATCTTTCCAAAAACTGCAAGAGCAGCGATCTAGATTAGCGAAATTTACTTCAACGGGGTCAATCGAGAACACGTTTCTTTGCTTTCCCGTCGATATGAGGGAAAATCCAACTGCGTGTTGCCAGCGCGCGGTCCCACCACCAAGGTGCGGCCTATAACAAGCGTCCCCCGAGGCAACGATGGACCATGATTTCCGCAAGGCCGCGCTCGACTACCACCGGCTGCCCCGGCCGGGGAAACTCTCGATTGAGCCGACCAAGACTATGGCCACGCAACGCGATCTTGCGCTGGCCTACTCGCCGGGGGTTGCCGCGGCTTGTGAGGCGATCAAGGCCGATCCGAACGCGGCGTACGACTACACGGTGCGGGGCAACCTCGTGGCGGTCATCTCCAATGGCACTGCGGTGCTCGGGCTGGGCAATATCGGCCCGCTCGCTAGCAAGCCGGTGATGGAGGGCAAGGCGGTCCTGTTCAAAAAGTTCGCCGGCATCGACGTGTTCGATATTGAAGTTGATGCGGCCGATCCGACCCATTTCTGCGACGTTGTCGCAGCCCTGGAGCCCACCTTTGGTGCGATCAACCTGGAGGATATCAAAGCGCCCGAGTGCTTCGCGATCGAGGCAGAGTTGCGGTCCCGGATGCGCATTCCGGTGTTTCATGACGACCAACACGGCACCGCCATCACCGTAGCCGCTGCGGTGCGCAATGGGCTGCTGTTGCAGGGCAAAGACCTGTCGGACGTAAAATTGGTCACTTCGGGGGCCGGTGCTGCGGCTCTGGCGTGTGTCGATCTGCTGGTCTCGATGGGGCTGCGGCCGGAAAACGTCATGCTGACCGACATCAAGGGCGTGGTGAACAAGAACCGGCCCGATATGCTATCGAACATGGCGCGGTATGCTCGCGACACCAACGCCAGTACGCTGCGGGACGCTCTGCCGGGCACCGACATCTTCATGGGTCTGTCCGCGCCCAGGGTCCTGAAATCGGAATGGCTGCCGTTGCTGGCCGATAAGCCGCTGATCCTGGCACTCGCCAATCCGGAGCCGGAGATCGACCCGGAATTGGTGACCGCTGCCCGCCCCGACGCGATCATCGCCACCGGGCGCAGCGATTATGCCAACCAGGTCAACAACGTGCTGTGTTTCCCGTTCATCTTCCGCGGCGCGCTCGATGTCGGGGCCACCACGATCAATGAGGCGATGAAGATCGCCGCGGTCGAAGCGATCGCCAAGCTGGCGCGCGTGGAGGCCAGCGAGGTAGTCGCCGCGGCCTACGGCGGAGCGGCGCCGGTGTTCGGGCCGGACTATATCATTCCCAAGCCGTTCGATCCTCGCCTGATTCTGGAGATCGCCCCAGCCGTCGCCCGAGCGGCGATCGAGACCGGGGTTGCTCGGCGGCCAATCACGGATTTCCAGGCGTATCAGCGCGATCTTGAGCGGTTCGTCTTCCGCTCCGGCTACCTCATGCGCCCGGTGTTCGAGGCTGCCTCGCATGATCCCAAGCGAGTTGTTTTCGCCGAGGGCGAGGACGAGCGGATCCTGCGCGCCGCCCAGACTCTGGTCGATGATGAAATCGCCCGGCCAATACTGTTGGGACGGCGTGAGGTCATCTGCGCCAAGGTGAAGGAGATGGGGCTGCGCTTGGATCTCGATCAGGCGGTCCGCATTCTGGACCCGGCCTCGGACCGCGAGGTGTTCGACCGCCTGATCCCGGAATACCAGCGTTTGGCCGGCCGGCGTGGCACCCCGCCCGACCCCGCCGCTCGCCGGGTCGCGAACCGGCCGTCGGTCGCGGCGGCGATGCTGTTACACGATGGACAGGCCGACGCGGCGATCTGTGGCGGGACAGGGGCATGGTGGCGGCAAATCCAGTACATCCTACCGATCATCGCCCGGCGTCCTGACGTCAATCGCGTTTACGCGCTGTCTTGCCTCATCATTCCCAGCGGCGTGGTGTTCATCTGCGACACGTTCATGGTCATAGATCCGACTGCGGAACAGATTACCGAGATGACGCTGTTGGCTGCGGAGGCTGTACGCGGTTTTGGCCTCACGCCCAAAGCGGCGCTGGTATCGCACTCCAGCTTCGGGGCCAGCGACAGTCAATCGGCACGCAAGATGCGGCAGGCCCTGTCGATGATCCGAGTGCGGGCACCTGAACTGGAAGTGGACGGCGAGATGCATGGGGACGCGGCCTTAGTGCAGGCAATTCGCGACAAGGCAGTGCCCGACAGCCGGCTGACGGGATCGGCCAACCTGCTGATCATGCCCACGCTGGACGCGGCTAACATATCCTTCAATGTGCTAAAGGCCGCCGCTGACGGTCTACCGGTCGGGCCGATCCTGCTAGGCATGTCCAAACCGATCCATGTGGTCGTTCCCAGCGTTACCGCGCGGGGCATCGTCAACCTGAGCGCATTGGCGGTGGTGGAGGCGCAGGAACAGGCCGGCGCAATTGTGTAGGACCATGACGCGACCGCCGGGCTGCAATCTAACCTTTATCGGGCCCCACTAAGTATGCTGTGGCTCCTGCTCGGCGGTTTTGTTCTCTTCCTGCTGTTGGGTGGGTTGCGCGCGTTCGAGCGGGCATCTGTCACGTCGGTGAAGGCGTTGTTCGCCTGGATCGCGGCACTGGGCGGCCTTAGTTTGGCGCTGCTGCTGATTCTGACGGGAAGAGGCGGCATCGCGCTGGGCGCACTGACCCTGTTCGGCCCGCTGATCTATCAAAAGTGGCAGGCCGCCCGAGGCCGGCGTGTGGGAGGAGGTGCACCGCCTCGCGCCTCCAGCCAAATGAGCCGTCAGGAAGCCTATGACGTGCTGGGTCTGCATCCGGGCGCCTCGGAAGCGGAGATCCGCGAGGCGCACCGCCGCCTGATGCGCGGCGCCCACCCCGATGCCGGCGGATCGGATTGGCTGGCCGTCCGGATCAATCAGGCTCGCGACATTCTGCTTGGGTAAGGCCACACGACGTCGTATCTAGACCTCGCCGCTTCGTGTTGTTTCTCGCGCCCGTCTGCGTCGTTTTTCATACTCCGCCATAGTTCCGCCCACCGCGCGTGATGCCTACGAACAATTCAAATCCGGAGTTGATGCGTGATCAAGAAACTGCGCAAAGCCGTTCTTCCTGTCGCCGGACTGGGAACGCGCTTCCTGCCCGCCACCAAGGCGATCGCCAAAGAGATGCTGCCCGTGGTCGATAAGCCGCTGATCCAATACGCCGTGGAGGAGGCGCGCGCCGCCGGCATCGAGCAGTTCTGCCTGGTCACCGGCCGCGGGAAGACCGCGCTGGTGGAGCATTTCGATATCGCTTACGAACTGGAAGTCACGCTTCGAGAGCGAAACAAGACCGAAGCGCTCGCTTCACTGAAAGACTCCCAAAGCGAGCCGGGGTCGATCACCACGGTGCGTCAGCAGGTGCCGTTGGGGCTTGGCCACGCCGTCTGGTGCGCGCGCGCATTTGTCGGCGACGATCCGTTCGCGGTTCTGCTGCCGGACGATCTCGTGCTGGCCGAGAAGCCATGCCTGCAGCAACTCGCCGATGCATATTACCAAACCGGCGGCAACGTCGTCGGGGTGACCGAAGTGCCGCGTGATCAGACCAATCGTTACGGTATCCTAAAGGTAGGCAAGGATGACGGACGTCTCGTCGAGGTGACCGGTCTGGTCGAAAAACCAGCCCCAAAGGACGCGCCCTCCAATCTTTCGATCATCGGCCGCTACATCTTAATGCCGGAAGTCATCAAATACCTGGCGCTAATGGAGCGCGGCGCTGGGAACGAGGTTCAGCTCACCGACGGCATGGCTCGATTGATCGGCGAGCAGCCCTTCCACGGCCTGCGCTACGAGGGGCGTCGTTTCGATTGCGGAGACAAGATCGGGTTCCTAGAGGCGCAGATCGCGTTCGCCCTCAAACGGCCGGATCTCGCGGACGCCGTCAAGGCCTTTCTGAAAAAATACGTCTGAGTTAGGGTGGGGCATGTCCTTCGCCCATCAGTTTGATCCGACGGTCCTGCGCGAATACGATATCCGCGGCATCGTCGGGCGCACCCTGCATTCGGCGGACGCGTCCGCCATCGGGCGGGTATTTGGTTCAATTGTCGGCAGGAACGGCGGCAAGCGGGTCGCGGTCGGTTATGATGGCCGGCTGACCAGCCCGGCGTTGGAGCAGGCGCTAGTTGATGGACTGCGGGCAAGCGGCATGGAGGCGCTGCGAGTGGGCCGCGGCCCGACGCCGATGCTGTATTACACGGCGACCACTCTGGAGACGGATGGGGCCGTGATGGTCACCGGGTCGCACAATCCGCCTGATTACAACGGCTTCAAGATGATGGTTGGCCGCAAGCCGTTCTTCGGGCAGCAGATCCTGCAAATTGGCACGCTGGCGGAGGCCGGGGATGTCGTCCCGGAAGCCGCCGGCAGCGAGCAGAAGATCGACATTGCAGACGACTACATCGCTCGGTTGCTGGCTGACTGGGACGGCGGCGATCGTATGCTGAAAGTCGTCTGGGATAATGGCAATGGCGCCGCTGGGGACGTGCTGCAGAAGCTGGTCGCGTCGCTGCCCGGCGAGCATGTCGTGCTGAACGGCCCTATCGACGGACGTTTTCCGGCGCACCACCCGGACCCGACGGTGCCGGCGAATCTGGCTGAGCTGATCGCCGAGGTGCGCAAGCAAAAGGCCGATATCGGGATCGCGTTCGACGGCGACGCGGATCGCATCGGGCTGGTTGACGATTTGGGCGAAATCCTGTTCGGCGACCAGATTATGGTGCTTTTGGCGCGCGACGTGCTGAAAGTGCATCCCGGCGCCACCATCATCGCCGATGTGAAGGCCAGCCAGGTGTTGTTCGATGAGATCGGCAAGGCTGGCGGAACGCCGCTGATGTGGAAGACGGGCCACTCGCTGATCAAGTCGAAGATGGCCGAGACCGGCAGTCCGCTCGCCGGCGAAATGTCCGGCCATATCTTCTTCGCCGACCGTTGGTACGGTTTCGACGATGCGCTGTATGCCGCGGTTCGAACCCTGGGCATCGTCGCCCGAATGGACGGCAAACTGTCGGCGGTGCGGGAGGCGTTGCCGCACGTGATCAACACGCCGGAGGTGCGCTTCGACTGCGACGACCGCCGCAAGTTCGCGGTTATCGAGGAAGTCGCTGGTCGCTTGCAATCCGAGCGAGCGAATGTATCAGCGACGGACGGCGTGCGGGTGCAGACCGCCGACGGCTGGTGGTTGCTGCGCGCGTCCAACACTCAGGCTGTGCTGGTTGCCCGGTGCGAGGCGACCACGGCGCCGGGCCTGGAGCGGCTGAAGGCGGCGCTGGTGAAGCAGCTTGGGGCTTCGGGTCTGGCGGAGCCGGATTTTTCGGGAAGCCATTCCGGGCACTAGCTCAAAACCCGCAAAACGCCGATGATCCAACTTCGGCGTTCGATAATCGTCGAGTATTATCTACGAGCCTCCAAACTGGCCCGTCAGACATCACCCCCTCTGTCTGGCGATTGGACGGCTTATGGTCCAGTTCGAGGCGAGCTGAAAATCTGCTCCGAGGATGCTCGTAGCGGCTGGCTCCTCGTCCGAGACGACCGCACCTTTGGAATAAAGAGGAAGATGTAATATCGGCTCGTCGGGCAAAGTTGGCTGCCTACCAGTGCCCCAAGGCGATCCGCTTCATTGGCGTTGATGAACTCCCGCTCGGCAGCAACGGTAAGATTGAACGGCACACGTTGGGGAAGTGGCTCAGCCACTTTCGAACAATCTTTTTAAATCAGTTTACTCGGGGGTCATCCGGATAGTAAGCGAACAACCCAGGTCGAGCGCGCCGCTCGCTTCGGAAAATGACATGGGCTGAGCACACTTCACGCCTCTCTCGCTCAAGCAGCCCGAGCCTTTCCCGCAAACCCAAGAAAGTGTTGGTGTATGACAGTTCGCAAGTCGCCAGTCGGCCGCTTCGCTCAATCCGGGAAGCTCAACGCCTGCATTTTCGACGTTGACGGCGTTCTGCTCGCATCGCCGCACGAGCGTGCCTGGCGCGAAGCTTTACAGGGGTTTGCCGATCCCGATCGATTCACGACGGCGATGTATCAGGCCCATGTTGCCGGCAAACCAAGGTTCGACGGTGCGCGCGCGGCGCTTGTTGCGCTAGGCGTCCCGGACGTCGAGCGACAGACCGTGGCTTACGCGGAACGCAAGCAGAAACGGCTAGAGGAGTTGATCGAGGAAGGCAGCGTCGAGGCCTTCCCGGACGCACTCCGCTTCGTCCAGGCGGTGGCGGAATTGGATATACCAATGGCCGTTGCCTCGTCTTCTAAGAACGCCAACGGAATGATGCGGCTGATCCGCCTTGCCACCGGCCAGAGCCTGCTCGACGTCTTTGGCGCAAACGTCTGCGGGCGTGACCTGCCGCACGGCAAACCCGACCCGGCGATTTTTCTCCTGGCCGCCGCGGAATTGGATGCCGATCCCCTCCACTGTTTCGTCGCCGAAGATGCGCCGGTCGGCATCGAGGCTGCCCGAGCGGGCAACATGGCCGGACTCGGCGTTGCTCGATACGACGATGCGGCGCTCCTTGTGGCGGCCGGGGCAAATCTCGTGGTAACCAGCCTGGATGAAGTCGCGGTCGATGCCTTGGCTGACGGGCGCCTGGGCCGGCGGTTGCCATGAGCGGACCAGGGACAATGGAAGACATACTTCGACCGACGTCTGATCCGACTTGGGTCCTTGCCGCGGATGGCTACGATCCGCTCCGCGAAGCCAGTGTCGAGGCGCGCTTCTCGATCAGCAATGGTTTTCTAGGCGTAAGAGGTGCGCGGTCGACGACCCGTGGATCGCACTCTGCCGCTCCCGCGAGGACCTACGTGGCAGGGCTGTTTGATACGACGGATGCCAAGGGCGCTCCGCCGGGGCTTGTCCCGGCTGCGGACTGGGTACCGACCCGCATCCTGCTGCCGGCCGGTCCGCTGGTCTACCACCCCGGTGAGGTATCATCGCGCCGGATAATACTCGACATCAAGCGAGGTGCTTTACTTACCGCTGGGCACTTCACCGAATTGCCCGATCTGGCCCTTCAAGTTCACACCTTGCGCCTGGTGTCGCTGGACGACCGTGGGCTCGGACTGCAATTGATCCAGTTAGAGATCGAGCATGGCGAGGTCGACCTTACATTCGAAGCGTCGTTCGAAGGGATGCACCTCGGACTCGTCGCGGAAACGATCGGTCAGGATATCGGCGTGTGGCACACACGACATTCAGGCAAGGGCCTCGCCATGGCGACCGCGCCGTCGCTGCAAATCGACGGCCAGGATCTTCCGCCGACAGCGCTCGGTCACCTCGCACACACATGGTCCTGGAAAACACGCCCTGGTCAAATCGTGTGTTTCCAGCGCTTTGTCGCCATTGTTTGCAGTAACACCTTAGAAGTAGATTTCGCGAGGGAAGCTCGGAACAAACTCGGTCTAGCCCGACACCTTGGCTGGCGCGGCGTGGTCGCCGCGCATGAGGCCGCCTGGGCGACGCGTTGGCAGTGCAGCGACGTCTCGGTCGAGGGTGACCCGGACGCACAACTCGCCTTACGATTTGCCGTTTACCACCTCAACAGCGCGGCCAACCCCGGAGACGAACGTGTCTCGATCGGCGCTCGGGCGTTGACCGGTGACGACTACCATGGACACGTCTTCTGGGACACTGAGATTTTCTTGCTGCCGTTTTATACTTTGACCTGGCCCGAAGCAGCCAGAGCCTTGCTGATGTATCGCTTTCATACACTTGATGGCGGACGGGCGAAAGCCGCTAGGATGGGCTGGCGCGGTGCGCTCTACGCTTGGGAATCCACGGATACCGGTGTGGAGATGACTCCGGATCAGGTGATCGGACCCGATAACAAGGTCGTAGACGTCCTCTGCGGCAAGCAAGAGCAGCACATCAGCGCGGACGTTGCCTACGCGGTCTGGCAGTATTGGCAGACGACGGCGGATGACGGCTTCATGCTGGAAGCCGGCGCTGAGATCATGTTCGAAACCGCTCGGTTCTGGTCTAGCCGTGCGCAACTGGAGGCGGACGGCTACCACCACATCCGTGGCGTGATCGGACCAGACGAATACCACGAACATATCGACGACAATGCCTATACGAACGTCATGGCGGGTTGGAACATCCGGCGCGCCTTGGATGTAGCGGCATTGCTGCAAAAGCGTTGGCCCGAACGGTGGAACGTTCTTTCGCGTCATCTTGGATTAGACGCCACCGAACTGCAGCAATGGCTGACCGTGGCGCAAACGTTGGCGACCGGTCGCGACCCTAAGACCGGCTTGTTCGAGCAATTTTCAGGCTACTTCGACCTTGAGTACATAAACCTGGCAGACTACGCGGGCCGATCGGTGCCGATGGATGTCGTGCTCGGGCGAGAGCGAACACAAAAAACGCAGGTGGTGAAACAGTCCGATGTCGTGGCACTGCTCGCGTTGCTGCCTGAGGAGTTCACGCCCGTCAAGGCGGCGGAGAATTTCCGGTTTTACGAGCCTCGCTGCAGCCACGGCAGTTCCCTAAGCCCCGCCATGCACGGGCTGGTTGCCGCTCGGCTGGGCGATGCCGAGATGGCGTTGCGTTTTTTCCGACGGACCGCCGATATCGATCTGGGAAATGCCCACGTGGCGACCGGCGGCGGCGTTCATATCGCGGCCCAGGGCGGGATCTGGATGTTGGCGGTTTTTGGTTTCGCAGGGTTGTCACTGCGCGACGACGGGATAGCAATTGACCCCGTTCTTCCGATGGCCTGGCAGAGTCTTTCCTTCAGCGTCCAGTGGCGCCGGCGCAGGCTTAAAATCAGCATAGACAGACAGGCGATTGCAGCAACTCTTGAAGCCGGCGATCCGATGGTCCTGACTATCAGGGGCGAGCCGTACGAGGTCAGTCGCGACGCCGAACTGCGGGTCTCGGACGTAGAATTGGCAAAGCCGCCCGGTTAGTGTCGTAGAATTGTTGCCCCGGCATATCGGGCGGCGTCGCCGAGTTGTTCTTCAATCCGAATAAGCTGGTTGTATTTCGCGTTGCGGTCGCTGCGCGCCAGGCTGCCGGTCTTGATCTGGCCGCAATTCGTTGCGACCGCGAGGTCAGCGATCGTGGCGTCCTCGGTTTCGCCCGAACGATGGCTCATGACGGCACTCCAGCCGGCTCGATGGGCGATTTCGACGGTCTCCAGCGTCTCTGACAGGGTGCCTATTTGGTTGACCTTGACCAGAACGGCATTCGCGGAACCTTCCCTAATGCCGCGACGCAGGCGTTCCGGATTGGTGACAAAAAGATCGTCGCCGACGATCTGGATCTTCTTGCCAAGTGTTTCGGTAAGATGCTTCCAGGTTTCCCAGTCGTCTTCGGCGCAGCCATCCTCGATCGATACGATCGGATAGCGGCTCACGAGTTCGGCGTAGTAGCGGACGATGCCTTCGCCGTCCAATACCTTGCTTTCACCCTCCAGATGATACTTGCCGTTCTTGAAGAACTCGCTCGAAGCTGGGTCAAGGGCGAAGGTAATGTCCTCGCCAATCCGATAGCCAGCCTTCTCCACCGCCTTGGCAATGAAACTCAAGGCTTCATCGGCGGATTTCAGGTTTGGCGCGAAACCGCCTTCGTCGCCGACGTTGGTGTTGTGGCCGGCATCGTGCAGGCCCTTTTTCAGCGCCTGCAGCACCTCCGAGCCCATCCGAACGGCGTCGGCTACTGTAGGGGCGGAGATCGGCTGGATCATGAACTCCTGGATGTCGATCGGATTGTCGGCGTGTTTGCCGCCGTTGACTATGTTCATCATCGGCACTGGCAGGGTGCGAGCATAGGCGCCACCGACATAGCGATACAGCGGTTGACCCTGATCGGAGGCGGCTGCCTTGGCCGTGGCCAGCGAGACCCCGAGGATCGCGTTGGCGCCAAGCCGAGCCTTGTTGGGGGTGCCGTCGAGGTCGATCATGATATTGTCGATAACAACCTGCTCGGTTGCCTCGATGCCGCTGACGGCTTCGAGAATTTCTCCCTCCACATTGGCGACCGCCGTCCGCACGCCTTTGCCGCCGAAGCGGGATTGGTCGCCGTCACGCAGTTCAACAGCCTCGTGCGCGCCGGTGGACGCCCCGGAGGGCACCGCGACGCGGCCCATTGCACCGGACTCAAGAATGACATCCACTTCGATGGTTGGCGTTCCGCGGCTGTCGAGGATTTCACGGGCGGTGATGTCGGCGATAGCGGCCATTTTTCGCGTCTCCGATCTGTCAGACGGGGCGCTGCCTACCATCTCGAACCGGATGTTGATAGCCCGGTCCCGGGCAGGATTTCACCTTCATTTGAGGAGACGATTTCCCCTCGGCTGCACGCCTCACCACCTCGGCGACAGCCGCAAAGGAGTGCCGCATGAAACATTTTGCCCATCTGGCGGCGCTGGCGATCGCGCTGACACCGGCAGCCGCCGTGGCACAGATGCAGACCTACTATCACGCCGGGGCCTGGGATGCCTTCAGCGGCAGGGGCGACACGGGCGGCGCGGTCTGCGGCATCGGCAGCACCAACCCAACCGACAACCGCCGGCTGTCGATCCGCTTCGACATCGGTGGCACTGACACCGCATTCTCCGCGAGTAAGCCAGACTGGTCGATTCCGCCCAGCACGCATATTTCCGTAGTAGTGCAGATCGGGCTGAACACCCCGTGGATCATGCAGGCAACCGGCCACGACCACAGCATCGACTGGACACTGGACCAGGGCGCGATTCAGACGTTCGACCGACAATTCCGCGGCGCCTCCTCTATGACCTTGACCTTCCCCGACGGCAACGAGCCGCCATGGATGCTGTCACTAGCAGGCTCGGCGGCCATCAGCGACACACTTGGACGATGCGTCCGGGATCTGACCCAGCAGGTGCGAGCCGCCCAATCGCAGGGCGATCAGCCGCCCGCCAATGGAGCGGCGCCGCAAGGCCCGACGCAGCCGTTCAGCTCGGCCCCCCCGTCCACCGCGTCGGCCCCGCCTGCCCCGTCTCCGCCGGCGCACTGAGGTTCGGCGGCCGGCTCGCATCGCGTCCGAGCGCGTAGTAATCCCTGACGGGAAGAGCAAAGTGGGGGAACCGCCGATGAGCGCAACGCAAACCAAAACCCAGTTCGGGCGGATTTTTCCGCCGAGGGATAGCTGGCTGGCAAAGGCGCCGCCCGAGCCGATCATCGATCCAGCCCTGCCGATCATCGATACCCATCACCATTTTTGGCACCGCACGGGCGGTTCGCATGGCGAGTCCTGGGAGGTACCTGCGTTCCGCTACCTACTCGACGAATACCTCGGCGACTGTGCGACCGGCCACAACATCGTGGGCAGCGTGTTCTTGCAGTGCCACTCGATGTATCGGGCCGGCGGCCCGGTGCCCAAGCGTCCGGTGGGAGAGACGGAATTCGTTGCCGGCATCGCCGCTATGAGCGACAGCGGCGGCTACGGCAAGACGAAGGTTGCCGCCGGGATTGTTGGTTACGCCGATCTAACCGCCGGCGACTGGGTGGGGCCGGTGCTGGAGGCGCATATTCGCGCTGGCGGCGGCCGGTTTCGTGGCGTACGCCACCCGGCCGGGTACGACGCCGATCCGGTGATCGGGAACAGTGCGCCGGATATTCAGCCGGGGCTGTATCTGCGGCCGGATTTTCGAGCGGGGATGGCACGTTTGTCGGCGCTTGGCCTGTCGCTGGATGCGTGGGCCTTCCATCCGCAGCTGCTCGACATCGCCGACCTGGCGCAGGCTTTCCCGACGAGCAATATCGTCGTCGGCCATTGTGGTGGGCCGCTGGGGTATGGGCGGTATGCCGGCAAACAGAGCGAAGTATTTGCCGCCTGGAAACGCTCGGTGACCGAATTGGCTCGGTGCCCAAATGTGACAATGAAGCTGGGCGGAATGATGATGCGCTTGGCGGCGCTTGATTATATGGGGCTCGATGCGCCGCCGTCGTCGGAACAACTCGCGGCCCATTGGCGGCCTTATGTTGAGACCTGCATCGAACTGTTTGGCTCTAACCGTTGCATCGCCGAGAGCAATTTCCCGGTTGAAAAAATGGGCATCGGCTTCGCCGCCCTGTTTAACGCGCTAAAGCGCCTGACCGCCGGGTGCTCCGCGGATGAGAAGGCGGCGATATTCGCTGGGACGGCGCGGCGGGTGTATCGCCTGGATTGCTGAGTGCGATGGCCGAGTTAGAGTATGACACAGCCGATAAAGTCCAGCCGCTAATCTTGATTGAAACAATTCGACTAAGTCGGTTCCCGTGGGCCGAAGCAGACCAACTCCGAAATAGGTTCCGCGTCTCGGTCGTCTATCAGAACGAGGCTCTCGATGCGCGGCTCCTGCAACGTATTTTCCTGGGGCATGCCGAGTGTCGCCATTGTCGCAAGCAACTCGAGGCTGATGCCATCCTTCCGAAATGCATTGGCAACTCATCGCCTGTAATGGCAACTGACCAAGGGCGGGGACATTATCGGTCGTACATCCTGGTAGCTCAACCGGCGGATGTCGAGTGAAAGTTACGCCGCATCGTTGGCCGTCTCGGTTGCCGTTTTACTTCGGGTGGCTGATTGTCGGAATCGCCTTCGTGACGATGGCGATCGCGGTGACGGCGCGCACGGCATTCTCTTTGCTGTTGCCGCCGCTCATCAATGAGTTCGGGTGGGACCGAGGTCTAGTCGCTGGTGCCTTTTCTTTCGGCTTTCTTGTCTCCGCGATCCTGAGCCCGATTTCTGGCCGGCTCATGGACAGCCACGGCCCACGCGTTGTGATCGGGAGCGGAGTTTGCCTGATGAGCATCGGGCTGCTCACGGCACCCCTGATCGAAAGGCCGTGGCAGCTTTACGCAACACTCGGTGTCCTGGTGGGCGGAGGAGCGAATCTCATGACCTACACGGCGCATTCCCTCTTTCTTCCGAACTGGTTCATGCGCCGCCGGGGCCTGGCCATTAGCATCGCGTTCTCTGGGGCCGGTGTGGGGGCAGTCGTTCTGCTGCCTTGGTTGCAGACGATTATCGGTCGTGACGGCTGGCGCGCATCGTGCTCGGCCATGGGGCTTCTCGTGCTTCTCGTCATCGGCCCGTTAACTTTGCTTGTGCGGCGGGGACCGGAGGATATCGGTTTGCTGCCCGACGGTGCATTGTGCGCGGTTGGGACGGACGAGATTCATAGGCCGACGAACGTGGTCGACCCAGCTTGGGCCGCCATCGAATGGACGCTCGCACGAGCAATACGCACCAGTCGTTTCTGGTGGATAATGCTCGCGTACTTCTGCGCTCTTTTCGCTTGGTACGCTGTCCAGGTTCACCAGACACAATACCTCACTGAGGTCGGCTTTACCCCGTTCGTGGCGGCTTGGTCCCTGGGGATGGTCAGTGTGGTCGCGATACCCGGCCAGATTGGTCTCGGGGCACTGTCCGACCGTTTCGGACGCGAATGGGTGTGGGCCACGGCATGCGCGGGTTTCGCGGTCTGCTATGCCGCGTTGATTGCCCTCGAGCAAGGTCCCTCGCGCCCTCTGCTTTACCTGATAGTGGTCTCGCAAGGCTTTCTGGGATACGCGATGACATCGGTCATGGGGCCCATCGTCGTCGAGATATTTGAGGGACCGAGCTACGGCGCCATCTTCGGCACCGTGACGATAGCGCTGATTGGCGGTGGGGCGACCGGACCATGGGTCGCGGGTACCATTCACGATGCGACCGGGAGCTACCGGAACGCTTTTCTGCTGGCCATCGCCTGCTGCATCTTGTCGACGGCAGCGATCTGGATTGCGGCCCCTCGCAAGGTGCGCCTGGTGCCCGGCAAACTCTCCAGTGCGTAATCAGATTACATCGCGGCTTGTGCACGCAGGCGCGCGCCGCCGTCCCGCCAACCCTACGCGTATACCGATCAACGCAATTGTCGACCGGTATAATTATATAATATAGGGCCCGCTCTGACCAACGCTTCGGCGAGGCCATCTGCCGGCTCCGTCCATTCAGCTCGGAGACCTCCTGTCAATCCGGATGGCCCAGCCATATGCCGATCCAACCTTTCCTTCAAGCCGACATAGGGCTCGTGGAAGAGCCGCTCTGGACACTTCAACCAGAGCTTGTCGCGCGTCGATGTGATCTGATCGGCAGCGTGCGGGGATACGTGAACCGAAGACGACGGTGATAATTTGCTGGCCGCCAGGACGATTGAACTAGGTGGGACCTGGATCATGCACTCTGCTTCGCCAGCCGGTCGAAGGCGGCGAGGCGCGTGATCAATGCCTCCATCTGATCCAAGGGGATCATGTTGGGGCCGTCGCTAGGGGCTCGGTCCGGATCTTCGTGTGTCTCGATGAAAACTGCAGCGACCCCGACGGCGAGCGCGGCGCGGGCCAGCACCGGGGCGAACTCCCGCTGACCGCCGGAGGACGTCCCCTGCCCGCCTGGCTGCTGCACCGAGTGGGTGGCGTCGAACACCACCGGATAGCCGGTGCGGGCCATGATCGGCAGGCTGCGCATGTCGCTGACCAGGGTGTTGTAACCGAAGCTGGCGCCGCGCTCGCACAGCAGGATGTTGTGGTTACCGGTGCTGGCTATCTTGGCCGCGACGTTCACCATATCCCACGGGGCGAGGAACTGGCCCTTCTTCACGTTGATCGCTCGGCCGGTTTCTCCTGCGGCCAACAGCAGGTCTGTCTGGCGGCACAGGAAAGCCGGGATTTGCAAAACGTCCACCGCCTGCGCCGCCACCGCGCAATGGTCTGGCGCATGGACATCGGTCAGGACCGGCAGGCCGGTTGCCTCGCGGACATCGTTGAGGATTGTAAGACCCGCCTCCATGCCGATCCCGCGAGCGGCTGAGGCACTGGTCCTGTTCGCCTTGTCGTAGCTGGACTTGTAGATGACCGGTACGCCAGTACGTGTGGATATCTCGCGCAGGGCACGGGCGACATCCAGCGCGTGCGTTCGCGACTCAATCTGGCAAGGTCCGGCGATCAAGACGAACGGCCGGGCGTTGCCGATCTCGAGTTTACCCACTCGTACAATACGCGCTGCTTCGCAGTCCATGAGGGGGAAAGATCCTTTCGCGTTCGAGCACCCTTTTCTCGGGGCATTCTGGGGCAGTCAAGTACTCGCAGATGTCTCATGCCGTGAAAAAACCCGAACGGGATCGCAGCGAAATGGGCGACACCGAATCGGTGCACAAATGCCACACCTGTGGTTTTTTCTTTAACGTATCAACATTAAGTTCTAGAATTTGTGCTTATGTTCCTATTTTCACAAGCCATCGACCCCTGAAAATCACGAAACGCAAGCATACATACAAATTTTAGCCCCTGGAGCGCTACTCCGGATTGCAACCCGCCTCCCAGCACCGGCTTATCAAGCAGCTAATTGGTGGAGTTGGAATTCGATGCGGGCATTTAGAACGGGAACGAAGGCATGCCTTTTGAGCTCCGCGCTCCTGTTCAGTTGTCCGGCCATTGTCGACAGTGCGCAAGCCGCTCAGTCCGGCGATGAGGCGTTGAAGCCGACCGCCTCTTATCGTCCGCACGCGATCGGCTCCCATATTGCATGGGACACCAAGCTTTCGCCCACCGTGATGCTGGACCCGACACGGTCCTATGTTTCCTGCGTTCCCTATGCGCGGCAGGTTTCCGGAATCAAAGTCGGCGGCAATGCTTGGCAATGGTGGAACAACTCCGAGGGTCTCTACGCCCGGGGCGACCAGCCCGAAACCGGTAGTGTTCTCAATTTCCGGGCCAATGGCCGGATGCGTCTGGGTCATGTTGCTGTCGTAAAACGCGTGGTGAACGCCCGTGAGGTCATCGTCGATCATGCAAATTGGCCAAGCGGCGGCAGCCCTGGTCGGATCTCGCGTAATGTGGCAGTGGTGGATGTCTCCGAGGCCAATAACTGGTCGGCGGTACGGGTCGAACTTGGCCGCGACGGTACGTTCGGATCGGTATATCCGACATACGGCTTCATTTATAATCGGCCCGACCCCGGGACTATGATCGCAAATTCCTCACCCCCGGCGCCACAGGCGGCGATCAACCCGGTGCCGTCTGATCTGCGGCCGGCAGCGGAGCGTCCGTGGCGAACGGTGGAAGAAGTAGCCGAGTCTCCGGCGAACCAGCGGAGTAGGATCGTCCTGAGCGGAACCTCCGCTGTGGTTCCGAATTCAAAATGATTTAGTTCCCCGCAACTACGGGGAATTCCACGGCAGCTTTAGCTTTTTGCTAATCGCTGTGTCGATTCGCGGTTGATATCAAGCCTTGGCCAGCGGGCAGGCATTGTCGGACAATGGGCGGAACGCGTCGTCTGCCGGCGTAGTACCGATAAGCTTGTAGAGGTCCCATTCGTGTCGGCTTTCTGAGGGCTGCTTGACCTCGAACAGGTATGCGGGATGGACTTTGCGACCATCCTCACGGATTTTACCGGGCCCAAAACAGTCGTCGTCGGTGGGTATCGCCTTCATGCGGGCAACGGTCGCAGCACCGTCGGCCTTGGCTTGCGTGGCGCCCATATCCTTGACCGTCTTCAGATAGTGTAAGGTGCAGGAGTAGTCGCCGGCCTGCGCCATATTGGGCCACAAGGTGACTTTCGACTGTATTCGTTTCTGAAACGCGCGGGTCCGGTCGTTGTAATCCCAGTAATAGGTTTCCGATAGACGTGTGCCGGCGGCCAGTTCGATCCCAATGGAGTGGATGTCGGTGGTGTAGGCGACCATGGCCGCCAACTTCATCGTCTGCGTCAGGCCGAATTCGTGCGCCTGTTTGATAATATTGATCAGGTCGGCGCCGGCGCCGCAAATACCGAGAATTTTCGCACCAGACGCCTGCGCCCTGACCAGAAATGCTGAAAAATCCGTAGTCTCCGGGAACGGATAGATCTGAGATCCGAAGACCTTGCCGCCAGCGGCCTCCACAAATCGGGTGGTGTCGCGCTGCGTCGCTTCGCCAAAGGCATAGTTGGGCGTGATGAAGTACCAGGTGTCGCCGCCGGCCTTCACCATGGCACCTCCGGTAGATTTTGCTTCCATGTAGGTGTCGAACACCCAATGCATCGAATTGGGCGTGCACGCTTTGCCCGTGACATCGGATGACGCCGTACTGCAGGCGATCATGATCTTGTTTTTCGCTTTGACGATCGACGCCAGAGCCAAAGCGCAGGAGGTCGCGGCGATGTCGATAATGATGTCCACGCCGCGTTGGTCGAACCACTCGCGCGCCAGGGATACAGCAACATCCGGCTTGTTCTGATGGTCGGCGGACAGTATCTCGACGTCGAAATCGCCGGCGGCAAATTCCTGGACTGCTTGCCGGGCGCAGATGACACCGGTTGGCCCGTTGACGTCGCGATAAGGCCCTGACTGGTCGTTCATGACCCCTATCTTCACGACCGGTCTTGTCTGGGCGCGGGTGCGGTGGAGCGGGCAGAAGGCGGTGGCCGCAGCGGCGCCAAGCACAGCGCGTCGTTGGATCGTCATTTTGTCAGCCTTTCGGTACTTGCCATACGCTAAGCAAAACGGCGGGGATGCGCGAGAGGCTTGTCTCGCCGTTCGGGATATGCGTTTCAGCGGTGATGACTGATCCTGTTCACGTGATCGGTGCGACCGGCCGGTCCGGGCTGGCGCTGTGCCGCAGCTTGCTCGCCGAGGGCGTGCCCGTGGTGGCGATTGTGCGGAACTCGAAGAAGTGGGCGGCGGCCGGGCTACGCGGCGGAGTGCGGCGGGCGGACCTGCGCGACCAAGCAGCCCTGCGAGACGCTCTGGCCGATGCGACGCGCGTGGTCTCCTGTGCGCATGCGCGACATACGCCGGGGATCCTCGCCGTGGCGCCCGAATTGGCCGCGCTGGTGCTGCTGGGAAGCACGCGTAAATTCACCCGCTGGCCGGATGCCCACGGCAATGGCGTGCTGGCCGGGGAGGCGGCCCTGCTGGCCTCCGGTCGATCGGGGGTCATGCTGCACCCTACGATGATCTACGGAGCGCAGGGCGAGGACAACGTGCAACGCCTGGCCAAGCTGTTGCGGCGCCTGCCGGTGATGCCTCTGCCGGGCGGCGGCCGCTTCCTGGTGCAGCCGATCCATCAGTCCGACGTGACGCGCTGCATCAGCTCAGCCCTCGCGCGTCGCTGGGATGGACCGGACAGCCTGGTGATCGCCGGACCGGAGCCGGTTCGATACACGGATTTCGTGCGTGCGGTGGCCACTGCGGCAGGACTTCGGAAGCCGCTCATTCTTCCCTTCCCCGCGGCGCCGCTGATTTTCGCGGCTCGTCTGACACGGCGTGTCACGGCACTGCCACCGGTGCAACCCGAGGAGATCCGCCGCCTTGTGGAGGACAAGGCCTTCGACATCGGTCCGATGCGGGCGCTTCTCGCTGTCGATCCCATACCGCTGGCAAAAGGGCTTGCCCTTACCTTTGCGCCGCATCGGGAGTAGTATCCGCCTATGCCAGTCATCAACAGTATCGCCGCACTGCACCCCGAGATGACCGCGTGGCGGCGGGATCTGCACGCCAATCCGGAACTGTCGATGAAGGAGGCGCGGACCTCCGGTGTCGTCCGTGCGAAGCTCGCGGAATTCGGCGTGGATGAGATCGTCACGGGGATGGCAACTCACGGCGTCGTCGGTGTGATCCGGGCGGGATCGTCCGAACGCGCGATCGGCCTCAGGGCAGACATGGACGCGCTGCCGATCCATGAGGAGACCGGTCTGGCGCATGCGAGCCAAAACCCTGGAGTGATGCATGCCTGCGGACACGATGGCCACACCACAATGCTGCTTGGAGCGGCGAAGTACCTCTCGGAGACGCGCAACTTCGACGGCACGGTGTACCTGATTTTCCAGCCGGCGGAGGAATTCGAGGGCGGCGCCAACATGATGGTGCAGGAGGGTTTGTTTAATCGCTGCCCGATGGACAAGGTGTTTGGGCTGCACAACTGGCCGGAGGCAAAGGCCGGGACGTTCCTATGGCGAGTTGGCCCGGTGATGGCCGCGGTGGGCTTCTTCGACATCGTTGTAACGGGGCTCGGGAGCCACGCGGCGTCGCCGCACCAGGGCATCGATCCAATCGTTGTATCGGCACACATCATCGGCGCGCTGCAGACGATTGTTTCTAGGTCGATTGAACCGATCGAAAGCGGCGTGGTTTCGATTGGAAGTATCTCGGGTGGTGACGCCTACAATATCTTGCCGGAGCGCGTGGTGATGAAGGGCACGGCGCGATGGTATCGGCCTGAGGTTGGGGACCAGATCGAGACCAGGATACTGCGGCTCGTGAAAGGCATCGCCGAGAGTTTCGGAGCTTCGGCGGAGGTTCGGTTTTTCCGGCACGCGCCTGCGACGGTCAATGACGCCGAAGCGACGGCGCTGGCCATGGACGCGGCAACATCTGTGGCTGGAACTGAGGCGGTACGGGAGATGCGAGCGCCTACGATGGGGGGCGAGGACTTCGCTTACATGCTGAACGCCAAGCAGGGTGCTTACCTGATGCTCGGTGGTGCTCGGGGGATAAACGATCCGCTGCTGCATCATCCAAAGTACGATTTTAACGATGAGATTTTACCGGTAGGGGCGTCATGGTGGGCAACACTGGTGGAGCAACAGTTGGCGAAGTCTGAATAGGCGCGGACCTACACGTCAAGATACGCTAAACTTCCCCCGTCGGCATGTCCATTTGCGTCGGATCGTCCTCTTCTCTCCCGTGCAGCAGTAGAGCCACCAATCCGGTCCAGCCGGTCTGGTGTGAGGCACCAAGCCCCTTGCCGGTGTCGCCATGGAAAAATTCGTAAAACAGCACGTTGTCGCGGAAATGTGGATCGTCCTGTTGCAATGTCGACGCGCCGAAGGCAGACCGCCTTCCGTCCGCCCCCCGCAGGAACAGCCGGGTCAAACGAGCCGCCAGTTCGTCAGCGATCTCGCGCAGGCTCAAGGTCACGCCTGAGCCGGTCGGATACTCTACCTGGAAATCATCACCATAGTAACGATGGAACCCATACAAAGCCTCGACGAGCATAAAATTGACCGGCATCCATACCGGCCCGCGCCAATTCGAATTACCCCCGTAAGCTCGGCTGTTACTGTCCCCGGGCACATATCCGACGCTGAAATGCTGGCCGTCCAGATCGAGTTCGAACGGGTGATCAAGATGCACCCTCGACACGCTTCGTACACCGTAAGGCGACAGAAACGCGGTCTCGTCCAGCATCCGCCGCAACAAGGCCTTCATCCGGCTGCCTCGCAGCAACGACAGAAGACGCCGCGACCCCTGCCCTTCCACATCCCAATGTGAAACCAGCGCTGCGAGATCCGGCCGATGGGTCAACACCCACTGTAACCGCTCGGCAAATTCTGGACACCGCGCGACCGTTTCGGGTTCGAGCACCTCCACCGCGAACAACGGAAACAACCCGACCAGGGAGAAAAAGCGTAACGGAATAGCCGAACCATCCGGGCGCTGCAGGACATTATGATAGAACCTGTCGACCTCGTCCCACAAGCCGCGTCGCCCGTTCTGACGCGTCATCGCCTCGGCGATCGCCAGGAAATGCTCGAAGAACTTTGTGGCGGTTGCCTCATAGACATGATTGCGCGTGGCAAGTTCCAGCGAGATGCGCATCATGTTGAGAGCGTACATCGCCATCCAGGATGTGCCGTCCGACTGGTCTATTCGGCCCGCCACAGGAAGCTTCTGGCTGCGGTCGAACACGCCGATATTGTCGAGCCCGAGGAAGCCACCCTGAAAGACGTTGCGTCCTTCTACATCCTGGCGGTTCACCCAGCCGGTGAAATTCATCATCAGCTTGTGGAAGACGCGCTCAAGGAATTCGAAGTCCGGCGAGCCACGCAACCCCGCATCCATCCGGAACACCCGCCATGCGGCCCAGGCGTGCACCGGAGGATTAACGTCACCAAACGCCCATTCGTAAGCGGGCAACGACCCGTTCGGGTGCATGAACCATTCGTGGGTCAGCAACAGCAGTTGCTGTTTGGCGAACTCGGGGTCGATCAGCGCAAAGGTGACTGCCTGAAACGCCAGGTCCCAGGATGCATACCAAGGATATTCCCAGGTGTCCGGCATCGAGATAATATCGCGATTATTGAGGTGCTGCCAGTCGCCGTTCCGGATCGCTTCTCGTTCCGGGGGCGGCGTTGGTTGCAGCGGATCACCCATCAGCCAGCGGCGGACATCGTAACGATAGAATTGTTTTGACCATAGCATGCCTGCCAGCGCCTGACGCTGCACCAACCTAGCATCGGGATCGGTGATATTGTATTGCAGGGTAGCGTAGAAGGCGTCGGCTTCGGCAAGACGAGCTGCAAACAGCTCATCATGATCAGCGAACGGATCTCCCGTCACAGTTGCTGGATACCAGCGCAGGCGCATGACGTGCCGTTCGCCTGCCGCCAGCCTCAGCACCGTGTGGGCGGCACATTTCGTGCCATGCCGATGTCCGATAGCGTTGGTCTGACCATTCACGAGATAGTCGTTGATGCCGTCCTTGAAGGGTCCGGCCGCATCATCGCCGTATAGATAATTAGTATTGGTTTCGTTACGGCAGAACAGCCAGTTCGCGCTGTTGTCGATATCCAGCCGCCGCTCTGGCATACGATTGTGCCACGCGGCCACGCCACCGTCGGCCAGGCTCAGCTTGGGTTCAGGGATGCCTGGCCGCCAATCCCAGGTGTTGCGTGCCCAAAGCTGCGGCAGGACATGCAGATCCGCCGCCTCCGGACCGCGGTTGTCGATCGTGATTCGGATCAGAATGTCGTCCGGCGTCGCCTTGGCATATTCAACCGTCACGTCGAAGTAGCGGCCTTCGTCGAAAATTCCGGTATCGAGCAATTCATACTCGGGCTCGTCGAGGCCTGCCGCAGCATTTTTCGCGATCAAATCGGCATATGGAAACGCCGCCTGAGGGTATTTGTACAGCATCCGCATGTACGAATGTGTCGGAGTGCCGTCCAAAAAGTAATAGAGTTCCTTGACGTCTTCGCCATGATTGCCTTGTGCGTTGGTCAGGCCGAACATCCGCTCCTTCAGGAAGGGATCGTGCCCGTTCCATAACGCCACGGACAGGCACCAGCGCAGGCGATCGTCGGTGAACCCGGCTATGCCATCCTCGCCCCAGCGGTAGGCACGACTGCGGGCGTGATCGAACGGAAAATAGGTCCAAGCATCGCCGGTCGGGGAATAATCCTCTCGCACCGTGCCCCACTCGCGTTCAGCCAGATATGGCCCCCATTGCAGCCACTTGTCCCGGTCCGCAAGCCGTTTGCCCTCGATGGTTTCCAGCAGATGATTCGCCATGCCGCAGCATACCTGACAACGATGGGCGCTTGAACCGGGGTTAGCTGGGTCCTCGTTCCAGATCTTCGACAATATCGACAATGGAGGTCATTGGTGCCCTCTACCTGTTTGATCCCCGGCCGACCACAGACGGTCGAAGGAGCGGTCGCCACGGCGGGCTATGATGTCGGCGCGGGAGAAGACCGACCTCTTTTCAAGGCCACCACGCTTCGCACTGATCCTTTCATTGCGGCGCCCGACATGTGAAATCCATGCGCTGTAGCAAATTCGCCGTTGTGTTTGAACACGACTCGGCCGGATGGCCTATGCAAGCTGGATTGAGGACGGCAGGGAGAGAAAGACGCATGAACCGGTTCCTAGCCATGGCCGCGGCGGCAACGACGGTAGTGGCAATGGCACTCCCGCAAACCGCCTGCTCGCCAACCAGCACACAGACCGAGCAGCAAAGCCTGATCGACCGGGCCACGCTGACGGTGCAGGATATGATGACCCAGAACGTCTCGCAGGACCCGAAAACTCTGCTGCGCAAAGCTAAGGCGGTCTTTGTCTGCCCACGGATTTTCAAGGCTGGCTTCTTTTTCGGCGGCGAAGGTGGAAACTGCGTCCTGCTGGCCCGCGCCGGTAACGGAACGTGGTCGTATCCCGCGTTCTATAGTATCGGCAGTGGCAGCTTCGGCTTTCAATTCGGCATCGAGGACAATCAGCTTCTGATGCTGATCATGACCGAGAAGGGGCTGAACGCGGTGCTCGACAGCCAAATCAAACTGGGTGCGAATGCCGGGGTCGCAATCGCCACGATCGGCGCCGGTATACAGGGCTCGACAACGACCGCGGTCGGCGCCGATATCGTCGCGTTCTCGGCCTCTCGCGGCCTGTTCGGCGGCGTCGCGTTGGAGGGCAGCCTCATGTCCTCCGATTCCCATGCGGATCAATCCTACTACGGGCAGCCCCTCGCGACTCGGCAGTTGGTAATGCAAATGCAGGGCAGCAACCCGGGTGCCGATCCGATGCGGGACCTGCTCACCCGTTACGGTTCTCCTAACGCTTCACCGCCAATGCCGCCGCCGCCTCCGCCGCCCGGACAGCAGCGGGGTTACGCGCCCGCATATCCGCAGTATCAGCCACAAGGGGCGCCCCCGACTACGCCGCCGCCTTCGGACAATTACGTGGCGCCCCCGCCGAACGGGCACGGTCCGGTCCAGGAACAAACCCTCCCGCCACCCCAGCGGTAATTTGTCCAGTCTAGGTCTAAGCCAGACTACGCTGCAAAAGGTGCCAGGTAGGTGGCGATGTGTTGTCGTCGGGAAGGGCGTGAACGGTCAGTCGAGCATCACTCGATCTTCCCGCGCGGGATCCATCCCTGATCAACCGCGAATTGAGCTACCCGTAGCGCGATACCGTCCGCCAGTTTGTTAGCCTCAGCCGTGTCGGTCGACCGGCGCGTTTCGGCACCGGCGTGCGTGGCACCAGTTATGACCTCAGACCGGCCAATACTTTGAGCCGCCGCGCCAGCGCCCATCGTTTCCACAGCTCCGGGCAAATGGCCGCTATCAGCCTGCCCCGTGAACGACATTATGAAACGTGGTGGCGCGCTGCGGTCGGTTGCATAGTAGATCTGCGTGTCCGCGCTAACGCTACTTTTTCCTGCCCCCAGACCGATCAACATCCGCCGGGTGCGGTTGCCCTGGTTGGTACCGACAATCTGCCCCTGCACCAGCAACGTGCCATAGCCCACGTCGCCGCCGGCCGACAGTTCAGCCGGCAGTCCGTATTTTTGCAGCCGTGCGACGATTCCCTCAGCCAACGCGGCCTGGGCGTCCTGCGCCGCCTTCAACTCCAGCGCGCCAAGGGGCTGGTTCTCAGAGACCCTCATCAATCGCGCGCCAACCCCCTGATCGAGCTTCACCTCATCGGACGCGATTGAATAATACGATACAGCAATGTGATTTGGTCGCGGCACGGGCGCCCCAAAGTAGGACTGGGACGTCTGCAGGTGTGCCTGCGAGCATGCCCCAAGCAACAGGGCGACGACCAATGATTGCAGCAGCCTCGCCACGTGCCTCCCCCTCTTATGAACGTTCAGCGAGATGCCCGAGCCTCGGCCAGAGCACTGCTGCAGGACGGAGACAACCGGGATTGGTTGGCGGCAAGACAGGCGAGGCCACGACCGCCGCCAAGCGGCACGCCTTGGCAGTAGGCGTGGAAGTCGGCGCCACAGGATCGGCGCATCACGGCCGCCTTTTGCCGCGGCGACATCGCCGCCGGGGGCACCTCGGCCGGGGGTGTCTGCGAGGCATCCGCGGGTGGATGCGCTGATCCCCCACCCGAGGCCTCGTTCACCGCGGACTGACAGGCCGGCGACAGGTCGGACAGATGCTGCTGCAGGCACTGCAGGGAAGCTCGGCCACCCGCTGGCACACTGGAGCAATTGGCCTGATAGTCGGCGCGGCAGGATTGCTTGATGGCGCTGGCCTGCGCCTGGCTGGGCTGCTGTGCAAACGCCAAAGTGCTGAGATTTGACAGCAAAAGGCCGACCAGCAGCGTCCTTACGTGAAACGAATTCAGGCGCACCATGTTTCAATCCCTCTTCTACCGGCTTACCGCCTGAAACGCCCGCCGCCACCGAACCGGCCGGCGGCACCACCCTGACCGAAACCGCCGAATCGCTGAGAACCGGCAAAGCGCGCTTGCCGATCCTGCTCGAGTTGGTGGTAGGACGAACTGTCCATACTTTGGCGTGACGAATGCTGTGCCTGATTGGACCCGGTCGACTGCGCGTGGGTGGATTGTGACCGGCTCTGATTTGTTGCCTGGCTAGCGGCAGTATTTTGGTTGGCGGTCGCAGAGTTGGTTGCCTGCTGCCGCTGTGTGCTCGAGTTAGGAGAACTGACTGGCTGCCAGCCGCCGTTACTCCATTGCGACCAGCCATTGGATGAATGTTGATAGGCATTGCCGTCATGACCGGCGTAAACGTCGCCATTCTGGGTTCTCACCGCACCGCCGCTGTTGCCGTTGACACCACGATAGCCCGCACCCGCCGCCCCGGTTGAGGATTGGAATGCGCCCGCCGAGCCTCGGGCGTTGCTACCGCTAGCGGTATTGACCGTCTGGTTGGGGCCGGAGAATGTGCTGGAGCCCCAGCGCGAATATGGGTTTGCATTCTGGGTGGTCGAGCCGCTTACGCCGGTGCGCGGATTGTAGTAGCTGGCATTGGCCGAACCATACCCGTTCTGCCATGACGCCGTGCCGCGAGCGTAGCCGCCGGTGCTCGGATTATACGCGGAAAAGCCGGCCGCGCCGCCATTCGGACCGTAAATCGCTCCACCCTGCGCCCACGCGCCGGTGTACGGGTTGTAGGCCGTGCCACCTCTGGCGACGCCGCCATAGGGGCCATACGCGACGCCGCCGTGCGCCCAGGCACCGGTGTACGGGTTGTAGGCGACGTTGCCGGCATACGAATACGGATAGGGATAGTAGACTGGCACGGCACCGGGGATCACCACCGGCGGGTAATAGTAGCCAGTGCCATAAACAACGACACCTGCAGTGACGAAGGCCATCGTGTAACCGGCCGTATAGCCATAAGTGACGGTTGCCGGGGTCGCGGCATACACCTTGACATATGTGACATTATACATCGGGCTACTTGGCGGGATCGTGTAAATCACCCCTGGCACGCTCTCGGCCAACACCCAGGGACCGTTCGGCGACGGGCCGACGAACCAGGCGCCGTGGTAGCAGACGTAGTACTTGCCGGAGGTCTCGATCACCTGGAACGAGGTGTTCACCGCGTACGTCATCGGCGTGCCGGGGATCGGCTTGAACTGCGGCGGGCCGGCGTAAACCACCGTTAGTTTCGCCGCATCCTTCTTCAACGTCGCCTGGCGTGGCACCTGCGCCTGCAACGTGGCAAGCTGAGCCTGGCTGGTACCGGGCACCGACGCCAGCACCTTCGCCTGCGGATCTTCCGGCGGGATCAAGGCAAAATCAGGCGGCAGGTCGTCGGTCGCAAAGGTCCATGGTCCATTGAGGTCATGCGCGGCGAACCAGCGGCCAGAGAGTAGCAGGAAGAAACGGCTGCTCGAGGGCTGGAAAAACAGCGCGTTGATACTGTTCTTGACTGATTGCAGACTGGTCCCGGCGACCGGGGAAAACTGTGGCGGCCCGCTGGTGACAACGATCTCCGCCGGCTTGGTGCTGACGAACACCACGGGAACCACCGCCGGCTTGGTTCGTGGCGGCGGAATCGCATTGCGGACTGCAGTGAAATCCGCATCCGCCGGAATCGCGGAGAATCCCGGCGGCAGGCTGTAGACCGGCTGGTATGGCCCGGTATAAGCGCTTGCCTTCATCCAGAGTCCGTTATTGAGAAGATACCAATCAGTCCCGTCAGTAAACACGTTCCAGTTGGTGTTGACCGCGTGTGACAGGCCGGTCTGCCCGAGCGACACAGTCACCGGCTCGCCATCGAAAACGACGAGTGACGCCGGCTTGTCGCTGTAGAAGATGACCGGCGGATCGTTGTTGAACGGAGCGTTCTCCGGCTGAGCCGTCTGCTTCAGGCTGAGCAGGACTGAGTTCAGTGCAACCGGGCTAGGGTGGATGTTCGGCAGCGCATCTTTGATCTTCTCTTCCAGCGCCGCCGCCTGCTCGGTATCCAGGGCTGGGAAATGCGAGGCGAGAAGCTTTGGATCAGACAGCCGTACGTCGTTGGTGGCGGCGTCCGTTTGAGTAGCAAACGAGATCTCGGTTGTACCCAGGATCGGGGTCTTCTCACCCGGCTTGCTGATGGCAATCGCTTCCCGTGTCGTCAGCGTCTGATGGTTGGACCATTCGATTGCCTGCGGCTGGTAAACGACCACGCTTGTACCGTTGATAGTCAACGTGTGCGGCCATGCTGCCTCCGGTGCGGTTTCCGGAACCGCGGCCGGTGGCGCTCCGAGGGAGGCCGTCATCCATAACGCAAGCAGACCGCCAACGCACAAAGCGAACGTATTGAACGCAGGTCTGCGCCTCACGATTTCCCCCTGAATGCGCGGGCCCGTCGGCGCGGCCCTCGCAGATATTAAGCCTCCGGTGGGGCAAACACGCAAGCCGACCATGGTTCCATGGTCCTCGTCGCGGTCTCGTCACCCATGCCCACCAAAGCCCGGCGGCTTAGCGGGATTGTGGTCAATCCTGCCCGAGCGCATCCAAAACACCAGGACGCGGTAACCAAAGGATCAAGACGGTCGCCGTGCCCTGCCAGCATCCATTATTGATGATCTTATCCCCGAAACCACGGGGCTCATCCCGGGCGCCAATCGACCTTACGACCCGAAAGCTAAGGAGCTCGCCATCCCTACTGAAGCGGTCTCGCTAGCAAAGCCGGTCGGCAGCCTGTAGGGTCCGCCGCTATGGAGCCGTTCTGGAAAACGAAATCGCTGGAAGCGATGACCTCCGAGGAGTGGGAGTTCTCTATGCGATGGATGCGGCCGCTGCTGCCTGCATAAATTACGACACGAAGAAACGAACGAGCTGTCGTTTACCAATGTCGCGTGCCGGCTGCTGAACCTGGACTCGTGCCGATGCGGCGACTATGCCCACCGGCAGCGTCGCGTGCCGGACTGCGTCAGCCTGACGCCCGCGTCGCTTCGGGAGATCGACTGGTTGCCGCCCTCATGCGCTTATCGTCGGCTGCGCGACGGCAAGGACCTGGCGTGGTGGCATCCATTGGTATCCGGCGACCCGGACACAGTGCATCAGGCGGGCGTATCGGTTCGCGGCCTGGTCGTCAGTGAGCGGCGCGCCGGCGCGTTGGAAGATCATGTGAAGGACTGGCCGGGAAAGCCGCCCCGGGTCAGGCGCCCCAGCGGTGAAAAAGCGGTGAAGGAGACTGCGTGATGTTGAAAGACGCTCTGTACGGCGGGATCAATGCCGCGGTGCTCACCGCGATGAACGCCGACCTCTCGGTCGACCTCGACCGCATGGCAGGGCACTGCCGCTGGCTCCTGGCCAACGGCTGCAACGGCCTGGCCGTGCTGGGGACGACGGGTGAAGCCAACAGCCTCGGCATCAGCGAGCGGATCTCGGTGCTGGAAGGGTTGGTCGCGCGCGGCATCCCGGCGACGGTAATGCTGCCAGGCACCGGCACGACGGCGATCACTGATACTGTCGTGCTGACGCGAAAAGCGCAGGAGCTGGGCTGCCGCGGCGCGCTGCTGCTGCCGCCGTTCTACTACAAGAACCCGTCCGAGGAGGGGCTACTGGCCTACTTCAACGAGGTGATCCAGCGGGTGGCCGGCGACATCAAGATATATCTGTACAATTTCCCGCAGCAATCGGCGATCCCATTCTCGGTCGAATTCATCGGCCGGCTGCTGCGGGAAAATCCGCACAAGGTTAAAGGGATCAAGGACAGCAGCGGCAATTTCGAGAATAGCCTGTCCTATGTGGAGGCCTTCGCGCGCGATGGGTTCGAGGTCTATGCCGGGGACGATTCCCTGCTGAAGCCGCTGCTGGAGAGAGGCAGCGCCGGCAGCATTACCGCAGCCTCCAACGTGAATTGTGCACTGGGGGCGGAGGTCTATGCGAACTGGAACAATGCCACCGGCGCGGCGGCGCAGGATGTTCTGTCGGCCACCCGCAAGGCGGTGATCTCCGTCCCACTGATTCCGGCCTTGAAGTCGTTGGTTGCCCGCAATACCGGTGATCCAAGCTGGCTGAATATCCGTCCGCCGCACCTGAAGCTCACCGCCGCGCGGGAATCCGCGCTGTTCGGTGCGTTCGACGCCAGCGGAATCAGGGTGGCCAAGGCGGCCTGAGGTTCAACAGCTCCCGGTCACCTTCTGAACGAGGGTGTTGCGGATCATCATGGTCACGAACCCCCAAACGGACGCTTGTTTGTTTTCGGGGCGAGTCTATCTACACGTGAACGACTGAAGACGAGCGGGAATCAGACTCAATGGACCACATCATCGGCCAGGCATCGCCTGCCGCCACAAACCAAGGCAACGCCGCCGCGAACATGATCGTTGATGGCGACCAGAAAACCTTCATGCAGGAGGTGATCGAGGCCTCGCGCAAGATCCCTGTCCTGGTGGACTTCTGGGCGACGTGGTGCGGCCCCTGCAAACAGCTAACTCCGACGCTTGAGAAGGTGACGAGGGCCGCCGGCGGACGGGTGAAGCTGGTGAAAGTCGATATCGACAAGAACCAGGCGCTGGTCCGGCAGTTGGCTCAACTGGGTTTACCCATGCAGTCGGTGCCGACAGTGGCGGCATTTTGGCAGGGGCAGATCGCCGATATCTTCCAGGGCGCGCAGCCGGAATCAGAGGTGAAACGCTTTGTCGAGGCGCTGCTGAAGGCGGCTGGCGGCTCAATGCCCACCGCCGATCTTCTGGCCGAGGCAAAGGCCGCGATGGAGCAAGGCGACGCACAGCAGGCCGGTGAACTGTTCAGCGCTCTGCTGAACGAGGAGCCGGAAAACGGCGATGCCTGGGGCGGCATGATCCGAGCGTTGATGGCAATGGGGCAGGAAGAAGCCGCCGAGGAGGCGCTGTCCCAGGTGCCGGAGAAGCTGGCGGAACACGCCGAGGTCGCCGGAGCGCGGAGTGCTCTGGCACTGACCAAAGAAGGACGTGCGGCGAAAGATCAGTTGCAATCGTTGCAAGCCCGCCTGGCGGCTGATCCGAACGACCACCAGGCGCGATACGATCTGGCGACGGCGATGAATGGGATGGGGGAACGCGAGCAGGCCGCTGAAGCGCTGCTGGAAATCATCCGCCGCGCGCGCAACTGGAACGAGGGTGCCGCTCGGTTGCAGTTGCTGAAATTCTTCGAGGCCTGGGGCTTCGACGATCCCGCCACCAGTGCTGCTCGGCGGCGGTTGTCGGCTCTTCTGTTTAGCTGAATGGTGGCATTTCACCCTCGGTTCGAGGAGTTGCCGTCTGAGTTCGCGGTGTTCCCGCTGTCCGGGGCGTTGCTGCTGCCGCGAGGGAAATTGCCGTTGAATATCTTTGAATTGCGGTATTTGGCGATGGTCCAGGATTTGCTGGCATCGGGCCGGATGTTCGGGATGATCCAGCCGGATTCCAATGCGCCGGCCTCGGACGCTGGGGAGGGGCTCTACCGCGTTGGATGCTTGGGCCGCCTGTCGTCGTTCAGCGAAACAGATGACGGCCGCCTGTTGATTACGCTGACCGGTCTGATCCGGTTCACGGTCCACTCTGAATTGGGTCTGCGCCGCGGATACCGGCTCGTGCGCGGCGACCTGAGTCGCTACGTAGACGATTTGACGCCCGATCGGCCGCCGGTTGGTATCGAGCGCGAGGCGATCTTGTCCGCCCTACGCGCCTACTTCACACGCCGGAGTGTGGAGGCCAATTGGGACGCAATCCGCGGCTTGTCTGACGACGGCCTGGTCATTACTTTGGCCATGGCGTGCCCGTTCGAGGCAGTTGAAAAACAGGCTTTGCTCGAAGCGCCGACTGACGTGGACCGGGCGTCCACGCTGCTGGCGCTATTGCAAATGGGCGCGGCAAGTGCCGATCTGCCCTCGGGTCGGTCGGTCAGTTAGGGTTACAAATGTCAGACCCCGTTTCTCCCCCTCCCACCGAACCAGCGGTCGATCCTCGGTTGTTGGAGGTTCTGGTTTGCCCCTTGACCAAAGCGCCGCTGGAGTACGATCGGGCGGCTGGCGAACTGATTAGCCGCAAGGCAGGGCTGGCGTATCCGATCCGCGACGGGATCCCGATCATGCTGCCTGAAGAAGCGCGGAAGTTAGAGTAACAATGGCAGCGGCTCCCACGGAGATCAGGCTGGACCGCGCGACGCGTGTGCTCCATGTCTCGTTTGACGATGGAACCGAGTACGCCCTCCCTGCTGAGTATCTACGCGTCGAAAGCCCGAGCGCCGAGGTCCAGGGGCACCATCCGGCACAAAAGCGAACGGTGGCCGGGCGGCGTCACGTCGGCATTATCGGGATCGAGCCGGTGGGGCACTACGCAGTCCGGCTCACTTTCGACGACCTGCATGATACCGGTATTTTCTCGTGGGATTATCTTGCGATGCTTGGCCGGGAGCAGGATCGGCTGTGGGCAGAGTATCTGGATGCGCTCGAGTCACGCGGACTTTCGCGGGATCGAGCTTAAATTGCGTTACCGCCTTGAACCAGCGTTGAACGGTCCGCGCGGTAGGTTGACGGTCAGCGGCGTGCGAAGCGAAACCTCGGAGCCGAGCGGCGCGAACGCGGAATGGATTTAGCACCATGGCGCGCCGCGCGCGTGGTTTGACTGACGCCGATCGGGCGCTTTGGGCAAACTATGTCACTGAACTCGTGCCTCTACGCACCCGCGTCGGTGAGAAGCGATCCGATCCCATACCGACCGCCCGGCAGGCTCCTCCGGACTCCAAAGCACGGCCGAGGACCGTGGCCCAAGCAACCAAACCTCGAACGATCGCCTTTCCCGTAACTGTGGGCAATCAGCCTGGTGGGCTCGACAGCGCGACGTGGCATCGGTTCCGGACGGGCAAGCTGACAGCAGCTCGGAAACTGGATCTGCATAGCATGACGGCGCAGCGGGCCTTTCACGCTCTAGTGTCGTTCCTGCGCACCGCGCATGCCGAACAGGTCAGGGTGGTGGAGGTGGTGACGGGGCGCGGAAGCGGGGAAGCCGGCGGAGTAATTCGTCGTGAATTACCCCATTGGCTGAACCTGCCTGAAATCCGGCCGCTAATTTTGGGGGCGGCCCACCCGCATGTCCTGAACCCCGGCTCCGTCCGGCTGATCCTGCGGCGTATCAGGTGACCCCGTTCGGGGCTCGCTTGCGCGCCTTGCGGGCCGATCGAGGGCTGACGCTGAAGGATCTTGCGGAGGGGCTTCAGGTTTCGGCAGCCTATCTATCGGCGCTGGAGCACGGCAAGCGCGGAGCGCCGAGCGCGGGACTGGTGCATCAGGTTAACGAGTATTTCGGGCTGATTTGGGACGAGGCCGACGAACTGGCACGCCTGGCTCGTCTTTCGAACCCGCGCGTGACAGTGAACACGGCGGGATTGACACCGGAACAGACCGCATTGGCCAATCGCGTCGCGCAGATGATCCATCGGTTGCCGCCTGAAAGTGTCGCCGCTCTGCATGCGGTCCTCGATGCCACAAAGCAGCAATCAAAACCGCGCTTGCGACGATCCGCGGTGTCAACGTCAGGGAGTCGGTCGCGAGCGGGATAGCCCGTCTGGTTATGATTCTAGAATAGCCGCGTCATGTTCTAGGAGGAGGGTTGGACCGGAGCGCTGGGCTGCCGCAACGAGTCCAGCATCGCGCTTGCCCAGAGTTCGGCGTTCCGCGCCTCGTCCGTCGCGGGATGCGTGGCGGCGGCGGTGTGGGTGCGGGGGCGCTGGGTGTCGATCTTCGACTTGTGCTGCTGGATGACGGCCATTATTTCGGCCTCCCGCATGTCGTCGATGGGCTCCGCCATTTCGGCGGGGGCGGCTGGAAGTTCGTCGCCGAGGCGCTGGTCTAGCGCCTTTTCGGTCTGCAGGGTGGAGCGATTGAGGCTGTTGGCGCAACTGCGGTAGCGGAGGCGCAAGGACTGTGACATCTCGGCGGTTTTGGCTTCGGCGAGGACGTCGAGTGTGGTCATGCCGAGGGCGATGATGTGAGCCGCCATCAGCATTTCCGCGCGGGTGCGGGTTTCGTAGGCGCCGAGGGTGTCGAGGATTTCCGACCGGGCTTCGTGCCTGTCCCTGGAGGCGCCAATGAAGTACGGCATCAGGAAGGCGATGATCGTTTCAAGAAACGAGTTGGGTCGGAGAGCCATGGGTTAGGTCCCGGTGTGCAGTTGCGCATTTGTTCTAGCGTCGGTTGAGGGTGATGTCAAGAACATAACATGAACTCCGACGTGGTCTGTATCCTTGGGCGGTGGCGATCGTTAGCCGTTGGCGCCAGTTTGAGGTGCGGTTTGGCGGCGGCACGTCATTAATCGATCGAGACTTTTCCAAAATTTAAGTTATAACTTACGGAAATTCCTGAAGTCTTGAATTACGGACATGCGATGATCGCCGAGGCCGGAGCGGGCACCGCTTCCTACCCATCACCCATCTTCTCTGCCGGAGCGCTTTTCCTGTTGTTCGCCTCGAATTGACACGTGCATCCGGGGGAGACAAGTTTCGAACACTGCGGCGTTTCACTGGAGCGACTACACACCGCAGAGCGTTGCTTACTATCCTCGGCATGGCCGCTTAGAGTCCCATCCGACCCATCGGATTCGAAGGAGGTATCGCTATGAAAGTAAACTCAACTCTCGGAGTAACCCCCGATCTGCGGTCTGCGGCCCGTCGCACCTTCATGAAAGCGGCCGCCGGCGCAGTTGGGGTTCTTGGCGGAGCCGCCGGCAGGTTGAACGTCGCACCAATCATACCGGCAGCGGCGCAGTCATCAACGCCAATCGATTACCAGGTGTTCGACTTAGGCTCGGTGCAGTTGCAGTCCGACACTGTCTTCCCCAATGCAAAGCTCGCCTACAAGACTTACGGCGAACTTGCGCCGGACAAGTCGAATGTCATCGTTATGCCAAGTTACTACAGCGGCACTCACAAGGACGTGGAATGGCTGATCGCGGCGGACAAAATACTTGACCCGAGCCGCTACTTCGTCATCAGTGTGAACATGTTCGGCAGCGGGCTATCTTCCTCGCCGAGCAACAGCGTTCCACCGATCGACCGTGGGCGCTATCCGAAGGTCACGCTCACCGACAACGTGCGCATGCAACATCGGTTGGTGACGGAGGTGTTCGGCGTCGATAAGATAGCCCTCGTCTTCGGCTTCTCGATGGGCGCGCAGCAAGCCTACCACTGGGGTGCACTTTTCCCCGACACGGTCGAGCGGATCTGTGTGGTATGCGGCTCAGCCCGCACATCGCCGAACAATTTCGTTTTCCTCGAGGGGGTCAAGGCGGCGCTTACGACCGATTGCTTATGGCAAGACAACTGGTTCGCGACGCCCCCGGTGCGTGGTCTGAAGGCGTTCGGGCGGGGCTATGCGGGATGGTGGGCGAGCCCGGCGTTCTATAACGAGGGGGTCTACAAGAAGCTGGGCTTTCCCACGATTGAAGATTATCTGGTGGTCGCGGAAGCCTATTTTCTGCAACACGATGCCAACAACCTCCTGGCGCAGCTCTGGAGCTGGCAAAATGCGGACATCAGCGCGAATGAGATGTATGGAGGAGACCTTGTGAAAGCCCTAGGTTCGATTAAAGCCAAGGCCCTCATCATGCCAAGCGAGACCGATCGCTACTTCGGTGTTGCCGAAAACGCCGCCGAGGTGGCGTACCTGCCAACGGCCGAACTCCGACCAATTCCAACGATATGGGGCCATCTTGCTGGCAACCCAAACGGGAATGAGCCTGATACGGCCTTCCTTGCCCAGGGAGTGCGCGACCTGCTTGCGGCCTGAGTTCGCGTAACCCACCGTGCTCGACTTGAGTAAGCCCGGATCGATCCGGAAGCAAGCCGCAATATGTCAATTCGCCGTCGTGCTTTCCTAAGGTCATACTTTCCCCAAAGCAAAGGCCACCGATCTACGTCGAAAGGTCAAGCTGCTGACTGGGAGTAGCACTACCCAGGTCAGTCTTGGCAAGAAGCTCCAAGAGATCAACCCCATCCTGCGAGGTTGGGCGAACTACTACCGCTACTGCACCTTTGCCGGCCGCGTGTATTCCAGTCTCGACTGGTACATCAGCGATCGTCTCTGGCGGTGGAACCGGCCGCCCTGGGAGTGACCGATGGGCGCTGACCGTAATGGCCTTGTGCCGGCCATCCACGCGCGGGGAGCGCGCCTTCGGCACGACAGCTTGCGGGTTGCCGCCAACGCCGTGGATGCCAGCCTGCGCTGGCATGACGGGGACCGAGCGCACGCGAATCGGTCTCAACGGGGGATGGTATCAGGCTCGAAAGCCTGTCGCCCGGGGAGAGGTAGCGGGCGCATCGAGTCAGTGGGTGGGCAAGCCGCGCCGCCCGGGGGACCGAAGCTCTTCGTCAGCTACCCGCGGCCGGAAGAAGTCTTCCATCGAGATATGCAGCGACCGGCCCGGTCAGCGCCATGTCTCGCAATTCGCGCGGACGAACGAGTTGCGCGGCGACGATCTCACGATTGTCGAGCTGCAGCCGAGGCAGTCGATCGAGTTCGGAGTTCAAAAAAGTGCACTTTGTCTTTTCGCCCGTCCCAGGTGCCGCAGGCGCTGCCCACGGCAAGCAGCTCGCACGGCGGGAAGCCGATTTCTTCGGCCAACTCTCGGCGCGCCGCTGCTTCCGGCGTTTCACCTCGCTCGACGCCGCCGCCCGGAAATGTCCATGCAAGTCGGTACGACGGCCGAACCAACAGCAGCGCGTGATCAACATAGATCGCCACCAGCGCCCCCTCATGCCGCTGACGCCGCATTTGCCACCAGACGCGAGCGAGTGGGAAACCAATTCTGAACGCCACCTGCCAAGCGGCATCCAAAAGCGTGCAAGGCCGGGTTCGCCCGAGATCTGACATGGGTGTCGCTTTACATGGTGTGGGGACAAAGCGACAGACGGCATGCATGACCCCCGGCAGAAGTGGCTCGCCGATAAGGCCCTATTCAGGGTGGAGCGCCGCGCCACGGCAATGCAGGGCCCATTTGGTGGGGCGCTAATCCAGGGTAGTTGACACCGCTGAACCAGCGCATAAGTCAGAGCCAAACGCGCAACGGATGCTGTTGCGCCTTCCGGGGGAAGCTGGACGTATGACGGTCGCTGAAGGTGAAATGGCTCCTGACTTTGAGATGCCGGCGACCGGCGGACGCACGGTCAGTCTCACCGGATACAAGGGCAAACCATTTATCCTGTATTTTTACCCGAAGGCCGACACGCCAGGCTGTACAAAGGAGGCGTGCGCCTTCCAGGAGGCGATGCCGGAGTTTGAAAAGATCGGCCTGGATGTGATCGGCGTTTCCCCTGACAAGATCAAGCCGATCGAGAAATTCGCTGCAAAATACGGGCTGACGTTCCCTCTCGCCTCCGACGAATTCTCACCGGGTGGCGGACCGATACGGAACTTGGGTCGAGAAGTCGATGTATGGCCGGAAATACATGGGGATGGAGCGAACGACTTTCCTGATCGGCGCGGACGGCAGGTTGCTGAAGGCGTGGCGCAAGGTCAGCGTAACTGGCCACGCCGACGACGTCATGAGAACCGCGCGGGCAGCAAATCTTCTGTAGCCCGCCTCAGGATCCCCGACGAATCCGCGGCGCACGCACGAAGACAACGTCAAACACCGGTCAGCCTTGACGAAGATTAACCGGACTTCGGGTCCCCTTCGCTGTCTATTCCCCCAGTCATCGGTTATCACCGGGCCATGGCACAGGCAGACTCGACCAGGACGGCCGCAGCATCGTGGCTACGTCAAGAACAACGACGGGGGCGCCGAGCGGCTCGCCCGGTCCTGATGTGGCACGTGCTTGGGTCAATCGCCGGCATCGGACAAGCCTTCGCCGCAGGCACTGTTCTGGCCGCGGCGCTCACCGGATCGTTTTCGGGAACGCCAACACTCCTGGCATTCGGCGCATTCGCCGCAATCCGCGCCGGAGTTGCCTACCTGACCGAACGAGCGGCCTTCAGCGCCGGGGCCGCTGCCAGGCGCCGGTTACGAAGCGATTCTCTCTCCCGGCTATTACATGCCGGACCTGCACTGCTGCGCGCCCGCCACTCCGGTGATCTCGCAACTATCGTGGTCGACAAGATCGAGGCCTTGGACGGTCTTTTCGCCCGCTACGTTCCGGCGGCGACCTTCGCCATAGTCGGCCCGGCCATCGTGTTACTTGCGGTGTCCTACGCCGACCCTTGGGCGGCGCTGTTGTTGCTAGGCTGCGGCATCTTAGTGCCGATCGGCATGGCGATCGCCGGCATCGGCGCCGCCACCGCCTCGCGCAACCAATTCCTTGCCATGGCTCGCCTCCAAGCCCGCTTTATCGATCGGATACGCGGCATGGCCACCATCGTGCTCTACGGCCGTGCCGAGGACGAAGCCGCCGCACTGTCTCGCGCCGCCTCTGACCTTCGAATCCGCACCATGCGCGTATTGCGGGTGGCGTTCCTTTCGTCGGTCGTGCTCGATCTCGCGGCCGCCCTGGCGTTGGTCGTGCTTGCCATCCACTATTTCGGCCTGCTACGCGCGGACGGCACAAGCGGCATTCTATGGTCCGCTTTGGCCGTCCTGCTGCTGACTCCGGAATTTTTCGCCCCGCTGCGTAACTTCTCCACCGCCTACCAGGACCGACTGCACGCCACCGGGGCCGCCGAATTGCTGATTGACCTGCCGCCGCTCCCTGACCCAGTTCCCGCCCGCGAGATCCGCACCATCTCCGCGCAAGGCGTTACCGTTATCTTCGACAACGTGTGCCTCACCTGGGATGCCTCACGCGGGCCTGCGCTGGATGGCCTGTCTTTCCGGCTGGCGGCTGGCGAAACCCTCGTCCTCGCCGGCCCATCCGGCTCGGGAAAATCCTCCGTCATCGAAATCCTGCTGGGTTTTGTCCGCCCCGATCGCGGTCGGGTTACCATCAACGGCGTCGACATCACCGACCTCGTGCCACAGGCGCTGTCTCGCCTTACCGCCTGGATCGGCCAGCGTCCCGTCCTGTTCGCTGGCTCCATCCGCGACAACATATCATTCGCCAGGCCCGAAGCCTCTGCCGAGGAGGTTGCCGCCGCTGCCACTGCTGCTCGGCTTGATCAGTTCGCCGCTGGGTTGCCGGCCGGTCTGGACACGCAGATCGGTGAAGGCGGCTACGGTCTGTCCGGCGGCCAGGCCCAACGCGTCGCCATCGCCCGAGCGTATTTAAAGAATGCGCCGCTGCTGCTCCTCGACGAACCCACCGCCCACCTCGATCCCGTTACCGAACAGGAAGTGCTGGACAGTCTCCGCCGTCTCACCCTGAGCCGGACAGTCATTCTGGCAAGTCATTCCTCCGCTGCACATGGCTTTTCCGGCCGGCGATTGGACTTGCGTGACGGCAGGGCCCTTGCGACGACGCGAGGCGCGGCATGATCGCGCCGCTTTGCCGGATCATGGGTCTATGGGGCCGGCAAGTCGGCTGGTTGCTGGCTGGTTTGCTGATCGCGCTAGCGTCCCTGGCGGCGGGTATCGGGCTGATGACGATGTCCGGCCTGACCATCGGCGCAGCGGTTCTCGCCGGGTCACTGGCCGCGCCGGCCCTATTACGCGCATTCGGCACTGCCCGCGTGGTGCTGCGCTACATTGAACGCCTGGTCACCCACAACGCAACCTTCCGGGCGCTGGCCGACCTGCGGGTCTGGTTGTTTCGCCGGCTCGCCCGCAGCTCAGCGGGAGGCCTCGGTTTCCGCCACTCCGGCGATATCCTGGCCCGGCTGGTCGGCGATGTCGAAGCACTGGACGGGCTATATCTTCGGATCCTCCTGCCGCTTGCCGGCGCCGTCCTCCTGTTGCCGGTCCTCGTCCTGCTGATCGGCCATCGGTCTCCGGTTCTGGCCACCGAAGTTGGTTTACTGTTCGCCGCCGCTGCCTTCTTGCTGCCATGGATGGCCGCACAAGTATCCGGCCGAGCGGGCACCGGATTGGCGACCGGAGCCAGCGCCCTGCGCGTCGCTGCCCTGGATGCCCTGACCGGCCTTCGGGAAGTTCGCGCCTTCGCAGCCGAAGGCCGTATGCTGGCAGTCGTTCAAGCAAAAGAATCCGCCCTGTTATCCGCGCAGCAAACCTTGGCGGGTCGAACCGCGCTCGCCGGGGCCGCCTCCCTCCTCTGCGCCCAAATCGCTGTGCTCGCGGTTCTGATCGATGCCGGTGCCAGCCCGTCGATCGCTGTCGCTGCCGCGTTCCTGGTGCTTGCCGCGTTCGAGGCTGTGGGAGGCCTCTCGCGCGCTGGAGCGCTGGCCGGCCATGCCTCTGCCGCCGCCCGCCGCGTTCTAGAGGCTGCCGATGCCCCGATCCCCGTCCCTGATCCCACCGACCCAGCTGCTATGCCTGCCAGCACCGCCTTACGGTTTGAGGCGGTGGAATTTCGCTGGCAGCCCGACCGCCCTCCCGTCTTCGATGGCCTCTCGCTCGACATTCCCCAAGGTGCCCGCGTCGCGCTGCTTGGACCGTCCGGATCCGGAAAATCGACCCTGGCCGCACTGGCCTTGAAGGTCGTTGCGCCTCGATCAGGCCAAATCCGGCTCGGCGGCGTCGACATCGCTACCCTCCCGACCGCGCTCGTCCGTGCCCGGATCGGCTGGCTCGGCCAAACCACTCACCTGTTCGACGACACCATCGCGGCCAATCTGCTGCTGGCTCGGCCCGACGCCGACGAGACTGCACTGTGGGCCGCCTTGGATGCCGCTCGGATTGGCGACGTGGTACGCGCGTTGCCGGAACGGTTGGGCACCTGGGTGGGAGAAGGGGGCACCCGTTTCTCAGGTGGCGAGGGGCGCCGGCTGGCCCTGGCGCGCGCCTTACTTTCGCCCGCCCCGATCCTGATCCTGGACGAGCCCTGTGCTGGTCTGGATGCTGAAGCCGAACGGTCCTTTCTGCAGGTGTTGAATGAGACGGCGGCAGACCGGACGGTAATCTTGATCACGCACAGGTTGATTGGGATTGAACGGCTGGACCGGATCTTCCGGCTCTCCAGCGGCAAAGCCGTGGCGGCAGCGGGCTAACCGCGCTTCGTCTACTTACCAGCACGCTTAAGTATTCAAGCGGCGAGAGGCTGGACGCTCGCCTCGATCTCGGCGCCGGACTGCGCCTGAGCCGTAGCCAGGTCGTGGGCTGTCTGCAGACCCAGCCAAAACTGCGGGCTGGTACGGAAGCAGCGGGCGAGTTGCAGTGCCAAATCCGACGTCATCGGTACCAGGTGATCGATGACAGACAGAATTTGGCACGCCGGCACGCCCAGCGCATGAGCCAGAGCCTCTGCATCGAGCCGCATCGGCTCCATGTATTCTTCCCGCAATACCTGTCCGGGGTGCATTCTGCGAACTACTCGTGTCATCGGACACCTGCGGTGGTCTGTAATTGAACCATGCAGGTCACTCGTGGCAGCAAAGTGGCAGATCTTGCCTCTTTGTAAGGCGAGCAAGAGTTTGTTCAGGGCCCATCGCCAATGGAGCCGCAACCTTGCGAGTATCGTAAGCTCGCCGGGTCACTTTTCTGCCAAGCTGCCCGGACGAGCCCTCAGATTACCAGCGAGGGCAGAGCCTTCTTCACCCGATTCCGTCCAGCGCGCTTGGCATGGTAGAGCGCCGCATCGGCTCGAGCCATCAGCCGTTCGATGCTCTGGTCGCTCGGCTGCTGAACAGCCAAACCTATACTGATTCTCATCTCTATTTTCTGATCACCGAATTCCACGGGCTCTACCTCCACCCGGCTCCTCAGTCGCTCGGCGACAACCTCGGCAATTTCGGCCGAGCCGGATTGCAGCACGATGGCAAACTCTTCGCCTCCTAATCGCCCTAAAAGATCGCCCTCCCGCAAACCGAAACGAAGCATAGCGACCAGGTGCTGCAATGCCCGATCACCGCCGGCATGGCCATGTCGGTCGTTGATCTCCTTAAAGTGGTCAACGTCGATCATCAAAAGGACCACGGCTTGGCCGAATGGCCGTACCCAGTTCATTTCGCGCTGACCGGCGGCGAGCAACGCAGCGCGATTCAGAACGCCGGTCAGGCCGTCCGTGGTAGCCAGTCGGCGAAGGTCCTTCTCCAAATTGCGGCGTTCGGCGATCTCGTTTTCCAAGTCGAGGCGAGCGATCTCGACTTTTCGTGCGCTTTCGTCGTCTGCCTCGGCCAATGAGGCCAAATGAGCTCCTTGTTCCTCCAACATTTCCGTTCGGAAGCGAAGCTCTGCGGTAACAGTCTCCATGGTATGCTGCGCTTCGCGGTCTAATTCTTGCGAGATTTCAGCATAGGTCAGGACCCGGCCTCCATCGGAGCAGGGCTTGCAGCTGAAGAGGACGCGGACTTCATTCCCGAGCGTGAGACGCGTCGCCCGGATTGAACCAGCCCGCACGGCGTCCACCCGTTCTGCAATGAACTCCTCGTGTTCCTCTGACGGCGTCTCGAACCGTCCGTTGAGCGCAGCAAAGGCCACCAAATCGCGGAAATGCGGCCCGGTAGCCAGAAGGGCCGGCGGCAGGTCGAACAACTCGATCTGGCGATCGTTGATAAAGCGGACTCGCAAATCGCGGTTGAGCAGAATAATGCCGATATCGACGCAATTCAGCGCATCCGTCAGCGTCCGCAGCATCGTTTCGTTGGGCTCGGCGATCAGGAAATGATGCATCTCCGCTTCTTTCCCCGTCAGGGTGTGTCCGCCTCCTGACGCGTTTTCCCGCCAGTGACTGCGAGAAGCAGGCTAGGTGCAATTTGTTAATAAGTGGTGAAAGCAAACCGGTTTGTGAAATTTCACCTGATGCCGATTAACCGGAGTGCGCGCTTATCTCGAGCCCCAGCCGCATCCATCGTGACGCCGCTAATCCAGCGAACCAACGGCGAGGACGACAAAGGACGGGCAATGGAGCGTCGTTCGGTCGAGCGGCGCCCGCTTCACCGCGAGCCACGATTTCAACCAGGGCCGGCGGGACGACGCCGTAACAAATAGCGCTGGCGACCCTCCAGTACCAATTCCCGACGTTGATTGTGAATTGTGCTTGTGAAGCCAACCACACCAGTGGTCCGGTTGCCGGCCAATTCATCAATCTGCAGCGTGGGATAAACCGTGTCGCCGGCGAACACCGGCTTCAGGAAACGGCTGGACTGGTCGATGAAGCCGACCAGGGAATCTTCAGTCAGGTAGGGAAACAGTCCGGCGCCGGGCGCGGTCTGTATCAGCGACTGCAGTCCGTGCGCCAACAGGCCGGGCATGCCGCGAGCTTTGCAAAACTTTACATCGTAATGGATCGGATGGTTGTCGCCGCTGGCGGCCTGAAAGGCCAGGAAAAGAGCCTCGGTCATGGTTCGGCTCGGTAGCACGAAGCGCTCGCCGATGCGGAAATCCTCGAACCAGCGTTGTTCCGGAACCATGCGATGCCGGGTGGGGTCAAATTCGGTCATACCGCGCCCGCGGTACGCATCCCGGCGATCCGTTGGGCGGAAAAACCGATTTCAGCCAGCACTTCGTCCGTGTGCTGGCCGACCGAGGGGACGTCGCCGATTGCCGCCCCTTCGTCGGTGAAGACAAATGGCGGCAGTAGCGCACGCACGGGGCCGCCCTCGGTCTGAACAGTGCGCCATTTGTCCCGAGCTTCGAACTGCACGTGGTTCCATAGGTCGATCGGTTCATTCAGCCGCCCGTTGGCGATGCCCGCTTTGTCGAGCAACGCAACGATCTCCTCCGAGTATTTGTCACTGAAGAAATCTTCGATCACCGCCGTGAGACTTTCTCGGTTCGCCCGTCGCTGCGCCATGGTGTCGAAACGCGGATCGGTCTGAATGGCGGGATCACCGAGCACTTTTTGACAGAACGTGCCCCATTCGCGTTCGTTCTGCAGGCCGAGAATTACTTGGCCATCCTTTGTCTTATGGGCACCATACGGGGCGATAGCCGGGTGGCTGGTCGGCAGACGAGGCGGCGGCGACCCGGTGTACGCATGGCGCAGCATCGGGTAGGTCATCCACTCGCCCAGCGCGTCGAGCATCGCGATTTTCACATTCGCCCCCTCCCCCGTCCGGCCACGACGCACTTATGCGGACAGAACGCCGGTCAGTGCATACATCCCGGTCGCGATGTCGGCGATCGAGATGCCGACGCGGGACACCTCGTCGGCGGACCCGGTAACGCTGATGAGGCCCGATTCAGCCTGGATCAGCAGATCATAGGCCTTCTTCTGCACGAACGGGCCGCTCTCGCCATAGCCGGAGATGTCGCACACGACCAGTTTCGAGTTGACGGGCTTCAGCACCTCATGGGTCAATCCAAGCCTCGCCGCGGCGCCCGGCGCAAGGTTTTGCACCAACACGTCCGCGCCGGCGATCAAAGCGTCAAGGGCGGCGCGGGCGTCCGGGTTCTTGATGTCCAGCGTAACGCTGCGCTTGCCCCGATTCAGCCAGATGAAGTGGCTGCAGACGCCATTGACGAAGTCGTCGTATGCCCGCGCGAAGTCGCCATCGCCGGGCCGCTCGATCTTGATCACGTCGGCGCCGAGGTCGGCCAAATGGCGTGTGCATAAGGGTCCCGCCACGGCGTGCTCCAGCGCGATCACACGCATGCCTTCCATGGGTCGCATCCGGCCGCTTCCTCTTTTGTTTGCCTTGTGATGCAAACAAAGCGCCGGGGGTCGCGACTGTCAAAGCCGTACCAGGCGGACGATGAAGGCCGAGGCGATCAGGGCGCCCGCCGCTACCAGCGAAGGCAACCCAAACCCGCCTGTCACATCGAACAAAAAACCCGCCATGCTTGGTCCAACGATCTGGCCGAGGCCAAATGCCGCCGTCATCTTGGCCAGCACCGGCCGCGGATTGGAGGGTGCGAACTGGCGCGCTCCGGCCAGACCCAAGGCAGTCAGACCCATGAAGGTTCCTCCGAGCAACGCCGCGGCGAACAGGACTCCCGGAACGGTAGGCCAGAGCACACTGGCAGCAACGCCGATCGCCTCGGCCACGCAGGCCAGACTGAAGGTACGCGAGATGCCAAGGCCGGACGCCGCTCTTGCCCAGAGGGCGACGGACGGGATCGCTGTCAGACCCACGACCAGCCACACGAGAGGTTCCACGGCGCCTACCAGTGGCGAGCCGCGGACAATCGCCACCAGGAAAGTCGCGGTGACGATGTAGCCAAAACCGAACAGGCCATACGCGCAGATCAGAGCACCAAGGCCGCGCCGCCGCTGGGTGGGAGTGGCCTCGATCGGTCCGGCGGGTCGGTCACCGTCGTTTGGCGGCACGAGCCAGGCGACCGCTACCAGGGCACTTACCGCCACGGCTCCGACGCCATACCACAGGGCGCGCCACCCGAAGCCCGCTGCCAGCGACAAGGACACGATCAACGCAGAAACGGCGATCCCTGTTCCGACGCCGGCGAAATGCACCTGAGCCAGATGCGGACGCCGTGCCGATGCCAACCGATCGAGCACCAGCGCCGACGCCAGGACCAGCACGAATGCACTCGCCGCTCCGCCGGCAAAACGCAGAGCCAGGAACGCGGGCATCGAGGATACCAGACCCATCATGCCCGTCGTCACGGCGCTAACGCCAAGCGAGCCCAGCGACCAGGCGCGGCGGGATCCGGGCAGCCGCGGTGCCGCCGCCAGCAATGCGCCAATCAAATAGCCGAGGAGATTCGCCGACGCGATCAATCCGGCCTGTGACTTCGAGAGCTGCAGTGCCTCCGCCATCACCGGAAGGATCGGGGTATAGACGAACCGGCCAATACCAAGGGCTGCCGCCAATGCGACGAGGCCACCGGTGGCGAGGGCAACGGGACTTCCGGACCGGTCGGAAAAAGACATCGGGCACCATTGGCTAAGTCTGGTGGTTAGACGTAGCCATTGCGTGGCATCATTAAAAACGGGAATAAATGATCAGGTCAATCTGTGGAACAGATTACTCCGCCGCTTGTGCCATCACTGGGGTTGGGCGGGCAACCGCCAGAAACGCAGTCAGCGCGCTGGAGACATAGGCGTCGTGCCGTCGTACGAAAACCGTGTCCACTAAGGCGTCCTCCGGCGGGAGCAGATGAACGCCAACCTGTCCGGCCCGACGGGCGGTTTCGACCAGGGCACGGGGAAGCAATGTTATACCAAGCCCCGCGCTAGTACAGGCAAGTATTGCTTCGAGCGTGCCGAATTCGAGCACTCGCACCCCCACCGATCCGCGGCGCGCCAGCAGCGCCTCCAGTCGCAGCCGATAGGAGCACCCCGCGCGCAGTACAACGATCCGGAAGTCACCCTTGCTGATGACCGCCTCAAGGCTGGCAACGCTTGGTGCCGTCAGAGCGACCAATTCCTCCCGGAACATCGTCTCAGCGGTTAGATCGGGATGATCGACCGGACCGCACACGAAAGCGCCTTCAATCCGGTGGGCCAATATGTCCTCGACCAGTTCACACGTGGTGCCGGTGCGCAACGACAGGTCAACCTCCGGATATGCCGCGGCGTAGTCCGACAACAGCGGTGCCAAACGCATGGCGGCCGTGGTCTCCAATGACCCAAGGATGAGCGGACCAGCCGGCACCCCATCGTCCCGCGCTGCTTTGCGAGCATCCTGCAGCATTTGCCGGATCGTCAGGGCATAGGGCAGCAGGCGCCGTGCCGCCGCGGTCGGAGATACACCGCGTGCATGGCGTTCAAACAACGACGTACCGAGTTCGTCTTCCAGCGTTCGGATCCGCCCGGTGACGTTCGACTGGACAGTGTTCAACTCCAATGCGGCGCGGTTCATGCTGCCCAGGCGCGCAACGGCCTCGAACACTTTCAGATCGCCGGCATCCATTTCCGCCTTCCTCCAACAGCAAGGGACGATTTTGGCACAGCCGGGACCGGCAGCCAAAGTCTTAGCCGCCGCGCCGAGATCATGGCCACTCGACAGCGACCGCCGCTCCCGGCAAAATTCGCGCCGGAGGCGTGCCATGAACCATATAGACCGGGTGTGGCCCAACGATGCCGCGGGCAAAGTGCCTTATTGGGTCTACTCGGATCCAGATGTGTATGCTGCGGAACTGGAGCGCATCTGGTACGGCCCACACTGGCTGTTCTGCGCCCTGGAGGCCGAAATCCCCGAGGTCGGAGACTTCAAGACGACCACCCTGGGCGAGCGACCGGTCATCGTCGTCCGCAGCGGGCCGAACGAGGTCAGCGTACTCGAAAACCGGTGTGCTCATCGCGGGGTAAAGTTCTGCCAGGCACGCAAGGGGCACGTGAAGGACCTGCTGTGCCCCTACCACCAATGGAACTACAGCCTGCGCGGTGACCTGCAAGGCGCGGCTTTCCGCCGCGGCGTACGCGGCCAGGGCGGCATGCCGGATGACTTTGACCCGAAGAACATCAGCCTACGCAAGTTGCGGGTGGAGGTGGTCAACGGCCTGGTCTGGGCAACGTTCTCGGACAAGACACCGCCATTTCGAGAATATCTCGGCGAGCGGTTCTGGCAGCACTACACGCGCGTCTACGACGGTCGCAAATTGCAAGTCCTCGGCTACAACCGGCAGCATATTCCCGGCAACTGGAAGCTGATGCAGGAGAACATCAAGGACCCCTATCACGCGTCATTGCTGCACGTTTTCTTTGTAACCTTCGGGCTGTTTCGCGCCGACCAGAAATCGGCGACGGAGGTCGATCCGACGGGTCGTCATGGAATCCTGATCAGCCGAGCCGGCCGGCAGGAGATCAACGACGTCACCTCCGGTATGCGTACGTTCCGAAGCGATATCACCCTCGCCGATCCGCGGATCATGGATGTGGTGCAGGAGTTTCCCGGCGAGGAGACGGTCGGGATGATCACAGTATTCCCTAGCGTAGTGCTGCAGCAGAACCAGAATTCGCTCAGTATTCGTCACATCGTGCCGACTGGCCCGGATGGGTTCGACTTCCACTGGACCCACTGGGGCTATGCCGACGACACGCCGGAAATGCGGCTGCGGCGGACCCGTCAGGCCAATCTGTTCGGGCCGGCGGGCTTCGTGTCCTCCGACGATGGCGAGATCATCGAAATGAGCCAGCAAGGTTTCACTCATTATCCCAATGAGAATGCACTGGTCATCATGGGCGGACGCGGGATCGAAAGCGTTGATCATATGGTGACCGAGGTCGGCATTCGCGGCATGTATCATTACTGGCGCGAGGCGATGGGACTGTGATCGAGCGTGACGCCCTGCGCGACTTCTATGACGAATACTATACAGTGCTGGATGACCTGCGACTAGACGAATGGCCGGCGTTGTTCACCGAGGATTGTGTCTATCGCGTCATTCCGCGTGAGAATTATGAGGCTGGATATATACTTTCCACGATCTACGCGGAAAGTCGAGGGATGCTGGTCGATCGGGTAATGGGCATGACCCGGACACAGATGTACGCGCCGCGTTACTATCGACGGTTCCCCGGTCCGCTGCGGATCGTCTCGCGCGACGCCGACAGTGTGCGATCGCGCCACAACCTGCTGGTTGTGCAGACGCTGATCGACAAAAAGAGTGAGATCGTGCTCTCAGCGGTCTGCCACGACATGCTCGTGCCCGATGGCGAACGCAATCGGCTGCGTGAGCGAATTGTGGTGTTCGATTCCGAAATGATACCAAATAGCCTGATCTACCCGGCGTGAAGGAAATCTCGTGTCCGCAGCCCTAAGTAACGATGCCACCACCCAGTTGCAGACGCTCTACGCGGAAATGCAGCCGCGCAGCCTGTATCCGTTGTGGGAGGTGCTTGGCGCGCTGGTTACGCCGACACCGCGTTCCTCCGCCCAGGTCCATCGCTGGTCCTACACCGACGCTCGGGATTACCTGCTGCGTGCAGGGGATTTGATCAGCGCCGAACAGGCGGAGCGGCGGGTGCTGATCATGGAGAACCCGGGCTTGCCGGGATCGTCCTCAGTCACGACAAGTCTTTACGCCGGCTTGCAGTTGATCTTGCCAGGCGAAATTGCCCCCTGCCATCGCCACGCCCAAAGCGCGCTACGCTTCGTCATGGAGGGCGAAGGCGCTTTCACCGCTGTCGACGGTGAGAAGGCAATAATGCGTCCATTCGATCTGGTTCTGACGCCGGGCTGGCAATGGCACGACCACGGCAACACCTCCTCGCAGCCGATGATCTGGCTGGACGGGCTCGATATTGCGACCGTGCTGCTGTTCGACGCCAGCTTCGTGGAACATCTTCCGGCATCCGCCCATCCGGAAACCGTCCCGCCGGGCGATACCGCGCTGCGCTACGGCCGGAACATGCGTCCGATGCGGGGGACCACAGCCGACCGCCGCCCGGACCGCCAGCCACTGTTCCACTATCCGTACACCGAGTGGCGGGAGAGCCTGCAGTGCCTGGCGCGCTCGGCCGATCCGGACCCGCATTTCGGCTACGCGCTGGAGTTCACCAATCCGGCCGACGGCGGTGCAGTCATGCCAACGATCTCCGCCCATGTGCGGCTGCTGCCGGCAGGGTTCACGTCGCGGCCGCGGGCTTCCACCGATGGCACGATCTTTGTCGTGGTGGAAGGCAGCGGCACCGCGCGGGTCGACGACCGGGACGTTCCGCTAGAGGTTCGCGATACGGTTGTAGTTCCGTCATGGCGGGAGATCGTGTTCCGAGCAGACACGGATTTAGTGTTGTTCGGGTATTCGGACCGCACTGCGCAGGAAAAACTTGGGCTGTTCCGGGAACTTCGAGGGTAGTTTCCTGGTTAGGCCGCACCCGTGGCAGGTCGCGATTTGCGCTGTGCCAGCCACTCCTCCAAGCGTTGGAATATGACGAAGAAGCAGGGCACGAACACCACTGCAAGGCAGGTGGAGGCCAGCATTCCCGTCGAGACTGAAATACCGATCGACTTGCGCGCATTCGCCCCAGCCCCTGACGCCAGCACCAGCGGTAGCACCCCAAGGATGAACGCGAAGGACGTCATCAGGATCGGCCGCAACCGCGCACGAGCCGCACCAACAGCCGCGTCGACGACAGAGGCGCCATGCAGCAATCGCTGCTCCCGCGCAACCTCTACGATCAGAATCGCATTCTTGGCGCCCAGCGCGATCAGCAGCATGAGCCCGATCTGAGTATACAGGTTGTTGTCGACCCCGAGCGCCGTCAACGTCAGAACTGGCCCAAGTAATGCTAACGGGACCGCCAGAACCACGGACACCGGCGCCAGCCAACTCTCGGTACTGACCGGCAAGCACCAGGTAGACCAACAGGATCGCCAGAGCGAACACCACATACATCTGATTGCCGACTGCTTTCTCCTGATACGACATTGCGGTCCATTCCGATGCCGCCCCGGGTGGCAGGGCTTTCGCGGCAATCTCGTCCATCAGTCCCAGCGCATCTCCCGAGCTGAACCCCGGCGCGGACTGGCCAATAATCGTTGCTGATGGATACAAATTATATAGCTGCACCAGCGCCGGTCCGGTGGTCGGGGTGATCTCCACGACCGTGCCCAGCGGCACCATGGTGCCATCACCGGCGCGCACCGGCAGGGCCTCGATAGCAGCCGGAGTTGCCAGCCCCTCAGGGTCGGCCTCGACATACACCTGGAACGTCAACCCGAACTTGTTGATCTGACCGACGAAGCTCGATCCGACATAGGTCGCCAGCGTCTGAAACACCTGGCCGGTCGTGATACCCAATGATTCAGCCTTCGTCCGATTGACTGCCACCTGCATTTGCGGCACCGAAGCCCGAATCGTAGTGTTCGTCCGCGACAGCGCGGATTGAGTATTCGCATCGCCGACGATCGTCCGGGTCAGCGACTGCAACTTCGGAAAATCGCCGCTTCCGTCACGCAATTCCACTTGCATGGAGAAACCGCCGGAATTGCCGATACCCTGAATGGCGGGCGGCGGAACCACCAGAATTGTTGCTTCCTCGATCGACGCAACCGCGGCGTTCAGCGTCTTGTACATGCCTAGCAGGCCTTGATCTGCGGATTTGCGCTGGCTCCAATCCTTCAGCACGACGTAGGCGACCCCGGCGTTGGACAGCGACGCGCTATTGTCCAACACCGAAATGCCGGCGATGCAAACGACGTCTTGCACGCCGGTCACAGAGCTGACGGCGTGCTGCACCTTAGCCAGGACGGCCTGCGTACGGTCCAGCGAGGCGCTGTCCGGCAGTTGCACGGAGACCAGGAAATAGCCCTGGTCTTCCAGCGGCAGGAACCCGGTCGGCACCCGCGACAGTCCATAGACGCCGCCACCCATCAGGATCAGCGCGAGAATGACCATCGCGCCGCTCCATCGCGTCATGGCGGCGACCAGACGGACATACCAACGCTCCAAGCCGCCATAGACCGTGTTGAACCCGCGGTAGAACGCGTTGCGCTTCTCCATCGGCACAGCCGGCCGAAGCCACAGCGCACATTGAGTCGGCTTCAGCGTCGCGGCGTTGATCGCGCTGATCAGCGCGGTCGCGGCGATCACCAAAGCGAATTGGGCATAGAGCTTCCCGGTCAGCCCAGGCAGGAACGCAGCCGGAATGAAGACCGACATCAGCACCAGGGTGATGCCGATGATCGGGCCGAACAGTTCGTCCATAGCCCTGATGGCGGCGTCATGGCCGCTCAATCCCATTTCGACGTAATGGGCGGCGCCCTCCACGACGACGATTGCGTCATCCACCACGATGCCGATCGCCAGCACGATGGCAAACAGGGTCGAGAGGTTGATGGTGAAGCCAAGCGCCGCCATAGCCGCGAACGCGCCGATAATTGTAACCGGCACGGTCGTCGCCGGAACGAGGGTCGCACGAATGTCCTGGAGGAAGACCAAAATGACAATCAGCACCAGCACGCCGGCCTCGATCAGCGTGTGATAGACTTCATTGACCGAGGCCGAGACGAATTTCGTGGTGTCGAACGGAATGTCGTACTGCACGCCTTGCGGGAACCCCCGCGACAGCTCCGTCATCTTCGCTCGGACTTCATTCATCACGGTCAGCGCGTTGGCGCCGGGCGACTGGAAGATCGCCATGCCCGCGGCTGGCCGACCGTTGAAGGTGAAGGCCTGCGCATAGGTCTGCGCCCCAAGCTCCACCCGGCCGATGTCGCGGATGCGGGTGACCGCGCCCCCCGAACCGGTCTTGACGATCACCTCCTCGAACTGCGCCGCGTCGGTCAGCCGCCCGGCAACATTGAGCGTATACTGGAAGCTATGTCCGGTCGCCGGAGGCGCGCCGATTTGCCCGGCGGTAACCTCCACGCTCTGCTGTTGCAACGCCGAGGTAACATCGTTGACCGTCAAGCTACGCGCCTGCATCAGCGCGGGGTCAAGCCAGACCCGCATCGCGTATTGGCCGGCTCCGAACACGTTGACATTGCCGACGCCGGGCAGGCGAGCCATCTCCTGCTGGAGATTGATCGCCGCGTAGTTGCTGAGATACAGACTGTCGTAGTGACCATCGGGGGCGGTGAGAGTGACGATTCCCAGGATCGCGGTCGATCTCTGCTGGACGACTACACCCTGCGCTTGCACCGCTTGCGGCAGCGCCGCCAGGGCACTGGCGACCCGGTTCTGCACCAGCACTTGCGCGAAGTTCAAGTCCGTGCCGATCGCGAAGGTCACCGTCAGCGAATAACTGCCGTCGCTGGCGTTGGTGGACTGCATATACAGCATGCCCTGGACGCCGTTCACCTGCTGCTCGATCGGCAAGGCGACAGTGTTCATGACATCCGTAGCGCTGGCGCCGGGATAGCGAGTGGTCACCTGAACCGTTGGCGGCACCACCTCCGGAAGCTGCGCGATCGGCAGCGTGAACAGGGAGACCCCGCCGATCAGGACGAACAGGATCGCCAGGACGTTGGCGAGGACCGGCCGCTCGATGAAGAATTTAGCGATCATCGCGCCGCATCCGTCAGGTTGACGGTGGCGGGTTCGACGGTTTGACCAGGAACGGCACGCTGCAGCCCATCGACCACCACAAGGTCATCCGCGGCGAGGCCGGTTTCGATCACCCGCAACGTCCCTCGCAGTGGTCCGGTGGTTACATGCTTCTGTGCGACAACGTGATCCGCCCCGACCACCAGCAGGTAGCGGCCGCCCTGATCCGCCGCCAGCGCCGCGTCCGGCACCAGCAAAGCCTCAACCCCAGTCTCCAGCGGCACCCGCACGCGGGCGAAGTAACCGGGCAGCAGGACCCCGTCGGCGTTCTCTAGGACGCCACGCACAACCAGTGTTCCGGTCGAGGCATCGACCGTCGGCGCGACGTAATCCATATGCCCGCTGTGCGGGTAGCCGTTCTCACCCTGCAGACCGATCTCGACCGGGATTGTCTGGACCGATTCAACACGCCGTCCCTCGCGCAGCGCAGCGCCGCGGATGCGGATCACCACCTGCTCGCTGACGTTGAAGGTCACATAGATCGGCTTGATCTGCACGATTGTCGCCAACTTGGTGGGCTGGGTTCCGACCAGGTCGCCGACGGACACCAGATGCGCGGACACACGCCCATCGAACGGCGCCAGGACGCGCGTGTAACTGTAGTTTATCGCGGCTATCTGAGTGTTGGCCTGTGCCTGCGCCACATTCGCTTGCGCCGTGTCACGCTGCGCCCTCGCATCGTCCAAGCTCTGCACCGAGGCCACGGAATTCCGCTGCAAGGACTCGGCGCGGACGAAATTTGCCTGGGCATCGACCAGGGTCGCCTGCGCCGAGGCTTCTGCCGCCTGAGCCTGGTTCAATTTGGCCTGATACGGCGGCGGCTCGATCGTAAACAGAATATCGCCGGCCTTTACCTCAGCCCCGTCGGTATAGCTGATCCCTTGCAAGAAGCCTTGTTCCCGAGCGACGAGATCAACCGACGCGAAGGCGGTGGTATTGCCGGTCTCCTCGAGGTAGCGGGTGATCTTCTGGGCGAGCGGCTTGGCGACACTGACCTTGGGCGGCGGCGGCGGCGCATACTGGTTCGATTTCTTGCACCCGGCGGCCAGCAGCGTCACACCAACGAGAACCGCGCATCGGGCCATGTTCTGACATCGCCGCATTTTTCTAAGCCTCGTCAGTGAGTTTGGACGTGACCGGAAGCTTAACGGGCTTTGCCCGGGATTGGCCAGTCCCTTCCAAAATCGAGCGCCAGTCGAATTATATGTCGAATTTTCTATTGTGTGGCGCGCAAAACGCGGGTTAGAGTTTCGAATTGCGCCTATCCCGGCCATTCTGGAAGCAGCCGGAACCAGATCGGCGACTATCAGCCACCGGCGATTGTTCCCGCGCCTGCTAGGTGCCCGCACCGGGAGAAAGATATGTCTGCATCGGACGATAAGAAAGAAACTGTTTCTGAAAAGTCTAAGCGTGCTCAGGAGCATGATGAGCACATGGAAGACGAGGAAAAAATCTTGGCAGGCCGCAAGGATGTCAACTATCCGGCGTTGCTGACCAAGGATGTCCCGGGCGGTTGAGCCGTCTGGTTGAATCTTGATACTTGTATGGCGCTTGGTTCTGTTGCCGAAACCGACACATCCGGCCCGTTGAAACGACAAGTCCAAGAAATAGTTGAAGGCCACGGTAAGCGCCTTCGCGCAATGCAAACGAAAGCTCTCGGTTGATGGATGCCGCCGTTACCGCGGATCGGTCGTCCTGCATCGGCATCGTGCCGCTTCAGGCTGGCCGCTCGTTCGGCGCCGAGGTCACCAACGTTGACCTACGGCACCTTGACGATGCCGGCTTCGCCGCCATCCACCATGCTTGGATCGGTCATCAGGTGCTCGTGTTTCGAGATCAACACGTTTCTGATGCGGATCTGATTGCCTTCTCCCGCCGGTTCGGCGATCTGGATCATGCGCCGGTTCAGGAAAATGGCCAGCGCATCGCCAACGGTATGCCCGAAATATACGTCGTATCGAATGTCATCGAAAACGGTGTGGCGATCGGCAGTCTCGGCAACGGGGAGGCCGTCTGGCACACCGACATGTCCTATCTGCCTGCTCCCCCCAAGGCGAGTATGCTCTTCGCCCTGGAAATCCCGCCCGCGGGTGGCGACACCTGGTTCTGCGACATGTATGCGGCGTTCGATCGCCTCCCGCCCGAATTACGTCAACGCACCCTGGGACTGCGCGTCAAGCATGACGGCACCTACAACAGCGGCGGCTATGTCCGGCAGGGCATCACTCCGAGCGACGATCCGCGCACGGCGCCGGGCACCTTGCATCCGCTGGTTTGCACCCATCCCGAAAGCGGGCGTCGCATGCTGTATCTTGGACGGCGGCGCATGGCCTGGATCGAGGGGCTCGACCTGCCGGCGTCCGAAGCGCTCCTGGACGAAATCTGGTCGTGGGCCACAGCCTCGGAAAATAGCTTCGGCCATCGCTGGCGGGTCGGCGACCTCGTGGTTTGGGACAATCGTTGCACCATGCACCGGCGCGACCCGTTCGATGCGGCCGCCCGCCGGGTCATGCACAGGACTCAGATCAAAGGCGCCGCACCACTGGCCGCATGATCGCCCGCGGAACGCCCTCGTGCGTTTGTCGTGATCATCGGAGCCAGCCCGGCCCCCGTGGCCCGTCTCAGGCCAAGCTAGATCGGCCAAACCGGCGGATGATAGCCAAGTGGAACCGACGGCCGAGCCCAGTAAGGTGGCGTTTCGGAGAGTTGGACGACCGGTTTCAGATGCCGCAACCGGCCCGATGGCGTTTCACTCACCATCGACCAGCCATCGAGTTCGTCAGCCGAGAACTCCGCCGGAGCGTTTCGCACTGACTCTGCCGGCACTTCGCCCAGATCGACGATCCACTTGCCGACCTGCGCCAGCGAGATGCGCACCAGCCAACTTCCGCCCTCCTCTGCTCGGCGGTTCAGCGCGACCATCGCACCAGTGGCCATAAGATAGCCCGTGCAATAGTCGATCGCCGCCGTCGGATAGAATTGAGGTCCCGGCGCGATGCCCGGAACGATTTCCCCCTGCCGCGCCGCAATGCCGCTAACGCTTTGGATGACCGTGTCGAAGCCCCGGCGCGATGCCCAAGGACCGGTATGGCCGAAGGCGCACAGCGAGACATAAACCAGCCCAGGGCGCAGCGCCGCCAATGCCTCGGCCGACAGCCCGCGGGAATTGAGTGTGCCAGGCCGGTAGCCTTGCGCGAATACGTCCGCCCGCCGCACCAGTTCACGCAGCGTGTCGACATCTCGCTGCTCCCTCAGATCAAGATAGCTGGAAAGCTTGCCGTGACCGGTATCGAATTCCTGGTAACCGAGGTTCGGCAGATGCGGCGCAGAGATCTTCATCACATCGGCGCCGTGCTCGGCCAGCGTGCGGGCGCAGGTCGGACCGGCTAACACGCGCGTGAGATCGACGACGCGAATACCCGACAGCGGACGATTTCCTTCCGGCAGCGGTTCCGGCGCGCTGTCACCGATCCGCACAATCTCCATCAACGGCAACGCGGCGATGGCGGCGGCCTGAGGATGGCGTGCCCACTCCGCCCGGCTCCGCACCATGCCCCCCGCCCCCTTGGCGGCGATGATCGCCTCCTCCAGATCCCCGGCATCCCAAGCCGCCACGGCGCGAGTCACCGCTTCCCGGCTTGCCTCGCAGCCCAAAACCTTCAAGGCGGCCTCCCGATGGTTGACGAAGTTGGCGTGGATGTAGCTCCACCGCCCGTCTTTGGTCGGGTAGAACCCCATGATCGGGTTGCGCTCAGACGAGACCTCGCCGTCTCCGACCTTCAGGTAGGTGCCACTTCGCAGCGACGCGGTGGCTTGGCGCACATCCACGCCGATGCGCTGGCGACGGCCAGTGCGGCGCTGCCATAGATCCGCCGCTGCGATGCCGGTCGCCGCGAGCGCTGCCGCGCCCGCAACCCCGATACGGAATGGAGTGGGTAGGATCGGATCGGTATCACCGCTGAACTCAACCGCGCTGGCCCGGTCGGCAGTCCAGCCGGTGGCCGGAAAGATGGTCCTTAAAGCGTCGTAGGGCATTGCGCTCGTGTCCCACCACTGTGTCCTGCCGCCGGATCATCTCTCGGTTTCGTCAAACGGGAAACCATACGCGCGAGGTTGCGTCGCGAGGATAACTCGTTTGGCGTCGACGCCGAAGACCCAGTTCAGGTGGCCGTCACACCGCCATCGACAACGAGGCCCGAGCCGTTCATGTACCCTGCATCGTCGGAGGCCAGGAACACGATGCCCTTGGCGATATCCGCCGGTACGCCGAGACGGCCCCACGGCACGGTTTCCGTCACCGCCTGCTGTACCGCCGCCGTATCGTTCGTCCCCGACCGCTGCGCGCGAGAGACGAAAGTCTGAGCACCCATATCGGTCTGGATTACCCCTGGATGAATTGAATTCACCCGGATCCGATAGCCCTTCCGAGCAAACTCAAGTGCCGCCGACTTGGTGAACAGCGTTACCCCGCCCTTGGTCATCGAGTAGAGCGGATCGAGTTGCGATCCCACGATTTCGGCGATCGAGGCGAGATTGACGATGGCGCTGCCATGCTCGCTCGACTTGGCGGCTTCCCGCAGAGCCTGGGCGGCCAATCTGGTGCCGAGGAACACCCCGGTCATGTTCACCGCCACCAGCTTTTCCCACTCGGCGAGACTGATCTCCTCGATCCCCTTGCCAATGAACACGCCGGCGTTGTTCACCAGAATGTCGAGCTTGCCAAACCGGCTGGTGGCCAGGTTGACGGCCGCGGTCCAGCTCTCTTCCCTCGTCACGTCAAGATGCACGTATTCAGCGTGCCCGCCGGCGGCGTTAATGGCGGAGACGGTCTGTCGCCCCTGCTCATCCAATACATCGCCGACGAACACGCGCGCGCCGGCATGCGCCATCAGTTGGGCGGTCTCTCCGCCGATGCCTCGCGCGGCGCCCGAGATCAGAGCGACCTTGCCATCGAGACAACTCATTGTTCTTCCACTCCCCACAATCCCATGAATACAGTGGTGCTTATCGACATCCACAAGTCAACTACGGCCCATAGCTCCTGAAATGGATGAGAATTTCTGCGGAGCGAAACCCGTACGCTGCATGTCGGGCGGCGGGGTCAGGCCTCCCTCCTCGAAGTAGTTGAACGCCCCGGCTCGGGCGCCACCTGACCCGACGATTTCCGATGCTTCCGCCAGCAGACGAAGATTTTCGAACAACACCGGCACCGCGGGCCCGACAGGGCGGCGCAGGACGGCGAGGCGATGGGTCACGCATTCAGTCAGGCTGACAAACGGTAAGCGCCCAGCGCCGTTCGGTCGGGCTGCCAACTGATCAGCCCCGCTCCCGCAGCCAGCGCTGCATTAGCGGCACGCGCATCTTCCACAAGCCGCCGATCTCGGTGACCATAAGTCGGCGGCGGAGTGAGCGGTGAAGCGCCTCGTCCAGCGGCGGCGGTTGGAAGTCGAGGTGCTGGAAACCACGCAGGTAGTCCCACTCGCCCCGCAGGCGAGATTCGCGTTCGACCAGTTCGCGCAGCACGTTGTCGCCGGCAACGATCGCCTTGTCGAGCGCCCGTTCGAGTAGCGCCGCGTCCGCATAGGGGGCGGTGCCTTCGTTAAGAAGGTCGACGACAGTCTCCGCGATGAGTTGCACCAGATGGGGCCAACCACCCGCCTCGGCATGAATTCGCTCAATGCCGTCCTCACCCCAAAGGGAAGCCGCGAAGCACGGACGCTTCGGGTCGTCCGGTTGCCACAAGGGCGAGTAATGCAGCGGATCGGTGAGCAGTGCTCGGGTCTCTGCCTCGGTGAACAGCGGCACCTCGATGGTGCGTGCGCTGACCAGGTAGGAGGTCCAGGGCGCGTGGGTCAGTTCGGTGATGTCGTGGCTACCGGCAAAAATCCAGACGATGCGGCGGTGAGTTTGAATGGATTCGCGGATTGTCGCGAGCAAGTCCTCGGTGAACACGCCCTCGCCGATCTTCTGGTCAAACATTTCGTATTCGTCGAGCGCCAGCAGCAATCGGCGGTCCTCGGTCAGCAGACGTTCGTTGGCGCGGCCGAGCAGGACGAACAAGCCGGAAAGATCGGATGGCTCGGACATCATCGACGCGGTGTCGTTTGGCCAAGCCGTCGCCACCGCCGCGGCGATGCGCCGGGCGAAGGATTCAAGCGAGGTAAATGCGTCCGGGTCCTGCATTGAGACGACGGTGACGAGCGCCTGGGGCGGCAGGAACTGGTCGAGGTTGCGCAGAATGGTCGATTTCCCGGTCCGCCGGCGCCCGTACAGCACCATCCCGGGACAGCCCGTGGCAAGCATGAGCTGTCGCTCGATCTCCCCGCTGACGGCCAGACGCGGCACGAAGGCTTCTTGCGCACGATCGACCGGATCGCCGGCACGGAAGACCTGCTGTGTCGGCGTGCGGGCCATCGCGGCCTGGGCTTCCTTCCTCTGGCGTTCAGCGACCACCAGCCATTGCCGGGCCGCCGCGCGAAACTCCGACGCGAGGGGCTCGCGCATGCCGGCGACCTTGCTGATGAAGTTCTCGATCTGGACGTGCAACAGATGCGCCAGGGGTTCGCGGAACACCGGCCGCGGCACTAGATCGAGTTGTCGTTGTTGGGCGGCGATCTCGCCAACTAATCTGCGCAGGCGCGGAATGTCGGAGAGAAACCCCTTGGTGCCTTCTGGAAGGGCGGCGAGGAGCTCGTCCAGTGGTGAAAGGGTCGGCTGCCGTGCAGCCGCGCGCGCGAGCAACCTAGTCCGGGCACGCAATGCAGCCGCCCGCTGGCTGGGATAAGTATCGATCAGCCGCTCGATCTCAAGCGTCCCGGCTTCAGGGGCTTTTTCGGCATAGGCAACCAGTAGCCGGTCGAGCCCAGCGAACGGCACGCTGCACAAATCGTCCCAAGCCGCGGGGTGCGTCGTATAGTCGCCCCGTACCGCCGGCCAAACGAAGAAGACGTGGATGGGTAAATAGTACAGGCGCAGTGACGCAATCCCGCAGGCAATCCCGGCGGAAATCCCGTTGGCAATCCCGTAGGCAATCCCGAGGAAAATCCCGAGGGCGATCCCGCCAGCAATTCCGAAGACAATCCCGACTGCAATCCCAAAGGCAATCCCGTAGGCAATCCCGTTGGCATTCCCCAAGGCGATCCCGTTGGCAATCCCGCTGACAATCCCGAGGGCAATCCCGAGGGCAATCCCGACGGCAATCCCGCCGACAACCCTGGCGGCAACCCCGCCAGCAATCCCGCCAGCAATCCCGACGGCGACTTTTCTTGATAAGCTATTGAAAAAAGATTCGGGCCAGACAAACCCGTTCTGAAAGTGCCCTTCATAGTCACTCAAGAAGCGCGCGCTCGCAGACAGCAGCACCATGTACGGCAGTGCATGCAAGAGCAAAGCACAGACTAAGCCCGTATATTGCCCCCGGGGCAACCGCTCCAAAGCCTCACGCATGCGCTGCGGCCGACGATATAGGAGTCCAAGCCACCACAACACCGAGACATGGCTGCGCCAGCCGAACCCTAGCCTATCAAGCGGCAATACAATCAAGGTTGTGACCGGAGAATAACAGGTTCGAGAAAGTCCTCCGAGTTAAACTCCCGGCCCGGCAGCAATTCCGCAAACGGAGTGTGCGATTGCACCAAAAGCTGCAACCTGCGAGGCGTCGCGTCTCACACAAGGTAGCGCAGCGCACCGTGCAGATCCTTGTCGTAGCCTCGCCTGCCCTGCACGAAATCGAACTCCAGCAATCCCAGACTGGTGTGTGCACGCTGCCCAATGACGCGCGACAGCGCCGCAAGATCTTCCGACGGGCGGCGCAGGACCGTGGGCGCCCCGATCCTGCCAAGTATCGTTTCAATCAAAGTGTGTCGTAACACCGCCTCGCCGGAGTTCATATTGATCATCGGGAATGACTTGCCCGGGCGGGCGGTGATGTCCTCGATCAGTTCGCGCCACTTCACGCCACGTGCCACGATGAAGTTGACCGAGCGGAGATCGTCCAGCTTCCCTCTGACTGCATCGCGCGCGGCGAGCCAATCGGGCGCGGTGGTGCCAAGCGTCGCGTCGCATTCGCGCAAAAGCAGCGCCCACGGCGCCGACTGTGTGTCGTCGCGCAGATCGACATAAAGTGGATCAGGCCGCTTGATCGGGGCGGGCAGGCCCGCATCGTCCCGTCGCACGGGTAAAACCATGTGGTGCTCAAACTTGGGGTCCCGTGCGATTGCCCGCCGCATCTCGTGCTGACACGGCGCGCTCGCGAGATACGCCGCCGATAGTACCAGCACATGCCGCTCCGCTTGGTCCTGCGCGTCATCCATCTGGCGGTAGACGCCGCCGCCGGCGCGAAAACGCTCGACATCGATCACCACTTCGGCGCCGCCGGCCTTCAGACACGGCACCAGCCGGTCGAGCACCCACTCGCCCTGAGCATGGCTGTAGCTGATGAATACCTTCATCGCCCCGCCTTGTCCCCCGCTTCCAAAACGCATTCCCGCGGCACAGGACAGGTTTTGTCAATTAAGGATAGGTCCCTCCACCGGCGCTGCCACCTCTGGTCGGCGCAACGACGGGCTGGCAGACCAGCTCCTCCCAAGCCCGCCGCTGGCCAAGGAAACCACCGCCGTCGTGGATTAGTCGCACGAACGGCTAGCCTGCCCCTACCGAACCCCCAAACCTGAGGCTCTCATACTGTTCACTGCAACCGTAGATTACTCTTGCACATCGACCACAACCCGTATTAAAGAACAAACAACGAACTCAACCGCCCAGGTGCCACACGCGATGTCGAACCAAACTCCAACCCGAGACCCCTGGGACGGCGTCCTGTTCAGTGTCGCGGGCCAACTCGCCCCGCTGTTCGAAACCAAGGACACCGATCCGGACGACGCGAGACAATCCGCGATGAGCGCCCTCGCCGCCTACCACCCGGAATCCCGGGCGGATTTCGTCAACATCGCACGCATCCTCGCCTTCTCGATGGCCTCCCTCGCCGCCCTCGGACTGGCCGTCGCGGACGACCTGCCGCCCGCAGCGAAGATGCGTTACTTCGGCCGCGCGAACGCGCTGAACCGCTCCGCGGACCAAAGCGAGCGCATCATGTGCAGCGCCGCCGCGAACAGCGCGCCAAACCACCCGGCGAACGCCCCGCTCACCTGCGTCCGCGGCCAGCCAATCCCGAACCATCGCCAGACGACGTAGCCATTGACGCGGCGGTCGCGGAAGCCATGGCGGCCTACCGCGCCACCAAGGTGTCCCCGTCCGCCGAGGAACCCGCCCCGCGGGTCCAAACGTCGACCCAACCGGCGCCGCGCCCCTTCGACACGCAACCCGCACAGCCACCCATCGCGATCCGCGCCGCCGTCCCCGGCCAAGCGCCAACGACGCCTTACAAACAAAGCCTTCTGCAGTGCACCGCAATGCCCCCGCTCGTCGGCGCCATCCAACCGCGACCTTCGGCTTGACCCCTCACTGACGAATGTCCCGTGCTTCGGCCAGCAGACACAGGATTTCGAACAACACCGAAGCCCCGTTGAACGCCGTCAGGGAGCCGACGTCGAACGGCGGCGACACCTCCACGAGATCGCCGCCGACGAAATCGATCCCGCGCAATGCCCGCAGCAGTCGTAGCGCCTGCAACGTGGTGAGGCCGCCGGCTTCAGGAGTCCCGGTGCCCGGCGCGTGGCTCGGATCCAGACTATCGATGTCGAAAGACAGGTAGGTCGGCCCCTGCCCCGCCACACGCCGAGCTTCCTCCGCTGCGTGGCGCCAGCCGTTGTCGTCAAATTCCTCCATCGGCAACACCCGCATCCCGCTGCGCTGGCTGAAACCCCAAATGTCCGGATCGTTGGTGGAGCCGCGGATGCCGATCTGGATGACCCGCCGCGGGTCCAGCAGGCCTTCCTCGACCGCCCGCCGGAAGGGTGCGCCGTGGTGAAAGCGCGATCCCATATAATCGTCGCCGGTGTCACAATGAGCATCGATATGGACCATTCCCACCGGCCGGTGCGCAGCGACGGCTCGCAGGATCGGCAGGCTGATGGCGTGATCACCGCCGACCGAGAGCGGAACAATGCCGGCCGCCGTGACGGTACGGTAGAAGGCCTCGATCTCCTTCAGCGCACCCTGGATTTCGTATGGCTGCTCGATCCAGCAGTCACCTAGATCGCGGACCCGCGCGGTGGCGAACGGCGTGATACCGGTGGCGGAATTGATCCGGCGCAGCAAGGTCGATTGCTCGCGCACCGCTCGAGGACCATGGCGCGTGCCGGACCGGTTGGTGACACCGCCGTCAAACGGCACGCCGATGATGCCGATATCCACGGCGTCGATTTGCTGCTCGGCCGGCGTACGGAAGAACGTGGCGATGCCGGTATACCGCGGCTGGGCCTGTGGGTCGCGGAAGTCCTGGTATTTCTCGGGCTGTTTGATCATCCGTCTCGCTCTTCCGAATCTGATGCCTAGGCATCTTGCCCGTTCCCGCGCGCTTTTTCAGCGTTTCCGACACCGCTGGATGGCTAGGTCCGGTCTGCCCTGTATAGCCCGCCCCGTTGTGGGCTCCTTCGAGCAAAACACGTTGCCGCGAGCCATCTCAGGTGCAAATCGATTCCCGCCTGTGGCCCGAGTTCGAACCGCGGTCAGCGCCTGCGATGCCGGCTCGGCGGGCGCCGGTTCTGGACAAGAAATCCCGGATCGAGAACGATGCCTGCGACAGACGCCGCCATCCTCGGCAACACATAACCGGCATCTATAGGGGAAACGATAAATGCAGGTCCAAACGGTCACCGGCCCAATCGGACTCGATCAGCTTGGCCGCACCCTAATGCACGAGCATCTCTTCATCGCCTTTCCGGGTGCCGAATTCGATCCTGCAGCAACCTTCGACCGCGCGAGCTTCGTCAAGGAGGCCGTCCGGCGCCTGATTCAGTTGCGCACCGAACACGACGTGCGCACGTTCGTCGACCCATGCCCGATCGAACTTGGTCGCGATGCCGCATTGATGCGGGAGATTTCGGAGAAATCCGAGATGAACATAGTCTGCACCACGGGGTTCTATTTCGAGGAAATGGGCCTGCCGGTCTACTGGCGCGCGCGGACGGTGCAGGAGATCGCCGAACTGTATATCCGCGAGATCACGCGTGGGATCGGAACGACAGGGGTCAAGGCCGGGGCGATCAAGGTCGCCACTGGCGCGCCGGCAATCACCGCGCTCGAACACAAATTCCTGGAAGCCGCATGCATGGCGCAAAGGGCGACCGGCGTGCCGATCATTACGCATACGCAGGATGGCCAGGCCGGTCCAGAGCAACAGGCAGCCTTCGCTGAAGGCGGCGTGCCAGCACATCAGTGCCTGATTGGCCACTGCTGCGGCAATGCCGACCCCGCGTATCATCAGCGCGTCGTCGATGGCGGATCGTATATCGGCTTCGACCGGATCGGGATATTGCGGTTCCAGCCAGACGAGGTCAGGGCCGACAACCTCGTGCGGCTGGTGCGCAACGGCTATCGCGCGCAAATCATGATGAGCCAGGACCGCCACTGTGGATGGCTCGGCAAATTCGCCCGCCAACTCAGCGCCGAAGAACAGGATCGGATTGACGCCCTGCGAGCCGATGGACAATGGCCGCCGCACTACACCTATCTGTTCACCGACTTTGTTCCGATGCTGAAGCAGCGCGGCCTGAGCGAGCACGAGATCCAGTCTATCCTGCACGACAACCCGCGCCGCTTCTTTGCCGGTGAAGCGCTGCCATTGCTGAACCGGGGCTGAGGCAATGGACGCTGACTACGTCGTCGTCGGTGCCGGGTCCGCCGGTTGCGTCATCGCCGCTCGTCTGAGCGAGACCGGTGCACAAGTGATCCTGCTGGAGGCCGGCCCGAAGGATTCGCTGCCATGGATTCACATCCCGGCCGGCGTCCTGAAGCTGCTGCATCATCCTGTTGTAAACTGGAACTACAGCGCCGAGGGTCCCGAGGACCGCCGAATCCACTGGCCGCGCGGCAAGACTTTAGGTGGATCAAGTTCAATCAACGGGATGCTGTATGTGCGCGGCAATCCGGCCGATTTCGACGGTTGGGCGCAGATGGGCTGCCGTGGCTGGAGCTTCGACGACGTTCTGCCCTACTTCCGCAAATCCGAGGACTACAAGCAAGGCGCCGACCCGGAATACAGAGGCAAGGACGGCCCGCTTAAAGTCGAAGACTACCGCACCATCCTGCCGCTGACGCACAAATTCATCGAGGCCGCGCAGCAGGCCGGCCACCAACTCAGCAAAGACCTGAACGGCCGGCAGCAAGAAGGCGTCGGCTACTCCCAGATGACTCGCAAGGGACGTTGGCGTGGCTCGACCGCACGGACTTTCCTCCAAGAGGCTCGGACACGCCCAAACCTGAGCGTGGAAACCGAGGCCTTGGCCACGAAACTGCTGTTTGAGGGCAAACGTTGCACCGGCGTCGCATTCCGCCAGCGTGGGCAGGCGCTCGAGGCGCGCGCGCACAAGGAGGTCATCTTATGCGGAGGGTCGGTCAACTCGCCGCATTTGTTGCAAATCTCCGGGGTGGGACCGGCCGAGCATCTGCAATCGATCGGTGTGACGGTAGTGCACGACCTTCGCGGCGTTGGCTCGAACCTCCAGGATCACTACGTCGCTCGGGTCTCCCATCGGGTCAAAGGATCGATCTCGGTCAACCGACTGTCGCGCGGCGTCCGTCTGGCGCGCGAGGTGATGCGGTTCGGTCTCGAAGGCCGCGGCGCCTTGACCTTCGGGATTACCACGGCCCAGGTGTTTTGCCGGTCGACGCCGGAAAAGGCCAGTCCGGATCTACAACTTCTGTTCACGCCCGGTAGCTACGATGAAGCCAAGTTCCTTGAACTGGAGCGCGAGGATGGTATGACGGTCGCCGTGTGTCCGGTTCGCCCCGACAGTCGCGGCACGATCATGGCTCGCAGCGCGGACGCCACCGAGTCTCCGGTCATTACGCCGAACTATCTATCTGACCCATCCGATATTCGTGTGCTGGCGGCCGGTGTTCGCTTCACCCGCGCAATTTTCGCGGCGCCGGCCATGGCTCAATATAGCGTTGCAGAAACGTTGCCGGGTTTGAACGTGACAACTGATGACGGCTTGCTGGACTACGCGCGTCGTTACGGCACCACGATCTACCACCCGGTCGGCACCTGCCGCATGGGCGAGGGCCCCGCCGCCGTCGTGGACTCACGTCTGCGGGTGCACGGGCTGGAAGGACTGCGGGTGATAGACGCGTCGGTGATGCCGACGCTGACGACAGGCAATACCAATGCGCCCACGATCATGATCGGAGAAAAAGGTGCCGCCATGATCACGGAAGATCAGGCAGTCCCATAGACCCGCGTCTCGCCGAACCCCTGGACGCCAAACTGTTCCTCTTGCAGACCTGCAAGCGCCCGGGCTTCGGCCAGCGCCTGGAGCGGTGCGTCGATCGCCTCGTCCGTGAGGTGGAACGTGCCAAAATGCATGCCGACCGACCGATGCGCGCCAAGGTCGAGATGGGCCTGAACGGCTTCGGCAGGGTTCATATGCGCGGCGGCCATGAACCAGCGGGGCTCATACGCGCCGATCGGCAGCAGAGCGACCCGGGGCGAACCCAGGCGCGAGCGGATGTCCTGCCAGTGCGATCCCATCGCGGAGTCGCCAGCGAACAGGATCTGGCTGGCTTCGGCCCGTAACATGAAACCAGCCCAGAGCGCTCGGTTTCGATCGAACGGCGTACGTGCGGAAAAATGCCGCGCCGGCGTCGCGGTGATCCGGAGCGAACCCAAGGTAACGTCCCGCCACCAGTCTAGCTCGGTGGAGTTGATGCCAAGGTGGCGGACGATGTTCGCGTTGCCGAGCGTGGTGACGAAGATTGGGGCGTGGCGGCGTTGGATCTCCCGCAGACTGGGGAGATCCATGTGGTCGTAGTGATTGTGCGACAGCAGCACGATGTCCGGGCGCGGCAGGTCCCGCAGCGGGATGCCGGGCGGCCGAACTCGCTTGGGGCCGGCCCAGGATACCGGGGAACAGCGTTCACTGAAGATCGGGTCGGTCAGTATCACGGTTCTGGGAAACCGGATCAGAAAACTCGCATGATTGATGAAGGTGATGGCCACGGAGCCGTTTGGCACCGTGTCGGGCGGCGAGGGATACACCGGGTCCCCGGACACGACGGTCGGCCATGCGGGTCGCTCGTCATGCAACCGCCAGCGCAGCACCTGGAGCAGGCTGCGGGAAGAGCGGGGGACGCCGGGATTGAAGAAGCGGCGGCCGTCGTAGTGGTCGGAGAGCGGGTAGGAAATGTTCACTGATCCATGGCGCTAGTCTCTGCTTCGCGCGCCTATGCCGCCTCGTCAAGCAGGTCGGTGATCGCGCGCTCCAGATGACGCAACGTGTTGCACACCGTCACGAGGTCGCAAAACGGGGCGTAGCGGTACATGTCCGAATCCCCGGTGCCCCACGCCGAACGGTATTCCGGGTTCAACCAGATGATGCGCTTTGACCGCAAAGACAGCCGCCCAAGAACGTCAGTTCGCGGATCGGTCCTGTTGCCGCGGGCATCGCCGAGGATGATGATGGTCGTCTTGTTCGTAACGAACTTCATCCAGCCATCCTCAAAGTCGGCCAGCGAATTGCCGTAGTTCGAGGATCCAAACCCGATCAGCGCCATAATCTTGGTGATGGCTTCCTCGACCGGTGCTTTTTCGAGGATTTCCGAAACCTCCAACATCGATCCGGCAAAGGCGAACGATCGAATGTCCGATAGCGCCTCGTTGATCGCATACATGAACATGAGCAGGAACTGCGCCATCGCCGCGACCGACCCGGACACATCGCACAGCACCATGACCCGCGGCTTCTCGATCCGCTTCTGCTTCCACACGGTGATGAATGGGATGCCGCCCCAGCCCATGTTCCTCCGCAGTGTTCGCCGCGTATCGAGCTGTCCTCGCAGCCGCCGCCGGCGGGTTTTCGCGTAGCGAGCGGCGAGCTTTTTCGCCATCTGCCGGACCAGCACGCGCATTCGGTCAAGGTCCCGCCGCTCCAAGTTTGACAGCCGCGTTGACTTCAACAAATCCTCGCGGAACTTTTCGGTCTCGCCTCTGGCGTAGAGGACGAGATTCCGTTCGACAAAGTCACGAACGGAATCGCGCAACTGTTGGACCTTCCCTTCCAGGAACTGGGCGCGGCCGAGCCCCTCCGGCGTGGCTGTTTGGCGCATCGCATCGATGTCACGCTCCAGCGCGCGCAGGCCCATGCGGTCCACTATACGGCGGGCATACAGGTTTTTCTGCGTGAAGAACCGGATGTTCTCGATCCCCGCTTCCCGCGCTGCCTGTTCTACCGCCGTAGCCAGGGCGGCTCGGTCGTCCGTTGAAAGCAACGATCCTAGGGATTGCCCACCCTGGCCACCAATCCCTTCGCCGCCGGTTCCGTTGGATGGGCTGGAAAACGGATCCTGTTCGGATGATGGCGCATCGTCTTCAGTGCCAGGCGCATCGCCGGAGAATTCGTCTCGCTTGAAGTAAAGGTTGAAGACCTCCTCGTAGGCTACTTTTTCTTCGGGTGTCTTCGCCAGCAGCAGGCCTAGCGTGTCCCTCAGCACTGTCCGATCTGCAAATCCGACGAGATCAACCGCGCGCGCAGCGTCGATCCCCTCTGCCGCCGAAACCCGAAGTCCAGCTCCGCGGGCGACCTGCAGGAACCGGCGTAACGGTTCGCTGGCAGGGGCGACATCAGGCGACACCTGCGCCCAACCTCGCTTTGTGCGTCAATCCCGCAAGCTGCTTGCTCGCGGCCTCTATATCCGCCTCGAACTTCAGCAGCACATTCAATGTGTCGCGCACCAGATCGACGTTCAGCACGGCGGTGTGCAGCAACAGCATCACCTTCGCCCAGTCGATCGTTTCGCTAACCGATGGCACCTTCTTGAGGTCCAGGGTCCGCAATTGCTGGACGAAACTGACCAGTTGTTTCAACAACCGCGCATCGATGCCGGGCACGCGTGAGGTTATGATCCGAGCTTCCAGTCTTTCGTCAGGGAAGCCGATATGCAGATGCAGACAGCGGCGTTTCAACGCGTCACCCAAATCTCGGGTGCTATTGGAGGTCAGCAGCACGATCGGCGGCACGATCGCATGTACCGTCCCGATCTCCGGGATCGTCACCTGGTAATCGGAGAGGATCTCCAGCAGGAACGCCTCGAACTCTTGGTCGGACTTGTCGATTTCGTCGATGAGCAGCACTGACCCGCGCGGCTCCTGAAGTGATCGCAGCAGCGGCCGAGGCTCAAGAAATTCATCCGAGAAGAAAATGTCACCAAAGGAGTGCAGCTTGGTCAAGGCCGCCGCCAGATCGTCGTGGTCGCCCACCACGTAGTTGATCTTGTCCTTCAGGATCTGAGTGTACAGCAATTGCTTGCCGTACTTCCATTCGTACAAGGACTTGAACTCGTCCAGCCCCTCATAGCACTGCATTCTAATCAACGGCAGTTTCAGCCACGACGCCACGGACTTCGCCAACTCAGTCTTGCCGACGCCGGCCGGGCCCTCCACCAAAATCGGTTTCTGCAAGTGGTGAGCGATATAGACCGCGGTCGATATCTGGCGGCTGGCGATATACCCAGTCTCGTTCAGGCCCCGCTCAACAGCATCGATCGATCCCAGGGACGAGTTTCCCCGCGGCAGCGCATCGTCCACATCCGGCTCCGGGCATTTGTTCGAAACCCGGATCGCATCGCCGGGCACCAATGTCAAACTGCGCGGCCGGAAACGGAGAGGCGATACCTGCTTGTCCCGCTCGCATCTCCAGGCGTCATGGTCAGACCGCTTCTATACTAGTCGCGCCGGCGGCACGCAAGATCGATTCTGCTTCGGAACGCTTATCCTCGCTTGGTGTGCGAACCGAGAGAATCAAACTGTCACTTGCAGCTCTTTCGTCACGATCTGTTTGTTCGACTTTATTCGCCAGTTCGTGAACTCCGAAGACCGACCCACCGGCCGCTCCGCCGGCCACAACCGCCGCCGCAATAGCAGGCGCCGCGGCCCCTCCGGTCGCTATGATGATGCCGGCCGCTGCCAAAGCCGCAGCCGCGCCCGCGGTACTAGCTCCCAACGTCCGCGACTGACGAGCGTCCGCCTCGGTGGAAGCCGGCTTAGTACCCGCTTCCGGCGTCTCGGTCCCATGCACAAGCTCGGGCGACGGCAGACTCAGGTCCGCGCGATCAAACCCGGACCTCGATAACTTACTGACCGCATCCTGCATTTGAGCGGCGCTGGCGAATGTCGCCCGCATCTCGTGCAGTGGAGCGATGCCGTCTGCTGAACCGTTCATTTCATCTATCCTTCAATCGTTCAGTCGGAGGTTTGGCCACCCCGGTGACAGCAGCCCTGTCACGATCCTGCTCGAAGTTGCCTTATGTTTTCCGCCGCGCCCCTGGAACGGGACGCTTGACCATGGCTCGCCTGCCCGCCTTTGCGCCCAGCTTCCGCAGCCCGCTCGCGATTGTTGGCAAAGTTGCCCGAGCTATGCTGACCGCCGAGGCGGCCGGCGCGGGCGGCCCTTTCTCGATCCTCGGCGAAGTTTCCCGGGTTACGGGAACGACGTTCCTCTGCCATCGGCTTTCCTTCCTCTACTGTTCAATTCGGCACCAGGCTAATCACCTGATCACGAATCAAACGAAGGGCTGCGCATCCGGTTTTCCTCAAATGTAGTGTTAATCCGGCGTCCCAATTCGGCATTATCGTGTGCCTTCTATAACCGAGCCGCACTTTTCGATGAGCGAAGCAGGAACGAACTTCCAGCACCGCGCGACGATCGAAACGGGGCGTGAAGGCCGGCGCTCAAAAATTATCTAAATCGCCCTAAGCGGGTGAAGGACCCGGGATCGAGAATTTCCCTCGCCCCGCCGCGCCGGAGGTATGAGCGTGCAGGTATTCCTGCGGATCGACCGCCAGATAACGGGACGGACGATCCGCTTCCTGCTGAAAAACCGCGACCGCCGCCAGTAGCCGCTTGTCATCCTCCGATAGGCGAATGGCCTGCCGCAGATGATCAGTCCAGCTTTCCATCAACCAGACCTCGACCCAGCCCTCGGGATGGGCGACATCCTCGTACACCTGCCAGACCACGGCCCCTGCCCGGCCCCGAACATGGTGGAGTTCGTTCATCAGCCGCAGGAATGCGATCCTCTGCTGGGGTTCAACGCGATAATAAGCGATCTCCATGATCCGTCCCCGTGTACTGCGCAGCACGGGCGCGAATTCTGGTGCTGGCGCCTCCGGCAGCGGGGCACCTTGTTTATCGATGGTGGAAGTCGGCCGCACAACAGCTTCGATGCTGAAGAACCGGGCAAGCACCATCAGGGCTAGACCGACACACGTCGCGGTCAGAAAAGTGTGGGGAATGCCGATTTGCCCACCAAGCCAGCCCCACCCGATTGATCCGAGGGTTAGCGCTCCGTTTTGCGCGAGTTGATAGATCGATAAGGCGCGGGCCCGGACCCAGGGTGGACAGACCAGTTGGGCCGCTGCCTGAATTGTCGCAAACGCGGAGGTCCACCCGAGCCCGAACAGCAGCATACCTAACGCCGCCGGAATCCAGTGGTTTGACACGCCGACCACGGCCATACCGAGGCAGGATAGCGTCGTGCATCCCACCACGGTGCCGCCGCGTGACACTTTGCCGCGCACAATCGGCAGCAACATGCCGGAGGTGACGCCGCCGATGCCCATCATACCCAGGATCACACCGTACATGCCTGGCCCAAGCATCAGGTCTCGCCGCACGTACAGCGGCAACAGTGCCCAGGGGGCCGAAGCGGGGATCGAATACGCCGCGGTGCGAACCATCGCCGCCCTGACCGCGGCGGTGTTGCGGACGAACCGCATGCCGGCCCGCATGGCGGACATGAAGTGCTCGCGCGGCAGTCCGGTGAAGCGGCGCTCACGGCGCCAAACGAACAGCGCACTGATCACCGCCAGGATCGAGACCGCATACATGGAAAAGGCGAGGCTGGAGCCGCCAAGCAGGATCAGGAAACCGCCGATCGCCGGCCCGACCGCTCGGGTCAGGTTGTAGCCGATGCCATTCAGGGCGATCGCCTGCACCATGTCCTCGCGCGGGACCAGTTCCGGGACGATCGCGCTCCAGGCCGGAGCCGTGAGCGCGGTGCCGATGCCAATCGCGAATGTCAGCGCCAGCAGCCAGCCGGCGGTCATCAAGTGCAGAACTGTGAGGATTGCGAGCAGCGTGGCGGCCAGGATCGTCCAAATCTGGGTGCCCAGCAGGAATACCCGCCGGTCGACGATGTCGGCCAACGCGCCCCCGGGTAGCGCCAGCAGGAACACCGGCATGATCGTCGCCGCCTGCACCATGGCGACGATGATCGGTTCGGGTGCCAGCGACGTCATCAACCAGCCCGCCCCGGTGTTCTGCAACCACGTGCCGAGCCAGCCGATAACGCTGGCAGTCCACAGGTGGCGAAAGGTGCCGTTGCGCAGCGGCACCAGGGCAGCAGGCAGGCGCATCAGGCGTGCTGTGCGCTGAACGGATCCGGAAGCGCCACGCGGATTCGAATGATCGATCCCCCGGTCAGCGGACTGCCCGTAATGCCCCAGTCAGCTCGCCGAAGCTGGCCGGTCGCCACGACCCTTCCCCCAGAACGTTTGTAGTCGAGCGTGAAGGGGTGGGTCTGACCGTGCATCGTTAAATCGCCAATGACCTCGCTGCCCCGGCAGACGCCCCGGAACGCTAGCTCCGGGAACTGCGCGGCATCCATCATTCCAGGAGCCAGGATCTGATCGCGGACGGTTTCACTCGACATGGCCAGACTCGCCGCCTCGATCTGGAGCATGACCTCGCATCGGTCTGGCGTCGGAGGATCGTAGCGCATCCAGCCATGAAAGCGGGTGAAGCTTCCATCAAAAGGTATCAGGCCAAAACCATAGGTCCGAAGCTCAACCGCGCTTCCCGGCGGCTGCAGACTGAGCTGCTCAGACGAGGCGGTGCCCGCGACAAGGAGCAGAGGCAGAAGCATGAGCAGGAACTGCATGTTCATCCCTTTAACCAGCAATCCGCGGGATTTCCACGGTTGCTGCATCGTTGGTTTGGGCAATCGCCCTCGTCTGGCCAGCATCCCTAACGTGCTGCATACTCGAAATCCGACGAGGGAGGATGCGTGTCGTGCCGGTGGAGAAGCAAGCCTACCGTGAGGCAATGGCTCGTTTGGGTGCGGCTGTGAATGTCGTCACCACTGACGGCCCTGGCGGTCGCGGCGGTTTTACTGCCAGCGCGGTCACCAGCGTGACGGACGACCCGCCGACCCTGCTGGTCTGCGCCAATCGCACGAATGATTCTTACCCGGCGATGAAGCAAAACGGCGTGCTATGCGTGAACACGCTGACGCCGGCACAGGAGGGTCTCTCGCCGGTGTTCGCGGGTATGACTCAGCACACGATGAACGAGCGGTTTGACGGCTACGCCTGGCACAGGCTGGAAACCGGCGCGCCGGTGCTGGATCAGGCCGTGGTGGTGTTCGATTGCCGGATCAACCAGATCGTTGAGGTTGGAACCCACGACGTCTTCTTCTGCTCGGTCGAGGCTGTGCGAACCGGATCGGCGCACGAGGGCCTGATCTACTATGGGCGCGGTTACCACAGGGTGGCTGGCCAGAGCTGATTGCGCGTGGGTTGTTAGCGGCGGTCGCAGGCATTAGCGAAGCACTCGTTGCGAGTATAGAATGGAAGATTTGAGGGACCGGCGACCACATCGCCGCTTGGCGGCGAGCACCAAGGTTTGTGCTGAACAAACGGACGCCGTGTCTTCGCGCTGCAAGTGGCTGGTGCCTGCTTTCTAGTGGACACATGCGATCGTGGGGTCAAGAGTGATTTTGCCATATAACGAACAAAGGGAGGAGGCAGAAATGGTACAGGGCGCGTTTACCACCAACGACGGCGTGCAGTTAAACTACCTCGAATCCGGTTCGGGCCGACCCCTCGTCATGATCCCCGGATGGTCGCAATCCGCAGCCGAGTTCAAGTACCAACTCTCGGGACTGAGCGACCGATATCATGTCATCGCGATCGACATGCGTGGCCACGGCGATGCCGCCAAGCCGAACCATGGTTACCACATCCAGCGCCTTTCGGCGGATGTGCATGAATTCCTGGGAGCCAGAAACCTCAGCGACGTGACTCTGGCCGGACATTCCATGGGATGTTCGGTGATCTGGGGCTATTGGGAGCTGTACGGTTCCGATCGACTGTCAAAGATAATCCTGATTGATGGGCCGCCGATGGCCATCAGCAACCCGGAATGGTCGGAGCAAGAGAAGCAGGAAGCCGGGTCGATTGTCGACGGGACGTCACTGTTCGCGACGGTGAACGCGCTGGCAGGACCCGATGGCGTGAAGACCACGGAGGGCTTCATAAGCGCTATGATCACGAAGCAATTTCCGAGCGACGTGGTGAATTGGGTCGTCCAGGAGAACCTTAAGTTTCCGCGCGAATACGCGGCGCGGCTCTTTTTCAATCTTGCAGTGAACGACTGGCGGCACGTGGTACCGCGGGTCAACATCCCGACGCTGGTCGTGGGTGGAAAAGCCAGCCTAGTTCCCTGGAAGTCGATGGCCTGGATTGCCAGTCAGACCAAAGGCGCCCGGCTCGAGATCTTCGAGGAGAACGAGGGCGGAGCGCATTTCATGTTTATGGAGAATCCGGAAAAGTTCAACCGGGTCGTAAAGGAGTTTAACGGCTGATACCGATTGCGGGGCGTCCATGGCGCAAGCCGCAACTACCGTTCTCCCCGGGGTGAGGCTTTCTCTATCCTATAATCTCCTTTAGCGAAGGGGGAACGAGGGGCGTACCCGCGCGCTCTCCTCCGCTTTCGCCATCAAAACACAAGGCAAGTTTGTACGCCTGTTATAGACGGCCTCGGCCCATGCCGCGAGCAGTCTAATACCAACTCGCGATGACCCCACTTCCTAAGGCAAGTAAGACCCTATTCCTGATTCTGGCACCGGTCGAAAGTTGGTGTCAAGCGGTTGGTATAACGCCCAGTTGAATTCGAAATTCTCATAAGTGCCTTGTAAGCGTCGCGGCAACACCACGGGGCGCTTGGCGGCTACGCCGAACTGATCGTCGCCGGCATGCACGCCGGGTTCCAGTTCCACGGCAGCAGCGCGTGCAATTCGTTCCGTTTGGTTTGTCCTGATACGATGCGTTCAAGGACATCGGTCAACCAGGCCAGCGGATCGAGTTTGTTCAGCTTTGCCGTTTGGATCAGCGTTGCGACCAGTGCCCAATGTTCGCCTCCACTATCGGTGCCGGCGAACAACGCGTTTTTTCGCCCAAGGGCAACCGGACGCATGGCCCGCTCGACGGTGTTGGTATCAAGCTCCAGGCGACCGTCATCCAGAAACAAGACCAATCCGCTCCAGTGATTGCGCGCATAGCGGATGGCCTGGGCCAGGGCGGAGCGGCCGGAGATGCGGTCCAAGGTCTCGTTCAGCCAGGCCTGCATCGCCTCGACCAGGGGGCGGCTGCGTTCCAGACGGATGGTGCGGCGCTGGTCAGCGGTCTGGCCGCGGATATCGGCTTCGATCGCATATAGGTCGGCGATCTGGCGCAGGGCTTGCTCAGCAAGTGGCGACTTCGTCGCGACATGGATGTCGTAGAACTTGCGTCGCGTATGTGCCCAACAGAATGCCAGTTGCACTCCACCATCCATCGCTGCCTTCACCAGACTGTCAAACCCGGCATAGCCGTCGACCTGAAGCAGTCCGCGGAAACCTTTCAGATGGCTGGCCGGATGCTCCGCCTTGCGGTCCTCGCTATAGGCATAAGCGGCAACCGGGTGACCGGGTCCCTGCCAGGGGCGGTTGTCGACCGCATAGCACCAAAGGCGTGCGGTCTTGGTGCGGCCGTTGCCGGGGTCGAGCACGGGCAATGTCGTGTCGTCAGCAAACACTTTGGGCGAAGATAGAACAGTGCTCAGCATCAGCTCGTGCAGTGGGGCGAGCCACCAGCAGGCACGTCCTACCCAGTTGCATAATGTGGAACGATCCAGCTCGATGCCCTGACGGGCAAAGATCTGCGACTGGCGATACAGCGGAAGATGGTCGCCATACTTGCTGATCAGCACCTGCGCTATCAGCGCCTCGGTCGCCATGCCGCCGTCGATTGGACGGTCGGGTGCGGCGGCCTGAACGACAGCATTTTCGCAGGCGCGGCAGCCGTAACGCGGTCGGCGGATCAGTCGAACCCGGAACTGAGCGGGGACGTAATCCAACATCTCAGCCTGGTCTTCGCCGATCTGGTGCAGCGAACCGCCGCAGCAGGCGCAAGCTTGGTCTTGGACGTCGACAATGACCTCGACCCGCGGCAAATGGGCGGGCAAGGCGCCGCGGTTGCGCTTCGGCGGCTTGTCGGCGGGCGGCCTGGTCTTCGCCTTGGCCGCCGCCTCCAGCCCAGCCATCTTCTCGGCCACGGACTGTTCCAGATCCTCGCTCGCCTGCTGCACCGTCTCGTCGGCCAGCTTCTCCGATCGGCGGCCGAAGCGATTGCGCTGCAGGCCAGCAAGTTGAAACTGCAGCCGCTCGATCTCGGCCAGCGCCGCGCGCAGGATCGCTTGCAGCGTAGCGGGATCCTCGGGCAGGTCTGCGGGTGCTTCGAACACGCCCGCAGGCTGAGACATCGTTGCAAATAACGGGTCCAATGAATTTGGCGTGAGCATCGCCGTCAACCCGCCAGTTCCGGGCGGCGGACGCGGGCGGGCATGCGCCAGTCGATGCCTTCCAGTAACATCGATAGCTGGGCGGGCGTCAGCGATACCCGCCCGGTGTCGGTGACCGGCCACTGGAAGTGGCCTTTGTCCAGCCGTTTGCTGAACAGGCAGAGACCTTGTCCGTCAAACCAAAGCAGTTTAATCAGCCCGCCACGTTTGCCGCGAAAAGCCAACAAGGCGCCGCTGAACGGGTTTTCTTGCAGCACCTGCTGGGCCAGCATCGCCAATCCGTCCATCCCTTTGCGCATGTCAGTGTAGCCGCATGCCAGCCAGACACGCGCGCCCGATGGCAGAACAATCATCCGCGCAGCGCCGTCAGCACACGGCGCAAGGCACGCGGATCGATCCCGGCGTCGACGCGAACTGTCGTGCCGTCGGACAGGGCAATCTCGATCAAACCGGGCGGCCGCGCTGGAATATCCAAGGGCGCCACCGGCTGATATGAGGTGCCACCTCAATGCGGGCAAAGCGTCCGAACGCCGCATCAGGCTGCACCGCCCTCAGGGCATGCCGCCAAGTATAGAGTTGACCCGTGCTGATGCCGTGCAGCCGCGCAATGTCCGTGGGCGATGCCCCAGAAGCCAGGCTCTGAGCCGCGATCGTCTGCTTCTGCTCGGTTGTCCAGCGGCGCCGGCGTTCGCCGCGTGGGATCAAATCCACCCGAAGGGTCGGAGCGCTCTTACGACTGGTCGTATGTGCGCTCTCTGTTGATGCCGCCGTCCTGGCCGGGGTCGCGTCCGTGTCCATAGCGCGAATCAACCATACTCGACCCCAGGAAAACCATGTGGGCGCTGCGCAACGCTTACAGTGCCTTCGTGTTTTCGATGGATCAAGATCGGAGATTCGATCCCTTTTGGTGATATTAGCTGAGACGGCGCTCAAGACACCTCTTTCGCCTCCCTGCCTGTCTCGGAGCCACGATATCTTCGAGTGGTTGCTTTTCGCGAGCTTTGAGCGCGAGCGTTCCGGCGAGAGCGGACAGCGGCGGTTTCCCGCTGCCCACCCGGCAGGCTAGCTACATCTGGGCGTAACTGCCGTCTTTCCAAACATAGAACACATAGCCGCCCCCGGCCGTGTCGCCCTTTTTGTCGAAGCTGATCGGTCCTAGCACTGACGGCCAATCGCCGGTTGCCTTTAGTGCGGCAGCGACCTTTTTCGGATCAGTGCTGCCGACCTTCTTCACCGCCTCGGCCCACACCTGGATGGCGGCATAGGTGTACAGGACGTAGCCCTCGGGGTCGATATTCTTGGCCTTGAATTCCTTCACCACGTCGGCCGCTGTCTTCATCAGACGCGGGTCAGGTGGGAAAGTCATCAACGTGCCGGCACCTGAATCTCCGGCGATCTGCCAGAATTCGCTGGTCACCAGAGCATCGCCCCCAACCAACGTGGCTTTCATCCCCTGCTCTTTCGCCTGGCGGATGATCAGGCCGGCCTCGGTGTGGTAGCCGCCGACATAGATGACGGTGACGCCGGCCTCCTTCAGGCGCGAGACCAGCGAGGAGTAGTCCTTCTCACCAGGCGTGTAGGCCGTCGCCAGCACTTCTTTCCCGCCGGCTGCGTGCAGCGATTTCTCAGTCTCATCCGCCAGGCCTTTGCCGTAGGCCGAGTTGTCGTTCAGGATAGCGATCTTCTCGCCTTTGAAGTGGCTGGCCAGATAGTCCCCGGCGACCTTGCCTTGAGCGTCGTCGCGGCCGCAGACGCGGAAGGTGTTCCAGCTTCCCTCATCGGTGTATTTCGGATTTGTCGACGCAGGCGAGATTTGCAGGATGCCTTCCTCGCTATAGACTTTGCTCGCCGGGATTGAGCTGCCGGAGCAGTAGTGCCCTACGACCAGCTTGACCCCCTTGGAGGCGAACTGATTGGCGACGGACACTGCCTGCTTGGGATCACAGGCGTCGTCGCCAATATCCAGCACGAGTTTTTGCCCCAGCACGCCGCCCGCCTTGTTCAAGTCGGCAACCGCCTGCTCCGCGCCCTTTCTCATCTGGTCGCCGAACGCAGCATACTCGCCAGTCATCGGGCCGGCGGAGGCGATGTGGATCTGGGCCGTTGCCGACGTGGCGACGCCGGTCAGCACAATCGCGAGCGTCGCTGCGACGCCTATCAAGCCCCCTCGCATGGATCTTTTCAGCATTGAGCATCCCCGTCTGGTTGAAACCGCACACCTGCTCGGCGCCCTACAAGTCTATCCCCGTGGCGGGAAAAGCGCCAGAATCCATCTAATAAATGTTCCGGGGAGATCAGATCGATAACACATCGTCTCTTCACCGCCAGCCACTCCCGCGATTGCAATGGAAGTCTCAATATGAGATTGCGATTGTCACAGAGGGAGCAGGTTAAAGAACGACTTTCTCTACTGCTCCACTTAGAGCAAACCAGGTTCTTTATATATCTTACCTCTGCTTAACAATGTCCTTAGCAAAATTACTTTCTCCCTTTTAAGGTCAGCTCCGCCAGCCTTCCCCTTGGCTCTCCTCCAGGACCGTTGCCCCAAGGGCGGACGGGCTGGCGTTGCAAGCCTCGGCCCATCCTCACCGCGCGATCCTGATAAGGACCGATTATTCCAGCCTGATCCTGATTGCGTCATCACGCGCTGCTTCCACCTCACCGACGATCGCCGCGTCGATCCCATCATCTCGCATCGCCCCAAGGCACCCCACCGCTCGGCTGGCGGGGAAGCCCAACAGCAGGCCGCCAGACGTCTGCGGGTCGACGATCAGCGCGCTATCGGTTGCATCGCCCAATATGCGCCTATTGTCCGGGGCCAGCGTGCTCTCGATCCCATGGGAGGCTAATGCCTGTGCGCCGGGCAGAGCCGGGATCGCTTCTCGCCGGAGCACTGCGGCGAGGTTGGACGCTTCCAGCATTTCATGCAGATGCCCGGCCAGTCCGAAGCCGGAGACATCGGTCCCGGCGCGTGGCCGGTATGCCATCGCAATCCGTAGCGCAGCGGCGTTGGTCGTCCGCATGGATTCGATCGCGGCCAGCAGCCATTGCGCCCGAGTGTTGCCCCGCATATGGCCGGCCAGCACGATCCCGGTCCCCAGGGGTTTGGTCAGGAGCAACTGATCGCCGGGCTGCAAGCCAGCCTTGCGCAGGATCTTTCCGGAATCCACCAGCCCGGTGACAGCAAAACCCAGAGCTGATTCCGCCGCCTCGCCGCTATGGCCCCCGACCAGCGCGCATCCAGCCTCCCGCAGGATCTCGCTTGCACCCTGGAGCATGGCCGATAACTCGGCCCGCATCTTGGGTTGCGAGGCATAGGGCACCGAGGCGATCGCCAGCGCGGACCAAGGTTCTGCGCCCATCGCATACAGATCCGACAAAGCATGCGCGGCGGCGATCTGCCCGAAGACAAATGGATCGTCCAGGAACGCTCGAAAGTGGTCCACCGATTGGACCAATAGCTTCCCCAGCGGCGGCTTCAGCACTGCGCCGTCGTCTAGTCTCGTCAAAAGGTCTGGTCTCGCCGAAAGATCCGACGTTTCAATCGCGGGCAGGCTGGCCAGCGCATCGGTCAGCACTTGCGCCCCCACCTTGGCGCCACATCCGCCGCACCGCATCGGTGCGTCGAGGTCAGGCTCCATCCGCAGGTCGGTGTATTTGCGTATCCACTTACGGTCGATGCGGTCCTTCAGCCAGAAGACTTTTCGTCCTTGCATCGCGATGCCGTTTCGCCACGCTACGGCACGCCCGTGCCCCAACCCCAGAATGACCAACGCATCGCGTTGTGGCTTCCATGGCTCCAATGGCCGCCCGGTCGCGGCGCGGCGGAGGTTGTCGGCCAATGGAGCGCCGGATCGAACCGCCCAGACCCCGGCCTTGGGGCGCAGATCGCCTTCTAATGAGGCGCAATCGCCTGCGGCGAAGATTTGCGGATGGCTGATACTGCGAAGATCGTGGCCGACACGGATACAGCCGGACCGGTCGCAGGCCACTCCGGAGGCGGCCAGGAACGCCGGTCCCTCGACCGTGGTGGCCCATAGGGCGGTCTCGACCTCGATATGGCTGCCGTCTGAAAGCATCAGGCGGCCGCCATCCTCAAGGGTCGCGGTCACGCCGCAAATCAGTTCGATCCCGGCCTCTACCAAGGCGTGGCGCACGGCCCGGCGAGCGAGCGCAGGTGCGGTGGCGATTGGTTCGGGGGTTTCGGAGACCAGCACCAGCCGCCACAGTCCGGCGAATCGGACGGCCAACGCCAGGGCCAGTTCGACACCGGCTGGGCCGGCTCCTATGATAGCGATGCGCGCACCGGCGGGAAGCTCAGCCTCCATCCGGTGCAGCCGGTCGAGGAACCCGCCGATCGGTTTGACCGGAATGCCGGCCCCACCCGGCGCGATCGGCAAGCCACCGACGTCGACCGACAGCAGGTCGAACGCGATATCGGGGCGACCGACGACAGTGACAATGCCCTCCGCTGGGTAAAACGCCCTCGCCTCCGCGATAATCAGCCGGGCATTCGCCACAGAGGCCAAGGGCGCCAGATCGATATGAGCTTCGTGAAAGGAGTATTCGTTCCGGATCAGCCCAGGCAGCATGCCGGAGTAAGGTGTCTCTGGCTCGCGGCTGATGAGGGTTAGGCGAACGCCGGGTTGGCGTCGCATGGCGAACCGGCCAGCACCTCAA
>CAVYXX010000080.1:0-13702 GCA_963772355.1 uncultured Alphaproteobacteria bacterium | reverse complement strand
GCTACTCGTTGCGGGTTTTCGGCCGAGTTGGATCTACCAGTAAGATGTTGGAATCACAGAATTCTGGCCCCCACGTCTGATTCGAGACACGCTCTCCTTCTTTGGGGGGCGAAAATGGCGAAACGGGCGTGCTGGCGAGAGATTCCGACGGAACTGAGCCTTGAGTGGTTCGAGGAATTTATCTTGCCGCACCTGACCCTTGGAAGCCGCGGACCAGCGCCGAAATTGCCCCTCCATACCCTCTTCAATTACATACTGAAACTACTCTACCTCGGTTGCCAATGGAAGGAACTGCCCATCGAAAAGGACGCCACCGGGCGCCGCGAGATCCACCACGTTCGGATCTGGCGGACGTTTCGCCGCTGGGTGGCGGATGGCTGTTTCAATGCGATATTCGAGGGGACGGTGTTGACGCTCCATCAGGCGAAGCTCATTGACATCTCGATCATCCACGGCGACGGCACGACGACAGCGGCGAAGAAGGGTGGTGACAATATCGGCTTCAACGGACACAAGAAAATCAAAGGCGACAAGGTGGTTGCGTTTTGTGATCGGAATTGCAATGTGATCGCGCCGTTCATTTCAGCGCCCGGCAATCAGAATGAATTGCCGCTCCTTCGGGACGCGTTACCTAAGGTGACGCGGATCGCGGGTTCCATCGGCCTCGATCTTCGCGGCACGATCGTGAGCCTGGATGGCGTTTACGATTGCTCGCGTAACCGCAAGGCGATTTTCAATCGCGGCATGGTGCCGAACATCAACCCGAATCCCAGAAACCGGCAATCTACCAAACGCGGCCGCAAGCCATTTTTCGACGCGGCGATCTTCAAGGAACGGTTCGCCACCATTGAGCGTGTGTTTGGCTGGGAGGACAAATTCCGCCACCTGCTGCTCCGGTTCGAACGTCTCAGCGAGTTGCATTACGCCTTCAAGTCATTGGCCTACGCGATGATCAATCTACGCCACTTCTGCTAACATCGGCGATCATGGCAGTCGGGTTGTGATGGCGCGGCGCGGCGCCATGATTTCGCACGTCCGCAGAATGAAGAAATGATGCATTTCGGGTCATAATGTTACTGAATCGCCGCATCGACGTTGCGACGCCGCATCTTCGACGACAAGTTCACGTTCCACCGGGCTGGCCGGCCCTGGAAACCCGCAACGAGTAGTGTGAGTGTTGTCAGTCATCCTGCCCTCCCTGGTTTGGAAAGACCATAGTCACACCTGCCTTGCTCCCACTCAAGCCGCGCAGCGTCCCCACCTTTACCGGGAACGCCGCGGCATGGCTGGTCAGAGACCGTCCAAAATGAGGAGGTGCGACAGGATAAGCTGGTCTGTTCCGGCCGATACTGTCCGGATCGATGTGCAAAAGCTGAATTCGGCTGAAGCGGCCATGGCATGCTTGGTGATGTTCGACGTCACCAACCCTGTGGAGAGGGCGCACACCATGACCAAGCGGCAAGGTAAGAGTGAAGTCACCACGATTAAAGCGATCCTGTCGAGCGATGATGATTTTCTTCGGACAGCGGTACGGACGGCGATCCAGAGCGCCCTTGAGGCGGAGATGACGGAGGCGTTGGCGGCGGAGCGGAGCGAGCGCGTGGGCTCGCGTCTTGGCTACCGCAGCGGCTTCTACAGCCGCTCGCTGATCACCCGTGTTGGCACGATCGAGCTGCGCGTTCCACGTGACCGCTTCGGCCTGTTTTCGACCGAGTTGTTCGAGCGCTATCAGCGTTCGGAGCGGGCCTTGGTCAGCGCCCTGGCCGAGATGTATGTCCAGGGGGTCTCGACCCGTAAGGTCAAGGCGGTGACCGAGCAGTTGTGCGGCCACAGCTTCTCGGCCTCGTCGGTCAGCGAGATGAACAAGACCCTGGATGCGGCGCTCACGGCCTTCGCGACGCGGCGGTTGGACGAGCCGTATCCCTACCTGATACTGGACGCGCGCTACGAACGGGCGCGCGAAGGCGGGGTGATCGCCAGCCAGGCGGCGCTGATTGCCATCGCGGTTGCGAGTGACGGTCACCGACAGGTTCTGGCGGTGGACCTGGCCAACCGGGAAAGTGCGTCGAGTTGGCGGGACTTCCTACTGGAACTGAAGCAGCGTGGGCTGCACAGCGTGGAATTCGTGGTCTCGGACGATCATCCCGGCCTGAAGCAGGCGATCCGTGAGGTGCTGCCGTAAGCCGCCTGGCAACGCTGCTACGCGCATTCCCTGCGGAATGCGATGGACCACCTGCCACGGCGGGCGAACAACGATCGTTTGCAAGAGTTGCGCTGGATCTACGACCGTCGCGAGATTGCCGAAGTGCGGCGCGACCTCGCCGCATGGCTGAACAAGTGGAACGCTAAATACGCTCGGCTCTGCGACTGGGTGGAAGAGAACATCGAGGAGACGCTGACTTATTATCGGCTGCCGCTGTCGCACCACAAGCACATGAAATCGACCAACATGCTGGAACGGTTGAACCAGGAGATCAAACGCCGCACGCATGTCGTGCGGATCTTCCCCAGCCCGGCGAGTTGCCTGCGGCTGGTGCGAGCCCTGGCGGTCGAGACGCATGAGGAATGGCTGGAAAGTCCGCGTTATCTGAACATGGAAGATCTGCGCGAACACAAGAAGCAGCAGATGAAGGTGGCGGCATGAACGCGCTTGCGAACTGTGCCAGCGTGGCAACGCGTGGGACCCCCGTCAAGGACGCTTCGCGCCGCAAAGGCGGCGGCCTAAGGCCGTCCTTGACCGCGGCCCCACGCGCCGTCATCGGGTTTTCAGGCCAGGACGAAGAAACGACCCCGTTCAGCCGAACAAAGAAACATCACTGGCTAGGGTGCCATGGCTTTTGCACACATTGACGGACACAACTTTCCGGGCCGGTGCAAGTGAGCAACATCTCGTTATTTGATGGTCTGCCGATCCCGGAATTCGATGTTCTTCCCACTTCCGCTTCCCGCCTGCTGTCGAGGGTGCGGGAAGCGGAAGTGGGAAGTCGTGTGGCGCGGTCGCCGTTTTGGTTGGATTTTGGATGCCGAGGATCGCGGCGGTGTTCTCGAGGCCGGTCCGGCTGGAGCGGTGATCAGCGGCCGGCGAGGCTGTAACCGTCGGCGGATTTGGTGACGAGGCCGGCGGCGGTCATGGCAGCGAGGCGTTCGTAGAGAGTGGTGGTGCGGACGCGGCAGGATGCCCGCAGTTCGGAGAACGGCCGGAGTTGCTGGCCGTCGGCGAGGGCTGCGGCGATGCGCTGATCGACGGAGGTTGGTCCGACACGGCGCTCGGATTGGCGATCGGTCTGAGGCGGTTGGAGGGCAAGAGCGTTATCGCGCTGGATCAGTTCAAGCGCAACGCCAGGCACGGCAGCGGCGGCACGATGTTGGACGGTCAGGACGATGCGATCGTTACTGTCTCGGCGGAGATAGAGGTTGAAATTGCCCCAGGCATGGAACTCCGCCGATCCGCGCAAGGCCTGCCCGGCGCGGATGGCGCCGGCTCCTTTTTTTGCTACTCGTTGCGGGTTTTCGGCGAGGTCGGTTCCACGGGTAAGGTGTTGAAATCACTGAATTCTGGCCCCAACGCCTGATTTCGAGACACGCTCCCCTTTTTGGGGGGCGAAAATGGCGAAACATGCGTGCTGGCGGGAGATTCCGACGGAACTGAGCCTTGAGCGGTTCGAGGAATTTGTCTTGCCGCACCTGACCGCTGGAAGCCGCGGGCCAGCGCCGAAACTGTCCCTGCATGCCCTCTTCAATTACATACTGAAACTGCTCTACCTGGGATGCCAGTGGAAGGAACTGCCCATCGAAAAGGACGAGACCGGGCGCCGGGAGATCCACCACACCCGTATCTGGCGAACGTTTCGCCGCTGGGTGGCGGATGGCTGTTTCGATGCGATCTTCGAGGGCACGGTGTTGACGCTCCATCAGGCGGAGCTCCTTGACGTCTCGATCATCCACGGCGACGGCACGACGACAGCGGCGAAGAAGGGTGGCGACAATATCGGCTTCAGCGGGCACAAGAAAATCAAAGGCGACAAGGTGGTCGCGTTTTGTGATCGGAATTGCAATGTGATCGCGCCGTTCATTTCAGCGCCCGGCAATCAGAATGAATCGCCGCTCCTCCGGGACGCGTTACCAGAGGTGACGCGGATCGCCGGTTCCATCGGCCTTGATCTTCGAGGCACGATCGTGAGCCTGGATGGCGTTTACGATTGCCGGCGTAACCGGAAGGCGATTTTCAATCGCGGCATGGTGCCGAACATCAACCCGAATCCCAGAAACCGGCAATCCGCCAAACGCGGCCGCAAGCCATTTTTCGACGCGGCGATCTTCAAGGAACGGTTCAACACCATTGAGCGTGTGTTTGGCTGGGAGGACAAATTCCGCCACCTGCTGCTCCGGTTCGAACGCCTCAGCGAGTTGCATTACGCCTTCAAATCATTGGCCTATGCGATGATCAATCTGCGCCACTTCTGCTAACATCGGCCATCATGGCACTCGGGTTATGCTGGCGCGGCGCGGCGCCATGATCTTGGACGTCCGCAGAATGAAGAAATGACGCATTTCAAGTCATAATATTACTGAATTGCGGCATCGACGTGGTGACTCCACATCTTCGACGAACCGTTCACGTTCCACCAGGCTGGCCCGGGCTGGAAACCCGCAACGAGTAGCTGGATAATCTCGTGCAAGGGAAAGTTCCACTCGAGTACGCGAGCCACTACAACTTGGCGTTCGGCGTGTTCGAGTTCGGCGCGAACGGATACCACCTGAGCCTCAAGGGGCCGTTTACGGGCCAGGTCCTCACCCAGATTTGAATGGAAGCGCCGGCCGTCCTGATCTACGCGGGTACCGATCCCGGCGGCACGGAACTCTCCGCGACCGTCGCGGACAACCGCCTGCACAACAACCGTTCGACAACGAACATCGTCGCCGACCTTCGGCAACAGGGCCGGAACGGCATCGCCATTGACGCGGAAGAAAGTGGCAGGGGTGATGTGGCGGAGCTGGTGTCGCAGCTGGGCCCGGGTTTCAAGGCGGCAGGCCTCGGTATCGCAGTGTCGGCCCCCTGGCCGAAAAAAGGGACCTGTCGGTCTGTACGGCCAAGGAGTAGTGGCGGCGTTCAACCAGAACGTCGATGCTGTCGAGCTGCAAGACTACTCGTCCGAGAACACACCGAATGCCACGATCTGGACCCGGGCGGGCGTGCGGGCCGCCATCTTGATGGGCGGTGTTTGCACGGAAAACAGCGACGTGCAGACGTCACTCCAGACTACCGCCGACTCCACTTTGTTTGCACTGCAGAACCAGCTGCGGGGCATGTTCAGCTGGAGGCTGGACAACGACCATGGCTTGCAGGGCCAGAACGAGGATGTCGAGCCCACTTTCACGGGTGTGAAGACCATCTACGACACAGTTCAGGCCCACGGTGCCGGCGCCGCTCGCTGAGGGCGGCGCGCGCAGGAACTCATGGACGAGATGCGTGCCGCCGGACTGCCGACGTGATCGCAATGGGTTTTCTGGCGGAATTAGGGGGAGATCAACCGTCCGTGTGTAAATTCATGCCAGTCCCCGGCGATGGCAGTTACCGAATAATATGGGTAACTCCCGCACGTGCATACTAGACATGGCCCTCGGCCGGGCAGGATCATTTTGACCCCCTTCGTGCGGAAGGAACGAGCCGTGCCACGAAGGCCCGCCCCTCCCCAGCAGTGCGGGATACGGCAATCGACGAGGTACAGGGGGATCGATCCCGTTCGCGCCAGGGCCTAATAACAGTCGCCCCCTTGCCTCGCTATTGCGGAATACGCAATAGCCGATACCCTAGGCAGCAGTTCTCAGAGTCTGTTTGTAGATGGCCCGAGCCAGTCGGTGCGACTTCGATAGCAACCTTCCGTTGAATTGCGTGAGGTGCCCGAAGAGGCAACCATCCCCCCCGATCGCCGTCATCAATAGCATTGAGGCCAGAACATGGGAACCGCCGTCCATCCTGCAAAACGTCTCCCGGACCGTGGAATGCGTTCGCCGATGTTGACGTGTTTGTCGATGAAGTGCTGGCGGAACTCGCGGCCATGGCAAAGGATGGTGTCCGGCCGATGCGATCGGGGCCAAAGCCGCCGCTGGCCGGAGCGGCGCTGCGCAAGGCCGTCATGGCGATCTGGTGCGTTTGTTTCTGTGGCATGCAGTGGCGGGCGATCGGACTGCTCTGCGAAATTCCCTTCGGCACGCTTTACGGGCTGTTCGCTCGTTGGACCCGGCTCGGCCTCTGGCGCCGGCTGCTCGACCGGCTGCGCCGCACCTGGCGGCGTGCCTGCGGGGATGCTCCAGAGCCAAGCGCCGTGGTCATCGATAGTCGATCCTGCACTCGGCGCCGAGTTGTTTTGATCGTGGTGGCGACGGCGGAAAGAAGATCCGGGGCGTCAAAATCCATGTTGCGGTCGACAAATACGGCATCCCGCTGGCGATCGATGTCTCGCTGGCGAACCGGCATGACACGAAAGGTATCGTGCCGGTTCTGCGAGCGCTCGCCGAGGAGGCTTCCAGGGCCCAGCGCTCGGGGATCTCGGCTACCGAGGCGAGCGGCTGGCCAAAGCCGGCGAGACGCTTGGCATCACCGTCGAGGCGATTGCCCGTGGTCGCGATGGACGGTTCGTTCCGGCCGGGATCTGCTGGGTGGTTGATCGCTCCTTCGCTTGGCTGAGCCGCTACCGGCGGTTGAACACGATCTTCGAGCGCTCGAAGGACCACCTCATCGCGTTCATTTCGATTGCCTTCATCTCGATCCTTGCACGACGCCTGAAGCGCCTCGTCACCGAGGATCTGAGCGCCTGACGTCTACAAACAGACTTTAAAACCAAGGTCTAGGACTGGCCTAATATCCCGATATATCAGCAAGAGGGTTAACGATTGTGCCGCGCCACAAACTCCTTAACTGGCTCCTGGATCGAGTCCCGAACAGGCAGCGCCCAAATTTCGGCGATCATCGCCATCCGGCGAGGACCCACCGTCGCGCAGACGGTGGCGAAGACCTCCACCTGCGACAAGGACCTCGATCTGCTGTTTCTACAAAAGTCGACTAATGATACTTTCCGGTAGGCGCTCCCACGTTACGCTGGTGGCGTCCGGAGGAGCTGCCATGACACCGACAATTCAGCCCTTTACCGCTGCCGGTGTGATGCTTGCCACGCAGCTACCGATGCGGTCTATGTCATGTTCACATCCGCTGTGGCAGCGCGTCGGCGTGTGCCAGCGGCAAGCTGGAGCAGTGTTTCGTATTTGCTCTCATTATTCGCCATGATCTGCTACACGCAAAACTGGATTTATGTGACCTTCGCGGCTGCGGGCTCCTGGATTGGAGCGTTCATCTCCATTTCTTTTCTGAAGCGTTCGGCTGGACGGCCGCCGGGCGGCGTAACGCTGGGATAGATTTACGCACCCGATGGGATCTGCTCGCCCCTGTTGCGTTCGACCTTTATGGCGGGGCGTGATACATTAAGTTACATGGATAGATACCGGGTCGGTTGGGGGCAGTTGTGTCTGGCGGCTCGATCACATTGGGCGACGTTGCCGTGCACACCCCGGTGCTGGTCGTGGCTTGCGCCAGATGCGAGCGCGCCGGACGGTATAACTTGGAAACCTTGATTGCGCGTCACGGGGAGGACTTCGGCATTCCGGACCTTCTCCGCCGGCTATCCAAAGATTGCTCCAAGCGTCAGTCGATCAACGTCTACGATCTATGCGGTGTTCGTCACGTCGGTCACCTCATAGGAGGCGCTGGTGACCTGACGGTCGTAACGATCCTTTAGTATTTCCCGCACCCCGTTCAGGTAGTCTTTCCCGAAATCATCGTTCTGATACAGGATACCGATCTTGGCGTCGGGCTTCTGGGCTAGAATATATTTGGCATACACTTGCGACTCCGTCACATAGCTCGGCTGCCAACCGATGGTCCACGGATGCTCCTTGTAGTCGCCCCATTTGTCGGCGCCGGTGGCCAGGAACAGATGTGGCAGGCGTTGGTGCACTCAATCGGTCCAGGCATGGTAAATTGCTCTTCCCTTTCTGGTTCGAGCGCCCCGATGCCGCACAAACACAACGCCGATCGCCGACACCACATCCCGAAGATGTCGTTCAGGGTGCGGAATTGGCCGGCCTACGAGGCGGGCCTGCGGCGGCGGGGCAGCCTGACATTGTGGATCGAGGACGCAGCCTTGGAATGCTGGCAGACCACTGGGCCGGACGGGCAGGCTCGGTATACGAACGCAGCCATTCAGACCAGCTTGATGCTGCGCACGGCGTTCAAGCTGGCGTTGCGGCAAACCGAGGGCCTGCTGACTTCGGTGCTGACGTTAATGGGTCTGACAATCTCAGCGCCAGATCACAGTACGATCAGCCGCCGGACGGCGACCTTGCCGGCGATCCAGCCGGCCTCGATACCGCTCGGTCCGTTGCACGTGTTGATCGACAGCACCGGGCTGCAGGTCTACGGAGCGGGCCAATGGCTGGAGGCCAAGCATGGTGCGAAATCGCGCCGGACGTGGCGCAAGCTGCATTTGGCGGTTGACGCCGCCAGCGGCACGATCGTGGCGCAGACGCTGACCGATCAGGACACGGACGATCCGTCCCAGGTCGGGCCGCTGCTTGATCAGATTGACGACCCGATTGGCCGGATAACGGCTGACGGTGCCTATGATGGTGCGCCCACCTACCAGACGATTGCGGCGCACGGAGATGGCATCGAGGTCGTGATCCCACCGCGCTCGACGGCTGTGCCTAGCGGCGAACCGGGTCCGCCGACACAGCGTGATCGCCATCTGGCGATGATTGCAGACCAGGGCCGCATGGCCTGGCAGACTGCGACCGATTACGGCCAACGCTCCTTAGTAGAAACGACAATGGGTCGTTACAAGTTGCTGATCGGACCGCGAATGCGAGCCCGCGATTTCGCGGCCCAACAAACTGAGGCTGCCATCGGCGCAGTGGTGCTGAACCGGATGTTGGCAGCTGGACGCCCGGATTCCGTCCGCCGCCAGCCACTCATCGCATAGCGGCTTGGATTTGGGGCCAACTCGCCTGGGTCTGTCGAGTGCACCAACGTCTTGCAGAATGTGTGCGTCGCCGTAGAAGCAATGGATATCGGAGACCGACAGCATTCAGCGATTGCCGAAATAGACTGACCGCACCCCACGATGGGCTCGGATTTCTGCCGGCGTGCCCTCCGCCAAAATCTTTCCTTGATGGAATGTGGTCACCCGGTTGCAGACAGTCATTACAACTTTGATTTTGTGCTCGACCAGGATCACTGTCCGGCCCTGCGCGATTTGCCGGATAAGTTCGACCGTCGCATCGGTCTCGCCCGGGGTCATGCTTGCGGTCGGTTCGTCCAATAGCAGCAAGGACGGGTCATTTCCCAGTGCCATCCCCAGTTCCAGCCGACGACGATCTCCGTAAGAGAGCTGACTGCCAGCTTTTCCCGTTTGTCCCGAGGCCGACACTTTCGATAATCGTTGCGGTTTTCGATCGAGCGCGCTATCCCGGTCGTAGCTGGCCCAGATCCGGTAGTCGAGGCCTGGTGGCTGCGCGGAAATTCGGACATTCTCGAATACCGTCAAATTTTGGAACGAATTCGCAATCTGATAGGATCGGCCAACGCCGAGCCTGGACCGACGGTGGGCGGGAAGACGCGATACCTCACGTCCTCGGAACCAGATTCGCCCGCCACTGGGCGGCAGGTCACCCGACAGCAGTCGAAAGAACGTTGTCTTGCCCGCACCATTGGGCCCGATGATCGCGCGGACCTCGCCCTGCTGTACCTGGAAATCGACAGCATCGACGGCGACGAAACCGGAGAACGCTCGGGTGAGGTGCCGCGTCCGCAAAACCGGTTCGGTGGTCAACGCGCCACCTCCTGACTGGACATTGCCGCGCGGCCCGCTGCCTCCGAGCCGGCTCCACGAACGCGGGGTCGGCTGCGGCGATCTTCGCACCAACCCGACCGCCAGCGATCCGGAACAGCCAACCGGTGACACCCTCCTTCATGAAGAGTACGCATAAGACCAGGATGAAGCCGATCACCATCGGCCAGTATTCCGTAACGTGGCTGGGGTTGGTATCTGATAATACCTGCCCTTAAACCGGATCGACTTCCGGTCCACGCCATCTTGATGATTTGTACATCTCCTCGACACGTCTCAGTCCGTCCAGCCTATCGGTCCAGGAGGCATTCACTAGCATGCGGGCGGGGGGTCGCAACCGTGGGCACGCCTGGAATTACCCGCTTCGGGCACCTGTCCTGCTCCGCGCCGTCGATGCGGTCATAGATCGCGCGCCAATGCCCCCATTTCTGCAGCAGACCATCGTGTTGGCAAGCTACCGGCGGCCGGTCACGCGAAACCCGCCGTTGGTGGCATCCGCGCGGCGGCCATGCGTGCGGCGGCGAGCCGGTGGGCCTGTGATTTTGCTATCCGATCTTTCATCAACGTGAGCACATCCGCTGGTGCTGTCTCCGGTGACCCGGCATTGAAGGGGGGCGCCGGATTATATTCCAAACGGAGTTGGATTGCTTCGGCGGTTGCACGATCGACAAGTTTCGCGACCAATGTCAATGCGAAATCGATGCCGGCCGTGACACCACCGCCACTGATTTGGTTGCGATCGACGCAAACCCGTTCTCGCGATGGCGTTGCACCAAACAGCGGCAAGACGTCCCTGGCGCTCCAATGGGTGGTCGCGCGATAGCCGGTCAATAGGCCGGCCGCACCGAGTACAGAGATCCGGTGCAAACCGAGGTGATGTATCGGGCGCTCTCCGCTCGGGAGCGCAAGAAATCCAACACTTCCTCGTCATTTAAAAGGTCGTCGGTGCCATAACCACCTGGTACGCAGATGACATCAAGTGGCGGGCAATCGGCGAAGGTGACCGTTGGTGTCACTGTCAAGACGGAATCGCTCCGCACTGGCTCGATCCGCTTCCATATCAAATGTACCTCAGCGCCAGGCACGCTAGAAAATACCTGCAACGGACCGGTGAAATCGAGTTGCGTGACCCGAGGAAAAACAAGAATACCGATCTGGAGCCGCTTTGACATGGTGAAGCCTCGACGATTTCGCATTGAGGGCGGCAGCTTGCCACGGCGGTGTCACAGGCAATGGTCAAAGTGTCTTGAGAAGGCCACCAGATCGGACTTTTCCTGATCGGTGAAGTTGATTCCGAAGCGCTGGTCGTAAAATGTCACGCATCGTCCAAAGTCGCCGCCGAACCATTGTGAAAATATGGGCCCGAGCCGCGAAGCCACGAAGGATCGGACCTTTGACCTTAACGACATCGGCACGTTTTTCGCTGATCATCGCGCGCCCAAGGTCGGTCACGGTATACGTCGTTCCCGAAAGGGGGCCGAGACACAGGACACTGTGAGCGGCATTCTCTACGCGAGAAAGCCGCTGATCGAGCGACACATGTCCAGGTGACAGGAGTGAAGGAGGTGTAGGTGGCTGCCTCGTTTGCGGAGAAAGCCGCTCGCTATCGCGCGCTGCATGCGGGAGATGTGTTCGTCGCCGGCGGCTGCTGGGACGCCGGCACAGCGCGGCTCTTGGCGCATGCCCGACTGCCGTGCCTGGAAACCAGCAGCGCAGGGGTCATGTTCGCCCGCGGCCTGCCGGATGGCGACGGGCTGGCAACCCAGGAGATCATGCTTGAAAACGCCCGCTCGGTCGCAGCCGCAGTCGATCTGCCAGTCACGGCGGATCTCGAGAATGGCTGGGCCGCGACACCGGAGGGTGTGGCGGAGACGGTGCGGCTTGCCGGCACGACAGGCATCGTTGGTGGCTCAATTGAGGATACAACCGGCGACCGCGCCGATCCGATTTATCCTTTGGAAGTCGCGGTGGAGCGATTGCAGGCCGCCGTGGAAGCCGCTCGCGCCTTACCGTTCTCCTTCGCGCTGACCGCGAGGGCCGATCAATACATGCATGGCCGCGCCAATCTCGCCGAGGTCGTCACGCGCGCGCAGGCATTCCAGGCGGTGGGAGCGGACATGCTTCTGATCCCAGGGATATGTGATCCTGACGAAATCGCCACCTTGTGCCGCTCGGTGGACATCCCAGTGGCGGCGATCGTTGGTCTGTCGGGTTCTTCCCTGACGCTGCCCGAATTTGGCCGTATCGGCGTGCGGCGCGTCATTGTCGGCAGCGCGTTCGCGCGCGTGGCGATGACGGGCATGCTGGCGGCAGCCCAGGAGGCGGCACAGCGGGGAACGTTTGAGTTTGCCAAAGGGTTGATACCGTTTAGAGAACTGAATGAGTTGTTCCGGCAGCTCGCCAATTGACCGCCTGGCACAGATCGGGCGCTCAACCTCGACCCGCCGCGCGACAGTGCAGATCCGGTACGCCAGCACGAACGGCGTTCGTATATATCGTTACGTTCTCTACCTACAGGCTATGCCCCAAGCTCGGACCGTCATGCTGGCGCTGGTGCTCAAGCTGCCTTTGGCGTTGCTAATAGTGCGGATCCTGCGCCATTGCCTGCCGCCCGGCTTCCCGTACCGATGCCCAGACATCCCGCAGGTTCTGATGTATATCCTTGGCCATCTCCATTGCTCGGGACACCGCGGGCGTCAGCGTCATCCTTTGATAGAGGCTGGGAGAAGGCTGTGGAGGCTAGTGCTGAAGCTGCCGCGCTCGATCCTGCTGGCACGCCGCAATACACCAGATGCCCGCTCCGGCTCTATGAATCGGCTAATGTTGTCGGCTATGTGCCGCATCACGTCCGGCCGAGTGAGAGGCTGACCAGCGCCGATCATCTGCTTTCGAACGATCGCCTTCCGTTCGGCCGCCTCGTTGACGATCATGTGCGCCGCTCCCCGTGCCCTAGACATGGCCACATAGGCTTTCGACCCGACCACCTGTCCTGACCCTTCCGGCATGGCGAATATCGTGTCTGATCGGTCAACGATTCTACCGTGTCTGGCGTGAGAGCGTACCCGACCGTAGCCATGATCGGATCTGATGCCGGCGCAACATGGCCCTGTTCCCGCCATCGTTTACTTCAAGCCCTTCGTCCAAACGCGCCAAGACGCGGGGTTCGGGTATCGATTTGATCGGATCGCCAACGCAGACCCGACCCTTGCCAAAGCGGCATGATCCCTCAATGCCTTGACGGTCCAGCTGAGTATGCTGGATTTGGCCGCATGGGCGCTGTAGCTTCAACGGCCTACCGACGGACAATGGCGGCGTTGGAAAGGAAGGTCATGCCAAATATTGTTCTGGTCTGCACCTCGGTTTCTGCATTGTTATTCGGGATAGCACGGGCGACTGCAACAGAACCGATTACGATCGGCTTCGGCATGGCACTTACTGGCAACATTGCAGCGAATGGTCGCGCGGCACTTATCGCGATGAAGCTTTGGGAGGAGGATATCAATAAGGCGGGCGGCCTGCTGGGGCGGCCGGTAAAGCTGATCTACTATGACGATCAGAGCACGCCGCCAAATATTCCTGGCCTTTATACGAAGCTGCTCGACTTAGACAAAGTGGACATCGTCGTATCTGGCTACGGGACCAACATGACAGTGCCAGCGATGCCTGTTGTCATGGCGCATAACCGCATGTTCATGACGTTGTTCGCTCTGGGAGTGAACGCCGACTTCAAATACTCAAGATCTTCGGGATGCTGCCGACCGGCCCGACTGCGGGCGCCAAGCGCGCCTTTTCCAAGGGTT
>CAVYXX010000079.1:0-40431 GCA_963772355.1 uncultured Alphaproteobacteria bacterium | reverse complement strand
CATCTGGATGGAACGTTGTTGACAGCGCGGAACAGCGTTCTGCCGTGACGACAGGCATGCCCGCGGCGGCATTTGGTCCCGCCGCGGCTGCACTATCCATTGCCGCAAAATCGGGAGCATCGCCGATGATTAATTTGACTGTTAATGGCAGCGTCCGCTCGGTCGATGCCGATCCGGACATGCCGTTGCTCTGGGCACTGCGCGACGTGATGCAGATGACCGGGCACGAAATTTGGCTGCGGCGCCGGGCTGTGCGGTGCCTGCACCGTGCATATCGATGGCGTGCCGACGCGGTCCTGCATCACGCCGATCTCCGTCCGTCGGCACGGCCAAGGTCACGACGATCGAGGGCGTAACGGGCAATGCATCGGACGCGGTGCACGCCGCCTGGCGAAAGCTGGACGTCGTCCAATGCGGCTACTGTCAGTCCGGCCAGATCATGAGCGCGGTGGCGCTCGTCAGCCAGAATCATTCGCCGAGCGACGCGGACATCGATGATGCGATGAACGGCAACGTCTGCCGCTGCGCGACTTATGTGCGCATCCGCGCCGCCATCCACGAAGCCGCTGCGACGATGAGGGCCTGAGCCATGATCACGGAAATGCCCGCGCGGCTTCGGCCCGCGCCCCACGCGCCGCGATCTGTTAAAGAGCTCGGCCGCACTCGGCGGAGCGCTGGTGATCGCGACGTATCTACCCGTGTCGGTCTTCGCCGCGGACGCCCGGCAGCCAAGCTCGCAGCCGATGCCCAACGCCTTCATCAGGATCGCGCCGGACAACACCGTCACTGTCATGATCAAGCATCTCGACAAGGGGCAAGGGGTAACGACCGGCCTGACCACGATCGTCGCCGAGGAACTCGATGCCGATTGGGGACAGATGCGGGCCGAATTCGCGCCGGCCGACGCGGCACTCTACAAGAATCTGGCCTTTGGGATCCAGGGCACCGGCGGCTCGACCTCGATCGCCAACTCCTGGATGCAACTGCGCCTGGCCGCGGCCGCGGCGCGCGAGATGTTGGTGACAGCCGCGGCGGCGCAATGGAACGTGCCGGCGTCCGAGATCACTGTCGCAGGCCGGCGTCGTCGAGCACAAGCCGTCCGGCAAGACTGCGGAGTTTCGGCGCCTTGGCCGCAGCCGCGGCCCAGTTGCCGGTGCCACAAAGCCCGACGCTAAAGGATCCCGAAGGACTTCCGGCTGATCGGGTCGCGCGCGGTGCATCGGCTCGACACGCCGGACAAGATCACCGGCAAGACGATCTACGCGATGGATGTGAAGCGCCCGAACATGGTTTACGCCATGCTCGCCCGCGCGCCGAAGTTTGGCGGCACCGTCAAGTCGGTCGACCTCGGCGCGGCCAAGGCGACGGCGGGCGTCGTCGATGTCGTGCAGGTGCCGATGGGCGTCGCTGTCCTTGGCACGACCACCTGGGCTGCAAAGCAGGGACGCGATGCGCTGAAGATCGAGTGGGACTACGGCAAAGCCGAAACGCGATCGAGCGCCGCTATACTCGCCGACTACAAGGCCCGGGCGCGTCAGCCCGGCTTGCCTGCGTTGGTAAAGGGCAACACCGAAGCGGCTCTGGCAACCGCGGACAAGGTGATCGAAGCGGAGTTCGAGTTTCCCTACCTCGCTCACGCACCGATGGAGCCGCTCAATTGCGTGGTGGAACTCAGTGACGGCGGTTGCGAGATCTGGGCGGGATCACAGTTCCAGACCGTCGAGCAAGGCGCGGCCGCCGCTATCCTCGGCATCAAGCCGGAGCAGGTGAAGATCAATACGTTGTACGCGGGCGGCTCGTTCGGCCGACGGGCGACCCCGAGTGCGGACTACTATTGTCGAGGCTGTGTCCATCGCCAAGGCCGCAGGCGGGCAGCGCCCGGTCCACTTGGTCTGGACGCGGGAGGACGACATCAGGGGCGGCTACTACCGTCCGATGGTCTATCACAAGGTACGTGCTGGCCTCGACAAGAACGGCAAGATCGTCGCCTGGGATCACCACATCGTCGCGCAGCAGTTAATGGAAGGGACCGCCGTTTGAGGCTTTCGCGGTGCGCGCCGGGATTGATATGACCACGGCTGAAGGCATCCCGGACATGCCATACCCGATACCGAACATGGCGATCGCAGTGCATCCCATCCACGCACCGGTGCCGGTGCTGTGGTGGCGATCGGTCGGTCATACCCATACGGCGCAGGTTGTAGAGGTGATGATCGACGACTTGGCGCACGCCGCCGGCAAGGATCCGGTGGAGTTCCGCCTGGCCCTCCTCGAGCGACCATCCTCGCCACGCAGCGGTGCTGAAACTCGCTGCCGAGCAGGCGGGATGGGGCCAGGCACTGGCGAAAGGACGCGGTCTTGGCATCGCCGTGCATGAATCGTTCAATACCTTTGTGGCGCAGGTGGCGGACGTTACCACCGACCTCGACGGCGGCTTCAAAGTCGCGAAGGTGGTCTGCGCGGTCGATTGCGGGATCGCCATCAACCCTGACGTGATCGTCGCGCAGATGGAAGGCGGCATCGGCTATGCGCTCGGCACCGCGCTGCGGGACAAGATTACTCTAACCGATGGTGAGGTAGACCAATCGAACTTCAACGACTACGAGCCGTTGCGCATCAGCGACATGCCAAAGATCGAGGTTCACATTGTCGATTCCACCGCGTCACCGACCGGCGTGGGCGAACCTGGCGTGCCAGCGGTCGCGCCGGCAATCTCCAACGCGATCTTTGCAGCGACCGGAAGGCGGCTGCGATCGTTGCCGTTCGCCGACACGTCCTTGAAAGGCGCCTGACGGCCGTCTCGATCAGAGCGGGCGACGTTAAGACAGCTCTCCAACGCATCAGTCCGATTGATCGGTGCATGATGAGGTACGCCGATGCCCAGAGACGCTGATGCGGCGGTGTTGCCGTCAAAGGCCTTCAGTTCGGACGATCTTCCCCGAACTAAAATCAGTCAGCGCGATCTTGGAACGCTCGGCATGCTTCGAGCGCTGCACTCGAATGCCCTCGGCACCTATTCAGCACGGGCCTACACTGAGCCACATCTGCATATTCGCTTGCTAGGCCGTCACTTTTTTCTGCTCAACGATCCCGACGAGATCGATCAGGTGCTCAACGCCAGGATGGACCGCTACCACAGGGACCCCATCGGGCGGCGAATTCTTGAGCCAAGTATCGGACGCGGTATCCTGTTGGCGGAGGGACCCGAATGGCGGCGGCAGCGCCGCAGCTTAGCATCCGCGTTTCAACCGCGGTATGTCGATCCGCTGATCCCGGCGTTTCATGCCGTGGCGACGCAGCGTATCGCGCGATGGAGAGTGGAGAGTAGACAATCGCGGAATCTGCTTGCGGATTTTCGCGCGCTCACCTCGGCGATAGCCGCCCGGGCCATGTTCTCGATCGAGGATGACGACCAGACGGCAGAGCTGGCAAAGCTCATGAATAATACCAAGTCGCCTAAACATTGACACACGCCCAGCTGCGCTGGCCGAGTGAGCGAATGCGGTCTGGATCGTCGATCAGGAAATGCCAGGCCTGTTTGCAGGCCTCGACGATGTCCTCGTAGCTGTCCCAGACCCTGGAGCAGAGTTTGTTTTGCCGCAGGTAGTCCCAGACGTTCTCCATCGGGTTCAACTCCGGCGAATAGGCGGGCAGGGTCAGCATGGCGATGTTGTCAGGCACCACCAGTTGCCGACCGCGCTGATGCCAACCAGCGCCATCGCAAACCAGCAGAGCCTGAGCGCCGGCGGTAACCTGCGTGCTGACTTCCCCCAGATGCAGGTTCATTGCCTCGGTATTGGCGTGAGGCGTGATCATGGCGGCGCCGACCCCGCGATCTGGACAGATGGCGCCAAACAGGTAGGCAGAATCATGCCGATTATCGCGCACCATCAACGGCCGCGCGCCGACCGGGGCCCAGATGTAGGCGTGAGTTCCTTGTTGACCGACCCTGGCCTCGTCCTGGAACCAGATCTCCAGCGGTACCGGCGTAGCCGCCGTGGTGCTGAGCAGCGCCGCCTTGGCCAGGCTGGCAAAGTTCCTCTTAAACGTCACCTCGGCTTCAGGATCCTTCTTGGGATGCACGGGCCGCGGTTGCAGGCGGGTTAGGCGGAACTGATTAAGCCACTTGCTGATGGTGTGCACATGCACCGTTACGGAAAACCGCTGCGCCACGACGCTCCGCAGATCCACGCAGCGCCAGCGAACGACTTTGTCGGTTGCTGGATCGGGTCCTTTGACGACCAGTTCGCGCAACTCGGCCCTCTGCTGCTCGGTCAACGCGGGCACCCGTCCGGGCGGGCAGCGGGATTTGAGGCCTTCGACGCCGGTGCGTTGTAGCGATGCACCCAGTCGCACAGGGTTTGGCGGTCCATGCCGGCCAGTGCCGCCGCCTCGCCGCGCGGACGGCCGTCGATCACCAGCGCCAGAGCCAGCAGTCGACGAACCTGCGCACTGTCTGGACATTTGCTCGACAGCGCCCGCAGTTCCCCACTGGTATGGTCCCTTCGTGTGAGACCCAGCGCAGCGCCCATCCAATATCTCCGTCATCCGATTCTGCATACCCGGACAGCGAATCGAAATAACCGGGCCTTGAAAACCCCAGAGAGTCGAGGTCATCGCGACTTGGTATAATACCGAGCGCCGAACTTCGTTTCTCAACTGGCGCGACTTTCTCTCCTTGATGCTTGGTCCCGGTATCCCTCAGGCGCCGGCGCGCCGGGCGTTCGGCGAACAATGGCGAGCCTGGACAATATCATTCCTCGAGAACCGCCCGCCTCTGACCCGGCTCGACGAGGCGCGTGATCTTCTCGATCTGCTGCGAGCGGCGCGTGACGAGGACAGCAACGGTGCTTTCCCGAAAGAGGTGATCGTCGATCAGGTCGGCACAATGATGGCGGCGGGCTTCGAGACCACCGCGGTGGCCCTGTTCTGGGTCGCTCTCTTGCTGGCTCAGTTCCCGGAGCAGCAGGAGGCTGTCAGGGACGAACTCTGTGCCCACGGGGCGGACGCGGCGCCCGAGGCACAGTTTTTGCGCTCGCTGCCGACTACAACAGCCTTCATCTATGAGACGCTGAGGCTATATCCCCCGGTGCACAGTTTCTCACGCCAAACCGATGTCGGCGATCGTGTCGGCGACCTGGACATTCCGCGCGGCGCGACGGTCACCGTGTCCCCCTGGGTGTTGCACCGCCACCAGCGCCACTGGGATAACCCGCATAGCTTCGATCCGCGGCGCTTCATCCGCGAAGGCCGCGTTGCCGTGCCGAAGGCTTGGATGCCCTTCGGTAACGGGCCGCGCGTTTGCCTTGGCATGAGTTTCGCGACGACTGAAATACTGACCGTGCTGAGGATCCTGCTCGCGCGACACCGCATCGTTTTGCGGGGGCGACCGCCCCAACCGATTGGTCGAGCCGTGCTGCTGCCGTCCTTCGAACCTGACTTCGAGCTCGTGCGCCTTTGAGGTGCCCACGCCGCCGCGATGACGTCATCCGCGGCCCCGCTCTCGGCTGGCCCCCCGTCACTGCGCCGCGACAGGCACCGCCATCGCTACCTCGACCAACGTGTCCGAGAACGTCGGCGCGTGGCCATAATCCGCAAAGGCCGGAGGATTTATCGCGTTGACGGTTCGCCGCTGACGGCTGCTGCGCGGCCAGTATCCCATCGGCGCCACCACTACGCCCGGCGTGGCATCGGTCGAAACCTCGGCCACGGCTTCGAACGCCCCGCGATCATTAAAGACCCGGACGGGGCTGCCCGCCGAAATCCCCCGCGCGGCCGCATCATCCGGGCTCAGGATCACTTTCTGCGCGCCGGCGTGGTGCAGTTGGGTCTCCATGTTGCCGTAGGACGAGTTCAGAAACGCGTGGCTTTTCGGCGAGAGCATGTTCAGCGGAAAGCGCGCCGCAAGTTCCGGATTTGTCGCCGGCGTTTCATTCGGCGGGATGTAGTTCGGCAGCGGATCGATCGCCTCGCCCGATTGCTCGCCCACATAGCCCTGCCGGAACAGCGGCAAGACCAGATTGCCCCCGGCGGCAATCGACGACTTAAACTCGCACTTGCCCGAAGAGGTTGGGAAATTGCCCTCCCGGTGCGGCACGAAGCTCTCCGGCGTTCCAACCTTCAGGCGCGCGTACCCGGTTTTGCGCAGCGTCGCCATGTCGATCCCATTGAGTGCAGGGCTGCTCCAGTCCAGCGCCGCGACCGCCATCTCCTGGTCGGTCCGCTTCCAACAGGGGTCATCCATCCCCATGACGCCCGCAAGTCGACGGAACAACTCGGTGTTAGGCACCGCCTCGCCGAGCGGCGCGATCGCTGGCTCGTTCAGGGTCAAATAAAGATGGCCCCAGGAGAACATGATGTCGAACTGCTCGAGCTGTGTCGTCGCCGGCAAGACGATATCGGCATAGAGCGCCGTGTCGGTCATGAACTGCTCGCTGACCACCGTGAACAGATCGTCTCGCGCCAGCCCGCGTTCCACTAGCTCCTGTTCTTGCACCACGACCATGGGATTGGAGTTGTACACGACCAACGAGCGGATTGGTGTTTTCAGCGGCAGCGCACCGGTTAGCGCTTGCCCCAGCCGCCACTGGTTGATGACTTGGGTGCCAGGCGTGATCCAGTCGGGCCGGCTCAACGCATCCCAGTTTACCGGGAACGCCCAGATTGGCATATGCAGGATGCCGCCACCGCAGTGGCGCCACGAGCCGACCAGTGCCGGCAGGCACGACAGCGCGCGCACCGCGTTACCGCCGCCGGCGTGCCGTTCGATGGCAACCCCCATGCGGATCACCGACGGCTGTGTGGTGGCGAACTCGCGCGCCAACTTCCGCACGTCTTCCGCGGGAATGCCGGTAATATCAGCGACTTTCTCCGGCGGAAACTGCTCGGCCCTTACTTTCAATTCGTCGTATCCAACAGTGTATTTCTCGACGTAGTCTTGATCGACGAGCCGTTCGGCGATGATCACGTTGATCATGCCAAGCGCCAGCGCCGCGTCGGTGCCCGGCCGGATGCGCAAGTGCCAGTTCGCGCGCCGGGCGGTGCGCGTCGAAACCGGGTCGATCACCACGACCTTGGCGCCGCGCGCCTGAGCCTCGGCGATGAACGGCCAGTGGTGCAGGTTGGTGCTGATCGTGTTGATCGCCCAGAGCACGATGTATTTCGAATGCACGAAGCTTTCCGGATCAACCGCGGCGGTCGGCCCACACGACATGAAAAACGCTGTAATCGCGCCGGAATCGCAGAACGTCCGCTCCGAGATCGTGGCGCCGAGCCGGTTGAAGAACGCGTCGCCGACGTTGAGGCCATTGACCAGGCCCTGAGTGCCGAGATAGCTGTAAGGCAATATCGCGGCTGGCCCGGATTGCTCGATGATCGCCGACCATCGCGCCTTGATCTCGCCAAGCGCTTCGTCCCAACTGGCCCGGCGAAACTCGCCCTCACCTTTGCGGCCCGTGCGCATCAAGGGAAACAGGATGCGGTCAGGGCTGTACACCCGGCTCTCGTAGTTATTGACCTTGACGCACAGTCCACCGCGGGTGAACGGGTGATCCGGATTGCCGCGGACCTCGATCGCCTTGCCGTCACGCACGGTGGTGATCACCGCGCAGGTGTCAGGACAATCGTGGGGACAGGCGCCGAATACTGTCTGCTCATCCATCACGACCTCCTTGATGCCGTCTGCTTTCAACGCGTTTGACAGGCTTTGCACCACTGGGTTTTCCGGGCCAGATTGAAAACCTGTTATCTATCGTGCCATCGTGCCAGTAAAAAGCTGCCGTGAAAAGCGCTCGATGCGATGGTTGGGGCGACCCTTGATCGCGGACAGCGCCAACTTGTGAACCACTTCAGGACGGAAAATCGATGGATGAACTCGCCGGGCCGAACGCGGTGCTATCGCCCGTTGCTGGGCTTGGGACCCCGGCAAGTAGCTGTTTTTCGGACACGTCAGCAGATCAGAGTAACGACAGTGTTTCGGAAACGGGCACCTCGATTGGGTCTCACCCGACTTGCAGCAGTGCGCCTGACACGCCGCTAGCGGCGTCGGACAGCAGGAAGAGCATGGCCTCGGCAACTTCGGCCGGTGTTACCCAGCGGGTGGTGTCGGCACTGGGCATCGCAGCTCGATTTTGTGGCGTATCGATTGTGGTGGGCAATACGGCGTTGACCCGGACCCGATCAGGTAGCAGTTCGTCGGCGAGGCTTTCGGTCAGGCGCATCACTGCGCTTTTTGTCGCTGCGTAGGGCGCCATTTGGCTGCTGCCGTGCAAACCGGCGACGCTGCCGATGCCTACTAGGCTGCCGCCGCCCGCGGCTTTCAGCACCGGGGCAGCGGCGCGATAGATATTCCAGGTGGTTTTGACGTTCAGGCTGAACATCGCATCCCATTGGTCCAGGCTGGTTTCGGCGAGTTTGCTCATCGCGAATCCGCCAACGGTCGTGGCGACGCCGTGCAGACCTCCGAGGGCACGGACAACCCTCGCGACCAGGCTTTCGCAAGCGGTCGGGTCGGTAAGATCAACTTCCGGTATCGGCAGATGCCGGCTGGGATTTTCCAACGTCTGCATCATCGCGGTGAGCGGTGCGCCGAGCGTATCGACGGCAGCGACCTTTGCACCACGGCTGGCGAGCAGGCGTGTGACGGCGCTGCCGACATTACCGGCCGCACCCGTGACGATGATTACTTTGTCGGTAAACATAAAACGCCCCCTCTGACGCAAACGGACCGGCTCGTTTGCTTTACTCCCAGGTCTACCCCAGGTTTCAAACGGCCCCGCGCTATCCTACCAGTTCCATGGCGTGACCCCGAATCTGATATCGGATAAGGCGAAGCTGGCGGAACGCGGCTACTCTATGAGGGACAAGGTCGCGGGACGGGTAGTCGTCTCGGCGCTGGGCGTGCTGTTATGGGGAGGGTTGGGCCGCACCGGCGGGCTGCTGCAACGACTCAATCATCGCGCTGGCCCAGAGTTGGGCGTTCGACGTCTGGTCGGTCGCGAGATGCGGGCCGGTGGCGGGGTGGGCGCGGGGGCGCTGGGTGTCGATCTTTGCCTTGGCCTGCTGGATGACGGCCATTATCTCGGCCTGCCGCATGTCGTCTATGGGCTCCGCCATTTCGGCGGGGGCGGCTGGAAGTTCATCGCCGAGGCGCTGGTCGAGCGCCTTTTCGGTCTGCAGGGTGGAGCGATTGAGGCTGTTGGCGCAACTGCGGTAGCGGAGGCGCATGGATTGCGACATCTCGGCGGTTTTGGCCTCGGCGAGGACGTCGAGCGTGGTCATGCCGAAGGCGATGATGTGAGCTGCCTGCAGCATTTCCGCTCTGGTGCGGGTTTCGTAGGAGGCCAGGGTGTCGAGGATCTCGGACCGGGCTTCGTGCTTGTCCCTGGAGGCTGCGGAGAAGTACGGCAGCAGGAAAGCGATGATCGTTTCAAGAAACGAGTTGGGTGGGCGAGACATCGGTCGGTCCGGTGTGCAGTTGCGCATTTGTTCTAGCGGTGGTTTTGGATGATGTCAAGAACATAACGTGAATTCTGTGGTCGTTCGTATGGCGGCGGAGGGATGGTCAGCCGTTGATGCTAGTTTGAGGTTCAGGTTAGCGGCGACAGGGCACTAGTCAAGAACTCAATCAAACGGCCCTTATTGATGAGCGCCTTGGCAACCTCCTCGCGGATCGGCGCCTCGGTGGCGCTGCCGAAGCGGGCGAGCAGGTCGTTGTAGACGGCAATCGCCTCCTCGCCGCGGCCAAGCGTGCCGAGCCTGACCCCCTTGTTGTTGAGCGCCACAGCGACGTGTTCACGGATCGGCGCCTCGGTGGCGCTGCCGAAGCGGGTGAGGAGGTCGTTGTAGACGGCAATCTCCTCTTCGCCGCGGCCAAGCGCGCCGAGCCTGAACCCCTTGTTGCGGAACGCCATGGCGACCTGTTCGCGGATCGGAGCCTCGGTGGCGCTGCCGAAGCGGGCGAGCAGGTCGTTGTAGACGGCAATCTCCTCCTCGCCGCGGCCAAGCGTGCCGAGCCTGACCCCCTTGTTGTTGAGCGCCCCGGCGACGTGTTCACGGATCGGCGCCTCGGTGGCGCTGCCGAAGCGGGCGAGGAGGTCGTTGTAGACGGCAATCTCCTCTTCGCCGCGGCCAAGCGCCCCGAGCCTGAACCCCTTGTTGCGGAACGCCATGGCGACCGCTTCGCGGATCGGAGCCTCGGTGGCGCTGCCGAAGCGGGCGAGCAGGTCGTTGTAGACGGCAATCGCCTCCTTGCTGCGGCCAAGCGCGCCGAGCCTGAACCCCTTGTTGTAGAGTGCCTGGGCGTCCGACAATTGTGGCGGAGTGAGCTCGCGCTGGGATGCGCTTGATGAGAATGGAAGTTCCGGGGGCGGTGTGAATGCAGCCTTTACTGTCTTCAGTTTCGGCGGGCCTGCTTCCACTACACGGCGTTTGCGAAAAAGCGGCACTAAGTCAACACGACCCATGCGCTGCTGTGGGGCGTGCACTTGCGGTAGCACCGCATTGTCGGAGAACTGCGCTTGAAGGCGGGCCCGTACCAAGCGCTGCATATCGTCGAGCGAGAGCCAAAGCGGCGCGCTGGAACCGCCATTGCGCAGCACATCAAGCAAGCCGCCGGTGAACATGGTGTGAGGCAGATCGGGCGGCGCTTTGGCTGGCTCACTCGAGCCCGACGCGCAAAGCAGCGCGGTGCCATATTCCGGCCACTTGCCTGACTCGATAGCGAGGCTGTCACCCTGCGGCGGCAGCCTGTCCCGCAGCTGCACGGCTGCTACCCCGAGAGGCCCTCCACTCATGAACACCTTAGTAACCGATGCGGCAAAGCAGCAATCAAGCACAAGGTAGGTCCGCAGGCCTACGGCTCCCTCGCGAATCAGCCGACCCAGCAACTCCGCGGTAATACTGGTCGCTAGCGGATCGTCTTCGTGGGTGGAGCAGATCGCAAGAAAGAACGAGTTTGAATCGAAAGTAATGCCGCCATGACCAACGTAGTAGAGTAACAGGTCGGTGACTGGGCTGCCTACCGCACCCGATTCCTTGCGCCGTTCACGGATAAAGCTCCGTATCTGCCGGAGGATTTCAGGCGCATCCTCGAAGGCGTCGAAGAAGACTTTCACATTGCGCCGGGTTAGTTTTAGGCCGTTACTCCCGAGCAGGTAATCTACAATGTCGAACGCCGAGCGACGGAACGACGGGGCGGCGTGGAATTCAGGATATTCTGGCCATTCACTCGCACCGAGCACCAACGCGAGCGTCCGCTCGGGCTTGAGGACGGGATGGTCAGGCTCGACGCCTTCCGGTGCGGTGCTATCGCCTGCCATGCGCTGTCTGCAGCTTCTCCGCAAGGTTTGCTGCATCGGTGGCGCTGATGTTCTCGACAACGATTTTCCCGTCCGGGCCGATCACAGTGAGTTTGCTGGTATGCGTGCGTGACAGCCAGTTCGAGATGCCTTTTGCCAGCGTAATCACGGCGGGGGTAGCTAGGATGACTGCGAGGGAAGCGCCGAAATCCATTGCCTCCTCGTCGGTCCGCGCCCGCCTGGCCTCGATCGTCGGATCGACCTCTAGCAGCGAGCGGCGCAGGCTTTCTGCGGCACGGCCGGCGTCAGCCGCCTCCAGGCCATCAAAGCGGATGGTGAAGCGAATCGGCTGGTCCATTGCGCAGATTTCCTCTCCTGAGCGACAGCTCCGATTGCACCCAATCGTTTCGGTTTGTCGAGCCTTATGGGAGAATCAGTCAGCCAAAGTAATCTCTCCGCCACTGTGTGATTAGCACAGCGGTGGCTTCCTGTCCACAGCGACGCTCTATTTCACCCAGTTGCTTCGTGCATGTCCAGCTAAGCAGTTGTTGCGTACGCTGCGGCCTTCCTCGCAAGCGAGGAACAAAGGCGTCGGTGGCGGTTGGAAGTGGTCGAGAAAATGCGACCGGCCCGATTGCTGAACGCCGCCGCTACGTGCGCCGACTTCAAACAGGCCGGTGAAGAAACGGCAATGAGTTCCACGTTATGTCGGTATTACCGGCGCTCTCATTAAAAACGAAGTGACCCAATCGCGGAAGGCTTGAGAATTTTAGCGTATCGGTGACTGGGTTGCTCACGGTTATCGGATCGGTTCCACCAGTTTTCGTTTCGACACCATTCAGTGTCAGCACACCCGCCGAATATGAAGCACTGGAAAGGGTAAAGTCCTGCAGTTCAATCGTGTTACCGGGTGTTGAGCCGAAATTGGAAAGTGCACCATCGAAGTAGTACGGGCTCTCGGGGGTCAGGACCAGTTCGCCGCCGTTGAAGACAAAATTTTGGCCGGACCCAATGCTCGGTGGGGCATTAGTTGAATCACTGACGATGAATTTGCCCGGGGACGCGGCCAGTCCAAGATAACCCGGGGAAGAATCGAGATTTATCGTTCCAATGCCATCAATGTCAACGTTCACATCGTTCACGGTCCCGGACACGTTGATCGTGTCGTCGTTGTTCATATGTCCTCCGGGGCTGAAGTCCACCGCGTTGCTATAAAGACCCTCCAGCAAGATGGTGGAACCGCGGGAGGCATCGATAACACCATTGTTTTCCAGCAAGCCGTCGCCCGGGGGCGCGTCCCCATTTCCGTAGCCGCCGATGTCCAGGGTTAGCGTGCCCGCGGCGGCGAACAAATTACTGGCCGCGGTCTCTATCGTGCCGTCGTTCGTGCTGACGGTAAGGGCGCCGGTATCGTTCGAAGCGCCGGTCACAAAGATGGTGCCTTGGTCAACGGCCGGATAGGGCCACCTAATCAACGGATTGATTACTGCCGGAAGCAAAATGGGCCTAAACACTGCCGGAAGCACGATGGTCGTTCCGGCGCCGATCGTGGAACCATTCAGGGTAAGCACCGGAGAGGGCAGATTTCCCAACGGTCCAAAGGGGGGTTCGGAAATCCCAGTGTTTGCGCCTAGGCCGATTGTCAAACCCTGAAGTGTCAGGTCGGTCGCGTCAGGACTGCCCTCGGCGATTGTCAGCACATCGCCTGATTCTGGTGCCCCGTTGGGCGTCCATGCGGTGGGATCATTGAAACTGTCGGTACCGTTATTGGTCCACGTTCTATTGGTCACGACGTCATTGCTCCGCAAAGAGGTTTCTGCATAGTCCGAGCCGACGCTGTTCTTAGGGACGGGTTCTGCTGCCGCGCGCCGTCGAGATTTCGGCGTCCGTGTCTTATGATCGGAGATTGCAACTCTTGGCATAAGTCAGATCGACGGTCACTACTGTCCGGTCAAAATCCGAATAAATTCAGTTGTTTCTCGTCTTGCAAGTTTTCGGATCTGTCGGCCTCACGAGAGAACGCAGTCTGGACCTCTATTTTTTCGAATACCGTCACCGAAAAGACCTGCAGCAATGTGTAGAGCGGCGCCTCCAGGTTGAGCCGTTTGCGCACGATCGCCACCAGCACATAGACCGAAACGGCGATCCAGATTTGCGTCTTCACGGCGTTTTCCGAAGTGCCGTAGAACCGCTTGATCCGCAGATGCTGTTTTATCCACTTGAAAAAGAGTTCCACCTGCCAGCGGCTTTTGTACAGATCGCAGATGGTCAATGCTGGCAACGCGGTCTGATTGGTCAGGAAGACCAGTGTCTTAGCCGTTTCGGCGTCGCGGAAGCGGATGCGCCGCAGATGCACCGGATAGTCCTGACGGGTACGAGGGCCGTCCAATGCGATGGTTTGATCGGCGATCACGCCGCTCGCTCGGTCGGTGGGCGCGGAATAGATCCGATGCGCATGCAGATTGGACTTGGCGCGCGTCACGAAGAAGGCGCCCGCCTGATGCAGCGTGTGCAGGCGGGCGAAGTCGATGTATCCGCGATCCATCACATAGACCGCGCCGGGTTCGGGGATCAGCATGTCGAGCGCATGAACATCGTGCAGCTTGCCGTTCGAGATATGGATAAAGCTGGGAATGTTGCCACGCAGATCGAGCAGCGTATGCATCTTCACCGCGGATTTGGTGGAGCGGAAATGAGCCCAGGGGAACACCGACATGCACAAATCGATGGTGGTGGAATCCAGCGCGTAGACGCTGTTGGTCAGCTCTGCTCCCAGGCTTTCGCTGGCGTAGAGACATCTGGCCTGAGCGATAAGTCGTTGGGCGAACTCGGCATAGATGCGCCAATCGCGCAACTCGTTGGCATCCGCGAGGGTGGAGCGACGGACCGGTTCGCGAAGCCCCATGTGGTAGAGCTTTGACGCTTGCGCCGACAGGCAGGCCTCGATGTCGCGCAAACTCTCGCGATAGGTCAGTTGGGCGAACGCCATGATCTGATATTGCGCGGCGCAGGACAGCTTGCGCACGGCGCGGTTGCCGCCGTAGCGCGCGACAATCCGGTCGAAGCTGCTCCAAGGCAGAAAATCCATGAGCTGCGCGAAAAGCGTCCTGCCGGTGTTCATGACCAAGCCCTCCCCGCGAGATCGTCGGGAAGAGCCACCGGACATTCAAATCCGCCCCAGCAACGAACTGTCGGAAAGCTTTATGCATCAATGGATTCCACGGAAATGTCATTCACCGAACCGGACAGTAGTGATCGACGGTATTGAACAAACCAAGTTAATCCCGGGCACGCTTCTCGTGAGCGCGTCGTTTGCGGCAATAAACCCATGGCTGAAAACCGTCGGACCTCACTTTCGTGACACGTGCGGGCGGTCGGATCGGTTGGAAGGGTCGATCCGGGGCGATAACGGCATCGAAGATCTCGTCGTGCCGCGGATGGGTGATTGGTTCCGGCAATCGGCCTTCTCACTGATCCAGGGATCGGCGCCCGAGCCCCCCTTGCGCGCGATGAACCGGCATATCGCGCGGGGTGGAGTTAGCTCGGCGGTTATTGCCGGAGCCGTCAGTTTCCAACACCGCCGTGAGCTGTTGACAATATCTCCCGTACCAGGGTTCTGGCCATGGATTTCGCGGTTACCACGCTGAACGACCACCATCTCGCGGCGGCGGGCCTTTCGGGCCAGAAGACGCGGCCGTCGCGGCTGTTTGCCGGGTAGTGCAAAAGATGGCCGGCGGGGGCTGGATTGACGTTGAAGCGCACTTCTACTCGGCGAGGTGATCCTTGTGGCGGTGGGGACGGGGGACGCCGCGCCCGACCACACGGGCATTGCGCGAGCTCCGCCACTGGCTCGAGGTTATGGCGAGCGTGGCGCTTTATCCGTGCCCGGCCATTCTGACTGCATCTCATGTTCTCGACATGTTCTCAAAATGCCGCTATGGTCCGGCCATGCCCGACACACCTCACCTGCGCCCCGCCACACCGGACGAAATCGCTGACGCTTTATCGTTCGCGCTTCGCTACCAGGGCCGCAAGCGCGTGCACCATGCCGATGACATGATGGCGCGGATTACCGCCGAGCGGATTGTGCAGCACCTGGAGGCGTCGGGGTTTGTATTGATGAAGGGCCGGCCCGCGACGGCGCCGACCACGGCCAACATGCCGCCCGCCGTGGAGTGATGCGAGCGCACCTGAAGGCGCGGTATAGCGTGCGATCGAATCGGATCGTGGCTTGCAGGCGGTATGTGGTGCCAGGAGAATGGCGCCTTTGAGAGGGAGTGATACGTGAGGAAGCTGGTTAGGATCGTTGTCTGCGCCGTCATCCTTGGTGCCGCATCCTCCTGCACTACGTGCCCGGCGACCTCAGGGAACGCGATGGGCGATGGCGAGGGCGTTCGCGCCGGCGGTAACTCTGTCGGTTTCGGGGATCGCGCCGGAGGCTCCAACTATTATTGTCAGCCCGGTGTATGCCAGTCCACAGGCCTGCATGATCCGGATTATCGCGTTTGTCTTGGTGGGTCCGCGCCTCCTTCGCGGTAACCGCCGAAGCAAGACAGTCGGTGGAAAGCGTCCATTGCTCGGCTCCAGGGACCTAGCGGACCTTGGAAGGGCCGGAGGCTGCGGTGTCCGATATTTGCGGCTATGGGTCGTGGGAATTGCTCTGCCGCTTCGGTGTCATGGACCGTTGCTCAGCGGCTCGTCCAGGGTGGCGGTCCAGACCTCTGCCATGGCAATGGCGCTCACCGTCGACTGTCTCCGGAACCGCCCGCAGCGCCCGCCGGTAGAACCGCGTGAGGTCGATCCTCTGGCGCATGGACGGAGCGAACCGATCAGCCGCGTTACCGCGGAACTGACGCGCCTCGGCCTGCCAGCGGGGCACCTGGCGCGACAGCGGCCACGCCTGTGCCTTAAGCCTGTGGGTCAACGCCTGCACCAGTAGCGACGTAACGGCGTGTTGATCTCCTCGGCGATGTTCCAACCCAGCGCGACTTCGACCGCCCCGGCAGCTAGCAACGACGAGATCGGCGCTGCCGCCAGGGCGAGCGCTAAGGCAAAAGTCTACGTCTTGTTCAGCACTTCCTCCTTGTGCCGCGCACTGGCGCGGCGACAAGGCTTCAACGCCAAGGGGAGTGGGGTTGGTGGTGTCACCTACTACGCCTCACGCTGGTTCGTCCACCGTTGCCAGCGATCCCCCGCGCCCATACATACCTACCACATGACCATCGTCACCACCCGCCCTCGTAGCGCCCAGCGAAGCCGGCCCAGGCAGCCGAAATAAAAGTGCCGCGGATCGTGCAGCACACGCCCCGAGGCCGTGCGTGGAAGCGGCCGGAACCCGATCCGGAGGCCAAGGCGCGGGCTGTCGCGTTCTTCGCGCGGATGGGTATCAAGCGGCGGGAAGGGGGCTGAACCGAACGCAAATCTGCGTTGGAAGTAAATTTCTCAAGCCAAAGGGAGATTAGAATGCCAGCGAAATGGCAGTGGTTTTTCGGACTGGCTGTGCTATTTTTTGGAGCTGCTACGTCTGTTGACGCTCTGGCATATGGCCCCGGAGATAACAGAAGTCCAGCCGTCAAAATGCTCGTAAGTTGTCTGGAGAAAGCCTATTCCGAAGGCGCATATTTATCAACTGACGGGGGGCGTTCTGCGAAGCGACTCCTCTCTAAATGCGCAAGCGAAGGGGATGCAGTTTCGAAGGAGTGCATCGGCGCCAGCGACACGAGCCAAAGTTGCCGTTCCAAAACAATGAAGCTTGTGCAGGAATTCATTCTGCAGCAAGAACGTGACCTCAAGTAGGCGGCTTCGCTTGCGACTCTTGGAGGTGATCTATCTTCCCACCACGAAACGATTATACGCCGCTATCCAGCCCGACCAACCCGCATGATGGTAGCTCTGCTAGGCTTCATGGGTCACTAGAACTAGACAATCTGTTTAAAATCGTGCGCTAAGCGGCTAGGGGCTGGAACGTAGAACGAACTTCCCTCAGCCCTCGATCTGCAATTCCTTTGGCAGCAAGTCATCTGGCCAGCGGCAGAGGGTTCTGTCATGGGTCTTGCTCGGGAAAGCGTTCCAACCAATGGCGGGCAATCTGGTCGCGGCGCGCCAGCCAGACGCCGCCCCGATCGCGCATGTGGCGCAACACCCGCTCCAGTCCTCCGATCCGGCCGGGGCGCCCGATCATCCGCAGGTGCAGGCCGACCGACAGCATCCTCGGCGTATCCGCCCCTTCGGCCCAAAGCTGGTCGAACGCATCGATGACATATTCGGCGAAATGCGCCGCGGTGGTGAACCGTTGAGCCCCCTGGTGGAAATGCATGTCGTTGGTATCGAAGCTGTACGGCAGCACCAACTGCCGCGCGCCATCCCCCATCGGAACGAAAAACGGCAGGTCGTCGCTGTAGGCATCGCTGTCATACAAGAAGCCGCCATGCTCCCGGAGCAGTCGGCGGGTGTTGACCGATGGCGTTGACCGGGTGTGCCAGCCGACCGGCGCGATTCCGGTTGCATCCCTGATCGCGGCACAAGCGCGAGCGATGGCGCGGCGCTCGGTTGTCTCATCCATCCCGGCGTGGCGTTCCCAGCGCCAGCCATGGCAGGCCACCTCGTGCCCCCGCGTCACCGCATCTCGCGCCAGCCAGGGGGACCGGAAGACCGACCGGCCACAGGCGTTTAGCGTCGCGGGGACTGAGTATAGTTCGAGCAAGCGCATGATCCGCCAGTAGCCGACGCGGGTGCCATACTCGAAATGGCTGTCGCGGCACGGATCCGGTGCGTCTCGCACTTCGTCGGTGACCTCGTAGACGGCCTCGTTTCGCTCATCGCCATCGGCCACCGACAGTTCCGCGCCTTCCTCGACGTTGACCACGAAGGAGACGGCCACCCGAGCGGCGTTGGGCCAGCGGGGATTGGGGGGCGCAGCGCCGTAGCCGGCGAAGTCGCGTTCGGTGTGCATCAGACTCCCGCCATCCGGTTCAATCCCACTAGCCGGTCGCCAGCGATCAGCATCAGGATCGTGAGGCCAATGATCAAAGTTGACACTGCCGCTACGGTCGGGTCGGGGAACTCGCCAAGATATTGCAGAAGCTGGATCGGCAGGGTGCGGTGATAAACGTCGGTCAGGAAGATCGACACTGGATAATTGTCCACCGACGCCAGAAAGCCGAACAGCGCGCCGGTGATAAATGACGGCGCCAATACCGGCACCATCACCCGCAGCACCGCCCGCGGATATGACAAGCCGAGGGTCCGAGCGGCGTCGATCAATGCGAAGTCGAAGCGCGCGAGTCCGGCGGTCAGTGTGCGCATCACGAACGGCAGCACGATCACGACGTGCGCCAGCAGCAGGCTCGGCAGTGCTTCGCGCAGACCCAGTGTCCGGAAATATTGCAGCACTGCGATGCCGATTACGAGACCGGGCAGCATCAGCGGCGAGATCAGGAACGTTGCGATCACCTCCCGGCCGGGGAATTGACCGCGCACCACGGCGATGGCGGCGAGCGTGCCGATCAGCAGCGAGACCGCAGTCGCTACCAACGCGACCTCTAGCGTGAGCACCACCGATTTCGTCAGTCCGTCCAAAGTCTTTACGTGCCGGTACCAAGTCAACGACAAGGTGTCGGTCGGCAGGGCAAATACCGGGGAGGGCGACAGTGAAACCAGTATGGTGACCACCAGGGGCATCAGCAGGAACACCACGCTCGCGGCCAGCATGGCGCCGGCAAATGCTCGGGCGACCAACCGGATCATGATGCGTTCGACCGGCGCCCGAGTGAGGCGCTCGCGGCGACCACCAGTAGGGACAGCGTCAGCAACACCACCCCTGCAACCGAACCGCGCTGCGGATCCTGCAGATACAGGAACGCGGTGGCGATTGTGGTCGGCAACGTCTGGTAGGCGTCGCCCATCAGCAGCGTGGGGATGACATAGGCCGCGATCGACAGCGAGAACACCAGGGTGCCCCCGGCGACGATGCCCGGCACTGTCAGGGGTAGGATGACGCGCAGGAAGCAATGGACCGGGCCGCCACCGAGTGTTGCCGCCGCGTCGGATAGACGGGGGTCGAGCTGACGGATACTTGCAAATAACGGCAGCACCATGAACGGCAGGAAGATGTTGACTATGCCGATGAGCAGCCCGGTCTCGGTGAACAGCAGCCGTATTGGGCTGCTGGTCAGCCCGATTGCCTGCAACGTCACGTTGATGAGCCCGTCGCCCCGGAGCAGCACGGTCCAGCCGAACGCCTTGACGATGACACTCAGCGACAGCGGCAGCAGCAGCGCGGCCACCAGGACCGATTGCAGCCAGCCTCGCGCCCAGGACAGCGCGAATGCGGCAGGGTAGCCGATCGCGAAGCAGATCGCCGTGGTGATGGCGGCCAGACGCAGCGTGCGGCCGATCACGCCCCAGGCGCTGGCGGTGCCGAAGAACGTGGTGTAGCCGCTCAGGGTCCAGCCGGCCGGTCCATGCAGGCTTCCGACGAGCAGCACGGCCAGCGGTATCGCGAACAGTAACACGCAATAGGCGGTCGCCGGCGCGGCGAGCCAGCCGATTCCGAAACGCGTCATGGCGCGGCCGCCGGATACAACAATGTGTCGGCGACACGCCAAGCGATATCTACTGTTTCTCCGGGGGCGGCGTTGCCGACTGCATCGGCGGGCAGCTCGATAATGGCCCGGTCTTGCCCCTGAACGGCACCGTGCAGCAGACAGCGGCTTCCCAGGAAGGTGCGAGCGGCCAACGGCAGCGATGCGCCAGTCCAGTCGGCCGCCTTGGGACGTCCGAGGGTGATCCGCTCGGGCCGGACCGCGACAATGACCGGGGAGCCGCGCAGGAACCGGCCCGGCGCTTCGACATCCCGTGTTTGGTGCGGACCAGCACATTTTGGGCATTCTGCTGCTCCACTTCGCCGTGGAGCACTGTCGCCTGGCCTACGAAATCCAACACGAACGGCGTGGCCGGGCGGTCGTAGATCGTCTGCGGCACGGCCAATTGTTCAATTCGCCCGGTATTCATCACCGCGATGCGGTCGGACAGTGCCAGAGCCTCTTCCTGGTCGTGCGTCACGAAGATCGCGGTCATTCCGAGTTGGCGTAGTAGGCTGCGCAATTCCACCTGCATCGTCTCGCGAAGCTTGCGGTCCAACGCCGACAGGGGTTCGTCCAGCAAGACCAGATCTGGGCTGACCGCGAGCGCGCGCGCGATGGCGACGCGTTGTTGCTGGCCGCCGGATAGTTGCGCTATCGGGCGTCCGGCGAGGGGACCCAGTTGGACCATTGCCAGCAATTCGCTGACCCTCGGGGCGATCCGCGCCTTCGGCACGCCACGAGCCCGCAGCCCGAACGCAACGTTCTCCGATACCGTCAGATGCGGAAACAGGGCGTAGTTCTGAAACACCACGCCGACCTTGCGCCGGTGAGGTGGCAGGCGTCCCAGATCCCGTCCACCCAGGATAATCCGACCGCGGTCGGGCGCCAGAAGCCCGGCCAGGATGCGCAGCAGCGTTGTTTTGCCGCACCCTGACGGCCCGAGCAGCGAGACGAACTCGCCCTTACCGACCGACAGCGCGATATCGTCCAGCACGACCATCTGGCGAAACCGCTTGGCGACGCCGTCGATCTGCAGGTAGTCGAGATCGGCCATCCCGGCCTTCGGCCCCGGGGTTTAGGCCATGACCTGATTCCAGCGCTCGATCCAGGCGGCGCGGTTCTTGGTGACGTAGCCCCAATCCGGGACGAACGGGTCGCCCGGCTGCGCGAACCCTTGTGGGATCGTTGCGCTCGGGTTGGTCGGCAGCACCGAAGGATTTCTCGACGAGAATGGTCTGGATTTCCGGGCTTAGATAGGCGTTGATGAAGGCATCCGCGGCCGCTTCATTTGGGCCGTCCTTTACTTTGCAGATGCCTGAGGGCATCGCGAACACGCCCTCCTTCGGTGCGGAGAGTTGGACCGGAGACCCCGCCGCCGCTCGGATGAGGGTGTAGCTGGAGAATTGGCCGCCCATCAGTGAGGCTTCACCCGATTCCAGCAGATTCTCGGCCTGTGGCTGGTTGGTGTAGATGATCAGCACGTTCGGCTTCAGCGAGGCCAGCTTCTTGAAGCCCGAATCCATGTCATACTGCGCGTCCTTGAACGGCTTGCCGGTTTCCAGGTGGGAGGCGGCGAGAAGCGTCCAGAGGCCCTCGGTGTTCTGCAGCGAGGGCACGATTACCTTGCCCTTGCTCGTTGGGTCCCACAGGGTCGCGTAGCTCGGCACGCCGTTTGGCAGGGCCTTGGTATTGTAGGCGATCCCGGCCCAAGGCTGCTGGTAATTGGCCCAGGCGCCATCGAGATGCACCGCCTCCGGCTTGATTTTGGCAAGGTTCGGGACCGCGGACGGCGTTAGCTTGGCGATCAGCCCGTCGTCCCAGGCGATCTGCATGACCGGGTCGTCCATCAGCACGACCGACATCTTCGGCGCTGCCTTGTCAGCGCGGAGTTTCTCCAGATTGACCAGCGATCGCGTCCCGTCGAACACGACGTGGATGCCGAGTTGCTTCTCGACGACGGGGAACACGAACTCCTTCATGTAGCCGGCCATGCCGGCGGCGCCTCCGACCACTAGGTCTTTGGTCTCGGCGCGCAGAATGGCGGGTCGCGCGAGTAACGGGATGGCGGCGGCGGTAGTCAGCAGATGGCGGCGGGAAAGCGTGAGGTTCATCTCTCTGTCCTTTGCCGGTGCGTGAGCCGATGACGACGTGTCGCCGAGGGTCTCGCAAGCGTTGTGCCAGTGTGAAATGACCAGCTTGCGTTTGGAGCATCCGGCGATTGTGTACAATCAAGCCAGTGATCGCGTTCGGATTGCATACGATCGGGGCTTGAGGAACCGCGGGCTCTTCGCATAGTGTCTATTCACTGTAGCAGAAGGGAGCGGATCGCGTGCCCGAAGCCGGCGGCGCGACTGAGCGGCTGGCCTGGGTGGAGCAGTTCGCGCAAACTCGGGACGCCGCTTCGGTTTGCCGTCAGTTTGCGATCTGCCGAGCAACCTTGCGCAATGGTGGCTGCGGTATGAGGCGAGTGGCGTCGCTGGCCTGGAGGAAGCAAGCCGCAAGCCACGCTCGTCGCCTAACCGCAAGGTGTTTGAGGCCGAGGCTGCGCTGATTTCAGGAGATGCGGTCGCGGGGGTTCGGCGTATCGTGCATCCGGACCGAATTGCGTGCCGGTCATGGGCCGGACGTCTCGGCGACGACAGTCCGCAAGGTGCTTCGGGGCAGTTCCGGGCAGCCGTTTCCTGGGCGTGCCACGGCGCCAGTGGCACCCAGTCTGTTTGCCGCGGCACTGCCGGGGATCTCGCGATTATTGGCTGCCGAAATCAGCAAGGGCACGTTTCGCCCCGGCGAGCGGTTGACCGAAGAGTTGCTTGCTCAGCGGTTCCGTGCGGGACGGACGCGGATACGCCAGGCCTTGCGCTCTCTGGCGATGATCGGCCTGGTCAGGATCGAGCGGAACCGGGGCGCCGTTGTGGCGATGCCCTCGGATGAGGTGGTGGCTGACGCCTACGAGGCGAGACGAATTGTCGAGGCGACGATCGTGCAGCACGTCGCCGCCAGTCACTCCAGCGAACAGATCGAGGCGCTGAGGCACCACCTGCGACGGCAGTCTGATGCGGAGCGGCGCGGCGACAAAGTCACGCTGGTGCATCTGCTTACCGACTTCCATTTGTTGCTGGCGTCGATGGCCCACAACCAATTTTTGCGCGGTTTCGTCGAAACACTGGCTTCGACGACGTCGCTTGCGGTGCTGCTGTACGACCAGTCGGAGGCGCCGTCTCACGCTGTTGCTGAACACCGTGAGCTTGTGCAACTGCTGGAGCAGGGAAAGGGCGCTGCAGCGAGCGCCCTCATGCTGCGGCATCTCGGCCGCAATCAGCAGGGTCAGGAGCGGACGGCGACGGGCTGAGGAAACTGCTTCGTCGGTGCGGGAGGGATCTGCCTGACCGTGGGCGCCCGGCCAGCTCTTTTGAGCGCAGGGAGGCCCATCGCGGCTGTTTGGCAAGGTGTAACTTGCTGAAATCCGGCTCTGTATGCTATCAAGATAGAATTGAAATATGCCTGCAATCAGCGTCGATTTGTTAGCCATGACCTTGCGGCAGAGGAACGGAATGTCCTGTCCGAGAGGTGCTGCGTCCCCCGATGCGCATACACAGCGAATGCTGTTCGCGGTATCGGCGGGCTACTGCTAAAATCCCAGATGCTCGCGTGAGCTTTTTATTGACTATCCAGAAAAGCGAATTCACGTCGCGGAGATGGCGCACGTGTTCGCTGCGAACGATGATGGCCCTAGGGCGAACGTGGCGCTGAGCGAGGAAGAGCGAGGGGCCTTCGAGAACCTTATCCTACTTTGCTCGCTGTGCCATACGATTATCGATAAAGCGCCAGAGGTGTATTCGGATCTTATCATTTTTGGCTGGAAGCGGACGCATGCTGATAAGTTGCGCTCGCTATTTGGTGTGACCTGCTTTCGAAGTCGCAGTGAGGCTCGGGCCGCGCTTGAAGGCCCTTTACGGGAGAACCACTAAATCTTCCAGGACTACGGGCCGCACATCGAAGACGCGAGCAACCCAGAAAGTGGTGCAGCCGAACGTTGGAAACGCAAAGTTATTCAAAAGATAATTCCGAACAATAGAAGACTACTAGCTCAGCTAGACGCAAACGAGCACCTTCTGATTGGTGGTGAGTTGTATACCGTGGAGAGATTTCGGCAGCACGTTGACGATCTGGAGGCTCGACATATTGAGGATTATCAAGAAGGTGCATCTCGTTTCCCGGAAGAAATGTCACATATTTTGGAGGCTTAGCACATGTCCGAGAACGAAAGCGTAGCGCAATGGATAGCCAATAAGCTGGAGGCAGAGGAGCACCTTAGCGGAATAAAGTCAATTGGCCCAGGTTTCCTCAAGATCTCACGGAAAGACTTTGCGTCGTTTACGGCTGTGGCGATCGGAGTTCCAGACGTTGTAACCATTGATCATGTCACTCCGCTTTTTGAGGTCAGAGGAATCCAACCTGAATTTGTTGTGAATGTGCCGTCCAAGGCGGTCTGGACTGGAGCTGCAATTGAGGTTATCCACGACGCGCCTGCCGCATTCGGTACTTTTGGAGAATTGACCCGCGCTTCCCGGGAGGAAGCTGTCTCTGTATATCGAAATAAGAACTACAGCTTCTTTGAGCGCGTCTTTCGTCAACACAGCATGGTCCGCGACACGAAACGACTGTATGATAGGCCTTATCAACTTCATCGTTACCGCGACATGCCGTCTGTTACGGTAGTTCTTGTGGACGCGTATGATATGTCCGCTGAGGACATTCGGAACGTGCACGATTTATATGGGCAGTTCGATGCAGCGGTGAAGATGACTAGCTATGGCTCGATCACAACTGCGGCAAGGGACGCCGCAAGATCGATGAGAGCCGAGGCATTCAAGCTTAAAGAGCTGCTAGGGAGGCTTAACCAACCATGAGAAATGACCAGCTGTTGTCCACTATAAGAGACGTAGCATTGAAGACGAATGCCGGTGTGGGCAACGCGGACTGGTATTTCTTCGGTTCCGCTCATGAAGATTTATCAACCGCGTTGGATATCGACCTGCTAGTTATATGTGAAACGCATGAGATGGCTGACTCCGTTCGTCGCTTCGTCGATCTGGATCAGCTCGCTCGACCAATACATCTTTCCATCTTAACTCAGACGGAAGAGTTGGAGGTGCGTTTTGTCCGGGGGCAGGACTGTATTCGAGTCGCCTGAGCCTGATCGCGCCTGTAGATATAGCCGTTGTAGCAGATGGAGGCGGAAGGCGCCTTTCCAACAATCCGCCAACCGCATAGACCGCCTCGCCATAGGTGGTGCGGGCCAGGATCAGGCCGAACGCCACCACGAACCCGATCAGCGGCATTCCCGAATACGGCACCCCATGCCACCGCCCGGCACCGAGCGTGGCGGAGGCTGGTTGTCGACCAGGAACGCAGCGTTCTGGGTCATCACTAGCACAATGCCGTTGAGGATGAAGCCGGTGCCCACCGTGGTGATGAAGGGGTTGATCCTCGCCACCGCCACCAGCGCCCCGTTGGCCGTGCCATAGACCATCCCCGGGCAAGTTTCCCGTGGGCGTTGCAGGCCTCCGCTATCCGGCGCACGGCAACGAGGGTGCAATCGTGTCGGCGCGGCACCGAGGCACATGTCGGCGGATTGCCGAGCAACGACGGACATGGATCGAATGTAGACGTTTGGCAGCGGTGCAGAGACAGCCTCTCACGCGTGATGCGGGTTGCTCAGCACCTCCGCCCGCAGCGGCAGCTGTCCCGGGTCGCATTACCGGCCCCGTCCTGACCGGCGCGCCTCTCAAGAGTCCGGTTCAACGTGCGACACCTGCGAGCTGGGTCTTCGATTGCGCCAATGCTGGCATTCCTATAGGATGCAATCAGCCCAAGCACTCCAGGTAATCCGACATCATGCCTTCGATCACCGTTAGGAATGTGCCGGATGAGGTGCATCGTGCGCTGCGCGTGCTCGCCGCTCAGCACGGCCGCAGCGCCGAGGCCGAAATCCGCGACATCCTGGAACGCGCCGTGAAGCCGACAAAGCGCGTTCGCCTCGGCGACGCACTTGCCGCCCTGGGCCGCAAGGTCGGGCTCACGGACGAGGATATCGCGGCCGTCGAGCAGACGCGGGACAAATCGCCGGCGAAGCCGATGAAGTTTGAATGATCGTACTCGACACCAATGTGATCTCCGAGGCGATGAAGCCGGAACCGAATCCCGCCGTGCGGACTTGGTTGAATGAGCAGGTAGCCGAAACGCTCTACCTCACCAGTGTCACCCTGGCGGAGATGCTGTTCGGCATCGCCGTGCTGCCGGTGGGCAGGCGCAGGAACACCTTGGCGCGAGCACTCGATGGCCTGCTCGAGCTGTTCGGTGATCGCGTGCTGCCGTTCGACACCGATGCCGCGCGCCACTACACCGCGCTCGCTGTCGCTGCGCGCAACGCCGGTCGCGGGTTCCCGACGCCGGATGGATACATCGCGGCGATCGCCGCCTCGCGTGGCTTCATCGTCGCGTCACGTGACACGTCACCCTACGAGGCTGGCGGACTCCGGGTCGTCGACCCGTGGCAAAGCTGACTCGGCGACGTTATCGGCCCCACGTCCTGACCGGCACACCACTCAAGGCACCGGCACACCGATGGATTTGAGCCGCGCATGTGCGCGGCTGGCACGCGCCTTCAGGCCATCCAAATAGGTGCTGACGTCGTTGCCGGGCAGGTTCAGCACCTTGCACCCAAGCTGCCAGTACTCCTCGATCTGCGCCTCGGTTTCCGCAGACCCTCGGGCAAGTTTCCCGTGGGCGTTACAGGCCTCCGCTATCCGGCGCACGGCTGCCTTGAATGTCGGGTGCTCAAGCTGGAGATGAACGCCGAGGCGCGCACTGAGGTCCGAGTGGCCATAGGCGATCATGTCGATGCCGTTCACGGCCGCGATCGCCTCGACATTTTCCAGGCCTTCGAGCGACTTAATTGACACGCAAACGATGATGTTCGCATTGGCCCAAGGCGCATACTCGGACGCGTGACGGGCGCCATAGCTCCTGTATCCGGTGTGCATCCCTTGCCCCGAGATACCGCGATTGCCGATCGGCGGATATTTTGCCTCCCGCACAATCGCGCGTGCCTCCTCGGCGTTATCGACCTCCGAGACCTGGATGCCCATGATCCCCTGATCGAGGATCGCGGGAATCAGATGCGTGAAGGATTTGTGGATCCGCACGATCGCGGAGACGTTGGTGGCCTGAAACCACCCGGCGAGATCCGCGATCGTTTCCAGGTCGAACGCGCCATGTTCATGGTCGATCATGCAGTAGTCGAAGCCGGAGGCCTCGATGATCCACGGGACGCCGCGCGACGCGAACTCCTTGAGCCCGGTCCCGAGCGCTGGCCGCCCCTCGCGCACCGCCCGCCATATGCTGTTGTCTTTCATCGATCGTTCAAGGCTCCCATTGCGAGGTACGGAATTTCGGATTCGCCTTGTAACACTCGCCCAATGGCATCCAAGCCGCCAGCCGCTCCCGAGCGGTCTGGGGGTCGAGTTCACCGACGGGGGCGCTTAGCCGCGCCGGCGCAACAGTCGTAGTAAACTGTTGTCCAAGGCCAGCGCGCCGACGATGATCGCGCCTTTGATGATGTCCTGATAATACGGGCTGATGTCGAGCAGGACGAAGCCGTTGGAGATCGTGGCGATGATCCCCAGCCCTACCGCGGTGCGCCACATCGCACCGGATCCGCCGGCCAGCGACGTCCCGCCGACCACGACAATGGTCAATACGTCGAAGATGATGATCGGGTCGAGATTTGCCTGCGCGGAGCTAAGCTGAGACGCGGTGATGCTGCCGGCGATGCCGACGCAGGCGCCAAGCAGCACGTAGGAGCTGGCGACAATCGTGCGTACGCGCAGGCCGGACAGACGGCCTGCCTCATAGTTGCCGCCGACCGCGTACACCGCCTCGCCATAGGTGGTCCGGGCCAGGATCAGGCCGAACGCGACCACCCCGCCGATGTCTATACGACCGCCTATGTGATTGCAGGGCACAAGGGCAGCTATGCCGACGCCGTGCGCCACGGGGGAATGGTGGTCTGCGCATCGGCGTGTTGAAGGAAGCGTTCGGCAATGACGCCGACCCTGATGCGGCGCCGGTGAACACGGCGGTGCGTGCGGCGATTGACGCGATGCGGACGGCCGGCGCCGAGATGGTGGATATCAGCCTGCCCGACGCGATGGACCACGTGATGGCAACGTCGCTCTACCTCACCCATTCGCGCCACGACATCAATGCATTCCTCGCGGCCCGTACTGGTCTTGCCTATGGCTCGATCGACGCCATCAAGGCGGCTGGCAAGTATCATCCGGTGCTGGACCTGTACGAGGCGATCGTCGACGAGGGGCCGACGCACCCGGAGGATGATCCGACCTGTTTCCGCAAGGTGGCGGCTCGGGATGCGTTCCAGCGGGCCGTGGTTGGATTGATGGCGCGGAATGACCTGAGCGCCATCTGCTTTCCGTCCATTCAGGTGCTGCCGCCGACCAAGCAGGAGGTGCTCGACAAGAAGTGGACAACGTTGACCTTCCCGACCAATACTTTGATCGCGGCGCAGACGTGGATGCCGTCTATTTGCTTGCCGGCGGGCTTCGCGCCCGGCGGCATACCGGTGGGGATCGAGTTCGTGGTTCTGCCCTATCACGAGCCCGACCTGTTCAGGCTCGGCTTTGCATTTGAAGCCCTGACGCGGCACCGGCGTGCGCCGGACTCCTGTCCCGAGCTATAGTTGCCAGAGCTATAGTTGAGCGTGCGTGCGCTAAACTCTTCCCATAACTGACGCTTCTTGATCGCGAGCCCCGTCCGAAGGCACGTGCCCGTCGGTTCCGCACCTTCAACGTCCGCGCCGGCGATCGCAAGATACTGGCTCACCGATCGATCAATCCTGTTGCCGCGCCGTCTTACGATCTTCTATAAGCGATCTGGGGTTATCGGGGAGCTGCGCTATGACGGCGGCCGCGACGGAAACACCCGTAGCCTGGTGGAAAGAGCCCACCAGGGACCAATGGTATGCCTATTTGGCAGCCTGGGCTGGTTGGACCCTCGATGCCTTCGACTTCACCGCGTTTCTGTTGATCATCGCGCCGATCGCCAAGGAATTCGGCGTGTCGGTGCCTGAGGTAGCGGCGGTATTGACGATCACGCTGTGGATGCGCCTTATCGGCGCTACCGCCAGCGGGTGGCTCGCCGATCGGATCGGCCGCAACACGCCGCTGATGATCTCGATCGCCTGGTATTCAGTCTGCAACTTCCTCGCCGGTCTGGCGCCGAGCTTCTTTTTGCTGTTCCTCTTCCGGGCGCTGCTCGGCATCGGCATGGGCGCGGAATGGCCGGCCGGCGCCGCCCTCGCGATGGAGACCTGGCGGTTCGCTCGCGCGGCTTCATGGGCGCAGTGATGCAGGGCTCGTGGGGGATCGGGTTCTTGTTGTCGAGTGCGATTTACGGGCTGTTCTACAATTATATTGGCTGGCGGGGCCTGCTGATGATCGGCATCGCGCCTGCCCTATTGATCATCTATATCCGGCTATACGTCAAAGAACCCGAGATCTGGGTCGAGAACCAACGCCAGCAGAAGCTGCAAGGCCGCGAAGTGCGCGCGCCGCTGTTCTCGATCTTCAAGCCCGAGATGCTGGGAAACACGCTCACTACCTGCCTGATGATGGGAAGCGCGTTCGTCATCTATTATGCCAACTACGCGCTGTTTGCGACACATCTACAGCTCGACCTGCATCTGAGCCCGGCCCTGGTTGCGCTGCCGATCGCGCTCGCCAACACATGTTTCTTTCTCTCTTCGTTGTTCTGGGGCTGGGTGGCGGAACGCGTCGGCCGGCGGTGGGCGATTATCATCCCGGCGGCGCTCGGGGTTCCGACCGCGTTCCTTTATCTGCTGACCCAGGATTACACGCTGATTGTGACTGGGTTCGCGTTGCAAGGGATGTTTGCCTGCGGCGGCATGCACGCTCAATATCCCGCCTACCTCTCCGAGCGGTTTCCCACCGAAGTGCGTGCCACCGCGGTCGCCTTCTGCTTCCACCAGGGGGCTATCTGGGGCGGCCTGATCTCGCCGCTGCTCATTTTATACGCAACCACCCACCATATCGGTCTGTCAGGTCCTATTCTCGTCACCACGGTCGTGGGTTTGGCCATCTTCCTTGTCGCGGTGCTTTTGAGCCCAGAGACGAAAGGCAAGGTACTCGTCGCCGACCTGACCGTCGCCTGAACTCCCTTTTTAGGACCGATGCGGCCGCCGTTGCGACTGCGTGTGCCACGAAGCAACAGCCCTGCGCGCACCGCCGGGCTAAAAAGGCGCTTCGCCTCATTCCATTCGAGGTCACCAGGCAGCGTGACCAGGAGCAATTCGTTGACCAATAACGTATCGTTGTCGTTCTTGCCCTGATGCTTGCGGCGGCCTGTTTGCCAAAAGCCGCCGGTTTCCCGGCGATTGACATTCCTGGTTTCGAGCGGCGGAATGGCCACGGGATTGCAAGGGATGTAGGATGTGCGGGATTGTGGGGCTTTATATCAAGTCCGAAACCTTGCAGGACAGTTGCGGAGCAATGTTGTCTCGCATGCTGCAGACCATGCGAGACCGTGGTCCCGATAGTACAGGTTTTGCCATCTATGGCGCCGAGCTCGGTAGCGTCAAGCTTACCGTCAGGGGATCATCGGGAACCAACTTCGACGAGCTTGCCGCGGCGCTGGGCGTGACGGCCACCGTTCACGACACCCATGCCGTGTTGCACGTCCCAGAGTCTCGCGCGGCCGAGGTACGCAGAGAGCTGCATGATCAGGCGCCGGAAGTCACAGTCGTCGGTGAAGGACTGCGCATGGAGTTGTACAAGGAAGTTGGTTTGCCCGCCGATGTCGCCGCACGCTTCGGGCTTCCGTTCATGGCGGGTACCCACGGGGTCGGACACACCCGCATGGCCACCGAAAGCTTGGTCACGACTGACGGCGCGCATCCATACACCACCGGGTCAGACCAATGTCTTGTGCACAACGGAAGTCTGTCGAACCATAACGCGCTGCGACGGATGCTGCTGCGTCAGGGATTCACGTTTGCGACCGAGAACGATACTGAGGTCGCCGCGGCCTACCTGTCGTGGCGGATGCGTGATGGCGAAAGCCTCGAAGGCGCCCTGCAGGCGGCTCTTCGGGACCTCGATGGTTTCTATACATTTGTCGTTGGCACGCGGACCGGATTCGCCGTGTTGCGCGATCCGATCTGCTGCAAACCGGCGGTGATGGCCGAGACTGACGACTGGGTCGCGTTTGGCAGCGAATACCGCGCTCTGGTTGATTTACCTGGAATTGAAGACGCCCACGTTTGGGAACCCGAGCCCGCTCGGGTGTACGCATGGGAGCGGGATTGATGAGGGCTGAGACGGTTGATCTTGCCGAGGCCTCGGTCCGTAGTCTCAATGCAGCACTGCATAGTTTGGATGAGGACACCAATCGAACGCTCTGGCACGTGATCAACCCGCGTGGTCAGCACGCTTTGGCAGTCGGTGTCGATGCGCCAATACGCATCGAGATCGCCGGACACGCTGGATATTACTGTGCAGGAATGAACAAGGGCGCAACAATCGTGGTCACGGGCAACGTCGGCAATGGCGTCGCGGAGAACATGATGTCGGGTCATGTCCACGTCAGCGGCGATGCCAGTGCGTCGGCGGGCGCCACGGCCCATGGCGGCCTGCTGGTGATCGAAGGCAATGCCGCCGCGCGCTGCGGCATCAGCATGAAAGGTATCGACATCGTGGTTGGTGGCAGCGTCGGCCACATGAGCGCGTTCATGGCACAGGCTGGGACGCTCACGGTGCTGGGCGACGCCGGGGACAACCTGGGAGACAGCATCTACGAAGCGGAGCTTTTTGTGCGCGGACGGGTCGCCAGCCTCGGCGCCGATTGTATCGAAAAACCGGTGAAACCGCAGCATCTTGAGGCACTCGATGCGCGATTGCGGGCGGCCGGGTTCAGCGGCTTGGACGTGGGCGCGTTCCGCCGTTATGGATCCGCTCGGCGGCTGTATCATTTCCACGTCGACAACGCCGGGGCATACTGATGGCCGGACGATCCCCGCCGCGGCCCGCCCCGCGCGAGAGCGCGACGTTCGACCGCGCGACGCTGGCGGAAATTCGTCGTGCCGCGGCAACCGGCATCTATGACATTCGTGGCTACGGCGCGAAGCGGCCACTGCCGCATTTCGACGACCTGCTGTTCCTTGGCGCCAGCATCAGCCGCTACCCGCTCGAAGGCTATCGCGAGCGATGCGGGACCGATGTCGTGCTCGGCGCCCGGCACGCGAAGCAGCCGATCGAGTTGCGCATTCCTATTACGATCGCAGGCATGAGCTTCGGCAGTCTGTCAGCCCAAGCCAAGGAGGCGTTGGGCCGCGGTGCCACGATCGCGGGCACCAGCACAACGACCGGTGACGGCGGCATGACGGCGGAGGAACGCGAACATTCGCGGATCCTGGTGTATCAATATCTGCCGAGCCGATACGGCATGAACCCCGACGATCTGCGGGCGGCGGATGCGATCGAGATTGTCATTGGGCAAGGCGCCAAACCCGGCGGCGGCGGCATGCTGCTTGGCCAGAAGATTACCGAGCGCGTTGCTGCGATGCGGACGCTGCCGCCAGGGATCGATCAGCGGAGTGCCTGCCGACATCCCGATTGGACGGGTCCGGATGACCTGGAAATCAAGATCCTCGAATTGCGTGAGATCACCGACTGGCAAAAGCCGATCTACGTCAAGGTCGGCGCGTCACGGCCATACTATGACACGGCGCTGGCGGTGAAGTCCGGCGCGGATGTGGTGGTGCTGGACGGCATGCAGGGCGGCACCGCGGCGACGCAAGCCGTGTTCATCGAGCATGTCGGGCTGCCGATCCTTGCCGCGATCCGGCCGGCGGTGCAGGCGCTGCAGGATCTCGATCTGCACCGGCGCGTGCAACTGATCGTCTCCGGCGGCATCCGCAACGGAGCGGACGTTGCAAAGGCACTGGCGCTAGGCGCGGATGCGGTCAGCATCGGCACCGCGGCGCTGACTGCGCTGGGCGACAATGATCCGGCCTACGAGACCGAGTACGCCGCGCTGGGCACCCACGCGGGCGCTTACGATGCCTGGCACGAGGGGCGTGACCCAGCCGGCATCACCACGCAGGACCCTGAACTTGCGGCTCGCCTTGACCCGGTGGAGGGGGGGCGCCGGCTGGCAAATTATTTAGCGGTATTGACCTTGGAAGCGCAGACCATCGCCAGAGCCTGCGGCAAGAGCCACCTGCACAACCTGGAACCGGAGGACCTCGTGGCGTTGACAGTTGAAGCCGCTGCCATGGCGCGAGTGCCCCTCGCGGGCACGACCTGGATCCCTGGTCAATGACCGCGCTATCGGCGATCGCCGAAGAGCGCGGTATCCACTTTTTCCTGATTGCTTACACTGACCTGTTCGGCGTCCTCCGAGCGAAGCTGGTGCCGGCCCGAGCGATTGACGTCATGGCGAACGACGGTGCCGGATTTGGCGGTTTCGCGACGTGGTTCGACATGACCCCAGCCGACCCGGACGTGCTGGCCGTGCCTGATCCGGCAAGCCTGATCCAGTTACCCTGGAAGCCCGAGGTCGGCTGGATGGCCGCCACCCCCACGATGGCGGGCAAGCCGGTCGAGCAGGCGCCTCGCAATGTGCTGCGCCGGGTGATCGCACAGGCCGAGGAGCGGGGCCTAGAGATGCGGGTCGGGGTCGAGCCGGAGTTCTTCCTCATTCAGCCGGATGGCCAGCTCATCGCGGACGGGGCCGACCGGCAGCCGAAGCCCTGCTATGACCAGCTTACGCTGATGCGCCACTACGATGTGATCGCCGAGATCAGCGACGCGATGGAAACGCTGGGGTGGGGGCCGTATCAGAGCGATCATGAAGACGCCAACGGCCAGTACGAAATGAACTGGACGTATGCGCCGGCGCTGGTGACCGCGGATCGGCATGCGTTCTTCAAATTCATGGTGCGCAGTATTGCCGAACGGCACGGCATGCGCGCGACGTTCATGCCGAAACCATTCGCTGATCTGACAGGGTCCGGCTGCCACGCTCATGTCTCGGTTTGGCGCGGCGAGAACAACGTGTTTGCCGGTTCGGATGAGGTGGGACTTTCGCCGGAGGCTCACCACTTTGCCGGTGGTTTGTTGGCGCATGCCGACGCGCTTTGCGCGCTGACCAACCCGACGGTGAACAGTTACAAGCGGATCAATGCTCCGGTGACGGTGTCGGGGGCCACGTGGTCGCCGAATACCGCAACATGGGGCGGCAACAACCGCACGCACATGATCCGGATTCCCGGTCCAGGGCGGGTCGAGTACCGGCTCGCGGACGGTTCGGCCAATCCTTATCTGTTGCAAGCCGCCTTGCTCGCGGCGGGGATCGATGGACTGGCCCAGAAGCGCGACCCGGGCAAACGACTTGATGTCAACATGTATGAGGTCGGACATACGATCGACGGGGTACGGCGGTTGCCGATGAATCTGCTTGACGCGATCCGGGCGTTCGAGGGATGCGCACCGCTGCGGGCTGCGTTCGGGGATGCGTTCGTGGCGTCGTATGCGAAGCTGAAGTATCAGCAATGGGACAGCTACATGCGACATTTGAGCGCGTGGGAACGCGACAACACGCTGGATTGCTGAGATCGTAACCGAGGTTGCTGGTGGCGTGATCGGCGGCGGCGGCGGGACTGACCACGCGTTCTTTCGGACTTTTTGGGACGCATTCTTGGCGCTGATAATCAGCGCGATGCCTGGCGCCCTTGATGTGGCGACCTCCCGGAGGCAGATTGGCTTGACGGAAAATAAGAAACCACGGGCTGAGCGTTGGTGCCTTGCGGCGCTAGATCTGCGTTCGGTGACAGAACGGGAGGAATCACTACATGGCCCAAACAGAATTTGGCCTGTTTGATTGGATTGACCGCGGCACCGCGCCGTTGCACCAGCTCTATGAGGAGCGGCTGCAGCTTCTGGTGGCGGCAGAGGAAGCTGGTTTCTTCTGCTATCATCTTGCGGAGCATCATGCGACTCCGCTTGGCATGGCGCCTTCACCGGCGCTGTTTCTCGCCGCTGCGGCTCAGCGGACGCGCCGGATCCGTCTTGGGCCGTTGGTATACCTGTTGCCGCTCTACAATCCGCTGAGGCTGATCGAAGAAGTCTGCATGCTCGACCAGATGTCCAACGGCAGGCTGGAACTGGGGGTCGGTCGCGGCGTCACGCCGTACGAGCTGCGCTATTACGGCGTCGATCCTGCCGCTACACGCGAAATCTTCAACGAGACACTGCAAGTGCTTGTCGAGGGTTTGACCAAAAACCGGCTAAACTTTGAGGGGCGACATTACCGGTACAGCGACGTGCCTATGGAACTGCGCCCCATGCAGCAGCCCCACCCACCGCTCTGGTATCCGACGCATAATCCGGAGAGTGTCCAATATGCTGCCCGGCACGGTTTCAATTTCGTCGGACTGGGGCCTGCCGCGGCAGTGCGCGAGCATGTTGACGCGTATTGGCGGACATGGGAGTTGCACCGGCACGATCCTGACCGGCTTAACGGTCATGTCGCGGCGCCCAAGGTTGGCGTCATGCGCCAAGTGGTCGTCGCCGATACCGATGAGGAAGCGCTCGCGATCACGCGTCCGGCCCACCAGGACTGGTATCGTTCGATCACCAAGTTGTGGCACGACCATGACGACCACAGCGTTGATGGGTTATTCGCATGGGAGACAGCGACGCAGCACCAGACTGTGATTTTTGGTTCACCGGCGCGCGTCCGCGAACAGATGGGCCGGTTGATAGAGGATAGCGGCTGCAACTACGTGATCTGCTCATTCGCCTGGGGGACATTGCCCCATCAGCAGACACTGCGCTCGGTACGCCTGTTTGCACGAGAGGTGATGCCAGGCTTTCGGACGACGCCAGGCTAGCCAAATAAAATTACGGCCGTAGTGCAAATCGGTTGATCGCAGCCTGGTTGCGATCGACCCCCGCCGCTACGGCTCCTTCTTCGCTGCCGCAGCCGCCATCAGCGTGTCGAAGCATGCTCCCGAGAGCTGCGAAACGTGCGCCTTCATGCAAGCCTTGATTCGGCCTAGACCGGGGGCACCCCCGGGCAAAGGCGGTCAATGTCGCCGCCGCAGGCCTCGGCAATCTGCATTTTGTTCGGCGCCGCCGGCTGCTGTGCATCCGCGAGGGTGGTAGCCAGCATGAGCGCGGCCATAAGTCCAAAGCCTATCCTCATCATGGCAAATCCCCTGTCTTGTGTTCCTTGAAAATCGTCATTCCGGACGCTCGGTTCCGTTGGCGCTATCCGAGGGCTGCCACGCGCGCGACCCGAAACCTGCCACCGTGCCTTTATGCTCGCGAGTAAGCCGCCCTCCGATGTCCCTTCAAGTAATATCTCACATCACGGCGCAGGTACAGCAGTATAGTACAGGCCGTTGGCGCCATATGCTGGGCGAAACCAGCTTCCGCCACAGAGGTCCTGGTTAGGACCAGCCTGATAGGCACAGCCAGTTGGCAAAGCCGCGTAGTTCACACCCATGGCATATCCCGCCGCGCTGCCAGCGGCGTAGCCGGACGAGTAGGCTGCCGCCGTGTTGGCGGACGCGGCCACCGCCCCCACGGTGGCACCGACAACCGCTCCCGCAGCCACAGCGCAGCCATAACATCCCGACGCCGAATAATACGGTACCGCGACCGGCGGGTGATAGGCGGGATAGCCGTATCCGTAACCAGGCGGGTGATAGGCGGAATACCCGTATCCACCGTAGCCAGGCGGGTGATAAGCCGTCGCCCCGGAGGCATAGGTATGGGTCGCTCCTGCCCCGTACCACTCCCGTAGGTGCTGCCGCCGTATACATTGGTATGCTCGGTCCCGCCGCCCCAGGCATGGGCTGAACTGCCACCGTACATGTTGGTGTGCTCGGTGCCCACCCCGTATGCATGGCTTGTGCTGCCACCCCAGGCGTTTGTATGGCTGGTAGCGCCCCAGCTATGGGTGGTGCTGCCACCCCACCGATTGGCGCTGGCCCACGCGTGGGCCAACTCTGGCCGCAGAGCGCCCACCAGCAAAACGGCGACCATGACAACAATGGCTCTCATGACGTTGAACCTTTTCAAGGTGACTTTGCAGCCGGCTGGACCAATCTCGCCTTGCGCCTTCGCATTTCCGGCGCGGACGCGTGCGCTGCTGCTGCCGGCCGATTCCTGGTTGCTGCCGTTTCGGGTAGTTTCGCTTACTCTGCTTGCAAACCCCAAGATCGCGCTGAACATCAACGTCGGGCGGGTCACGGAAAGGCTGCAATTGCCGAAAATCGTATGCAGCGTCATAAGCTGCATTTTAGGTCCGTCCCGAGGGTTTGGCGGCCGAGATATTGCGATTTTTGCCACATATTATCCATCCCAGTGACCGTCGTCTCAGCATAATTTTAGCACAGGGGGCGTCGACGAACTATGCACAAATGGCGGTCGGCTATGGGCGCATTCCGGTAAACCGGCCGGCCGGCCGGCTATCCGGCGTGATGCAACAGAAGTCGGCCGACCGTTTCAACCGATCGAATGACGGTGCTACGCTGGCTCGATGGCCAATTCTGGCATCACAACACCGTTCACCCCCGTAGGGCGAGCGGAACTACCGCCCGCACGCGGCCTCAAGTCATTCCTGCTGCCAGGGATCATGATAATTCGGATCTTGCTGCTGCCGAGCCTTGACGTAGTCTTGTTGGTTCTGGAGTGCTTTCTGGCTTACTTGGTGCTTATGCCATTGATGTCCGGCAATGCACCCGCCGATGGCCCCGAGCACGCCATGACCCGCCATATGACCCGCCAAGGCTCCCGCGGCGCCGCCAGATAGGCAGCCAATGCGTTTGCTGGGGGCGTGGCCGCAGTGAAGCCAAAACCGCCGCCGTGGCGATAAGTGCATATCGCATCGATAATCTCTCCATCTTACTTCGCATAAGCGCGCTTGTGGAACACCATCACATCATTTTTCGTGGAAACAAGCCGCAGCACCTTCCCGCCATGCTCCAGCGTGTATTTATCTTCCTCGACCCGGGCTTCGCCGTGTTCCTCGTCGTTTTCGATTTCACCGGGGTGAAAACGAGTGTGCCGGTCGTGGCACTCTCGGCCTTCTGTCGTAGGAGCCCGCCATCTCAGCCACGACCTTGTCTTTCTGCACCGTCTGGCTGGTCCAAAAACCATCCGCCAGCACGTCCATGGCTATGATCACATTGTGATCGAGGTTGGCTTGCCATTGTCCTGCAATATTTTCATCCGCCATCGCTATCATTGGCGTGAACGCGATGGCGGCGACAAGAAGTGAGCGGCGATACATATCGTAGTCTCCTGCTGTTTCGGCCAACGGAAAAGCGCCAGAACGGCGGCTGACCCCTGCTAACGCACCCAAACTACTCCCCATCACGGCGACCGCAAACCTCGGAGCGAGACCCTGGTCTCATCCAGAATGCTCGACCCTCGGTGAGCTCATGGCAATATCTACGGGATCGCTGAACTGGTCGAGGATGATGAGGCGGTACCGCCTGATCCCGCTTGAAAAAACCAAGAATTTCGAGATAGGTGACAATTTCGGCTCCTCAGGATCCCAAGGCAGGATGCAAGGATGGATCGGCATGCGAGGAAGGGAACTCGCGAATTCGGGACCCGGAGGGAGCTATGAGCGGCCAGTCAAGGCCATACGCTATCCACAGCGACAGCGAATGCGACCGGCTGGAACGTCAGGCCATGTTGGCTGGCCTGGAGCAGCACCTTACGGTGTTGACCGAACTTCCGCGTCTTACCAGCATCCTCGATGTCGGTTGTGGCTCCGGGTCAATGGCCCGTCTGCTGGCGGCAAAATACCCCGACGCTCGGGTGGTCGGTGTCGATCTGCGCTCAGACTATGTCGCGTATGCTCGCGATCGTGCCCGAGGGAAACGACTGGACAATCTCAGGTTCGAACAGGGCGACATCTTCCACCAGCCGTTTGGAGACGGTGCCTTCGATTTGGTGTGGTCAAAATACGTCCTGCAATGGCTCCAGGAGCCTGCCCCAGCCGTGGCTGAACTTCGACGCGTCACCTGTCCGGGTGGCTCGGTGATCCGCAGCAGCTTCGATGGCTTTGCGGTCACGCACTGGCCGGAGGATCCGACATTGCAAGCCGATGCGGAGCGGGTGTTTTCGGGGTTAGTCGATCCGTATATCGGACGCAAGATGGCGTCGTTATTTGCGCAAGCCGGGTTGACAGATCTTGCCGTTACTTCGAGCCCGATCGGCTCTTCACCATCGTAGGTCAAATTGACGCCGAGCGACGGCGCAACTGGGTGGAGCAACTGACAGCCGCGCGTCCCCACATTGCGCGCATTCTGGGTGACGAGGGCCTGGCTGACACGTTCGTCGAAGCATTCCTCAGCTTCCAGGATCGTCCCGAGACCAGCAGCTATACAACGCTGTTTTCGTTCGCGGGACTGTCCCGGTCTGACTAGGCTCAAGTAACTGTCACGGCATGCCCTGATCGCAGGCCGCGAACGCGGCGTCGATCAGACTTTCCGCCTGGTCCAATCGCCCGTCCTTGATTTCCTGGCCGGCCAGCAAAATCATCATGTAGGGGTCGGGCTCGAAGAGACTCTGTGCGGGTCGCAGGGCAGGCCGCCCCGTCAGCCTGCCAAGCGATCGATGAACGATTGCCGTGGTCCTGGTGAAACCACCCTCAAACTGCAATTCCCGCAGTTCCGAAAGGGCCGTTTCCGGGATTTTGCTCATTGTGATCCTATGCGAACTTGGGCAACCTATGGTGGTATTCCGATGATGCGTCCATCTAATTCATCACTCAGTCGCAATTTGTAACTTTTGAAAATCGATAAGCCGAACTTACGGCGTATTTGAAGATATCTCAGTGTAATGCGGCATTGTCGCCAAATAGAGCAAGTGTTTCGTGTCACCCCTACTTTCTAAGCCGGTCGTGTTGGATATGGATATATGAGTGGGTCGGCAATACGTGCAGGCAAAGGCCGGTCTGTCGGCCAGAACACGATAATTTGCCTCCCTCCTTCTAAGGTTGTAGAGCATCATGGGGGATAAACCGTCGGCAGGAAAAATGTACCTGAGTCTTCAACCAGGTTCCGCCAACAGGAGCAGAAGGATGGTGTGCATTCTGGTGGTCGAGGACGAGGATGATATCCGGGCACTGATCGCGGAAGTTCTCGACGAGGCTGGCTTCACAGTCATCGAGGCCGGATCGGCTGATGCGGCGGTCCCATTGTTGGACCGGGAGGGTGTGCGGCTGATAATTACCGACATCGACATGCCGGGACGTCTGGATGGCGTAGGGTTGGCGCTTGAGGCGCGGCGAGTGCATCCGGAAATCCCGGTGATATTCATCACCGGCAAGCCGCGGCTGCTGCCGGAGACGGGTGCGCTGGGGGACCCGGTGTTGTGCCTGCTGAAGCCGTTTCCGCTCTCAGAGCTATTATCAAATATCGATCGGCT
>CAVYXX010000078.1:0-16482 GCA_963772355.1 uncultured Alphaproteobacteria bacterium | reverse complement strand
CTGGAGATCACCGCTCTGCTCGAGGCGCTGATACCTCGGGACCCATCAAGGCGACGCCTCTCACTCCTCATCACCTCGCAGAACCGCTTCGCCGCCTTCGGGGGACGGAAGATGTCCGACACCAGGCTGCGCGATTGCACAGTCGAACTGGATCGCGACGAGGCCAGTCCTGAGGCCTTCGCGCTCCAAGTGCTGGCCGCCTGGGGCGCGCCCGGCAATGAGGATCTGACGGCGACCGAGGCAGCGGGCCAAATAGCCGAATTCAGCTCATCTGTGGCGGCACGAAAAGTCGAGTTAGCAGTGATACGTCCCGTACTCGCAGACATCGGCTGGCACCCTCTGGGAACGGCGTCAGTCGCGTCTTTCTGGCGGATACAGGACCATGACTTGCGTGTGTGGCGTGAGATTGCCGATGCGCTCGCTACCGCAGGCCCAGTCCGTTGGAGCTTCGATGAGGCGGGCGCCGGCGACCTGCCGACCGAGGGTGAGATATGCACAGACGGGCTGAACCCCTATCACCAGAATGTCGTCCGGGCTCTTCTGCGGGTAACAGAGGGCGCCCTATCGCGCACGGATCGGGATCGTTACCTCGACCTCGCCATCCACCGCCACGGCAGTAGCTCCCCGCTCAATCTCGTACTATTCAGTTATTTTTGGCGCCAAACCGAGCGCAACGGCCGCCGTTTCCGCCGAGAGGTCGAACGCTATAATCCGATCGGAACTTCGTTCTCGGACCTCATGCTTGTGCAGCATGTAATGCAGGGTAATCCTCTCCCTAGGATTGACTACGTGTTACACGATATGCATCGGCAAGTCATCGTTGCGGCACTTCATGCCCAGGAGGGCGGAGTTATGCGACGGCACCAGGAGTTGCTTGTAGCAGCCGGTCTTGTCAGCGATGATGGTCAGCTTACGCTCGATGAAGACGAGGACTTTCGCGACGAGCCTGGGGATCCGCTTGTCCCCCGGTCGCATCGACGTCGAATGTACCTTCGATTGCGGCCAAGTCCCGTGGACCATAGCACAGCGTCACCGAAAGAACGAGAGGCGATCTCTCGATATTTTCTCGATGAACTTATCCACCACATTCGAATGGCCGCCCGGCTAGGTGAGCACAACTCGCTCGAGCGCGACCTGCTCTACAAATTTAGCTTCCTGCAAGCCCAACTTGATTGGGATGAGGGGCCCAGTGAGCCAAGAAATCTCAGCCACGGTTTGTGGCCGTAGTTACCCGTTCATTCTCTAACATGGGGGCAAGGAATCTCCGTTAGCCGTGGGCGCTAAGGCCGCCTACGGCTCGTGCCGTGTCATCGTTTCATAGTGCCTAGAAATCCTTTACACCGATCTCAGGATGACAGATGCTTCACAGGTTAAAGCCAGGCTCTCAAAAATGGCACCTGCGTCCACTGGGAAAAGCTACGCACAGGACGTTATGTATCATTAATGTTGGCCCGGGAGAGCCTCGAGCAACCTGTAGGGAATTCAAACAATCCCGCAAAAACGGCACAGATCAACAACTAGCAGCCTCGTCGTCATACGGGTTAACGGGTCCACCCGGAACCCGACAAGTTGGTCAGGCGGCATACGTTCCAGGCTTCCAAAATTGCCAAAAGCGTCACCGAGAGAGATTGCGAACTGCGGAACCGAGTCACCAAAAAGGGAAATGAGCGCCATCGGCTTCCGCCCCAGTTGTGTCCGTCAATGTGTGCAAAAGCCATGGCACCCTAGCCAGTGATGTTTCTTTGTTCGGCTGAACGGGGTCGTTTCTTCGTCCTGGCCTGAAAACCCGATGACGGCGCGTGGGGCCGCGGTCAAGGACGGCCTTAGGCCGCCGCCTTTGCGGCGCGAAGCGTCCTTGACGGGGGTCCCACGCGTTGCCACGCTGGCACAGTTCGCAAGCGCGTTCATGCCGCCACCTTCATCTGCTGCTTCTTGTGTTCGCGCAGATCTTCCATGTTCAGATAACGCGGACTTTCCAGCCATTCCTCATGCGTCTCGACCGCCAGGGCCCGCACCAGCCGCAGGCAACTCGCCGGGCTGGGGAAGATCCGCACGACATGCGTGCGGCGTTTGATCTCCTGGTTCAACCGTTCCAGCATGTTGGTCGATTTCATGTGCTTGTGGTGCGACAGCGGCAGCCGATAATAAGTCAGCGTCTCCTCGATGTTCTCTTCCACCCAGTCGCAGAGCCGAGCGTATTTAGCGTTCCACTTGTTCAGCCATGCGGCGAGGTCGCGCCGCACTTCGGCGATCTCGCGACGGTCGTAGATCCAGCGCAACTCTTGCAAACAATCGTCGTTCGCCCGCCGTGGCAGGTGGTCCATCGCATTCCGCAGGAAATGCACGTAGCAGCGTTGCCAAGCGGCTTCCGGCAGCACCTCACGGATCGCCTGCTTCAGGCCGGGATGATCGTCCGAGACCACGAATTCCACGCTGTGCAGCCCACGCTGCTTCAGTTCCAGTAGGAAGTCCCGCCAACTCGACGCACTTTCCCGGTTGGCCAGGTCCACCGCCAGAACCTGTCGGTGACCGTCACTCGCAACCGCGATGGCAATCAGCGCCGCCTGGCTGGCGATCACCCCGCCTTCGCGCGCCCGTTCGTAGCGCGCGTCCAGTATCAGGTAGGGATACGGCTCGTCCAACCGCCGCGTCGCGAAGGCCGTGAGCGCCGCATCCAGGGTCTTGTTCATCTCGCTGACCGACGAGGCCGAGAAGCTGTGGCCGCACAACTGCTCGGTCACCGCCTTGACCTTACGGGTCGAGACCCCCTGGACATACATCTCGGCCAGGGCGCTGACCAAGGCCCGCTCCGAACGCTGATAGCGCTCGAACAACTCGGTCGAAAACAGGCCGAAGCGGTCACGTGGAACGCGCAGCTCGATCGTGCCAACACGGGTGATCAGCGAGCGGCTGTAGAAGCCGCTGCGGTAGCCAAGACGCGAGCCCACGCGCTCGCTCCGCTCCGCCGCCAATGCCTCCGTCATCTCCGCCTCAAGGGCGCTCTGGATCGCCGTCCGTACCGCTGTCCGAAGAAAATCATCATCGCTCGACAGGATCGCTTTAATCGTGGTGGCTTCACTCTTAACTTGCCGCTTGGTCATGGTGTGCGCCCTCTCCACAGGGTTGGTGACGTCGAACATCACCAAGCATGCCATGGCCGCTTCAGCCGAATTCAGCTTTTGCACATCGATCCGGACAGTATCTCCGCCCCGGCAACACTATTAGTGTGTGCTGGTGGCGATTTCGTACAGTTTGATCAATTCCCAGGCACCGCTCAATTTCCCATGGCAATGGCGGATTTATGCCATCGAAAGGGGGCCAGTCCTTTGTCTCATTCACCAGAATTGCGCGGAGTCGATCACCGTTGGCGCTAAACGTCCAATCGGACCCGAGCACTAAGTGGCCAAGACCCAGGGCGACCTTGAACATGCCTCTGATTCCACGCGGCGAAGTCGATTCCAACAATTTGGCCGGAGAATCCATGCGTCGTTTCGATCCCGGCTCCGGCCAAAGCGGTCTCCCAGCTTGCGATCACGTCACCATTTGGATTGTAGATCGTTTGGCTTTTGGCCTTTGCTGACCGAAGCATGCCATCAAAAATGCGCTTGACCTTTTCGACTGAGCCCTCAACAAGCCGCCGAGTATAAGCCGGGTGATGCTCCGTGACGACTATTGGCTCGAATGTGAAAGTCACACCACCATCGACCGTAATCGCCATAGTGGCCGTATCGTTTGTTTGATCGGATCGAAGCTGCCACTCAATAGGGGGTATGTTGCCGCTCTGGCCTTTGATACGGAGCTCGTGGCGTTTTATCGCGATTGGTAGCGCGTCGGCGAAAGGTTCGTCGATTTTGGAACCAAAGTCGTTGTTCCACTTCTTCGACACGTCGTTAGTTGCCAGCCCGTCGCTGCCACCGATTGCCCACGGAATGATATGCTCCTTGGAGCGCGTCGCGTCGTTCGGAGGTTCGTCTTCGTTGAGCTCCAGCCATGAATAAATGCAACGAGCCATTTATTATCTCCAACCGTTCACATACGCTACAACCTGATCTTCTCCACCTCGGCCTGCGTGAGCCGGTCCTGCGTGCGATCATAAAGCTTGGTCGTGCGCGGACTTTCATGCGCGGCCATTGTTTGGGCGTGTTCGAGCGCGCCGCCATTGCCGAGATAGGCGGTGATCCCGGTCGCGCGGAAGGTGTGGTTGCCGATCGGCGCCATGATGCCGGCCGCAGCTGCCCGCCGCCGGATCATGCGCCAGGCGTCGGCCTGGTTCATCGGCTGCTCGGTCAACACGGTGGCGTTGTGTCGCGGACTGGTCCGGAACAGCCAACCCTTGCGATCTTCGGCGATGCCGGCGGCGGCGATGTAAGCGTGCAGCGCCTCGGCGAGCGCATGATGGCACGGCATCTCGTGATCCTTGCCGCCTTTCTCGTGCAGCCGCAGCCGCCAGCCAGCACCTTGCGGCCGAAGATCCTCCACCTTCATCGTGAGCGCCGCGGTGATGCGCGCGAACGAATAGGAGAGAGTGGCGATGAGCGCACGGTCGCGAAGATCACGCACGGTCTCGGTCGGGATGCTGTTTATCAATTTCCGCCATTCGTCAGCATCAAGCACCGGCGTCTTGCCGGTTTTCACGACATGCTTCGGCCCGCGCACGGCCGCAGCGGGGTTCATCGGCATGACCTGGCCGGTGATGAGCCAGTCGAACAGCATCCGCACCGCCGCGAGCTGCTGCTTTACCCCCGGCGCCCCATGGTTCTCTTGCAGCTCCTTCACCCATGCGGCCACGTCGAACGGCCGAATGGTCGTGAGCGTGAGGCCGCGATCTTCGCACCAGGCGAAAAACCGGACGCAAGCCCGGGCGTAAGCCCGGCGCGTATGGTCGTTGTTGATGTTGGCGGTGAAGAATTCGACGTAGCGCCAACTCGCTTGCTCGCCGAGGTCGGCGATAAGCGCGGGCACTATATAGGTGTCGGCCGGTGTCGTGAGTGCGCCGGGCGGGATGATGGCGGGCAGCTGGTCGGTCATCAATTCGCTCGGTTGCGGCGAATGCCGTAGAGCGCGCGGCGCCCGGTGTGATGCAGGACGGCGAAAGCTTCCTCGTCGGTGCCCAGCGCGGTATCGACATGCAATTCGAGGAAGACGCCAGTGTTCGGGTAGCCCTCGATCTCGCGGATGCGCCGCGCGGCGGCGGTCACGGAGTCAAAGGTGCCGATGTTGGTCCATTCCTTGGCGGCGTTCGTCATGCTCAGTTGCCACATCGATCCTCCTGGCTGGGGGTTACTTTGACCCCTTCCCTAGCACCAGTTCTTCCCCATGATAAAGGACGTTGCACTAAACCGCTTCGCGGTAATTCTGTGATTTAGACTTCGTTTCTCTAATTCCATTTGGCTTTGATTGTTTAAACCGCGGAACACGTCCTGTCTGGTCTGACAACTCAACTGCGAGACGATGCGCCCGCGCCATGTGGCGCTGTCCATCTCGCAAAGGAGTTGTCCATGAGCCCGCTTCGCCGTCGCATGATCGACGATATGCAGATCCGCAACCTGACACCGAACACGCAACGCGTGTATGTCGCCCAGGTCGTCCGGTTCGCCTGCCACTTTCGCAAATCGCCAGAGCTTCTCGGGCCCGCTGAGATCCGAACGTATTTGATCCACCTGACGCAGGAAAGAGGCCTCGCAGCCAGTTCGATCATCGTCACGGTATCCGCGCTACGGTTTTTCTTCACCGTCACCCTCAAGCGGCCGTGGATCGTCGAGGACGACATCCCTGCCGGCCGTCAGGCGAAGAAGCTTCCGGTCGTGCTGAGCCAGGAAGAGGTCGCGCGTTTCCTGGGCGCCGTGGACAACTTGAAGCACCGCGTGATCCTGACCGTCTGCTATGCGACCGGTTTGCGGATTTCCGAGGCCGTTCGCCTCAAGGCCACCGCGATCGATAGCAAGCGCATGGTCATCCGGGTCGAACAGGGCAAAGGCCGGAAAGACCGCTATGTCATGCTGCCGCCCAAGCTCCTCAATATACTCAGGGACTATTGGAAGCGCGCCCATCCCGGAGAGTGGCTGTTTCCCGGCCGCGAACCCGGCCAGCCGGTCTCGCCGCTCACCATCGATCGGACCTGTCGGGAGGTGAGGCTGCTGTGCGGCATCGACAAACCGGTGGCCCCGCATTCGTTGCGCCACTCGTTCGCCGTTCATCTGCTGGAAGCCGGCACCGACTTGCGCACCATCCAGTTGCTGCTCGGCCATCGGAATCTGAGCACCACGGCTCAATACCTCATGATCGCCACCAGCACGGTCTGCGCTACCGCCAGTCCGCTGGAGTTCTCAACGTCGTCTCGCCAACTGTGCCGGGCCTGGTACCCGCCTGAAGCCCGGGTTTCGTGGCCCGCGAGGGGCTGGAAGTGGCGGACGTGTTCCGCTGCTTCGGCCCGGCTTTTCGTGAGCAGCACGGCGCATCGCTGTCGTCGGCGCAACGGCATGCCATGACGGCGATCGAGAGTTGCCGCACCGCCGCGCTCGGCGGTCATGTTGAGCAATGCGGCGATTGCGGGCATCAGCGCGTCTCCTACAACTCGTGTCTTATGGGCAAATTAAGTAATGGGGAGTTAGCAGCGGCTCTCCCCAGTCTGATGTTGCTTTTGAACCGCTTTGCTCTCCATTACCGCTGTATCCCTGAGCAAGGCGATCAGCTTGTCCGGCGGCCGGAAGGAGCCTTTGCGCAAATGTGGGGGCACGATCGCCTCGATCGCTTCGAGCTTCTCGGTGGGATCTCCGCGCGTATAGATTTCGGTGCTGGCCAAGGTGGCATGTCCCAACCAAAGCGACACCTTGCGAATGTCTTGTGTCGCCTGCAGCACGATCATCGCGCAGGTGTGCCTCAGGACGTGCGGTGAGACCCGCTTGTTCTGTAGTCCCGGGCAGAGTTGGCCAGCCGTTTCGACATGTTGTTTTAACACGTAGGCAAACCCCCAACGGCTTAGCGGTTCACCTCGATGACTCACGAACACCTCGGGTGCCTCGACCGTCCCCCGGATCGCGAGCCAGGCTCGGAGCGCCGACGCTGTGGTTTTCCATAACGGCAGCACCCGTTCCCGCCGCCCTTTGCCGAGAACGCGGATGCTCATCGATGGCAGCGTCACATCAGCGGTCCGCAGGCCGGTCAGTTCGGATACGCGTAGTCCGGCACAAACCGCCAAATGCAACATTGCCCGGTCCCGGATACCCTCCCGGGACACGGGATCAGGGGCATCCAGCAGCGCCTGGACTTCCTCGCGGATGAGATAGGGCACCAGGCGCGAACTGGTTTTCTTGAATGGTATCGCCAGAACGCGACGGATTTGTTCGAGCGCCGCCGGCTGCCTGTGCTCAAGGAAGTGAAAGAAGGATTTTATCGCCGCCAACCTCACGTTGCGTGTCTCGGGCGCGTTCCGGCGTATGTCCTCCAGATATTCGAGGAATGCGATGACGAGTTCCGAATCAAGTTGCTCCAGCGAGAGCGACGACGGTTTCGTCCGCAGCTTCGTCGCTGCGAACTCGAACAGAAGTTGGAAGCTGTAGGCATAAGAATCACACGTATGTTGGCTGGCGCCTCGGTGACGTGAGAGATTTTCACGCAAGAAGGCTTCGATATGAGGAGCGACCGGCGTCATGATTGCGGTCCCCCGGCCATAAGGGTCTCGCCGGCGCCGGCGATGTCGCTTAGAAGGTCGGCCGTGGCCTCCAGATACCAGTACGTTGCGTAGATGTTGACGTGACCCAGATACGTTGCCAACGCGACCATATGCTGCCCGGTTCGGGGTTGCCCCGCCGGACCGATCTGCAGTGCCCGCACGGCAAAGGCATGCCGAAGGTCGTGCAAACGAGGACGATGACTGCCTGGAGCGGGCCAAAGGTCCGCCGCCTTCAACAGAGTTTTGAAGGTACAATGAACCGCTGAATAGGGTAGCGACCGGCCATGACCGCCTACGAACACGTAATCATCGCCGGCACCAAGTTCGCGGCGGCGTATCAAGTAGCGCCGTAATCCCGCGGCCGCGGTGTCGTGCAGTGGCACCAGGCGAGTTTTTCGGAACTTGGTTTCCCGAATCAACAGACCATCATCCGTGATGTCGGCAAATCTCAGCCCCAGCGCCTCGGAAACTCGCAACCCGGTCGAGGCCAGCAGCGCGATCAAAGTGGTGTACGTCTGAGCTCTCATCGTGCCACGAGGGCCAAGCCAACCGGCGGCTTCGAGGAGACGTCCGATTTCGCTGGATGAATAGATGTACGGCATGCGGCGCGTCTTGCGGCACCCAAAGTAATTCGCCGGAGGTAGCTCGTGCCGATCATCTTCGACGCGGGCATGACGGGCGAACCGACAGACCGCTTTAAGCCGCTCGTCCCGCCGCACCGCGGATGCCGCTTGAGTGGCCCAATCGATCGCGGTTTGCGTGCGGACGTGTGTTTCCTTTCGCTCGGCGGCAAAGCGGGCGAAGCTGCCCAACAGGTATTCCGCATTCGCCATCTCAAAGCCCGCGGTGCGGCGCAAGGCGAGCCAGTCGGCCACGGCGTCCTTCATGACAGCACCTCCGGCCACGGCTGCGCGATGTCTTTCAGCAAATTGACGTCGGCCTTGGCATAGTATGCCGTCGTGTCGATGCCCCGGTGCCTCAGGACCAATCCAATCTGATCGAGGGGAACGCCGTGGCGCAGCATCTGTGTCGCCGCCGTGTGCCGCAGCACATGTGCGCCTTTGGCCGGGCTCACAACGCCAGCCCGCTTCATCACGCTTTTCACCGCGGAGGACACGCTGACGCCTCTCTTGAATGGCTGATACGGGGCGATGTTCAGAATGAAGATATGATCGCAGTCACGGGTGGGCGGTCGGCACTCGAGATAGCTCAGGATCGCATCTCCGACGTCCTGCGGGAGGGGTAGTCGAACTTGATAGCGCCCCTTCCCGGAAACCCGCAGCGTGCCGGTCTCCCATTCGATATCGCTGACGCGGAGTCCGGCGACGTCGCCGGCTCGAAGCCCAAGCCGCGCTAGCAGAAGGATGATTGCTCGATCACGGCGGCGTGCCAGCGAACTGCCGTCACATGCGGCAATCAGGCTGTCGACCTGCTCCGCCGTTAAATACCTTGGCAGTCTGGCCAGGCGCCATGACGCAAATGTTGGCACCGCTTGATCGAGATCGGCCTGGCACTGGCCGCGGGCACTGAGGTATCGCAAGAACGCGCGTAAACCTGTGGTCAGTTTTTCAGCGGTGCCAGCGCCGCATTTGCCGGCACGATCCACAAAGTAGTCGCGCACGCCCCTTGCATCCCATCGCCTGGGATCATCGCCAAGTGCGATCAGTAAGTCGGCGGCATCTCTGGAATAAAGTCTGATCGTTGCTTCCGCTGCACCGCGATGCTTCCGCAACCATCGACGATATTCGATGATCATTGCCGAGTCGAGTATTCTGGAGCTCAGACGCGTTACCGCCTTGACAGACGCCGATTGCCGCGAGGTATTCGCGGTAACGTCTGGCGCCGTAGACCGTATGGTGGTTGCGCCGTCCGCCTTTTGGCCGCGGGCAACGGCAGCTTCGTAAATGGCGTGAGAAGGCCAACAAGTCCATGTTGGCCAGTGTTTCACCCTGTTCCAGGGTGAAGTGCCCGATGTGCGCCGCCGCGCGCAAGTAGCGCACCGCGACAGAAGGCTCGTATCTGCCGCGCTCGAGCCACGCGGCGAAACCATCCATATAGGGTCCGCTTGGACCGGCGCGCAGGTGCGCAAGCATCTTCGGTGATTCGAAATACGTTTCCAGCATCGTGTCCCCCTGTCATCGGCTAAAGGCAGCCAATTCAACCGTAGCGCCGGAAAGGTCCGGGCTTATGGGGACGGGAAAGGGAGTACAGCAGAGCTGTCACGCTTGAAAACAGTCGAAATTCTATCAGGGGCCATCCACTGACTCCCCATTACTGAATTTGCCCATAAGACAAGAGTTGTAGGAGACGCGCTGATGACCGCAATCGTCGCACTGCTCGACGTGACCGCCGAGCGCGGCGGTGCGGCAACTCTCGATCGCAGTCATGGCGCGGCGCCGTGCGGAGGACAGCAAGACGCCATGCTGATCACGGAAAGCCGGGCCGAAGTGACGGAAGACATCCGCCACTTCCAGCCCCTCGCGGGACACGGACTTCGCCGTCAGGCGGGTATCAGGTCCGGCATGGTTGGCGACATGACGTCCAGAGATTCCAGCGGACTGGTGGTGGCACAGACTTTGCTGGTGGCGATCATGAGATATCGAGCTGTGGTGCTCAGATTGCGATGACCGAGCAACAATTGGATCGTGCGGAGATCGGTGCCGGCCTCCAGCAGGTGAAAATTGGCGGTGCGGCAACTCTCGATCGCCGTCATGGCATGCCGTTGCGCCGACGACAGCGACGCGCCGTGCTGCTCACGAAAAGCCGGGCCGAAGCGGCGGAACACGTCCGCCACTTCCAGCCCCTCGCGGGCCACGAAACCCAGGTTCAGGCGGGTACCAGGTCCGGCACGGTTGGCAAGACGACGTTGAGAACTCCAGCGGACTGGCGGTAGCGCAGACCGTGCTGGTGGCGATCATGAGGTACCGAGCCGTGGTGCTCAGATTACGATGGCCGAGCAGCAACTGGATGGTACGCAAGTCGGTGCCGGCTTCCAGCAGATGAACCGCGAACGCGTGGCGCAGAGAATGCGGCGTAACCGGCTTGCCGATGCCGCACTGCAGCCTCACTTCCCGACAGGTCCGATCGATGGTGGATGGAGTGACCGGCTGGCCGGGCCGCACCGGGAAACAGCCACTCTCCGGGATGGGTACGCTTCCAATAGTCCCTGAGTATCGCCAGCAGTTTGGGCGGCAGCATGACATAGCGATCTTTGTGGCCCTTGCCCTGGTCGACCCGAATGACCATGCGTTGCTATCGATCGCAGCGGGCTTGAGGCGGACGGCTTCGGAAATTCGCAGACCGGTGGCGTAACAGACGGTCAGAAGGACGCGGTGCTTAAGATTGTCCACAGCGCCCAGGAAGCGCGTGACTTCGTCCTGGCTCAACACGATGGGAAGCTTTTTCGCCTTCCGGCTGGCGGGAATATCGTCCTCGACAGTCCATGGCCGCTTGAGGGTAACGGTGTAGAAAAACCGTAGGGCGGAGACCGTGACAATGATCGAGCTGGCTGCGAGACGTCTCTCCTGCGTCAAGTGGAGCAGGTAGGTCCGGATCTCGGCCGGACCAAGATGTTCGGGCGATCTGCGAAAATACCGGGCAAACCGAACGACTTGCTCGACATACGCACGTTGCGTATGCCGGAGGTTGCGGACTTGCATATCCTCGATCAACCGGCGACGAAGCGGGCTCATGGACAACTCCTGTGAGAGATGGACAGCGCCACATGGCGCCCGCACATCGTCTCGCGGCTGAGTTGTCAGGCCAGCGGAGGCAGCGTAGCAGTCGCCACCAACGAACGCTCTGATATTGAAGAGCCGATGCCTAAATCACAGAATTACCGCGAAGCGGTTTAGTCCAATGCCCCTTATCGGTTTCCGCCGTTCTGATCGCTCCCGTCGCGCAAGTGCGCCGGGGAGTAACGTCCGGACACCCGTTTGGCCGGTCGGTTCGTCATGACGGCAGCGGCCGGGGGGCCGCGCGATTCGAGCGGCGACCTAGCGCAAGCCCCAGATCGTCCGCCCCAGATTGAGCTCGCCAGTCTTCGCCTTCGCCACCCATCCCGTGTATTACCCGCCCGGGGTCGAGCGGAAATGCTCGGCCGGCTTGCTCGGCCGAGACGATCGCGGTCGCAATTGCCGCCTGCTCGCGGCCCATGGCCCGACCCGCGTCGCCTCAGAGGGATTTCGACATACCGAGCTCGCCGCGGGCCGCAAGGCTCCACCTTTTTATGAAGACTTTTCGCACAGGTACGCTCGCGCGCGCGAGATGCAAGGGCATGCAAATGCAGCTTTAGCTGTAGAATCAGCGGTTAATGCCAATGACGCTGGACTTGGTCGACTGGCGTATGATGCACTCAAATGGCATGCATCTAAGCTTGTTCCCAAAGTATACGGCGACAAGACCGAAATAGCCCACACCGGCGCCAATGGCGGCCCGGTGCAGACTGTGAACGCAACGGTTGAGATACCGGCTAACGATCCGATCGAGGCTGCGCGGGTGTATCAGAAGCTAATGTCGGGGGATTAACGCTCCGCCCCATGCTCAGGGTTCAGGATGATCGGGAGGGCTTTTCCAACCGATACGAACGCGCGCACGATCTCCAGGCTCAGGGGATTGCTGATGAGTGGCTAGAGATCGCTGACGACGGCCGCAATGACTGGATGCAACGCACGGGCAATGACGAACGCGGTGGCTGGGAACTAAACGGCGAGCATATTCAGCGATCTAGGGTTCGTATCGACACCCGCAAATGGCTGCTGAGCAAGATGCTTCCTTAGCCCGACTTTCGCAGCTCAACCTCTGTTTTGGAAATTTTGCGTCCTTGGGTGCCGATAGGACCAGGAAAGTGTGGTGTCAGCCGGTGCGGCGCCGGCGGCTGAAGAAGACTGCGGCGAGCCATCGCGCATCTCGATCCGGAAACTCGGCACCACAAGTTTCCGGTCGGCGCTGACTGGGATGACCTCGCGCGCACGCGCGGATTGCGCGAAAAGTCCACGACCCGGGGCCTGGCGAGTAATCACCACGCGCGTGGCTCCTCGTCCCCGGCCCCGCCGGCGGCTGGGCCGCAGCCGGCCTGGCCGCAGGCTCTGCCGATTTAAGACGGTGGGGCGACGCGTGCTTGAAATCAAAGGTCGAGTTCTCCTTTGACGGGCATCGTGAACGGTGCCGCGGGAACGGGACCGCGCCGCCGGCTGGGCACGTGGATCGGAAGGCGTAAACTGCGCCGTCCATAATCGCCGCGACTGTTCGTAGGCGCGTTGTTTTTCGATACCGTCGCGGATGAATTCCGCGGTGACCTCGACGCGTGGCGGTGGTTCGAACGCCGGATCCCTACCCATAGCTCGTTTCTCTGGTTTCAGCTCAGCACCGTATTAAAGATCAACCCCACGTGCTCGTCGGTGCCTTTCCGCAGGATCAGGGCGGGTGGCAAACCCTTGGAAAAGGCGCGCTTGGCACCCGCAGTCGGGCCGGTCGGCAGCATCCCGAAGATCTTGAGTATTTGAAGTCGGAGTTCACTCCCAGAGCGAACAACGTCATGAACATGCGGTTATGCGCCATGACAACAGGCATCGCTGGCACTGTCATGTTGGTCCCGTAGCCAGATACGACGATGTCCACTTTGTCTAAGTCAAGCAGCTTCGTATAAAGGCCAGGAATATTTGGCGGCGTGCTCTGATCGTCATAGTAGATCAGCTTTACCGGCCGCCCCAGCAGGCCGCCCGCCTTATTGATATCCTCCTCCCAAAGCTTCATCGCGATAAGTGCCGCGCGACCATTCGCTGCAATGTTGCCAGTAAGTGCCATGCCGAAGCCGATCGTAATCGGTTCTGTTGCAGTCGCCCGTGCTATCCCGAATAACAATGCACAAACCGAGGTGCAGACCAGAACAATATTTGGCATGACCTTCCTTTCCAACGCCGCCATTGTCCGTCGGTAGGCCGTTGAAGCTACAGCGCCCATGCGGCCAAATCCAGCATGCTCAGCTGGACCGTCAAGGCATTGAGGGATCATGCCGCTTTGGCAAGGGTCGGGCCTGCGTTGGCGATCCGATCAAATCGATACCCGAACCCCGCGTCTTGGCGCGTTTGGACGAAGGGCTTGAAGTAAACGATGGCGGGAACAGGGCCATGTTGCGCCGGCATCATATCGATGATGGCTACGGTCGGGTACGCTCTCACGCCAGACACGGTAGAATCGTTGACCGATCAGACACGATATTCGCCATGCCGGAAGGGTCAGGACAGGTGGTCGGGTCGAAAGCCTATGTGGCCATGTCTAGGGCACGGGGAGCGGCGCACATGATCGTCAACGAGGCGGCCGAACGGAAGGCGGATCGTTCGAAAGCAGATGATCGGCGCTGGTCAGCCTCTCACTCGGCCGGACGTGATGCGGCACATAGCCGACAACATTAGCCGATTTATAGAGCCGGAGCGGGCATCTGGTGTATTGCGGCGTGCCAGCAGGATCGAGCGCGGCTGCTTCAGCGCCTCCACAGCCTTCTCCCAGCCTCTATCAAAGGATGACGCTGACGCCCGCGGTGTCCCGAGCAATGGAGATGGCCAAGGATATACATCAGAACCTGCGGGATGTCTGGGCATCGGTACGGGAAGCCGGGCGGCAGGCAATGGCGCAGGATCCGCACTATTAGCAACGCCAAAGGCAGCTTGAGCACCAGCGCCAGCATGACGGTCCGAGCTTGGGGCATAGCCTGTAGGTAGAGAACGTAACGATATATACGAACGCCGTTCGTGCTGGCGTACCGGATCTGCACTGTCGCGCGGCGGGTCGAGGTTGAGCGCCCGATCTGTGCCAGGCGGCAATTGGCGAGCTGCCGGAACAACTCATTCAGTTCTCTAAACGGTATCAACCCTTTGGCAAACTCAAACGTTCCCCGCTGTGCCGCCTCCTGGGCTGCCGCCAGCATGCCCGTCATCGCCACGCGCGCGAACGCGCTGCCGACAATGACGCGCCGCACGCCGATACGGCCAAATTCGGGCAGCGTCAGGGAAGAACCCGACAGACCAACGATCGCCGCCACTGGGATGTCCACCGAGCGGCACAAGGTGGCGATTTCGTCAGGATCACATATCCCTGGGATCAGAAGCATGTCCGCTCCCACCGCCTGGAATGCCTGCGCGCGCGTGACGACCTCGGCGAGATTGGCGCGGCCATGCATGTATTGATCGGCCCTCGCGGTCAGCGCGAAGGAGAACGGTAAGGCGCGAGCGGCTTCCACGGCGGCCTGCAATCGCTCCACCGCGACTTCCAAAGGATAAATCGGATCGGCGCGGTCGCCGGTTGTTTCCTCAATTGAGCCACCAACGATGCCTGTCGTGCCGGCAAGCCGCACCGTCTCCGCCACACCCTCCGGTGTCGCGGCCCAGCCATTCTCAGATCCGCCGTGACCGGCAGATCGACTGCGGCTGCGACCGAGCGGGCGTTTTCAAGCATGATCTCCTGGGTTGCCAGCCCGTCGCCATCCGGCAGGCCGCGGGCGAACATGACCCCTGCGCTGCTGGTTTCCAGGCACGGCAGTCGGGCATGCGCCAAGAGCCGCGCTGTGCCGGCGTCCCAGCAGCCGCCGGCGACGAACACATCTCCCGCATGCAGCGCGCGATAGCGAGCGGCTTTCTCCGCAAACGAGGCAGCCACCTACACCTCCTTCACTCCTGTCACCTGGACATGTGTCGCTCGATCAGCGGCTTTCTCGCGTAGAGAATGCCGCTCACAGTGTCCTGTGTCTCGGCCCCCTTTCGGGAACGACGTATACCGTGACCGACCTTGGGCGCGCGATGATCAGCGAAAAACGTGCCGATGTCGTTAAGGTCGAAGGTCCGATCCTTCGTGGCTTCGCGGCTCGGGCCCATATTTTCACAATGGTTCGGCGGCGACTTTGGACGATGCGTGACATTTTACGACCAGCGCTTCGGAATCAACTTCACCGATCAGGAAAAGTCCGATCTGGTGGCCTTCTCAAGACACTTTGACCATTGCCTGTGACACCGCCGTGGCAAGCTGCCGCCCTCAATGCGAAATCGTCGAGGCTTCACCATGTCAAAGCGGCTCCAGATCGGTATTCTTGTTTTTCCTCGGGTCACGCAACTCGATTTCACCGGTCCGTTGCAGGTATTTTCTAGCGTGCCTGGCGCTGAGGTACATTTGATATGGAAGCGGATCGAGCCAGTGCGGAGCGATTCCGTCTTGACAGTGACACCAACGGTCACCTTCGCCGATTGCCCGCCACTTGATGTCATCTGCGTACCAGGTGGTTATGGCACCGACGACCTTTTAAATGACGAGGAAGTGTTGGATTTCTTGCGCTCCCGAGCGGAGCGCCCTACATCACCTCGGTTTGCACCGGATCTCTTGTACCCGGTGCGGCCGGCCTATTGACCGGCTATCGCGCGACCACCCATTGGAGCGCCAGGGACGTCTTGCCGCTGTTTGGTGCAACGCCATCGCGAGAACGGGTTTGCGTCGATCGCAACCGAATCAGTGGCGGTGGTGTCACGGCCGGCATCGATTTCGCATTGACATTGGTCGCGAAACTTGTCGATCGTGCAACCGCCGAAGCAATCCAACTCCGTTTGGAATATAATCCGGCGCCCCCCTTCAATGCCGGGTCACCGGAGACAGCACCAGCGGATGTGCTCACGTTGATGAAAGATCGGATAGCAAAATCACAGGCCCACCGGCTCGCCGCCGCACGCGTGGCCGCCGCGCGGATGCCACCAACGGCGGGTTTCGCGTGACCGGCCGCCGGTAGCTTGCCAACACGATGGTCTGCTGCAGAAATGGGGGCATTGGCG
>CAVYXX010000077.1:0-22251 GCA_963772355.1 uncultured Alphaproteobacteria bacterium | reverse complement strand
CAGCTGATGAAGTCGGTGGGCCATAGCACGATGGCCCTGTCCGAGGTGGTCGCGCCCTACCTCGACAACCCGGCCAATCAGGATTGGCGGGCCTCCCTGCTCGCCTACCGCTCGCGCATGCAGTCGGCCATCGAAACGCTGGATCAGACGGAGATGCCGGACACTTGGCGCGGCCCCACCAAGGCGATCCTGACCGCCAACCTGGCCTTTATGGACCATTGCGCCGAGCAGAAAGCCATCACGACAGCGGACCTCCAGGCCTTCGCCAACAAACAGACGCCCGAGCTTAAGAAGGTCATCGCCTGGGCAGCGGAAACGCAAGTCGCGCATTGGATGGGGGTGCTGGCCGGCTGGAAGACGATGCTTGGCGCCGACTGGGACAAGGTCTATGCCGCGAGCAACACTATCTACGTGACGCGGCAGAACAACATCCTGTTCAGCGTGCTCGCGCAGTTCTTCCCGCCCGGTGCGATCAATGACCGGCTTATGCTGATCGAAACGATCTCCTTCACCTCTACCCCGGACGACATGCTGGAATCGCTGACGCGGATCATCGCCGATCGCTCCGTTGGCGCGCTGTTCTTCAACAACTACCATCTGATGGACTACGAGTTGATGGGCGGCAATGGTCGCGCGGCAATCATAGCGGAGACGGCGAAGCTCGGTATCGAGGCCTCGCTGCCGCCCGTCGTTCCGTTCGGCTCGCACCAATGGCCGACCCTGATCACGCCGGGGCCTGGGCCAGCGACACTCGCGGACCTCAAATAGATCCACCCTGTGTAACTGCCAACCAGCTTGACCAGCCAGAAAACGTTTCTCTTTAGGCGCCTACTCTCGGCACGACACGTCACGACATGCCAAACCATCGGGTGAAATATGCAACTCTCGCGATGCACCTTAGTGAAATGGGTTACGGCAACAGGCATGGCGTTGAGCTTGTCACGGCTCGGCAATGCGCAATCCGTCGCGTTTTCGACCCGGGAGACACTGCCGGGAAAGGGTGCTTCCAATCCGGCGGGTCGCATCGACGGCACGGCCAAGGTCACCGGCGCTAAACTATACGCATCCGATTTTCGTGGCGCGGATATGCCTGGGTGGCCTGCCGCAACGTCGCACGCGCTTCTGATCCGCGCTCCCGATGCGACCCATGTCTACCTTGGCCTCGATCTCGACTGCTTCGAGGGCTCATCCTCGAAGCCTATGTGTGTGGTGACCGCCGCCGATCTCGAAAATGTCGGCTTTCGTGTACCTGCTTTTTACGAGGGCGATCTGTTCTGTTCGGTGGGTAAGACACCGATCTACTTAGGCCAACCGGTCGCCCTGTTGATCTTCGAAACGTTCGACGCGTTCGATCGGGCGAGGCTTGCCATTCGCGACGGAACCTTCGTGAGATTGGCCAGGAGACCGGTCCCGTCTCCATGCCGCCGTTCGCCGCATTCCGGTTCACCCGTGTCGCCGGCGCGACACCGCAGGCGCCCGACATCTACTCACCCATTCAAGCCGGCTGGGTGAGCCCTGGGCGTGTCCAGAACACAGAGCTTCCCGTCTGGGCTCCGTTCGCGAGGGAGACGACGGCGCCCTACGGAAAGGCGGCGATGTATGGCGGAAAAATCCGCGCCGAGCTCGCGGCGGACAATCCGGATCTCCTGGTGCTGGATCGCCAGTTCGACACCCAGTCCGTAGATCCGATGTTTCTGGAACCGGAGTTGCAGGATTAGCCTTCTACGATGACAAAGCGAGCAAGCTCGAACTGGTACTTGGCGTTCAGTCGCCATACGAAGCGACAAAATCGGTGGCATTCTTGCTCGGCCAGACACGTAAGCCTTTCAAACCCACACCAATAAAGTCCCATTTTGCGTATATGGGTGGCGGCTTCGGTGGCCGCGACCATACGCCCTTCGTTCTCTACGTTGCGCTGGCGGCGATGTTCTTTCCCGGACGTCCAATACCGCTGGCGCATGATCGCTACCAGCAATTCCAGGGCGGCATCAAACGCCATGCTTTCAAGATACGATCTCGTATCGGGATCGACCGGAAGACTGGGAAGATCCTGGCCTTTGCCGCTGACCACATATTGGATGGCGGCGGCTTGGCGAATTTTTCGCCCAATGTCGCAACCGTCGCCGCGGCCGCAGCCATTGGTATTTATGACGTACCGAAGGTCGATGTCACCACAGTCGCGTTGCACTCTCGCGGCGTCACCGCAGGCTCAATGCGCGGCTACGGCACTTTACAGACTATGTCTGCCCTCGAAGTTCTCATTGATGAGGCCGCCACGGCCCTCAGGCTCGATCCGATTGTGTTCCGACGCCGCAACGCACTGAAGTCCGACGGGCGCACCATGATGGGCAATCCCTATACGGTATCAGTCCGGTCAGTGGGGATTCCGACAGGCTGGAAAGCCACCCGATTTGGCAACAGCGTGCCGAGCAGAAAAGTCGTGTGAGCGACGGGGTTCTCGTCGGTTCCGGTGTCGCCTGCGTCACCAAGGATTACGGAACCGGCGGCGACTGTTCTTTGGGACGTGTCGAACTGCGCCCCGACGGCTCAATCGCGATCTTTGGCGACCATTCGGAGATGGGCAACGCAATAGACACCGCCCTCGCCAATCGGGTTGCCTTCCACCTCGGCGCGGTTGCCGATGAGGTCGCCGTGTCGCAGGTGGGTGTCTTCGATGCGCTCGGGCTCGTCACCTCGGGCGATTCCTACACCATAGACCAGGAGACCCAGGACAAAGCTGCAAAAGATCCACGCTGGGTGCCGGCGATCAGTTCGGCGACATCGGCTTCGATCGGCGCGCATGTCGGAACGCACTCATCGGCGGAAGCCGCGCGCGTGATCTTCCGTTTCGGTCTGTGGCCCGCAGCCCTGGTACTCTGGAGATTGCGCCGACCGACCCCCGGGCCAAAGCCTTCGACCAGGCGGAATGGAAGGATGGCCACCTCACGCTTGCAGGCATGAGCCCTGGCGCTGCCTGCGCTTGCGAGCGTTGCCCATGCCCGTCGTTTCGTCACTGCAGCTATGGCACACGGTTTCTCACGCTGGGCCTGGTCAAATGCGGAGTTCTTGATTGACGGCTTTACTACGGCGCTTACATCGATGCGCTCGCGATCCGGCGGGGAGCAGGCGGTTTCGACCGTCTCAACCGCGTCAGCGTTGCGTTTCCGCCAACCGACAACAATCGGATCGGGACAACCTACACGTCGATGTGCGGGACCATCGTGCGCGTCGAGATCGAAAAAGCCACAGGCGCGTTGCGCATAGCCAAGGCATATAGCGTGTTCGAATGTGGCCAGGCGCTGGTGCCAGAGGTCGTCATCGGCCAGGCACAAGGCGGCTTCGCCATGGGTGTCGGCTACGCATTGCTGGAGACTTTGCCGCCCTTCGAGGGTGGCCCTGGCAATGGGCAATGGAATCGGCAAGTATCTGGTCGCGCGTGGATCCGATCTGCCGCTCCGTGACCTCGAGATCGAAATGCTGTCACCGGTGACACCCCAGGAGCCGCCGAAGGGCATGGCGGAAGTCGTCATGATTCCCGTCGTTCCTGCATTGCTGAACGCCATTTTCGATGCGACGGGACATCGTTTTCAGTCATTGCCGGGACCAAAGTCGTCTCAAGGGAGTGCTCGCGTGACCGCATTGGCCGTGACCATCAACGGAGTCTGTCGGCCCGACTGACGTCCCGGACGATCTGACGATGAACGACTTCTTGCGCGAGCATCTCGGCATGACCGGGACAAAATTTGGATGTGGCGCGGCGCAATGCCTGAGCTGTGCCATCATCATCGACAACCAGGACGGCACCAGCCACACCAGTCCGACCTGCATTGTGCCGGCGGTGCACTTCGACGGGCTGTCAATCCGCACCGTCGAGGGTCATGCAAAGAACGGCGAACTCTCGGTGCTCCAGCTCGCGTTCATCGATCACTTCGCGTTTCAATGCGGCTACTGCACCGCGGGCTTTCTGAACGAAAGTCAGGTGCTCTTGGAGAGATTGGCGAAAACGCCGATCGCGCGCGCCGACGTCGAGAACACTATTGCCGAGGCGCTCGATGGTCACCTCTGCCGCTGCACCGGCTATATCAAATATCACGAGGCGGTCCGCGACGTAATCCTCTCTGATCTTCAAAACGTTATCTCGTCTAGCACAGCTTGGATGAACCTCTTTTCCCGATCAGCAAATGCTGCCGCGCATCGGGAGCGACCGAAGATGAGACAGATCCCGCTAATGGTTGTCGTCGCTCTCATGATGCTCATGATGGGAGGGCTGACGGTTTCCGCCCAGACGAACGCACCGGCCGGCCAACTTGCGCCGCCGGAAAGCTTTTCCGGCATCACAGACGACGCCACGCGGTCAGCCGCCCTTTTCATCGAGCTTGGAAATAATCTCGACAAGCCCGCGTTGCACGAATTGTCATCCGGCCACGGACTGCCCGCGGCAAGGTGACGACAGCCGTCTGCACCAGCCGCCCGTCGTACGCGGCGCCGACGGATTTGGCCTGCCTGCCATGCGGTGTTCGCGCTGTCACCAGAACGCCAACTTCGATCCCGGTCGCGTGCCGGGCAGCCCGCATTGGCACCTTGCACCAAGTGAGATGGCCTGGGAGGGCAAAACCGTCGGGGAAATCTGCCTTCAGATGAAGGACCCCGCCCGAAACGGCGGCCGCTCGATCAATGATCTGATCGACCACATCGGCAAGGACACACTTGTGGGGTGGGCCTGGGGCACCTGGCTTCGGCAGGTCTCCCGCACCCGGCACGCAGCAGATCGCCGGGGCGCTCGTCGAGGCGTGGGCGAAGACCGGGTCAGCCTGTCCGAGGCCGTAATCATCCTTGCGCGCCTTCGACCATCGGAAGCAGCCAACGTGACGGCTCTTCTCGCGGTCCAGAGCATGATCACGCTGAGCGGAACCTTCAAAGCGTGTGAATCATGCGATCAAACAAGAGGATAGAGCATTTACGGCCCGCACAGTCAGGCTGCAAATGCTCTAGTCGCCACCCGTCTCGATTGGCTACCCGCAGATCGCATTCGCCTCTCCCGTCGTCGGCCGTCGAGCGGAGGTTCATGGCCAGCCATGCCATCAGCCTGTGCGACATGCACGCGAAATATGCAGACGTCATGAGGGTGGGCGCCGTCTTGGCCTCTTTCAACACGATCCCGGCAGGACAGTTTGATTTGCCCGGCGATCGCGGGCGGCATCCTGCCTCGCGGTTACCCGCGGAGTGGGCGGCACCCGGCGGTCACCCCGGCGCCGCCAAGAAGTCACCGCGCGGCGAGCGCGGCTTGGCGGCACGTCATCAATGGTTGAATGCGCTCGCCGAATGCGTCCATCCCAAGAATGAAGTCGTCGAACGTCAGCATCACCCCGGCGACGCCTTCCACTGTGGCCAGTTCATCCAACATCTTCGCTACTGTGGCGTAGGAACCCACCACCAACCACAGTCCAAGTTTACCGCCGAGGCCGGATTGCTGATGCTCGCGGCCGTACCGGTAAGATCGGCCTTGTCGTCGGCCATCGCCTGCGCACCCATCCAGCTCAGCGCATCGAGGTCCTTGCCCGCTTTGTAAGCTTCCCACTTCGCCTGTGCCGCGGCATCGGTCTCGTCCGCGATCACCATGAACAAGGCGTAAGCGCCGACATTGCGGCCAGTCTTAGCGACAGCCTTCAACAGCCGCCCTATCGTATTCGAGCATTTCGTCGGCGTGTTGACACCCTCGCCCAGACAGAAGCTGAAATCGGCATGCTCCGCCGCGAACGCCATGCCTGATGTTGCTTTGGCCGGCGGAAACGATCGTGGGCGTCACCGAGGGCCGCGGACTGAATTTGCAGTCCGTCGTCTGGAAATACCTGCCCTTGTGATCGGACGTGCCCTTTTCCCACAGCTCACGCATCACCGTGACATACTCGGCGCTATACTCGTAGCGCCGCTCATAATGTTCCTCGCCCGGCCACACACCCATCTGGGAAGACTCCGCCTCGGCCCAACCTGAGACGATGTTGATCCCAAAGCGGCCCGGCGCGATGCTGTCGATGGTGGAGGCCATGCGCGCGGCGATCGCCGGCGGCAGCGTGAGTACGGCGGAGGACGCATAAAGCTTGATCCGCTGCGTCACTGCGGCGATGCCGGCCATCAGTGTGAAGCTCTTGAACGCGTGATCCCAGAACTCGGTTTCGCCGCCAAAGCCGCGCAGCTTGATCATCGACAGAGCAAATTCGAACCCGTATTTCTCGGCCAGCAGGGTACGTCCCGGTTCAACGCGAAACTAGGCGGATATTGTGGCGAGGCTTTCGAGATCAGCCAGCCGTTGTTGGCAATTGGAATAAAGACGCCTACGTCCATGCTTTAGCCTCCTGTAAACGACCGTCTGCCGTTCTGTGCACACACTGTGCCACGATGTCACTCAGCCGCCTTCGTCGTGGGTTCACCATACACCCGCGTGGGTGCGGCATCCTGTACCCTGCGCCATCCGTCACCTGACGCTATCCTCCCACGCCAGCCGATAGCGGCCCGCGGCGAGGTCATGCATGTAGGTGTAGGGACAGTCGGCCGCGCCGCCCCTCACGGCCGAGAACCCCCGATGTCCAAATTGATAGATATTGTTCTCGACGCCCACACCGCTCGGGCTTCGCGAACCAGGTCGGGACGGACCTCGGCCGTGATGATCTCGTCGACCCGGCCCTGCGCGCCGTGCGCGATAATCGTTCCGTCGAAGTTACAGACCATCGCCTCGCCCATGGAATCGAATGTGCCGTCGGAGCCGCACATGCAGACACTCGCCGTCACCATCAGGTTACAGAACGCGTTCGACTGGTTGGTGAACTGCCAGGCGGCGCGGACCGGCGGCGTGTAGCCGGCCGTGCGAAGCATGATCTCCGCGCCTTTATAGGCAGCCTCGCGGGCCATCTCAGGGAACATGCCGTCGTGACAGATGATCAGCGCAAGCTTGCACCCGTTGGGGCCTGATCACCGGGATGCCGAGGTTGCCGGGCTCCCATGGCTCGACCGGCACCCACGGATGCAATTTCCGATAATACAGCGCCAGCTTGCCGGCATCGTCGATAATCAGGCCGGAGTTGTAAGGCATGCCGCCGGGATTACGCTCCATGATCGAGAAGCAGCCCCAAACCTTGTGTTCAATACATGCAGCCTTGAACGCCGCCACCTCCGGGCCGTCGAGATCGCACAGGATTTCATCGCGTATGTCCATCGATAGGCCATGGAGCGCGTACTCGGAAACACCACCAGGTCGATCGTGCTCATGCCGCGCTTGGCCTTGGCGACCATGGCAACGATCTTGTCGGTCTGCGCCGCGATGTTGGATCGTGCCTCGATCACCGGCAGCTTCAACTGCACCAGGCCGATGACGACGCCGCTCGGCGATTTGTTGAGCCCACCCAAGCCGTTCATTGTGCATGTTCCTTCGCCAGTAATTGTTCACTGTACAGCCAAGACACCCATTCTCTATTAGCCAAGATATCGCGGGTCCGGATAGTCGATCACCCGCACTTCCTCCGAGACGACGTCCAGTACAGCGCAACTCAACTGTCGATCATTCCGGCTATCCCGAGCATCTCCCGCCGACCCGGGATTGACCACCAGCACGTCGCCGATCCGCTTCACCACCTGGCAATGCGTATGCCCATACAGCACGATATCCGCGTCAGCCTCGGCGAACCGGTCCAGCTTCGCGCTGTGCGGATGCACATCTCGCCACGAGGCTCCCAGGGTGTCGAATGGATCAGTAGTAAACGCTTTCCCGCCAGGTCGAGTACCGCCGATGTGGCTGCTCCGCCAGAAAATCCAGCAACCCCGGATCATTGCCAGGGCGGTCCCGCGCCCTCAAACCGGCCGAACCCATGAACACCTCTTCGTGGTTGCCCTGGATAATATGCGCGTGCCGCTGTTTCAGCCGTGCCACGACGTCATTGGAGAACCGATACTCGAAGATACTATCGCCCAGGCATAGCAACTCATCGATATCTCCCATCGCCTGTAAGGCCAGATCCAGGCCCTGGAGGTTGCAATGCAAATCCGACACAATCCCGACTTTCAATAGCGCGGCTCCTGGCTGAGACGAGTGGCCCAGCGGATATTCTACGCGTGAGCGCCTGAACGTCGACCCATGCGCCCGTGGCATGGCGGGAACGCCATGGTTGCGATATAACAACGTGCAACGACCCGGTCGCATCCGATGGTGAGGCGAGCCCAGCGTCCCCATCATGAACCGCGAAAGAGTGTCGGCGCGACCGCTCAGACGTTCTCGTATTCCTCGATATGTCCCGATTGGTGTGATCTCGCAGCAGCGATGCGGATCAGGCCAACAATCGAGACGCCGATATGTAGATCGCGACCGGCAGGCTCGAGTGATACTTCGCGACCAGCCAGTCGCCACGAACGGCGCCGGCCCGCCCGCGAAGATGGAAGCGAGCTGATACCCAAGCGAAGCTCCGCTGTAACGAAGCCGCGGTGAGCAGACTTGGCGATAAGCGCCGCCTCCGGTCCATACAAGTTCATCACCGGAATAAGCGAGATTGCCACGGCAACGAAAATTACCCACGGGATCTGCGTATCCAGCAACGCATAGTATACGAAGCCAAAGATCGCCATGATCACACAGCCGCTCATGTACATCCGCTTACGGCCGATCACATCCGAAAGCCGGCCGGCAATCGTGACCCACATGAAACCGAGCACGGTCTGCGGAGCACGCCCCACAGCAGGAAATCGCGAATCCCAGCACGGTGGTGCCGTAGGTGAAGATGAACGTTCCAACGATATACCCAGGCGCCTGCTCGGGCAGCCGCAGCAGGGCGGTCAACAGCACCTGCTTCGGCTGGCGCTTCAACACCTCCAGCACCGGCACGCGCTCAACCCGCTTTTCATCGAGTATTTTCTGAAATACTGGGGTTTCGAGAATGCCCATTCGGATCCACAACCCGATGCCGACCATGACGATGCTGATCAGGAACGGAACCCGCCATCCCCAGACCAGAAACTGATCACCCGACAACCAACTGAACAGCAGAACCGCCCCATTCGCCAAGAACAGACCGGCCGGCGCTCCGAACTGCGGCCAGGACGCGATCATGCCTCGATTGTGGTTCCCTTTGCTCCACTCCATCGCCAGCAATACGGAACCGCCCCATTCGCCGCCGACCCCGATACCCTGAACCAGCCGGATAAACGTCAGCAGTACGGCGCCCCAAATCCCGATGGTGGCGTAAGTCGGCACCAGGCCCACTGCTACGGTTGCAAATCCGGTCAGCAGCAGCGTCGTATCAGCGTGGCCTTGCGGCCGATCCGATCACCGAAATGGCCGAAGATAGCAGCGCCGATGGGCCGGCCCACGAACCCGATGAAGAACACGCCGAATGCCTGCAGCACGCCGATCAACGGCTCCGACCCCGGAAAGAACAGCTTGCCGAACACCAGCCCGGTTACTGTGCCTAGATAGAAAGTGGTACCATTCGACTGTGGTGCCAACCGTGCTGGCAATAAGTGCCCGGCGGAGATGCCTGTCGTGCTCGGCCTCGCACAGGCCACTGGCAGTCGAGATCGCTGTGGACATCCTGGTTCCTCCCTTTGTTGGGTGGCCACGGATGTTCTACGGCTTCAGCGCGTTGTGCTGCCGAGCGGTTCATCCCGCCCGAGGTTGATCCACCCGTGCCGTCCGATCGACATGATGTCCGAAACGGCTATAGCCGACAACAGAGAATTGGCAAGGCAATCACGCCCCGTCTTTACCAGGCATGCGGCGCCAGATCGGCCACCTGTTCATATCGCCGCGAATTTGGCCACGGCTTCTCGATCGACCTCAACCCCTAGACCCGGTCCATCGGGTACGCGAACGACGCCCCCGATATGCTCGATCGGCTGCCTCAGCACCGCTTGCCGGATCGTTCCCGAATGCAGAGTTGCCGGTTCTGCATAGTCAACGGCCCCTGAGAGGGCTACCGGTGGGAAGTACAACATCATTGAGGGTCACTCCCTGGCTCAGGATTTCACCGCCGATATAGCGAAGCTCAAGTGATAGGTTTGCAACAATACGATATCCGTAGCGGAGCAGAGAAGGCCGCCTTAAGCATTCGTTACAACGGACGATCAAGGCCTCGAGGGCGGCCATCAAGCGTCTCTATTTATCCCCTGGCAGTGCGAGAACGCGCGCGATGAAACCCGAGTGGAGCGCCGACTGGGCGTGGGGTGTGCCGCTTACGGCGCTCACGCTCGCGATCCACGGCGCCGCAATTGCCGGCCTCGCCACGCTACTGGCCCGTGCCGGAACAGCGGTCGAAGGCCGAAGGCCGGGGCGGACGTCAATGGCGCTGATTGCGGCGGCGACCGTCGGTATCCTTGGTGGTTTGCTGGCAATTCTACACGGGCTGGAAGCGGCAGTCTGGGCCGCCGCCTACGTGCTGTTAGGGGCGGTCGGCACGCCGGGTGATGCAATGCTGTATTCAGTCAACTCCATCACCGCACGCGGCGCATCGGGTCTGCAGCTGCAACGGCACTGGGCAATGATGGGGGCCCTGGAATCGGTTAGCGGGCTGTTGCTGTTCGGCATCAGCACCGCCTTTTTGGCCTCCATCATGATCGATATCCAAAGTCTGCAAAGGAGGCTGGCACAGCGATCGGAACAGGAGCCTCTCGATAGCGACTCGGACCGGTGACGAAATCCATCTTCGCCGAAAAGGCACGGCGATATTGGTAGCTAGACTGCATTTGGATTATCGCCCGGTTTTATCCCGATAAAGTCAAGCTTACTTTGAGAGACCAAAACGTTCGTAGAATGTAACCGGCAGCTAAAAATTTGTTATCTTTGCGCTGGTTGCGATCGATCCAAACCCCCAGCGCTGCGTCGAATCCCAGCCTGGAATGCCGACTCCCCTTCGCGAGCCTGATATTTCACGCGGAGAACGCAAACCTTCAGTTGCAACATCACAATTTTGTGAGCTATGCCACCAGGGTTTCCTCCCCCAAACTGCCGCGGGCTCAACGCCCGCGGCGCATTTTTGGGGTCACAAGCGGGAGCTATGATCCATGCGCGAAGTCGCCTCACGACCACCTGGCCTGAAATATGCCGTCGTGTACTCGTGATCGCCGCTTCGCTGGTGACGATCTGGGCGTTTCTATGCACGACCTGAAGCGACAGAAAGGGATCGCTTTCGACGTCGCCGATCTTCTTCGCGCGCGAAGCTGGGCCGCCTTTTACGACTGGCAATTCAAGATCTGGCTCGACCACGGCACCGAAGACGAGGAATACGACGAAGTCATCGCGTTCTCGGCCGGAATGAGCCTGCGGGCAGGGTCGATCATGTGGCGCACCGCAAAAGCCGTTTTCGTTCAGCCTCTGCTGGGAAAAAAGCGGCGGTATACCTCCGTAGCCGAAGCGCTGAACAGCCTCTTACCGAAACAACCTGTTGGTGTTGCGAACACCAAGGCCGCCGTGAGACCGCGGGGCCGGCGATCACGAACCGGCCATCGCTCCCTCTCAGCGACTATTCGATAGTTTCCACTTAATCTTCATTGAAGGAGTCAAGCGCGTTGTCGAATCGCGTTGTCGAACTGCGTATTTCGCGGGACCAGGCCGCCTTCCTGCAGGCCAATCTCAATTGTATGGCGATGACGACCCGCCGGGCGATGACGCAGCCGGGGATGGAGCCGGAGCGTCATGCGGCGCTGATCCGTCGTGCCTTTGTTCTTGAGAGCGCGGACGACGCCGTCCGCAGTGCCATGCTGGAGGTGCCGAACAGCACGCGTAAGAGCGCCCGCGGGGTTGAAATCACTCGGCCGCGGATGGCGCAACCAAGTTGCTTCCGGCACCGATCAGGGCGATGAGGATGGGCAGGCGCTGCCCATGCGGACCGGCATTAGTGCAGGATCATCCATCAAGGCTGAACCGCGGCGAGAGACGACAGCGTCCGTTCCGCGGGAAGCTCCCACCATCACATCGCCGGTCAACGAAATTCGCAGCAGCCGCGTGCAGCGTGCCCCTAGCAACGCCTGGCTCAGCGCATTTATCGGCGGCTGTAAATCATCGCCGAAATAAAACAGCGTCCCGCTGATATCCAGGTGCACAGCTACTTGAAGGTTGCATGCTGCCAGGATGATAATAAACTTTCGACCCTGGTAATCCTCATCATTGGGCGATCAAAGCAGCCAAGACCAGGGTAATCCCAATGATGATATTCCCGATGGACACGAAGACCAGAACTATTGGGCGCGGCGCTACAAGGTATCCCACCCGCCTGTGCAAAAGAAGGGATGGCCAAATCATTAGACATCCAAGCGCAAAAAGGACCATGCCGCCGATTTGCATTTGTCGATATCCTCGGTGCTGCCGGCTCCGCCCTGGCTTACCATCTCTCTATTAGGCGCTCACTTTCAGCCGATCGATATTTGATAATAGCTCTGAGAGCGGAAACGGCTTCAGCAGGCACAACACCGGGTCCCCCAGCGCACCCGTCTCCGGCAGCAGCCGCGGCTTGCCGGTGATGAATATCACCGGGATTTCCGGATGCACTCGCCGCGCCTCAAGCGCCAACCCTACGCCATCCAGACGTCCCGGCATGTCGATGTCGGTAATTATCAGCCGCACACCCTCCCGGTCCAACAATGGGACCGCCGCATCAGCCGATCCGGCCTCGATGACTGTGAAGCCAGCCTCGTCGAGAACTTCCGCGATCAGTGCCCGGATATCATCCTCATCCTCGACCACCAGAATGCACACCATCCTTCTGCTCCTGTTGACGGAACCTGGTTGTAGCTCAGGTACATTTTCTGCCGACGGTTTATCCCCCGTGATGCTCTACAACCTTAGAAGGAGGGAGGCAAATTATCGTGTTCTGGCCGACAGACCGGCCTTTGCCGACCAGATTGCCGACCCACTCATATATCCATATCCAACACGACCGGCTTAGAAAGTAGGGGTGACACGAAACACTTGCTCTATTTGGCGACAATGCCGCATTACACTGAGATATCTTCAAATACGCCGTAAGTTCGGCTTATCAATTCTCAAAAGTTACAAATTGCGACTGAGTGATGAATTAGATGGACGCATCATCGGAATACCACCATAGGTTGCCCAAGTTCGCATAGGATCACAATGAGCAAAATCCCGGAAACGGCCCTTTCGGAACTGCGGGAATTGCAGTTTGAGGGTGGTTTCACTAGGACCACGGCAATCGTTCATCGATCGCTTGGCAGGCTGACGGGGCGGCCTGCCCTGCGACCCGCACAGAATCCTTTCGAGCCCGACCCCTACATGATGATTTTGCTGGCCGGCCAGGAAATCAAGGACGGGCGATTGGACCAGGCGGAAAGTCTGATCGACGCCGCGTTCGCGGCCTGCGATCAGAGCATGCCGTGACAGTTACTTGAGCCTAGTCAAGACTGGTACAGTCCCGCGAACGAAAAACAGCGTTGTATAGCTGCTGGTCTCGGGACGATCCTGGAAGCTGAGGAATGCTTCGACGAACGTGTCAGCCAGGCCCTCGTCACCCAGAATGCGCGCAATGTGGGGACGCGCGGCTGTCAGTTGCTCCACCCAGTTGCGCCGTCGCTCGGCGTCAATTTGACCTACGATGGTGAAGACCGATCGGGCTCGAAGTAACGGCAAGATCTGTCAACCCGGCTTGCGCAAATAACGACGCCATCTTGCGTCCGATATACGGATCGACCAACCCCGAAAACACCCGCTCCGCATCGGCTTGCAATGTCGGATCCTCCGGCCAGTGCGTGACCGCAAAGCCATCGAAGCTGCTGCGGATCACCGAGCCACCCGGACAGGTGACGCGTCGAAGTTCAGCCACGGCTGGGGCAGGCTCCTGGAGCCATTGCAGGACGTATTTTGACCACACCAAATCGAAGGCACCGTCTCCAAACGGCTGGTGGAAGATGTCGCCCTGTTCGAACCTGAGATTGTCCAGTCGTTTCCCTCGGGCACGATCGCGAGCATACGCGACATAGTCTGAGCGCAGACCGACACCGACCACCCGAGCGTCGGGGTATTTTGCCGCCAGCAGACGGGCCATTGACCCGGAGCCACTACCGACATCGAGGATGCTGGTAAGACGCGGAAGTTCGGTCAACACCGTAAGGTGCTGCTCCAGGCCAGCCAACATGGCCTGACGTTCCAGCCGGTCGCATTCGCTGTCGCTGTGGATAGCGTATGGCCTTGACTGGCCGCTCATAGCTTCCTCCGGGTCCCGAATTCGCGAGTCCCCCTCCTCGCATGCCGATCCATTCTTGCATCCTGCCTTGGGAATCCTGTTGAACGAAATTGTGACCTATCTCGAAATTCTTGGTTTTTTCAAGCGGGATCAGGCGGTACCGCCTCATCATCCTCGACCAGATCAGCGATCCCGTAGATATTGCCATGAGCTCACCGAGGGTCGAGCATTCTAGGATGAGACCAGGGTCTCGCTCCGAGGTTTGCGGTCGCCGTGATGGGGAGTAGTTTGGGTGCGTTAGCAGGGGTCAGCCGCCGTTCTGGCGCTCTTTCCGTTGGCCGAAACAGCAGGAGACTACGATATGTATCGCCGCGCACTTCTTGTCGCCGCCATCGCGTTCACGCCGATGATAGCGATGGCGGATGAAAATATTGCAGGACAATGGCAAGCCAACCTCGATCACAATGTGATCATAGCCATGGACGTGCTGGCGGATGGTTTTTGGACCAGCCAGACGGTGCAGAAAGACAAGGTCGTGGCTGAGATGGCGGGCTCCTACGAACAGAAGGCCGAGAGTGCCACGACCGGCACACTCGTTTTCACCCCGGTGAAATCGAAAACGACTGAGGAACACGGCGAAGCGCGGGTCGAGGAAGATAAATACACGCTGGAGCATGGCGGGAAGGTGCTGCGGCTTGTTTCCACGAAAAATGATGTGATGGTGTTCCACAAGCGCGCTTATGCGAAGTAAGATGGAGAGATTATCGATGCGATATGCACTTATCGCCACGGCGGCAGTTCTTGGCTTCACTGCGGCCACGCCCCCAGCAAACGCTATTGGCTGCCTATCTGGCGGCGCCGCGGGAGCCTTGGCGGGTCATATGGCGGGTCACGGCGTGCTCGGGGCCATCGGCGGCTGCATTGCCGGACATCAATGGCACAAGCACCAAGTAAGCCAGAAGGCACTCCAGAACCAACAAGACTACGTCAAGGCTCGGCAGCAGCAAGATCCGAATTATCATGATCCCTGGCAGCAGGAATGACTTGAGGCCGCGTGCGGGCGGTAGTTCCGCTCGCCCTACGGGGGTGAACGGTGTTGTGATGCCAGAATCGGCCATCGAGCCAGCGTAGCACCGTCATTCGATCCGGTCGAAACGGTCGGCCGACTTCTGTTGCATCACGCCGGAATAGCCGGCCGGCCGGCCGTTTACCGGAATGCGCCCATAGCCGACCGCCATTTGTGCATAGTTCGTCGACGCCCCCTGTGCTAAAATTATGCTGAGACGACGGTCACTGGGATGGATAATATGTGGCAAAAATCGCAATATCTCGGCCGCCAAACCCTCGGGACGGACCTAAAATGCAGCTTATGACGCTGCATACGATTTTCGGCAATTGCAGCCTTTCCGTGACCCGCCCGACGTTGATGTTCAGCGCGATCTTGGGGTTTGCAAGCAGAGTAAGCGAAACCACCCGAAACGGCAGCAACCAGGAATCGGCCGGCAGCAGCAGCGCACGCGTCCGCGCCGGAAATGCGAAGGCGCAAGGCGAGATCGGTCCAGCAGGCTGCAAAGTCACCTTGAAAAGGTTCAACGTCATGAGAGCCATTGTTGTCATGGTCGCCGTTTTGCTGGTGGGCGCTCTGCGGCCAGAGTTGGCCCACGCGTGGGCCAGCGCCAATCGGTGGGGTGGCAGCACCACCCATAGCTGGGGCGCTACCAGCCATACAAACGCCTGGGGTGGCAGCACAAGCCATGCATACGGGGTGGGCACCGAGCACACCAACATGTACGGTGGCAGTTCAGCCCATGCCTGGGGCGGCGGGACCGAGCATACCAATGTATACGGCGGCAGCACCTACGGAGCGTACGGGGCAGGAGCGACCCATACCTATGCCTCCGGGGCGACGGCTTATCACCCGCCTGGCTACGGTGGATACGGGTATTCCGCCTATCACCCGCCTGGTTACGGATACGGCTATCCCGCCTATCACCCGCCGGTCGCGTACCGTATTATTCGGCGTCGGGATGTTATGGCTGCGCTGTGGCTGCGGGAGCGGTTGTCGGTGCCACCGTGGGGGCGGTGGCCGCGTCCGCCAACACGGCGGCAGCCTACTCGTCCGGCTACGCCGCTGGCAGCGCGGCGGGATATGCCATGGGTGTGAACTACGCGGCTTTGCCAACTGGCTGTGCCTATCAGGCTGGTCCTAATCAGTACCTCTGTGGCGGAAGCTGGTTTCGCCCAGCATATGGCGCCAACGGCCTGTACTATACTGTTGTACCTGCGCCGTGATGTGAGATATTACTTGAAGGGACATCGGAGGGCGGCTTAACTCGCGAGCATAAAGGCACGGTGGCAGGTTTCGGGTCGCGCGCGTGGCAGCCCTCGGATAGCGCCAACGGAACCGAGCGTCCGGAATGACGATTTTCAAGGAACACAAGACAGGGGATTCGCCATGATGAGGATAGGCTTTGGACTTATGGCCGCGCTCATGCTGGCTACCACCCTCGCGGATGCACAGCAGCCGGCGGCGCCGAACAAAATGCAGATTGCCGAGGCCTGCGGCGGCGACATTGACCGCCTTTGCCCGGGGGTGCCCCCGGTCTAGGCCGAATCAAGGCTTGCATGAAGGCGCACGTTTCGCAGCTCTCGGCAGCATGCTTCGACACGCTGATGGCGGCTGCGGCAGCGAAGAAGGAGCCGTAGCGGCGGGGGTCGATCGCAACCAGGCTGCGATCAACCGATTTGCACTACGGCCGTAATTTTATTTCGCTAGCCTGGCGTCGTCCGAAAGCCTGGCATCACCTCTCGTGCAAACAGGCGTACCGAGCGCAGTGTCTGCTGATGGGGCAATGTCCCCCAGGCGAATGAGCAGATCACGTAGTTGCAGCCGCTATCCTCTATCAACCGGCCCATCTGTTCGCGGACGCGCGCCGGTGAACCAAAAATCACAGTCTGGTGCTGCGTCGCTGTCTCCCATGCGAATAACCCATCAACGCTGTGGTCGTCATGGTCGTGCCACAACTTGGTGATCGAACGATACCAGTCCTGGTGGGCCGGACGCGTGATCGCGAGCGCTTCCTCATCGGTATCGGCGACGACCACTTGGCGCATGACGCCAACCTTGGGCGCCGCGACATGACCGTTAAGCCGGTCAGGATCGTGCCGGTGCAACTCCCATGTCCGCCAATACGCGTCAACATGCTCGCGCACTGCCGCGGCAGGCCCCAGTCCGACGAAATTGAAACCGTGCCGGGCAGCATATTGGACACTCTCCGGATTATGCGTCGGATACCAGAGCGGTGGGTGGGGCTGCTGCATGGGGCGCAGTTCCATAGGCACGTCGCTGTACCGGTAATGTCGCCCCTCAAAGTTTAGCCGGTTTTTGGTCAAACCCTCGACAAGCACTTGCAGTGTCTCGTTGAAGATTTCGCGTGTAGCGGCAGGATCGACGCCGTAATAGCGCAGCTCGTACGGCGTGACGCCGCGACCGACCCCCAGTTCCAGCCTGCCGTTGGACATCTGGTCGAGCATGCAGACTTCTTCGATCAGCCTCAGCGGATTGTAGAGCGGCAACAGGTATACCAACGGCCCAAGACGGATCCGGCGCGTCCGCTGAGCCGCAGCGGCGAGAAACAGCGCCGGTGAAGGCGCCATGCCAAGCGGAGTCGCATGATGCTCCGCAAGATGATAGCAGAAGAAACCAGCTTCCTCTGCCGCCACCAGAAGCTGCAGCCGCTCCTCATAGAGCTGGTGCAACGGCGCGGTGCCGCGGTCAATCCAATCAAACAGGCCAAATTCTGTTTGGGCCATGTAGTGATTCCTCCCGTTCTGTCACCGAACGCAGATCTAGCGCCGCAAGGCACCAACGCTCAGCCCGTGGTTTCTTATTTCCGTCAAGCCAATCTGCCTCCGGGAGGTCGCCACATCAAGGGCGCCAGGCATCGCGCTGATTATCAGCGCCAAGAATGCGTCCCAAAAAGTCCGAAAGAACGCGTGGTCAGTCCCGCCGCCGCCGCCGATCACGCCACCAGCAACCTCGGTTACGATCTCAGCAATCCAGCGTGTTGTCGCGTTCCCACGCGCTCAAATGTCGCATGTAGCTGTCCCATTGCTGATACTTCAGCTTCGCATACGACGCCACGAACGCATCCCCGAACGCAGCCCGCAGCGGTGCGCATCCCTCGAATGCCCGGATCGCGTCAAGCAGATCCATCGGCAACCGCCGTACCCCGTCGATCGTATGTCCGACCTCATACATGTTGACATCAAGTCGTTTGCCCGGGTCGCGCTTCTGGGCCAGTCCATCGATCCCCGCCGCGAGCAAGGCGGCTTGCAACAGATAAGGATTGGCCGAACCGTCCGCGAGCCGGTACTCGACCCGCCCTGGACCGGGAATCCGGATCATGTGCGTGCGGTTGTTGCCGCCCCATGTTGCGGTATTCGGCGACCACGTGGCCCCCGAGACCGTCACCGGAGCATTGATCCGCTTGTAACTGTTCACCGTCGGGTTGGTCAGCGCGCAAAGCGCGTCGGCATGCGCCAACAAACCACCGGCAAAGTGGTGAGCCTCCGGCGAAAGTCCCACCTCATCCGAACCGGCAAACACGTTGTTCTCGCCGCGCCAAACCGAGACATGAGCGTGGCAGCCGGACCCTGTCAGATCAGCGAATGGTTTCGGCATGAACGTCGCGCGCTTGCCGTGCCGTTCGGCAATACTGCGCACCATGAATTTGAAGAACGCATGCCGATCCGCGGTCACCAGCGCCGGCGCATACGTCCAGTTCATTTCGGACTGGCCGTTGGCGTCTTCATGATCGCTCTGATACGGCCCCCACCCCAGCGTTTCCATCGCGTCGCTGATCTCGGCGATCACATCGTAGTGGCGCATCAGCGTAAGCTGGTCATAGCAGGGCTTCGGCTGCCGGTCGGCCCCGTCCGCGATGAGCTGGCCATCCGGCTGAATGAGGAAGAACTCCGGCTCGACCCCGACCCGCATCTCCAGCCCCCGCTCCTCGGCCTGTGCGATCACCCGGCGCAGCACATTGCGCGGCGCCTGCTCGACCGGCTTGCCCGCCATCGTGGGGGTGGCGGCCATCCAGCCGACCTCGGGCTTCCAGGGTAACTGGATCAGGCTTGCCGGATCAGGCACGGCCAGCACGTCCGGGTCGGCTGGGGTCATGTCGAACCACGTCGCGAAACCGCCAAATCCGGCACCGTCGTTCGCCATGACGTCAATCGCTCGGGCCGGCACCAGCTTCGCTCGGAGGACGCCGAACAGGTCAGTGTAAGCAATCAGGAAAAAGTGGATACCGCGCTCTTCGGCGATCGCCGATAGCGCGGTCATTGACCAGGGATCCAGGTCGTGCCCGCGAGGGGCACTCGCGCCATGGCAGCGGCTTCAACTGTCAACGCCACGAGGTCCTCCGGTTCCAGGTTGTGCAGGTGGCTCTTGCCGCAGGCTCTGGCGATGGTCTGCGCTTCCAAGGTCAATACCGCTAAATAATTTGCCAGCCGGCGCCCCCCCTCCACCGGGTCAAGGCGAGCCGCAAGTTCAGGGTCCTGCGTGGTGATGCCGGCTGGGTCACGCCCCTCGTGCCAGGCATCGTAAGCGCCAGCGTGGGTGCCCAGCGCGGCGTACTCGGTCTCGTAGGCCGGATCATTGTCGCCCAGCGCAGTCAGCGCCGCGGTGCCGATGCTGACCGCATCCGCGCCTAGCGCCAGTGCCTTTGCAACGTCCGCACCGTTGCGGATGCCGCCGGAGACGATCAGTTGCACGCGCCGGTGCAGATCGAGATCCTGCAGCGCCTGCACCGCCGGCCGGATCGCGGCAAGGATCGGCAGCCCGACATGCTCGATGAACACGGCTTGCGTCGCCGCGGTGCCGCCCTGCATGCCGTCCAGCACCACCACATCCGCGCCGGACTTCACCGCCAGCGCCGTGTCATAGTATGGCCGTGACGCGCCGACCTTGACGTAGATCGGCTTTTGCCAGTCGGTGATCTCACGCAATTCGAGGATCTTGATTTCCAGGTCATCCGGACCCGTCCAATCGGGATGTCGGCAGGCACTCCGCTGATCGATCCCTGGCGGCAGCGTCCGCATCGCAGCAACGCGCTCGGTAATCTTCTGGCCAAGCAGCATGCCGCCGCCGCCGGGTTTGGCGCCTTGCCCAATGACAATCTCGATCGCATCCGCCGCCCGCAGATCGTCGGGGTTCATGCCGTATCGGCTCGGCAGATATTGATACACCAGGATCCGCGAATGTTCGCGTTCCTCCGCCGTCATGCCGCCGTCACCGGTCGTTGTGCTGGTGCCCGCGATCGTGGCACCGCGGCCCAACGCCTCCTTGGCTTGGGCCGACAGACTGCCGAAGCTCATGCCTGCGATCGTAATAGGAATGCGCAACTCGATCGGCTGCTTCGCGTGCCGGGCGCCGAGCACGACATCGGTCCCGCATCGCTCGCGATAGGCTTCGAGCGGGTAGCGGCTGATGCTGGCGCCAAGGAACAGCAGGTCGTCGAAATGCGGCAGTGGCCGCTTCGCGCCGTAGCCACGAATGTCATAGATGCCGGTTGCCGCGGCACGACGAATTTCCGCCAGCGTCGCGCGGTCGAACGTCGCGCTCTCGCGCGGGGCGGGCCGCGGCGGGGATCGTCCGGCCATCAGTATGCCCCGGCGTTGTCGACGTGGAAATGATACAGCCGCCGAGCGGATCCATAACGGCGGAACGCGCCCACGTCCAAGCCGCTGAACCCGGCCGCCCGCAATCGCGCATCGAGTGCCTCAAGATGCTGCGGTTTCACCGGTTTTTCGATACAATCGGCGCCGAGGCTGGCGACCCGTCCGCGCACAAAAAGCTCCGCTTCGTAGATGCTGTCTCCCAGGTTGTCCCCGGCGTCGCCCAGCACCGTGAGCGTCCCAGCCTGTGCCATGAACGCGCTCATGTGGCCGACGCTGCCACCAACCACGATGTCGATACCTTTCATGCTGATGCCGTAGCGCGCGGCGGCATTGCCTTCGATCACCAGCAGGCCGCCATGGGCCGTGGCGCCAGCCGACGCACTGGCATCGCCGCTGACGTGGACATGACCCGACATCATTATCGGCACCCAAGGACGCAAAATTTCCAAAACAGAGGTCGAGCTGCGAAAGTCGGGCTAGGAAGGAAGCATCTTGCTCAGCAGCCATTTGCGGGTGTCGATACGAACCCTAGATCGCTGAATATGCTCGCCGTTTAGTTCCCAGCCACCGCGTTCGTCATTGCCCGTGCGTTGCATCCAGTCATTGCGGCCGTCGTCAGCGATCTCTAGCCACTCATGAGCAATCCCCTGAGCCTGGAGATCGTGCGCGCGTTCGTATCGGTTGGAAAAGCCCTCCCGATCATCCTGAACCCTGAGCATGGGGCGGGCAGGGTTAATCCCCCGACATTAGCTTCTGATACACCCGCGCAGCCTCGATCGGATCGTTAGCCGGTATCTCAACCGTTGCGTTCACGTCTGCACCGGGCCGCCATTGGCGCCGGTGTGGGCTATTTCGGTCTTGTCGCCGTATACTTTGGGAACAAGCTTAGATGCATGCCATTTGAGTGCATCATACGCCAGTCGACCAAGTCCAGCGTCATTGGCATTAACCGCTGATTTTACAGCTAAAGCTGCATTTGCATGCCCTTGCATCTCGGCGCGCGAGCGTACTTGTGCGAAAAGTCTTCATAAAAAGGTGGAGCCTTGCGGCCCGCGGCGAGCTCGGTATGTCGAAATCCCTCTGAGGCGACGCGGGTCGGGCCATGGGCCGCGAGCAGGCGGCAATTGCGACCGCGATCGTCTCCGCCGAGCAAGCCGGCCGAGCATTTCCGCTCGACCCCGGGCGGGTAATACACGGGATGGGTGGCGAAGGCGAAGACTGGCGAGCTCAATCTGGGGCGGACGATCTGGGGCTTGCGCTAGGTCGCCGCTCCGAATTGCGCGGCCCCCCGGCCGCTGCCGTCATGACGAACCGACCGGCCAAACGGGTCTGGCAACCTCTCCCCGGCGCACTTGCGCGACGGGAGCGATCAGAACGGCGGAAACCGATAAGG
>CAVYXX010000076.1:0-25113 GCA_963772355.1 uncultured Alphaproteobacteria bacterium | reverse complement strand
TCCTCCTCTCCGCGAGTTCCTTGACCGCCACAGGTGCCGAAGCGTCATGACGTTCGTAGTCCGGTCCGACCATGCAGCCGGTCGGGATAAGCAAACCCAGACGTGACGCATCACTCTGCGGCCTCCGGCGCAGCCAGGCCGGGAAAGGCCCGATGCCATTGGCGTTTGGCGAATAGGCGGAAGGCATCCAGGTAGAGATACACCACCGGTGTTGTGTAGAGCGTCAGGACCTGGCTTACCATCAGCCCGCCGACGATGGAAATCCCCAGCGGGCGGCGCAACTCGCCGGTTTCACCGAAACTCAGCGCCAGGGGCAGGGCGCCGAGCATCGCTGCGCTGGTGGTCATTTTAATTGGACGGAAGCGCATCATGCAGGCTTCGAAGATCGCCTCACGTGGGTTGAGACCGAGCGTTCTTTCGGCGTCCAGTGCGAAGTCGATCATCAGGATGGCGTTCTTCTTGACGATACCGATCAGCAGGATCACGCCGATCGCCGCAATGAGGCTGAATTCGATGTGGAACACCATCAGCGCCAGCATCGCGCCGATGCCGGCCGATGGCAGGGTGGACAGAATGGTGATCGGGTGAATGTAGCTCTCGTAGAGGATGCCGAGCACGATGTAGATGGTGCCCAGGGCAGCGAAAAGCAGCAGCGGCATGGTGCTCAGCGATCGCTGGAAAATTTGTGCCGCCCCCTGGAAAGAGCCGCGGATCGAAGTCGGCATCTGGATCTGCCGCATCGCCCGCTCGATCGAGACCGTCGCATCGCTCAGCGACGTTCCGGGTGCCAGGTTAAACGAGATGGTGTTCGCGACGAAGGATTCCCTGGTGGTTCACAGTCAGTGCCGTATGGCCGGCGCGAAAGTGGGCGAGGGTCGCGAGCGGGATCATCGTTTCCTTGCTCGTGCTGACCGCGGCCGCCGATGACGCAGTGCCCTTGCCGATGTTCGTCAGCGCGTTAGTCGCCGCGTTGCGGGCGGAACTGGCCGCGATGGTCGCGGCGGTCGCCGCGCCGGCGGTCTTCAAGGTAGCCACCGTGCCCACAACGGCATTTGACTTCTCGACGCCTGAGGCCGGTCCGCCAGATGTGCTGACGTAGATATCCTTCAGCATCTGCGGGCTCTGCCAGTAGTGAGGCGCCACCTCCATGATCAGGTGATACTGGTTGCGCTCCTTGTAGATGGTCGAAACCTGGCGCTGCCCGAATGCGTCATACAATGTGTTATCGATCTCTTCGGCGTTCACTCCCAGACGGCTGGCGGTAGCCCGGTCAATCTCCACATCGGTTTGAAGACCTTTCGCTGCTGGTCCGAATTGACGTCGCGCAGCACCGGGTCGTGTTCGAGCGCGGTGAGCAGTTTGGGCGCCCATTCATAGAGATCTGCCGCATTGTCGGCCTGTAGTGTGTATTGATAGGCGGCGTTGGTTTGCCGGCCGCCGGTTGTATTGATGTCCTGGACCGGAACCAGGAACAGCTTAGCGCCCGGTCGACCGAGAGCGCGCCACGCAACCGGTTCATGACCGTCTCGATTTCCGTCACGCATCGCCCGTGGTTTCAGCGAAGCGTAAATCGAGCCCTGATTTGTTGCCCTGGCGCCTCCGTTGGCGCCGGTAAACCCGACTACCAACTCCACCGCCGGGTCATGTTGGACGATGTCGCAAAGCTGCTTGAGTTTCTGCTCCATCGCCTGGAACGAGATGCTTTGGTCAGCCTGCAAGCCACCAGCCAACCGCCCGGTGTCTTGCGACGGGAAAAATCCCTTTGGCACAACAATATAAACGCGACGTTGAGACCAATGGTGATAAGCAGCACCAGGCTCACCAGTAACGAGTGCCTTAGTGACCAGGCCAGCGTTCGACCGTCCAGCGTAATTGCCCGGTCGAGCAGCGTTCGCTTTGCCGGCGTTTGGCGGTCGGCGGGCTTTAGACATCAGTGCGCACATCATTGGGGTCGTGGTCAGTGAGATGGCCAGCGACACGACGATCGAAATCGACAGCGTGACGGCAAATTCCCGGAACAGGCGGCCGATGATGCCACCCATCAACAGGATCGGCAGGAACACCGCGATCAGCGAGACACTCATTGAAACGACGGTAAAACCGACCTCTCTGGCCCCTAACAGGGCGGCCTTGAGACGCGGCATGCCGTCCTCGATGTGTCGAGATATATTTTCCAGCACAACGATCGCATCATCGACGACGAAGCCGGTAGCGACGGTCAGCGCCATCAACGATAGGTTGTCCAGACTGTAGCCCAGCGGGTACATGGTGCCGAAGGTGCCAATGATGAACACGGCACGGCGATAGCCGGGATCAACGTCGCTCGGGCGCTGCGCAAGAACAGGAACACCACGCCCGTCACCAGACCGACCGCAATAAGTAAGGTTATTTCCGTTTCATGCAGGCTGGCGCAGATCGTAGGTGTGCGGTCCATGGCGGTTAGCAAATCGATGTCCCTTGGCATGGCCGCCAACACTTGCGGGATCGCCGCCTTTATCCCGTCTACGGTATCGATGATGTTTGCGCCGGGCTGGCGAAACACGACAGCGAGAACCGCCGGCTTGCCTTGGGAAATTCCGGCATGTCGAATGTTCTCGACCAAATCCAGGACGTCCGCCACGTCGGACAGCCGCACGGCGGCGTCGTTGCGATAAGCGATCACAAGCGGCTTGTAATCCGCCGCGTGGGTCGCCTGGTCGTTGGTATAGAGCTGATAGCGAAGAGACGCTGTGTCGATGGACCCTTTCGGGCTGTTGGCGTTCGCGGACGCAAGTGCGGCCCGAACATCTTCCAACCCGATGCCGTATTTGAACAACGCGGTTGGGTTCAGCTCCACGCGCACCCCTGGGAGGGACGCGCCACCGACGATAACCTGACCTACGCCGCTGAGCTGCGACAGCGTCTGCGACAGCACACTCGCCGCGGCGTCGTAAAGCTGTCCGGGCGTCAGCGTCTCCGAGGTCAGTGCGAGGATCACAATTGGCGCGTCCGCCGGGTTAACCTTCCAAAACGTCGGATTGCTACGCAGGGTGGTCGGCAGGTCCGCCCGGGCGGCGTTGATCGCTGCTTGCACATCGCGCGCCGCGCCGTTGATGTCGCGGCCGAGGCCGAACTGCAGGACGATCCGGGCTGATTCGACCGAACTGATGGATGTCATCTCGGTCACATCGGCTATATTGCCAAGGTGGCGTTCCAGCGGCGCGGCGACGATGGAAGCGACGGTTTCCGGGCTGGCTCCTGGCAATATCGCCTGGACTGAGATCGTCGGGAAATCGACTTGCGGCAGCGGCGAGACGGGCGGCTTGAAGAACGCAAAGATCCCCCCCAGCACAATGCCGATCATTAGCAATGTCGTCGCTACGGGGCGCGCGATGAACGGCGCCGAAATGTTCATTCCGCTTGGCTCACTTCCGGCTTTCGCCGCCCATGCAACCGGCCACAACGAAGCAACTCCAGACCTGACGCATTACTCGGCGGCCTCCAGACCGGGAAAGCTCGGATGCCATTGCAAGCCCGGCGGGCCGACCCCCTTATGCTGGCTGTGCGGCCGTAATGTCGGCCCGGGCCAGTTCTTGCGCGGCGCGCAGAACGCGCTCGATTTCGCCATAGCCCGCGCAGTTATCATTGAAGTCCGCGATGGTCGTCTCGACCCAGCACCGGTCGCTCCAGTCCTTGGCGCGCGACCCTCGGCCTGATCGCCCGCGCAAGGTATTCCAACGCCCGGTCAGCCTGCCTCCCGGCACCGATGTTGCAACCGAAGTAGCTAGCGCCGAGCAGGCACATCTTGCCGCCGTCCCTGAACATGAAGTGGCGCGTCCACTTGCGACCACCCTGAAGCCGGTCCTCCATGAGTTCCAGCGCCTGTAGCGACTTCGCGGCTATCGGATCAGCAATCCCATCGAACGGCATCGCTTCTCCCTCCCTCTGGCCGCTCGATCACAATCATCGAACGGCATCCTCCCTCCTCTCGCGCTGCGCCCGTCGCAGCGGGCCAGCGAAGGATAGAGCGAGCACCCGTCCCGTCTATACGCGAGCGCGCGACCCGGCTTCGGTCCGCACACACCGGCAGCGCCGATTAACCTGTCATTTTGAAAATTATTTGGCGCAGTCAGTGCCCGGATCGGCCACGATTTGCACCGGTCCTCACTATTGCAGGCGATTGCGCGATGGTGGCGGCCTTACTTGCAGGGGTATTTCTGATCCATGAACTGCAGAAGAGCTTCCTGCGAGGGTGTTCCGGTGCTGCCGGATGACCGCACCCAGCTTGCGAACTCGGCCATCGTGGCGGCGCGGGTCGGGGCCGGACTGGTGAGGCAGAACAGCTTCTTGCCCGCGGCATGCTTCTCTTCGGAATCGAACGTCCCCTGGGCATAGCCGAGGCAGAAGTTCAGCTTCGCCGCCCCCACAGGGTCCTTTCCTTTCTGTGCACACAACTCGGCCAGCTCCCCCGCCGTCCGGGCATGCAGCGATGCTCCCTGGGCGTGCGCGAGGCCAGACATCGCCGCCAGCACGGCAATGATAAATAGACGGTTCATGCGGTGATCTCCTTCTTCCGCGCCAGATTGTCGGCAACCTAAAAATGTCACTTTGCTGGGCGGCTCACTGCCGTGGCGGACAAGCCCCCGGAGCCCAAGCTACCGAGCAAGCGCACTGGCGGCTGGTGCGCAAGATATTGTTCAAAAACCTGCGCCAAATAATTTTCAAAATGACACCCCTACCCCGTCTTTGGGGGAATCTTACGCATGATAACGCCGTGTTTCTCGACGGCTAGTCCAACTATCTGATTGGGCTCCTGGAGCGACGGCAGCGAGCCAAACCGGCTTCCAGAACGTACACTTAGGGCTCCGATAGATCCGCGTGCTGCCGCGGGCGCCGTCTGGGCCGGACGGGAAGGGGCAGAGCGTAAACGCACTTGCTCACGCCGGTCGGCACCCCCATGCTCGAGAACCAATATTCGTCGTTTGTCTTTGATCACCGGCGCCCGATCGAGGAGACATCCCCATGATTACCGCCATCGTCCTGTACGACCTGCCAAACACTATCGGTCTGGAAGAATGCCGCGCGCATTTCGCCAAAATCGCCCCCGACTTTCTCCGTATCCCAGGCTTCGTCCGCAAGCAGTTCCTCTGCCGGCGCGACGGCAAAATCGCCGGGGGTGCCTATATGTGGGAGAGCCAGGAGGCCGCCGAGGCGTTCTATTCCGGACCGTGGGCTGAGGGTATTCGCGCACGGTACGGATGTGAGCCGCGGATCAGCTACTACGAGACCGTTGCAATTGCCGACAAAGTCAGCGGCACGGCCGACGCTTTGGATTGTCCAGCAGGCAAAGGGTAGGGCAGGGGTAGGACAAGAACGTTGCTGCATGCGCGGGCCAAGTCGTGCACGGCTTGGCGGTTTGCTGCTGGATCGGAACAGTCACTCAAAGCACGGCAACGGAAAGATCGCTGCCCGAGGGGCAGTGCCGTGCCGTGGGTAGCGATCCGTCGCCCAGTGTTGGGGTCACCAGACGATTTGTTCAAAACTGCATGCTAGTGCCCCCCTACCAGAAGCCGGCGTCGTGCCGCAGACTTCACAGACTTGAAAGCGCTTGATGTATGGGCCGATGTCCGATTTTATTTCCGCCACCAATGACGTGTTCGAGGTCATATACGGTGCCCGCGCCCAACGTCACCTGCGGCCCGACCCAATACCAGAGGAGTTAATCACTCGCGTGATTGACGCCGCTACGCGTGCGCCGTCGGCTGGCAACGCACAGAATTGGCACTTCATCGTAATCCGCGACCCGGAACAGAGGAGGCGGATTGGTTCCCTGTACCGTAAGGCCTCCGATATCGCCGAAGCCGTTTACAAGGCGCGCAGCCGACCTGCTCATCTCACGGAGGGGCAGTGGCAGCGCATGCTCATCGCAGGCGCACATTTGTGGGAGCATTTGGGCGACGCCCCGGTGCTGCTCGTCCCTTGCCTGCATCAGCGCGATCTGCCCGCGCGTGACGCTTTGGATCCAGCGTGGCGCGAGCATTACGACGCCGAGCGGATTTATATCGACCGCATCCGCGGCGCCAGCATTTACCCCTCGGTGCAAAACATCATTTTGGCCTGCCGCGCCCTTGGCCTCGGCACCGTTATCACGACCAATCACCTTCGTATCGAAGCCGAGTTCAAGGCCATCCTCGGCATCCCCGAGGACGTCGATACCTTTGCGCTGATGCCTATCGGGTGGCCGGAGGGTCACTTCGGGCACGTAAATCGCCGCCCACTCCGCGAGGTCGCACACGCAGACCGCTGGTCCGAGGCGTGGCCTGGTTTGATGCCGACGTAGCTCCCCTCTCGGCAAATCAGAGGCTGACGGCGGAGCGCTGGTCCACCTCAACCGGCGTCAGGCCGCCGGTCGCCGGCTGAGCGTGGCTCCGTCAATCCCGACCTGTCCAGGTTTGGCCGATTACTCGCGCCGGTTATGATTGGGGCGGATGAGCATTCTTTTTCCATCCCGCCAAGCGCCGAACCCACCCTCAAGATATTCGGCTCTTACGCCAGCGTAACGCAGCCAGGCCGCCACGCCCTGGCTAAGTTTCAGGCCGTCGGCGCAGACGACGGCAACAGATCGCCCGGCATACCTGCCCGCCCAAGATGCGACAGTTTGATGGTCGCGTAGAACGCTTGCGGGCAGCGCTCGCGGATCGGCGGCATGATCTTCGTCCGTGCGGACATCCAACACGAGCGGTGCGTCGGGCGTGCCGACCAGGCGATTGAGCTGTGCGACAGTAATGACTTCGGGCGTAGCCATGGCGTCCCCTCCAAGCGTGGAGCACGGACGCGATACTTTGGCCAAAGCCTCACGGGGCGATCGCGGTCAGCCCCTTCCTACGAATCTGATCAGAACCGGGTCGAGTGTCAACCCAATTCCAACGCCCAACCGATGCATTGTCTCGGCACCGCCGGCGGCAAATTCCACTGCCTCGCCGGGCTCAACAGCGGCGCTGCCCGTCTCACGTACGACGATCGCAGGGCGCTCTCAAGCGCCTAATCTCGGCGGGGCTATCGACTTCGTCCCAATTTTTCTTGCGCGCTGTACCCATGGCCACCAAGACAGGCTTGAGGTTGGATTCTAAGGTACGCGCTATGCTCTCACTGTTGGGACCTGCTGCGCTCTCGCTGCGGAGCAGCTTCGGCAGCGGAACCTGGCTAAGGTCCGTCGTCGCTATCGCCACATAGTGCCGGAATGTGGCTTCGTCCGCTTCCGCGTGATGCTGATAGTGCGCGAGGACCGCGCCGAAATCGGCACGAGTCGCTTACCATATCGCGTCCGATTTCTATGTGCCGGCTCGCCAGCGTGATTATCACCTTAATGTCGAGGGGTCCGGCACAAACATCGCCACGATCATTGCCGATGGCCACCGCTATGCCATAAACGACAGAACTGACGTAAAAACCATAAGTCGGATGCTTGGGCTTGCTGCCCAAACGCTCACTGAGCATATTTAGCTCGCTAGCATTGTAGCTCGTGCCGACCGTCGTGTCTTCCACCACCGTCACCACATGCACCTTAGTAAGTGGCATTGGTTGGCAGGCGGACGCGATCATGAAAGCTGCTGTCGGCACTATCGTCAGCATTAGCGGCATCGAGATTTGCCTCAGCAATTGTTCTGCCACCAGTAGTTTGGACACACGGCAGTCGTTACGGATACGGCTCGGGTTATGCTTTCCCCAACCGGACGGATATTGCCAGCGTGCTCAGTTTGGTCAAGCACAAGCCGATGGCGCGGGGACTGACACCTCGACGGTATCAGTCAGGCGAGATCGATAAGGCAGGAAGCATCTCGAAATCCGGCGACGGCTTGCTACGCTCCTATCTGTTCGAGGCGGCAAATGTCTTACTGAGCCGCGATGCCCGATCGTCAAAGCTCAAAACATGGGGGCTTGCCCTTGCCAGTCGGATCGGCATGCGTCGGGCCAAGGTCGCCGTTGCCCGCAAGCTATCCGTCATCATGCATCGGGTCTGGAGGGACGACCGCGCGTTGCCGCCAGGGCGAGCGCAACAGCGAAGGCCCACGTCTTGTTCAAAGTCCAATGCGGGCCTCTCAGTTGATGGCGCGCAAGCTCGGACAAAGCCGAATGGTCGTGGTTGCCGCCCCTGTGTATCTCGCCGGCCGGGGCGTGCCGCAAACGCCTCACGACTTGGATGCCCACAATGCAGCCGTAGAATCTCCCGGTCGTGTTCCAGCCTGCCGCGAAGCAGGAGCGCGACGGTACGCCGAATGCAGTGGGAGAAGGCGCAGACCGGCGACACATCGATGCTGATATGGGGTTTCGACCGAAACCGTGTGCTGGTCAAGGATCGCACAGCGCACCGAACGAGCAATCACATCGGCTGCAAGGCGTTTGCAACCACATACTCTCCGATCTTCTCACCCATCGCACGCCCGACCTCGGCCGAGTTGCGATAATGGAAACCGGCATAGATGCGTGCCAACGCAATCTCATCGGCGATCGCGTTCAAGTTGGTGGCCTTATGCACCACTCCCGGCGCCGTCGGGGTGCTGATCGACACCTCTGGGATGTCATTGGTGGCGATCACCTTCTGGATCACGGTGGTTACCGCGCCGCTGAGGATGCAGTGGGCACACGGATACTCGGGATGCAACGGTGTGTTGTCGATCGGCTCCCAGGTCGGAGCGCGCTCCGTCGCGTCGTTGTCATCGATATCTCCGTTGCGGATCGCCGTCATTGGCCGCCAGAACAGATAGTGCCACTTTGCGTCGTACACTGATTGCAAGGCATCAGCCTCGGCAATGGTAACCAATGCCATAAACCGCGCCGTATCGATCACCGACATATTCTTGGCAATCGCGATCTGGCGTAACCATGGGTTGTAGGCAATCGGGCCAGCCGCCAGCCAAAGGCGTGCGGTTTCAGTCTGTTTTGGCGTGCGCTTGGTGCTGTACTTCTCGCCGATTTCCTTAATCTCGTTGTAGTCGCGCGCCCAAATGTCGCCCTTGAGATCGGGCGGCGGGCCTGGACGGAACTGTTCGGCGTTCTTCAAAACGAAGGGCTTGGCATCTGTTGCCCAATACCCCAAAGTCGCAGCCGTGATGGTATATTTGCCGGGTTCGGTGATTGGCCGATAGGCATTACGTGCCGTTGCTCCGTCCTTTTCCCGCATCTCTATTGTCTTGGCTGCCGCGTCCTCCCCAATCTTGACGCCGCGATTCTTGGCAGGACCATCGGGAATTTTCGCAAGGTAATCGGCGAGCTGCTGTTTGACATTGCTATTTGGGACCAACTTCATCAACACATTTGCGGCAGCCGTGGCCGCAGCGGCATCCTGAGACGTGTCGGGCGATGGTTCCAGTTGCATCCCGTACGCGTGGTACTTCGGCTCAATGCAGTCCACCGCATTGAACATTGCAACTTCGACTAGCGCCGATGCTCGGAAGGTCAGATCGACGCCGATCGGCGGTACAGGACCGGAAGGTTGGATCGTCTTAACGGCAATGTCGTCCCAGTCCGTGATTACATTGGCAGAGGCCGTGAGTGGTGCTGCCGCCAGCGCAAAGGCTAGCAGCGTCGCTGTCTTCATTGTTCCCCCCTGTCGGCCGATTTGATACCGTTGCCCGACCTCGGGCTGGCGGACGTGGAGCGCGACCTTATCCGGACCCGGACGGCGGAAGGCCGCAGCCGGGCGAAAGCGCGTGGGCAGCATATGGGCCGACCGTCGAAGCTCACCCCGCAGCAGCAGAAGGAAGCACGGCGGCGGCGGGCGGATGTCTTCGGACCCATGACTTTGGGCATGAACTTCGGCTTCGGCATTTGGGACTCCTGCGCGCGCGTGCGCGTGTTGCGCTTAGGTAGCAGATGCAAAGTGGCAATCCGCGCCCTGCGCGAGCGCAACGCGGGGAATCACGCGGATAAAACCTCCTCCCGGTGTTCCATGGGATGCCGGGGGTGGGGCGAAGCGGAAGCACTTACCCCATCTCATTTTGAGACTGACTTTCGGGACGCGCAGGTGATTGATTTGCTAGCGGGATTTTTCGTCCCGTTTCTTACCCTTTGCGGGACGGTGAGGGTGGGTCAGAATTTATCGATCACGGCAAAGATGATTTAGCTCGCGACGCAGTCTTAGCGTCCGCTCCCTCCTTCATTTTCTGAAGGCCTTCGCCAAGAGCTATCCACTCGGCATCGCCGGCATCGACTAGGGCCTTCCGGCCCTTTACTTCACCGGCAGCATCAGATGCTCGTATGGGGTCCCCGCCCACATGACGTAGGGCTTGGTCGGATCGGCTTTCGCGTCGTGCGGGTACGTCACCAGCATCCCCTTGGCCTCTCCGCCCACGATCATCACATGCGACCCGGTCTTGATCCAATTGTTGTCAGGCTTCTCTCCAGCCGCATAGGGGTCCGTATTGCTCGCCCCGGTGTCGCCTTTGAGCATGTAGATGAAACCGAGTTTCTGCGGCGCAGGCCCTTTGCTCACCCACCCTTGCGCCCAATCCATGGCCCCCTGGTCGCCGCACATCGGCGCGCCGCCGGGGTCCATGCACGTCCAGCCGTTGATTCCCTCTTGGATCGCCTTCATCTTGCCGTCAGCGCCCATGTTCAAAATGGTCGCATGTTCCAGAACGCTCGCTGGCGCGGCGCCTTTCAGGTCGGCCATAAGATCGCTGTCGCTCATCATCTTCATCTGCGCATGCGCCGCCGTTACGGAGCCCAGAAAAGATGTGACGAGCAGGAAAGATATCGTGCTTTTCATTAGGATCGCCTCCTCCGGTCTCAGAGCTATTTCTAGTAGCTACATAATAGAGCTATTTCTGGTAGCCGACATAATAGATTCCGATCACATTTTTCGACGGATCGGGTATCGGCTCGCACCCTGTAATGTAGGGCTTGCCGAGGATGTCCACTTCTATCGATTAGCTGCCGCGTTTTTTATCACGTTCGAGCAAGCAAACGTTCGAGCATCATCCAGAGAGACCACTGCTGGTAAGCGATCGGCGGGATATTTGCGGCCTTGGAGACGCTAGCACGCGCCTAGTTCGAAACGGTGTCACGGTCGCGGCGAGGACGTTGCAGGTGCTGAACTCGGTCCCAGGGCACGCGGGAGATCCACCTGCGCGTAGAAGCTGAGCCCGGCGATCTAAAGCCGACGAAGGCCCAGTCGTGCGGGTACGTCATTCAACCCGTTAGGCAGATGACTAAGCCGACAAAACTCGCGCAGCATGCGGCGGCAATAGTCAACGCAGCGACGAACCGCAGGGCGTATTTCTGGCTTTGGGCGCTCTCCCGTTGCGGATCATCTTTCGTGATCATCTGTTTTTCCCAAAAACCCGAGGACTCGGCTACTTCGTAGCGGTGGATGTCTGCCCCGGCGCCGGGTGGTAAGTCCTGGCAAAGCAGGCGGTGCGGACTATTGTCGCACTCGACTACTGTCGTACTAATGCCACCGCCGTTGCCTCCGGCTTCGTCCCGATCTCCATTTGTTGGTGCAAGACTTTCAACCGCGCCGCACATTCCGTCTATGGGTACTTGTACCGTGGGCGATGGGTTAGCCTGTAACTGGGGGCATCGATGACATTTATTGGATCCGAGTGACCAGTTGACCAGCGAGCATCTTTGGGGCTCGGAAACTTAACCAAACCCAGTCGTTCTCCAGTCCGAACATCAGCCGGCCTGCCGACGCATAGCGCGCGCCGCACCTATCTGAATCCTCAAGCAGGACGTGCACGTTGCGGAAGTACCGCTCAAACGGCTGCCCGATCCGGATGGACGATCTGCCGACCGAACGACGGGATGCGGGCGAACGCCAGCGGCGTGCCTCGTAGGGTAGTTTCGATCGTTGGGTCCGGCTGGCCCGCCCATCCAGGTTCAAGCTGTTGCAGTGGGCGTCGGCGGCGTGAGTGCACTGGCCGGAACGCGCTAGCTCTCTGAGCGCTCTGATGCCCTCTGCCCACATTGCGACCGGTGGAAGGAACTCGACCTGGCCGCGCTGGTGGCGGCCGGACAGGGGGATGTGCCACTGATCCAGCTACCGTTGCGGTGCTCGGCGTGCGGCAAGACCGGGCACAAGATCATCGTGTCCGGGCGTTCGTATGGCTACTACGAAGGCCCGCTGATCAGGGGCGGCTGCGTCTAAAGGAAAATCCCGACCGCCGAAGCGGCCGGTAAGTTGAAGGAATCACACCGGGGCTACTTGGGCCGAAATCCCATGGGTGTCCGTAACCGGGGTCACGAAACAGGCGCTTTAATTGGTAACCGAGGCACCAATCCGCCTCGACTCTTCGCGAATATCTCCGTCAGCTCCGGCAAGTGCACACCACACGGCTCGGAGATCCTGGCGGCCAGGCGCCTCGGGCAATCGTTGGAGAGTAGGCGCAGCAGGTCGGGTATTGGTATGTCGGGCCCATGCTCGTGCATGAGGCGGATGATGCTGGCCTTGCCCTGACGCGGGCAGAAATTGCAGGCGATATGGACGGCTGCCAGGTGTCGGGCGACTTCGCCGAGTAGGATGGCACCGTGGGTGGGCATTACGCCCCTGCCATTCCCCCGAGAAGCAGGCGCACCTTGAGTGGACAGACGCGCCTGCCCGTCTGTCACGTACGATGCCCGTGGGCAGAACCACAGCCGGCGTCAAGATTTGCGGAGTCCTGACTGGCGTCGCCAAAAAGACAGGCGTACCGGCAGCAGAACCTGGTGCGGCTGCCTGTTCTGCATCCGAAAACGAGAGTTGGCCAGTTCCGGCCTGATGCCTGGCCAACTCTCCATTTCAGCACCATACTTCCTTAGTGCAAAGCCCGACCCATCACTTCCCAAAGCCTCGCACGAATTCCGACCGAACCGTTGTCCGGGTGAGAGGCCTCACTGCTCGCGGTGCCAAGGTCGATGGCCGAATCACAGTCGTAGGCAATCGCTGTATCGACGCTCCCAGAATCCTGTCCTGGTGCGTCGGACAAACCATCTCAAATCTGAGAGCCGTTTTCGCCGAACGCCAGTGGACAGCTACTATCATGCACGCACGGTCGGACTGATCTGGAGGAAAAATCCCTCGCCGCATCTCGCACGGGCATGCCCGCTTGAACGTCGGCCATGAGGTGGTTGAAACTAGCGCGCTGGTCTGGCGGAAGCGCCCTGACGAGTTTGACCGAAGCACGGAAGCGCGTCGTGCATACCGGCCGGAAGCGTTCAGGGTGGCCGGGCGTGCAATGACCTCGGAAAAGTCGCTCGACATTTATCCACAGTCTGGACGAACCATTACATTTTCGTTAACCGATACCACTCATTCAGAAAATATCTGCTGATTTCAGGGACATCCGAACTGCACAAACTTTTGGCAGAGTGAAGAATGCCCGGATCGGGGCCGATTTAAGCGGATCGGCAGTGCATTGTGCACAGGGTTACCCACCGACCTAGAGGATAACCGACGAGGTGGTCTATCCGAAAGGTGCGCCCCGACGCCGTCTACTCGTCCCTGTCGATCTTCCTGGTAATACCCATCCTGGCGAAGAACGCGGCAACCCGAGCCTCGGCCTCCGGATCAAGCGGTTCCGGCAGCTTCCACGCACGCCCTTTAGGCGTATGCTGGGCGGGATGTGTGGGATGCTGGCGAGAAGCCTGTCGGCAAAGCGCCCAACTTCCCAGGACAAATGGTTGTGCAACACGATGGGTAGTCGCCGCTATGTGTCGGATTTCGTTTCGGTCTTGTAGGTAACCATACCACGACTTCACGGCTCGCAAGCTAGTCCGCAAGTCTCTGTTGTTAATAGGCAACAACCCAATGTGGTGGGAACGCACGTCGCCACAACCACTGTCAAGCATAATGCCGGCCAGTGTGGCAAGGGTTGTCTCTGCTTCCGTTGAGATACCCTTGTCACAAAATCCACTGTGTTTGTCTATACCCCGCTCAGGTCAGAACCCGAAAATCCTTGGGCGAGATGATACAGAAATTATCCGTTACGATCACAATAGGTGTGCCATCTCCTGGGTAGTTCCTCGCGCAAGAACGTGAGGATCGCCGCTTTGAAATCGGCGAATGTCGGATGACATCGATTGTGGGTGACATGCTTGTGCATCGGGCCCCAGAGGGCCAGAAAACCCCGCCTCAGCCATCGCTAGGCCCATCAGCTCGCGCTAAACATCGACGCTCGCGCCATCGCGTCCGTGTGGTCCGCGATATACCGGGAATAGGTTCGCTCGATCATAGCAACAGATGTGTCGTGCAACGCGGCGACGACGCGCACGGGCACGTTGGCAAGCAGTTGCCGCACGATGCTAGAATGGCGGAGGGCGCTGATAGTGATTGGCGCGTCTTCGTCGACCGCGACCTCTGCTGTATTCACGACGCGGGCGAAAAGTCGTGAGTGATCAGACTTTGACCACCGCTCGCCGGTTGCCTTTGCGAACAACGGAGCATCGGCCTGCTTGCCTTCGGAAGCGTTGCGCAACCGCTGGGCAAAGCCGATGGAGATCGGCACCGGCCGACGCAAGACGGTCTTCCTGCCGTTACCTTTGCGCGAGCTTGGCATCATGAAGCGGGGGTCAGGCCTGCCGCCCTGCATGTCTCCGACGTTGACGCGGGCCAACTGACTAATCCTGGCCCCTGTGCTGGCGAGCCCCTCGACCAACAGGCCGAACTCAGCCCCTTGGGTCTGCGAGTGATCCACAAGCATGCGAACCTGGGAATTGGACAGGATCACGTTTCGCGACTCTTCGGCGTCGGGCAATGTGGCCAGACCCTGTTCCCAAGGTCGGCGGCTGGTGATCCGTTCGTCCCGGTCGGCCGCGAGGTTCAGGGCGGCCTTCATGATCGTGCACACGCGGTTGACGCCGGACGGAGCTAAGGGGAGGGGAGGCACCGCCCGTGTTTTCTCCGTCAGGCCAGTGGGCATTGCCACTTTGTCGGCATCGGAAAAATTCTTCTGCCTTGCCTTGGAAGTCAGCTGGTCCCGCCACTTGCGCAGGTCGTTCAACATCAAATCGACTATCAGTTTGTCCAGCATCTTTTCGCTCAGGTGCCTGCGCACCCGCGCCGCGTTCCCAACGTCACCCCCTCGCGTCTTTAGGTCGGCCTCATACTGATCTAACGCAGCACGGAGCGTGGTCGGCTTGTCATCGATCACCGGTGTGCCGCCTTTACCGGCAGCGGCCACGGCTCGCGCCCGCTCCTGGGCCTGCCAGTAATCGAATATCCTCGACCCGTTAGCCTCTTCGTAATCGTCGGCTGACCCGATGGCCTTGGTCCAGTTCGATCCCTCGCCGTCGGCGACCCGGACAACCCAGGTTCCAGCTGTCGCATTCCGCCGGTAGCCGAGACCAATCCCCAGGCCGATTTTCACGAACTCCGGTTTCTTGGCCATGGGCCGCTTCAAGCGGGCTGTGCGCGTCTCGAGACCCGAGTGTACTTTGCGTGCCATGTTCTGGTGTCCCGGAGTGTCCTGTCGATAGGAGCGAATTGTAGCGAATGTCAGCGAATAGTGATATCATAAAACTCCGGATTTATCTAGGTTGAACGCATGTTGGCGAACGGCAGCGAATGACAGGTAATGCCCTTTCACGGCGGTAACACGAGTTCGAATCTGGTACGGGACGCCAAGCCTTTTCAATAACTTAGATCGTTTCGGCCGGACCGTTATGGGGCTCATACGGCAAATCTACGGCATGGATGGCACCGAACGGCTCGGAACGCTTTAGGACATTCATGGGCTCCAGATTCTCCCTGGATAATGCGGCGGTGGTACCGATGGGCGCGGCGCCCGGCCAACGCTGCTGACAAGGCCCGCCCTGCTGGTTCCCGCCAGCCGAACGTTCCGGAATGACGTGCCCACGAGTGGAGCCGCAAACCTCCTGTTGGGATCTGTCAATGCGTAAGAACTGAGTCCGAACTCACCACCTTCTTCACAAAGATCTCAGACAACTCCGGCAAGTGCGCTCCGCTTGGCTCGGAGATCCGGGCGGCCAGGCGCCTCGGGCAATCGCGGGAGAGTATACGCAGTAGGTCAGGGATTGGCATGTCGGGCCCCTGCTCGTGCATGAGGCGTCCGACGCTGGCCTTGCCGCGACGCGGGCAGAAGTTGCAGCTGATGTGGACGGTGGCCAGGTGGCTGGGCGACTTCGCCGAGCAGGATGGCGCCGTGGGTGGGCATTCGGCTGGGTCACCCTCGAAAGAAAAAGCAGGCGCACCTGAGTTGATTGATGCGCCTGCCCGTCTGAAGTTGCAATTGCAACCTTTGCGTGTACCGTTGGGCACGTGCGGGCAGCAGCGGTCGGCGCGCCCAATGCGAGCGGCGGTCAGGTCGTGGCCACGGCTAGTCGTGCACAGAGAGCCAGGTTGTAGGCGACAACCGAGGACCAAACGTATGAGGTGAAGTGCGCCAGCCCGCGCCAAGTGCAGCGTGCCAGGCCAAACGCCCGCTTCAAACAGGAGATGTTGGCCTCGATGCCGGCGCGGAAATTGCGCAGCTTGCGATACACCCAGCGGCTTTTGACCATGGCTTCGATGCCAAGGTGGCCCTTCTTGTGGAGCGCGACATCGCTCACGCCAAGCGCCTTGGCCTGGGTGACGTTGGCGGTGCTGGCATAGCCGCCGTCGCCCGCGATTTGGCGTGGCGGCTGGCCGTGAGACGCAATGTGGCGCTCCAGCATGGGCAAAAAACGCTCGGCATCGGCCGGATTGCCGGTCTCGACGACGACGTCGAGGATCAGGCCGCTGCGACCGGTCGCCAGATTGATCTTGTGGCCGTATTGCACCTCGCGGCCGCCTTTGACGATGATGTCAGCGTGCGGCTCGAACAGGCTGACTACTTTTTCGCTGGCTGGCACCGCTTCGCCGTCGAACACCCGGCGCCTGGTCTGCGTCATGACGCGCTCGATCAAGGCCAGGTAATGGCGGACCTCGCCGCACCAATCCGCGGCGGTCGGTTCCGCGCATGCCGCCAGCACCACGAGCGCTCGCTCAAGCGCCAGCTTGGTGGCACGCGTGACTGCGATCAGCTCGCGATACAGCTTGGCCTTTCGCTCCTTGCCGCGGCTGTGCTGGATGGCGTGGGCACGCTTTTTGGCCAGCCGGCGGTGATCGCGCTGATGGTCTTCTGCAGCACCGCCTTCTTCGGCGTCCAGCCCATCGGCAGCCGCGCGAAGGCGCGAAACGATGCTGAATCTTCCAGGTGAAACGCTAGTTCCTCGTAGCTCAGCTGGCGGTATTGCTTCAGCAGTGCGCAGCGCAGCACGGCTTCCGCCGGCAGGCCACGCCGGCCGGTCTCGCGCACCCCGTCGCGGCGCAGATCGTTGCTGACCAGGCGTAGCAATTGGAAGTCCTCCGGGGTAAGGCCCCAAACCGTGGCCGCGTCTCCAGTGTGAAAGCCCTCTATGGTTGTCCAACTAGGCGTAGTTGCGTCGAGGTCGTTGACGAAAAACGTATCATTGCCGTTTCCGCCAACCAGAAAGTTGGAGCCGCCTTCTCCATCCAATGTGTTGTTGCCACCAGCAGAGCTGACATTGATGCCATCGTTCCCGTCGCCGGTATGGATGTAGACGTTCGGCGTGAGCGCGGCAATGTTGAGGTTGTCCGGCGTGATTTTTATGAATTGCCACTTCAAGCCGGGCACCGGGCCGGTGTAAAGTGTCCCGACCTCTGCGGTAGTCTTCCCCGTCGTCTGGTCGAATACCTGGAAATTAGGTGGTATAATCACTGGGTTGATTTTGCTGCCAAGACTATTAGTCGTCGCAGATTGTCCGGTGTCGTCCGAAAACGAAGCCACGGTGCGAACGAAGTCGCCAACATCTGCGTCTGTCGCCGTGTAGCTGCCACTTGTCGCGCCACCGATGTTATTCCAAGTCGCGTTATCGGTTGACCGTTGCCACTGGTAGGTGACATCGGAAGCACTGCTGTCTCCATCTGAGATCACTGCAGGAACCGCTGTGAGCGCCTCTCCATCCTGTGGAATGCCGGAAAGCGAAACCGTCAAGCCTGGCGTCACGTCGGTTACCTTCGCCGTGGCAGAACTGACAGCCGTCACCGTTTGCGCCGTATCGTCGGTGAACGACGCGACGACTCGCAAGAAGCCATTTTCATCGCCCTCGGCCGCTGTATATGTCTTGGCAGTTGCGCCGGAAATGTATGTCCAGTTTGTGCCATCGATCGATCGTTGCCACTGATAGCTCACATTGTTGGCACTGTCGTCGCTATCAGTCCCTAGTGTCGGAGTTGCGGTCAGCACCTGTGCTTCCTGGGCGGTACCAGACACGGCAACCGATAGTGTTGGCGTGACATCGATCACCTTGGCCGTTGCGAGCACTGTCGGCTGAACCGGCAGTACCGGTGGCCTCAACCCGTAGCACATTGTTCTCATCGCCCTCGGCGACCGTGTAGGTGCTGCCTGTTGCGCCACTGATTGGGGTCCACGTTCCGTTCACCAGGCTCTGCCATTGAAACGTCGCGCTCGTGTCGCTATCGCTGGCGGTCAGTATTTGTCCTTCCTGTGCGGTGCCAGCTACAGTGGGTATCATCTCGTGGCGGGGGTTCTTCGATCACCGAGGTTGCGGCGGTTGCGGTCTCTCCGATGCCGGCGTCCGACAAAGTCAACGTAAATTTGGTGGTTGCTGGCAGACTCGACGCGCTCGGCGTAAACACTAGACCGTCCAACGCGGTGGTTACGTCTTCCACATAACCAGATAGAGTGACGGAGGAACCATTCATGCCCGGACCCGCTTAACGATCCGTTGGCAGGATTGTCCTCGCTGATCGAAACTGACACGGCGGCGTTCGTGCTGTCGTCATTGATAATGGCAGATGCGAATGGCGTTATCGCCTTTCCCGCGATCACAATCTGTGAGTCTGTTGGCAGGCCGGTGATAGAAATGGGCTGTCCCGTCTCTCTCACACTAGTGGTGTAGTCCCAACTGGTTAGTGGATACCAGTAGTATCCTCCGGGCGTCGTGCCACTCGGCGGCTGATCTGTGACGGTCAGCGTCATGTTTGCCGTCCGCACGCCATAGAAACCGCTCGAAGCGGTAAAGGTTAGCTTTTGGAGTTCTGATGCCAGCGTTCCTGGGGATACGGCGTTGGGGATCGAGTAGCTGCCTGGGTATGACTGGCTCAGACCCGATCCCGTGAGCAGGCCGTCCTTATCGGTGGGTGAAGTATATAAGCCATCGGAGACCGTGATCGTCGCCGTATCCTTGGCGGTTTGATTGAAGTCATTATCGATGACGCCGACCGTGGAAAACGGGTTGAGCGTTCCTCCTGCCGCCACTGGCTGATTGGCTACCGTGCCGGTGATCAGTGGTGGTGTGACGACATCGATGGTGACTGACGAAGGAGAAAAAGACACAGGCAAAGGCGGCGGTTCGCCAGGGGACGCCGTATCGGTCACGGATATGTTGGCTAAGACCTGATCGCTTTGTCCGTTGCTCAGCAGAAGTGGCGCATTGTAATACAGCCGGTCCAGTAGGTTCTGAGCAAATGGCGGAGTGCCGGCGATCAAGCCTTTTTCGCTGAACACAGATGATGTCAGGTTCGGGTTGAGATAGTCACTGATCGATCCCGGATTGCCTTTGGTCAACGATGCATCACCCGTCTCGCTCAAGGTGACATTCACGGTCTCGGTATCGGTCAGCGGATTAGGATCAGACACACTCGCAGGATAAAACGGAGAGTACAACGTCTGACCGCTTCGGACATACCATTCCATGATCGTTTTCCCCGATTTGCTCTGTCGCTGGATCTGACAGTGCTCAGCCGCCCTACATGAGCGCAGCATTGATCTGGGTCAATGGAAATACCAAGATAACGATAGATTACTACTGGGTTTAGCCCGTTGAAGCGCCTTTCGCATCGTGCTGGAGGGACTTTACGATTTTCGGCCGATACTTCCTTAGCATTGTTCCTTTTCCATTGCGTCCACGAGAGGCCCGGCAGACCTGGCGTCGGGTTACCCCGGTCTGTGTCGCCGCTGGCGGGCGGGTTGATGGCGTATTGCAGCTCCGCGATGAACAACGCGCCGGTGTTGAGATTGAACTTCGTGCCGGATTGCTCCGCCCCGCGGACCTGCGAATTATCGTCAAACGGTCCGCCGGGCGGATTGTCGTCGAAGACACCGGCTAGGAAGGTCAGGTCGCCGGTCGGGTGCGCACGGACCCGCGCGCCCAATGAGGAGAGCGGGAATGTGGGTCCACCGGCGTATAGGTCGTTGGCCGGAAGAGCCGGCCAGCCCATTGCCGAGTTCAAGAACAGGCCACCGTATTGTGTGGTCATGAACTCCGTATCGATGCTCTGCTGGCCGAGCTTCACGTCCAATCGCCCGTCGAGAAAGCTTTGCTGGTACCAAAGTTCCCACAAGCGCGTAGACGGGATCGCCTCTATGCCAGTTAAGGGTTGCACGGTGTGCAGGTTGTCCGCTGTGAGACTGCGACCGTGAATTTGCCAAGCGCTAATGTTAAATGTGCCCCCTGCCAGTCCAATGGCTTTTTCGGTGTCGATACCAAGACTTATCAAAGTGGCGCCATTATAGATCAAGAGCGCTCGAGACGGCCACGTGCGGGTCGTATCCGAGCATGAGCTCGCCCCCGTTACACCGCCGAGGCCCACCGAGCCGCTGCGCTGGCGAGCCGATGCGCTGATCCTACCTGTCCTGGGCGGCACGGCCTGCAGTAAGCTTACCACGAAGATGCTGCGGGATTGGCACAAGGGGTTGCCAAAGGTGGCCCCAAACCGCCCCCTTGCTAGGGGATGCGGGCCGTAACGCGTTGGACTTGTCGGTGAAATCGGCCTGAATTGAAGTTAAAGAGAATCTGAACTTTGCGCTGTGGATAAATCCGCCTTCTACGTCGCCGAATGGCCGTTTCAGCGCGGGTGTGATATCGTTACGGTGACACCCCCCCTCTGGAGCTGACTGCGACGAATGACTAGGCCGCCAGAAGCCAAGGCCAAGGCTCCCAGGGCCGCCAGCCCGTCGAAGACCATGGTGGCGCTGCTGAGGGCATTCGGCTGTAACGTGTCTCGCCGCCGCCCCTTTCAGGGCAGCAGGCGTGTTCGCAATCTGGCCAAATTGGCGCACCTCGCCCCGTTTGCCCGCCTCGGCCAGTGCGACGGCGATCGTATCTTTGTGCACGTCCAGACCGACGTAGATGATAGGCTTGTCCATGACCCGTCTCTTATGCATGAGGCTCGGCGCGGACCATCCAGCGCAACCCTCGAAAGCCTGCATACTGTGCGACGGGTCGCCCCCTATCTCAGGCGAACATGTGGTCTAGAAGCCATGCGCGCCGGCGGGGATTTCACTCGCCCCAGAGCTGCGGAACCAATGCGGATATGCCAACCGGGGCAGGCCCCGGATGAATGCAAACGGAGTGGAAAAACGGCCATCGCCGGAGGGGGTAGGCAGTTCCCCACGTCTCCTGGTGCAATGAAGACCCTCTGACGTTGGAGACCCCATGGATTTCTCGGTCATCAATTTCGATCTCGTCGCCACGCTCCTTCTGCTACTCCTGATCGGCATAGGGCCGAAGATCGCGCTGGTGCCGTTCCTGGAGAAGACAAAGACGTTCGCACCGGAGCAGCAGTGCGCCATAGGCCGACGCATGGTGGTCACGGCCGTGGTGGCGGCGGTGGTGGTGTTCATCATCGGCGGTCTGCTGCTGAAGCTGCTGCACATCACAACCGGCGCCGTCGCTGTAGCCGGCGGCATTATCCTGGCACTGATCGCCCTGAAGATGGCGCTGGGTAGCGAGGAGGTGGTGGAACACCTGGCGGTGCCAGCCGACCCTGACAAGCTCGCGATCTATCCGCTGGCCATTCCTTACCTGTTCAATCCGGTTGGTATCACGGTTCTGATCATCGCGTCCGAAAATTTGCACACCATTACGGCAGCGGCGCTTGTGCTGAGCCTGTTGCTCTTGGTGGGAGCGTTCGACTACCTAATCTTTAGCAACATCGACAAGGTTGCCAAGCGGATCAACCCCGTATTGTTGATCGTCTCGGAGATCGTCTTCGGCGTTCTCCTGACGGCGGTGGCGGTGCAGCTCTTCGTCCTTGGCCTCCGGCTCCTAGCAATTATTGGACCGGCGGCGGCGCCCTGATCGATCGGCTTCGGAGGGAGACTCCCGGCTGAGCTTGGGCTTATCGACAAGCTTCAAGCACTGTATTGGTCGCGGATGGTTAATAGAGAACCGGGCCGGCGCCCCAGTAGAACTGTCACCGGGGGCAGGCGACAGGAAGAACGTGGTGTATCCGTTGCCAAGCCCGGTGGCCCAGCTATTGCCGAGTTTCTTGGGCGGCTGGGAGTATGCCGGAAACTTTGTCCGCATGATTAGCGCCCAATCTTCGTTCAATCTAAACGGGAGTATGGCCTGATCGAGGTCGAAGGTAGACCAGCGAACGAACCCCGATGACGCTCGCGCCTCTTCCTGACACAATAGCCCCTACGATTGAATTGGGGTAAGGCCAAATCATGTGTGCCGAACAAATGGCAAACCCCGACGCACGTGAATTGCATACCCGCCGGAGGTTTTTGGGTATAGCTGCAGGTAGTGGGATCGCAGCCCTGGTGTCGGGATGTTCGCTAGAGCGCGGGCCAGCCGTACCGATTGATCGCACGGCCGAGGCGAGCGTGTTGGGCCTGCCGAACGAACGCTTCTTTATAGCTTACGGAACACAGCCACTCTTGGCGGAGTTCCAGGCGGCCGGACAGCGCCGGCGCCGGGCTCTGGGACTGGAGCCGAACGCGCCGCTGCCCGAGGTGCAACTGCTGACAGTGTCCGGCGGCGGTGAGAAAGGCGCCTTCGGCGCGGGCGTGCTGTGCGGCTGGTCCGAGCATGGTACGCGCCCGGTTTTCGAACTGGTGACCGGCATCAGCACGGGCGCGCTCACCGCTCCTTTCGCCTATCTCGGATCCACCTACGATCCGCAACTACGCGCCGTCTACACCGAACTCACGCCAACCCATGTGCTCTTGAAGCGCTACGTCACCGCCGCCATTTTCGACGACGCGATGGCCGACAATTCTCCGCTGTTCAAGACCATCTCCCGCTTCCTGGACGAAGACATGCTGGCAGCCCTTGCAAAGGGCTACGGGGATGGGCGCTTGATTCTCGTCGGGACCACCGATCTCGATGCCCAGCAACCCGTCATCTGGAACGTCGGGGCTATCGCCGCGAGCGGACATCCGCGCGCGTTGTATACGATCCGTCGCCTTCTGCTTGCCTCCGCTGCCATTCCCGCAGCATTTCCGCCGACCATGTTCGACGTAACCCTGGACGGCATGCCGTATCAGGAGATGCACGTGGATGGTGGTGCCTTCGCGCAAGCGTTTCTCTACCCCGTTGCGATGACTCAGCAGCGGCGCGAACGGATGGCGCGCGGCCACTTGGTGGTTCCGGCTACCGCCTACATCATCCGCAATGCCCGGCTCGACCCCGAATGGGCAACCGTGGAGCGCCGCACCCTCGGCATCGGAGGCCGAGCCATTGCCACCATGATCGCCGCCAACGGCTACAACGACGTTACGCGCATGTACAGCATCGCCTTGCGTGACGGCGTCGACTACAACCTCGCCTATATCGGCTCAGACTTCACCATGAGGCTGCCCGAACCGTTCGACCCGGGCTACATGCGCGCCCTGTTTGACTACGGCTACCAGCGCGCCCGCCGAGGCTACGACTGGTCTAAAAAACCCCCAATTTAGCAGGCTGCCTGAGCCTCATCACGGCTGCCATGTTCTTCATTGGAACACGGTTTATCTCGACCGAGTTGTCCAGCGCCTGCGCTCAGGGAACGACGGTTCCCGACGACCTCCTCGCTGATGTCGCCCCGCTGGATGGGGCACATAGACCCGACCGGCGATTACGTAAGACTGTCAACTTGAGCGGCCCGATATGGTATGAGAATGGCAGCGGCGTGAGTTTCGCTAAGGGCATGGGTCAGCCCGATGGTCGTTTCGCTCTCACTGTGACAACGATGAACGGCGATGGGCCGGCGGGCACAATTACCGGCCAGCGGATGCCTGACGGCAGTATTGATGCTACGGCAGAAGGCCCCCTGCTTTGGGGGGACGGTTCATCTGGCTCCAGGACAGACCTCTGCCAAAATGTATCGCGCGGGCATGCGTGCAAAAAACAGAACAGCATGACCCAGCACAGCATTCTTGAAATGCGGCATAGGCGGACGAACGCGATAAGAGCCTGTCTTCAAAGTATTTGAGTTCTACCAATGAGTTGAGTTTGCGAAAAAAGTGGTGTTGAAAAAACGAAATATCGTGGCTGCCCAATTAAGCCCGAGATTTGTCCGATTTTTTCTCACCTGACGCTTTTGCTAACTCCTTGATTTTAGACTCAATACTTTGAAGACAAACTCTAAGAGATCCAATATACGATCTGCATAGCGGCGATTGATGACAGAGCCCAGACAATCGTCCAAGGGTGCGCCTCATGCGACGTCGGATCGGCGAGGACCTGCCGGTAAGGAAGGAGGCCAGCCCAATAGAGAGCAACCGCGCCGATGGTTTGCACCCCTAAAAGAGCGCAATACAACTCCATCGTGCGCGCGCGGCTCTGATGAATACGAGCTGTTCGAGGCAAACTCCTATGGCCCCAGCAGATATCTTACGTGAACCTGTTCGATCGTACCATTAAACTTGAACGGTGCCTTGTCGTGATAATCGAGCGACACTGGCGACCCAAGCGCGATACCGATGTCAAGACAGTCATTGGCGGTGAAGAGGAGCGGCGCGCTGATCGGCACCGTGCCTTCGGCAACAACCTTACCGGCCGCCTTCATTGTGACCTTGAGCGGGCCGCCGGGCCGCGGCACGACATAGCGCGTCTCGATTTCGATCCTCACCTTACCGGTCGGCAGCTTTTCCGCGGCGCGGATCTTCGTGCGCTGAATGATGAAAAGATTGTATTCATAGCATAGGATGCCATCGTCGACGAAGCAGGTCAGGCCGCCTGAATTTGCCCCCAGCTTATAGAGCACTCCATTGGCATCGGTCGGGATCACAGCGTCGATCGTAACAACGTTGGGTTTATTGCCAAGCGCCGGAGCGGAGAACTCCGGTATGCGGACCGTGTCGCCGAAGAAGGTCCATTCGGTGTAGGGCGGCATAATCCGCAACTCGGGATGCAGCACCGGGA
>CAVYXX010000075.1:0-209931 GCA_963772355.1 uncultured Alphaproteobacteria bacterium | reverse complement strand
CGTTGCGCTTGCAGGGGCACACGCCCCACGGGTTATGGTCCGGCGGGTTGGAAGCTGCGCACCAAGCCACCGAACAGTTCGGCTTCTGGGCAAGCTGCCGCCAAGGCAATGCGCACCCGCGTCGCGGTTTCACTGATCCGTGCGGCGATTTTGATCAGGCGCATCTGCAGGGTTTTGAATTCTGCGGTGGCGAGTGGCTGCAGCTTGGGGATACTGCCACGGACTTTCAGCAGCAGCCAGTAGGCGCCAGTGTGCAACACCAGGCGGACTTGATTGGCCAGTGGTGAGCGGCAACTGGTGCGATCGGAGGCAAGCTGCGTCTTATGCAGCTTGATGAAATTCTCCATCTGGCCGCGCGCGCAGGACAGTGTCTCGTAGAGCCATTCCGCATTGCCGCCGACTAGGTTGGTCACGACGTAGCGGATGTCGAGACCTTTGGCGTTGCCTCGATGCGCGCAGCGACGCGCCGCTGGCATCGCCAAAACTTGGCACCGTATCTGACTTCGGTGTGCCGACGCACCGCGTTGGCTTGCGCCTCGGCGCGGCGCAACCAGCCCGCATCAACGGGCGGTTCGCTACGACGCAGTGCAACCAGCTTCGCCTGCGCTTCAGCACGCTGCGCGCGCACCGCGTCGGCGAGCGGTTCCACCATTTGCTCGAGCACGACGTTGCTGGACAGACCGAAGACGTAGCGCAGGCCGTTGGCCTCGCACCACGTCATCACCTCATGGCGACCGTAATGACAATCGCCACGAATGGTGATGCGCGTGTGCGGCCAGTGGCGGCGGATACGCCGCACCATGCGCCGCACATGGCCGCGGATCTCCTCGCCGCTCGGCGTCTTGCCTGGGCGCAACAAAACCACCACCGGACGGGCGTTGGCGGCGTCATAGACGTGGATCGGCAGAAAACATCGCTCATCGTAATGAGCATGAAACAACGCCAGTTGCTGATTGCCGTGCACGACGTCGCAGGTGTCGTCGATGTCGAAGGTGACCGCGGCCGGCGGGCGGTCATAGCTGCAGCAATACAGGTCGATCATGGCGTATGTCATACGCATCACCTCGCGCAGGCTGGGTGCATTCTCCCAGCGCGACACCGTCGGTTGTGAACATAGATCATCGCCACTGTCCGGCAGGCGACCACAGGCCACTTTGAACCCGGGGTCAGTGCGCAGAAAATCCAGGTCGTCGCCATCTTCGTAGCCGCAGGCGATCGCCAGTATCCGTGCCCGCAGAATGTCGGTGACGCTGTGCGTCACATAGAGTGGGTTGCGCGGGTCTGCGATCAACGGCGCAAGCGTATCGGCGATACCGAGTTGTCGCTCCACCGCGCCGAGCAACAGCACGCCTCCGTCGGAGGTGATGCGTCCGCCGTCGAACGCCGCCACCACCTTCTTGCGCTCAATGGCGGGAAAGCCGAACGGCGGCGGGTTTTTGGGGCCAAACGGTGCGGACATAACGAAACTCGCGGCGATCCAGTGGACGGGGCGGTCGTGACACCGGATCTATGCGTGGATTCAATGCGTTGTACAATTGCGGTTTGCGAATCGCTGCTATGCGCTGAATAAGACAGGTTAGTAGACGATCTCACGACATCCAGCCAACCATTTGGAGGCATTTCAATGGTGGGTGGAGTACCCATACATTGGAGGAACGAGGAAGCCCAACGCATCATCCGATCCAGGGTGGGATAAGGTTTGGCGGCGTCTCACGGTCGTTAGTCCATGGTCTGTCGGGAGCTTCCCGAATAACGCGGGCGCCGATCGATATGGAGAGTTGGAGAAAGATGATTTGAAGTACGCCCGTGCTATGGGTCTCGATTATATGCCTGTCGTATTTCCAGGCTTTTCTTCGGCAAATCTGCACCGGGCAAATCTGCTACGGGCAAACCTGGAGCGGGAAAGCGGTAGAGCGGCATCTACATATGCATCTACGAATGTGATTCCACGCGCTTGTGGAAGATGGGGTGGACGGCCCCAACGGCATCAGAGTGCCAGAGTACAGGGTCGTGACAACCTGTAGAATGGGAACCGCCCGCAATGAGCATTACCATGATCGGCCTGGACACCGCCAAGTCCGTCTTTCAAGTCCATGGCGTCAATGAGACCGGAAAGGCGGAGATCAAGCGCAAGCTGCGAAGGAGTGAACTGATCCCGTTCTTCGAGAAGCTGGAGACTTGCACCGTCGTCCTGGAGGCGTGCGGCGCAGGCCATCACTGGGCGCGGATCCTGTCCAGTCTTGGACACGAAGTGAAACTGATCGCACCCGAGGCAGTCAGACCCTTCGTGAAAAAGGGCAAGAAGAACGACCCGGCCGATGCGGCAGCACTGTGCACAGCCGCATCGCGGCCTGACATGATTTTCGTGCCGATCAAAAGCATTGAGCAGCAAGGGATCCTGGCCTTGCATTCGGCGCGATCCCTACTGGTCAAGCAACAGACGATGCTGGCGAACGCGATGCGGGGCCTGGCGACGGAATTCGGCCTGACCGTCCCAAAGGGTATCGACAGGCTCGAGGAGCTTTTGACGTTGGTCAACGCGGATAAGGCCTTCCCGGAGAAGGCGCGTCGGGTGTTCACGGGATTATTCGACCAATGCCGCGCACTGGCTGAAAGTATCAGGGCACTCGAAGCGGAGATTGTCGCTCACGCGCGGCAAGATGAGACCGCACGCCGCCTGCTCACGGTCCCTGGCATTGGCCCGATCACCGCGTCGCTGATTGTAGCAACGGTCGTCGACATCAGCGTGTTCAAAAGCGCACGCCATTTCGCCGCCTGGCTCGGGCTGGTGCCACGACAGTATTCCACCGGCGGAAAGACCCGCCTCGGTCGGATTACCAAAGCCGGCAACCGGGAGATCCGTAAATTGCTGGTCCTCGGCGCCACGTCGATGGTTTACCGGGCCGAACAATGGAACAGTGCTGTTGGGGCATGGACCCGAGGCGTTCTGGAACGGCGTCCCGTCAGGCTGGTGACGGTGGCGCTGGCGAACAAAATGGCGCGCATCGCCTGGGCGTTGATGACGCGCAAAGAAGTCTACCAGGCCAAGGGACGAATCGCGGCCGCGGCGGAAGTCGCGGCGTGACGTTCCCAGGCAAGCTGGTGGGCGTCGGGCGCGAGTCCGACTGATCCGGCAGCAGGCGCTGACCAGCGTGATGGGAAAAACTGTGATCAGAACAGTTCAGGCGACACCGGAAAAAAATTTGTGCCCCGAGCACGCCCGAAAGATTGGTGCCTGACACGCATGCGTACACCCATGATGGCCAGCGGCAAGTACCGCGCGACAGGCCGGACATAAGGGCGCACCTGACCGGATCTTTCACCCACGTCGCTCAGCGCTTCATGAGAGGGAACGCCAGTCCATTGCACTCGTGACGCGTCACGGGATATCAAGCCCGGATGCAGGACCACCACCCCGCGGCGATCGCGCCGCGACCCCCGCCGAGCGATCCGCGGCCTGCAGGGCGCGGCGCAAGGTTGCTGCCGCGGCTGCGCCGATGAAGCCGCCGGTGGTTGTCCGACACCGTCGCCCTGCCGATCGGCGCAGTCGACCGGAACGGTGGGCTGACGCGGTGCAGACTTGGCGGACACCCTGCTGGACCAGTTTCAGGAGTGGCGGGACAACCTGCCCTCCAGCCTGGAAGACAGCGCGACTGCGGAAGCGCTCGATGTCGTGCTGGAGCTGCGCAGTCATGTTGAAGATCTTCAGGCGGTCCAGTTGCCAAAAGGCTTCGGACGGGACTGACGGCGCTCATCGGTGGCGCTGCAAGACACGCTTCCTCAGCGCTCATAGGAATTGACCCGGCTTCAAGGGCCACCGGACAGCACGAGACGGCCATCTTGAAGTCTCTCGGCTCGTTCTGTTTGGTGCCCCCAGGTCGGGATGGAATCAGGCGCTTCGGCAAAGTGCGCAAGGGCTTGCCACCTCGGGGGCCGTGCAGAGGTTTTTTTGGTACCTGCGGTTACATGCTTGAATGTATCTACAAGCATGCGCCGTTGACTGTAGAAGGATCGTCCCCTGAAAGCATGTGGGCGAAGGGGTTTCTCGCCGCCTTTCGGCCTGTTGCCCTCATGGCAGCAGGTGCATTTTATCGAATGGACACGATGTGGAAAGTTACAAAAAAGCGGATTCCCGAAAAACTATGCGGTCTTTGCTAGGAAGCCGGGTTGGCCGTTGCACTCCATGACGGCGTTCCATATGAGAATCTCGATCTTTGCGTTCGCAACTACAATCAGTGAGGCACTCCGGTTTTATCGAACTCGTACGTTTCACCGAGGGGAAGATCCCTCCGGGTCGCATATAGGCCTGTGAACTCCTGTGCTTTTGCGGATGACGCTTAGCCATCACTACTGTCCGGTTCGGTGAATGACATTTCCGTGGAATCCATTGATGCATAAAGCTTTCCGACAGTTCGTTGCTGGGGCGGATTTGAATGTCCGGTGGCTCTTCCCGACGATCTCGCGGGGAGGGCTTGGTCATGAACACCGGCAGGACGCTTTTCGCGCAGCTCATGGATTTTCTGCCTTGGAGCAGCTTCGACCGGATTGTCGCGCGCTACGGCGGCAACCGCGCCGTGCGCAAGCTGTCCTGCGCCGCGCAATATCAGATCATGGCGTTCGCCCAACTGACCTATCGCGCGCGACATCGAGGCCTGCCTGTCGGCGCAAGCGTCAAAGCTCTACCACATGGGGCTTCGCGAACCGGTCCGTCGCTCCACCCTCGCGGATGCCAACAAGTCGCGCGATTGGCGCATCTATGCCGAGTTCGCCCAACAACTCATCGCTCAGGCCAGATGTCTCTACGCCAGCGAAAGCCTGGGAGCAGAGCTGACCAACAGCGTCTACGCGCTGGATTCCACCACCATCGATTTGTGCATGTCGGTGTTCCCCTGGGCTCATTTCCGCTCCACCAAATCCGCGGTGAAGATGCATACGCTGCTCGATCTGCGTGGCAACATTCCCAGCTTTATCCATATCTCGAACGGCAAGCTGCACGATGTTCATGCGCTCGACATGCTGATCCCCGAACCCGGCGCGGTCTATGTGATGGATCGCGGATACATCGACTTCGCCCGCCTGCACACGCTGCATCAGGCGGGCGCCTTCTTCGTGACGCGCGCCAAGTCCAATCTGCATGCGCATCGGATCTATTCCGCGCCCACCGACCGAGCGAGCGGCGTGATCGCCGATCAAACCATCGCATTGGACGGCCCTCGTACCCGTCAGGACTATCCGGTGCATCTGCGGCGCATCCGCTTCCGCGACGCCGAAACGGCTAAGACACTGGTCTTCCTGACCAATCAGACCGCGTTGCCAGCATTGACCATCTGCGATCTGTACAAAAGCCGCTGGCAGGTGGAACTCTTTTTCAAGTGGATAAAACAGCATCTGCGGATCAAGCGGTTCTACGGCACTTCGGAAAACGCCGTGAAGACGCAAATCTGGATCGCCGTTTCGGTCTATGTGCTGGTGGCGATCGTGCGCAAACGGCTCAACCTGGAGGCGCCGCTCTACACATTGCTGCAGGTCTTTTCGGTGACGGTATTCGAAAAAATAGAGGTCCAGACTGCGTTCTCTCGTGAGGCCGACAGATCCGAAAACTTGCAAGACGAGAAACAACTGAATTTATTCGGATTTTGACCGGACAGTAGTGCTTAGCCATATCAATTTTCGTGTGGCTCAGCGCCACTGCTACTGATGTCGCTTGACGGCAAGGCTTCGCGGCTTACCCACTTATTATTTCAGGTGAAGGGATCGGCTAATGTTGCCACAGCGAATGGTGAACGGTCAAGCGGTTATCGGAAAAACCCCCGCTAGAACGCGGTCAGACCTGTCCGCGAAGCCAGAATCCGTTCCGCCAGCGTGAAGGCGGCGCCAGGTGTCGTTTGGGTGAACAGGCAGATGTCTTCCACGCGGCGGGGAACCGACAGCACCGGCTCAAACCACGCGTCGGCGACGGGCAAAACGACCGCCTTTTCCGTATCCGACAAACGCCGTGTCAGCGTCATGTGGAAGAACCACGTGCCGAACACGTATGGATAGCCCCAGCGTACGAGCATCGCATCCTGCTCGGCGGATAATTTCGCCCGCCGCCGCCGAGCCAACTCGTCATCCGATGTCGGGGCCCGAAACGAATCAACTCGTTCTACACAGGCGTCGGCCAGGGCTTGCAGTGGCGGGCAGGGGGTTGATTCGCGCAGCGCCAGGAAGCCGTACAGATCGGCCACCACCAACGGCGGCAATGAGAACGGCGCGATCTCCGCGGCCATCGCGCGGACCGCGGCCACTAAGCCGCACCAGTCTGCGCCTTCCGCCAAACGCATCGGCGGCTTCAAAGTCGCATGAAACCCATACAGCCGGGGTTCCGCGGTCATTTCGGAAATGCCATCCAGCGAAGGCTGCGGCACGGGCGCGTTGATGACCGGATCGCGACCGAGCCAGGATGAACTCAGGGGGGTCAGTGGGTCCTGGGGCGGCGGGGCATAGTAGATCGCAACCCTGGCGACCATCAGATCACCCGCTCTCCCGCCCGCCAGACATGACGCACGACCGGTAGGGTACCGAGCAGGCGCACGCGGACCAGGTCGGCGCGCAAACCGATTTCCAGCCGTCCTCGGTCCGGCAGTCCCGACATCCGGGCGGGGTGGTCGGAGATCATGACGATCGCTTCGGGCAGGTTGATCCACGCCTCACGCGTACACTGGAAGGCTGCCTCGATCAGGCTCGGTGGGACGTAATCGGAGGCAAAAGCGTCCACCGCGCCCGCGCGCACCAGGTCCGCCGCCGCGACGTTGCCGGAGTGGGAGCCGCCGCGGACGATGTTGGGCGCTCCGGCAATCACCTGCATGCCGGCACGTTTTGCCGCCATGGCTGCTTCCATCGAGACGGGAAATTCGCTGATGCGGATGCCGTCGGCGGCGTTTTCGGCAATTTCTTCCGCGGTGCGGTCGTCGTGGCTGGCGATCGCGATTGTGGTGCCGCGCACACGGTCGAGCAGCGCGCGGCGGTTGGGGTCGCGCCAGCGGGCTCGTTGCGCCTGCATTTCGTGGATGCGGCGTTCGACGGCGGCTTCGTCGAGACCGCCTTGGCGGCGCAGCTTGCGGTAGAAATCGATGTTGGCGTATTGGCCGACACCAGGGCTGTGGTCCATCAGGCTGATCATGCGCACGAGCGGATGGTCGGCGACCGGATCGAACAGGGCCAGCATGTCGAGCGCGGGGACTTCGCAGCGCAGATGGAGAAAGTGGTCGGCTTTCAGCAGCCCGGCGCGCGTCAGCGCATCCAGATCGACCACGCCGTTGCGAAAGGTCTCGATCCGTTCGGCGTCGAACCCAAGGTCGCCCAGGCAAAGCGCGTCCAGGACAGTGGTAATCCCGGCCGCCGCACACTGCGCGTCGTGTGCGACCATGGCGGACCGAGACGGCCAGCGCGCCAGGCTGCGAGGCTGCACCTGCCGCTCCAGGTTGTCGGTATGAACATCGACGACGCCGGGAATGATTGTATCTCCGTCCAGGTCGATCGCGGCGGGGGAATGCGAGGGGCCGGCCTGGATATCGGCGATGATTTGGCCGCGCATGACGATCGTTCCCGCCAGCGTCTCATCGCGTAGGACGAGGACTGCGTTGGTCAGGATCGTTTCTTGCGTCATGCGGCGTCCTGGTAGGGAGTCATCATGAACAAACGGTCGGCGATGGCATCGCGAACATCGGTGTCATGGCAGATCGAGACGATTGCCGTTCCACTTGCCTTGGCGTCCCGGACCATGTCAATCAGAACCGCTCGGTTCTCGGCATCCAGCGATGCGGTTGGTTCATCAAGCAGCAGGATCGGGTGGCCGGCGATGAAGCCTCGAGCCAGATTGACGCGCTGTTGCTCGCCACCGGAGAAGGTCGCAGGCGGGATCGAATGGAGCCGCGCTGGGATGTTCAGTTTCAACAGGAGCGCCCGGGCCGCATCCCGCGCGGCGGGCTGATCGACACCGCGTGCCGTCAGGACCTCGGCGACCACGTCCAGGGCGGCAATTCGCGGGACAACGCGCAAGAACTGGCTGACATAGCCGAGGGTCTGGTGCCGTACAGCGAGAATGGTTCTCGGATCGGCGGATGCGAGATCGACCATTTCGTCATCGTGTCGGACCCAAATTTGACCGCTGTCTGCTCGGTAATTCCCGTACAGACTGCGCAACAAGGTTGATTTGCCGGCACCGGAGGGGCCAGACAGCACTACGCACTCGCCCGCGCTTGTGTCGAGATCGATGCCTGAAAGTACCGGCAGGCGCAGGCGGCCACGCAGATGCAGGGTGAAGGTTTTCGCCAGCCCTTGAGTTCGCAGCATGACGGTCGTTGCTAACGGCTGCGCAGTCATGCGTTCAGCACTGAACTGACCAGCAACTGCGTGTAAGGGTGCTGGGGATCGTCCAGAACCTGGTCGGTCAGGCCTGTCTCCACGATCCGGCCCCGCTGCATCACGGCGATCCGATGCGCTAGCAGGCGTGCGACCGCGATATCATGCGTCACCAGCACTACGGCGATGCTCAGTCGGGTCACCAGCGACCGGATCAGGTCAAGCAACCGTGCCTGCACCGAGACGTCCAGCCCGCCGGTCGGTTCGTCCATGAACACCAAACGCGGATGGGTCACCAGCGTTCGGGCGATCTGCAGGCGTTGCAGCATCCCTCCGGAGAACGTACGCGGCAGGTCGTCGATGCGATCCGCGTCGATCTCCACCTGCGTGAGCCAGTCCAATGCGGCCTCGCGAATGTCGCCGTAGTGCCGAGCGCCTTGGGCCATCAGGCGTTCGCCGACGTTGCCGCCGGCGCTGACGGCCATTCGCAAATTCTGCCGCGGGTCCTGATGGACAAACCCCCAATCGGAGCGATGCAGGGTCCGCAACGCGGGCGCCGGCATCGCGTGCACGTCATGCAACTGCCCTGCGGGATCGCGATACCAGACCAGACCCCGGTCCGGTGTGAGGCGGCCTGACAGCACATTCAGCAGGGTGGTCTTGCCGGATCCGGACTCACCCACGATCGCCAGCATCTCGCCGGGCCAGAGATCGACGTCTACATCGGCCAACGCTGTGATACTGCCGAAGTTGAGACCGAGATTTCGACCCGAAAGCAACGTGGCTTCGCTCATTCCGCAGCCTCCCGCAGTGCCTCCGTTCCCCGATGGCCGGCCGCGCGGCGTTCTGCACAATAATCTGTGTCGGAACACACGAACAATCGGCCGCCTTTGTTGTCGATCACGACCTCGTCCAGGTAGGAAGCCGTCGCCCCACAGAGCCCGCATGGATGCGGTGCATTGATCGGCCGGAAGGGATGATCGTCAAAATCGAGCGATTTGACCCGCGTCCAGGGCGGGATGGCGTAGATCCGCTTTTCACGCCCTGCGCCAAAAAGTTGCAACGCCGGCATCATGTCCATCTTTGGATTGTCAAAGGCCGGGATCGGGCTGGGGGACATCAGGTAACGCTCGTTTACCATCACCGGATAGTCATAGCTGATGGATATCTGGTCGAAACGAGAGATGTCTTCGTACAGCTTCACGTGCATTAACCCGTAATCCGCCAGGCCATGCATTCGCTTCGTTTCTATCCGGCTCGGTTCCAGCCGAGACAAAGGCTCCGGCTGCGGCACCTGATAGACGATGATCTGGTCTTCCCGCAGTTGCTTTTCCGGGATGCGGTGGCGGGTTTGTATCACCGTCGCCTCGGCGGTCGCGGTCGTTGTTGCGATGCCCGCTGTGCGGGCGAAAAAACGCCGGATGGAGACCGCGTTGGTGGTGTCGTCGGCACCTTGGTCGATCACCTTCAACACGTCGTCCGGACCCAAGATCGAAGCGGTCACCTGAATCCCGCCCGTGCCCCACCCATAGGGCAGGGGCATCTCCCGTGACCCGAACGGCACCTGGTGGCCCGGGATCGCGACGGCTTTCAATAACCCACGGCGGATCATCCGTTTCGTCTGCTCATCCAGATAGGCGAAATTGTAGCCTCTCATTCCGCCACCTCCGTCCGCATGCGCCGCACGTTCTGCAATTCGCTTTGAAAATCGACATAGTGCGGCAGCTTCAGGTGCTCCACGAAGCCGGTGGCCTCGATGTTGTCCGAATGATACAAGACGAACTCGACATCCTGAGCGGGCGCGACCACATCCTCGCCGAGCTCCGCGGCGCGCATCGCACGATCGACCAGGGCCATCGCCATCGCTTTACGCTCGCCGAAGCCGAACACCAGACCATAGCCGCGGGTGAACTGCGGCGACACGGTTTTCGAGCCTTTGAACTGGTTGACCATCTGGCACTCGGTTAGGGTCAGGTCGCCGATATCGATGACGAAACCAAGTTCCGCCGGCTCGATTTCAATGGAAACCTCGCCCAGGCGGATTTCGGCGGCGAATGGATGCGAACCGCCGTAGCCGCGCTGGGTGGAATATCCCATCCCCAGAACGAAGCCTTCATCGCCCCGAGCCAATGCCTGCAGGCGCACGTCGCGGCCGGCGGGAAACGACAGCGGCTCACGGGTCAGGTCCCCGGGGTCGCCGTCCGAACCAACATCCAATTCTAGCAATCCTTCATGGCCCAGTATGTCGGCCACGCGCGGCATGGCTGATTGATCCGGCTCGGCCTGCTGGGCGGTGGCAACGGCGTTTTCGTCCATCAGGCCAAAATCCAGTAGCCGATGAGTATAGTCGTAGGTTGGACCGAGAACCTGACCGCCCGGCAAATCCTTGAAGATCGCGGACACCCGGCGCTCGATCCGCATCGCGGCCGTCTCGACCGGCTTCGAGTATGCCAGGCGGGGCAGGGTGGTGCGGTACGCACGCAGCAGAAACGCCGCCTCGATCAGGTCGCCTTGGGCCTGCTTGATCGCCAGAGCGGCCAGTTCCCGATCATACAACGAGCCCTCGGCCATCACGCGGGCGACCGACCGGCCGAGCTGTTGCTCGATCTGGGCAACGGACAGGGCAGGGACGGCGGGGCTGCCCCGACGCTCCTCGGCTAGCCACGCATGGGCGTTGTCGATCGCGCGTTCGCCGCCCTTGACCGCGACATACGCCATTGTTCAACCCTCCCTGACGGTGACACTGCGCGGCAGGGCGGCCAGGGTGTCGCCAGCGCATAGAATGAGGTCGATCCCGCGTGGGAATAGCCCATGGTTGGCTTCCCAGATCGCAGCGAAATCGGCCGGGAGGCCATCGGCGCGCAGGCCAGTGGGTGCGCGTAATCCTGGGCCTTCCAGCACGAAGCGCCGGCCCTCGGTCAGCGAAGCGATCTGCAGAATGACGGTCGTGGAGGTTTCCGGCATCTCGTCGCTGCCGATCGGTAGTTCGGCCAGATCGGGCAGCGACAATGCCATCGCGAAGGCCGCTCGTTTCGCCGATTTAATCGGCGCGCCGGTATGGAAGGCGATCCAGGCGCGAGTGGCAACGGCGTTCGGATCGAGCCACAACGACGTCTCGTGGTCGATCAGGGTCAGCAGCACGCCGGCTGCCGCGTTGCACAACGGGACCGGAGCCGACACCCCGCGGACGGTGCGCACGAGTCCCGGACGCGCCATCGCATCGAGTATCGCCCGGAAGCAGGCCTGGGCATCGGTGACCGGATCAGCGAAGCCGGAAGCGAGATCCATGCTCATGTCGGCGCCTAGGTCCGCATCGTCTGCATGGCAAAGAATTCAACCCGCGTGGCCGCGGCCTTCCGCGATCTGGTGGCGCGCCCTTCGATTTGCTGACGTTCCAAAGGCGCCACGACGCGGCGTTCGATGGTATCCGCGAGATCGGGATCCTGCATAAGTGCGTCGCCCAGCGCGGCCAGTTCGGCGCATCGTTCATCGCGGCCCGCTACGTAGGCGTGCCCCACGAAGCCCGTATCCGTCCGTACTGTGCAGCGGGTGATGGTCATCTCGCCCAAATTGAATGCCGCGCCGCCGCCGCCCGCGCGGGCACGAACCATGACCAGGCCGCCCTCCGGTCCCCGTACCATCGTATGGCTCGGTATAGCGCCGCAGTCGGCCAGCAACGCCTGAAGCTGATCGGACTGCGCGCGGGCAAGGATGGCCATCCAGCGTTGGCGGGCCGTGACGGATTGATCGGGGGGTGCGCGGTCGTCCATCGCCATACAGTCGTGATTAGATGTCTAGACAACTAGACATCGACCCGGCTAGCGTCAACCGTGAAATGAACACGGCCCCAGCCGAGTTTGGATGAAAGATCAATGAACGTTGCGGTGGAGATGGATGACCTCGGGATCCATCGTGTGAACCGGCAGGATGGGGTGACGCTGTGGCGTCAAATCGCCGGCCAAATCCAAGGCGATATTGCCTCCGGCGCTTGCAAGCCAGGTACTCGGCTTCCGACCGAGGCTGAGCTGTCAACGCGGTTCGGCGTCAACCGCCACACCGTGCGAAGAGCATTGGAGGAGCTGTCGCGGGACGGTCTTGTGCGGGTCGAGCAAGGCCGCGGCTCCTTCGTGGCCGAGGACGTGCTGGATTATAACGTTGAAGCGCGTACGCGTTTCTCCGAGTGGATTCGTAAACACAACAAAGAACCATCGGGGCTCATTCGGCAGCTTCGGGAGATCTCCGCCGAGCGGCGTGTGGCCGACGGATTGGGTGTGCGCGCTGGCAGCAAGATCGTTTTGCTCGAACGGCTTGGCTTCGCCGACGACCGTCCTGTCAGTCTCGCTCGGCATTATTTTCCGGCAACGAGGTTGAAGGGCATATTGCAGGCTTTACAGGGAACACCGCGAATTACCGACGCGCTGCGATTGGTCGGGGTCGACGACTACCTGCGCTTGCAAACCCGGGTGACTGCTCGATTACCGACGCAGACGGAGGCAGGGCTCTTGCGCATGGCGCGAAACCGTCCCGTGTTGGTAACGGAAAACATCAACGTTGATCGCGCTGGGGCGATCGTCGAGTTCGCCTCCGGCTGCTATCCGACGCCGCGGGTGCAAATCGTCTTTGAGCCATGAGGTGTCAGTCTATGCAGATCACTGGCGGAACGGTGCTGCTCGGATCCGACGGCCTGCAGCGCGCCGATCTGACGTTGCGGGACGGGTTGATTTCACTCGATCGTGGCGATGGACCGCGATTCGATGCATCCGGCTTGCTGGTTTTGCCAGGCATCGTCGATCTGCATGGCGACGCATTCGAGAGGCAGCTTCAGCCGCGCCCAGGCGTGGATTTTCCGGTCGATTTGGCGTTGCGGGAGACAGAAACGCAATTGCTGGCAAATGGAATCACCACGGCGTTTCACGGCGTGACGTTATCCTGGGAGCCAGGATTGCGCAGCCTGACCGCATGGCGGGCATTTTTGGATGCGTTGGATGCCGGGTCGTGGACTTGCGATATGCGGGTGCATCTGCGGTGGGAGGCCTATAATCTTGACGCCCTTGAGACAGCATTGGTGGACATTTCCGCCGGCCGCGTGCATCTGCTGGCCTTTAATGACCACACACCCGCCATAGTCCGGAAACTCAAAAATCCAATTGAAGGCGCGCAGTATAGCGCCCGCGCAGGAATGCAAATTGAAGCATTCGGAGCGATGGCGGAGGAAACCGCCGCGCGAGCCGAAGCCGTTCCCGCTGCGCTGGATCGAATTGCCGCGGCTGCCGGCGCGGCCGGACTGCCTATGGCGAGTCATGACGACGATAGCATTGCCGCTCGTGATGGTTTTCGGGGGCGTGGCGCCAGGATTTGCGAGTTTCCAATGGCGGAGGAAATCGCCTCAGCCGCAGCGGCCGCGGGTGATTTCGTTGCAATGGGGTGCCCAAATGTTGTGCGGGGTGGGTCGCATCTCGGCTGGGGCTCGGCAGCGCGGATGGCTGAGGCAGGGATATGCCGTGTTTTGACCTCGGATTACTATTATCCAGCGATGATTTCCGCGGCGGTCGTTTTGGCGGAGAGGGGCGTGCTGGATTTAGCCCGAGCGTGGGCCCTGATTTCGAGTAATCCCGCGCAGGCAGCCGGACTAACCGATCGGGGGCTTATCGATCCCGGAAAGCGGGCGGATTTGGTTATAGTCAATCCTGCCTCGTGCCGCGCGGTTGCGACCATTGCTGGCGGCCGGCTTGCGTTTGTATCGGCTGAGGGCAGTGAACGACTTGCTGCGGCTTATCCACCGGAGGCGCGGGGTGCCCCCCGCGAAACCGTGTCTCAATACCCGCGCGGATAGTATCCCGGAGGCGCCGCATACGCTGGCGGCTGAGCATAGTAACCCGGCGGCGGAGCGTAATAAGCTGGCGGAGCATAGTAAGCCGGCGGAGGTGCGTAATAGACGGGCGGCGGCGGTACATAGGCCTGCGACGCGATCACGCCACCGATTACAGCGGCAGCACCAAGGCCGAGGATTGCACCCGCGACGCCAGGACCCGGCCCGTAGTAATGGCCGTATCCGCCATGCCAGCCACCGCCACCATGCCAGCCGCCGCCACCGCCATGCCAACCACCGCCACCACCATGCCATTCGGCATGAGCGGCAGGCGCAGCCAACAAACCGGCGGCTATCGGGGCCGCGATCAACAAGGCTTTGAAGCGCATCATGTCTATCACCCCTATATCTCGGCCGATCGAGAAGGCCTCGATCAGCCTCAAGCATTAAGATAGGCTTCAACCATGACCGTATTGAGGCGGCGCAGCGCCGCTTTGATGATATCTCCGTAACGTGTCTGCGCCGCCACAAACCCCGCGGCGCCACTCGGAAAGCCTGGACCCTTATCGGCATCGCGGCCCGGCGAACTGGATTTGGCCGACCAGTTGCGCCGATTGAGACCGGATCCAGAGCTAACTTCCGAACACACTGGCGATCAGGGTCAGAACCGCGCATTCAGCAACGACCTCGACGGCTCCTAGAATGTCGCCGGTATAGCCTCCCACCTGGCGGTCGCCGATCATCGTCAACACACATGAGCTGCCGAACCCAAGCACGACCGCTCCAGCGCCAGAGAGCGGCGACAGGAATAGGAATGATGTGCTAACCGCGAGACCCAATCCGACACCGGCACTTACCAGCCTGAGTTCACCAACCGACGCTCCCATCCCATCACCCCGAGCCGGGCGAAGCACTAGGAGCGGCACGATCATCGCGCTGCGCCCCAGCATTCCGGCCAGGATCATCGCCATTAGCACTACCCTGGGTAGGCCAAGCGCCGAGATGGCGGTCGTCCGTACGATCAGCGACAGGAACAGCGCGGCGGCGCCGTAGCTTCCGATACGGCTGTCGCGCATTATCTCCAATTTCCGAGCCGGCGTAGCGCCCCCGCCCAAGCCATCGACCGTGTCCGCAAGGCCGTCTTCGTGGAAGGCCCCCGTGATGATCAACGTCGTGGCCAGGGCCCATCCAGCCGCAACAAGAGGCGGCATGTGAGCCGTGCTGGCCAACCAATAGACCAACCCGCCGGTTCCATTGACGACAACGCCGACAATCGGGAACGTCCAGATGCAGCGGCCAAGATCGGGGCGCTCGCCAGAGCGTGCGAAGCGCCCAACCGGCAACCGGGTCAGCAGCATGAAGGCTGCTACCAGATCGCTCCCCAGCAACGCCTCAAGCCCGGTTATCGACGGCCGCGTCGGCGAATGTCGCCATGCCTGTGTGGCAGGCCACGGCGGCACGCAGCAGCGGAACGACAAGGGTCGCCGCCGACGCTTCGCCAAGCCGCATGCCGAAATCCAACAGCGGATGGAGCTTGAGTGCCTCGGCCAGCGCCCGATGTCCCGCCTCGGCGGAAACGTGAGCCAGCATGGCGTGGTCCAGCGCATCCGGCCTTAGTCGAGCTAACGGCGCCACCGCGGCTGTGCAGACGAAACCATCCAGCAGCACGGGAATACCGTGATGGCGTGCGGCCAGCGCGGCTCCAAGAATGGCGGCAAGCTCCCGCCCGCCAAGCGCTCTCGCGACCAGTAATGGGTCATCCAGGCATGACGCGTGGCGATGCAGCCCCGCGTCGATGGCGCCTCGCTTTCGTTTGAGCCCCGCGTCGTCGATGCCGGTTCCTCTACCGGCCCACCGGTTGCCGCCACCCCCGAACAGAGCCGCGGCGATCGCGGCCGCGGCCGTGGTATTGCCGATGCCCATCTCTCCCAGGCAAAGCAAGTCGCGGTCTTTTGCGACAGCATCATAGCCGGCGGCAACGGCGCGCAGGAAACCCGCCTCTTCCATGGCGGGAGCTTCAGTGAAATCTTCCGTCGGACGATCGAGCTCCAGCGGGATGACGCGCAGAACTGCGCCCGCGACCTTCACGATCTGATTGATCGCGGCACCGCCGCTGGAAAAGTTCGCCACCATCTGGGTCGTTACGGAAGCTGGAAAGGGAGAAACGCCCTTGCGAGTGACGCCGTGATTACCGGCGAATACCAGGACGTCGACGGCGTCCAGGCGGGGCATCGGACGGCTCTGCCACCTGGCCAGCCAGGCCGTCAGGTCCTCAAGGCGCCCTAGGCTCCCCGTGGGCTTGGTCAAAATTGTTTGCCGTTCGCGCACCGCCTCGGCGGCGAGGTCGCTGCCCGCGGGAAGATCCAGGCAGGCGGTTCGCAACGCGTCGAGATCGGCAAATCGGGTCATGTGACAACTGATTGACATAGGGTACAACGGGCTGGAGGGGAATGAACCTTCCGTGGGCTCATTGTCCTTTGCCGAAAATGCATAGCGCTCGCCACGCCCGTCGATAGCGTGATTGGCCGAATGTTAATGTTCTGGGCTCCCGCGCGTGCCCTGACTTCGGCAGTCGATTGACACGCAACCACACCAGACTGGGATAATTATGACCCATCCAGCAAAATCTCGCGTCACCGCCATAGCGCTGCTCTCGACCACGTTCCTGACCGGATGTGTCGTCTGGCAAAGCGATTATGACGCGCTTCAGGCGAAGAATGACCAGCTCCAACAGCAGGTTGCCGCCGACCAGCAACAAATCAGCCGGTTACAGGGCGCGATCAAGTACACGGTTAACAGCGACTTGCTGTTTGCCCCGGGCAGCTGGAAAATCAGACCTCAGGGGGAATCGGTGATCGCCAACCTGGCGAAGAAACTGGCACCCACCCAGCAGAATCACTTGATCGTGAGCGGCTACACCGATAATGCGCCGATCGGCCCGGCTCTTCAGCGGGAGGGTGTTACCTCCAATCAGGAGCTATCCCAAAAACGTGCGGATGCTGTGATGCAGTATCTGATCTCTCAGGGTGTCAGACCCGAGCTTGTCTCGGCACAGGGGTTTGGAGATGCGAGTCCGGTTGCTTCAAACGATACCGCCCAGGGTCGGGCGCAAAACCGGCGGGTTGAATTGTCATTAGGCGCCCCAACCAGCTGACGGCGTCACTCAGATCGAATTCAGATTCGATCTGAAGTGTTTTTAGTCAGTGGGGCGCCCGCTCCAGGTAGATTGAATCCCACCTCCGCGGACGTGTGCCGCGGAGGTCTGCGATGGATCGCCGCCAGAGGTCTTCGTATTTGAAGTACTCAGCCTTCCGGCTGCATAGTCTTTCCAGCCCCATACGCAGGTCCCCAAACCATTTCCGATTTCTCACACACGACGCTCGTTCTTGGCGGGGCCCGTTCGGGCAAGAGCGTGTACGCTGAGCGATTGCTTACCAACTACGCTTCGCCCTGGGTTTACCTGGCGACCGCCCAGCCCATCGATGATGAGATGAAGAGCCGTATCGCCGAACATCAACTTCGGCGCGGCGAGGGATGGCACACTTTCGAAGAGCCGATCGCACTTGCCGATGTGCTCGACCGGGAGTCGGCTCAGCCCGTGCTGGTCGACTGTCTGACGCTCTGGTTGACCAACCTGACGCTCGGTGGCCATGACATCGCGGCCGCCACTGAGGGTTTGGAAGCCGCTCTGAGCAGGCGTCATCGACCGACTGTCCTGGTCAGCAATGAAGTTGGCTTGGGGATCGTCCCTCAGACGCCGTTGGGCCGGTCGTTCCGGGATGACGCGGGTCGGCTTAACCAGCGAATGGCGGCTCGGGCTGAGCATGTCGTGTTCATGATCGCCGGCTTGCCTTTGACATTAAAATGAGGGTCGCCCTGATCCGCCATTCAGTGCCGCGGATCGCGCCGGGAATTTGTTACGGCCGCCTCGACGTTGCGGTGGACCCCTCCGCCGATGAACAGACGCTCAGCAAGCTGGTATCGGCACCCGGACTTCATGGCGCAAGGCGAGTGTGGACGAGTCCTGCCGTCAGGTGCCGGTGCTTAGCGGAGGCGATCGCGCGCTCTCTGTCTGCGCCGTTGTCTGTCGATCACCGGCTGTGGGAACTCGATTTCGGGGCGTGGGAGGGACAAGCCTGGGAGACGATCAACCAAGCCGATCTCGATCGTTGGGCCGCATCTTTGCTGACCTTTGCGCCGCCTGGGGGCGAATCCGGGGCGGAATTGATCGCGCGCATCCGTGATTTTCATGTTGACCTCCGCTGTGCGCGCCAGGATTGCGTCGTGGTATCGCACGGCGGCCCGCTCAAGGTTCTGCATGCGCTTTTACTCGACAAGCCAATCGACCTGCTTGCCGCCGCGCCCGCGATGGGTTCGGTGACGAACGTTCTCTGTCAGGAGCTTTGACCGGAAAAACCAAGCGGCGGGATGCGCGAGATAATGCCCTTACGGAAAGATTGCGGTCGTTCGCGCCATGGGACGATGCCGTTGTTGCTCAGCCTGTAGCTCACAGCCATGCTGATGACGTCATCAACGTTGACCTCAGGATCGAGGTCGCCGACGACATAGGTCCACTTGCCGGACGCCACTAACGCGATCGTGCACGGGCGCTTGCACACGGAAAGACACTCTACTGCAGTGACTGTTACACCGCGGTCCCCCCGGGAAGCGATTTTCGATGTGACTGCATCGAACAGCAGTCGTCCAGGCCGTTCTTCCCCCGTATCGCCTGCTCTACAGGTGACGCAGATGAACGCCGTGACGTTCGTTCGACCAGCAGGCGTCATCGAATCTCGATCTGTCGACCGGCGCTGGTCCGGCATTGCCAGCCGAAGCGCTCGAGTTCGGGGTCAGGATGGTTGGTTTCAGGCCAGCCGACGCAGAGATAGGCGACCAGCTTCCATTGCGGCGGAGTGTTAAGCACGCGGCAGACCTTCTGGGGATCGAGGATCGAAATCCATCCCACGCCGAGATCCGCCGCGCGAGCGGCCAGCCAGAACGTCGAGACCATCGCGACAGTCGAGTATTCGAGCATTTCCGGCATAGTGTGGCGTCCCAGGCCGCAGCCTTGTCCGGTCGCCTGATCGCAGAAAACCGCAAACTGAAGCGGAGCACGATCCAGGCCTTCCAGTTTCAGTGAAGCGTAGGCGCGAGCGCGCTCGCTTGGCTGCGCCAGTCTGGCGGCATCATTGCAGGCAGTAAAGATCGCGCGGATCTCGGCGCGCTTTGCCGCACTGTCCACCTGGACCCAACGCCACGGCTGGCTGTTGCCGACCGAGGGAGACAATTGGGCGATGTCCAGCAGGGTCTCGATTAACGGTTCGGGTACCGGGCGGTCGCTGAAACGCCGAACGTCTCGCCGCCAGGCTATCAACGTCGCGAGTTGCTCGCGGAAGGCTTCGTCGAAGACGGGCGGGCTACAGCCGTGGCTCATGGTTCAGCCGCGATCACGTGGAAGAAGGCGCCTGAAACGAGCCCTCGCCGGCTGCCGGAGGGTATTGGCGCAGAGCCGTAGGCATCGGAGGTCAGAATGAATGGGGCATCCTGCCCCGGCGAGTCGATGCTGGCGTAGTGGAACTCATGGCCGCGCAATAGCGATCCCGATCGGCCCAGGCAACTATCTTCGCTCAGGCGTGCTTGCCGGTATCCGAGATGCAGTTTGCGCCGCGCAAAACTGGTCGAGACACTCAATAGCCCCGCCATTTCATGGACGATGCCGTCGCCGTCGGTCAGCGAGGTGCCGAGCGTCATGTATCCGCCGCACTCGCCATGGATTGGGCGGGTCGCGGCGAATCGGCGGAGACTGTCCATGAAGCGTCTCGATTGGGCCAGTCTGCCGGCGTGCAGTTCGGGGTATCCGCCCGGCAGCCAACAGGCGTCGCAATCGTCGTCCGGGGCCTCGTCGGTGAGCGGGGAGAAGAAGCGAACTTCGGCGCCAGCGGCGCGCCATCCCTGCAGCAGGTGGGGATAGAGAAACGAGAACGCCGCATCACGGGCAACAGCAATTCGTTGCCCCGGCGGTTGGACCGCTGCACTTTGCGCGATCTCGTTCGTCGTGGGGTGTCCGGGCGATGCCAAGGCTTGGATCGAATCGATCCTGGTGTGTTCGGCGACAAACGCGGCGATCCGCTCTAGTCGCTCGTCTAGCTCGTTCGTTTCATCAGCCTGCACCAAGCCGAGGTGGCGTTCGGGCAGCTTGATAGAATTGGAGCGGGGCAGGGTGCCTACGACCGGAATGCCGAGAGACTCGACGGCGTCGGTCGCAAGTTTCGCATGGCGCGGGCTGCCGATGCGGTTGAGCACGACACCGGCGATCGTGATGCGGGGATCATAGGTCGCACACCCTTTGACGATCGCCGCGGCCGATTGTGACTGCCCGCTTGCATCCAGCACCAACAACACCGGCCAACCAAGTGCCGCGGCCACGTCCGCCGAAGAGCCCGTACGCCCGGCCGGCCCCGGGACGCCGTCGAACAGGCCCATCAAGGCTTCGCAGACGATCAGATCGCAGCCGAGCCCGACCCGGGCAGCCAGATTTCCCAAGAGTTCGGGCGACATTGCCCACGAGTTCAAATTGACGCTCGGACGCCCGCTCGCGGCGCGATGAAATGGAGGATCGATGTAGTCGGGGCCGCATTTGGCGCTGGCAACGGCCACACCGGCCTGACGCAAGGCACGCAGCAGCCCCAAGGTCAGCGTCGTCTTGCCGCTGCCGGAGCGCGGAGCCGCGATCATTAGGCCCGATGGCTTCTCTCCCATCACGGGCCGAGGGCGGTGGCAAATGGGGTCAGCGCTGCCCGCAGCTTGACCATCTCGCCGATGGCGACGATCGATGGCGCGCCCAAGCCCTGGGCCTCGACATCGCGGGCAACGCTCCCGAGCGTCGTCACCAGTATTCTCTGGCGCGGGGTGGTCGCCTCGCAGACGACAGCGACCGGGGTTTCAGGAGACAGTCCGGCCGTCATCAACGCGCGGGCGATCTCGGGGAGGCGGCTCATGCCCATGTAGATGATGATGGGCAATTGGCTCTGCGCCAGCGCACTCCACTCCATTGCCCGCTCGGTCCCAGCCGCATATTGGCCGGTGACCAGTATGACCCCGTGGTTAGTATCGCGGGTTGTAGCGGGAATGTTGGCGTAGGCTAGCCCCGCCAATCCGGCGGTCAGGCCAGGAATAATACGGAAAGATATGCCGGCCGCTACCAGCCCCAGCGCCTCCTCGCCGCCGCGTCCGAAGACGAAAGGATCTCCGCCCTTTAAGCGCAGCACCCTTTGCCCCTGGCGCGCCAGCTCGATCAACCGCTCGGTTATGTCCCGCTGGTGAGGCGACGGGCGCCCACCGCGCTTTCCGGCGAATTCCAAAACCACGCCTGGCCGGGCCAGTTTCAGCACCGCGTCGTTGACCAGGGCGTCATACAGGATGATGTCCGCTTGGTTGATGGCATTCAGCGCATGCAGCGTCAGCAGCCCGGGATCGCCGGGACCGGCTCCGGTCAGCCAAACCTCCCCGGGCTGCATCACCGGCAAAGTCAGGCCCTCGACCTGACGCGGACCGGTCATCGGCCGCACGGCCTAGGCGCAATCGCCCGGCTTCGGTAGGACGCAACGCCATGGAGCGTGCCGCACTCAAGCGCCCGTTGCGGCGCGGCTGGACGACGGGAACCTGCGCCGCCGCCGCAAGCCGAGCCGCGTATCAGGCGCTGTTGACCGGAGAGTTTCCGGACCCGGTCGAGGTGCTGTTGCCGGGCGGGTCGCGACCCAGCTTCGCTCTGGCGGTCAGCGAATGCGCTGGGAATGCCGCACGCGCCGGCATCGTCAAAGACGCCGGGGATGATCCCGATGTGACGCACGGCGCGCTGGTTCTGGCAACCGTCCGCCTGGGCGAACCGGGCAGCGGCGTCACCTTTTGCGCCGGAGAGGGCGTTGGCACGGTGACCCGTCCCGGTCTGCCGCTGTCGCCCGGAGAGCCAGCGATCAACCCGGTGCCGCGCGAGATGATTCGGACGGCGATTACCGAGGTCGCCGCCCTCTACGGCGGAAGCGGCGATGCGGCGGTCGAGCTGTCGATCCCTGGAGGTGAGAAAATCGCCGAGCGAACGCTCAATGGACGCCTCGGGATCGTCGGGGGGTTGTCGATCCTGGGTACGACCGGGATCGTTGTCCCCTATTCCTGCTCCGCCTGGATACATTCGATCTATCGTGGTATTGATGTGGCCCGCGCGGCGGGGCTGGAGCATGTGGCGGGGGCGACCGGCGCAACCTCGGAGGCCGCAATTGCTCGGCTTTACAGGTTGCCTGACCAAGCGCTGATCGACATGGGCGATTTCGTTGGCGGCATGCTCAAGTACATCCGCCGTCATCCCATCCTGCGTGTGACAGTCGCCGGGGGAATGGCGAAGATGACCAAGCTGGGGCAGGGGCTGCTCGACCTGCATTCCCGGCGCGGCGAGGTTGATCTCGATTGGCTGAGCCGGGCCGCTACGGACTGCGGTGGCGGCGCCGAGTTGGCCGAGGCCATCTCGAGATCCAATTCCGCCATGGAGGCATTTGGTCACGCCAAGGCGGCCGGCATCGATCTTCCCGCCAGCGTCGCCGGATCTGCTTTGCGGACGGCCCAGCAGGCGCTTGGTGGCGGGATGCGGCTGGACGTCGTGATCTTCGACCGGTCGGGGTCGTTGTTGGCGCGGTCCGGTCATTAGGCGCTCGACAGGCGGCGATCGGGCCGGAATCGACGCTGATAATCGGCGTCATAGAGCGCACTGTCGCGGAATTCGCTCGCGCGCAGGACGGGTCCCACTAGGATCAGCGCCGTTCGCTCGACTGGTGCCGTATTGAAGCGCCCGATGATCGTCGCGAGTGTTCCGCGGATTACACGTTCATCCGGCCACGATGCCCGGTAGACGATCGCGATCGGGCACTCGGGCCCATAATGTGGGGTCAGTTCGGCGACCACGGCGTCCAGGACCTGAATGGAAAGATGGACGGCGAGGGTCGCACCGGTCGCGGCGAAATTCGACAATGTTTCGCGCTCCGGCATTGCTGACGCACGTCCGCTCGTTCGAGTGAGGACCAGCGATTGCGCAACGCCCGGCAGCGTCAATTCCTGCCCCAGCGCTGCCGCGGCGGCGGCGAAGGAGGGAACTCCAGGAGTTACGGTGAACGGGATGCCCAGGCTGTCCAAACGCCGCAATTGCTCTCCCATTGCGCTCCAGACCGACAGATCGCCGGAATGCAGCCGGGCCACATCGTGGCCTTCCGCGTCGGCCTCGGCATAGGCGTCGATTATCTGGTCGAGCGAGAGCGGCGCGGTGTCGACGATACGCGCGCCCGGTGGACAATGTGCCAGGAGTGCCCGCGGGACGAGCGATCCGGCAAACAGGCAGACCGGGCATTTGGCGATCAGATCGCGGCCGCGGATCGTGATGAGGTCAGGCGCACCGGGGCCGGCGCCGATGAAGTGGATCGTCACGACGCGTCATCCCGCGATTGCGCTATTGCGCAGGTCACGCCCTGGCTGACAATCCGCGGGAAAATCAGCACCCCGCTGGGGCCGGCGCCGGCCAACGCCGCGGCCTCAGCGACGGACGGAACGCCGAACTGGGTCTCGGACCGGATCGATCGGGTCTGGACGAAAGGTGCCTGTTCACGAAGGGCGTCCCGGGCGAGGAAGACCAGATCGAGGCCAAGGCTGCGGGCAGCCGCGATCAAGCCTAGCTCGGTGTTCTTGTCTTCGATCGTGAATAGTCCCAGCCGTCTGGCCTGCTGGGTGCGATCCAGCGCTTGGCGGACCAGGGCCTCGATCGCGTTCGCCGAACTTCCGAGGCGGCAGCCAACCCCGATCGCGATCCGAGCGCTCATGGTTTTGTCGCCGACCATTGAGTGACCGTCATCGCCGGCCGCATGGCGTTGAAGCCGCCGATTGGGTCGGCATGGGCAATCTGGATCGTCTTTAGATTGCCGCCAAGTTTACTGAAGTAACGAATCAGTTCGACCTGGGTTTCGATGGTTATGCTGTTCACGACGATGCGTCCACCGCCGGGGAGCGCGGTCCAGGCGGTATTGATCGTATGATCAGTGGCGCCACCACCAATGAAGATCGCATCCGGTCTCGGCAGGCCTTGCAGCACATCGGGTGCCGAGCCTTCGACGATAGGCAGATCGGGGACACCAAGTGCCGCTGCGTTGCGGGCGATCCGTGCTGCTCGGGTTGCGTCACGCTCGATGGCGATCGCGCGGTTCGCAGGATCGGCCAGCATCCATTCAATGCCCACGGATCCGGATCCGGCACCGATATCCCAAAGCAGCTCGCTCTGCCGAGGCGCAAGTGCCGCAAGTGTCACGGCGCGGATGTCCTGTTTGGTGAGTTGGCCGTCATGCTCGAACCATGCGTCGGGCAGTCCCGGCGTCAGGGGGATGGCGCGCGGCTTTGGCGCCGCTGTCAGCTCGACCGCGATGAGGTTCAGCGGGTCGATGTCCTCGAAGGTGAATGAACCCGCCTTCGTGCTTCTGAGGCGTTCTCGTGGGCCGCCCATGGCTTCGCAGACGATAATATTCGCGTCGTCGCACCCATGCCGAACCAAAAGTTGTGCCAGTTGGCGCGGCGTCGTGTGGTCCCAGGACAAGGCGAGGATGCGGGCCCGCGGCTGCAGGCGAGGGATGATTCGTTCCAGCGTTCGGCCGTGCAACGTGATGAGCGCACAGTCCTGTACCGCCCAGCCGAGACGGCTCGCTGCCAGACTGAAGCAGGATGCACCCGGCAGGCAGACCATTTGCTCGGGCGGAACCTCCCGAGCCAGCACGGAGCCAATTCCGTAGAAGAAGGGATCCCCGGTTGCGACGACGCATACCGAAGCACCTCGGCGCGCGAGAATGCGTGGAAATGCGGCTTGCGGCGGCGAGGGCCAGGCCAGGGTTTCGCCGCTGACGACGCCGGCGACGAGCGCGAGATGCCGCCGGCCGCCCACCACAAGCGCCGCTTGCCGGATCAGCGTCCTTGCGGCAGGAGACAGACCTTCCAGACCATCCTCGCCGATCCCGACGATCGACAGCCAGCGTTCGGGTGCGCTCAACGGATGGCCCTTTGTAGGGCAGAGAGATGCGGCTTCTGATCCTTGGCGGCACGACGGAGGCAACCGCGCTGGCCAAGCGGATCGCCAACCGCCGGGATCTTGATCCGGTGCTGTCCTTCGCTGGCCGGACGCGAAACCCGATGCCGCCACCTATACCTTTCCGCGTTGGCGGGTTCGGTGGCGTGTCTGGGCTGGAGACCTATTTGACCGAGCGGAAAGTGGGCGCGGTTATCGACGCAACGCACCCGTTCGCTGCCCAGATTTCTCGAAATGCCGTCGCCGCCTGCGGGAAGGTGGGGCTTCCGATTGCCGGCCTGACGCGGCCTCCGTGGAGGCAACAGAACGGTGATCGCTGGACGCATGTGGCCGATATGGCAGAAGCGGTCCGCGCGCTTGGCGACCGGCCGCGCCGGGTGTTTCTGACCATCGGCGGCGTGCAACTGGCGGAATTCAGGCAGACTTCGCAACATCATTTTGTGGTGCGTACGATCGACCCGCCCGAGGGTCTGAGTGCCCTGAACTCACCACCGCCTCATCCTCGCGCGCGGACCCTTCACCGTCGAGGACGAGATCGCCCTGATGCGCGATGAGCGGATCGACACGCTCGTCACCAAGAACAGCGGCGGGTCGGCGACCGAGGCAAAAATAACGGCTGCTCGCGCGCTGGGCATCGAGGTGGTGATCGTTGACCGGCCGGCTCCGGAAGGCTGCGCGGCCTTCCATTCGATCGACGAGGTTCTCGCGTGGATCGAGGCTCATCGGTCAGCTCCGTAGCTTCGCGGCGATAGCAGCCATGGCGGACCGCCGGCGCGCTGGATGAATCTCGTTTCGCTCGAGCCGATCAGCACGAGCGTGCTCATGTCGGCCATGCCGGGATCGGCGTTGGCCAAAACGGTGAGTACGACCCGCTCGTCGTTGCGGCCGATGGCGCGAGCGAAGGCCACCGGGGTGGTCGCCGCCTTCAAGCAGCGCAACATATTGAACGCTAGATGGATTTTCTCCTGACGCGCGTTGGAGGCGGGGTTGAACAGTGCGATCACAAAATCGCCGTCCGCGGCGGCCTGCAGGCGCCGCTCCACCGCTGCCCACGGCTTCAAATTGTCGGACAGGGAGATTACGCAGAAATCGTGCCCCAGCGGGGCGCCGAGCCGCGCGGCCGCAGCCTGCATCGCCGAGATGCCGGGCAACACCGTGACGTCGAGAATGCGCCACGATGCCTCTCCTGTCTCAATTGCTTCAAATACGGCGGCCGCCATCCCGAACACGCCAGGGTCGCCGCCGGAGACCACCACCACGTGGCGGCCTTCAGCCGCCATCGTTAAAGCCTCACGCCCCCGGTCGAGTTCGGCCCGATTGTCGCTGCCATGACGCTGCTGACCGGGCCGTTGCGGGACGCGGTCCAGATAGGTTTGGTAGCCGACAATATCCGTCGCGGCTTCCAGTTCGGCGCTTACCTCCGGCGTGATCCATTTGGCTGGCCCTGGTCCGAGACCGGCGATGACCAACCGGCCTGTCATGGGCGCCGTCCCTCGCCGGGGATCAGAATGAGCGAGAAGTACGGCGCGTTGTCATCGGCCTTTTCGGCCAGGGGCATAACGACCTCGTTTTCCATCGTGCCGCGTTCCACGTAAATCGCGCGGCACAGCAGCCCGGCTTCCCGGACCGCGAGGCGAACCTTTCCGAAATTGCGGCCCAGCTTCATGATGACGGCAGCGTCGGTGGTTCGAAGCCGTTCGATCAACGAGGTCAGCGGCAAGGTGCCCGGCAGCACCAGCAACGTATCGTCGCCCCAGGTCATCGGCTGGATCGCGGCAGCCCAACAGCCCCCCATTCCCGTCACGCCCGGGACGAGGGTGACCGGATAGCGCGGCCGCAGCCGTATCAGCAAATGCATGAACGACCCGTAGAACAGGGGATCACCCTCGCTCAGCAGGGCCACGTCCCGGCCGGCATCCAGATGGGCCGCGATGTTACTGGCGGCAGTTTCGTAAAACGCCGCCAGGACGGTTACGTAGACCGGACTGTCGAACGCGTGCTCCGTCGTCATCGGGTAGTGCAGCGGTAGTTCATGTGCGACGCCGGTCATCCAGCGGGCAGCGATGCCCCGGGCATTCCCCCGCCGGCCAGCCTTGGCAAAGTAACCGATAACCGGGGCTGCCTGGATCAGCCGCACCGCCTTGATGGTTAGAAGCTCCGGGTCGCCAGGTCCTACCCCGATGCCATAGAAGCGGCCGGAGGGATGGGGGCTGGGCTCGGGAATGGTCATTCGGCTGGGTTCGCGAGGGCGTTGATGGCGGCTGCGGTCATCGCACTGCCGCCTTTGCGTCCGCGGACGCAAAGGTGCGAGACACGCGCGTCGGCCATCAGTGCTTCTTTCGCCGCTGCCGCGCCGACAAAACCCACCGGCATGCCGATGACGCAAGCGGGAACCGGCGCTCCCTCGTCGAGCAGTTCCAACAGCCGGAACAAGGCGGTGGGTGCATTGCCGATCGCCACCACCGCACCGGCGAGCTTGTCACGCCACAACTCCATCGCCGCCGCCGTTCGCGTGGTTCCCAAGCTTTCGGACAGCGCCGGAACCAACGGACAATCCAGCGTACAAATTACCTCATTGGCGCGGGGCAGGCGTGCGCGGGTGATGCCATTCGAGACCATCTTCGAGTCACACAGGATTGGCGCGCCGGCCTCAAGGGCCGCGATGCCGGCGAGGACCGCGCCCCGGGAGAACATGATATCGGCCGCCACCTCCACCATGCCGCAGGCATGGATGACCCTGACGGCGACACGCTCTTCGTCCGGCGAGAAACGCGAGAGGTCGGCCTCGCTGCGGATGATGGCAAACGAACGGCGATAGATCTCGGCACCGTCACGGATATAACTGTTCATGCGACGTCACCTCGCATCCGTTCCACCGCCTGCGCCGCGGTAAGGCCCCGCTCGGCCGGCGATCCGGAGGCGACGTCGTTGCGCAGAAGGTCGTAGCGGCCGTCACGGCCAACCAGGGTGACGGCAGCGGGGCGGGGATGCGCACAACCCTTTTCGCATCCGGAAATGTGGATGACCGTGTCCGAACCGGATGCCCCGGCGAACGTGGCCGCGAGGTGGGCGGCATCGTCTCGCACTTTCGTCGTGGCGCGTTCACAGGAGGGGGCGCCCGGACAGGCGGCGATGCGGCATCGTGGGTCCTCGGGATCGAGAATGAATGAATGCGGCTTCAATTTCGCCGACAGCATGCGGGCGGGTCCAACGGACGGGACCGGGATCAAGATTGCTCGCCATGGTGTCAGGCGCAGATCATTGGCACCCATGGAGGCGGCCGCCGATGCGAGTTCAGCGAGATCCCCTGAAGCGATCCGTCCGAAGGGAAGACCCAAGCCGAGAAACCCGGCAGTGCCCAGCGGGTGCGCGCCCAGGAAGGCGGAGGGCAGGGCGGTGCGGTCAGTATTCGACATTAAAGCGAATACCAGTCCGGCCTCCCGTGCGATCGTTTCAGCGCCGAGCGAGGCAACCAAGTCGCGCATACGGCGAGTGCGGGTCGTCCGGAGACGTAGAAAGACGTGGGCGAGTGTGGTGGCCGCCTCGGCGATCGTTTCTGGACGGCACGGCCCGAGGCAATTCCGCGGGGCGCCGGCGAGATGGATCCTAAAGGCTGGACCATCGACCGTTTGACATGCCACGAGGAGGACATCTGCCGGAACGGTGGCAAGACCGAGCAGTCCGCCGTCATCGACGGCAAATCCGAACTTGTCAGGCAGGGTATGCAGCGAAGCGTCGGTTGCGAGGCGTTGCTCAAAGCCTTTGGCGATCCGCCGAACATCCAGCACCGCAGAGGGATCGAGGCCGGCCAGCGGACTGGAGACGACGTTGCGAGCGGCTTCGCCCGCTTCGGTGTCGTCAAGTAGTCCGGCTTCCGTAAGCGCTTCGTGCAGTGCGGGCAGGTGCTGGACGGAGAGGCCTCGAAGCTGCAGGTTGCTTCGGCTGGACAGGTCGATCAGGCCGTTGCCCCATCGGCTCGACAAGCCGGCGATCCGTTTTGCCAGCGAGACGTCGACGATGCCGCCGGTCAGTTTCAGGCGCACGATCAGGCCGTCGCCGCTCTGCATCGGTCGCAAAGCGCCAGGGCACCAGCCCCTTACAGCGCTCCCCGGGGGCTGATGCCGTGTCCCGATGCCGGGTGGCCGCGAGCTCGGACGCTCTGCTGGGGGGAGATCCGCGCCGCTCACGTTGCGGGTTTCCGCAGACCGATCATGATGACTGAGGCTGAGTTACGGCGTGTGGTCCAAAGCCCGCGCCGTATGGCTTCCTCGAACCGTCGCGCGATGGCGTCTGCCGCGTCGGGATTGACATTGGCCAGGAAGTTCCTGACTACCTCATCGCCGATCGTCGCATCAAACAGCGTGTCGAACTGACGGTCGTCCGCCACGTCAGCCATAGCGGCATAGGCAAAGAAGTTGTCGACGGTCTGGGCGATCTCCGCTGCGCCCGCGAAGCCATGGCGCATCTGGCCGGCGAGCCAGCGCGGATTGGTCGCCCGAGCGCGTAGCACGCGTGCCACCTCCTCGCGCATGGTGCTGATCCGCGATCGATCCGGATCCGTTGTGTCCGCATGATAGACGGCGGGATGGTTGCCGAGAGAAGCTGCCGCGGCGGCGAAGCCCGCCTCGTGTTCGGCGAACGCATCGGCGCCGAGGATATCCTGTCCCGCCATATCCTGAACGTGCACGAACGCATCCGCTTGAGCGACCCGGTCGCGAAAATCCCATGGCGCGGGTTTACCATCCGAGCGCGCGCCGTATGCGTGTGAGGTGGCGTTCAGATAGGCCGTTCCCAGGTCGTACCGGTCCGACCAGCCGCCATCCGCTAGAAGATGAGACAGGCCAATCCCATATGCTCCCGGTGCTGCGCCAAAAAGCCGGACGCCGGTATCGCCGGCTCCGGACCTCACGCTCGCGGCAAGCGGGTTGTCTTCCGCCGCTTCGTCAAGCGCGGCGACTGCGCGCACGACTTCGTCGAACAACGCGATCTGAGTGGGGAAGACGTCACGGAAAAGGCCGGAGATACGCAGGGTGACATCGACACGGGGCCGGTTCAAGGTTGCCAGTGGCAGGATATCGAAACCCCCTACACGGTTGGAATCGATGTCCCACCGGGGCCTAACGCCGAGCAGGGCAAGGGCCTGCGCGATGTCGTCGCCGCCGGTCCGCATGGTGGAACTGCCCCAAATGTCGAGCACGATCCGGCGCGGCCATTCACCGTGGTCCTGGGCATGGCGGACCAGCAAGGCTTCGGCTGTGCGCCGGCCGATCTCCCAAGCCGTTCGCGTCGGAACGGCGCGAGGATCGATGCTGTAGAGATTGCGTCCGGTGGGCAGGACGTCGAGACGCCCTCGACCAGGTGCACCCCCAGGGCCGGGCGGGACGAACCGGCCGTCCAGGGCGATGAGAAGGCCGCGCATTTCCGCCTCGGCACAGGAAGCCGTTAGCTCTGCGTCCAGCGCCTCATTTCGACGGTCAGTTGGTTGTCCGAATACATGCAGCCCATCGCCGATCCGCATGTCTTTGATATCGCACAGCCAGGCGTCGAGCTTGATCAGCGCCGCTTGCGCATTGTCTCCCGCCGTGACACCGGACTCGGCTGCGAGGCCCGTGGCCTGCGCCTGCGCCATTATCAACTCGGCAAGTCGAGTGGCGCGGCGTGGGTCAAGCGTCTGTGCCTCGGAATATTCGTCAAGTAACTGTTCCAACTCGGCTGTAGCGCCATGTGTGCCGGCGGCCATCAGCGGCGGCGTGAGATGCCCAACCGTTACTGCCGCAATTCGGCGTTTGGCTTGCGCGGCTTCGCCGGGATTGTTGACGATGAATGGGTAGATCAACGGCATCGGTCCGATAACCGCGCGCGGGGCGCAACTTTCTGATAGTGCCGTGACCTTCCCAGGAAGCCATTCGAGGGTTCCGTGCGTGCCGCAGTGGATAACGGCGTGGACTCGCTCGACCATGCGTAGCCAAAGATAGAATGCGACATAGCTGTGCCGGGGCGGCAGCGACGCATCATGATACTCGGTATCGCGGGAGGCAGTGTGGCCACGATCCGGCTGCACGCCGACCAGGAGATTGCCGGCACGCGCGATGCGGAAACAGAACGATCCATTGCGGATCGCGTCGTCGGTGGCCGGCTCGCCCCATGCCGCGTGGAGTTGGTTGACGAACGGGACGGGGAGCGTTGCCAGGAGGCGCCGGTAATCCGCGAGGCTCAGCGCGGGGGTGGTCGGGCCAGCGGACAGGGCCGCGATCAAGCCAGCTTCGTCGAGCGAGAGGTTGGCCGCGTACCCCTCCCGCGCGAGCCGTCTGGCGACTGCGACGACACTGCGCGGTGTGTCGAGGCCGACGGCGTAGCCGGTCCGTCCGGCTTTCGCTGGATAATTGGATAGGATGCAGGCGAGGCGCCGCTCCGAGCGTGGCGTGTTGGCGAGCTGGACCCAGTTGAACGCCAGATCGGCGGCGTAGGAAATCCCGGCTGAATCCGGCTGATGAACGAGCCGGGTGAATTCCAGCGCGGCGTAACGGCGTGTCTCACCCTTGAAGGAAATCGCCCCGGCGATGATGCGGCCGTCCAGTTCGGGCAGCACGACATTCATCGCGAGATCGGCCGGTCCGAGACCGCGCGTTGAGTTCATCCATTGCCGATGGCTGCCGCCGCTCAAGGGCAATTGCAGGACCGGCGCATTCGCCTGATCCAGCACCGATGCGCCAGCATCGGACCTCGCGGAAAACGCGGTAAGGTTGAGAATGACGTCCGGCCGTTCTCTCTGAAGGTGAGAGCTCAGCGGCACGATGGCGGCGGTGTCCTTGAGGCTGGTCACGTATACGGCCGTCACTTGAAAACCTCGACCTGCGAGTTCGCGTGCCAGGACCTCTACCGGGCCGGTGTCCGCGGCCAGCATCCAGGTTCGGTAGAAGATGATCAGTGCTGAGGGCGCGCCAGCCGAGCCGCGGATCGTCGCCGGGGCGAAGAAGCCACACGCGTACGTTGGGGCGGCGATGGGCGCCGGGGGTTGCGGGCACACATGGCCAGCGATGAAGCGTAGACACGCGCCGACATTCGCAACCCCGCCGGCAGCGAAATAGGATCCGATCTGTCGCAGCGCCGTTGGGTGCAGCGTTGAGGCCTCATCCAGACGCGCATCTTCGCGCTGATCCCCCGGCACTATCGCGAGGTGGCAGCCGGATGAGCGGGCGAGTATCGCGAGTTCGTCGACCCCGTAGCGCCAATAATCCATGCCCCCGAGAAGGCGAACCAGCACGAAGCGCGCTTTGGAAAGGACATTTTCGGCGTACAGGTCAACCGAATAGGGGTGTCGCAGAGCGGTCAGGTTCGCCAGACGCAGGCTCGGCAAAGTGTCCTGTCCGGCCTGCCAGGCGGCAGCCAGGACCGCGAGGTCAGCGTCGGCGAAGGACAGCGCGACGATATCCGCCGGGCTCTGTTCGAGGTCAACGGGTTCGGCTGAACCATCGATCGAGCGGGATTCAACGCGCAGCAGATGCATCGTTCTGACCTTAGACCATGATCGTTTGAGGTTTCAGACTTCGGCGTTCGATCATGGTCTAAGCTTTTGTTTGATCGCGTGACTTACGCGTTCCGACAGGGTCAGCCTCACGCGATCACGCTCTGGCCCGCGAGCGCGGCGATAATGCCGTCCCGGTCGAGGCCCTTTTGACCGATCACGACAAGCCGGCTGCGTCGCACCTCGCCAGCCGCCCAAGCGGCGTCGAATTGCAGCCGGAAGCGCTGCCCGACGCCCTGAACGAGCAGCCGCATCGGCTTTCCGGCGACCTCAATGAAACCCTTCATTCGCAACACAGCGAACTGTTCAGCGATGGCGGAGAGGCGCGTGAGCAAGCCGGCGGGATCGGATGTCGCGGGGATATCGATGACGAAGCTCTCGAAGTCGTCGTGACCGTGGCCGTCTTCGGCATCGTGGTGTGATGGGCGCTGGGCGAGATCATCTTCGACCGAGGCGGCCAGTCCGAGCAGGATTGCGGGATCGATGCGCCCGTCGCGGGTTTCGACCATCTTTACCAGACGCGGAACCGTTGCCCGAATTTCCGCGGATACGCGCTGCGCGGTCTCGGCGGATAACAGGTCGGCCTTGTTCAGCACGACGATGTCGGCGCACAGAAGCTGATCTTCGAAGACTTCTTCGAGTGGGTTTTCGTGATCGATCGAGTCATCCGCGGCGCGCTGGGCGGCAAGTTTCGCGGGGTCGTCGGCGAAGCGGCCTTCGGCGACGGCCGCACCGTCGACCACTGCAATGACGCCGTCGACAGTCAGGCGGGTGCGGATTTCCGGCCAGTCGAACGCCTTCACCAATGGTTTCGGCAGGGCCAGCCCGGAGGTCTCGATGATGATGTGGTCGGGCTGCGGCGACCGCGCCAGCAGGGCTTCCATGGCTGGAATGAAATCGTCCGCGACCGTGCAACACAGGCAGCCATTTGCTAGCTCTACAATATTCTCGTCGGGACAATCGTCGACACCGCAGGCTTTGAGGATCGTCCCGTCGACGCCTACATCGCCGAATTCGTTGATGATCAGAGCAAGCCGGCGCCCCGCGGCGTTTTCCAGCACGTGGCGGATCAGGGTTGTCTTGCCGGCGCCCAGGAAGCCGGTGACGATCGTAACCGGTATTTTTGTCATCGTGTGCCGCATGCCCACCTCCAGACCAGCGATTCGGTGGGTACTGCGGCAAATCCGGAGTGTCGGATCGACCGCTGTTCGCACCGCTCCGGGGCACCCCGCCCGTCGCGTCAGCACTGTTTCGTTGGCCGGTATCCTGGCTTGTGGGTCATCTCCTTGCACCGCCTTCCCAGAGGGTCACCGTTAGGCGACCGAATTCCAGTGGCTCAGTTGGCGCTCGGATATCCACGTACAGTTGCGGGGGCAGCTGCGGTCTCGACGCGGTTTCCCGTGCCGTCCGCATTCCCGTTTAACCCTCCGGCTGGAGGGACCATCGAAACAAGGCGCCTGTATGCCGGTGGTGTGATCGGGTGTCAAACAGATCTGCGCGGGCGGGATCGACGTCTGTTGGTGGAGCCTCGTATGTAAGCCGAAGGTGGCGCTGCCTCGATCGGCTGCGCAGAACTGGAACGGAATAGATGACCGAAGCTGATGACGCTGATCGCCGACACGCGGAAAAGATGGCCAAGCGTAAGCAGGTTCAGGATGCGGAAGTTGCTTCCAAAACGATCGTGTCGAAGGGGCTGCTCATGGTCAACACGGGACCGGGCAAGGGCAAATCCACCGCCTCGTTCGGGCTGGTGTTACGGGCGCTCGGCCACGGTTGGCGCGTGGGGGTCGTGCAGTTCATCAAGGGCGCCTGGCATACCGGTGAGCGGACTGCGTTGGAACGGTTCTCCGACCTGGTTGAATGGCACACGATGGGGGAGGGATTTACCTGGGAGACGCAGGATCGCCAGCGCGACATCGCGGCCGCGGGACGAGCGTGGGGTACGGCGCGAAAGCTGATGGATGATCCCTCGATCCGCCTGCTGGTGCTCGATGAACTCAACATCGCGTTGCGTTACGATTACCTGCCGTTGCCGGAGGTTCTGGCGACGCTTGGCCAGCGCCGCGACGATCTGAACGTCGTCGTGACCGGCCGAAACGCGAAGCCGGAACTCATCGCGATCGCCGATCTCGTTACGGAGATGGGGTTGGTGAAGCATCATTTCGTCGCTGGTATAAAGGCGCAGCCGGGCATCGAGTTTTGATGCTCGTACGACTGTGGTCTCGGTCGGCACGAAGGCAGGCATGACGCGCGCATCGGCCAAGGCGCTGATGTTCCAGGGCACTGGATCTGACGTCGGCAAATCGACGATCGTCGCGGGGCTGTGCCGAGCCTTCAGCAACCGGGGGATGCGGGTTCGCCCGTTCAAGCCGCAGAACATGTCCAATAATTCGGCAGTTACCGCCGATGGCGGCGAGATCGGCCGGGCACAGGCTCTGCAAGCTCGGGCCTGCCGCGTCGCCGCCTCGGTCCACATGAATCCGGTGCTGCTCAAACCGCAAAGCGATGTCGGCGCGCAGGTCGTCGTCCAGGGAAAAGTAACCGGCAACGCCACCGCCCGAGACTTTCAGTCGATGAAACCAGGGCTGCTGCCCGCTATACTCGACAGCTTCGAGCGCCTGAGGGCCGAAGCCGACGTCGTATTGGTCGAGGGCGCCGGCAGCGCGGCGGAGGTAAACCTGCGCGCCAACGACATCGCCAACATGGGCTTCGCCCGGTCGGCGGATGTGCCGGTGATACTGGTCGGCGACATCGACCGAGGCGGGGTCATCGCGCAGATCGTCGGTACATCGGCAGTTCTCGATCCCGCCGACGCGGCTTTGGTGACGGGGTTTCTGGTCAACAAGTTTCGCGGCGATGCATCGCTGTTCGGACCGGCCATGGACGTCATTGCCGACCGCACGGGGTGGCCCGATTTGGGATTGGTCCGCTATTTTCACGATGCCGCCAGGCTTCCCGCTGAAGATGCGGTCGCGCTGAACAGCTGGCAGACCGATAGCTCGGGACCGTTCACCATCGCTGTCCCTCGCTTGGCGTACATCGCGAATTTTGACGATCTAGACCCGCTCAGGCTTGAGCCGTCGCTCCGGGTGGTCATGGTCGAACCCGGCCGCGCGTTGCCCGGGGAGACTGATTTGGTAATCCTGCCCGGCTCAAAGGCGACAATCGCGGACCTGCAGGATTTCAGGCGGAACGGCTGGGATATCGATCTGCGCGCTCATGTTCGCCGAGGCGGACGTGTCCTGGGTCTTTGTGGCGGCTACCAGATGCTGGGACATCGGGTGGCCGATCCGGATGGCATCGAGGGCCCTGCTGGAACTACCGCGGGTCTGAACCTGCTTGATATCGAAACGACGCTCACGCAGGACAAGACGCTCGTCGAGGTCAGCGGAATCTTGATCGCTGATGGCGAGCCGTTCCGCGGCTACGAGATGCACATCGGCCAGACCGTCGGGCCTGACTGTGACCGGCCCTTGCTTCGCTTTTCCGATGGGCGACTGGACGGAGCAGTTTCGGTTGACGGTCGCGTTCGCGGCACCTACGTGCACGGGTTATTTGCCGCTGACAGGGCTCGTGCCTCGCTGCTGTCCTGGTTTGGCGCCAAGGCCGGGGGGTTCTCGTTCGATGCGGAGATCGATCGGGTGCTTGATGCGCTTGCCGATCATCTGGCCTTGGATATTGATCTGGATCACCTGCTCAGGCTCGCCCGATAAGGACGATTGCGAGCAACGCCAGCCACTGCGCCACGCACGCCGCGTGGTATAAGCGCAATGCCCGGATTATGTCGGCGGCCGTTGCCTCCCGACGGCCATCGCCCATGAACGCGTCGTCAACAAGCGTCTCGCCGTATACTCTCGGACCGGCCAGCCGCAAGCCAAGCGCTCCGGCCATCGCGGCTTCAGGCCATCCGGCGTTCGGGGAGCGGTGGTTGCGCGCGTCTCGCGAAACGGCCTGCAAGGCGCCTCGGGGGGAGGCGCCGATCGCGGTGGCTGCCAAAATGAGAAAGAGCGCGGACAGGCGGGAGGCGGGGAGATTGATTACGTCATCCAATCGGGCAGCGGCCCAGCCGAACGCGTGGTAACGTGGCGTCCGGTGTCCGATCATCGAGTCCGCGGTGTTCGTAGCTTTGTAGCACATGGCGTTCGGCAAGCCTCCGACGAACAGCCAGAAGGCAGGGGCAACGACGCCGTCGGAGAAGTTCTCAGCCAGGCTCTCGATCGCGGCGCGAGCAACGCCTGGCTCGTCCAGACGCTCGGGATTGCGGCCGACGACCATCGCCACGGCTGCGCGGCCGGCTTTCAAACCCTGGGTTTCCAGCGCTTCCGCGACCGCGCGGACATGCTGGTGAAGACTACGCTGGGCCAGAAGGCCGCTGGCCGCGAGGATCAGAATGCCCGAGCCGATCAGCCCGTCGGGTAAAACCCGCTCGAAGGCGAGTGCCGCGATCGCCGAGGCGGACAGCAGCACAACAAGGGTCAGGATCCCGAGTGCCCGGCGCTGCCACTCCGGCGCGGAGGGCCAGTTGAGCCGAGCTTCAAGCCAACCCACCAGTGCGCCGGCCCAGGTGACAGGGTGGCCGATCGCGCGGTAGAGGCGATCAGGGTAGCCGATGGCTGTCTCCAGAACCAGGGCGGCCAGCGCCAGTTCGACGTTGGAAAGGTGGTGCATGGATTCGCGGCAACCGGGTCCGGAAGAGGCGGCTGCGCTACGGTATCACGGCGGCAACATCAATGCCGCGCGGCGCCTGTTTCCGGAAGCGCCCGAGCCCTGGATCGATCTTTCGACCGGTATCAACCCGGTGCCGTATCCGGTCGGCGTTATTGCGCCGGAGGCCTGGACCCGGTTGCCTGATGCAGCCGCGCTCGATGTGCTGGAGAGCGTGGCGAGGGCGGCCTATGGCGCGCACCAGTCGATCGGTGTCGTTGCCGCCGCGGGTGCGCAGGCGCTGATCCAATGGCTGCCCCGAATCTTTCCGGCGCGGCGGGTCGGCGTGCTGGGCTTCACCTACCAGGAGCACGAAACAAGCTGGCGTACTTCCGGAGCTGACGTTGTCACCGTGAGGTCGCTGCCGGATCTCGCCGCTTTCGATGTCGGTCTGGTGGTGAACCCGAACAACCCGGATGGCCGCAGGTTCGCCCCGGAAGACATGGCCGAGATAGCGGGGGCGCTGGCCCGTCGCGGCGGCCGGCTGATCATCGACGAAGCATTCATGGATTTGTTGGGGCGGCAAGACAGCCTGATCCCGCATTTGCCCGCACCCGGCGCCATCGTCTTGCGCTCGCTCGGGAAAGCCTACGGACTTGCCGGGGTTCGCCTCGGTTTTGCCGTTGCGTCGATGGATGATTGCGCGCGGGTGCGGGCGGCGCTCGGCCCATGGCCGGTATGCGGTCCCGCGATCGAGATTGGCCGGCGTGCGCTTGCAGACGACACGTGGCTTGCCGCGACTGCGCTACGATTGCGCGAGGAGGCAAGCCGGCTGGATCGATTACTGCAATCAGCGGATTTAGAGATTGCCGGGGCTACGCCGTTGTTCCGGCTCGTTCAGACGAACCAGGCACCGGAATTGTTCAGGCGGCTCTGCCGGGCGGGCATTTTGACGCGGCCCTTCCAAGACAGGCTCGATTGGCTCCGATTTGGGATCCCTCATGCCCCGGCGGAATGGAAGCGATTGGAAGCCGTGCTAGGCTCTTCCTGAAGCGACTTCGGCACGGTAGCTGGCCGGAGCGAAGGGACGGTCGAGCGCGGGACCCCTTGGGTGCGACCGTCGCGGCTTGCCGTAGCACTGGCCCCGCCAAGTGGAGCCGCCAACCGCCGGCAGTGTTCTCGGTTGTTTGACTTTTACCGCTTCCTCAATCCTTGTCGTCCGCGGGTCCCTGCGTTCAATATTAAGTTGCAAACTGTGAGAACCGAAAAACAACGGTCGGAAACGACCTCTAGGGCAGGAGGCTTGCCATGGCGACCAGGGCTCCGTTCTTAAAGCAGCGCTACAGCGGCTACCATCATCGGCACGTTCCACAGGAGGATACCGAACTCACTCATGTGGGGCCGGATACGCCCTGTGGCGAGTATATGCGCCGGTTCTGGCAGCCGGTTTGCTACGCGGATGACCTCAAAGACCTGCCGCTGGCGGTCAAAATCCTGGGCGAGGAGTTGGTGGTGTTTCGCGACGGCAGCGGCTCGGTCGGCCTGCTGGAGCGCCATTGCCCGCACCGCGGCACGTCGCTCGAGTTCGGCCTGGTCGGCGCCAAGGGGATACGCTGCTGCTACCACGGCTGGCTGTTCGACGTGGATGGCACAATCCTCGAGACACCAGGCGAGCCGGCGACCAGCACGCTGAAGGATCGGCTCTGCCACGGCGCCTATCCGGTGCACGAGACCCACGGCATGATCTTCGGCTACATGGGGCCGCCGGAACAGATGCCGGCATTTCCGACATATGACAGCTTCAATCGCCCGGGATACCGGATGATCCCAGGTCAGAAGTATTACTACCCGTGCAACTGGCTGCAGATCCTCGAAAATACGATGGACGCGATCCATACCGCGTTCCTGCATACGATCGTCAGTGGCGCCGTGTTCACCGACGAATTCGGCGTGTTGCCGGAATTGGAGTTTGCCGAGACGCCGGTCGGGACCATCTACATCGCGACCCGGCGCGTCGGGAACAATATCTGGGCGCGGATGGTCGAGAACGTGTTGCCCAATCTGCAGCAGGTCGCGCCGATCTGGGAAACCGGTCAGGAGGCGCACCCATTCAGCGGCCCGATGATGAGCCGCTGGATCGTGCCGCTCGACGATACCAATACGATGTTGATCGAGTTCCGCCACGTCAGCGAGACCGATGGCGTCGTCACGCCCGAGTGGTGGGCGGACCGCAACATCATGCTGCCTGGCCAGCTTGCCGCTGACACCTACGAAGAAAGCCAACGCCGGCCGCAAGACTTTGAGGCCCAGGTGTCGCAGCGTCCGGTTGCCGTCCATGGCATGGAACATCTCGGCACGACTGATCGCGGGATCACGATGTTCCGCAATCAACTTCGGCGCGATATCCGAGTGGTGAAGGCTGGCGGGCAGCCGGTTGGCTTGTCGCGCGAGAGCGGCGGCGTCATCCCGACCTATTGCAACGACACGGTGGTGCCGGTTCCTCCGGCAAAAACGCCGGAGCTGGACAAGAAGCTGCTGCGAGAGACCGGGCGACGACTGGCGCAAAGCTATATCGAGGCACCGCCGCTGATGGCGGCTGCTGAATAGCCGGCGTAGTCGTCGCCGATCTGGGCCGGGAGCCGGCGCGGGAAATTGGCCGGTTGACGTGTATCACGGCACGAGATCGTGGCTGCGAACACGAGTGCGGTTACCCCTCGCCGCTTAAATCCCGCAATGTGGACCGCAGCTTTCTTCCACTTAGTGGCAGCGTTTCGTTTCGATAGTGTCGCCTTTCGAAGTTGTGCGAACGGCGCCCAGCTTCTAAAGGCTTCAGTCGCGCAGCTGTCGCGCTTAGCGGAGTAGGGCAGAGGAGTCGCCTCAAGTGCCGCTGACGGTGCAGGATGCTAAGGAAATCATGTGTCTTGCGCATATCTATGCGACCGCGGGCAAGGCGCGAGTAGCATTTTCGGCTGACGTGCACGATTTCGGCGTTGACGGCACCTTCAAGATCATCAGGCAGCGCGGAACCGCTCAGATTCCCTCGGGAATACCGCTAGACTACCAAGCCAAGGCCACGACAGCTTGGAAATTAGAAAGCACTGAGGTCGTTTATGACCTCGATGCCCGCGCCTACAATAATATCGTCGAGCGCACGCCCGATGAGACAACAATGATCCTGATTTTGTTGTGCCTTCCGCCCGAATTCGAGAGATGGCAGGAGGCCACAGCTGATACAACAACGTTACGGCATTGTTGCTACTAGTGGGTAGATAGGGGTCAATTGACCGATAACACGGCGAAGCAGAGAATCAGAATTCCTCAGGCGAACCTATTTACGCCCGTTAGGTTGTTGGAATTGCTTGAGTTGGAGCGATTAAGACGAAAAGGACAGGTAACGTGAATACCGCGCTGCGCGGCTCACAGGACGTGCCACTTGGACTGCTTCGGCGGTATCTGCGCGCGCATGACTGGCGCACGCCGGGCGTAGGCACGCCCTGGGCGCAGCCCGTTGTTTCCCAACAACTATCGCAGATTGCAGCCTCATTCATGAAGGGGAGGGAAGGGGGGAAGCGAGACTTCGAGATCTACGTCCTGTCCGACCACGGCTCTGACGAAATCGAAATCACACTCACAACCGACCCATCACGGCACGATTTTTTGCGCCGCATAGACGGAGCGCTCGACACGCTTGCGGCCGTGGAACAGCGGTCCCCTGAGGAGGTGGCCGCTGATATCCGCTCCATAGGCTTTGACCGTGTCTTCTCGCGCATTCCCGATTCCCTTGTGGTTAGCGATTTCGATCCAGCTCGACATAGCCGCGCACCACATCCGCGACATGCGACAACTGCTCGCGGCGACCGCTACAACCGAGCTTTCGCCAGCGCCTTCCTTCCTAAGGCCATCGAGTACGCTGACAACTGTCGCTTCGGGCATACGTTCAAGGGGAGTTTCGGCTTCACGATCGAGTTGCCGCTGCAGGCGAACGTCAATCCGACACTGCCGGTAGTGCCCGAGCACGCTCCCTTCGAGCGGCGCGTCATGGAGCGCTTTGCGCGCGGCGTGCAGACGATCATCAGGGCGGCAGACGAAGGCGATACGAAGCCTATCGTCGATTCCGTGGAGTGGGGCTTTAGCGCCAACGCATGCGAGCAGTTTGCCCAGCTCATCGAGGACACCGCGCCCGGCGGCATGAGCATCGGCTTTGCCTTCAGCTCTGAATGGCGCACATCAACCGAGCTTGTCCGGATCCCTGAGTTCAAGGTGAACCTGCGCCATATCGAGGTTACGCGCGCAGCCGCAAAAACCCTTATGGCAAAGCCGGTCGACCGGCCCGAGACCGTCACCGGCCTTGTGGTCGACCTTCACGCTCGCCATGACCCGCTCGGATTATTCGGAGGCTCGAAATCGGATGAGACTATCGTTATTGCCTGGCGGCCGGGAGGAAACGAAGAGATTCGAGTTACGATTCCGCTTTCTCAACTGGACTACCAAAAGGCCGTTGCAGCTCACACGGCCGGCCTGCCCGCAAAGGTGACTGGCACACTTGAGCAGCGGGGACCAAGGACATGGGTGATGACGAGCGTCACGGCAGTCTCGACCGGGGATGAGACAGCACCCTGAAAAAAGCCGGGATTCACCCAACTCGAAGCGGCACCTGCCATCCTAACGCAGCTCACCCCCGCTGACTGAATAGATGCAAATCGCCGTGGGTGAGCGGCTTCAAAACGAACTCACGGCTCTGCTCTCCGTCGTCGAAGAGAGGCATCAGTGGCGCCGATTCGTAGGCCACGCCGGTCCGCGACCTCAGCGATCTAACTCCACCCCCGAGCAAGCTTCCGCACCGCGGTTGAGGCATTGCGTTTGCCCTCGCCGGCATAGTCCTCGTGCCAGTCCTCGATCTTTCCCGGATCGTAGAGGTAGTTGACCATCAGAGTAGCGCTTTCCTTGGCCCCCTTGTCCGACGTGTCTCCAGCCATATTGAGCCGCTCCACGCGCGCGCCGTTTGACAAATGGAAATGCGCCACCGGATCTTTTGCCCGCTTGCCGGTTGCCTCGCCCAACAGATACCGAGCGCCCAGCCGAATCAGCACAGGCTCGGCCGCTTTGCGCAGGGCCCCGTCCCGCCACCAATGGCGCTTGCCGATGATGCCGGCCAGCGCGGCGCATCCCGTGTCGGCGGGAAACGCGGTCGTCAGTCCGGACGCCTCGTCGTCGCTCAGCATCCCCGGTTCGTCTCTTGCCAATAACGGGTCCAGCCAGCGGCGGAACCCCGGGATCGGCGACAACGTGGCAAACGTCTTGAGATTACGGAATTCGCCCGACAGTTCCTCGACCACGCGCTTGATCAGGAAGTTGCCGAAACTGATCCCCGCCAACCCCGCCTGGCAATTGCTGATCGAGTAGAAGATCGCGGTATCCGCATGGGCCGGATCCTGCACCGGCGCTTTTTCGTCCAGCAGAGCCTGCACGCTTCCCGACAGGCCCTTCACCAACGCGACCTCCACGAAGATCAGCGGTTCGCCCGGCATCCGAGGATGGAAGAACGCGTAGCACCGCCGGTCGGAATCCAGCCGGTTCTTCAGGTCGCGCCACGAGCGGATCGCATGCACGGCCTCGTAGTTGACCAATTTTTCCAGCAGCGCGGCGGGGCTGTTCCAGTCGATCCGCTGCAGCTCCAGAAACCCGATATCGAACCACGCCGCGAGCAGCCCGCGCATATCCGCATCCAGCGCGGTGAGAAGCTTGTCGGACCCGCGCACCTTCAGCAGCGACCCGCGAAGATCGACCAAGAATTTGCGTCCATCCGGTATTGACGTGAACTGCGTCAGCAACTTCAGCCGAGGCGGTTCCAGTGCCCGGCGCAGTGCGGCTTTGGCGGTGGCCCGCTCCGCCACGTCCGAGGCCGCCTGAACCTTTGCATATGCGTTGGCGACGGCATCGGGATCGGAATCGAATGCGGCCAGGGTCCGGAGAAACTCCTTCCGCCCAGCCTCGTCCTGGGTCAGGTAGGTTTGCGCCAGCTTGGCCGCCCGGTTGCGTGCGCTGACCTCGCCACCACGACCGGCCAGGCAGGCCTGCATCTGCGCTTCGAGGGTCTCGTCGCCTTCCCCAGATACGCTGGACGCCATGTCGCGCCATACGCCGGTGATTCGCCGGATGGCACGGTCGAGCAACCCGGTGGAAACAGCTTCGCTCATGCAGGCCTCATTGGAACGACGACAGGCACAGCATAGATGGTGTGGCGAAAAAGTGTCGCCTCAGAATTCTATGGCGAGGACACGAATAAGTGCTGGCAGCAGATCTTCGACCACAAGGCCCGGCCCGGCGAGCGCGGCCGCCCGGCCATGCAGGTAAGCACCCGCCGCCGCGGCCTCCCACGCCGGCATGCCCTGCGCGAGAAGCCCGGCGATGATACCGGACAGCACGTCGCCAGCACCGGCCGTGGCCAGCCAGGGCGGGGCGGTAAAATTGACCGCCGCCCGGCCGTCTGGCGCCGCGATGATGGTGTCGGCGCCTTTCAGCAGTACGACGGCGCCCGTCCGGGCCGCGGCGTCCCTCGCGGCGGATAACCGATCGTTAGCCGGCGCGCCGAACACCCGTGCGAACTCGCCGGCGTGCGGCGTCAGCACCGCCGCGCCTCGGAACGCTTCCGGCTCTCCGGTGAACGCCGAGAACACGTCTGCGTCGCCGACTACGATCCGGTTGGCCGACACCAGGGCCGGGAAGACCGTTCGCGCGTCCTCCGGACCTAGGCCGGGACCGCAAACCCAAACTTTTCGCCGGTCGTCATGCAGCAGGGTGCCGATGTCCGCTTCGCTGACCAGCAGTCCCGGCTCGCCTGATCGATAGGTTTCGGCCGAGCCACGAGCCGCGATCGTAACCATGCCGGCTCCCGCGCGCCGAGCGGCTTCGGCGGAGAGGCGAGCGGCGCCGGTCATGGTGGCGCCCCCGACGACGGTGACATGCCCCCGCGTGTATTTGTGGGCTTCGGCGGTCAGGGCAGGCAGCCGCCACAGGGCCGGCAGGTTGGCGAAGGCTCGGGGCGCGATCTCATCCAGCACGCTGTCCGGGATGCCGATATCGGCCAGTTCGATCCGCCCGCACAGATTGCGGCCCGGCAGCAACAGGTGGCCAGGTTTCAACCGGAAGAAGGTGACCGTCAGTTCGGCTGTGGGGACATACCCCAGCGGCAATCCGGTCGCTCCATCGAGGCCCGAGGGAACGTCGACGGCAACAACGCGTCTGGCAGCCCTCAGGGTCTCGGCGACCAGACCGTCCACGGGCCGGGCCAGCCCGGCGCCGAACACCGCATCGACCACTACGTCCGATCGACGGACTTCCCTGGGCGAGAACGCGACGATCGGGCCGGACCAAAGACGAGCCGCACCGGCGGCGTCGGAGCCCTCCCGCGGCGGCGCGAGCGCAGCCAGACGCACTGGCCAACCATCCTGAGCCAGCAGGCGCGCGGCGATGTAACCGTCACCGCCGTTGTTACCCGGGCCGGCTAGAACGAGCACCCGGCAGCGCCCAACGTGACGCTGGATCGCGCGTGCGACGGCGCGGCCGGCAGCCTCCATCAGCTCGGGGCCGGGGTGACCATGCCGTGCCGCCGCTTGGTCGGCTTGGCCCATTTCGGCCGGGGTGAGGAGGACCGCTCGGTCGCGCAGCCGGCCCATCAGACCAGTGTCGAAAGTTGGGACAGGCGAGGGGTGCGGAGCCATCTTCGTGATCCTGTGGACAGTCCGTTTGGCGATCCGGGTCCGACTACCGACGCCGGGGTTGATGGGAGAATTTTCTGCCACGGTTGCCGATCGATGTATGATGAGTTTCATGCGCGACCATGACAACCTAACCGCATATTTGCTGGAACTACTCGCTCCGCTCGGGCCGATTTCAGCGCGGCGAATGTTCGGCGGCGTGGGATTGTTCCATGGCGGGACGATGTTCGGCCTGATCGCCCGTGACGAGCTATTCCTAAAGGTGACCGACGCCAACCGGGCGGCGTATGAAGCCGCCGGAGAGGCTCCGTTCAGTTACGATACCAAGCACGGAGTGCATACGATCCAATCCTATTGGCGATGTCCTCCGGAATTGCTGGACGACCCTGAAAATTTCCAGGATTGGGCACGCCAAGCGGTCGAGGCGGCTGTCGTCACGGCCCGCGGCAAGAAGCCATCCCGCAAGCCCCGCAGCGCTGCTCGGTCATCGCCGGACAGGTGACGCTTCCCAGCCCGTGGGACGAGCCTCAGGCCGCGCGGGTCAGCCGCTTTACGAACGCGGAAAGCCGGTGCCGGCGCAGCTCACTCCGCGCCTTATCGTCCGTGGTCATGTAGTTGAGCTGCACGCTGTAGCGCTGTCCGACGAACTGACGGTGGCCGTGCCATGTCGTCGGCCCGTTGGGGAACACCAGCAGTGTTCCGTTCACCGGCGGCACCTCGACAGCAAAGTCCTCCAGGTCGGCAGGCCCTCGTAGCAGCCGCAGGCAGCCGTCCTGCCGGCTCCAGGCCTCCGTCTCCGGGTTCAGATACAGCAGCACCGTTACCCGCTTCGCCAGCGAGTCACAATGGATCCGCCCATCCCGTTCACTCGTCCAGCCACGTAGCGTCACCATGGTGGGCGAGCCGCGCAGGTCAAGCGCGAACAACCGCTCGATCGCGGCTCGCAGCGGCAGATCTTCCATCGCCTCCATCAACGCCGCCGCGTGGGGACCGAGCTTGACGGAATCCACCGGGAAGGAACCGCGCCTGGCAAGCGGGGGAAGGTCGGCGAGCACGGCCTTCAGGCTGGCCGGGGGCACAAAGTCTGGAACTACGACATGCGGGAATGGATCAGTGGAAACCGGGGCCGCGGCGAGCTTGGTGTAATCAAGTTCGATCATCTCGGCGCGCGGCATAGCAGCAAAGCCTCGGTCAGGTCGAGGAGGTCATCCGGCCAATATTCATCGGGTCTGGGTCGCGCAGGATGCAGACGGGCATCAGGGCGGCAGGTCAGCACGGGCAAAATCCACCTAACCGGCAGTGACGCCCGTCCATCGGCCGCACCGAGCAGCGCACCGGCGATCGCTCCGTTGGTGTCGGTGTCGCCGCCGTGGCCCACGGTTGCAATCAATGCGGGCTCCACCGCCGTGCCCGCCGCCAGATGAAAAAACGCATTCTGCAGGGCGATCAGCACCCAACCCATCTGGTGCTGAAAGTCTGAGGGACCAATGCCAGCGGCAGCCTGACGCAGCGCGGCGGCAACCGGAGCGGCCTCAGGTCCGGCCGCATCGGCTACCCGGAGCGCCGTCTCCATCATCCCCTGTCGGTCTGCCCCCAACAGAGCGGCGGTAATGGCGGCGGCGAAGCAGGCACAGCTCGCACGGCAGACCGGATGCGGATGCGACAGCGCGGAATCCTCGCCGGCGGTTGCTGCGGCCTCGTCCGGATCGCCGGCCCACACGCCGATCGGCGCGATGCGCATCAGCGATCCGTTGCTCTGGCTGCGCTGGTCGGCTGCGGTCCGAGCAGCCCGAGCCTTGTCAGCCGCCGCCGACGCCGCAGCGCCGAACGCTATGCCGGTGGTGTGACCGCAATCGAACGGCTTGCTGGCGTACCAACGCCCGTAGGCGGCCGCCGCGTCTTCAGGGTCGTAGCGGCGCCTCCGTACCAGGCTGCGCGCCAAGGCCAGGCCCAACTCGGAGTCATCAGTCGGCTGCCCCGCCAACGTATGCCACACTGGGCTTGCAGCCAGATCGCGCACCCCGCCGGAATAAGTTGCTCGGATCGTCTCGGCGTTCTGGAACTCCACCTGGGACCCCAGGCTGTCGCCGATCACCATCCCCAACATGCAGCCCAAGGCGCGGTCGAACCGCTGGCCTTCCGCCACCCTGGGCCAACCCAGCGTGACCATTGGCTCTCTGCGCGGTTCGCTGCTGCCGCGCCAAGCCCGAGCGCGCAGGGCTGCCACCGCGGCGGGTGCGCCGCCAAAGCAGGCAAAGGGACGGTGGGTTCCATCCTCCGCGTAGGTCACCTCCATGCCGTCCTCGGCCACCAGGACACCACCGGCGGCGGTCAGAAGCGCGTGCCCGGCGACGATGTCGTGCGCATTGACCGGGCGCAGCGTGACGGTTGCGATGCCATCTCCGACCGCGACCCTGGCCAGCCGGTATGCGATCGACGGCAGCGGCATGAACCGGGCGAAGGTGCAGGCCGTGCTGTTCCAAACGGGTCGCTGGCCGGCCCCATGGTTGAGGAACACGACGTCGGTGGCGGCCAAATCGCGGTGGCTCAGGTCGATCGCCACGCGGGTGCCGTTGCGCGTGATTTCACTGCCCTCCGCCCATGCGATCAGGTCAGGACCGCGATCCGGGCTGAGCGGGGCAAACACCACGCCCAGAACCGGCACACCGTGGCGTAGCAGCCCGACGGAGACCGCGCTTCCGCGCCGTCCTTCCAGGAACGCCCGGGTGCCGTCATGCGGATCGACAACCCAGCAATAGCCGTTCGCCTCGGCGGCCAGAACACCCTCTTCCTCGCCGACAAATCGGGCCGGTAGCAACTCCGTCAGGTGCTCACGCAGAAACAATTCGATCTCGGTATCGATCGGCGCCGTGTCGTTGTTGCTGAATCGAGGACCGTCGGGCCGGCTGAACTCGGCGGCGAGCCAGTCGCCGGCCTGTTTCACAAGGTCGATCACGGCCGGGAGAACCGAGGGCAGGGTTGCTGTCGTCATGAGACCGAGAGGTCTAGGCGTTGGCGTCCGGACACGCTATCTCCATTGCGCCCCATGGATAACCAAGCCCACCCCTCGCAACGGACCGGACCGCTGCCGGCCTACCAGGACCTGATCGCAACCGGTGCGCTGGCGGCCGACCCGGCGCAGGCGGCAGCGGTCGAGCGGCTGCAGGACCTGTGGGAAAGGCTGCGTGATTACGACCCCGAGCCGGTTCCGGCGAGCGGCGGTGGGGGCCTGCTGTCTAGGTTGATGCGCCGGCGTCATGCCGAGGAATATGTGCCGACCGGGCTGTATCTCGTGGGAGCGGTCGGGCGCGGCAAATCCATGCTGATGGACCTGTTCTTCGACGCCGCGCAGGTGCCGCGCAAGCAGCGCATCCATTTCCATCGCTTCATGCAAGACGTCCATAGGCGGTTCCACACATACAGGAAGGCCCATCCGGAGGTTTCCGATCCGATCCCACCGCTGGCGGATCGGATCGCGTCCGACGCGGCGCTGCTGTGTTTCGATGAGTTTCAGGTCAACGACATTGTCGACGCAATGATCCTTGGGCGATTGTTTCAGGCGCTGTTCGATCGTGGCGTGGTCGTGGTGACGACATCCAATACTGCCCCGGACGATCTGTTCAAGGGACAACCCGGCCGGGACGCTTTCCTGCCGTTCATTGCACTGATCAAGCAACGGCTTGAGCTTGTGGAAATGAACGGGGAGCGGGATTACCGGCGCGAGCGGATGCGCGGTCTGCGCACCTGGCAGGTGCCAGCCGACGAAATGTCGCGTTTTGAATTGGACAAGGCGTTCCGGCGATTGACCGGCGGTTCGGCTGTCAGGCCTGTGACTCTGACGGTGATGGGGCGTGAACTCGTTGTTCCGCAGGCGTCTGATGGTGTCGCTCGCTTTGACTTCGACGAGCTTTGCAATACTGCGCTGGGCGCCGGAGACTATCTGGCGATCGCCACGCATTTCCATATGGTGATACTGGATGGAATCCCCCGGATGTCGCCGGACAATTACGATCAGGCTCGGCGGTTTATCGTGTTGGTGGACACGCTGTACGATCAGCACGTGAAGCTGATCGCCTCGGCTGATGCGTTGCCGGATCAACTTTATCAGCGCGGCGAGAACGCGGGCATGTTTGAGCGGACGGCCTCGCGGCTAGATGAGATGCAGAGCGACGACTGGTTGGGGCTGACGCAGGGGAACGGAAGCTTGGGGTAGGGCCTCAGGGACCAGGGGAGCCTGCGGGCTCGATGAAATGCTTGCGAAGATCGCGGCATGGGGAACAGGCCACATCAAATCCACATAGGCTAAGTCGAGGGTAGGGCGTCGGGTTTTAGCAAACAGTGCGCGCTCCTTTCACATCCTCTGTAGTATCGCCTCCTGAAAACCATCTGCGAGGGTGATGAGCAGTTTAGCGGCAAAATCTACATGATCACTGATATTGTGAGCAGTAGATCTGGCGGGCTGCCATGGGCGACCTCATGACGCCACCTGACTAGTTCATTGTCCATCTTAATCCGAAAGCGCTGCAACGAAATAAGATCAAAATTAAGCCCAACTCGAAATAAGATCAAAATTAAGCCCAACTTCCACAGTTTGATTCGAAAAACATAAATCTATCAGTGCACTAAGTTTTTTAGGCACCACACCCTCAGTCCGCGGAATCACTTGCCGTTTCTGTTGGCACCTCCTGAAGCTCGGCGTCCTTGCGCGCCTCTTCCTCATTGCGGCAGACGATGTAGCGGCGGCCCTCGATCTTGACCTCCGTCACCGCTAGGTCGGTCTCGCCGCTCTGGCGCGGGATGGTCAGCGGCACCGCCGCGCCATCGTCGTGCAGCACCGCATCGCGCACGTCCTTGCTGGAACGCTCACGCGCCCCCAGGACGTCGTCGATCTTCTGCGCCTCCAAGGCGATGATGGTGGCGGCGTTGATCATGCCGCGGTCGGCGACGATACAGGCCCGATCGACCCCGAAGCGGCTGCGCAACCGCTGGATCACCGGCAGCGGGGTGGTGACATCGGCCGTGTTGCCGGGCCATAGGAACGAAGCGATGGGCCGGTCCCGCTCGTCCAGCACAATGCCAAGCACACTTGGGCGAGTTGCGGTCGGAAATCTTTGCAATGGCCACGCTGGCCCAGCGTGGCGCCGCCGTGGCCCTCGAAATACAGCGAAGTGGTGTCGAAAAAGGCGACCGAGATCGCCCCGAACAGTGACTTGCGATGCTGATAGAGCGCTTCTTCGATCGTGTCGGTGCCATGCCGCGTCTGACCGCTGTCGTCGCCATCGATCGCCTCGCCTAACCAAGCCATGGCCTTGTAGGCATGATTGAGCGACAGCGCTTCGACGCCGGGGATTTCGAGGCTGTCCTGCCAGGCGATGGCGTGGCGGTCGGAACCCGAGGCCATCAGCCGGTGCAGCACGGTCAGGTCGATGGCGCGTTCGACGTCGAAGCTGAAGCGCCGTCCCGCCAGATGCCGGCGCAGCACGGCCGCGCAGCCGACGTCTCGCCAGAGGTGACCGAACACCAGATCGGGGCCGATGCTGCGGCGGCGCAGTTCCGCCAGTTCGCCACGATAGAAGCTGGATAGCACGATGGAGCGGCGGGAATGCCGAGCAGCGGAGGCGATCAGGCCGTCGAGCACGCCAGAGTTCTCGACCTCGTCGCGTCGGCCAAGCGCCTTGATGACGCGTTGAACATGGCGGCCGCCCTCGCGGACGTTCTCGACGAGGTAGAGATATTCGTCGTGGCCGATCTTCTTGACGCGAACGAACATAGCTGCTGTCCAAGCTTGCAGAGTGACACCATGCCGAATCCGATGAGGTCAAGCTCTAAAGCCAGTCTTCTGGCCAGCGAAGACCCTGTTTTGCACCACAGTTCAGGGCAGGCACGCGAAACCCGCGATATTCCGCGGGTCACCCGACCGAACAAAGGTCAAAGTGTGGAAGTTGGGTCAAGGAAGGTGAACAGATGGCTTCGCACTTTGCCGTAACGTTTCCGCAGGCGGCGGCCATGGCGGTTGGTAGGTGCCAGCACCATGGTCGCGTTCAACTCGCGATCCAGCCTGCGCTGATAGCCGCGCCGCGTGCTCTCGGCCAGGTTGTTGCGCCGCCGCGCCAGCGTGACCGCCCGCAGTAGTAGTGCTTTCATGCGCGGAGCGAAAATCGTATCGCCCGCCTCGATGGCGTATTGGCAGTCGCGCAGTTGGTGCGCCAAACAAATCTGCCAGCCATCGGCATGGCCCTGCTGCGCACCGTAGAGGTCGGAGACCCAAATGCATGGACGATGGCCAGCTATCGTCTCGGTAGCGACATGCCGGCGCGACTGTTGCGCACGACGTGGATCACCGCCTGATCGTTCTGAAATACCCAGTTCCAATGGGTCCGCCCGTCGATGCGCACCGTGGTCTCGTCGGAACAAACAACCCGCGAGCGGCGCAGCCGGGTGAGAATGGCCGCGACTTGATGGTCGAACAGGGCTTGGCACGCTGCAACTTCGCATCCAACGCGCCCTCGCTGATCTGGAGCGCATAGAGGTGCCGGAACAACTGCGTCAGGCGGCGGTAGCTGATCGCATGGGTGAAGCGCAGGTAAATGGCCAACGCCACGATGTTCACGCTGAACGGCGAGCCGTCCTCCAGGCCCGCCGGGACCGGTGCCAGGGTGATACCGCCGCAGCAGTGACAATGTCCGGCATAACGCTCCACACGGGTCACCACAGGACCCACTATGGGGAGGTCGATCTTGTCATACCGGCCGTTTAGCACCTGATCGGTGTCGGTCAGGGCGGCTTGGCAAGCGCGCAGCAGGGTGCCGCCGCACGTTCGCATTCCTTCTCGTGGGCGCGATGACCGCACTTCATGTGGCGCAAATCGACGGGGGACTTCGCACCGTCTGCATAATCAACTCGGCCTCTGCATAAATGAATTACCGCTTAATCGGGAACGAAATACCACAGCAAGTCATTGAAAAATACTATGCCCACCGGGGGACTTGAACCCCCACGTCCTTTCGAACTGCGGATTTTAAGTCCGCTGCGTCTACCATTCCGCCAGGCGGGCACCCGAGCCTTTTACCGGGCACCTCCCGCCACGGCCAGAGGTAACAGCCTCTCCTCCGCCCTTCGGCCGAACATCGGCCGCCGCCCTCAACCAACCTTGACTCCGTGGCATACAAAATACAAAATCCACACACCTCGGGAGAACGCCAACAGGTGAGGGTGCAACCCCAGCCAAGACTACGAATCCAAGCGCTCGACATCGGCTTCGGCCTGCGAAAGCAGGCCTGCGACGCGATCAAGCGCGCGATCACCGAGATGGACATCTACGGCCAGCCCCACGAAATCCGCCTGGACGAGCGGCAACTCTGCGAAGACCTCGGCGTCAGCCGCACGCCGATCCGCGAAGCGCTGTCGGTCCTGGAGCAAGAAGGCTTCGTCCGCACCCTCCCCCGTCGAGGCATCGTCGTCGTGCGCAAGACTAAGCGGGAGATCATCGAGATGATCACCGTCTGGGCCGCGATCGAGAGCATGGCCGCCCGTATCGCCGCGACTCAGGCGACCCCGGCCGAGATCGACACATTGACCCGCCTGATGGACGCCTTCGAGGAAGACCCGACCGGCCACCTGACCGAATACTCCGACGCCAACATGGCGTTTCACAAGGCGATCATCCGCCTCGGCGGCATCGGTCTGATGTCGAGCCTCACCGACACCCTGTTCATCCACATGCGCGCCGTGCGTGCCGTAACGATGACGCAGGACAATCGCGCCCAGCGTTCCGTCGCCGATCATCGGGCGATCATCGCCGCGTTGCGCTCAGCAGACCCGGACCGGGCAGAGCGTCTGGTGCGGGACCATACGCTCGGTCTGGCGGCCCACGTGGAACGCCACGGCGACTTCCTCGACGGCCATCGGCCCAACGGGAAAACGAATTTGGGAGGAAAGTGAACATGTCAGCGACCACCAAGACCACCGCCGAGGACACACTGGCGCAAAAACGCCGCGACGGCACCGTGGTATCCGGCGGCCATCTGGTCGCCAAGGCCCTCAAGGCCGAGGGCGTCGACACGATCTTCACCCTGTGTGGCGGCCACATCATCGACATTTACGACGGCTGCATCGACGAAGGGATCCGTATCGTCGACGTCCGCCACGAGCAGACCGCCGCCCACGCCGCCGACGGTTACGCCCGCCAAACCGGCAAGCTCGGTGTCGTCATCACCACCGCCGGCCCGGGCTGCACCAACGCGGTAACCGGCATCGCCACCGCCTTCCGCTCTGAAAGTCCGGTCCTGCACATCGGCGGTCAGAGCGCACTATCGCAGTGGCGCATGGGAGGCCTCCAGGACCTGCCGCATGTCGATATGATGAAGCCGATTACTAAGTTCGCCTCCACCGTGATGTCCACGGAGCGTGTCGCCGACATGATATCGATGGCCGCTCGCGAGTGCTTCGCCGGCGCCTATGGCCCGTCCTACCTGGAGATCCCACGCGACGTGCTGGACCGGGAGGTCGACATCACCCGCGCCGTGCTACCGAGACCCGGCCACTACCGAGCCTCCACCAAATCGATCGGCGACCCGCGCGATATCGAGCGTCTGGCCGACGTCCTGGTCAATGCCGAGCGCCCGGCGATCCTGTTCGGCCAGCAGGTCTGGGCCGCTCGGGGGCATCAGGAGGCCGTGGCCCTGCTGCGAGGCCTCGACATCCCCGGCTACTTCAACGGGGCCGCCCGCGGCACCCTGCCGCCCGGCGATCCCCATCACTTCGACCGCACTCGCTCCATGGCGTTCGGCAAAGCCGACGTGGTGGTGATCGTCGGCACCCCATTCGATTTCCGCATGGGCTACGGCAAGCGCATCAACGTCCCGGCGCTGGTGCAGATCGATCTGGACTACCGCACCGTCGGCAAGAACCGAGACATCGACTTCGGCATCGTCGGTGACCCCGGCGCCGTCCTCGCCGCGGTGACTACAAGCCGCCGGCGGCCGTCTAAAGAACGACAAGCGCCAGATGCGCCAGGAATGGATGCGCGAACTGACCAAGGCCGAGGACGCCGCGCTGGCAAAACTGATGCCGACGTTTACCTCCGACCAATCACCGATCCATCCGTACCGCGTGGCGTACGAGATCAACGAATTCCTCACCGACGATACGATCTATATCGGCGACGGCGGCGATGTAGTCACGATCTCCGCCCAGGCGGTGCGGCCGCGTTCCCCAGGCCACTGGATGGACCCCGGCGCACTGGGATCCCTTGGCGTAGGAACCGGTTTCTCCATCGCGGCGAAACTCGCGCATCCGAAGAAGGAGGTGCTGTGCTACTACGGCGACGGCGCCTTCGGCATGACGGCATTCGACATGGAGACGGCGGATCGTTTCGGCGCCCCCTATATCGCCATCATCGGCAACAACTCGGCGATGAACCAGATCCGTTACGGTCAATTGGCCAAGTATGGCCCGCAGCGCGGCAATGTCGGCAACAAGCTGGGCGACATGGAGTTCTCCCACTTCGCCAAAATCTGGGGCGGTCACGGCGAGGAAGTCCGCGAAGCCGCCCAGATCGCCCCCGCCCTCCGCCGCGCCCGAGAATTCGTGTCGGCACACGGCAAGTCCGCCGTAGTGAACATCTGGGTCGATCCAAACGAATACGCGCCAGGAACCAAGGCTCAGACGATGTACAAATAGACTTCTCCCTCATGGCTCGTTTCTTCATGGCCTTCGCATCGCCCTCTCCCTCCTGGCCAGCCTGTCCCCGGCCACCGCGCCCAAGGCCGAATAGCGCCCGCCGCAAAGGGCCATGACCTCGACAAAACAAGGAGACCCTCTCGATGACTAAAGCACTCGACAGCGTCCGCATCCTGGATTTCACTCACGTCCAATCGGGCCCCACATGCACTCAGCTTCTCGCTTGGTTCGGCGCCGACGTGATCAAGGTCGAGCGGCCCGGTGTCGGTGACATCACGCGCGGCCAGTTGCAGGACATCAAGGGCGTGGATAGCCTGTATTTCACCATGCTCAACCACAACAAACGCTCGATCGAGATCGACGGGCGCCACAAGGTCGGCAAGGAAGTCCTCGAAGGGCTGGTAAAATCCTGCGACGTCATGGTGGAGAATTTCGCCCCCGGTGCGCTTGACCGCATGGGCTTCACCTGGGCACGCATCCAGCAATTGAACCCGCGCATGATCCTCGCCTCGATCAAGGGTTTTGGCCCCGGCCCTTACGCGGACTACAAGGTCTACGAAAACGTCGCGCAATGTGCCGGCGGTGCGGCATCCACCACTGGCTTCGACGACGGGCCGCCGATAGTGACCGGCGCCCAGATCGGAGACTCAGGCACCGGCGTTCATCTGGCACTCGGTATCGTCGCTGCACTATTCCAGCGCAACACCACCGGGCGCGGCCAGAAGGTCGATGTGGCGATGCAGGACGGCGTTCTGAACCTGTGCCGCGTCAAGCTACGCGACCAGCAGCGCCTCGCCCACGGCCCCCTGACCGAATACCCGCAATATCCCGACAGCACCTTCGGCGAAGCGGTGCCGCGCGCCGGCAACGCCTCGGGCGGCGGCCAGCCGGGCTGGATCCTGAAATGCAAGGGCTGGGAGACCGATCCCAACGCCTACATTTACTTCATCGCGCAGGCGCCGGTTTGGGAGCCGATCTGCGATGTCATCGGCAAGCCGGACTGGAAAACCGATCCGGATTACGCCAAGCCCGCGGCCCGCCTGCCGCGTCTGCGGCACATCTTCGACACCATCGAGTCCTGGACCATGACACAGACCAAATTTGAAGCCATGGAGATCCTCAACAAATACGACATCCCCTGCGGCCCGATCCTGTCGATGAAGGAACTCGCCGAGGAACAGTCATTGCGCGCTACCGGCACCGTGGTGGAGGTCGATCACCCAACTCGCGGCAAGTATTTGTCGGTCGGCAACCCAATCAAAATGACCGACAGCGTATCCGACGTGAAACGCTCCCCACTGCTCGGCGAGCATACCGAAGAGATCTTGCGCTCCGTCCTGAATCTGGACGACGCGCAGGTGGCCCAGGCCTTGGCATCCGGCGCGCTAGGCGGCGCACGGCGAGCAGCAGCAGAGTAACGAGCTTCCGGCGATCCGCCCAACACTGGGCGTGATCCCGGCGGGCGGCGGCTTCGTCGGACTTACTGGCTGGCTTCGATCGGAATGCCCGGGTGCTCGGCCTCGGAACGCGCCGCTCGCCCTGAATTCCCCGGTTTCCTGAGCGCAAATTGCGCGACCAAGGCAAGGGAAAACGTAGTACAAAGTATCATTCCCATAGCGACGAACCGAAGCTTCGAGACTGCCCACGAACCGTCTGGAATGGCACGTATCGTTGACTCGAAGGGCAAGACGACCAGCATGACCAGAGCAGTAAAAAGCAGCGCATAGCCAACCCTCCAAAGCGGGCTGTCGCCGAACGCGCCTATGTCCGGGCGGGAATGATCGGTCTGCCGGTCCATATAGTGGTTGATATAAACGCAAATGAGCGCTGGTCCGGGCGACCAACGAACCTCTCGTTGACAGATGATAAAAAACCGCGACCAATCGGTGGCGCTTCTTCCAAAGAATTCCACCATTATACTGAGCCCCACCGTGGAGAGCAGCGCTGCGAGCAGAAATATCCAGGCATACACAACGAGTATGGAAGAGCCGCGCACCGGATTTCCGAGCCAGACAAGATAGCGCAGCGTGAGAATACCCAAGATCGGCACGCCATAATCACCGAGGGCCAGCCAAACCCAGGTTTGAACATCCTGATAGTCTTGATCGAATACGGAGTGGCCTTTCGGCGCCCCTACGATGGCATCGTAACTGATCGCGGAAAGATAGACGCCTACCCAAACTGACAAGATAAGCGCCACAATATAGATTGCAGAGTATCTGAGTGGATTATCAGAACTCTTTGGCTCAAGGCTAATGCCAAGCCGCGAGGCCGCCTTAATCAGGTCGGTACGGGTGGAGTTCATGAAGACCAGGTAGCACGCGATCAGACGGCCGAGCTTCGTCCGGTGTTCCGCGATGTCTTCCATCGTTTGAGACGAGTCATCATCTTCGGCAGCCAGACCTTCCTTACGGGCAACAACGATTAGGCGAAGGTTCCGGAACTCGTTGTTCATCTTCTCCCAAGCGAAGGATTTCTCGGAAAAGAATGTGGTGTCATGATCCACATGGCGGCGCCCTGAGATCCACCAGTGAAGATAACACAACTCCGCCCAGGCTCTGTCCATACACTCCGGATTTTTGCGAAAATCAGCTTCATTCACCCGCCAATCTAACTTCTCGCTCGGTAGAGACCGTTTGACTTGATCCGGAACGACGAGGTCATCCCTCACAAGGTCGACTATTCGCGTTGCAAGATAAGGGATTGAGACCCAGGAGTAGAAGATGTCCCGGAAAAGCAGGAGGAAGTTCCATCGAGCCTCCACCCTCAGAAGGGTCAAAAAGCAGGCCGAGGCAATGACAATCGCTACAAGATAACTCGGCTCCTCTCTTCGATTACCGATTTCAGCGGCTCCGCCCAGTCCGGCTTAGCTATCTTTATGAGTTCGGGTAGATCCTTATGGTAACGGACAAGCAGTGCGTATAGGCCTATGGAAACTAGGACGAACAGGATTCGTGCCCACTTGAACTGACTGCTACGCGTCATGTACCTGGGGAAAGTAGGTACTCCCGCAAGATCCAGGGTCGGCCGGTCAAACGCCTGCAGCGACCACCAAGCTGCTACAACAAGCGCGATGCCGAAAATAATCCAGTCTGGGTCAGGGATCAGATCAGTTGGCGTTTCCGCTGCAAACACGACAGCAGGCGCCATTGTTGCGAGAATAGCGAGAAATACGACTTTGCGCATTTTGCCTCTCCTTGAGACCTTTTCGGAGAGAGAAGGTCGTCCAAGCTGGGCTGATAACACCGTTGCTGCCCTCTGGTTGTGAAGTAGTTCATACCAGGGGATATTGCGGTCGCGCGGCCACGGACCGGCTGGCTGACCAAGAGCCTCGTCAGCCAGCTGACACCCACGCGCAAACGCGAAAGCTTCAGAGGAGGCCCCAATTAGACGCACATGGACCATCATCGGGGTGAACGATGTCGCGCTCAGCTTCGCCTGGTACCAGACGTTGCTGGGGCTGCCGCAGTCGGCTCCTGCCCACGAATACTTCGGTCAGATCGTCGACCCGGACGGCACGGTTCTGCTCTGCCTGCATCAGTGGGGAACCCATGGGCATCCTCCGCTTACCCAACCCGACCCACCACCAGGCAACGGATTGCTGTTGTTCTTCCGCGTCGATGATTTCGAAGAGGCATTGCCGAGGGCGCGCGCTGGTATCCCGAACTCGAAGAAGAACCGCACCGGAACCCGAGCACGGCAACCATGGAGTTCGCCCTTCGGGATCCCGATGGCTACTACGTGATGATGAGCGCGCTCGCAACCTGAGTGCCGGGCGAGCAGCCTCCGCAAGGCCGCCTCCGTCAATCCGTCCGCTCGACCGCCTCACCCACCAGAACTCGAAAGACACGATCCCTGGCGAGCGGCAGCTCGCGGAAACGCACCCCGGTCGCATCGGCGACCGCATTGACCAGGGCCGGTGCCACCGGATTGAACGGGCTTTCGCTCATAGACTTCGCCCCAAACGGGCCAACGCGATCCACCGTGTCGGCAAACAGCACCTCAGTGCGAGGCAAGTCCGCCCAGGCTGGGATGTGATAGCTCCGGAACGCCGGATTCTCGACCTGGCCTGAAGCGTCGATCCGCAGATCCTCATACAGCGCAGCGCCGATCGCCTGACCGACGCCCCCCTCAACCTGACCGCGGCATTGCATCGGATTGATGACCCGTCCGGCATCGGCCGCCTGCACACTGTGCAGGATCCGAATTTCCCCCGTATCCGGCTGCACCGCGACCCGGAAGCCATGCACGTTGAACGCGACCGACCGGGGCGAGCCATCACTGCCGCCGATGCCGCTCAGCGCCTCCGCCCCAGGCAACGAGGCCATTCTAACACCTGACCGGTCCGCAACCACGGCGCCGCCTTCAATACGGCAAGCCTCCCGATCGACACCCATCCGTCCCGCGGCCAGATCGAGCAACTGCGCCCGCAGGTGCTCGGCAGCGCGCTGAGTCGCTTGCCCCGCCACGACGCTGCCCGTGCTGCCGAACGCCCCAGTATCGTGGCCGATCAGCGCCGTATCGGACTGGCGAATGCGGATCGCCTCCGGCCTGGTGTTCAGCACCGCCGCCGCGATCTGCGCATGCACCGTCGTCGTTCCGTTGCCGAACTCCGCGCTCCCGACGGTCAACTCATAGCCGTCCAGGGTCAGCCGAATCCGAGCCTCGGCGAAATGACCGCGCGGCGGGATGGTATGGATCATCCCGAGCGCCATGCCCTGACCCACCTTCCAGGTTTCGTCCGGAGGAACAGCATCCGCGCCCCGGCGCAGCGCCGCCTCTACCAGATCCAGGCACTGCGTCAGGCCATAACTGCCCATCACCACGTCGTCATGCATCTCGGCGTCCGCGCCAACAACGTTCCGCCGCCGCAGCTCAAATGGGTCGACCTTGAGTTTTCGCGCCAGTTCGTCCATCGCCAATTCCACGGCAAACGCCGTCTGGCTCAGTCCGTAGCCTCGAAACCCGCCGGCCGGAACCGTATTCGTATAGACTGCGTAACCGTCGACCTGCTTGTTGGCACAGCGATACACCTCGTGGCACTCACCGCAGCCGTGGTACAACACGCCGATACTGTGGTTGCCATAGGCGCCGGCGTTGGAGACGGCGCGCAACTGCATCGCCGTCAGCGTGCCGTCCTGCGTGGCTCCAAGCGTCACCGTAACCCTCATGGGATGGCGCGACGGCGCACCGATGAACTGTTCCTGGCGCGTGAACTCCAGCCGCACTGGCCGCCCCGAACGCAAGACCGCCAGTGCGACGATATCTTCGGTCAGCATCTCCTGCTTGCCGCCGAAGCCGCCGCCGACCCGCTCGCAGAACACCCGAACCCGCTCCATCGGCAAATCGAACAGCGCGCACAAGGCGCGTCGGGTCAGGAACGGAACTTGCGTGCTGCTGCGCAAGTGAAGACACCCCACCTCATCCAGCCAGCCGGTGGCCGCATGGGTTTCCAGCGCCGCATGCTGCACCCGCTGCGTGGTGTAGGTGGCCGTATGCACGATGTCCGCATCAGCCAACCCAGCCGTCGGATCACCGCTCGTAACATGGAGTTCGGCCACCATGTTGCGGCTTGGATCATGGATGCGCGCTTCAGGCCCCTTATCCGCATGCAGCAGCGGCGCCCCAGCCTGCATCGCCGCCCCCGGGTCGAATACCGCCGACAGCACCTCGTATTCGACCTCCAGAGCCCGGCAGCCCGCTTCCGCCGCCGCCTCGCTCTCCGCCAACACGCCGGCGACACGCTGCCCGACGAAGCGCACGACATCGTCCAGCACCCGCGTATCGGCCGGATCGTCGAGCGGATTTTCATGCCGAGCCGTGGAGAACGTCCGAAGCGGCGTCGCCGATGGTGTTAGCACACTGTGGACACCCTGGATCGCCAGGGCGGCCGTGGTGTCGATCGAGACAATCCGCGCATGAGCGTGGGGCGAGCGCAGCAATTTCAGGTGCAACACCCCCAATGGAGGCGGCACATCCAGCGTATACCGAACCGCGCCGGTGACCACCGCTGGCCCCGCCGGGGTCGCAACACTGCTGCCGAACGGCGCAACCGAATCCGCCGTATCGATATGCTCAACGCCGGCGATGGCGTCGGCGATCGCGCGATATCCGGTGCACCGACAGAGATTTCCTTTCATCGCCGTGCCGAGGTCCTGAAGCTGCGCCTGGTCCAGTGAGGACGCAGTCAGAACCATGCCCGGCGTACAGAACCCGCACTGGAAGCCCTGCGCCGCCACGAAGCGACCTTGCATCGGGTGCTGCCCATCCGGTCCGCCGAGCCCCTCGATCGTGGTGACCTCGCGTCCCTCGGCTCGAAACGCCGGGGTGACGCAGCTATGCACCGGCTGGCCGTCCAGCAGCACCGTGCAGGCGCCGCAATCGCCGGCATCGCAGCCCTTCTTGACCCCGAACCAGCCGAGCTCCCGCAGGAACGTGCGCAGACATTGCCCTGGCCGAGGCGCGACCTCCTCCGTCACGCCATTGACGGTCAGGGTCATGACGACAATTCCCGCCGGATCTCCTCGGCAAGCCTGAACGTCATGTGACGGCGCCAGTCGGGAGCGCCATGAATATCGTCGAAGTACATCGCGTCTGGGATCGTCTGGACCAACGCATGACGGAGGTCGTTATCCGAGGGCATGATCGCGAAATCCAGCCGGACCGGGCGCGGGGTGGCTGCCGTCACGGTCAACCCAAAGCGGCCCTCCGGCGCGAGAGTGCCGACCAACAGCGCAGCCGAACGGCCATTCGGCGTAAGCGAGATCTGGCGGAAAGCCTTACGGCGCTGCAACGCAGCGACCGGCAGATCGACGGCCCGCAGGAGTTCCCCCGCCTGCAGCGCATTTTCGCCGGCGCCGCGGATGAAATCGATCACCGGCAGCGACCGGGCGCCCCCGTTCGGCATCCAAATCCTGCAGACCCCGTCGAGCGCCGTGGCCAACGCCGCCATCGGACCCGCCGGCAGCGCCAGACAAAGATTGCCGCCCACGGTCGCGCTATTCCAAATCTTGAACGATCCCAACAGCGCGCGACAACATTGTCGGAACAACGGGCTGGCACGCCAAGAGGTCGGGAACTCGGCGGATGCCAACGTCGCGAGCGTGCAGGTGGCGCCGATCCGCAGGCTCTCGGCGTCTGTCTCCAGTGCCGGCCAGCCAAGCTCCACAAGGTCGATCAGTCGTGTCAGTGCTAGCTGCGGCTCGGAAAACAGCCAAGTTCCGCCAGCAAGCCAGGCATCACCGGAACGCCAGGGCGGCAGATCATCCCGGCACCCGGGGCGGCTGATCTCGGTGACGGTATTCAAATCCATCAAGCGGCCCCGCTACGCAACCGTAGTGACGGCGTGCAACATAAATGCCATCACAACGGGATCGTCGGCAGCCTACCTGCCACGATCGTCAATCGCGGCCCACATCCTAGTTTAGAATGCCCAACACACATCCGACGCCGTTCCGCCTCCTTCCGTCGCGGGAAGACCGCCGTCGGCGAACTTCATCGACCGTTAGATGACGCGCCAGCACCCCCGTTGGTGATCCAGACCTTGTGAGGTCAAGCAGCGGGTGGCGCGAGGGGTCGAAGGTTTGCCCTACGAAGGCTTCCGATCCGTCGCCGCGCTCGGCGGAGGAGTCGAATGGTTAGGCTGGGACGCCACCGTACGCTTCTGCACGTCGGTGGAAACAGACTTCTGAAACTCGCACGCGAAGGCAGGCGCGGCGGCCATGGCCAGAACGACGGCGGCAGCTAACAAACGGGTCATCTTGCGATCTCCTGAAGGCTGATTGGCGCGCGGCTGGGCAGGTCATCCATAACGACCAACGGTGAGCATCGCGCCGTCCGATCCTTCGTGCAAGAGGGTTTTCGAAGCGTCATCGCCGTCTGGAAGTCCCCACAACCGCTGGGGCAGGGGGCTCCTCGGTTAGATCATCAGCCTTCACCGCGTACGGTGCGCGGCCGACCGGCACTGCTTTGATTGTCTTGCGGGTCGGCACGTCAACGATCGAAAGATCGTCGCTCAACCCGTTTACGACGTACAGCGTCTTCTCGTCAGCGCTAAGCACAGCGTCCGAGGGACCTCTACCCACCCCGACATAGTCCTGGATCTCTCGCATCGAGCTATCGATAAAAGCGACACTGTCGGCTCGGCCGAGCGCAACGAACGCGCGCTTACCGTCTTTGGTTGCCGTCATGCCGAGGGGGGTGACATCGGCCTGACGAGATCCCGGCGGCAGGAAGTCAAGACGGGCCGACACCAGGTTGGTCGCGCGATCGATGATTGAGACCTGTCCAGACAATTCACTCGACACCCAGAGTTCCTTTCCGCCAGGCATCAGCAAGAAGCGCCTCGGGCGGGTGCCAACCACAATGTTGTCCGTGACCACGCCCGCCTCGAGATCAACAACGTGCACCCAATCGCTGAGCCCAGAGGTCACATACAGGGTCGTCTCTTCGCCGCTTACAGCGATTCCTTCGGGCTCGGCGCCGGTTGGAATCTCCTGTTCGATCATTTTCTCGGCGACACTTATCACCTCGACCGCGGACCCCGCTTTATTGGCAACGTAAAGCATCTTCTCGTCCTGGCTGAGGCCAAACATTTCGGGATTGTGGCCGGTTGGGATGTGATCTGTGACCGTCAGCGTCGCGACATCAATCACATCGATCACGTCGTCATCTCCACAGGCGACGAGAAGCTGTTTTCGTTCGTCGCGAAACGCCATGCCTCGGGGTCGGTGGGATGTTTCGATCCACTTGGCAACCCGATAGTCTTGCTTCGGATCGATGACGACGACGCTGTTCATCTGCTCATTGCTGACGAACAAGTAGCCGGTGCCCTTGGCACCCGCATGGGGAGAACATGCGAACCAAAGCAACAAAGCCAAGCAGGTTCGGATCGACACCGTCATGACCTGTCCTTCGCATATTGTAGATGAAAATTCTCTCTGTTAGGCAAACGACCTCATTTCTTGCTACCACCAAAGCCAAGTCTTACTCGATCAGCTTCAACCTATGCGTTAGACGCCCAGCTAAGTGGGGAAGGGCGCGTGAGGCTCATACTGATATCATAATGGAATGCGTGGCGAGTTCTTCGATCAGAGCTTTGATACCCACGATGGGGCTAGAAGTATTGTTTAATCATGCGGTGTTTTCCTCCGCGCCGTCCATGTCTTCAACCTGATGTCGAATTGTAGGCTCGGCTTGCGCGCTACGCGTGTCATGCCGAAGGCATGACGGCCCGGAGGTCGATGGCGCCGCGCGGCGTACGCGCCCCCCAGGCGCGATTCCCGGTGTTAATGGCGCTGAACTCGGGCTTGTTACCCCAACCGATTAGCCACAGGTAAACGGTCCTTCGCCCGAGATCATGCATCTCTGCCGAATACTGGTTGGCCACTGCGAAATGGCGACGTCGGGCCGGCCGCCTGCGGGTATGGCCGCCCGCCCTGGGGACGAGTTGATCCTGCCCGCCTCGCCAGGCTCCCGCGGAAGTGTTTGCGCAACCCACGTTACCTCCGGCGCTGCGAGCGTCGACGCTTCGTGCTGCCGAGTTTCGCTGCGGTGTGAGGCAGCGGCGGCAGTAGCCTATCACCTTATCTCGAATGCCTGATCGTCGGAGCTCATGTCCCGGTTCGGTCGGAAGGCGCTGCAAACGGCGATGCTGAGATCCTTTCCACAAGGCCGATCAGGGCGGTGCCAATGGTGTCGGATACTCGACGCAGATTGGAATGAGGTCTAAGTCTAGGGAGTGGGTAACCGGCCAAGTGGATTCGCGTCGATAGAAAATAAAATTCTATAAATCTTTATTATTGATAAATATCAAATACATTCGGGGGTCACGCAAAATCCTTGTGGACTTCAAGGCTACCAGGCCGCAAGATGAACCTGAAGGGGGTTATGGCACCGGGCCAGCACCTGTTGATCCGGACTGAGAAAGCGACATATAGCCGCTAATGCTTTCCGGACATCGCGACTTTTTGAGATGACGAGCACTACTTCTGCGGTCTCGCCAAACTGACTGAAAACGGCCGATCAACCAACCACGTGCTCAATAGCGTGTATGCATAGAAGTCGATTTTGAAAATCGAACAGCCAAGGGAGAACAACAGATGGAGTTTGGCATTGCGCTTCCTACGCCCGCGGATTCTTGGAGGACCGTGCAACGCGCGGAGAATGCAGGATTTAGCACCGCTTGGTTCTACGACACGCAGATCCTAAGCGCCGATATATTTGTCGCGATGGGCGCCGCGGCAGTAAAGACGGATCGGATTCGGCTCGGCACCGGTGTGTTGATCCCGTCTAACCGTATTGCCCCCGTAGCAGCCAACGGACTCGCCACGCTGAACGCGCTCGCTCCGGGCCGGATCGACGCCGGCTTTGGGACGGGATTTACTGGTCGGCGGAGCATGGGTCTCGGTCCCTACAAAGTATCCGACATGGACGAATACATCCGCCTGGTAACGGCGATGCTGCGAGGAGAGGCGCCGAACCTCCATATCGAGGGCAAAACTCGTAAGGTTGGATTCCTCAATCCGGACGCCGGACTGATCAATATAAAAGACCAAATTCCAGTATACGTTTCTGCGCTAGGCCCCAAGACCCGTCGGATTACGGCGGAGCTTGACGCAAACTGGATCAACGTCAATCTCACTGAGGAATTCGCAGCTATCACGGCCAGGGACATGGATGCGAAGTATCGCGCTGCTGGAAAGGACCCGGATGGCAAGCGCAAAATCATATGGGTCTTTGGCACCGTGCTTAACGAGGGCGAGCCCTATGACAGCCCGCGCATCAAGGCAGAAGTCGGTCCCGCCGCGATGATGGTTCTGCATGATATGATGGAGGCACAGAACTATGGCAGCTTGGTCGGAGAGTTCGCGTCGTCAAGCGGGGCCAACCCGGCGCTGGAGGAAATCGTGCGAGAATACCGCGCGGTCTATGAGTCCTACACGCCGGCAGATGCCCGCTACCTGACCCTGCATAAGGGTCATCTGATGTTTGTGCGGCCCGATGAGGATCGCTTTGCAACAGCCGATCTGATTCGCGCGATGACCACCAGTGGCACCGCGCCCGAACTGCGTGACCGGATGCGACGCCTTAAGGAAGCGGGTTACGACGAAGTGGTCGTGGGGGTCACCCCCGGCCGCGAAACCATGGTCGAAGACTGGGCTCGGGTGTTCGAGACCGTATGACCTGATCAGGATCGGCGTGTGACACCTCTGGGTCGGCCGTCCAGTTGATAGGCGGGCGACCAGCGTAACACTCGAAAGTGGAAGAAGCCACGAACGAGCCGTTGGTAGTTTAAACCGTCTGTTAGCATGTATTTTGCGAAAGAGGGAAGAAGAGGTCCGCAAATGAGCACAACCACCGAACCGAACAAAGCCATAATCCGGCAGTTCTTCGAAGCTTGGAACAGTCGGCAGCCTCAAGCCTTCGACGAACTCGTCGCTCCGGACGTCGTTCGCCATTGCCAGGCAACTCCAGGTCTCGACGTTTATAGTCTTGATCAGCTCAAGGAGTTTCTACGGCTGGACACCGAGATCTTCCCCGATTCAGTTCAAACACTCAAGCATCTGGTTGCCGAAGGAGATCTCGTAACCGTATGGGCGACGTACGAGGGCACACAAAAGGGAACGATGGGTCCATTCCCACCTTCGGGTGCCAGAGCACAATTTGATTTCGGGGCGGTCTTCCGTATCACGCGCGGGAAGATCGCAGAATGGTGGGTGACCTGGGATAACATGACGGTACTCCGGCAACTCGGCCACCTTCCCAGTGGTTGAAAACGGCGCTGACCCAGGCCCTTTTCGACCAACCCGAGCCCCCACGACTGCAACAACCGGAACGATTTCCGACTTTGGATGCGTCGAAGCCTTCGAGGAGGCCGGCCAACCATATCCGATTATCCCCGGTCGAGTGTGGCTTCGCTGGCCTCGGGCTGAGGTGGCTTCCTGGTCTCGAGACCGTGGACCTGCCCGGACCGCTGCCCTCACGCCTCCAATGCCGCGAGTGTCCGCTTGACCCTGCCAACCGCTGGAACCGTGAAAGGCGTCTGCAACAATGCCTGGTACGTTGTACAAGCATGTTGCTGAGCAGCCTCCCAGAGGAACAGCGCGTTCTCGAAAGGATTGAGCCCCAAACTGCCTCGCCGCGCACCAAATGGGCTGATGACGGTGCCGGAGAGTTCAATAGCGCTGCCTACGGCAAGCTCCCCGAGCTGACTGTATTTCCCGCCCAAAACGTTTTCGGCGCGGACGATGATGTTGGTGATGTCAGCAGGACAGAAAACCAAAGGCGGGTAGTACGTCTCGACAGTCGTGAGGCTTGCCCAGGCATTGGGCACGACATCCAGGCTGTTGAAGAATCGAAACGCCGTGCTGTGGCCTGATTGAAGGGTAAACAGCGCGTTGTAGTAGCCGGCGAAGTCCTCGTTGCCTGGCGAAGGCGCCGCGATAGTATAGACAGAGAGGTTGGACGAACTGCCCAGCCAGGTCGCCACGCAGGGCGCCAATGCCGAGGCGAGGCAGCCACCCAGGCTATGCCCGGTGATCAGGATCGGCGTTCCTTCAGGCGCTGCGGTCAAGAATGTCTCAAGGCTATTCGTTCCGTCCAGCATCCCGAGGACCTGCCTGAGGCCGACGGCGGTACCGAAAGCGATCTGCGCAGCCTTGCTGGCGGTTGGGACAAACTGATCGTAGGGCACAAGTCTGATCGCCGCGAGGTCTTCGAGCCAATTGAGCCAAAATGAGAAATCGCTGCCGCGTATGCTCACTGCCAATTGGCCCGTTTCGCTGTTCTGCGCAACGTAGAGCAGATTGCTGCGGTCTGCGTTTAGGGCCGGTCCCCAGGCGACCTGCCAGGACGCATAACCCGCCTCATCAAGACCAGCGTTGATTTCGCTGATCATCTGCTGCTGAGAAGCAACCCTGTTCTCGTCGACGTAGGCCAGCGTGCTGAGTGTCATCGCAAGGTCCGCCGTTGCGGTATCGTACGATATTGCCATGGTCTCACTCCATTCTTGCAGCGAGCCGCTTCCATATATCGTCTGTCTGTCCGACCGCATAGTGCGAGAATAAGCAGGCCGCACCGAGCGGAGATCGTTACCAATTATCTTCGATTTTCCGCGCTGTGGCAATCTCCTGGGCGTCAGCGCTGTTGTGGCCTTTCTGCAGGCCGGTCAGCCACGACAGGCACGCTTTACTGAGTAGCCGGCGGCGGTTCGATCCGGGCTCGTCTCGTTCCAGCGCGATGCGGCTTTTGCCGCCGGGATCGCGCAGAGCGGGCCAACAGGGAGTCGGCCCGCCCAAGGGCAGTGACATTTGCCCATCCATCGAGACCGTACCGCCCCCGCCGGCGTCTCCGTTCAATCCTTACTGAGGCTGCTCGTCATCTGCTGCAGGATCTGATCGATGGTGAAGCTCGCGGCTTTCTGTCGCGGTGGGTAGTCCTTAAAGGTCGCAAGAAACTCCTGCACGATTGTCTGTGTCGGCATAATAATAAAGGCGTGGTCCATATACCAGTCCCAATAGGTGTTAGATGTGATGGTGGCCCGCTCGAACGGATCGGTACGGAGATTGTACAGCCAAGGTATCCGCGTATTGACAAATGGCTCACCCCAAAGAGCCAGCGTGCCAGGCGACCGCTGTTGGGCGAATACCACCTTCCAATTGTCAAAGCGCAGCGCCATCAGGTCGCCGTCATCGGAGAAGTAGAAAAAGCCGGGGCGCGGGGTCTTGGCTTCCTGCCCTGTCAGATACGGCAGCAGATTGTAGCCGTCGAGATGCACCTTGAATGTACGATCGCCAACAGTATAGCCCGCGAGCAAACGCTCCTTGAGGTCTGGCATCCCGGCCGCCGCGGCCAACGTCGGCATCCATTCGTGATGTGAGACGACCTCGTTGGAGACGCTTCCGGCCCTGATCTTTCCCGGCCACCGGATCAAGTAGGGAACCCGAAAAGCGCCCTCCCAATTGGTGTTCTTTTCGCTTCGAAACGGCGTCGTCGCTCCGTCGGGCCAAGTGTTCGCGTGCGGTCCGTTGTCGGTCCCATACATGACGATCGTATCCTCGGCCAGCCCAAGTTCATCGAGCTTGGCGAGAACCGTGCCGACATTGCGGTCGTGGTCGATCATCACGTCGTGGTATGCGTCCTGCCAACGCCCGGACTGTCCGACGCTGGCCGGCTTGGGGTGGGTGCGCAAGTGCATGTGGGTGAAGTTGATCCACATGAAGAACGGCTTGCCGGTTTGATGTGTCCGATCGATGAAATCCGCCGACCGCGCCGCGATATCGTCGTCGATTGTCTCCATCCGCTTCCGCGTAAGCGGGCCGGTATCCTCGATCTTCTGCTTGCCGACGCGGCCCCAGCGCGGTTCGACGGTCGCGTCGTCCGAATCTGTCGCGAAACTATGGATCACGCCGCGTGGGCCATAGGTCTTGGCGAAATTTGGGAAATCGGTAGGCTTCGGATAATCGGTCTGTTCGGGATCCTCCTCTGCGTTCAGGTGATAGAGGTTGCCGTAGAACTCATCGAAACCATGAACCGTGGGCAGAAACTCGTTGCGGTCGCCGAGATGGTTCTTGCCAAATTGCCCGGTCGCGTAACCGAGCGGTTTCAGCATTTCGGCGATGGTCGGGTCGGAGGCACTCAGGCCGATCGGCGACGCCGGAACGCCGACTTTCGACAGGCCGGTGCGAAATACACTTTGGCCGGTGATGAAGGATGATCGTCCGGCCGTGCAACTCTGCTCGCCGTAGTAGTCAGTGAACAGCATGCCTTCGAGGGCGATGCGATCGATGTTCGGCGTGTGATAGCCCATCAGTCCCATGGAGTAGCAAGACAGGTTGGAGATGCCGATGTCATCCCCCCAAATGACGACAATGTTGGGTTCGCCACCGCTCCCTGAAGAGCTCGTCGCTGCGGTCTGACTCGGGTTGGTCGCCTCGGCACGCGCGGCTGGGATCAGCCCGGTTGCCGCGACCAGCGACGTACCGCTGAGCAGCATCGCACGTCGATTCAGGTGCGTGTTCGATTTAGTTTCATTCGCCACTATGTTCCTCCTTTGATGGCGGCTGTAAGACACAGCGGAATCCGACGTGGCTCATTCCGCTGTCGATCATCTGTGCGTGCCGAGCGGCCGGCCGATAGCGGCGGCAATAGCTTGGTGCGCACAGAAATGAACCGCCTTTGACCACTTTGCGCGGAATGCGCACAGTGGGCTGGGCTGGGTCATAGCTGTCGTCAATACAACTGCCACGCGGATTATCCGGCCCACAGCACGGCGTCTCGGCGCGCGTTCGGCTATGGTCGGTAAACCAGTCGGTCGTCCACTCCCAAACATTCCCGATCATATCGAACAGCCCGTAGCCGTTCGGGGCATAGTGGCCGACCGGCGAGGTGCGCTGGAGGCCAGCCGGGCGAAGGTTCTTCCAGGGAAACTCTCCTTCCCAGGTGTTCGCCATTCTGATACCTCCGGGTGCGAGGTCGGCGCCCCAGGCGAATTCCGCGCCCTCCAGTCCGCCGCGCGCCGCAAACTCCCACTCCGCTTCCGTCGGCAACGCCTTGCCGCGCCAGGATGCGTAGGCCGCGGCGTCTTCGAACGCGATATGCACCACCGGGTGATCGAGGCGTGCCGCGACCGAGCTGCCGCGACCTTCCGGGTGACGCCAATACGCGCCTGGCTTCCAAGCCCACCAGTTGGTTACGTCGCGCAAGTCCACCGGCCCGCGCGGCGGGTTGAACACCATCGATCCCGGCCGCAGCTTGGCGGGCGCGACATTTGGAAAAGCGGAACGATCGAGCTCTCGCTCGGCGACGGTGCGATAACCCGTCGCCGCGACGAAGGCGGCGAATTGACGGTTGGTGACCAGGTAAGGGTCGATGAAAAAGCCGTCGACGCGCACCTGGGATACGGGTGCTTCCTCAGGATAATGGCGGTCGGATCCCATCTGGAACATGCCGGCGGGGATCCAAACCATATCCCCCGGTTCGCCACCGAGCACCCTAGCCTCGTCCGACTGCAATCCGCTCTCCATGTGGCCTGGACCAGACGCTACAGGTACAACCCGCGGTCGGGCCACTGGCCCCTACGACATCGTCATGCTGCAACCTGAGTGAACGAATGATAGTCAGGGCGCATCCAAATCTTGTCGATCGCAATGTGCCCCCGTGCACTACGCCGTACGCCCGGCCACCCGCCACGCTGAGACGGGAAGTAAAACAATTGGAAAACATTGTTTGGCTAGTCGTTGTATTATACAAACGAATATTTTCGTCTTCGATTTGAGCCTTTGCGGAATATCACAAGTCAACGACGATTTCCACCCGGCGGGAACTCGTTCGGCATCATTTCAAATGGCACGGCACCTCGAGACTGGATGCGTACTCGGCCTTGGGGGACGCCAGCGGCCACCAGACCGTCGGCTACGTTTCGCGCCCGGGCCAGGGCAAGAGTATGATTATATTCAGGCGATCCTGTATCGGGAGCAGCGAAGCCGAGGACCCGAACGGGCGCTGATGGATTGGACCGGGCCAAATCGGCTGCCTGCTTAATGACCGCTTGAGCACTGTCATCCAGCCCCGCGCTGTCGGCGGTAAAGAAGACCACCAGTCGTCGCGCGTCTCCGTCCGAATGGGCGCATGCGGAAATTGCCGCCAAGATCGGGGCAATTAGAAGCAGACGGCGATACAAGGGCATCTCCGGTTGATGGTTCGGGTTGCGATCAGACCAGCAAAGCTCTTTCGGTGTCAATCCGTATGCGTTGCCGCGCCAGCGGCCCGTTGCCACAAGTCCGTCGGCCTCAAGGCAACGGGACAACAGCATAGGCGTGCAAGCGCGAGTATTTCCGTGCTCGAATACTATATCTCGTGTCGCATTGACGGTATCGCAGACGTTCCGATACGCATGCAACAGTGTCTCCAACCGTCGAGGTCGAGCTTTCCGGCGCCGTCGATGGCCCAATGCTACGACTTACCCTCAGTAGGTCCGAAACATCCGCATGATCGTCTCTGGGTCGTTTGTAATGGTCAGCGCCAGCGCCAGAAGGATGCGGGCCTTCTGCGGGTTCAGATTATCGGCGATCAGGAACCCCGCGTCACGTAGTTTCGCGCTGCGGTAGGTTCGGCCTGAGCCCGCTCGGGTGCATTGCACGACAACGATGCCCTGCCGCGCCGCCTCGGTCAGAACGTCGAACTCTCCGGGCGGGCAGAAACCCGGAGCGAACCCAGCGGCGACGATGCCGCGGGCGCCAGCCGCCGTGAAGGCGCGGGCGGCGACACCGTCGCCACCGGCGTAGGCGTAGGAGATATCGACCCTCGGCAGAGCCTCGAGCTTGGCGATGTCGAACTCGGTGTCGGGCGCGTGCCGGCGGATCGGACGCCGGTAGAACGCGACGGCGTCGCCATCGGCGTGGCCCAGCACGCCGAAGTCCGGGGTCCGGAAGGTCTGCAGGCGTAAGGTGGAGGTCTTTGTCACTTCCCTTGCCGCGTGGATCTCGTCGTTCAGGACGACCAGTACGCCCATGTCGCGGGCTTCCGGGCTGGCAGCGACCCGGATGGCGTTGACCAGGTTCATGCCGGCGTCGCTGGACAACGCGCTGGAGGGGCGCTGCGACCCGACTACCACGACGGCGACAGAGACCTTTACCGTCAAGTTGAGGAAATACGCGGTTTCCTCCAGCGTGGCGGTGCCGTGACCGATGACGATACCCGACAGATCGGGATGATCGGCGACAAGCTGGCTGCACAGCGCGGCGAGCGCCTTCCAGTCCGCAAAGCCGATCGCCGGGCTGGGGATGGCGCGATAGCGCACCGGGATTATGTCCGCCACAAGCGCCGTTTCGGGCCAGCGCGCCAGGACTTCATTGGCCTGCATCATGGTTCCGGCCGTGGCATACTCTTGCAGGTCCAACGGGCCGCTGCCGATGGACGAGATCGTGCCGCCGGTTCCGATGAACGCGACTTTGGGCTTGCTCATGCGGCGGCCTCGAGAATGGCGGGCCGGTCGCGATGCCAGTGAGTGTCCGACTGGTAGGCGCCAGCGACGTTAAGGATACGGCCCTCGCCAAAGGGGCGGCCGGCGATCTGCAACCCAATCGGGCAGCCGTTGGGATCGAACCCGCATGGCAGGCTGATTGCTGGCAGCCCCAGGTAATTGAACGGCCTGGTGTTCGCCGACACCGCCATGAACTTGTGCTCGGTGCCCGGTGGCCCATGGTCGATGTCGGTCTCCGCCAGTGTCGGCAGGCTGGTGCGGATGGTCGGCGTCACCAGCACATCGACTTTCGAAAAGACCTCTGCCGCGAACGCCTTGAGGATCGGGCCGCGACGGCTGAGCGCCTCGATGTAGTAGGCCGCCGGGATGGCGTAGCCGGGGTACATCCTGCCGCTGATATGCTGGCCGTAGACGTGCGGGTCAGTGCGCATCCATTCGGCGTGGATCGGAGCGGCCTCGGCCCGGGAGACGATGCCACCGAAGGCGGCGACGGCGTCGAGGTGAGGCAGGGCGAACCGGCTAACGGTGGCGCCACGTTCGGTCAGGACCGAGAGCGCGGCTTCCATTGCCGCGAGGACCGGTGCGTCTACGCCGTCGAGAAAGTAGTTGGTCGGCACGCCGATCCGCAGCCCGCGCAAGTCGCCGTTCATGGCGGCTTCGTAGTCGGGTACGGGCTCTGTTGCGCTGGTCGGGTCGAGCAGATCGTGTCCGGCGATGACGCTCAGAACCCGAGCGCAGTCGCGGGCCGATCGAGCGAGGGGGCCGACGTTGTCGTGGGAGAAGGAGAGCGGCATGACGCCGTAGCGCGACACGCGGGTCTGTGTCGGCTTCAGTCCGGTCACCCCGCAGGCCGAGGCCGGAAGCCGGATCGATCCGCCGGTGTCGGAGCCCAGAGCCATGTAGTTGAAGCGCGCCGAGACGGAGGCTCCCGACCCGGACGAGGAACCGCCGGTGATGTAGGGCAAATTCCACGGGTTGTGGCAGTCGCCGAATGTCTTGTTGTGGCCGGTGGGGTTCTGCGCGAACTCGGCCATGTTGAGGCCGGCGAAAGTGTAGGCGCCGGCCGCCGCCATACGGGCGACGACGGCGGCGGTAACGGTCGGACGGAAGTCCCGGCGGAGGGCTGAGCCGCAGGTGGAGAGCTTGCCGGCCTGGTAATACATATCCTTGTGCGCCATCGGCACGCCATGCAGCAACCCGAGTTTTTGCCGGTTGCGAACGGCCTGGTCGGCGGCGCGGGCAGCGGTCTCGGCGGCTTCGCGATCTTGCCAGATGATCGCGTTCACCTGGGGATTGACCGCGTCCAGGTTGGCCCAGCAGGCGTGCAGCAGGTCGAGCGAGGTGGCCTGACCGGAGGCAACCCGGTCGGCGGCCTCGACCAATGTCAGGTTGGCGAGTTCGTTCATCAGGCGCGCTCCTTGGTCGCCTGCAGGGCTGCCTCGAAGCTGGATGGTTCGTCCTCGAAGGCGATCGTGCCGCGCAGGGCCTCGAACGCCGCGATGGTTTCGGCGAGTTCCGCGGCCAGCCGCTGTGCCGGCGGGTTTGGCGCGTGGATTCCGAACCATCGCGCGATCGTTGCTTCAACCGAAGTCTCGAATGCATCCATCTGTCGGTTTCTCCGGGTTGGTCTGCCCGTGAGTAGGCAACAGAAAGGTGGGGCGGGCAATGCCGGAGCGGGGGAACGTGTACGAAACGAATGTGCCGAACCGGCTGGATCGGCTGCCGTGGAGCGGGTTTCACTGGCTGGTGATATTCGCGCTGGGGATCGCGTGGATCCTGGATGGACTGGAGGTGACGGTGGTGGGCTCGCTGGCCGGCGCGCTGTCGGACAGTCCCACGTTGCACCTGTCCGGCAGCCAGATCGGGGCGGCGGCGAGCGCCTACCTGATCGGGGCGGTGGCGGGATCGTTGTTCTTCGGCTGGCTGACTGACCGGTTCGGGCGCAAGAAGCTGTTTACGCTGACGGTGCTGGTCTATGTGGTCGGGACGATCGCCTGCGGGCTGTCGTGGAATTTCTGGTCGTTCGCGGTGTTCCGCATGCTGACCGGGGCGGGCATCGGCGGGGAGTACGCCGCGGTGAACGCGACGATCCAGGAACTGATTCCGGCGCGGCGGCGCGGCTTTACTGATCTGGTGGTGAACGGCAGCTTCTGGCTGGGTGCGGCGATCGGCGCGCTGGGGGCCTATGTGGTGCTCGACCCGGCGATCATGCCGCAGGAGATCGGCTGGCGGGCGGCGTTTATCATCGGCGGTGTTCTGGGTTTCGGGGTGCTGTTGCTGCGCCGTTTCCTGCCGGAAAGTCCGCGCTGGCTGATGACCCACGGACAGCCGGAGGAGGCTGAGCGCATTGTTGGGGAAATCGAAGCCAGGGTGGAGCGCGAAACCGGCAGGCCATTGCCGCCGGTGCCGCCGGGATTCCTGAGGTTGCGGACCGATGTGCATTCCTGGTTCCGGGCCGGGGCCGAGGCGCTGGTCACGACCTATCGGCGGCAGGCGTGGCTCGGAGTGACGCTGATGGCGGCGCAGGCGTTCTGCTATAACGCGGTGTTCTTCACCTATGCCTTGGTGCTGACCCGGTTTTACGGGATTTCGTCCGGCAATGTCGGGCTGTTCATGTTGCCGTTCGCGATCGGCAACTTCCTGGGGCCGCTGGTGCTCGGGCGACTGTTCGATACGGTGGGACGGCGGATCATGATCACCGCGACATACGCGGTGTCCGGGGTGCTGATGGCGCTGACCGGCTGGATGTTCGCGATGGGCTGGCTGGACGCGGTGCAGCAGACCTTGGCCTGGACGGTGATCTTCTTCGTTGCCTCGGCCGCTGCGAGTTCGGCGTATCTGACCGTGGGGGAAAGTTTTCCGTTGGAGGTGCGGGCGATTGCCATCGCGTTGTTTTATGCATTCGGGACCGGCGTTGGCGGGGTTTTCGGGCCGCTGCTGTTCGGGGCGTTGATCGACACGGGGTCTCGGGTATCGATCTTCTATGGCTATCTGCTGGGCGGCGTATTGATGGTTGTAGCGGCGATCGTTGCGGGATTTCTTGCGGGCAATGCTGAACGGCGATCGCTGGAGGATGTGGCGCCGCCGCTTTCGGCGGTTTAGGCAGGCGGATCAGACGGACTAAGCAGCCGCACGATGGTCGGAGAGGGCGCCGAGTGACGCGGTGTTGGCTTGCGCAGCGACGCGTGCTTCGGCTCGCTTCAGGCCGGCGGCGAGGCGGGCTTTGAAGTTGCCCCGGTTTTGTGGACATCGGAACGTTTGCGTTCAAGGAGTCCGCGATGGCCAAAACAAGGCTACCCTATGCGCCTGAGTTCCGGCGCCAGATGGTTGAGTTGGTAAATGCTGGTCGTTCACCGGAAGAGTTGGCGCGGGAGTTCGAACCGACGGCGCAGTCGATCAAGAACTGGGTTGCCCAAGCGGCACGAAACACCGGGCACGGGGGCGGCCTGACAACCACCGAGCGTGAGGAACTCAGCCGCTTACGACGTGAGAACCGCCAGCTGAGACTGGAGCGGGAGATCCTCTCAAAGGCGGCGGCCTGGTTCGCTCGGGAGACGAACACGATCCCACCGAAGGGTTCCGGTTCGTGAGCGATCACCAGGCATCCTATCCGATCGCCACCATGTGCCGGCTGCTGGGCGTCTCCCCCAGCGGCTACTATGCATGGGCGAAGCGGCCGCGGTCGCGGCGGGCACAGACAGACGAGGCCCTGCTGGCGGAAATCCGCATCGCCCATGAGGTCTCCCGCGGCACCTACGGCGCGCCGCGAGTTCATGCCGAGCTAGCCGCCAAAGGCCTTCGTGCTGGGCGCAAGCGCGTCGCGCGGCTGATGGCGCGGGACGGTCTCGCCGGTGTAAGTCGGCGCAAATTCATTACCACCACAGTCAAGGGCGGCAATCGTCAGGCGCCGGACCTGGTGGAACGCAATTTCACCGCGCCGGCGCTGGATCAGCTATGGGTGGCAGATATAACCTACGTTCCGACATGGGCGGGGTTTCTCTACCTCGCGGTCGTGCTCGATGCCTGCAGCCGTCGGATCGTCGGCTGGTCGATGGCCACGACACTGGCCACCCAACTGGTGCTTGGCGCTTTGAACATGGCACTGGCAGTACGTCGACCCAGAGGCGTCATCCATCACTCCGATCAGGGTTCGCAACTTGAACTCAAATGGTCGTCGCAACACCTCGAGGGAGAAGTTGCGATGACGAGACATAGGCGGCATTCGGATCGGTCTGGTCGGGCGCCCCTGTTCTCACCAGGTCGTCCGGTGGTGGCAGGACGAGATGAGCAACGACGGTTCTGGGCGGCGATCGCGGCTGGCATGGCGAGTGAGGATGCGGCGCTCAAGGCTGGTATGTCGCAGGCTGTGGGAACACGATTGTTCCGAAAGGCAGGCGGCATGCCACCAGCGATGTTTCGGCGATCAGCGAAGCCGCTGTCCGGGCGGTATCTTTCATTTGCGGAGCGGGAGGAGATCGCCCTTCTTCGCGTTCAAGGCTGCTCCGGGCGGGAGGTTGCGCGCCGGCTCGGGCGAGCCGCTTCAACGATTTCGCGGGAGCTGCGGCGCAATGCTGCGACCCGAAGTGGCGGCCTGGCGTATCGCGCGACGACAGCGCAGTGGCATGCCGAGCGATCTGCTCGCCGCCCCAAGCAGGCCAAGCTTGCGCTTAACACTGCACTGCGAACCTATGTGGAGGAACGATTGGCCGGTGTCGTCGTCGCTCCGGGTGGGGTTGCTGTTTCCGGGCCGGCTGTGCACTGGAGAGGCCGCCGCCATGGACCCCGAAAGCCTCGGCGGTGGGCAAGGGCCTGGAGCCCGGAGCAAATCGCTCGCCGCTTGCCGGTCGACTTCCCGGACAATGAGACCATGCGCATCAGCCACGAAACGATTTATCAGGCGCTGTTTGTTCAAAGTCGTGGCGCTTTGCGCCGCGAGCTGACGGCCTGCTTGCGTACCGGGCGGGCGTTGCGAATACCGCGAGCGCGCACCCGCGGCCGAGGAAAAACCTTCATCTCTTCCGAGATAATGATCAGCAAACGTCCCGCGGAGGCAGCTGATCGCGCCGTGCCAGGCCATTGGGAGGGGGATCTCATCGTGGGCCTCGGCAGTTCCGCGATTGGCACCCTGGTCGAGCGCAAGACGCGCTTCACTCTGCTGTTGCATTTGCCGCGTATGACCGACCATGGCCACGAGGCGCGCGTGAAGAACGGACCCGCACTCGCCGGACATGGTGCCGATGCGGTATGCGAGGCCATTACCCGAACGATTACCATCTTGCCTGCGCAATTGCGTCGGTCGCTGACTTGGGATCAAGGAGCTGAGATGGCTCAACACGCACGCCTGAAGATCGACGCCGGCATCCAGGTCTATTTCTGTGATCCTCACAGCCCATGGCAGCGCGGCACCAACGAGAACACCAACGGACTACTGCGCCAGTATTTCCCCAAAGGCACCGATCTCAGCCTGCACAGCGCCGACGAGATTGCGGCTGTGGCGGCTGCGCTCAACGCTCGGCCTCGAAAGACGCTGGCTTGGAAAACCCCGGCTGAGGCGCTTGACCAGCTGTTTACATCGGCCATGCTGAGCGGCGCTCGGAACCAACCCCCGTATCTGCACGCGACGTCATCCTGGCTTTGATTGCCGCTTGTCCGCATCCAGATCTAAATTACATTCCTTGGTGAGATCAAAAGGACCATTCCTCGGAGCCGACCTGTCTTCGGGCAGAGCGCCGCGCGCAGGTCTTGTCCAGGATGCCGCGTGCGGCACCGGCGCGCAGCGCCGGCTCGTCCTGGACGAGACCAAGCACGGCGCTATGCTTTGTCCAGGTTGGGGCATCAGCATCATCCCTGCCGAGCTAAAAGGATCGTCGTTGCGACGATCACTTGAATCCGCCCAATACACATCGATCGAGTTCGGCCAGCGCTGTCGCGAGGCCGGCGTGCGTCCATCAATGGGGTCGGTGGGGGACGCCTACGACAATGCGATGTGCGAGAGCTTCTTTGCCACGTTGGAATGCGAGCTGCTCGCGCGGCATCGGTTCAGGACGCCGGCCGAGGCACAAAGCACGGTCTTCGCGTTCATCGAAGGCTGGTACAATCCGCGACGGCGTCACTCATCAATCGGCTATCGATCGCCGGTCGATTACGAGCGCCAGTATCAGGCGACGGCAGTCGATCCCGACGCACACCAGCCTGCCGCCGCGCTTGCGCCCGTCAAGGACAAGCCCTCCGGCGGCCCCAAGAAGGGGCCGTCCTTGACAGCCGCTGCGCGCGACAGCCGCACCATCGTGCGGGTCGGGACGGAAGAATGGCTCCGCCGGGGGTCGAACCAAAGAATAACGCGAAACAGGAGGACAAAGTGACATCAAGGCCGATATCCTAATCCCAAGCCCTCAACTCTCCACCAAACCGGGGCAGGCCCACTTCTCGCTGGCGCTGTTCGTAGGCTTGGGTCCAGGTCAGACCCTTGGTCTTGGCGGCAGCGGCGATCGTGCGGGTGGTCTCGATCAGCTCGAGAGCTTTTTCGATTTTTGGTTCGGGTTGGGCGGGTTGGGGCTGGATCGCGGCGGGGATGCCCGCGCGACGGGCGGTCTGGAGTTTGTCCAGGCGACGTTGGGCTTTGTGGGATTCTCGGCTGAGGCTGACCGCGCTGCCGCGGAGGCGGAGGGTTCTCGTCAGCGGCATGTCCGGGGTGGCGGCCTGGCTGAGCGCTTCCAAGGCTTGGAAGCTGAAGCTGATGATGTTGGCGGCGAGGCGGAGTTCGTCCTCGGTTTCGGGGTGGTAGGCGCTGAGCATCTGAGCCGTAGCCTTGCGCGCGGCGGTCATGTCCCCCGCGGCGCCCGCGAGGAAGAGCGCGCTGAGGCGGGTGACAACGGTTACCAGAATGGCGTCCGGAACGGTCTTGGCGAGGGAGGGAGCGACGGACATGGGGCTCGGCCTTGTCGTTCGATGTTTGTTCGTAGGCGGCACCATAGGCGAATATTCCTTGGTATGCAAGAATAATTTCATGTCCCATAGTGGAGACGTCGCTCGGGCTTGACGTGAGGCCTCACGTTAGCCGGATTATCCGTTCTGCCCGCGCCGTGGCGTCTTGCCAGCGCGCCGGCGCTTTCCTGGCCTGGAAGATCCGGAACGGGCCGAGTAGAGCCGCCCGTCTCTCTTTTGTTCGTCGTTCTCGGTTGTTGCGGCGTGGTTAGCAGCCGATGGGCGACTTCTCGGGCCGGCCGGTTCGCCTCTTCCTTAGTGGGTTCCTGGTTCTGCTCCATGCGTGGAGCCCAGCGCAAAGGGTGATGGGCTGGAAAGACTCTCGCTCCTCTTTCCACTACCTTCGGGTTACCACACTAACCAAAGAGCGAAGCCATGCCGAAAGAAAACTGGGGAGACCTGACGTCCGACGAAAAGATAAAGGACCTGTGGCGAGATGTGGTGCGACTTTTTGCGGTTTGCAATGATCTATTGGATCGGATTCGGGGCCTGCGGGCTGCCAACCCTCAACAAGCGGACAGTCTGAGAAAAAGACCGAAGAGGCTCTGTCGGCTCTGCTCCCGCAAACGCCAAAAACTCCTCGACGGAAGTGTATAGAGGGAAACGAGCGTCTTCGACTTTGGAACTGCATGGGCGAGCTCCAACGGGAGCGCGATGATATGCCACAACCATTAAAAATAAAAGGAACCGGGCTTAGGGTGAGCCATACCGTTCTTTTGGACCATCCAATTATATCACAGAAAATTGCCCTGATATCAGCGGCTTGGCAAAGCGTCGAGAATGATCTCGGGTCAATATTTGTATTTTTGTTAGGAGGACACGAGACGGCAGCGTTGGAGATCTTTAATAATTTGATAGACCGAAATCTTCGTAAGCAGGCGTTGCTAGTCGTGGCGAGGGACAGGTTGCCGAAATCAATGATAGATAGGGTGATCGCGCTCTTTAAGGATGCCCGGGAGATGTCCTCGTCACGGAATAACATCATCCACGGCACGTGGGCCTCATCTCCCCTCGTGCCAGGATTCCTTTTGTTGATAAATCCGTCCGATCTTAATAAAATACGCCACCTTACAATGACCAATTCCATAAAACGAGCACTTGATAATGCGTTTGATAACAAAATATCAAGAAAACCCGACCATAAATACAATGTCATCAAGTATACCAGTAGCGACTTCGATGATATATACAATAGAATTACAGATTTCCGTCGCAAGGCAATTGAGACCTCAGTAGAAGTATTAGAGATTGTGACCCACTACTGTCCGGTTCGGTGAATGACATTTCCGTGGAATCCATTGATGCATAAAGCTTTCCGACAGTTCGTTGCTGGGGCGGATTTGAATGTCCGGTGGCTCTTCCCGACGATCTCGCGGGGAGGGCTTGGTCATGAACACCGGCAGGACGCTTTTCGCGCAGCTCATGGATTTTCTGCCTTGGAGCAGCTTCGACCGGATTGTCGCGCGCTACGGCGGCAACCGCGCCGTGCGCAAGCTGTCCTGCGCCGCGCAATATCAGATCATGGCGTTCGCCCAACTGACCTATCGCGCGCGACATCGAGGCCTGCCTGTCGGCGCAAGCGTCAAAGCTCTACCACATGGGGCTTCGCGAACCGGTCCGTCGCTCCACCCTCGCGGATGCCAACGAGTTGCGCGATTGGCGCATCTATGCCGAGTTCGCCCAACGACTCATCGCTCAGGCCAGATGTCTCTACGCCAGCGAAAGCCTGGGAGCAGAGCTGACCAACAGCGTCTACGCGCTGGATTCCACCACCATCGATTTGTGCATGTCGGTGTTCCCCTGGGCTCATTTCCGCTCCACCAAATCCGCGGTGAAGATGCATACGCTGCTCGATCTGCGTGGCAACATTCCCAGCTTTATCCATATCTCGAACGGCAAGCTGCACGATGTTCATGCGCTCGACATGCTGATCCCCGAACCCGGCGCGGTCTATGTGATGGATCGCGGATACATCGACTTCGCCCGCCTGCACACGCTGCATCAGGCGGGCGCCTTCTTCGTGACGCGCGCCAAGTCCAATCTGCATGCGCATCGGATCTATTCCGCGCCCACCGACCGAGCGAGCGGCGTGATCGCCGATCAAACCATCGCATTGGACGGCCCTCGTACCCGTCAGGACTATCCGGTGCATCTGCGGCGCATCCGCTTCCGCGACGCCGAAACGGCTAAGACACTGGTCTTCCTGACCAATCAGACCGCGTTGCCAGCATTGACCATCTGCGATCTGTACAAAAGCCGCTGGCAGGTGGAACTCTTTTTCAAGTGGATAAAACAGCATCTGCGGATCAAGCGGTTCTACGGCACTTCGGAAAACGCCGTGAAGACGCAAATCTGGATCGCCGTTTCGGTCTATGTGCTGGTGGCGATCGTGCGCAAACGGCTCAACCTGGAGGCGCCGCTCTACACATTGCTGCAGGTCTTTTCGGTGACGGTATTCGAAAAAATAGAGGTCCAGACTGCGTTCTCTCGTGAGGCCGACAGATCCGAAAACTTGCAAGACGAGAAACAACTGAATTTATTCGGATTTTGACCGGACAGTAGTGATTGTGACCAAATCACATTTAAAAGAAAATTTGAAAACAATTCCGCCTCCAAATCCATACATCCCTGATATCGGATGCTTATTCCCAAACCAACGAAGCGCCTCATCCTTTGCGTGTGCCAGAATCAACTGCAGATAGCGGTCGACCTTTTCCAGGACAGGGTCGATGATCAGCGCTTCACCCCCGCGGCGGCTGGCGAGCAGGTAAGAATAGGTTCCGGAAACCGATTCGAAGAGCTGACGGAAAATCATCTGTTGCGTCTCCGCAAGAAAACTTATCGATCCCGATTTTCTGCCTTGGAAAGCCTGAACCCGAGCAAGCAACGGCCCGGTCAATTGCCGCTTGCTTGCCAAGTGTATCAGGTCTGAGCGTCATCTTGCCACGACTGGGGCGAGAACCTGAAGCGATCAGCCTTGCGGCTGCGCGACGACCCGCAGATATGGCTTCAGGGTCTTCCAGCCGCCTGGGAACTTCTGCTTTGCCTGGTCGTCGGAGACGGCCGGCGGAATGATGACGTCCTCGCCGGGCTTCCAGTTCACCGGCGTCGCGACCGTGTGCTTTGCGGTGAGCTGACACGAATCGAGCAGCCGGAGTACTTCGTCGAAGTTGCGGCCTGTGCTCATTGGGTAGGTGAGCATTGCTTTGATCTTCTTATCCGGCCCGACTACGAATACTGAGCGCACGGTGGCGTTGTCGGCTGCGGTACGGCCATCGGCCGTGGTCCCGGAACCCTCCGGCAGCATATCATAAAGTTTCGCCACCTTCAGGTCGATATCGCCGATCATCGGGTAGTTCACGGCGTGGCCCTGAGTCTCCTCGATGTCCGCCGCCCAGCGAGCGTGGTTACTGACCGGATCGACGCTGAGGCCAATAATTTTGGTATTGCGCTTATCAAATTCCGGCTTCAGCCCGGCCATGTAGCCGAGTTCGGTGGTGCAGACGGGGGTGAAATCCTTGGGATGAGAGAACAGGATAACCCAACTGTTGCCGATCCACTGATGGAAGCTGATCGGGCCTTCGGTGGTTTCGGCCGTGAAGTCGGGTGCTTCGGAGTTTATTCGAAGGGACATGGTCGCATCCTTCACATTTTCACAATGGAACTGAACTTGCTCATTCAAACGTCGAATGCCGGTTCGGGGCAGATTATGTTAGCCGTTGGGAGAACGTCCAGGCGCGTGGCAGCGACCATAAGCCCACCGTCGGCCGCCCCGTATCCAACGCCGGGGGCTTGCTCGTCAACCAAAAACCTTCCGCGGAAACTGCCGTTTGCGCCAAGACATCCTGGCACCCCGTCAAAGAACGTGAGATCAAGACCGCTTTGGCGATCTGCTGAACCCGCAGCGTGAACGCGTCGATTTCGGAATAAGCGAATGTATTGTGCTGTACCAGCGCATGATAAAGTGGATCCTGCCATATTACCCATGAGTGTAAGATGTTCTCCATCTTAGACTTTAGAGATGGCAGTAGATGTCTATTCGTTGGAACAGAACGACTGGCGGTCGTAACGGTTTAGATCGAAGTCGGTCCGGTCGTCGAAGATCCATCTTCCTCAATTTGCTGCTGGTCGAAGGTAACACCCACTGCCACGCGGAAGGGGATGTGCAGCGGTTCCCATCTCGCACCGCCACCACGATGCCATGCTGCCAGATTCGCTTCCAGCGCACGACGCTGGGCGAGATCCGCCATAAGCGGCTCGTCAGCGTGTCCCCCTTGCCTTTGCAACCTCCCTAGGCGACTCTAAGAGCCAGACAGTAGTCCGTGATAAGCAAAGCGAGGCAGCCGTGAACGACAGCACGATCATCACCGACTCGGTGAAGCGCTTCAAATGGGTGGGTTCCCGCCCGATCCGGCCAGATGGCGTGCCTAAGGTCACTGGCCGGGCGCTCTACGGCGCCGACCTGAAGCTGCCGGGGATGTTGTATGGCAAGGTCCTGCGCTCGCCGCACGCCCACGCCCGCATCAAATCGATCGATTCCTCCGCCGCCGAGGCACTGCCGGGCGTGAAAGCGGTCATGACCGCCGCCGACCTCCCGGAACAGAAATTCGACTACATCGGGCCGGAGCGCGTGGCGGTGAACTTCTGGCACGTCACCCGCAACATCCTGGCGCGCGAAAAAGCGCTGTATGAGGGCCACGCCGTTGCCGCCGTCGCCGCGATCAGCAGCAGCATTGCCGAAGAGGCCGCCGCGCTGATCAAGGTGGACTATGAAGTCCTTCCGCATGTCATCGACGTCGACGAGGCCATGGCGCCCGACGCGCCGCTGCTGTTCGAAGACATGATCACTCGCGGCATCGAGCCGCTACCGACCAAACCCTCCAACATCTCCAAGCGCCTGGAGTTTACCATGGGTGACGTCGAGGCCGGCTTCAAACAGGCCGACGTCATCATCGAGAAGGAGTTCAAAACCGCCGCGGTGCATCAGGCCTATATCGAGCCGCACGCCTGCGTCGCTAAGTACGAAGCCGACGGCCAGTGCGAAATTTGGTCCTCGAGCCAGGGCCACTTCCAAATGCGCGCGCTCACCGCGCAGATCATCGGCGCCAACCTCGGCGACCTCCGCGTCACCCCAGCCGAGATCGGCGGCGGCTTCGGCGGCAAGACGGTCACCTACCTGGAACCGGTAGCCTCTATCCTGTCGAAGAAATCCGGTCTGCCGGTCCGGTTGCAAATGACCCGTGAGGACACGTTCCGCGCCTCCGGTCCCACTTCCGGCGCGTCGATGTGGGTCAAGCTCGGGGTCAAGAAGGACGGCACGATCGTCGCGGCTGACGGCATCTTCAAATTCCAGGCCGGAGCGTTCCCAGGCTCGCCGGTGATGAACGGCTGCCTTTGCGCCTACGCGCCGTACGAAATCGCCAACCAGCGCGCCGTGGGTTTCGACGTCATTTCCAATCGGCCGAAGGCGGCGGCCTACCGAGCGCCCGGCTCGCCGATCTCCGCGTTCGCGGTCGAGAGCGTGCTCGACATGTGCGCCAAGGCCATCGGCATGGACCCGTTGGAGATACGCTACAAGAACGCCTGCCGCATCGGCACGCCGACCATTGCTGGGCCGAAGCACGCGCACGCCGGCTATATCGAGACGCTCGAGGCGCTGATGAAGCATCCGGCTTATCAGGTGAAGCTGCGGCCGAACCAGGGCCGTGGCGTGGCCTCCGGCTATTGGTTCAACGGCGGTGGCGAGTCCAGTGCCACCTTGCAGGTGAATGCCGACGGCACCGTCCTGGTGGCAACCGGAAGCCCCGACGTCGGCGGCTCCCGAGCGTCGATGGCGATCATGGCGGCGGAAACGCTGGGGGTGGAGTATAGTACCGTCCGGGCGATCGTCGCCGACACCGCGTCGGTCGGCTATACCCACGTCACCGGCGGGTCGCGCGTGACGTTCGCGACCGGCACCGCCGTGGTGAACGGTGCGAAGACGGTGGTGAAGGAACTGTGCAAGCGCGCCGCCTTGATTTGGGGCGTCGACGAAGAGGGAGTGGTCTGGGAAGACGGCCATGCCAGGCCAGCCGGCTCTAACGTGGGCGATTTCAAGCCGCTGTCGCTGAAGGAACTTGCCGCCAAGGCGGCGGCAACCGGTGGACCGATCACGGCCTCGGCCGGGGTGAATGCCGGTGGGCAGGCGCCCGGGTTCACCACCCAGTTCTGCGATGTGGAAGTCGATCCGGAGACCGGGAAGGTGACCATCCTGCGGTTTGTCGCGGCGCAGGATGTGGGTCGCGCCATCCATCCCAGTTACGTGGAAGGCCAGATCCAGGGCGGTGTGGTGCAGGGCATCGGCTGGGCGCTGAACGAGGAATATATCTACAACGCCAAGGGGCTGCTGGATAATCCGGGGTTCCTGGATTATCGCTGCCCGGTCGCCTCCGACTTGCCAATGATCGACGCTGTTCTGGTGGAAGTCCCAAACCCCACCCATCCGTATGGCGCCAAAGGTGTGGGCGAGGTGAACATCTGTCCACCGATGGCCGCCATCGCCAATGCGATCGAAATGGCCACCGGCAAACGGATGACCGAACTACCGATGTCGCCGCCACGGCTGCTCGCCGCCTTGTCGGCCTGACATGGCGCGGGTCGTCTTCACCTCGGGCTTCGCACGCCGTTACACCGACGGCGTGCGGGAGTTTGAGGTGGAGGCGAAGAATCTTCGCGGCGTGCTGAAGGCGATGGACGAACTGTTTCCGGGTCTCGGCGAGCACCTGGAAGAAGAAACGACGGTTGCGATCAACGGCGAGTACCACGAGACGGGCTATTTCCAGCCCGTTCCCCCGGACGCTGAGGTCTTCTTCATTCCAAGGATTGAGGGCGGGTAGCCGCCGCAGCAGCCACGGGTCAACACAGTGGCGGGGTTCGCCCGCTGAGTGATCGGCGGCTCAAGCCCCCATGGTCAAGGGGTATGCCGCCAGAAGCGTTCTGATAAAATGGGGCTGCGTCGGCGGTCTCTTTGATGCGTTTGATGCGTGAGCGTGTTCGCTGTACCGGGCGCGCAATAGATGGCCATTTCCGGCGCACCTTAGCTGAGACGGAAGCGTGCGTCCGACGCACAATCGTTGAGACACAACGCACGGTCTGCGAGACGGACGCGTGGACGGCCTGGTCGAGGCGGGATCGGGCAGCTCCGAGGGCGTCGTTCGCGAGGTGATCTTCCCTGTTATCGGCGAGCAGACTTTGTCCTCGAGTTGCTGGACCTGCCTGCTCAGCGGCGGCTGGGCCATGTGCAGGATCTCGGCAGCCCGCGTGAAACTTCCCTCACGTGCAACTGCTACGAAGAGCGGAGATGCCGCAGCTCCACGTCATACCTCCTAGGTATCCTACCGACCTATTCAGTCTTGGACCGCGCAAACGGGAAGCGGCAGGAATGCGGCGTCAGAGGAAATCAACCTTCCAGGTAGCAGATAACGAGCCGGGGTCGAAAGACCCCACGAGCGACGGAAATAGCGGCGCGAGGGAGGTTTGAGCGTGGAACCCCGGGAGTAACCGACCCCGGCTAACGAAACGTAAATCACGGAGGATGTAAAATGAGTAAATCCCTAATGAACACCAAGGAAGTGAAGGACCTTATCAGCAAGGTCAGCGGCTTGACCAACGACGCCGGTAACCCGCGGATGAAGCGCATCATGCATCGGTTGGTATCCGACCTGTTCCGCACCATTGAAGATTTTGACGTCCAACCCGACGAATTCTGGTCTGCCGTCAGCTACATCACCGCACTCGGTCAGGCGAACGAAGCGGCACTGCTAGTGCCCGGTCTTGGCATCGAAATCTTCCTAGATCTGCGCATGGATGAGGCGGAGCGCAAGGCTGGCATCGAAGGCGGCACGCCGCGCACGATCGAAGGCCCGCTTTATGTCGCCGGTGCACCGTTGTCCAAGGGCGAAGTGCGCCTCGATGACGGTAGCGAGCAGGGCGAAACCCTGTTCATGGACGGGCAAGTGCGCGACATGGACGGCAAGCCGGTGGCCAGTGCCATTGTCGATGTGTGGCACGCCAACACCCTGGGCGGATACTCGTTCTTCGATCCGTCGCAGCCGAAATACAACCTGCGCCGGCGCATCGAAACCGATACCCAAGGACGCTACAAATTCCGCTCGCTGCTGCCCTCGGGTTACGCCTGCCCGCCGGATGGCCAGACGCAGAAGTTGCTGGATCAACTTGGCCGGCACGGTCACCGCCCGGCGCATATCCACTTCTTTGTGTCGGCACCGAACTACCGCAAGCTGACAACCCAGATCAACATCGACGGCGATGCGTATCTGCACGACGACTTCGCTTTCGCCACCCGCGATGGCTTGATCCCACGAGTGCGGCGTTCGACCGATCCGGCGGCCATCAACGCCCGCGGACTGAACGCGCCGTTCGCCGAGATCACCTTCGATTTCGTTCTGCACTCAGAGAGCGCTGCCGCGCCGAAGACCGAGGTGACGCGGGCGCACGCCGAAGCCGCATGACCCCGAGCCCGGCCGTCGATCGCGGCGGCCGAGTTTCCTTTCGCGCCTGTTTCGGAGCCACACATGCCCGACACTCCCCTTTCCATTCCTACCGACCTCCGGCGCGATCTGACGATCAACGAGATCAAGAGCACGATCGTGGATGTGCCGACGGTTCGGAAGCACAAGCTGTCCTCGCTGTCCGTCACGGCACAGAGCTACGTCATCGTCGAGTTGCGTCTCGCCAACGGAGTGATCGGCATCGGCGAAGCCGCAACCCTTGGCGGCCCGCGCTGGAGCGAGGAAAGCGTCGAGAGCATCAAGGCGACGGTTGATACCTACCTGGCACCCGCTCTGATCGGCGCGGCAGCGGATCGCTTCGAAGCAGCCCGGGCCCGTATGGACGAGGCAGCGAAACGCAATAACGCCGCGAAGGCCGCCATCGAAAGCGCGCTGTTCGACGCCCTCGGCAAAACCCTTGGCGTGCCTGCCGTGCAGCTTCTGGGCGGCGTGGTGCGCGAAAGCGTGCCGGTATTCTGGACGCTTGCCTCCGGGGATCCCGCCCAGGAGATCGAAGAGGCGGAAAATAAAATCGCCGCCCGTCTGCACAACACCTTCAAAGTCAAGATCGGCGCACAATCGCCCGAAGCCGACATGGCGCGCATGAGGCGCCTGGCCAGCGCCCTGCAAGGGCGGGCGGGCCTGATCGTTGACGCCAATCAGGCATGGGACGAAACCACTGCGCTGCGCTGTCTGCCAATCCTGGCAGAGATCGGCGTTACCCTGATCGAGCAGCCGCTTCCAGCCTGGAACATTTTGGGCATGGCGCGCCTGCGCGCACGCTCCACCCTGCCACTCATGGCCGATGAGTGCGTGTTCTCGATCCACGACATGCTGGATGTCGCACGTGCGGGGGCCGCCGACGTGGTCTCGCTGAAGCTGGTTAAGCACGGCGGCCTGCTGGCGACGCGGGATGTCGCGGCCGTCGCCGGGGCAGCGGGTATCGGCCTCTATGGCGGTTCCCTGCTGGAGAGTTCTGTCGGAGTGGCAGCTCATCTGCATGTCTTCGCGGGACTGCGTGATTTCGCGTGGGGCTGCGAGCACTTCGGCCCACAGATCCTTACAGGTGACGTGGTGACCGAACCGCTGCGCTTCGAGGATTTCCACATCCATCTGCCGGCCGGTTCCGGGCTCGGCGTCACACTCGATCCGGAACAACTGCGGCGTTATGCGCGACAATAGGAGAAAGTGAGATGTTGTATTGCGTTCAGATGGATGTCCGCATTCCATACGATTTGGACTCTTCGCTGGCCAATACCCTGAAGGCCGATGAAAAAACTCGTGCGCAGGAATTGCAGCGCGCCGGCAAGTGGGTCCATTTGTGGCGGGTGGCTGGACGTTACGCCAATGTCAGCGTTTTCGACGTGGCGGATCACGATGAACTGCACGCTATCCTGTCCTCACTTCCGCTGTTTCCCTTCATGGACATCATCGTGACGCAGCTCGCCCGGCATCCTTCAACAATTGAGTGAGCACGGCGCCGCACAGCATGTCGTGGCGGCATGTTGGCATCCACTAGCCTTTCACATAAGAAACGATAGTATTCTTATATGATAACGTCGAGATTGACCGACGTTTCCCGTCATTGCTGCAAATAATGGATGGACTTCTCGCGTCGTTCATAATCAGAGGGAGTAAAACATGACCAGGATATTACGAATTGCGATCGTCGGTGGCGGCATCGGCGGCCTGACCCTAGCGGTGGCGCTACGCCAACGCGGTCTCGAAGCGGACGTGTATGAGCAAGCGCCAGAGCTGGCCGAGATCGGCGCGGCGGTTGCGCTCTCGGCCAACTCCAACCGGGAACTTCGCCGGCTCGGCATTCTCGACGCGCTCGCGGCCGTCTCGACCGAGCCAAGCGAGCTCATCTACCGCAACTGGCGGGATGCCGGCCGCGTCGCGGCGCATCCGGTTCTTGAGAACATGAATTACCAGCGACTCTGCGATGCGCCCTACTACGGGATTCATCGTGCCGATCTGCAACGCATCCTGAGCGGCGCGCTGGGCGGCGCCGGGCTGCATCTTGATCACAGGCTGACCGAGATCAGGGACCTTGGCGGCGCGACCGGCCTGAGCTTCGCCAACGGGCGAACCATTGAAGCCGACCTCGTTATCGGCGCGGATGGTGTGCGCTCCCTCGTTCGCCGCTTCATCACCGGCCGGGACGACACGGTCTACTCAGGGACGAGTGCGTTCCGCGGCATCGTGCCCGTGGCGAAGCTGCCGACGCTGCCTGACCCCAAGGCGATCCAGTTTTGGATGGGGCCGGACGCCCACCTGCTGCATTATGCAATTGGAGGCGACGCCGATTACGTGAATTTCTTCGCTGTCGTCGAGTATCCGAAGGTCTGGCCGCATGCCGACAAGTGGCTGGACTTTGTCGAGCCGGGCGAGGCTACGACCGCGTTCAAAGGCTGGCATCCGGCCGTAATCGAGATGGTGTCGCAACACCTGCCGGTGCGTTGGGGGCTGTTCGGAACGCGGCCTTTGCTGCATTGGTACCGCGGCGGCGTCGTCATCCTTGGCGACGCCGCGCACGCGATGCTGCCGCACCACGGCCAAGGCGCCAATACAACCATCGAGGACGCGATCACCCTGGCGGAACTTTTGCCCGGAACAGCTCCGGACGGGCTCGGTCCGATTCTCGCGCAATACCAGTCGCTGCGCCGCGCCCGGACTCGCAAGATCCAACGCAGCTCCTGGATCACCAATGCATTGCTGCATCTGCCGGATGGTCCGCAACTCGCGGAACGCGATCGGCTTGTGGCGCGGTTCCCGGAGGAGTTCGGCTGGATCCACCAGTTCGACGCGCTCAAAACGGTCCAAAACGCGATGCAGACACAAACTCACCGCGCTCCCGTACATACCTGAGGAGGTCACTATGCAGCGAAGCGAAATCGAGACGGCAGTTACCGAACTCCTTGCAAACATCTCGGGAATTCAACCGGGCCAGATCGCCCGCGACTTGCGCTTCGAGAAGCTCGGCCTGGACTTCGCTTTCCAAAATCGACCTGGCGGTCGCGGCCGAAGATCGCTTCGGTATCGCCATACCGGATGAGGACCTCGAACGGTTCGTGGACGTCGGCGATCTTTTGGATTACGTCCATCGCGCCACCGCATGAGAGTTCATGGCGTCATCCGTTATTGGAAATCGTGTGGCGGCCAAGACGGCAATAGTAACGCATAAGTAGAAGGGATCAGCTCGGCATCGTGCCGGCTGCTACCCGGAAGAAGAAATATGAAAAAAATTTTTGCCGTGCTTGCGCTGACCGGTCTCGTAATAAGCGTTCCGGCGTTCGCGGACGACATGAAGTTGCCGGAGTTGAAGAGGCAGCCGACGCCTCAGGCGGTGCTCGGTGAACATCTCGATGCGCTCAACAAATGCGACTGGAACCGTATCATGGCGCAGTTTCCGGATGACGTCGAATTCATGCTGCCGAATGGAGCGTGGATCAAGGGACGCACCGCGGTTGGCAATATGTTTGTTGGGTTCTGCAAAGATCACAAGGACGGCGGCTTTAAGGGAGCAACCTTCATCCCGGAAGAATCCGTTTCTGTCGGTGATACAATTGGCGTGTCTTGGCGCGTGGAGGCCGATTGGCTCGCCGAGCCATACAAAGGTGCCGATGCCTATGTGACTAAGAACGGAATGATGCAGCTCATAGTCACGACGTTCAAGCCTGCGGACATGAAGTTTAAGAAGTGACGGTAGCGACCGGAGTGTTCGTCACGATCCGGATTGCAATGCAAACGGCGGCCGAGCCGGAATTCAGTCCGGAACAGCTCCAATCCGGCGGGCGACATGGGCCAGTAGATCATCGGGCTCCCTGCGTGCGCAACTGGAAGACGGCACGGTCGCTTACCGGCGCGACGCTGGATGTGGCACGGCGGCAGCCATATCTACGAAGAATGTTTATCACTGCCTGAGCTAAGGAGATAATCAATGACGACGCGGTTTCATCACATCAACTTCTGCTCCAAGAACCCCCTGGAGCTGGGCGGCTTTTACAAGGACGTGCTTGAGCTGGGCGAAACATCCTACGATCAGATCAAGGATCAAGGATATGCCGGACGTGTCGCCTTCCTGACGGATGGCACGAGCGAAATGCACCTTTCGACGCTCGATCTGAACGTGTCGTTCCGTACAGGTCAGGCCATCAACCCCCTCGAGCGCGGCCATACTGCGTTCCGGACCGACGATATCGAGGGGGTCAAACGCCGTCTGACGGAGCGTGGCGTTCCGTTCTCGGACTACGGGACCTGGGCCATCCCCGGGTGGCAGCAGATCTTTTTCCATGACCCGGAGGGTAACATCATCGAAGTCCACCAAGTCGGCGAACCCGCAACCAAAGCCTAGCTACGGCCGTCCTGAACTACGAGACGCGGTGGATCACCGGTCCACGCAAGGGCATCCAGATCCTCATCACTGGACAGTCCAATTCCGGCAATGGCTTGAACGACGGCGCCTGGCACCTGCTGGCCCAGGGCGTGGCCTGGCATCTCGGCGCCCTGGGCTTCGGCGTGGTCGCAAGCTACGGCAGCCCTCCGGCCGCCACCTGCATCCACGGCGAGGGTATCTATCCCGTGCCGACCCTCGGCCTGTCCGGTTCATTTCTGACAAATCCAGGGGACGGCAGCAATCCGTTTACATGGAACCTTGGCGCTGACGGCGAGGCACTGCAGACCTGGATCCAGCAGGATACTGCCGCCGAGGACGCCGCGGATATCGCCGCCATCTTCTGGCCGTGGTCCGAGACCGACAGCACCCGCCAGTATAGCGAAAAGGCGACATACGAGGCCGCGGCCCGCCGCCTGTTGCTGCTCGAGCGGGGCATGCTGAACCGCTCCGTCGCGTCCCTGCCGCAGGTCTGGTGGTCGGCAATCCCATTCGACTACGACGGCAACGACCCTGGGGCGCAGATGCAGCGGGAGGTCGTCGCAAACATGGCCGCCGACCCCACCCAGAACGTTTCCGTGGTTCTGCCGCAGACCACGGACGCGATGCCGCGAGCGATCAACGGCAACTCGGCGCTGGTCTTCAACCCGGCTACAGGGGTTTTCAGTGGGGGTGACGGATTTCACCGCGATCTTCCGGACAATCAGCGATTCGGAATGCTCGCCGCACCGCTGGTCGCGCGCGCGATCATCGCTTCCGAGGGGGGCGACACGATCACCGCCATCCCGGCCGGCGTTCCCGCGGCCGGCGGGCCGGTGGTCATCCATGTATACCGGCAAACCAGCACAAGCCTTGTCGTCACGGTCCAGCACGATTGCGGGACGGACCTGATCGTGCCCGCAACATCGGCTGCGTCAGGTGCCGGATGGGCGGTGATGGATGGGGGTTCGGTGGCGACGCCGGGCACCATCGTCGCTGCGACCGCCTGCGTGCGGCTTAACCCGACGCAACTGCAGATCACCCTGGCGCAGGCTCTGGTCAATACCAGCGCGAACTGCCTGCTGTTCTACCCGTACGGCACCGCGACCATTGGCCGCGGCAATACGGTGACCGACAATCTGTCGCAGGTCACGCCGCCGGCGGGGTGGAATATCGCAGCCGATCTGGGCGCCGCTGCAGGCGTTGCGGCAGCGTTCGTCAGCAGCGCGGCGGCGGTCGAAGCCGCTACTCCAGGCGACGTCATCACCACGCCATGGAGCTTCAACATGCCCGTCCACATCCCGGTGTTGACTGCGTCGGGCGTGATTTTGAGCGACACACAGTAGGCTTGCCAGCCTGTCATCCCCGGACGTCGATAGCCGCCGCTTAGAACAGGCGGCTGTCGCGTGGCCGGTCTCGTGCCCGGCCTGGGAAAACCCGGGGCTGATCTGGACCGCGTTCAGGGTGACCGTAAACGGTCAGGGCGCTCCAGCTCATTGTTTCACGAGCAACTTCATCAGCCCGACTGTCCCAGTCAGGCTGATGTTGGTCTCTCCCTCCGACACCGCCGGATAGGGCTGCTCCCACTTGTCAAGGTACACAAAGTCCGAAAGCTTTCCGCGTCCAACCGGTCCGAACTTCCCCATCGGATACCCGATCGGCAAAATCGCATAGGAGTGCACCCCCTCCGGCAGACCGAGCGCCGCGTCGGCCTCCTTTTCGTGGAGCATGTGCCGTGTGGTCAGTGTCGAGCCCAGCCCCAGCGCCCGTATCGCCAGCAGCATGTTCTGCACCGCCGGATAGATCGAGGCGCCGGCTCCCCGCGTCGGCGAAGCCCCATCCTTCAGGCAAGCCACGATCCAAACCGGCGCCTCATGAAAGTGCTCGGTCAGATACTCCACCGCGCCGTGCTGGCGTTGGTATCTCTCGCTGGTCACTCCGGGCGGCGGAGCACTCGTGGCGTAGCGCGGGCCGACCACCTCGTCGAACGCCTTCTTGTACCACACCTGAACCGCCTTCTTGATCGCCGGATCCTTGACCACGAGGAAGCGCCAGGTCTGGTTGTTGCCGCCGTTGGCTGCCGCGGTGCCCGCCAGCAGGATCTTCTTGATCATTTCATCCGGCACCGGGTCCGGCTTCAGCCGGCGCATCGAGCGTGTGGTGCCGATGATTTCGAAAACATCTTGCATGGTGTGTTTCCTTACTGCTTTTTCGCCACCCCAACCCCGCCGGAACCCGACCGGCCGCCGTCGATGACGATATGCGTGCCGGTCACGTTGCCCGATAGATCGGAGGATAAGTACAGCACCGCGCCAGCGATTTCCTCCGGCAGCGAATAGCGCCCGGTGGGGATTCCGGCGGCATAGGCGGCACGCACGCCATCCGGATCGTTTGGGTTCCGCTGCGCCTCCAGCGCGCGCATCATCCGGGTCTCCACCGGTCCGGGACACACGGCGTTTACCCGCACCCCAGACCCGGCGACATCGCTGGCCGCAACCTTCGTGAGTTCGAGAACCCCGTGTTTGGATGCCACATAGGCGGCCATCCCCGGCGCGCCGAACAGCCCCGCTACGGAGGCGGTATTCACGATCGTCCCCGACCCCTGCTTCAGCATTACCGGAAGCACATGGCGCATGCCCAGGAACACGCCTTTCAGGTTGACCGCGATGACCTGGTCGAACACCGCCTCGTCGTAGTCCTGGAACGGAATGACTTTGCCCTCGATCCCGGCATTGTTGAAGAACGCGTCGATCCGCCCATACGCCGCTAGGGTCTTTTCAACATAGTCCTTCACCGAAGCCGACTTCGCAACGTCCGCCTGCACGAACGCCGCGGTGGCGCCACGTTGCGCGATAATATCGACGGTGGCGTGGCCTGAATCGGCATCGGCATCCACCACCATCACCTTCGCCCCGCGCAGCGCGAGCCCCAAGGCGGTCGCTCGACCGATCCCACCGCCACCGCCAGTAATCAGGGCAACTTTGTCAGTAAAATCCATTCTCGTTTCTTTCTGTTTAAACTATCGGTTTGGTCTGCGCGATCAAGCTCTAAACCACGTTCGACTCTCGCAGCGCCGCAATCTCCTCCGAGCCGTAGCCGAGTTCAGTCAGAATGGCATCGGTGTGTTCGCCCGGCTCCGGCGAGGCAGTACGAATACTCCACGGCGTCCGGCTGAGTTCGATCGGCTGCCCGACGACCTCTACCTCGCCCAGCACCGCGTGCGGCACGACGCGGGTCATCGCCAGATGTTTCACCTGCGGGTCGGCGAAGACCTCATTCATCTTGTATATCGGCCCGGACGGCACGCTGGCCTTGTTCAGCGCGTCGATCCACTCCGCGGAGGTCTTGTGCCGCGTGATCGCCCCGATCGCCTCGTTCAGCGCATCCCGGTTATCTGATCGCGCCCGCCCGGTGGCATACATCGGATCTGCCGCCAGATGGTTTGCGTTCAGCGCCTTGCACAGCCGGCGGTAAATGTCGTCGCCGGCGGCAGCGATGTTGATGTAGCCGTCGGCCGTCTGGAACACGCCGGTTGGGATACTGGTCGGATGGTTGTTGCCAGCTTGACCAGGAACCTCCTGATCGATCGTCCAGCGCGCTGCCTGAAAATCCAGCATCGAAATCTGCGCCCCCAGCAGCGAGCTTTTCACCCACTGCCCTTCGCCGGATTGCTCGCGCTCCAACAGCGCGATCAGGATGCCCATGGCAGCAAATACGCCCGCCGTCAGATCGGCCACAGGAATACCGACCCGCATCGGCCCACGCCCTGGCTCCCCGGTAATCGACATCAACCCGCCCATCCCCTGCGCGATCTGGTCGAATCCCGGGCGGTCGCGATACGGCCCGTCCTGCCCAAAGCCGGAGATGCTGGCATAAACGATTCGCGGATTGATCGCCCTCAGGCTCTCGTAATCCACCCCGAGGCGGAATTTCACGTCCGGCCGGTAATTCTCGACCACCACATCAGCCTGAGCGACGAGGCGCTTCATCACCGCCAGGCCGTCCGGCGACTTCAGATTCAGGGTCAGACTGCGCTTGTTGCGGTGCAGGTTTTGAAAGTCCGGTCCATGCCGCTCTCCGCCCAGACCGGCATCGCCATCGGGTGATTCGATCTTGATAACGTCCGCCCCCCAGTCGGCGAGCTGCCGGACTGCCGTGGGGCCGGCGCGCACGCGAGAAAGGTCGATGACCTTGAAGCGGGCGAGGGGACCTGTGGTCATGGCGGCGGTTCCTGTGCTGTGGCGTCCGGTCTACTGACGCGTTTGATCTACGGGGGCTTTTGATCGGAACTTCGCACGAAAACCGGTGATGGTCGAGGCGCCGCGGACCTCAACGGCATCTCCGACTCGCCTCTCGTCAGCCGGCGAAACCCTCCCACGAGAGGATCTTATAGACGAAATTTTCGTCCGGTTCGGCCGGAACGACACGCACGACGGCGACGCGGCGGAACCGGCTACCGTCGGTTTGTCTCGCCATGGCGGTAACCCTGATGACTGCGGGCTCGTAGACGGTTGCGGCCACCGTTTGTGGCGTGTCGTAGGGGTAGGCTGCCGTCAGCGCCTGCCGCACCATCGGATCGGTTGTCGTCTCCAGCGCTGGGACCGACAGCGAATACACTGAAATATGCGGCTCCAGGCAGCCGAGCAGCGTCGATGTCATACCGAGCACGAGGCCGAGTTCGTCGACGCTGACGAAGCGCGAGTTCGGGGGCAGATAGCTGCGTCCGGCAAGGCGATATTGCGCCCCTCGCACAGAGCCGGTTGATTGCAGCAGATCCACACTGCGCCATTCAGCGATCGCGTCGGCGAGTTGCGCGGCGGTCTTCGGCGGGGCGCCGCATTCCCGCAACAGCGCCTGCATCAGCGCGGCCGGTGCTACGTTCGGGTCGATTTTCCCCCCTTCATCGTCGACCCGAACCTCGGTCACCACCTGCGCCCCGGGAACAACATGCGGCGCTCCGTCGGCTTTCCAATGCCGCGTGAGGATGTGAAAGATTGCCTCGTTCACGGCGCCGTCGGCGCGAGCCTCCGCGACTGCATTACCGCGGATATTGGCCGCGATTAAAACTGATGTATGCGTGGCGGAGGTGATCTGCGTGGCGAGAAACATCAGCAGAGCGAGCCACCATAGCACAACCAGGAGCACGAAACCCCTGCCGGCTTCGGTTTCGCGCTGTGGCGTTGGTGCATCTAGCAGTAGCAATGTTCTATAACCGTCTCGCCTGTCCGGCAATTATATCTCTGTATCGGCGCTGGCTCATTGTTTGCCAATCGCCGAAAATTCGAACGGAGGTCAAGCAGAGGTAAGCATTATGTGAGCTGGCGGATTGCATCTGGACATGCTCGATCGGGCCGTCCAGTGTAAATAAAAAGTACTGTCAGTATCAAATCGACTATCAGGGGGAAGCAATGCGCGAATATATCATGGCAACAACCATGGCAGTCACACTGACTTTGTTGGGCGCCACGGCGGCCGAGGCGTGGGACGGACAGCCCGGAGATGACCATTCGCAACCAGCAAACTGCCAGATACAGTCTAGTGTCGTCGAGAATTTACAAGCGCAACTTGCAGTGGTTGTAAAGGAGCCTGACAAGAATGGTGGCTTGTTCAGCCCTAATCGCATGTGGTCGGCGATAGTCGATCGGGTCGGCACGCTGTGCTCGGTGATTGTTACTGGCGATGCCTGGCCGGGTAGCCGTGCGATCGCCATCGCCAAGGCCACGACGGCAAACGGCTTCAGTAATGATGCACTGGCACTTTCGACCGCAAATCTTTACGGGCCAACCCAGCCGGGCGGCTCCCTGTACGGCCTGAACGATTCGAATCCGTTCAACCCGCGGTTCCAGCCACAAGGCACCGGCATCGGCTTCGTTCCGGGTGGCATCATTACCTTCGGGGGCGGCGTCGCCCTCTACTCCGGCGGCAAAGTCATCGGCGGGCTCGGTGTCAGCGGGGATACGTCATGCGCCGACCATGCGATTTCTTACCGGATGCGCAGTCTCGCGAAGCTGAATGGAACCCCCAACTCCGATAACATCGTATATTTCGAGCCAGGTGAGCCGACCAACGAGGGCTTCAAGCAGCCGCACTGCGGTACGACCGACATCACGCCGAAATAGCCCGGGCCTATGGTCGCGGCGCCTTTACAGTCGCCGCAACGAAATCTTGGTCGCCGGCTTTACTTTGCTGGAAGTGCTTGTTGCACTTACAGTGATGGGGTTATTGTTATTCGGACTGGTGCAGGGTAGCCACTTTGTTCTGTTAGGATGGGACAGACAGGCTTGGCTAGCAGCCCGGACCGAAGATCTTGACGCTGTCGACCGAACCCTGCGGCGCCTGGTCGTTCAGGCCAAGCCAGGCTCGAAGTGGGAGCCACTGACTTTTGCCGGTACTGCGCATTCCGCAACGTTCACGAGTATTGTGCCGCTGCCGGCGGCGGGATTTCCGACCCAGCGTGCCGATGTCGAGCTTGTCGTTGATGCGGCACACCGCCTTCTGTTGCGGTGGACGCCACACTTCCATGCGATCAATGTTGGGCGCCCTCCGCCCGCGGTGACGACCGAAATCCTTGACGGGGTCGATCGGCTCGAGATGTCATACTGGCCGGCAACGCAAGGCGGGGGCTGGACCTCGATCTGGCAAAACGAAGCACCGCCCGCTCTCGTTCGGATCCGGATCATTTTCTCCAATTCCAGCCATGGCAGATGGCCCGACATTTTAGTCGCGACGATGCTGGACCCGCTGTGATCCGTAGGGTGGAGTAGGCCATCCTTTTCCAATTCATCGGTGCCCCGTAGCCTGCTCGGATGACTGCCGCCGCTATTCCCGCCAAGACCGTCACCTTTTCCGCTGATGATTTCGGGCTAACGCCCTCCGTCAACGCCGGCATCGAGCGGGCCCATCGTGATGGCATTCTGCAAGCCGCGAGCTTGATGGTCGGCGCCCCCGCCGCGGGCGAGGCGGTTCGCATCGCTCACGCAAATCCCCGGCTGCGCGTGGGCCTGCACCTTGTGGTCATTGAAGGACCCGCCGTTTTGCCGCCGGCTGACATTCCGGACCTCGTTGACACCGACGGCCAGTTTCCCGCTAACCAATTGTCACTTGGCCTCAATTATTTCTTCCGCCCACGCATTCGCCGGCAGTTGCGGGCTGAAATCCATGCCCAATACGCTGCGTTCGCGAAGACCGGGCTGGTGCTGGATCACGCCAACGCGCACAAGCACATGCATCTGCATCCCACCGTGGGAGCGATGATGTTGGCGGTCGGCCACGATTTTGGCTTGCGCCGCATCCGGGTCCCCGCGGAGCCGCCAGCGATTATGGCGCGGTGCGGGACACCGGTCGGCTGGGGTGACAGGGCACTCTACCGTTGGACCAGCCTTCTACGCCGTCAGGCGCGCGCCGCTGGAATCGCCACGAATGATTATTGTTTCGGACTAGCATGGAGCGGCCACATGACCGCCGAACGCCTCCGTTGTCTGCTTCCCAAGCTTCCTTATGGCGACAACGAGATCTACTTCCATCCGGCCGCCGCGCGGGACCCGGTGCTGGACCGGCTGATGCCGGATTACGAGCATGAGGCGGAATTGGCCGCCTTGCTCGACGCGGATGTCGCGCTCGCCGCCGGCTTCGGCCGGACGTGACGAAACATCCTCGCCGGCGGATTTACCCCCGTCTGAACGCCGGCAATACTGCTTCCGAGACCCACTTGAACTGGTCCAGCATCACTGCCTCGGGCGTGCCCATCGGCGTGCTGAGATTGATGTCCTCCATGCCCGGATATCGCGCCTCCAGTTCCTTCAGGTAGGCCACCAAGTCCTCCGGTGGCCCGGCGAACCAGGCTCCGGTTTTCATGTAGTCCTCCAGCCGTGGAGCGCCCGCCTCGTACCATCCGCCGCGTTTGCTGATCGCCTCCACCTGAGCCGGCGTCGCGCCGGGCAGGAACCCTAGAGGCGCGAACATCTTGGCATGTTCCTCGTACAGCGGCCGCAGTGCTGCCACGGCTTTTTCCTTGGTGTCGGCGAGGTGGAAGAAGAGCCCCAGCATCAGATTCTGACCGAGCTTGAGATCCTGGCCGGCGCGGGCGGCGGCGTCGCGATAGGCGGTGATCGGCCCCTGCTGCAATGTCGCGGCGCCTCCGCCGACGGCGCCCTTCATGCCGTGCTTGACCATGAAATCCAGCCCGCGCGCGCTGGCACTGACCACCGGCTGCCAGCACTCCATCGGACGGTTGATCGGCCGCGGAACCAAGGTCAGCTCCTTCAACTGGTAGCCGCGATACGGCACCTCAGGGGGCAGCGTGTAGTATTTGCCCTTGTGCGCGAAGGACTCGTTGTTGAACGCCTTAAAAATGATTTCGACTTGTTCTTCGAATAGTTCGCGGTTGGCATCCTGGTTCATCATCGGTGCGCCGAACGTTTCCACCTCCCGCGTGTGGTAGCCGCGCCCGACCCCGAACACCGTGCGGCCCTTGGTCAGAATGTCGGCGACCGCGTAATCCTCTGCCAGGCGCAGCGGGTGCCACATCGGTGCGATGTTGAAGCCGCAGCCGATCTTGAGGGTCTTCGTCAGATGCGCCAGGTGAACCGCGACCATCAGCAGATTCGGGATCACCTCGTAGCCTTCGTGCTGAAAGTGGTGTTCAGCCAGCCACAGCGTATCCCAGCCGAACCGGTCCATCAGAGTGGCGACGTGCTCGGTCTTGTCGAATACACCGGCCAACGCCTCGTTCGAGAAACGGCGCTCGTTTGCTGGCGTGGCATTCTGGCCGTGGTCCGGCAGGTCGATATGGCCTGGGTAGACGGTGGAAAAGCGGGTGATCATCGGACGTCTTCCTTTTGCTTCCCGGCCCGGAAACGCCAGGCCATATTTGCCGGTCTAGCCGCCGTAATAGACGGTATCGCCGAGGTCCTTCATCTCGAGGATCGCCGCATCGGCCCGTCCCCTGGGCGGCTTCATGACGACGGCCTCGGTCACCTCGCCGACGAAGATGTGGTGATCGCCCAGTTCGACGATCCGCAATACTGAGCACTCGACCGCGGCGATGGCGTTATCCAGGATCGGCGTGCCGTTGGTTCCAGCTAGGAACGCCTGACCGGACAGCTTGCCGCCCTCGGCCTTGGTCGGTTTGAAGAAGGTGAAGGCGACATCCTTGTGATCCTTGCCCAGCATATTGAGGGCGAACCGCCCGGTTCCCTTGACCACGGTATGTGCGCCCGAGTTAGCTTTGACCCCAACCACCACCAGGGGGAGGCGCGAACGAGCCTTGGGTGACCCAGTTCACGGTCGCCGCGCCGACATTGCCCTTGCCGTCATCGGCGGTGAGCACATAGATCCCGTAAGGGATCATGCGCAGGGCGATCTTCTTGGCCTCGGCGTCCATCGGGCCCCCTGAAGCTTGTTGGGGAGCGTTTTAGAGCAGGATCGCGCTGAGCGGAACGTCCCGGGCGCGTGAATTGTGCGATCAAACGACGCGTGCGACCGACAATGGTCGGCTGGGTTTTGGCGATCGAACCCGGAATATGTCGCCGGAGTACTGCGGGGGGGCTGGCTGAGCAGGTTTTGCTTCGGCTTTATGATAACGAAATAGCAACAATATCGCGATAGCTTTTGCGTCCACCCGTGCGTTAGGTAGGTTGTGCAGACACCAACGGAGCTCAGTAATGGATTTCCTGTGCTACCTGCACGAAGGCTGGCACCCCTTGATCCGCCCGGCGGAACCCACTCGTCCCTGGATGGATCGGACCCCAGAGGCGTTTGCGTATCGCTGCCTGCCGTTGAACATCGCCAACGCGCACGGCTGGGAAATCCTCACTCCCGCGGGCTTCGAAGCGTATTGGCGCGGGGGTTCCTCGACGGCCGACGTGATCGTCAGGCCAGACGTCGGCATGCCAGCATCCTCGGCACCGGTTTCGCTATTTGGGCAAGGGACATTCACGATCCACGTCCAGGGGCTGTTTCGCACGCCGCCGGGGTGGAACCTGCTGGCCGGTGGCTCGCCGAATAGCGCCAAGGACGGCGTGGCGCCGCTGTCGGGTGTCATCGAGACCGACTGGGCGCCCTACACCTTTACCATGAACTGGCGCTTCACCCGGCGGAATCACTGGGTCCGTTTCGAGGCGGGGGAGCCGATCTGTTTTATTCAACCGGCTCAGCGCGATGCCCTGGAACGGATGAACCCAAAGTTTGTTCCGTTGAGCAACAATCCCGAGGCGGCCCGCCAATTCGCTGCGTGGAGCGAGTTGCGCAACAGCTTTCAGGCCAAGGTTGCTGAAAAGCCGCCGTCGGCCCCCACGGACCAGTGGCAGAAGCGCTACTACCGCGGGCTGGACATGGACGACAAACCCGGTGTTCCGGACCATCAAGCCAAGCTGCGTCTGAAACCCTTTGTCCAAGGCGTTCCCGAGGAAGCCGCGCCGCCACTGACGGTCGACGCGGACCGGCTGGAAAAGGCCTTTGTTTCAGTTATTGCGTCAGTCCGCGCCGGCGCCAATGTTGAAGCCAGTACTCTGGCTGCGGCCGGATTGCCGCCCGCGATGGCCGAGCGGATTACGCAAGCGGCGTACGCGCTTGCGTAGGTGTATCGACACATTGGCTGCTGAAAGGGGTCTCCGGCGCGCTCTATTTGAGATTTAAGGGACGCTCTTTGAGACAGAGGCGAGATCGCGCAGTTCGACGCACGATCATAGAGACTGACTGGATCGGAGAGGGGCGTGCCAACGTTCGGCATCCATAGGCTGCTAGTAGCCACGGGCTTGTTTGCTGTCTGAGCTTTTTCGTAAGCCTCGATCTCACGCGATAGCGGAACGCGTCGGTAGAAGCTCAGATGAGTAATTGACACAAGATGTTCGATTTTAGTGTCAGGGCCACCATGTCCGAGCCGCAGACAATATCCCCGCTGTAAAACATAGTGGTGACATTGCACTTCGCCGGCATCGGGTGCGGCGATTTTGCCAAGAGCCTGGACCACATGCTCGCTTGGTAGGGGGCGACGGGCGGCCGGCGGACTTCCGACTTGCCCTCTGGTGACCCGCCGGCGAGAATATTGATCTTGGCTGGTTCTGCGACGCTCGGCGAGATGCCATTCCGAATGCCGATATCGCGGTAGCTGACCTCGTCAGTATCCCAAAAAAAGTGTGTGGATTGGCATCTCTGCTCCAACGATTGAACCTGCTGAAGTCAAAGACCCGTGAGTTGCGCGGAATGCGCCATAGCAGCGGCATCGTGCCGAAACGAATTGATACAGCCAGGCTATGAAGCTGCGATAACGAATTGGGCAAGGCCACAATGTTCCGAGCATTAGTGACGATAATGGCAGTGATATTGCCCCTTCTTGAGACAGGATGTGGCAGTTCGCCGGGCCAGGAACAGACGCGGGTAGACCGCGCCACACTCACCGTGCAGGACATGATGACACAAACCCTGTCGGACAAGCCTCTGCAATTGCTTCGCAAAGCCAAGGGCGTGTTAATTTGTCCCAGCCAGTTCAGGGCTGGGTTCTTCATTGGTGGCGAGGGTGGGAATTGCGTGCTTTTAGGTAGGGCGGCCGACGGCGCTTGGTCTTATCCAGCGTTCTACAGTGTCGGCGCTGGGAGTTTCGGCTTTCAGTTCGGTATACAGAATGAGGAGTTGCTTCTACTTATTCGTACCGAGAAGGGACTGAATGCCATCCTTGATAAACAATTCTCTCTGGGTCCGACAGCTGGTATCACCTTCGCGATCTATGGTGTCGACGCACAGGCAGCAACGACGGCAGCCTTGGGCGCAGACATTGTTGCCTTTGCATCGTCGCGTGGTTTGTTTGGCGGCATCGCGACGCAACTCAGCCTATTGTCGCAACAGACAGGATCGAACCAAAGTTACTACGGGCAAAGTTTCGCAGGCCGTCAGATCGTCGCTCAGATGCAGGGGACGAATCCTGGGGCCGATCCGTTACGGCAAGTGCTGGCTCGATACGGATCGGCCGGCGAACCGGCAAGTGCAGAGTTGCGAACAATAAAGCCGGTTCGGGATTAAACAGCTGGAACTCGGCGGAATCGTCTGCTGTTGAGAAACAAGGCGGCGGCGTGCAAGACATTGAAATGATGGTCGCCGCATCGAGGGCCAGAACAGCGACAGGAAGAGGAAGACGACAATGGTGACGCGGTTGCCCTCGTCACGATGGTACGCCTGGCGGTCGGTTTCCGTCAGGTCGATCTTGACGAATTTGTGCATCTGCCAGACGCGCAAGCATCCACGGGGATCCAGAATCGGATGCAAACGTCAGATTATGTCCAGAGGTGCGACGAATATTTGCCTCAATGAGCAACGACTCCTGCAAACCTTGCAACAAAAAGATCAGACTTTTTTAGGGGTTGCGACCGGCAGGGGAAGGCTTACCCATGACGGTCGCAGCCCGCTTCGAAGTCATAGGCCGTGCGGTTCTCACGCCATTAGTGGTGATACTGATAGTGGGGTACTGATAGTGGTGATACTGACGCCTTTACAACGACTTAGAAGTTTTGGCTCCTCAGTCTCAGCTAATGTGCGCCGGGAATTGGTCTTGATTGCGCGTGGGGTCCGTTAGGCAGGCGCTAAGACGTTTGCGGCGCGACGTGCATTCGCGCTAGAGCACCGGTATCCCCTTGTCTGGAGTTCGACCACCGAATGCCCGTCCTGTCCGATCGCTGGATCCGCCGGATGGCGCAGGACCATCGTATGATCGAGCCGTTCGTCGAGGCGCAAAAGCGTGACGGCGTAATCAGCTACGGTCTGTCCAGCTACGGCTATGACGCCCGCATCGCGGACGAGTTCAAGATCTTCACCAATATTGATTCCGCGGTTGTCGATCCCAAAGCCTTTGAGCCCTCCAGCTTCGTGGACCGCAAGACCAACGTTTGCATCATTCCCCCGAACAGTTTCGCGCTCGGCCACACCGTCGAATATTTTCGCATTCCGCGCGACGTCCTGGTCATCTGCCTGGGGAAATCCACCTACGCACGTTGCGGCATCATCGTTAACGTCACACCGCTGGAGCCCGAATGGGAAGGCCAGGTGACGATCGAGATCAGCAACACCACGCCGCTGCCGGCCAAGATCCACGCCCACGAGGGGATCTGCCAGTTCCTTTTCCTGCAAGGAAATGAGGCCTGTGAAACCAGCTACGCCGACAAGGCGGGCAAGTATATGGGTCAACGCGGCACCGCGCTTCCCAGGCTGTAAACAGGCCCAGGTTGGTCGGGTCGACCATGTTATTGGCAAGGATGTAAATGGATCGTATTCGGATTCGCGGCGGCCAACCTCTTTCGGGCGAAATCACGGTTGGGGGTGCAAAAAACGCGGCTCTTCCGCTCATGGTCGCCGGCCTGCTGACCGACCAGCGGCTTGTCCTTTCGAACGTGCCGCGGCTTGCCGATGTGCAGACGATGACCCTGCTACTACAACAGCACGGCATCATGGTCGATCCGGTCACCAACGACGGCCGGACGCTGTCCCTTGGGGGCCCCATTGCCAATACTGAGGCGCCCTACGACATCGTCCGCAAGATGCGGGCCTCTTTCCTCGTCCTCGGTCCTCTGCTGGCGCGCGTCCGCGAGGCTCGGGTGTCCCTCCCCGGAGGTTGCGGCATTGGCGCTCGGCCGATCGATCTGCATCTGAAGGGCCTCGAGCAGATGGGCGCCCGCATCCTGCTGGAGGGTGGCTATATCGATGCCCGCGTCGATGGACGGCTGAGCGGTGCTACCATCGTATTCCCGTTCGTCTCGGTCGGCGCCACCGAGAACCTGCTGATGGCCGCTTGCCTCGCCGATGGCCGCACGGTCCTGGCCAACGCCGCACGCGAACCGGAGATCGGCGATCTGGCGGCCGGGCTGGTGGCGATGGGGGCACGTATCGAGGGCATCGGCAGCGACAAGCTCATCATCGAGGGCGTCGAGCGACTGCATGGCGCGGAGCACGCCATCATCCCCGACCGCATTGAAACCGGCAGCTATGCCTGTGCCGCCGCCATCTCCGGCGGGTCAGTTTTCCTGCGCAGCGCTTGTCTCGACCATCTCGGTGCGACCGTCCGCATCCTGCGCGAGGCGGGCGTCGACATCTCCGAAACGAAGGACGGCCTCATGGTCAAGCGCCTGAACGGCCTGCATGGCGCGGACGTCATGACCGAACCCTATCCAGGCTTCCCGACTGATATGCAGGCGCAGTTCATGGCGCTGATGTCGGTGGCGGACGGCGCCTCCATGGTTACCGAGACGATCTTCGAGAACCGCTTCATGCATGTTTCGGAGCTGAACCGCATGGGCGCGCGGATCAATGTTCACGGCGCATCGGCAATCGTCCGCGGCGTGCCGGGCCTGTCCGGCGCTCCGGTCATGGCGACGGATTTGCGGGCCTCACTGTCACTGATCCTAGCCGGACTGGCCGCGCAGGGCGAGACTGTCGTCAGTCGCGTGTACCATCTGGACCGCGGCTACGAGGCGGTCGAGCAAAAGCTTGCTGCGTGCGGCGCAGATATCGAACGAATTCCCGGTTAGCTCGAGCATTTTCCGGCTGACTATGCAGCCGCCAAGTGATCTAACTGTCATATGGGCGCACGGCCTGGCGCGATCATGGTCTGAGGGACACATCTCATGCGTATCGACGCTATTGCCATTGGCAAAAATCCGCCGGAGGACGTCAACGTAATCATTGAGGTCGCCATAGGCGGTGAGCCGATCAAGTACGAAATGGACAAGGAAGCTGGCACGCTGGTCGTCGACCGCTTCCTCTATACGCCGATGCGCTATCCAGGGAATTACGGCTTCGTGCCGCACACTCTGTCCGACGATGGCGATCCGATCGATGTGTTGGTGGCCAATACCCGTCCCATCGTCCCCGGCGCGGTGATCAATGTGCGCCCCGTCGGCGTGCTGAAGATGATGGACGAAAGCGGCGGCGACGAGAAAATCATTGCGGTGCCGTCGCCAAAGCTTACCCAGCGCTATGTCAACGTGCACAATTACACCGACATGCCGTCGATCACGCTGGAGCAGATCCAGCACTTTTTCGAGCACTATAAGGATCTCGAACCCAACAAATGGGTCAAGCTGCTGGGTTGGGGTGACGCCGAGGAAGCGAAGGCGTTGATCCTGGATGCGATTGACCGCGGGCGGTCAGCGAAGGCCTGACCGGCGCTTAGGCCATCACCGTTTGACGTGCGTTCGATAGTGGTCTCAGCTTTTGTTTTAGCGCGCGATTCACGCCCTCCGGCTGGATCAGCCTCAGGCGATCACGCTTTAGTGGCGGTGTCGAACGCCGCGCTAACGGTTAGCGCTCGGCAATCTGTTGCTGACGGTGCTTGTCGCTGATGGTGCGCATGTTCAGTAGCTCGCGGCGCACCTCGGCGTTCTCATCGTCGGTTCCGGGGTGCCGCGAACCATCAGGGGCGATCCAGTAACAGGTTTCTGCTTCCGAATTGATGATTTTCTGCCAATCCCGGGGCCGGTTCACCATTGGCTGGACCTTCTGAACAGCGTCCTGACCGGCGGAGTTTAGCGACGGCCTCGTCACGCAACGATCAGGTTCACGATATATAGCACGGATGCCGGTGCGGGCAGGATAAATAGAGGTTTTGGCGGAGTTGCCAGGGGGGATCGGGTCCCGGTTAAGAGCCCGACCTTTCACAGAAAGCATCCAACGCGCGAGTAGCGGTACGAGGCCCCTCAAAATCCGCCGCGATCTCCTGATACAGCCGGGCCGCTGATTGGTAGAGACAGTCGCCGGGTTGGTCCCGTCCGACAAACGCTGCGATTTCTTCCATCTCCGCAACCCAGCGATAGGCCTTGCTGTGCATCTTCGGCATCTGGCTTGTCAGCCATTTCAGCAGCGCCGGTTGGCTGACCTTCATTTCCGCGATCAATGCGTCTGCGGTGCCGGCTCGCGTGGCGGCCAGCATCATTGTGGCTCCGAGGGCGGTGAGGCCCTTGGTAATCCCGGCGTAGGACATCTTCATGGCCGAGGCCGCGCCGACAGGCCCCGGCAGCACCGGCGTCGAAAGTCCATATTTCTCCAGCACCGCGACCCTCTCGGCGTCGGACCCGGAGAGATAGATCCTCGTCTTGGTGGAATCGGGTTCGGGGGGTGGGCCGATGATACCGCCGTCGACGAATTTGGCACCCGACTCCCGGACCAGTTGGTCGATCCGACGCACAGTCTCGGGGCTGACCGCATTACAATCGACGTAAACCGGTTTACGCGTCGCGGCCCTCATTGCCGGCAGGAGGCTTTCCGCCAAGGCCAGCGCCTGGCCTGGTGGCACGATCGACAGGATGAAGTCCGCCTCAGCGATTTGGTCGTGCGTGGCATCGCTCAGACCCGCTTTCTGGGCACGGGCCACAGTGGCGGCCGAGCGTCCAGCGAGCAAGGTCCGCGCGTGGACGCCATTAGACGTCAGCCGCGTGGCGACGGCGCTTCCCATCATGCCGGGGGCAATGACCGCAACGATCGGTGGCATGGGCGATTCTCCTCGCTGCTCCGACCCAGGGTGCCCCATTCTCCGCGCGAGCAACAGGGTCGGCTGAAAACGCAGCCACAGATCGTGATGTATCGCCCGTCTTACACGGGTGATACATCACAAGATCTTCCAAATATCTTTAACTACGCCAAAACCTGGCCGCCGGGCGACACGGGCGTGGATTTGGATACTAGCCTGTGCGGATCGAGGCTGCCTCCGGCCCCTTGGCGCCCTGCACAACGTCCATCCAAATCGTCTGGCCTTCGGCGAGTTGCATCACGCCGGCCCGCTGCAGGGCGGATGCGTGAACGAACACGTCCTTGCCCCCTTCGGCGGGTGCCACGAAACCGAACCCCTTGGTGGCGTTGTACCACTTCACGGTACCTTGCATTTCCACGGATGGTCCGGTCGGCGCGCTGCGCCGCGGAGCAGCCCCAGCACCACCGCCGAAACCACCACCACCGGCACGATCGCTGAAACCACCCGGACCTGCACTGCGTGCGCCGCGGCTGGCGGAGGGCGTCGCGGTCGTCTCGTCAACCGAGAGCACCTCGGACACTTGGCGGCCCTTCTGACCTTGGCCGATCCGCACTCGCAGGGTCGCGCCTGGGCTGACCGCGTTGTGGCCGGATTGATTAAGCGTGTTGGCGTGCAGGAACGCATCGCCCGAACCATCGGACAGGGCCACGAAGCCAAACCCTTTTTCAGGGTTGAACCACTTGACGGTTGCGTCATGCTCGGGGCCGAAACCCGCTGAGGAGGGCCAGGATGGTGCGACCCGCGGCATGTCGCCGGGCGGAGCACGATCGAAGCTGAAGTCATCATCGAAGCCGCGGCGCCGGCTTGGGCGTCCACGGCCGCGGTTGGTCATGTTCAAGAGAAGGTCGTCCCTATTATCATACGCGTTGTTGATAGCGACAGCGCCCGCCAGGGCAAGATCACCGGTTTACTCCTTCGGCCACGCTAACCCGGAAGAGCATAACAACCCCGCCGAGAAATCGCACCCCGTACACTAATCGTCACTACAGACGGTTCACTATACAAGTTGGAGCGGCGTGCGCCAGAGCGAATCAGCAGAAATCACCGCAGGCAACGAAGTTCTTCTTGTTTTTGTCAAACCTTGCGGCGTCCGGGTTACGCCCTTAGCAGGAAGCGGGGCTGGCATCATCCTGAAGGGCAAGCAATGCCGTCAACCCGGCTTCGTGCGCAGGATCATTCACTGCATTGTTATAATCCAGGGGTCGGAGGCGGTCCGCTGGCGCGGCGCTATTGGAGCGGTCTACAGGTTTGAATTCGGCTTCCATTTCATCTAGTTCCTCGGCGCTTCCCGCGAGGTCCAACAGGGCCTCTGCCTGAACCGCCTCGATTCGCTCGACGCCGCGTAGTTTCCGGCCTACCGCCCGGGTGCGAACCCGAGCCTTGTCGATCGTGGCGGAGAAGGTGCCGGCCTGTTTGGCCAGCCGTTCCAGCACTTCATCCATCTTCAGCATCTCGGTCCGCGTGGCGCCGAGCAGGTCGCGGATCTGATCGGCCTTGTTCTCCAGCGCCAGCGTCACGAAGCCGAGATGGATAGTCCGCAGCAGTGCCGGGAACAGCGTCGGCCCCATCAGCAGCACCCGGCACTCGCGGCCGATGTCGTCAACCAGGCCGGGAATCCGCGCGACCTCCGCGTAAAGGGCGTCGGTCGGTAGATAGAGGATCGCGAACTCCACGGTGATGGGCGGAGCGATGTATTTGGTCGCGATCTTGCGAGCCTCGTCGCGCACCCGGCGTTCCAGCATGCGGGTTGCGGTCCGTTCGGCCTCCATGTCGCCGGCCTCGGAGGCGGCCAGAAGGCGATCGTAATCCTCGATCGGGAATTTTGCGTCGATCGGCAGCAGCGGGCGGTTTTCGCCGCGCATCGGCATGATGACGGCGAATTCGACGATGTCGTCGCTGTCCGGCCGGACCTTCTTGTTGGTCTCGTACGCCCCGGGCGGCAGGATATCGTCGAGCATCGCCCTTACCTGCGTCTCACCCCATCCGCCGCGGGTTTTGACGTTGCTGAACAGGCGCTTGATGTCGCCGATTTGCGCGGTCACCGCCTGGACGTCGCCCATGGCCTTTTGCACCGCGGTGAACTGGTCGATGACGCGGTTGAAGCTTTCGCCCATCTGCTTCTCGACGGCGGCGTGAAGCTGCTCGTTTACGGTCTTGTGGATTTCGGCGAGCTTCGCCTCGTTGCCCTCACGCAGTTCGCGCAGCTTGAGGTCCAGCAGCTGGCGAACGGTCTCGAATTGTACGCCGGTCTGCTGGATGGTTTTGGTTTGACCCTCGGCCAACGCCAGGCGCAGCTCGCCTTGATCGCGTGACAGGGTGGTGCGGATCTGCTCGGTGGAAAGATCCAGGGCGCCGCGTAGGCCAGCCAATCGCTCGGCGCCGGTCGTCTCGTTGGTTCGCAGTGCGTTGCGGGTGGTTTCGTTTTCGGCCCGCAGTCCGGCCTGGGTCTGTTCGGCGAGGAGCCGGAGCGCCTGAAGGGTGTGGGCCTGCCGCAGGATGATGACGCAGGTGGCGGCGGTCGCCACGAGGGTCACAGCCAACAGGATCAGAATTGGGTATTCCATCGATGATGTAACCGGCGTTGAGGTTGGCTATCCATAGGTGACTGCGCGGAGTCGCCTAACACTCAACCCGTTGCGGTCAAAGATACGTGGGCTGCCTGGTAGGACGGAATACCGACCTATAGCAGACTGGTCATAACGCGCAGGGATGGTAAGTTCGACCGAAAACCCGTCGACCGTGACAGAAAACCTGTCGACCGTGACAGAGGGGTTCGAATGCTCCAGCCGCAGCGACCGCCCGCGCGTTCCGTGTTTGGATCTCTGATACTGATCGCGCTCGTCATCGGTGCCTCTGCCGCCGCCTTCGCCTACACGGCGGGATGGTTCTCGCCTCAGCGCCTTACGCCGGACAAGATGGTGGACGCTCTGACGCCCCCCGGCGTCGACCCGCTGGGCCATCGCCGGAACCATGCCAAGGGCATCTGCTTCACCGGCGTCTTCGAAGCGAATGGGGCCGGGTCGGAGCTCTCGCAGGCCCAGGTTTTCGCCCGCGGCCAATATCCGGCCTTGGGACGCTTTAACGTCGCCACGCCTGATCCGAACGCGGCGGATGCGACAGTTCGGGTGCGGGGCCTTGGACTGCAGATCTCGACGCCCGACGGGCAGGTATGGCGCACTGCCATGATCGATGCCCCAGTCTTTCCGGCGTCGACGCCACAGTCCTTTTATGAACTACTGCTCGCCTCGGGGAGCAAGGACCCGGACGCGATGAAGACATATGCCGGTGCACATCCGGAGATTGCGGCGTTCGGTGCATGGGCCAAGAGCGCTCCCTGGACCGGCAGCTACGCGGAAGACCGGTTCAACAGCCTCAATAGCTTCGTCTTCGTCGACAATTCCGGCGCGGAGCATGCGGTGCGATGGTCGCTCCTGCCGGCGGCGCAACCAGTCTCGGTCTCGCCTGATGACCTCAAAAAGCGTGGCCCTGATTTCTTGGAGCAAGAGATCACCGAGCGGATCCACGGGGGCCCGCAGCACTGGACCATGGTGGTAACCGTGGCCAATCCTGGCGATCCCACCGCAGACCCCACCAAGGCGTGGCCGGAAGATCGAAAAACCGTCGAGGTTGGCACGCTCAACGTCCAGCAGATCGAAGCCGAACCGGATGGCCCGTGCCGCGACATCAACTTCGATCCGACCGTGCTGCCGACCGGCATACGGACGTCGGACGATCCGTTCCCGGCGGCACGGTCGTCCGCCTACGCGAAGTCCTATGATCTTCGCACGGCCGAGGCCAAGGATTATCCCCGAACGACGACGGGAGCCAAGCCATGAACGGGGGCCGCCTGCGCTTCACCGTGCTGCAGCGCGCACTGCACTGGCTCATGGCGCTCTGCATCCTGGCCATGCTGTTCATCGGCGTCGGCATGGTGTCCACCGTGATGCCGAAATATCTCACCCTCGTTTCGATCCACAAACCCCTCGGTATTGCCATTCTTGTGCTTGCGCTGGTCCGGCTGGTGGTGCGCCTGCGCTACGGCGCGCCGTCGTTGCCGGTCGACCTGCCCGAGCCGATGAAGCTCGCGGCCTATCTGTCACATTATGCGTTATATGCCCTGATGATCGGTATGCCGCTGATCGGCTGGGGGATGTTGTCGGCAGCAGCGTACCCTGTCGTGCTGTACGGGGGCGTGCACCTTCCGGCTATTCTACCGCAGAGCGACAGCCTCCATGCGTTGCTGTGGGATGCGCATTTCTATCTGGCTTTCGCGTTCTTTGCGCTGATCCTGTTGCATGTCGCAGCGGCGCTGTTTCATGCGCTGGTCCGACGTGACGGCGTGTTCGAGGCGATGGCGTCTGTGTCGACTCACGACGAGGTTGCGCCCGCCGAGTGACGGGTCGTTATGGTGGGTGCCAGGACGCCTTGTCGCTAACTATCTCCAGCCTGAGTGTGCAGGCTGAAGATAGTTATGGTTCACGCGCCGGGGAGATTCCGGCTCAGTGCGATCATGCCCTAGAAGAAGACGAAGGACCGGACGACGACGTTCTTGCGGCACCGGGCGTCGGCGGGCGCGGTCGGGTCGAAACAGGCGGTGTGGAAAGACCAGCGCGAGACGGAGCCGTCGGTTACGGAGTCATAGCACTTGAGCATTGAGACCTCGGTGGGGGTTTGCTGGGGAAACCAGTACCACTCGTGGTCGGGACGGTAGGTGAAGCGGGTGGTCTCGCCGACGCGGTCGTCGTAGATCCGGTAGTTGGTGATGTACGGCTGGTCGGCGAAGGAGGGCCAGGCGCAGAGCACGAAGGGAAACTGCTCGACCGTCTCCATCGGCTTGGCGAGGTTGATCGACACGAACCGCCGCGACATCTTCTTGTCGGCTTCTTCCTCGGTGTAGTTCTGCGTGCGCCCGAAGTTCCGCAGGTTTTTGGTGAGAAGTTCGCGGCAACGCACGCGGCCGCTGTTGTCGTTCAGATCGTTGTGCACAAGGGTGGCGTAGCGGGCGTTCACACCCGGGTTCTTGTTGTCCTGGTCTTCCGTGCGGTCGCCCGCGTAATCCTTGTCGAAGACGTCGTGGTTGTAGACCAGTGCATCGGTCGCGCCCGGGAAGAACTCGAGGAGAAGCTTCTCGATCTCGGGGTAGAATACGCGCTCCACCTCTGCCGCATCGTAGAAGTTCGAGCACTTGGACTCGAGATACGCCAGCGAGACACCGAGCCGGTCCATGCTTTCGGGGCTATTGGGCGAGAGGCCCGGGTGATACTCGCCGATGCGCCTTGCGTCGCGCAGCACCTGCGGGAACCAGAGGTCCCGCCGTCGATTGTCCGCCTCGTTCTTGCGCAGGATCTCCGCGACGTCGGCGCGCGCCGGGTCCCGCCAGACAGCGTTTGACGGGACGACGGAGTAGGTCGATTGCTCGTGGATGGTATAGGGCAGCGGCAGCGCCACGCCGCCCTCAGGCGCTTTGATGCTGTTCGATCCGCGGATGTAGTCCATGCATGTGTCGTAGTCGCGGAACCCGTGACCCCATCGGGTCTTGATCGGGCCCGGCGGGGCGTGGTCGATCATGTCGATAACGCGCTGGCCCTCGCCCTCTGCGATCTGGGCGAGCGCATCCTCGAGCGCCGCGGCGGTTCCCGCATCGCCGCCGCGATCGAACGACATGTAGGACAGGCCGCCATTCGCCGCGATAGGCGGCGGCTGCCCTGCTGTGCGCTGGAGCGACGGCACATAGGCGGACGAAGCTTTCTCCGTGGACGAAGCTGTCTCTGTGTCCGTCGCAACGTTGTGGTCAGCGACCTCGAGTTGGGTCATGCATACCTCCGGTTCATTTGAGCTCAACGTGGCACGTAGAGCCTGCTTTTTCCAGACCACGATTTTCGGTTGTGCGAACGAGCGCTGCGCTTGTCGCGGAAATGCCGCGCTGCGTCCGACTGGAAAGTGCCATTGCGACCGCTCGGATGGCCGTGTTTGGCCCGAAGCGTTTTGGTAGCCGGTGACCGACCAGCCGAAATTGGCAGGAAGCGGAACGGCGGGTGAGGGTGCAAAGGTCAAATCTGTCGTTGGCTCCGAACCGGCCCGACGCAATCCGTAGGCTCAGCCCCGCGCTGTCGTCGAACGGGCGACATCGGCAGCGCTGATACCCTCTAAGGCAAGCCCGTAGCCAACGCCTTCATCAATGGTGCGCCGGAGCTTTTGGGTCAGGGCGATGCGCGTATACCTCGAAGTCAGCGGAGGCAGCTTAGCGAGCTCTTCCGCGATCGCGCGCGCACGCGCAAGCAGCTTGTCAGTTGCAACGATTTCGTTGACCGCGCCCCACTCCTTGGCGGTCGCGACGTCGAGTTCCTGGCGGGTAAGGATGAAGTAGCGGCCCCGTATTGTGCCGATTGTTTCCTGCCACAGCAGATTGACTCCGTCGCCCGGCACGATGCCCAATTCGAAATGCGGTTTGTCTTGAAAGACAGTCGATGGGGTGGCAAGGACGATGTCGCAGAGCAAGATGTACTCGGAGTGTAGTCGCACCGGTCCGTTCACCGCAGCGATCATTGGCACTTCGATGTCGAGGATGTTCATGAGGACTTTTTTGCCCTCGCGGTAGATCTTGTCGTAACCTTGTGGAGTGAAGAAGTCGAACCCATCGGGGGCGATCGACTCCATGAACGCGTCACCGCTACCAGTCAGGATGACCACGCGATTATCGGGATCCGAGCCAATCGCGTGAAACAGGTCGACGAACTGTTCATGGGTATGCCCGTTGAAGATCAGCGTGGTCCCGTTGGTGTGAAGTGCCACTTCCAACACGCCGCTCTCGGAACGCGTCAGGCGGGCGTTGGGAAATTTGTCACGATAGGTGCCAAAGTGATTCATGGATTTCCTCCGATAAGACAACGACAAATCGCCTGAGATCGGCTCGCGGGCTCGGCCCGCTTCACAACAGCTTTTCAACCGTGATCGGCAGATCGCGTATTCGTTTGCCGGTCGCGTGGTAGACGGCATTCGCGATTGCCGGCGCCACGGATACGGCCGTCAGCTCGCCGAGGCCCTTTGCCCCCAGCGGGCTCGCTTCCGCGTCGAACGCGCCGGCGAACAAGACGTCGAGCTCCGGGATGTCGGCGTTGGTCGGCACGAGATAACCGGAGTAGTTGCGGTTGACGAAGCGGCCAGTCGCCGGGTCGGTCTCCGACTGCTCGAGCAGGGCCTGGCCGACGCCCCAGATGATTCCGCCGATCGCCTGGCTACGGGCGGTCTTGGGGTTGATGATCCGGCCGGCGTCGTAGGCGCCGACGACGCGGTTCACCCGCACCGTCCCGAAATCCGGATCGACCCGCACGTCCGCGAAGACCGCGCCAAAGCTGAAGATCGCTTTCGCACCCATCGCCTCCTCGACGGGATCATAGTCGCCATCGTCCGCGAGGCTGGAAAGCTCGTTTCGCCTGAGCAATTCGGCGTAGGTGACGTTCAGATTCTTGCCCGCTAGAGACAGCGTGCCGTCGGCGACGACCACGTCTTCAGCTTCTGCTCCGGAGAAAGGCGCGTCGTTTCCCTCGAGGGCGAGCTCGACCGCCCGATCGCGGACGGCCTTGGCCGCCAACATCACCGAGGCGCCGGCATTGGCCATCGTCGCCGAGCCGATCGATGCGTGCGACGCGGGCAGTCTCGTATCTCCGAGCCGCACGGTCACCTTTTCGGGTGCGAGCCCGAGCGCATCGGCGGCGACCTGCCGCATGACGGTATAGGTACCCGTGCCGAGGTCATGCGAGCCGGTCTCGACCAGCGCCGTCCCGTCGCGACTCAGCGTAACGCGCGCCTTGGCCGGCCAGCGCCAATGTGTGTAGATCGCCGCCGCCACGCCCTGGCCGATGAGGTAGCGGCGGTCGCGCATCGAGCGTGGCTCGGGTGTCCGCTTGTCCCAGCCGAACCGCTCGGCGCCTTCGGTCAGGCACTGGCCGAGGGCACGCGTCGAGAAGGGGCGACCGCTATGCGGATCGATCTTGGTGTCGTTGAGCAGTCGCAGAGCCACCGGGTCGACGCCGGTCGCGTAGGCGAGCTCGTCCATCGCGCTCTCGAGCGCGAAGTGGCCCAGCGCCTCGTGAGGCGAGCGCATCGCCGTCGGCGTGTTGCGGTTGACGTGGACGATCTTGTGGGTCGTCGATATTCCGCCGCGCGCCGGCCACAACGACCGCGACGAGAGCGCTGCGTATTCGATGTAGTTTTCGAAGACGGGCGTCGGCGAAATGCTCTGATGCTCGATTCCCACGAGCTTGCCGTCGCGATCCGCGCCCAGCGCAATCGTCTGTATTGTCGCCGGCTGGTGTCCAACCATCGAATACATCTGCGCGCGCGTAAGCTGCATGCGGACCGGCCGGTCGATCGCATTGGCGGCAACGGCGGCCATCAAGGTGTGTGGCCACACATAGGCCTTCCCGCCGAACCCGCCGCCCACGAACTGCGACACGACGTTGATCCTCTCGGGCGGAACGCCGAGCACGATCGCAACCAGCTCCTTCGTGCCGAAGATGTGCTGGGTGGCGTCGTAGAGCGTCAGCGTGCCGTCGGCCTCCCAAACCGCCGTCGTCGCATGGGGCTCCATCTGATTGTGATGACGATCGGCGGTCGTGTAGGTCTGCTCGATCTTGACGGCCGCGGCGGCAAGCGCCTTCCGGGCATCGCCGACCGACGAGCTGACGGGCCAAAGGAATTGCGGTGGATCGAGCGCCTCGTCGACTACGTTGCGGCCGAATACCTTCGGCTGGCCGACCTCGTACCGCACCTCGATCAATGTTCCGGCGCGAGACGCTTGGGCAAGCGTATCCGCGACGACCAGGGCAATCGGTTGGCCGGCATAATGAATGCGGTCGTCTTGGAGTGGCAGATAGCTCTGTCCGTGCGGGCGAAGGTGGCTCCAGGGCTTGGGCGTCGGGTTCATGCGCGGCATGTTGCGACAAGTGAAGATTGCAATGACACCTGGCGCTCTTTCGGCGGCAGCGGTGTCGATTGACACCGTTCGGCCATTGGCGATCGTGCTGTAGACGATTGCCGCGTGCGCGGCGCCGGCAACCGGAATATCGGCCGTGTACCGGGCGCGGCCGGTCACCTTAAGTCGACCGTCGGCGCGCGAGAGCGATTGCCCGATGGCGTTCATGCGCGTGCTCCGGCGATTTGCAGCGCGCGCAAGGCGGCGCGTTGCGCAAGCTCGACCTTGAATGCGTTGTGGGCGAGCGGACGAGCCTTGACGAATGACAGGGAGATCGCGGACCGGAGCGCGTCAACGTCGTCCAACGACGTCCCCCGCAGAGCCCCCTCGGCATCGCTGAGCCGCCAGGGCTTGTGCGCGACACCGCCCAAAGCCAACCGTGCCGAAATTATGCGCTGCCCGTCCATCGCGACCGCAGCCGCTGCCGATACAAGCGCGAACTCGTAAGATTGACGATCGCGGACCTTGAGGTAATGAGAGGCGCGTCCCTCGGGGCTGGCCGGCACTTCGACCGCGACGATCAGGTCGCCTCGACCGAGGACGTTGTCTCGCTCCGGCGTGTCGCCGGGCAGTCGATGGAACTCGGCAAACGGAATTGATCGCTCTCCGTTCGGGCTGCGCACAACGACCTTGGCATCGAGTGCGGCGAATGCCACGGCCACATCGGATGCATTGGTAGCGACGCAGGCGTCCGACCACCCGAAGATGGCGTGATTGCGATTGGTGCCGTTGAGAGCCGAGCAGCCCGAGCCAGGGCTCCGCTTGTTGCAAGGGAGCCCATCTTCGTCGCGGAAATAGGCGCAACGCGTGCGCTGCATGATGTTTCCACCGATCGACGCCATGTTGCGCAGCTGTCCGGATGCGGCGAACAACAGCGCCTCCGCGACAACGGGAAAGCGCGCGCGAACGTCCGGATGCGCGGCGAGGTCGCTCATGCGGGCGAGCGCGCCGATCCGCAGGTCGCCGTTCTGAAGCGCCTCAATCCGAGCCATGTCGGGAAGATGATTGATGTCCAGCAGGCGCTCGGGGAGAGCCGCACGGTCCTTGATCAGCCCGAGAAGATCGGTGCCGCCGGCAATGAAGGCGAGTTGGGGATCCTGAGCATGGACGGCGATTGCCTTGGCGGGATCGTCGGTTCTCGCGAGAGCGGCTACATGCATGACTCAGCGCTTCCCCGCGGCATCCGCCACGGCATCGACGATGTTGGGATAGCAAGCGCAACGACAGAGATTTCCGCTCATGCGCTCACGGATTTCGGCTTTCGACAGATCCGTAATCGTGAACGGCCGAGTAAGATCAGCCGTCGCGGCACTAGGCCAGCCGGCCTTCACCTCCGCTATCAGAGCGACGCCCGACATGATCTGCCCGGACGTGCAGAAGCCGCATTGGAAACCATCGTGCTCGATGAAGGCCGCCTGGAGCGGGTGGAGGTTTCCTTCTTGCTCCAGACCCTCGACGGTCGTGATGCGCTTGCCTTCCAGCATTGCCGCCAAGGTCATGCAGGACAGTACTCGGCGGTCATCGACATGGACGGTGCAGGCCCCACACTCGCCGCGGTCGCAACCCAACTTCGTCCCGGTCAGACCGAGCGCGTCGCGAAGCGCTTCCAACAGGGTGGTTGCCGGCTCGACGGCGATCCCGCACGCTTGCCCGTTGACGGTGAGGCGCAGATGGATCTTTCCCATTTTCCAGACCATCAAGGGCGCGGTTTCTGCAGGCGTGTCCAACGCGGATCTTCCTGTGCTGCCCATATGTCATTCCTTTGACGCAAAGGACGGCGGTTTGCGCTAGTGGCGCGTTAGTGGTTAGACTTCGAGCCGAACGAACGCCACGTGCGTCGATTTCATAAGCTTTATTCCTGATTAGAATGGCGGACCGTGGTCGGCGGTTTGGGAGGGATGGCTATCCCATGCGCCGAGTGGCAGTATGGTTTGGGCGATAAGATCCATGCCTTGGAGGCATTTGGATGGATCGGCTGAGGGCCATGCAGGCTTTCGTGCGGGTGATGGACTCCGGCTCGTTTTCCGCCGCCGCCCGTCATCTCAACGTCGGACAGCCCGCACTCTCCAAGTCAATTGCGCAGCTCGAGGATCGGCTCGGGGTGAAACTACTCGTCCGCACGACGCGCGGGCTCGCGCCAACGGAGGCTGGCCTCAATTTCTATGACCGGGCCCGGCGGTCGATCGAGGAAGCCGACGAGGCGGAGGTGGCGGCGCGCGGCGCCGGGTCCAGCCTAGCTGGCAAGCTGTGCGTCGCCGCGGCGGTGACATTCGCGCGCATCCACTTGATGCCACGCCTCCCGGAATTCCTGGCGCGACATCCCGACCTGGAGATGGAGGTCGTGCTCGACGATCGGGTTATTGACCTGGTTCGGGAAGGCATCGACATCGCGTTGCGCATGGGTAAGCTCGTGGACTCGTCTTTGATAGCGCGGCGACTCGGAAGCTGTCGGCACGTGGTCTTGAGCACTCCGGCGTATTTCGAGCGAGCCGGTGTGCCGACGACTCCGGGCGACCTCGCCGCCCATCAAGCGGTGATCTATGGGCAGAGCGGTGGCGGCGCGGTCTGGCCTTTCCGGCGGGAAGGCGTGGAACTGACGGTCACCTTGCGCGGCCAGCTGCACGTCAGCGCGGCCGAGGGTTTGCGCGCTGCGGTGTTCGCAAATGCAGGGATCGCCATCACATCAGAATGGATGTTCGCGCCTGAGATCGTCGACGGCACCGTTAAGGCGGTGCTTCAGGACTGGGAATTGCCCCCGATGGATCTATGGGCCGTTTTCCCGGCGGGTCGTATGCCAACAACAAAAGCCCGAACGTTCGCGGACTTTGTCGAGGGGGCGATGCACGCGTCCGGCGGAGTTCAGAGTCGTCCTGGGCCGAATCCTCGCGATTAGACCTTCGGATGACGGGCAGTCGCTACTGCTACCGGTCATCCGTCCTTCGGGCACGAATATCTCCTTGGAGTCGACAGCTATACTTGCCGCGCCTAGTCGAGAGATTCCGGACCGACCCGGCTGTCCGTTGTTGGGTCGGCTGCAGGTCGGCGGGCAGTCCCGGTGCAAAATCGTGTGCCGAAGGAGGGCACGGCGGTCTGGGGCATCGCGAGTACCGGCTTTACGTGCTACGTGCTGATTGCTTCGAGCCACAGATCAGGATTTCGCAACAATGAAGGCTCGCGAACTGGCTGCAGCGTTGGATGGGCGCGTGATCGGCGCCGGCGACTTGGAGATCTCCCGCGCCGTGCATCCGACGGAAGCCACCTGCGAGGGCGATGTCGCGATCGCGATGTCACCAGATACGATCCGGATTCTGGTTGAAAGTCGGGCGAAGATCGCGCTCGTTCCAGAGGGTACGCAATTCCCAGATCGGCGCTTCCAGACTGTGATATTCATGCGCCGATCCCGCTCCAGTCTGCCGGCGATCACGCAGATTTTTCAGCACCGTCCCGAGGTTCGTCCCGGTATACATCCGAGTGCCGTGGTCGCATCGGACGCGGTGATCGGTGAAGGCGCGACGATCGGGCCCTTGGTAGTGATCGGCCCGGGTGCACGCGTCGGGGCCCGCTCCGTGATCTTATCGCAAGCGACGCTTGCGGCCGGCGGGACGCTCGGCGCGGATTGCCTCGTCTATCCCGGCGTTCGCATTGGCTGGGGATGTCGTGTGGGAGACCGGGCCGTCTTGCATCATAACGCGTCGATCGGTGCTGACGGATTCAGCTTCGTGCCGACGCGCCCCGGCGCACTCGAGGCGGCCCAAGGTGCCGGCGGCGCCGCCCCGATCAGTCCCGAGCGCAACGAACTACAAAAGATCCACACCCTGTCGATCGTTGAAATTGGCGATGATGTGGAGGTCGGTGCGCTGACTTCCATTGATCGTGGCACGCTGAAGCCGACGCGTATCGGTGCCGGGACCAAGATCGATGACCTCGTGATGATTGGCCATAATGTCGAGATCGGTATGGACTGCCTGCTCTGCGGGCAGGTGGGCCTTGCGGGCGGTGTGATCATTGGTGACGGTGCGGTGCTCGGGGGTCGGGTTGGGGTCGCCGACCACCTGAAGATCGGTGCGTGGGCAGTTGTGGGGGCCGCCGCCTGCGTTGGAACCAACGTCCCGGCTGGCGCCGTGTATGCCGGATATCCGGCAGTGCCGCGTGCCGAGGCGATGGAAAATCTGAGATTGATGCGGCGCGTGAGGCGGCTCGTGGCCCGCTTGACCGAAGTTAGATCGGGCGCCGTTGATGGCCGGTAACAGAGACAACGGCGGCGGGGGACCATGGGAGAGACGATGACAGACGTGCTCAGGAGGGTGATCGCCAAACAGGCCCACTTGGACCCGTCGGTGATTACGCCGGAGTCTGTGCTGTCCGAATTGGGCGTGACCTCGCTCGATCTGGTCGAGATCATTATGACAATCGAAGATGAGTATGACGTGACCATACCGGTGGACGCGGTCGAGGCCTCGAATAGTTATAAGACTGTTGCGAACCTTATTGAGCTGGGTCGGTCGCTCGGTCTCGAAGGACGTAGCAGTGGAGCATGAATCTATCGTGGTCACCGGGACGGGCTGCGTCTCGGCGCTCGGCCATTCGGTGGAGGCATTCTGGTCGGCTCTGCAAGACGGACGCTGCGGTCTCGGTAAGCTCGAACAGGCAGCACCTTCCGATCTGAAGGTCTCGATCATCGGTGCCATCCCCGCTCCTGATCCTCGCCACATGCTCGACGCCCGTCGGTTGCCGATGTTGGACCGTTTCAGCGTGTTGGCGATCGTTGCGGCCCAGCAGGCGATCGCACAGTCGGGTCTGCCACTCGAGCACTCTGGACACCGAACGGGCTGCGTGGTTGGGGTCGGCACGGCAGGGGGAGAGACGATCGACGAATTGTATCGTAAGATTTTCCTTGAAGGTGCCAAGCGTGCGAACGTGTTTACTGTGCCGCGGGTCATGCCGAGTGCGCCGGCGAGTCAGATCAGCATGGCGTTCGGCATCCGCGGCCCTGTGTTCACAGTCTCTTCGGCGTGCGCATCGTCCAATCACGCGATCGCGACAGCCGTCTGGCTGCTGCGCAACGGCGTCATCGGCGCGGCGGTCGTCGGCGGAACCGAGGCGCCGCTGACCTACGGGTACTCTGAAGGCGTGGGAGGCGATGCGCGTCATGGCGCCAGACACATGCCGGCCGTTCGATCGGCATCGCAAAGGCCTCGTGCTCGCCGAAGGAGCGGGTATGGTGGTACTCGAACGTGCGGATCACGCCAGGGCGCGCGGGGCTGAAATCCTGGCGCAGATCGCCGGCGTGGGGATGAGCGCGGATGCAGCCGACTTGGTGGCGCCGACGCTCGAAGGCACGGCCGCAGCGATGCAGGCGTGTCTCGCCGACGCCAACCTCTCCGTCGATGCCATTGACTACATCAACGCCCACGGTACCGGCACGGTCGCCAATGACATGCTGGAGATTAAGAGCATCAAGGCGGTGTTCGGTGAGGAGGCTAAGCGCCTATCGATCTCCTCGACGAAATCAATGCACGGGCATGCACTCGGCGCGAGCGGTTCGCTCGAGCTGATCGCCGTTATCGAAGCGATCCGCCACGGGATCGTTCCGCCTACTATCAACATCGAGGAAGTCGACCCCGAATGCGATCTCGACGTGACACCCTGTCGTGCACGGGAGCGCCCGATCCGGGCTGCCATTAGTAATGCATTTGCGTTCGGCGGAACCAATGCGGTCGTCGCCGTGAAGCGCTTCGAGGACTGACGGGGACCAGCGGTGCCGCTGCCGGCGATCGTCGCGATAGATGCCAACGCGGATGGCCAGTGCGAGGCGTTGAGTTTGCGTCACGCGCCGCGTTCTTAGGAGTTCCGCGTAATTTGAACGAGCGGCTACGTCGGCGGAGAGTCGCGCGTATCAGACCGCGACCGGTTCGGCCCGTCGCAGTCCCCTGGCGAGGGTCGGAAGCACCGGCAGCAGCAGATCCAGATCTCGTTCCGCGACACAAACCAGGTATTGCTCAGCAGGCGGAGTGTCTCCCGGAGACTCAGGCAGCGGCAGTCCATCGGAACCCAGCGGAAGCGCGGTCAGGCCGAGGTCGCCGTAGATGCGCAGCAAATCGGGGCCCGCGTGCCACACTGCGGCATCCAGCCCCTCCTGGCGTGCCAAATCGCGCAGCCGCCAAATCGCTGAAACGCGGTCGGTTGCGTCCCCCACCGGATCGCCCAGGCCAAGCAGCACGCGCCCGCAGCGGCGGAACGGGATCGCGGCTCGGGCGGATTTGCCGAGGACGACGCCGTCAGCGCCTTGACCGAAGCCGCCGCCCCAAGTGCGCACGAGTTGGCGCGCGTGGCTGTCCCACGGCAGGTAGCGTACGCGACCCGGGCGCAACAGCAGCCAGATCGCGGTCAGACCCAGCAACACAGAAATCGCCACCGCCAGCCGGACGTAATTTGGCAGCTCCCGCGAGATGATCACCGCCCAGAACGCGTTGTTTTGCAGCAGATGGGTTTGCGGCCGGGTCATAGCCAGCGAGAACAGGCACAAGCCGAGCACGCCGAGGGTGAGGGCGCTGCCGGGCTGCAGCGGACCGCTCATAAGATGGGCGTGGCGATAGAAGCAGGCTCGAAATGGCGCCAGCAGCAAGGTCGTCAACACGAGGATGCCGGATACCCAAAGCCGGTTGTCCTGCGTTGCCGCGAACGACGCTCCGGCTACCAGCAAGAGGACCGTGAGGCTCCACGCCAGGTTGACACGATGCGACAGCGCGATCGCCATCATCACCAGGCCAGCTCCGATCAGCGACGGCACGAACTGCCCGGCCTGACGGGCGATCGCGTCGTAATCCGGATCGATCCAGGAGAAATCCGGTTGTGGCGCGAGCACGCCCAGACACAGTATCAGGACGCCGCACAATCCGACGGCACCGGTGGCCGCGGTTACGGCGAAGTCGGGTTCGCTCCATCGGCCGATCGCCTGCACCGGCGCCAATCGGGCGAAATGCCGCAGCAGTCCGCTGCCGCGCAGCAGGATCTCATTGCCGGCAAACAGCGAGCCCGCCAGGAACAGCGGGATCACGTAGTAATAGAGGCGAAAGACGAGGATTGCCCCGACGATGTGCGGCGCGCTGACATAAGGCTCCAGCCCAAACAGCATCGCGGTGTCGAACACGCCGATGCCGCCTGGAAGATTGGCGGCCAAGCCGGCGGTGTAACAGGCTACATAGACGCCGAGGAAGACCAGCCAGGTCAGCCCGGGTGCGGGGGGCAGTAGGGCGTAGAAGATCGTGGCGGTCGTCGCGACATCCACCGTGGCCAGCAGGACCTGGATGATTGCCATGCGCCAGCCGGGAAGTCGTATCTCGTGGCCAAGGATCCTCACGCGCTTGAGGACCCGGGACAGTGTTACGTAGCCAAGCACCACCGCCCATAGCAAGACGCCAACGCCGTACATCGCGAGCTTCGGCAGATGCTGGCCGAAGAAGGGAATGGCCCGAGGTTCCACGAACAGAATTGCACCGCCCAGAACCATGCCGCCGAGGGCAAAGGTCAGACTGCAGAACGCCACCGTCTTGCCGATCTGCAGCGGGGTCAGGCCCCAGTGCGCGTAGAGCCGATAGCGAACGGCCGCGCCCGAGACCGCCGCGAACCCGATGTTGTGCGACAGCGCGTAGGCGCAGAACGAGGCGAAGGCGACGCGGCCGTAGGAGACTTTGTGGCCGGCGTAGATCGTTCCCAGGCGATCGTAGAAGGTAAGGATGAAGTAGGATACGATCGTGGAGACGAACGAGAACACCAGCGCGCGGCCCGGGATTGCCGACAACGCAGCGCCGATGTCTTTCAACCGCAGGTGATGGAATTCGCGCTGAACGACGTAGATCGCGCCGATCAGTAAGACGACGCCGAGGATCGCGGGAAGGTGGCGGACCCAACTAGTGAAGGCGAGACGCGATTTCCGAGCCATCCGTCAAGCCGGCTCCGCCTGGCGCGCCAGCGCCGATTGGATGAGCGCGATCGTTTCGGGAATGCCATACAGCGCGACGAATCCGCCGAACCGCGGACCTTCCTGCTGTCCGAGCAGCACCTGATACAGGCAACTGAACCAGCTTCGAAGGTCGGGGAAGGGGTGGCGCTTGCCGACCTCGAACACCGCGTTCTGGATGGTTTCAGCGCTGCTGTCCGGGAGAGTGGGGAGCGTAGCGGCGAGATCCTCCAGGGCGCTGCGTTCCATCGCATCGGGCTGGCGGTATCGCTTTTCGGGACCGACGAAGTCTCGGTAATAGGCGACGGCGTGGTCCGCGAGACGGCCGAGCAGAGGCTGGGTTTCCGGGCTTGCACCGGGGACGTAGCGCTGGATAAAGCCCCACAGGATGTCCGGGGTCTCGGCGTTCACGACGCTCGCGAGGTTGAGCAGCATTCCGAACGATATCGGGCTTCCGGCATGATCGGGCAGGCGGCCGGCGTGGATATGCCAGGCCGGGTTGACCGGGTCGGCCTGCGTCCGCAGCTTGTCCAGGTTACCGACGTATTCATCGACCGCTCGGGGGATGACGTCGAAATACAGCCGCTTGGCCCGCTGCGGCTGGTTGTACATGAACTGGGCCAAGGATTTGTTTGGGGCGTAGGTCAGCCAGTCCTCGACCGAGAGGCCGTTGCCTTTTGACTTGCTGATCTTCTGGCCGTTCTGGTCGAGGAAAAGCTCGTAGGTCATGCCCTCAGGGGGCTGGCTGCCGAGAACGCGGCAAATGCGGCTGGAAAGCTTTACCGAGTTGATCAGGTCTTTGCCGGACATCTCATAATCGACACCGAGGGCATACCATCGCATCGCCCAGTCGGCTTTCCATTGTAGCTTGCAGGCGCCGCCCTTGACCGAGGTTTCAAATGTCTCGCCGGTGGCTGGGTCTTTCCAGGTGACCTTTGCGGCGGCGGGGTCAATGTGCTCCATCGGCACCTGCATGACGATGCCGGTGTCCGGATGGATGGGCAGGATCGGGGAGTAGGTGGCGCGGCGGTCTGGGCCCAATGTCGGCAGGATGACCGCCATGACCGGGTCATAGCACTCGAGAATGCGCGTCAGAGCGGTGTCGAATCGGCCAGCCTTGTAATAGTCGGTAGATGAGGCGAATTCGTACTCGAACCCGAAGGAGTTGAGGAAAGCGCGCAGCCGGGCATTGTTATGGGCGCCGAAGCTGTCATGCGTGCCGAATGGGTCGGGGATTTGTGTCAGCGGCTTGCCGAGGAAGGGGATCAGCATCGCCTTGTTCGGGATGTTGTCCGGCACCTTGCGCAGGCCGTCCATGTCGTCACTGAAGGCCAACAGCTTGGACGGCAGACCGGTGATTTCCGTGAAGGCGTTGCGGACCCAGGTGGTGCGGGCGACCTCTCCGAATGTGCCGATATGCGGTAGGCCGGAGGGGCCGTAGCCCGTCTCGAATAGCGCGTGGTCTTTCCCTGATTGGGCGAGGCGGTGGGCAACTTTCCGCGCTTCCTCGAAGGGCCATGCCTTCGGGATCTCAGTAAGGTTGTTGCGGAGTGGATCGGACATGGGCCGGAAGCTATGGACCGGGCAGTCCGAGGTCAATCGGAACCATGGCGGTCCGCCACAATGGACAGAAATTCATCCAGGCAGGATCATCGGAGGAAATCAGATCGGAGGACTGCACAATGCCGACCATAGCTTTGCCTGGAGCGCTTTCGATGGAGGGCCGTCGCGCCGTGGTGACGGGTGCCGCGAGCGGGATTGGGAAGGCGACCGCATTGGTGCTAGCCCAACTTGGAGCGGAGGTTGTGATTATTGATCGGGCGCCGATGGGCGAAACGATGGATGGGATTCAGGCGGCCGGCGGGATCTGCACCGTGATGCAGGGGGACCTGACGGACGATGCATTCATCGCCAGATTTTTCGCGGGGGCCCGGGTCCACGCCGTGGCGCATTGCGCGGCCATACTCGCGGAGCAGCCGTGGACCGAGGATGCGGGCTGGCATGAGCGCTTTCACAGGGTGATGGACATCAACGTGCGGGTTCCGCTGCAGCTTACCGCCGCAGCGATCGAGCATATGGCCGGCCATGGCGGCGGGAACATCGCGCTGGTGGGTTCGGTGGCAGGCAAGACCGGAGGCACCTCGTTGACCACACCTCCGGATTACGCGGCATCAAAAGGTGCGTTGCATACGTTAGTGAAATGGCTGTCGCGGAATGCGGTGGGGCGAGGGGTCCTGGTCAACGCGGTGGCGCCAGGGCCGGTGGAGACGCCGATGACCCGGGGGTTCAATCTGGGGCCGACACTGCCGATGGGGCGGATCGGGCGGCCGGAGGAACTGGCTTGGCCGATCGCGTTCCTCTGCACCTCGGCTGCGAGCTATTTGTCGGGGGCCATTCTGGATGTGAACGGCGGCGGGTTCGTGGGGCCGTAGTTGGCGCCGCCGGCGGTTGCGTGATCTTTCTGACAAGGGGATGCTTGTCGGGTTTTCGATCGTCGCTCCGGTAGTCGCCGAGACCTCGTTCCTTCTCCGTGTTGAATGGTGAAAGATGAACGAGTGAACGGTGTCGAGATCGTTCCTTGGGGTGTTGCCGCCTCGTGCCGTCGAGTAGAAGTATTCACCGCCGGTCTGATAATCCGGGCGGTCTGATAATCCGGGCTCCTTGCTCGCCCGGTTGGGATTGAGCGTGGCCGAAACAAACGCGACTATTCCGGGCGGTCGTGCATCACTATCGGCATCCAGTTCGCCTCGCGCCGGGACAAGCGCGCCTCGATTTCTTCGCCGTCGTAATCCGGCCGCACGGGCTCCTGGGTGAACGTCTCGCGATCGCCGAGGCAGAGCGTATTGATCACGGTACGTTGGCCCGAGGGCGTTTCACAGACGGCTCCGACATAGACACCGCAGCGTTGACACAGCAGATAGTCCGCGGTACGGGAGTCAAAGCGGTAGCGCTGCACGAGATCCCAATCCGTGGCCCACGGTCAGCTTGACCTGCCGGGTCTGACACGGTGCGGGTGCCGTGAGAGCGGCAGAACGAGCAGGCGCAGGAGCGGATCAGCACATCAGCCGGTGCCCGCGTCAGGCGCACTTGAACGCGAAGGTTCCCGCAATGGCAGCCGCCGCTGTGTTCCGTCGGCATGGTTTGCTCCGTTGTGGTTGGCGAACTTATCATCCAGACCGATGCCCAGTAGAGTTACGCGGCGGAAGTCATTTGAGGATCATCGGCTCAATACCGATCGCACCCAGTCGCACGCTTCGTCTATGGCACCGCTCGCGCGATCAACAACACCGGGCCAGAAGAAGAACCCATGGTTCATGCCTTCCCATCGCTTCATCTGCGTCGGCACACCGGCCTGGCGCAAGCGGTCGGCGTAGTATTCACCCTCGTCGCGCAGCGGATCGTATTCCGCGGTCACCACAAGGGCGGGCGGCAAGCCGCTGAGGTCGGCGGCGCGGAATGGGCTGGCAAGAGGGTTCGCTCCATCCGATGGAGCAGCCAGATAGTGGTTCCAGAACCAGATCATCCCGACGCGGGTCAGGCCGTAGCCCTCGGCATTCTCGATCATCGACGGGGTGCCGGGCTCGTAATAGTCGGTCACCGGATAGATCAGCAATTGGCCCAACAGGCGGGGACCACCCTCGTCGCGAATGCGGAGAGCGGTGACGGCTGCCAGGTTGCCGCCCGCACTGTCACCGGCGACGAACACGCGGCCGGGGTCGGCGCCCAGAGCCGCGGCATTCGCCACCGCCCAGCGGGTTGCCGCGAGGCAATCGTGCGTTGCGGCAGGGAATTTCGCCTCGGGGGCAAGACGGTAATCGACCGAAACAACAACGCAGCCGGTTCCGGCGCACAGGTTTCGGCACATACCGTCATGAGTATCCAGGCTGCACAACACGAACCCGCTGCCGTGGAAAAATACCATCAGCGGAAAGGGGCCATTTCCCAGCGGGGTGTAAATCCGCAGTTCTAGCGAGCCAGCAGGTCCTTGCATGTCACGGTTGACTACGCTCGCGACCTCCGGCTTGCGCAGGCCAGCGAAATCCCGGGCGGCAAACTGTGCTCGGGCGTCGTCGACCGACAATGTCTGCAGCGGGGGCAACGCGGCGCCCAGGTCCAGTAGCATTTGGATCTGTGGATCGACCGGCATCTCAGGCGACCTCGAACAGGCCGGCCGCGCCCATGCCGCCGCCGACGCACATCGTGACGACGACATATCTGATGCCGCGGCGCTTGCCCTCGATCAGTGCGTGACTGGTCATGCGGGCGCCCGACATGCCGTAGGGATGGCCGATCGAGATCGCACCGCCGTTGACGTTCATCTTGTCGGGGTCGATGCCAAGCCGATCACGGCAGTACAGCACCTGGGAGGCGAAAGCCTCGTTCAACTCCCACAGATCGATTTCATTGATGGTGAGGCCGTGCTTCGCCAGCAGCCGGGGCACGGCGAAGACCGGACCGATGCCCATCTCGTCCGGCGCGCAGCCGGCGACTGCCATGCCGCGATAGATCCCAAGCGGCTGCAGGCCGCGGCGGGAGGCCTCGGCCTCCTCCATCAGGACCACGGCCGAGGCGCCATCGGAGAGCTGCGAGGCGTTGCCGGCGGTGACAAACTTCCCCTGCTTCACGACCTGGCCGTTGGCGAAGACCGGCTTCAAACTGGAAAGACCCTCCAGCGAAGTTTCTGGCCGGTTGCCCTCGTCCTTGGTGATCGCGACCTTCTTGCGGCTGGTCTCGCCGGTGGCCTTGTCGGTGACCAGCATCTCGGAGGGCAGGGGGACGATTTCATCGTCGAACCGGCCAGCCTGCTGCGCGGCGGCGGTGCGTTGCTGGGAGCGCAGCGCGTATTCGTCCTGCGCCTCGCGTGAGATGTTGTAGCGGTCGGCGACCAGTTCGGCGGTCTCGATCATTGCCATGTAAAGGCCCGGGATGCGGGCCACGAGGTCCGGATCCTGCCCGCGTGAGCGGTTGATGGCGTCGGTCTGTGTCAGGGAAATCGATTCCAGGCCGCCGCCGACAGTGATCTGCATGTCGTCGTTGATGATCTGTTTGGCCGCGGTGGCGATTGCCATGAGACCGGAGGCGCATTGCCGATCCACCGACATGCCGGCGACGCTGTCTGGCAAACCGGCGCGCAAAGCAGCCTGGCGGGCGATGTTGAAGCCCTGGGAGCCTTGCTGAACCGCGGCACCCATGACGACGTCCTCGACTTCCACAGGGTCAATGCCGGCGCGGTGTATCGCATTGGCGATGACGTGGCCGCCGAGCGCCTGGCTTTGCGTGTCGTTGAAGGCGCCGCGATAGGCACGGCCGATCGGCGTGCGGGCAGTGGAGACGATCACGGCGCTGCGCATGATTGAATTTCCTTGGACGAGAGGCTCCAGCCTTATGCGCCAGGCGCCGGCGGATTTGAAGGGAGGGCGGGGCTGCGCGAGGGCCCTCTGTATCCACGATTACCGGGTCGGGGCTTGCCATAACGGGTTGGTCCGTTCCAAACGCGGTCGTTCCCTTGGTGTTGCGCTACTCAAGATCAATCCAAGTTTGTAAGCCAGATTTCAATGCGCGACCCAACCACATCGATTTGCCATCCAATCGGCCTATTCACCCTTCTCCTTTTCGGCATGGTCCTGGCGGCCTGCAGCGCGCCGGTGAAGGTCGAGCGTGTGAGCCTCCGTACCGCCTACGAGAACCTGAATCGCACCGCGCTCTCCTCCGATCAGCTCAGCGAGGCCACCCGCACCGTCCTGCGGCGTGCGGCCCTGCTCGACATCTTTGACGCCCAGCCGGACGCTGCCATCGTCGCGCTGCGAGCCCAGGCCATCGCCACCGGCATGCACTGGCCCGATCTCTACGCGCTGGCGGAAATGAATTACGCCCAGGCCCGCCGTATCAAGTCGAAGCCGATGTTGCTGGCCTCGGCGCTGTACGCTTACGCCGTGCTGTTCCCGGCCGGCAATGCGGACAAGCCAAGCCCGTATAGCGCGCAGTTTCAATACGCGACGAGCTTCTACAACCTGGCGCTGACCCAGGTGCTCAGCAGCCAAGGCGCCGAAGGCATCGCCACCCTGGAGGGCGGGCGCTATCTGCTGCCATTCGGCGCCGTGGACGTGACGGTCGATAAGGCCAGCCTCAATTTCGCCGGGCGCACCCTGACCTCGTTCGTACCGACGATGAACCTGGAAGTGGAGGGCTTCAAGAACGACTACCGTAGTGATGGCCTCGGCGCGCCGCTCGCCGCCGGCCTGACCCCCTCGGCGCAGCCGGACGACGGTCTCGTTCTCCCGCCGAAGCTGCGCATCCCGACCTCGGCCGTACTGGAGATGGATGACCCGCGCCGACAACTCACCGGTGGGGCCTTGGACGCGCGGCTGGCGCTCTACACGATTTACGACACCGACAGCATACGGATTGGCGGCCAGGACGTTCCGCTGGAATACGACCAGACCGCAGTGCGGGCGCTGTTCGCCGTAGAGGGGAAGGGCTGGACGCGGGAACTGTCCGGCCTGCTCAATAACGCGTTGGTCGGCCTGAACGATCGCAGCGCCAAGGACAACCTGTTCGCGCTGGAACCGCATCGCCGCGGTCGCATCCCGGTGGTGCTGGTCCATGGCACCGCTTCCAGCCCGTTCCGCTGGGCCGATTTGGTCAACGATCTGCTGGAAGACAAAGAAATCCGCGACCATTACGAGTTCTGGTTCTTCGCCTACAACACCGGCAACCCGATCCCGATTTCGGCCAACGTGCTGCGCCACTCGCTGGAGGACGCCGTGAAATCCCTCGGGGGCGTGCAGGCAGATCCCGCGCTCGGCCGGATGGTGGTGATCGGTCACAGTCAGGGCGGACTGCTGGCGAAGATGAACGTAATCGAGGCCGGAACGAAGATCTGGGACGCGATAAGCCACCGGCCGCTGGATGATCTGAACCTGAAGCCCGAGACGAAGATGCTGCTGAAGGAGTCACTGTTCGTTCATCCGCTGCCCTTCGTCGAGACGGTGATCTTTATCGCCACGCCGCACGGCGGCAGCTACCGGGCCAGCCTGACGATCGTCAACCTGTTCACACGACTGGTGACGCTACCGATCACTATCGTCGGGGCTGTGGCCGACGTGTCGGGCAACGCCGGCGACGCGCTGAAGCTGCCGAAGGATCGGCGCGCGTTCAACAGTATCAACGGGATGTCGCCCGGAAATCCGGGGATCGAGGCCGTGCGGGCGATGCCGGTCGCGCCCGGCATCCATGCCCACTCCATTATCCCGACGCTGCAGGACGGCCCGTTGGAGGATCGCAACGACGGCGTCGTGGCAGTACCGCAGCGCCCACATCGACGGGGTCGAATTCTGAACTGGTAATCGAGCACCAGGACCACTCGACCCAGTCCAACCCGCTGGCCGTGCGCGAAGTGCGGCGTATTCTCGTCGAGGAGCTTGGTCGGCCGGAGCGTAAAAGAGGCGAGCCGAGCAGCGGCGGGTTGACGCGCCTGAAACTAAGTGACGCTAACGCACCCGCCAGGTCTCTTCATGTTCATTGAGACACGCCCAGGCCCGGAAATTCAGTTGATATCGTAAAGAAACAGATCGTCGAACAAAGGCGGTATGACCGATACGAAGCATCGTAGTCAGGCCTACGGAAATGTGTGCAGATGAAGATGGCCGCCGCCCGATAGGGTTTAAGAATTTGGCGTTGCTCCGATATTGACCTGGGCGTGTCACCGCCCATTCGGAAAAGGCGCACTCACGCCGTCATGCGCCCAGATCACGCGGCGGAGGCGCCTATCTGGCGATAGGCGAGGCGCCCTGGATCCGACGGGCGTGCGATAGCTGTACAGGGATGCCGAGATGTCGATGGTGGCCCTCACAACGGCGAGGAAAAGGCCGCCGCCCTCATTCCGAAAGGAACTGCCACTTGTGAAGATTCCGAAGTTGCCGGGTCAGGCCAGGCCTCTCGCGACCGTTGCGAGATTCCGGGACAGCGATCAGGCCGTTGCACGGATGGGCGCGGAGGTCGATGGCTATCCGGCTTTGCCGGAATGTGGCTTACTCTGCCGTCGGCACACTGCCGAGCGTATGGGTGCAAGGCTAAAGGTGCCGGGCTCAGTGGCGATGGGCGGGCTTCAAACTCAACGATTGCTCGCCGCGGCATTCATCGAATCTTCCTTTCCGTAGCTGCGAGATCAGCTACCTTACGATAGGAACTTTGCATCTGGTCCCGAACATTTTGATTCCGACGTCAATCGGTATGGCCCACCAAATTTGGGGCCACGGAGGATTTACTGCCGCATGGGACCTATCATTGAGAAGCAGCGGGAGTACGTCGTGACGGATTCGAAATCGATAAGTGCATATGGCCCGGCACGGTCCAGCGTGAGCGGCAGCCCTTTGGAACCGGCGGAGCTGCAGCGTACCCAACGCTACTGGGACGCCACGATGTATCTCTCGGCGTGCATGATTTATCTGCGGGACAATCCGTTGCTTCGCGAGCCTTTGAAGCCCGAGCATATCAAGCGGCGCTTGCTCGGGCACTGGGGCTCCGATTCCGGGATGAGCCTGGTCTATGTGCACCTCAACCGTCTGATAAAGAAGTATGACCTCGACGTTATCTTTCTCGCGGGGCCGGGACACGGGGCGCCGGCGTTGCTCTCCAATGTCTACCTCGAGGGTGCATATTCCGAGATCTACAGCGATATCTCCGAGGACGAGGAAGGGCTGCGCCGACTGTTCAAGCAGTTCTCCTTCCCGGGCGGGATCGGCAGCCACTGCACGCCGGAGACGCCCGGCTCGATCCACGAGGGCGGCGAACTCGGCTACTCGGTGTCGCATGCCTATGGCGCGGCCTTCGACAACCCCGATCTCATCGTCACCGTTATGGTTGGCGACGGTGAGTTGGAAACCGGGCCGCTGGCGACCTCCTGGCATTCGAACAAGTTTCTCAATCCGGTTCGCGACGGCGCCGTGCTGCCAGTGCTGCATCTGAATGGCTACAAGATTGCCAATCCGACGATTCTTGCTCGCATTCCGCACGAGGAACTGGAGCATCTGTTCCTCGGCTACGGCTACCAGCCCTACTTTGTCGAGGGTTCCGACCCGGACACCATGCATCAGGCCCTTGCCGCAACGTTGGAACATTGCGTACAGGAAATCCGCCGTATCCAGAAGGCCGCGCGCGAGGGCCGCGGCCCCGTCACGCGGCCCCGTTGGCCGATGGTCGTCTTGCGCAGCCTGAAAGGCTGGACCGGCCCAAAGGAGGTGGACAACCACAAGGTCGAAGGCTTCTGGCGCGCCCATCAGGTCCCGCTTGCGGAGGTGCACGAGAAACCCGCGCATCTGAAACAGCTCGAGGAATGGCTGCACAGCTATAAGCCGGAGACATTGTTCGACGAAGCGGGACGCCTGCAGCCGGAGCTGCGGGAGCTTGCTCCGAAAGGTGCGCGTCGCATGGGCGCAAACCCGCACGCGAACGGTGGGCTCCTGCGCAAGTCGTTGCGCTTGCCGGACTTCCGCGACTACGCTGTCGCGACGGAGCAACCTGGCTCGGTTGAGGTCGGGCCGACCCAGTTGCTAGGCCAGTTCCTGCGCGACATCGCCCGCGACAACCCGCACAATTTCCGCGTCTTCAGCCCGGACGAGAACGCCTCCAACAGGCTGACCGCGTTGTATGAGGTGACCAAGAAGACCTGGCTCGGAGAATACTTCCCCGAGGACGAGGATGGCAGCGAGCTGGCATCCGACGGGCGGGTTATGGAGATGCTCAGCGAGCATACGCTCGAGGGCTGGCTCGAGGGCTATCTGCTGACCGGGAGGCACGGCTTCTTCTCCACGTACGAAGCGTTCGTGCACATCATCGACTTAATGTTTAATCAGCACGCCAAATGGCTGGAGAAATCCCGACAGCTTCCGTGGCGCGCAGACATCTCCTCGCTCAACCTGCTGATCACCTCCACCGTATGGCGCCAGGACCACAACGGCTTCACTCATCAGGATCCCGGCTTTCTTGATGTTGTCGCGAACAAGAGCCCTGAGGTGACTCGCATCTATCTTCCACCGGACGCCAATTGCCTGCTCTCAGTCGCGGATCACTGCTTGCGTAGCCAAAACTATGTCAATGTGATCGTCGCGGACAAGCAGCCGCATCTGTCGTATCTCGACATGGACGCCGCGGTGAAGCACTGCACGAAGGGTGCGGGAATTTGGCACTGGGCCAGCAGCGACCAGGATAGCGAACCGGACGTTATCATGGTGAGCTGCGGCGACGTTGCAACGATGGAGGCTCTCGCCGCCACGGCGTTGCTGCGGCAACATTTTCCTGAACTGAAGGTGCGATTCGTTAACGTTGTGGATCTGTTCCGGCTAGTACCTGACACTGAGCACCCCCACGGCTTCTCCGACCGTGAGTTCGACGCGTTATTCACCCACGACAAGCCGGTCATCTTCAATTTCCATGCCTACCCGTGGCTTATCCATCGCCTGACTTATCGGCGGAACAACCACGATAATCTCCACGTCCGCGGCTACAAGGAGAAGGGCAACATCAACACGCCGATGGAACTGGCCATCGAGAACCAGGTCGACCGTTTTACTCTGGCGATGGACGCGATCGACCGCGTCCCGGCCCTCCAGACGCGTGGGTCGCATGCCCGGGACCTGCTCAGGGACCTGCAGATCGACTGTCAAAACCATGCCCACAGGGAAGGGATCGATGCACCCGAGATCGTCAACTGGAAATGGCCGCTCTAGGCGCTTAGCCCGTGTCGTTCGGCCGTTGCGCCTGCCGTCAGGGGTTGGGAGGACCTCTCGCCTAGTATTGTCTCGAAAGACTGAAGCTGAGTAGCTTTGCAGGAGAGCATCATGGACGAGGCCACCAACGTCAGCGCGATGCCGGACCAGGCCGATCTCCACGATTTCGGCCCCGTCCCGTTTTCCGGACGAGCTGATGCGCTGTTTGAGCGGCATCTGCTATCCGATGCCGTGGTCGACCCATCCGTTGCCCAAGAGCGACAGCGCTTCGAGGCTGTGGCCCGTTCGGTACGCGACATCCTTTCGCAAAGGTGGATCAAGACTCAGGCCACTTACGACCAGGAGAATCCCAAGCGCATCTACTACCTCTCGATGGAATTCTTGATCGGCCGGTCGCTGACCAACAACGTCACCAATCTACTGCTGCATCCGTTCATCGAGAGGGCCGCGCGCGAGGGCAGCCTTGACTGGTTCGGCCTGGTGGAGCAGGAGCCCGACGCCGGGCTCGGCAATGGCGGCCTCGGAAGGCTGGCAGCGTGCTTCCTCGATTCGATGGCGACTATGCAGCTCCCGGCGATGGGTTACGGGCTGCGCTACGAGTATGGCATGTTTCGTCAGTCGATCGAGAGCGGCTGGCAGCGCGAACATCCGGACAACTGGTTGCGCCGACAGGACCCGTGGGAAGTCCCGCGCCGCAGTGAGGCGGTAGAGGTCAGGCTTGGCTGTAGCTTCGAGTTGCATCAGGGCACGTTGCGGATCGTCCCTGACCGTGCCTCAACGCTGATCGGCATCCCATTCGACCGGCCAGTGGTCGGTTTTGGCGGCAAGACGATCAATAGCCTGCGGCTCTGGAGTGCTGCGGCACATGATTATTTCGACTTCCGGGAGTTCAGCACGGGCGACTTCGTCGGCGCCTTGGTCGGCAGCATCGCGGCGCAGACCTTGACCCGCGTTCTCTACCCGGATGACTCCACCCAGATGGGGCAGGGGCTGCGTTTCGCACAGGAATACTTCCTGGTTGCATGCTCGCTGGCCGACCTCGTGCGCCGTTTCCGCCGCGATAACGTCGACTGGAGCCAACTCCCGGACAAGGTTGCAATCCAGCTCAATGATACCCATCCCACTCTAGCGGTGGCGGAACTGATGCGCATCTTGCTCGACGAGGCGCAACTCGGCTGGGAGCACGCGTGGGACCTCACGCGGCGGACGTTGGCCTACACAAACCATACGCTGTTGCCCGAGGCGCTGGAAAAATGGCCGCTGCGCTATTTTCAGCGGATGCTGCCGCGACAACTTGAAATTATCTACGAGATCAACCGTCGTTTCCTCGACGACGTGCGGCACCGCTTTCCCGGTGACGAAGGCCGCGTCGAGCGAGTCAGCCTGATCGAGGAGGGGCCGGAGGACAAGGTCCGTATGGCAAATCTGGCGATCGTGGGCTCGCACAGCACCAATGGCGTTGCGGCGATCCATTCCGGGCTGTTGCGCAAGACGACGGTTCGCGACCTGGCGGAGGTTTTCCCAGAGCGCTTCAACAACAAGACCAATGGCGTCACGCCGCGTCGCTGGCTGTTCCTGGCGAATCCGGAGCTGTCACGCGTCATCACCGGCGCGATCGGCGACGGCTGGATCACAGATTTTGCTAAGATCGCGAAGTTGCGGCCTGCCGCTGAAGACTCCGGGTTCCGCCGCTCCTTCTTGCAAGGCAAGCGCGACGCCAAGGCGCAGTTCGCCAACTGGCTGAGAGCGACCTCCGGGCAGGTGGTGGACCCTGACAGCATCTTCGACTGTCAGATCAAGCGCATCCACGAGTACAAGCGCCAGATGCTCAACGCGCTGCGCATCGTCGTGTTGTACAACCGGCTGCGCGCGAACCCGGACCTGGAGATGACGCCCCGCACCTTCTTCTTCGCGGGCAAGGCGGCGCCAGCCTATCACCTGGCCAAGCTCATCATCAAGTTCATCAACAATCTGGCTGGCACGATCGACGGCGATCCCGCGGTCCGTGGACGGATCAAGGTCGTCTTCCTCCCGGAATACTGCGTCTCGCTGGCCGAGCGGTTGATCCCGGCTGCGGACGTGTCGAACCAGATCTCGACCGCCGGCTTCGAGGCCAGCGGCACGAGCAACATGAAGTTCATGATGAACGGGGCGCTAACCGTCGGGACGCGGGACGGCGCGACGATCGAGATGGCGGAGGAGGCGGGGGAGGAGAACTTCTACCTCTTCGGCCTCACCGCGCAGCAGGTCGCCGACAGCAGCGGCTGGTACGATCCGCACTGGCACTACGAGAATGAGGCCGAGACGCGGGAGGCGCTTGACCTGATCGCCAGCAACTATTTCAGTCGGAACGAGCCGGGTGCCTTCACCCTGCTGCATGACACATTGCTGAAGAACGGCGACCATTACATGCACCTCGCGGACCTGACGGCTTATTTGGAGGCGGATCGGGCGCTCTGCTCGCCGTACGTGGATCGCGACAAATGGGCCCGCAAGGCGATCCTCAATGTCGCGGGTTCGGGGAAGTTCTCCAGCGACCGGACCATTGCGCAATATGCAACGGAAATCTGGCAGACTCAGCCCTGCCCGGTCGTGTAGGGGAGCGGGCGACATGGCTCTATCACCCCTCGCCGGCAAGCCGGCTCCCAAGCAGATGCTGGTCGATCTCGGCCGGCTGGAACAGGCGTATTTCGCCGGCCGACCTGATCCGGCCGACCCGGCGCAGCGCGTGAGCTTCGGCACCAGCGGGCATCGTGGCTCCTCGCTGCACGGCTCGTTCACGGAAGCGCACATCCTGGCGATCACGCAGGCGATCTGCGACTATCGGCAGGCACACGGCGTGACCGGACCGATCTTCATGGGCAAGGACACGCATGCACTGTCGGCGCCGGCGCAACGCACGGCGCTCGAGGTGCTGGCGGCCAACGACGTCGTCACCATCATCCAGCGCGACGACGGTTTTACGCCGACACCGGTCATCTCCCACGCCATCCTGACCTACAACCAGGGGCGAAGCGATCGGCTCGCCGACGGCATCGTCATTACCCCCTCGCACAATCCGCCCGAGGATGGCGGGTTCAAGTATAACCCGACCAACGGCGGTCCGGCCGATACCGACGTGACGCAATGGATCGAGCGCCGGGCGAACGAGTTGTTGCGGCCGGGCATCGCTGGTGTGCGGCGGGTCGCGTTCGCGGTCGCGCTCGGCGCGGAGACGACGCGCCAGGACGATCTGGTGCTGCCCTATGTCGAGGATTTGCGGCACGTCATCGACATGGATGCTGTACGCGATGCTCGGCTGTTACTCGCCGTTGACCCGCTAGGTGGCGCGGCGCTGGCCTACTGGGAGCCGATCAACCGGGTCTACGGCGTCAATATTGTCGTCACCAATCCTGTGATCGATCCGACCTTCTCGTTCATGACCGTCGACCATGACGGTGTCATCCGGATGGACTGCTCGAGCCCGTACGCCATGGCCCGTCTGGTCGACCTCAAGGACCGCTATCGCCTGGCCTTTGCCAATGACCCCGATTCCGACCGGCACGGTATCGTCACGCCGAGCGCCGGGCTGATGAACCCTAACCATTACTTGGCGGTGGCAATTGATTACCTGCTGACCCACCGGCCGGACTGGCCGGTGCAGGCCGCGATCGGCAAGACCCTTGTCAGCAGCAGCATGATCGACCGGGTCGTGCAGAAGCGGGGCCGCCGCTTGTCCGAGGTGCCAGTCGGCTTCAAGTGGTTCGCCCCCGGCTTGTTCGACGGCAACTACTGTTTTGGCGGCGAAGAGAGTGCAGGCGCCAGCTTCCTGCGTCGCGACGGCAGTGTCTGGACGACCGACAAGGACGGACCGATTATGAACCTGCTGGCCGCCGAGATCACGGCGCGCACGGGCAGGGATCCGGGGGAGCTTTACGAGGCGCTCACTGGTGAATTCGGCACTGCCTATTATACTCGGATAGATGCGCCGGCGACGCCGGAGCAGAAGGCAAAGTTGGCCAAGCTGTCACCCGAGGCGATCAAGGCATCCGAGCTGGCCGGCGAAACGATCGTCCAGAAGCTGACGCGGGCGCCCGGAAATGACGCGCCGATTGGCGGTTTGAAGGTCGTCACGGCCAACGGGTGGTTTGCGGCGCGCCCGTCGGGCACGGAGGCGGTTTACAAGATATATGCTGAGAGCTTCCGAGACCAGGCGCACCTGGAGACTCTGTGAATGAAGCTCAGCAGATCGTGCAAGATGTATGACGAGGGTCGATACAAGACCCGGGGCCGACCGCCGCGGCAAAATCACAGCCACGAAACGATTGCTAAGCAGTTGACATTTGTAGGCTGCGCCCGGTGCAACCCTTTCATCGAAATAAACTAAAACAACGCTCAAATTTGATGGGTTGTCGATCTTGATGTATTCATGCGGCCGTCACGGCCGTGTCAGTGCGCCAGAATTAGCCGATACGAATTGTGACGACAGATCGCGCGTTGTCTTGAGCCTGGATCAGATTGCCACCTCTCGACCGACTTCAACGACAGTGTCGGGCGGTAGCCGAAAATAGTCGGTGACGTGCGCCGAGTTGCGCTGCATGAAGGCGAACATCTTTTCCACCCAGGCCGGCAAGCCTTTGTGGTCTTCCCGTCGAACCACCGTTTCGTGTCCGACGAAGTAGGTCACGTCGGACAAGTCGATGCCGCAGCCGCCACGCTGTGCCTGACGCAGCAGCGCCGGCACGTCCGGCCGCTCCATGAAGCCGAAATTCGCGACCGCTCGCCATACTCCGGGCGCTACCAGCTCGAAAGTAATACCAAGTCGCGATGACCTCGACTCTCTGGGGTTTTCAAGGCCCGGTTATTTCGATTCGCTGTCCGGGTATGCGAATCGGATGACGGAGATATTGGATGGGCGCTGCGCTGGGTCTCACACGAAGGGACCATACCAGTGGGGAACTGCGGGCGCTGTCGAGCAAATGTCCAGACAGTGCGCAGGTTCGTCGACTGCTGGCTCTGGCGCTGGTGATCGACGGCCGTCCGCGCGGCGAGGCGGCGGCACTGGCCGGCATGGACCGCCAAACCCTGTGCGACTGGGTGCATCGCTACAACGCATCCGGCGTCGAAGGCCTCAAATCCCGCTGCCCGCCCGGACGGGTGCCCGCGTTGACCGAGCAGCAGAGGGCCGAGTTGCGCGAACTGGTCGTCAAAGGACCCGATCCAGCAACCGACAAAGTCGTTCGCTGGCGCTGCGTGGATCTGCGGAGCGTCGTGGCGCAGCGGTTTTCCGTAACGGTGCATGTGCACACCATCAGCAAGTGGCTTAATCAGTTCCGCCTAACCCGCCTGCAACCGCGGCCCGTGCATCCCAAGAAGGATCCTGAAGCCGAGGTGACGTTTAAGAGGAACTTTGCCAGCCTGGCCAAGGCGGCGCTGCTCAGCACCACGGCGGCTACGCCGGTACCGCTGGAGATCTGGTTCCAGGACGAGGCCAGGGTCGGTCAACAAGGAACTCACGCCTACATCTGGGCCCCGGTCGGCGCGCGGCCGTTGATGGTGCGCGATAATCGGCATGATTTTGCCTACCTGTTTGGCGCCATCTGTCCAGATCGCGGGGTCGGCGCCGCCATGATCACGCCTCACGCCAATACCGAGGCAATGAACCTGCATCTGGGGGAAGTCAGCACGCAGGTTACCGCCGGCGCTCAGGCTCTGCTGGTTTGCGATGGCGCTGGTTGGCATCAGCGCGGTCGGCAACTGGTGGTGCCTGACAACATCGCCATGCTGACCCTGCCCGCCTATTCGCCGGAGTTGAACCCGATGGAGAACGTCTGGGACTACCTGCGGCAAAACAAACTCTGCTCCAGGGTCTGGGACAGCTACGAGGACATCGTCGAGGCCTGCAAACAGGCCTGGCATTTCCTGATCGACGATCCAGACCGCATTCGCTCACTCGGCCAGCGCAGCTGGGCGTGTGTCAATGTTTAGGCGACTTGGTATAAGGCGATTCTCCATCGACACGACCGGAACCATCTGCGTAATGACGGTCAGGATGAACACTCGCTCATGCAGCGCCCGGCTGTGCTTTACGTGCCACATCAGCACGGGCGGCACGTCGCGCTGAGTACGGGTGAGAAACACCGCGGTGCCGGGCACACGAGGGATACCTTGCGCCTTGATTTTTTCAGCGAAAACGTCGATCGGCGACAATTGCTCGTGCACGCGCCGTCCGACCGCCGTCGCGCCGACATGCCAGACGACCATGATGCCGAACACCACCGTTGCAAGCAGCACGGGGACGTAGCCGCCATCGGCGATCTTGAGTAGGTTGGATCCGACAAAGGCGGCGTCCACCACCGCGAGTGCCCCTGCCGCTGCGACGGCCACCACGGTATTCCAACCGAAGATCTCCCGCATTGCCATGAACAGTAGCACCGTCGTCAGCAGCATTGTGAGTGACACCGCGATGCCATACGCGGCGGCCAGGTTGTCCGACTTGCCAAATCCGACGGTCAATCCAATCGTTACCAACATGAGCAGCCAGTTCACCGGGCCGACGTAGATCTGGCCATAACCCTGCGCAGAGGTTTGAGTGATCGGTAGCCGCGGCATCCAGCCGAGTTGGATGGCTTGTCGCGTCATCGAGAATGCGCCGGTGATGATTGACTGGCTGGCGATAACGGTCGCGACGGTTGCCAGCAACACCAGCGGCACCAAAAGCATAGAAGGGCAAAGCCGGTAGAAGATGTTGTCCGCGGTGGGTGCCCCGGAGACAACCAAAGCCGCCTGGCCGGCATAGTTCAGCACCAGGCACGGCAGGACGAGGGTCCACCACGCCAGCCGGATTGGGCGGGCGCCGAAATGGCCCATATCTGCATACAGCGCCTCAGCCCCGGTTGCACACAGGAACACTGCCCCGAGCACCCCGAAGCCGGCGGCGCCATTCGAAAACAGGAAACCCAGTCCGTAGCTTGGGTTGATCGCCAGCAGCACCGCCGGATGCTGCGCCACACCCCAGATGCCGAGCAGTCCGATCACCGCGAACCAGATCAACATCACGGGCCGAACGCAATACCGATTTTCCCAGTGCCGAGCCGTTGCACCGAGAACAGCAGCAGCAGGATCACCACCGCCGCCGGCACGACGTAAGGCTTCACTGAGGCCGTCACGATCTCCAGGCCTTCCAGCGCCGATAGCACCGAGATCGCCGGTGTGATTGTTCCATCACCATAGATCAGCGCGGCGCCAAGCAGTCCGACCACCACGATCACGGGCCGCTGCTCTCGCTTGACCCCGAGCAGGGACATCAGCGCCAGAATGCCGCCCTCGCCATCGTTGTCCACCCGCATCGCCAACGCGACGTATTTTACCGACGTGATAATCAGCAGTGTCCAAACAATCAGCGACAGCGACCCGAGCGTGGCCGCTGGTGGCGGATGGTCGCCGGTCATGTCGAGTACGGTCTTCAGTGTGTAGAGTGGACTGGTGCCTATGTCGCCGAAGACGACGCCGAGCGCCGCAAGGCTCATGGCAGACAGCCCAGAGCGGGTCGCCGGGCGCGAGGCGCCATCCATGGCTGAGCCGGTCATGTCATGGCCTCCTGGGTCGAGCCGTCACGGCCTGTTCGGTGGGGTGTCGATAGAGGTTCCGTATGGCCAATAATGCTAGGAGGCCTTGGCGTCGAGGCGGAGCGTGACGTGGACAACACCTTCTGAACTTTGCCGCTGCATCGGCAGTCCACTCCGCGCGAAAACGGCAAGCATGGGCCGGTTGTTAGCAAGCACGTCGGCCTCAAATCGCAACAGACCCTTCCCCCGGGCGATATCAACCAGATGAGCTAGGAGACGACCGGCGATTCCTTGCCCGTGGTAGTCCTCCTCCACGGTGAATGCCACTTCGGCGTGTCGCGAATCAGGGTTGGGATCGCGAACTGTACCGCGCTCCAGCAATAATGGTTTCCGCGTGGCTCGGACCAGTCGTCGCCCAGAGTGCAACAACTTGATCGAAGTCCACGTTTGTAGCCTGCTCAAGTTCGACGTCCGTCAATTTGTCTTTGTAGCCGAAAAATCGCATGTAAACCGTCGTCTTTTCGAGTTTACCGAAAGTAGAACGCAGCCGCCCCTTGTCGTCCGGCCGAACGGCCCTAATCAAGATCGTTGTTCCGTTCGGCAAAATATGGGTAGCTGCAAAGTTCAGGGGATTAACCGCGGACCCTGGTGTAGGTGGAGTTGATTTCGAAGCGGACGCGCAGTCCTGGGTGCGTTTGGGGTCGCTTGTCATGAAAATTGCTCCGTCAATAGCAAGTGGTGCTTGGGCCTGAGCAGGATCTGCCCCTTGGTCTACGCTCGCAGCTTGCCGCCGAGGGGCCTGCAGTTGGCGCACATTCTTCTACTTACGTCTAAATCACACCACGGCCCAGGAGGAACTGTCCCCCGAGCGTTGCGATACGAGTGCCTGCTGTCCAGAAACAACAGGTCTTTATGGCTTCATCGCTCATGGCGGACTTCCCTCAGTGATGGAGGCAGCTGAGGCCCCGCGGCGATCCGAGGCGACCAGGACGGCAACCGGGCACGGAGCCGAGCCGCGAGAGCGGGGAGTACGGGCTCCGAGAACGATGCCGGTCGCATCGGCGCCCGCCAGAAAGGACAGGCTCCTTGGCGAGCATGTTGCCCATTTCGGAATTTAGGACGACAAGCACGTTCGCCAGCCCGCCACGGGCGATTTGATAAGCTTCATTGCCGCCGCTTCAGGCCTGATGGCATTGTCCAGCGCGAGAGGCCATCGAGCCGCGCCGTGGTGATCTGACCCCGATCGGTCATTTTGCACAGGGCGTCTTAGAGATCCGAGTGCATGGGCGGGATCGATGGCGTTCCCCTCAAGCGTAAATCCCTCGAGCCGGCTCGCACCCGTTCGGAGGGACCATTCTCAAGCCTGGAGGTCCGTCCACCATCATAGCTGCATGTTGAGTACATTCTCCGCAACGAGCAGTTCTGCTTCCGTCGCCGCTATTACCTGTTCGACCGATACTCCGGGCGCGGTCTCCTGAAGCGTCGCACAACCGTTTGGAAACCCTATGACCGCGAGGTCAGTGACGAGGAGGTCTACCGGCCGAATTGAGGTCAGCGGCAGATCGCATGTGCCGACGACTTTGGATCGGCCCCTCGCGTTGTGCTGCATTGCGACGATCACGCGTTTTGCGCCGGTTACCAGGTCCATGGCGCCGCCCATTCCGGGCACCATCCGATTGGGGATCATCCAGTTTGCCAGGTGACCGGCCTGATCCACCTGCAGGCCCCCGAGCACAGTGATGTCGACATGGCCTCCTCGGATCAGACCGAAGGACATCGCGCTGTCGAATGTGCTCGCGCCCGGAAGGGCGGTCACCGGGCGGCCACCCGCATCGGTTAGCATCGGGTGTGCCATCCCCTCGTCTGGGATCGCGCCCGTGCCGATGAGCCCGTTCTCCGACTGGAAATAGACCTGCGTGCCTTCCGGGACGTAATTCGCCACCAGTGTCGGAATACCGATGCCGAGGTTTACGAGCATGCCCGACTTCAGTTCGCGAGCTATGCGGCGTGCGATCAGGGTTTGGGGATTCATGGAAATCTCAAGGATTGGCGATCAGGTAGTCGACGATAGTGGCGGGCGTGACGACGTTATCCGGCGAGATAACCCCTACGGGCACGATATGATCGGCTGAGGCGATTACGGTATCGGCCGCCATCGCCACGACTGGATTGAAGTTTCGCGCGGTCAGGGTGTAGGCGAGGTTGCCGATATAGTCTGCAAGGAAAGCATGTATCAGGGCGAAGTCGGCGCGGAGCGCGGTCTCCACGAGATAGGTCCGCCCGTCTACCTCGATCTTCTGCTTGCCCTCTTCAACCACCGTGCCGAGACCGGTTGGCGTCAGCACGCCGCCGAGCCCATATCCTCCCGCTCGGATTCGTTCGATCAACGTGCCCTGCGGAACCAGGTCAACCCGCAGATCCTCGGCCATCATCTGCTGCTGGGTCTCCGGGTTCAGGCCGATATGGCTGGCGATCACCCGGTGCACCAGCTTCGCGCTGATGAGCTTGCCGATTCCGACGCCAGGAGACGCAGTGTCGTTCGCGATGATGGTTAGGTCACGTTTCTTCTGGCGCACGATCTCGGAAATTACACGGTCCGGCGTCCCAACGCCCATGAAGCCGCCGACCAGCAAGCTCGCATGGTCGGGGATTTGCTCAACTGCCGCTTCAACAGAGATTGTCCGCATCGGTAACTCCGCTCAGGAGCTGCAGCCAGTTCCTCGGTGACTGCCGTGCAGAGCCGCCGGTGTGCTGCTCTCATATTGCTGTGAGGTCAGCACATAAAATATGATCGGCCAATGCGCTTTCGGCAAAAACGTCCTGTGACATCGGATTGTGATGTCGCCACGATCTAGACGCCGCTAGAAAGCTTTACCTTGGCTCAATGAATATCACAATACAAGTGTGTATGAAATTTGTATAGATATGAGTTCGTGAGCACGTGTCGGCTCGATTGAAGCTGCGGACATGCCGTCTGCCTTGATGGAGCGCGGATCTGGAACCGGTGGGGCCGTGATCAGCAGCCAGGCCAACCGATCGCGTGACGCAATGACAGCAAAAAGGCCGGGAAAGCTCCCGGCCTATCGTTCCGTTCTTACCAGGCTCGATTAGCCCCTGGTTGAAGGGGTTGCCGCCCCTTGGTTGCTATTCGAGTAGTGCAACCACTTCCCGACAACGGTGTTGGGGCCCAGGAACTGCGCCTCGGCCTGATTGCCGCGATTAGCTGACGCCTGCGCATCGTAGGTGGGCCCCTGGTAGCCCGAGCCGTCGGCGAACCCCACCGGGCCGCCTGAGGCATACGCAGCGCCAGCCCCCAGGCTCAACGCGGCAAGGATCATGGTCTTCATCGTCTTTCTCCATCTCCGGTCGGGCGAATTGTCCCGCTCGTTTATCACGAGATGGGGGTATGCACGCCCGATGGTAATGCTGCAGTGCGGCATTAGAGTTATGCGTACAGCGGATAGCCATCGCGGTTTCGTGTGTTTTTTGCATACGTTCGGCTTAGAGCCCGCTTCAACGCGCTTCCTTGTTGACCCCGCTGGCTTGGCGGGCCGCGACTAGGCGCGCATTCCTTCCAGATCGATATCTCTTGTGGGAGGCCGCCCACAACGCGGGCCTGGCGATCGCTTGCTCGACGGGCCGCCCGTGGCCTAGAAAGGCTGATCGCCCGCACAGGCTTGATTTCGGCATTCCTGAGCTTCTGCGGTTGCTGTCAGACAATTGTCCCAAGCGACATTCACGGAGCGCGGGTGACCCGTACGGAGTTCCACTGTCAGCATCTGCCGGCGTTCTCTCGCGCCTCTCCTCGCCAATATCAAACGGGGTGGACCGCCGTGCGGATCAGTCGCTGCATTCGATCTGCATGGCTTGACCATCCGCGTCCGTGTCGCCCGCGCAGGGGTCGGTTGGCGGCTGCTTCGGCATCGGGTGTAAGACCGCGTCGCAGCGCGCAGGATATTTACCCGGTCCCGCTGCAGCGGCCTGGGTACAGGCCGTGCGCATCACATCGTCGTAGGCCATCTGTGCGCCAACAGTGTCAGTCTGCGGCTGGTGAGCCCGCCGCGCCGCCCGTGCGGCATCAAGTTGTTGGTGAAACCAGTCCGGCGGCTGAACATGGGTGACCGCACGCGGCGGGGCGGCAGGCGTTACGGTTGACCTTTGAGCACACCCAGCCGCCAATACAACGGCTGCGCCGAGCGTCAATACGAGGATGTTCCTCATTGCGTCTGTTCCCTTGCTGTTCCTCGTCCGCTCGATCGAGGCGTTATTCAGGCCGGGCCCCTGGTTTGGGTCAGTTCCACTCACGCCGGCCCGTCCAGTAGGGCCTTCGCCTCTAGCATTAACGGCGCATCGAAGCTTTCGTTGAACCAGTGGTAGATCGGACCGAGCAGATCACGGGCTGCTGCCCGCTTCCCTGGTCGCGCCAGAGCCGGTGAGACTGCTCGATGCCTTCAATTGGCAGAGCTTTGCGCTGTGCCGCTCGGCAACGGCGATGGCCTGACGGTAGTGCCGCTCGGCCCCAGAATGATCCCCGACGACATTCAGTTGAGCGCCCGGCACCGATGCAGCAACTCAGCTTCAGCCAACGCTCAGCGACCACCGGAGACGCGGTTCGCGCCCGTCGCGCCGTCAGAAGCGCTCTCCGAACAAGACCCAGCCGCTTGTAGTGCTGCTCGTCGACCTGATTGTGCAATTTGAAACCCGCCGCAAAAAGCCCGACTATCCGCCGGCTCGAACGGTTGGCACGACTGGCGTCCACGCCCGTTGGATGGCAGGGAGAGGTAGATGGCATTGCGAATTTCGATCGATACCGGCGGCACCTTCACCGACGTCGTCGTCGTCGACGAACAGGGGGCATTTCACGTCGGCAAGGCGCTGACCACACCGCAGCGCATCTTTCAGGGCATCCACGGCGCGCTCGACGTGGTGGCGGAACAGCTTGGCGTGCCGGTGCGCGATCTGCTGGCACGCAGCGACATGCTGATCTATGGCACCACCCGCGCCACCAATGCGGTGGTGACCAAGCGCACGGCCAAGACCGCGTTTCTGACCACGCGCGGCTTCAAGGACACATTGACGCTGAAGGAGGGCGGTAAACACGGGCCGCACGACTACAGCTATGACTATCCGGACCCGTACATCCCGCGCCGCTACAGTTTTGAAATCGACGAGCGGGTCTCGGCCGAGGGTGAGATCGTCGTGCCGCTCGACCGCGCGCAGGCGGCGGAGGTGATCGAATTGCTGCGCACGCGCAGCTTCGAGGCCGTCGCTGTAAGCCTGCTGTGGTCGATTGCCAATCCCGAGCACGAGCGCGCGCTCGGCGCGATGCTGGCCGAGGCGCTGCCTGGCGTGCCGTTCACGCTGTCGCACCAGCTTGTGCCGATTCTCCGCGAGTATCGCCGCGCCTCCGCCACGGCCATCGATGCCTCGCTCAAGCCACTAATGCAACGCCATCTGCGCGAGATGAGCCAGGATCTGCGCGAGGCCGGTTTTGCCGGCACGCTGCTGATCTCGACCTCGGTGGGCGGTTGCCAGCATGTCGAGGATCTGATCGCGCGGCCGATCAACACCTTGAAGTCCGGGCCCGCGATGGCGCCGGTCGCGGGGCGCGCCTATGCCGCGGCGGAGGGTCTCGGGGGCAATGCCATCGTCTGTGACACCGGCGGCACCACCTTCGATGTCGGCCTCGTGCGGGACGGCGCGCTGGTCTACACGCGGGATTCCTGGCTCGGGCAGCGCTGGCTTGGCGACATCATCGGTGCCTCGACGGTCGATGTGCGCTCGATCGGCGCCGGTGGCGGCTCGATCGCCTGGGTCGACGCCGGCGGTTTGCTGCGCGTCGGTCCGCAATCGGCCGGTGCGGTGCCCGGACCCGCGTGCTACGGCCAGGGCGGCGACTTGCCGACAGTGACGGACGCGGCGTTGTTTCTGGGCTACATCGATCCAGCGTATTTCAATGGCGGCCGGCTGGTGCTGGACGTCGAGGCGGCGGGCAGGGTGATCGCGCGTTTGGCGGAGCAGCTTGGGCAGTCGCCGGATCGGCTGGCGGCGTCGATCATGGCGATCGCCAATGAATTGATGATCAAGGCGATTGGCGAGATCACCGTGAACGAGGGGCTCAATCCGCGCGAAAGCGTGATAGTCGCCGGCGGTGGCGCGGCGGGCTTCAACATTATGCCGATCGCGCGCGAGCTTGGCTGCAGCACGGTGATCGTGCCGCGCACGGCCTCGGTCTTGTCGGCCTGCGGCATGCAATACAGCGACATCGTGTTCGAGGCGACGCGCAGCCGCTTTACCGACAGCACACGGTTCGATTCCGAAGGTGTCGACGCAGCACTTGATGCGATCGAACTCGAACTGGCGGAATTTCAAGGTGGGCTGACCGGCTTGCAGGCCGCGCCGTCAGCCGTGGACCTGTTCGTGGAGGCCCGCTATCGCGCGCAGGTCTGGGAACTCGACACGAAACTGCCGCCGAGCCGAGCATCCGATCCGGCGGGGCTGGCGGAGGCGTTTCATCAGGTGCATGAGCGCGTCTACGCCGTGCGCGACGAAGGCAGTGCCGTCGAGTTTGTCAATTGGAAGGGGCGCATCGCGGTGCAGGCTTTTGCCCCGCCCCCGCCGCCCGACCCGCGCGTGCACGCCTACGCGCCAGCGCCGGACAGATATCGGGACTGCTACTTCGTGGAAACCGGCCGCGCCGCAACACCGGTGTTCCGCGGGGAGCGGCTGCAACCCGGAGCGCGTATTGCAGGCCCGGCGGTGATCGAGGAGCCGACCACGACGATCGTCGTCTACGCCGGAGGCAGCGCGGAACTCACTGCCGCGGAGAACTACATCCTGCGCATCGCGGAGGCAGCACAATGAGCGAGACCGATCCTGTCCTGCTGTCCGTCATCGCCAATCGCATGGATGGCATCGTTCGCGAGATGACCAACACGTTGCTGCGCGCGGCGCGGTCGGCGGTGATCTCCTCGGCGCGCGATTTCTCCTGCTGCATCGTTACCGGCAACGACGAGCTGCTGGCGCCGGCCGAGGGCCTGCCAGTGCATATCTTCGGCTGCCACATCCAGGCTGCCAACATGCGCCGCTACCACGCGGGCGACATCCGGCGCGGCGATGCCTATCTCGACAACGATCCATACGGCGGCAACACGCATCCCGCCGATCACACCTTCATGGTGCCGGTGTTCTGGGAAGGCGAGCACTTGTTCACCAGCGTGGCGAAATGCCACATGGCCGATATCGGTAATTCGATTCCGAGCAGCTACTTCGTCCTGGCCCGGGATGTTTACCACGAAGGCGCTCTGGTGTTCCCGGGCGTGCGCATCCAGCGCGACCGGAAGAACATCGAGGACATCATGCGCATGTGCCGCGCGCGCATCCGCGTGCCGGACCAGTGGTACGGCGACTACCTCGCCGGCCTCGGGGCGGCGCGCGTGGCGGAGCGGCGGCTGGAGGAACTGTGCGCCAAATACGGTACCGCGACAGTAAAGGCATTCGTGCGCGACTGGCTCGACTATTCGGAACGACGCATGATCGACAATATCCGGCGCATGCCGAAGGCCACGCTGGTCAACAAGGGCCGCTCCGACCCGCTCGACGGCATCCTGCCGGACGGGCTGGAACTGACCGTGAAGCTCCGCATCGAGCCCGACGAGGCGCTGATTCACGTCGATCTGTCCGACAATCCGCCCTGCGTGCCGGTCGGCCTGAACACGTCGGAGGGTGCGGCCACGTCGGCGGTGGTGGGTGCGATCTTTAACGCGCTGGAAAAGGACCTGCCGCGCAACGAAGGTTCGTTCCGCCGGCTGCGCTTCACCTATGCCGAGGAGAGCGTGGTTGCCGCGCCGCGTTTCCCGCATTCCTGCTCGGTGGCGACAACGAATGTCTCCGAGCGGTTGGTCAACATCACGCAATCGGCGTTTGCGCAGCTCGGCGACGGGCACGGCTTGTCCGAGGGCGGCACTGGCCTCGGTGCCGGCATGGCGGTGATCTCCGGGCACGACCACCGCCGGGGAGACGCGCCGTTCGTCAACCGTATGATGTTGTCTACCAACGGGGGGCCGTCCTCGCCGGTCGCCGACGGCTGGGTGAACTATGCGATCCCGGTGATTGCGGGGCTGATGTATCGCAACTCCGTCGAGGTGGACGAACTGAAGCACCCGATCCGCGTGCGCGCCCTGCAGATCGTGCCGGACAGCAGCGGCGCCGGCCGGCATCGCGGTGCGCCGGCGCAACAGATCGAATACACGCCGACCGGCAACGATGTGACCGCCATCATCTCCTGCGACGGTCAGCACGCGCCGCCGCGTGGGGTGGTCGGGGGGCTGGCAGGCACGGCCGGCGCGACCTGGCTGATCGGCGGCAACGGCGAGACGCAGCGGTTGCCGAACGTTGCGACGGTGGTGCTCCGCCGCGATCAGGGCCTGCGCGGGCGTGATTCGGCCGGCGGGGGTTACGGCGATCCGCTGGATCGCGAGGTCGCGCGCGTGCTGCACGACGTGCTGGAAGGTTGGGAGAGTCGCGACAAGGGCAGGGACGTCTATGGCGTGGTTTTCACCGGCGAGATTGATGACGACACGCTGGCCATCAACTCCGCGGGGACCACAGCGCGCCGTGCCGAATTGCGGGCAGCGCGCTAGCGATAGGGCCGTCTGATTGACGGTGATGCCCTTTTCGTGACACCGTCGCCCCAACAGTACGCGTAGGCGGACGCCTGCCATGATCCGCTGCGGGGTGGCGCGCTTGGTCCGTGTAGATCGTGCTGCCTACCGTCGTAATGTCACTCCGGTCGGCGCGGGTGGGCTTGGCACTCAGTAACCCGCTGGATGAGGAGGAAGCCGCCGCTCCCTGCCAGGCGCCTCCCTTCTCTCACGTCTTGGCATTTGTCGAACTGCCGGTCGACGACCCGCAGCGTGTGGTTGCGCAATTTCCGGGGGTCCGCGAACTCGCCGCAGATTCTGCTGGTGAACCGCCTGTACGCGCAGCCTCGATCCGTAATCACCCCGGCGGCGGCCGTTGCAGCCATTTTAACTTGGTCGCTGCGGCCTTGGCTCCCGCGCTCAATCCGGACCCGCTAAGTTCATTGGTGGCGGCTGCCTTGGCTCCCGCGCGAAGACCTGAGCCGGTCAATGCCTTGGTGGCGGCGGCCTTTGCTCCCGCGCGCAGTCCGGACCCGCTAAGTTCCTTGGTCGCCGCGGCCTGGCGAGCAACCAATATCCAATCATCGCGGAGGATCCCCTGGAATCCCTCACCGCCTGCCAGCACATTCCACAGGGTGCCGCCTTCAGCCTCGCGCCGATGTTTGGCGATCAGACGGGCCTCCATTGCATAGGCGTCGGCCTGGCTCAGCCCGTCGGCCACCACGGAAGCTCGAAACTGACGGCCGATCAGCATATCGGCGGCGAAACGGCGGTGTACCTTGCTCGCCCGCGTCGCCGGTGCACCCGCAGCGAGCGCTAGGATCACGCCAAGATGGGAATCGACCCCGCGGGCAGTTCCTTTCCCGACGTAGCGCACCACGCCATCAGCATCGATCAAGTTGTAAACGTAATATCCGGCCATTAATCCCGCCACCATCGCCGGCAGGATACCAACTAAGCCTTGGTAGTACACTATCATTATTTTCACGCAATGGTATGAGCTTTCTGCTAGCTCGCTCAGCGGCGGACCCGGGCTCATTTCCAGAAGTCGTTTTCTCATAGCCAATCGGAAGCATAAAGGTCACCCCCAGGCGTCCTCCGAAGTTCCCGAACCTTGGCCTTCCCCGGGAAGGATCACCCGGCCATATAAGTCTGCAAGCAGTTGCGTCGAAGTGTCATAGCTGTGTACCGGTAGGACCCAAGGATAGCGCTTAAAATGCTCAAACATGCCATATTCGGCTTCAGCGGTCCGCCCGTGGCCGCCTCGGGCGTATCCGCGGTGTAGCGAACAGAGCGCCCGTGGCCGCCCAGGCAATACATCGCGCTCTTCTGGTCGCCGCTTGGGATCACGTGCCGCAGCGGAGGCAGCGCGCCCTCACGCGGCCGGTTGTCGATTAGACTAGCGTTGAAAAGTGATACGGACGTTGGGCATATCGTCTATCTATCGCACCAGCGCTGCAGCGATCCGTTCGCGCGTCAACGGCATATCCCGAATTCGGATCCCCAGCGCATGCGCGATCGCATTGCCGATCGCCGCCGCGGTGGGGCCGAACGTGCATTCGCCCATACCCAATGTCGGCTGATCGGGGTTGTGCACGAGCACGGTGTCGATGTCAGGAACCTCGGAGAATTTGATGATCGGATAGTGGTCCCAGTCCAGCGAAGTAATCCCATCGCCATCGAATGTGACTTGTTCCTTCAGCGTCATGCTGGCGGCCTGAACGATACCACCCTCTAACTGATTACGCGCGCCGTCGGGATTGATCACCAGGCCCGCATCTGCCGCGCACCAGACGCGACGGAGGGTGATATCCAGGTCCACGTCCAGTTCCACCGCCACACAGGCATAGGCTGCCTTGTTCTTATAGCGGCTCCAGGCCAGCCCCAGGCCGCGCCCCGAACCGACCGGACCGCGCGACGCCCAGCCGCAGCGTTCCGCGACATTCTCGATCACCTGTCGAGCGCGGGGATCGGATAACAAGGACAGCCGATAGGCGACCGGATCGATCCCGGCGCGTTCGGCCAACTCATCCATGAACGATTCGAGGGCGAAGACATTCGGCAATGCTCCCAGGCCCCGCAGGGAGGAGGTTCGCACCGGCGTCGAAAGGGCGAGATGGTGGATCACTCTCTTGGCTGGAAAATCGTACATGGGGAACGCATTGCGCGTGCCGCCGCCGCCATTTGCCTCTGGCGGATCGTTTGCCTTCGCGGGGGGCGGCGGGTTTGGCAATGCCTCGTGCGCGAGGCATCGTGCCACCGAAGACCGGGCGTTGAACGTGGGATCCTGCCCAAACCTCAGCGGTCCAGTCCACAGGGCGGCCCGCCTCGTCAAGCACCGCCCGGAGGCGCGTCATGTGCGCCGTGCCGACCGGTTCGAAGCCAAACTCCTCCTCACGCCGCCACTGTACACGGATGCAATGACCAGGGACTTGCATCGCGACCGCAGCATCCAGAGCCGCGTCATCGGCGCCGTTGTGGCCATAGCAGCCCGCGCCGTGGGCGTGCCGAACAGTGATCTGGTCGCGCTTCACGCCGAGAATGTCGGAAATACTGTTGCGCAGCGGGTAAACGCCCTGGGTGTGCGACCAGACGGACAGGTGCCCGTCGCGATATTCCGCCAGTCCACACGATGGCGCCAAGGCCGCATGAGCGACGAAGGGCCGCGAGTAGATCTCGCTGACGACGGTACCGCGATCCGGCGGTGCGCCGGCGTCGCCGAAATGCCGATCGTCAGACGGCTGATCGCGGAACCACGCGGCCTCCTGCTGGATGGGGGTGAGGACCCGCACCCCCATCCAGCTTGCATGTGCGGGAGCGGCGACCGCGGCGCGCTGGACGACCGTTTCATCAAATCCCACGAACGCCACGAAGTCGCCGACGCGGACAATCCGGATCTCGCCATCGGCGGCTTTGCGGATTGCCGCCTCGTTCAATTCCGACAGCCTGGCGCCGCGCGACGGTTGGCGCAGCACGCGCGCATGCAGCATGTCCGGCCGGGCGATATCGTGGATGAACGCGGCACCGGTCACCTTCGCGATCAGGTCACGCCTCGGCGCCGGCCGCCCCACAACAGTATAGGCCGAGGCTTCGGCGCCGCCGAACCCACGATATCGTGGGCAAAATCCTCCGGGCCGGAAAAGCTCCAGTAATCGTGGCCGGTCGGGTTGCCGTCCTGCAGGAATACGCCGTCCTCGATGGACAGGTCGTCGGCCGCACAATTCAGTCGTTGCGCCAGGCGCCCCAGCACCCGGGTTCGCAATTCGGCGCTGACCAGGCGAACCGACCGGCCGGACACCTCGATCGATTGGCTGGAACTGGTTGAACCCTCATCCGGGGCATCCGCGGTATCACCGGACAGGAAGTCGATGCGGTCGAGCGCGACGTCCAGTTCCTCGGCAGCGATCTGCGAGAGAGCGGTTAGCACGCCCTGGCCGATTTCGACTTTCCCCACGGCGAGCCTGACGGTGCGGTCTGGCTGAAACCGCAGCCACTTCTCTAAACGGCGGTTGTTCAGAATACTGAGGGGCAGGGTGTCGCTCATGCCGGTGCTCCCATCAGCGCGACTTTCTGGACGGCGGCGATGATTCTGATATGGGTCCCGCAACGACAGAGGTGCTTGTCCAGTGCGCCGACGATGTCGGATCGGGATGGCCTTGGGTTGCGGTCGAGCAGCGCCTTCGCGCTGATAATAATGCCCGACAGGCAGTAGCCGCACTGGCCCGCCTGCTCCTCCAAGAAGGCGCGCTGCAACGGATGCGGATGTTCCGGCGTGCCGAGGCCCTCAATCGTGGTGACGGACTTGCCGGAAACCGCGCCGATTTCACGTGCGCAGGCGTATTCCGGGTTGCCGTCGATCAAGACCATGCAGGCGCCGCACTGTTCCAGCCCGCAGCCGTACCGGGACCCCTTCAGGTCCAGATTGTTGCGCAGGACGTCCAGCAGAGGCGTCGTCGCGTTGGTGTCCACGGTGACTTGCTGTCCGTTAACGGTCAGATCAATTTCCATCCGCGAGTTTCCCCTTCTCGGATCGCATAATCTTTAGAGCGCGTTCTGCCCAGCTTGATCATGCTACAGCGCTGTGCCGTCTGATAAGGCCGCTATCCGCAATTCGGTCGGGTCGAGCCGCATCCGTGTCGATCGGCGTTCAAGAGCGGCTCAGCCAAACTGTATTTCGATTTGGTGCCGTCACGCCGCGAACTCTTCTTCCTCCAATTCGATCTTCGCCGGATCGAGATCCATCCCGAGTCCCGGAATGTTCGGCACATGGATCTCCCCACGCACTGGCTTGACCGGATGCGCGAGGAAATGCTGATGGATCTCGTTCCATTTGACCAGGTATTCCTGATGAGGTGTGTGGATCGGCGACTGGGTCACCGAAAAATGGATACCGGCCGGCGTGGAGTGCCCGTGCGGGATGGTGATGAGATCATGCACCGTCGCGTAGGCCGCGATCTTCAGTGTCTCCGACAGGCCTCCGCACCAGTAGATGTCGGGCTGCAGGATATCGAGAGCGCGCGCGTCGATGAAACGCTTGAAGCCCCAGCGCGTGTATTCGTGCTCAGCGCCGGAGAGCGGAATGCTGATCTTGTCCTTGATCTGCCGATAGCTGTCGATGCGGTCGGGCATGCAGCATTCCTCCAGCCAGCGCGGCCGGTACTCCGCGATGCGGGAGGCGAGGTCGATGACGTAGCCTGGCTCCATCGACTGCCAGCAATCCAGCATGATGTCGTCATCCTCGCCGAGCGTCTCGCGCAGCGTGCGGACGAGTTCGACATTCTTGCGCATGCCCTCCGGCCCGCTCATCGGGCCATGACGGAAGAACCACTTTTGCGCGACGTAGCCCTGTTCCTTGAAGGCCAGAGCCCGCTCGCGCACGTGGCCGGCATCCTGCGTGGCGAAACCGAGCATACTGGCGTAGGCAGGGATTGAGGGGCGCGTCGGGCCTCCGAGCAGTCTGTGGACGGGCTGGCCGAGCCAGCGACCTTTGAGGTCCCATAGCGCACAGTCGATTGCACTGATCGCGAGCATCGCGTCGCCCTGGCGGCCATGCACCATCAGGCGATGCATCTGATCCCACAGCATCTCGTGCGCGATCGGGTCGCGACCGAGCAGCATCGGTCGCAGCCGGTGGCCGATGAAGAAGGCGACGGTGTCCGGTAGCGGGCCGGCGATGCCGATGACGCCCTCGTCGGTCTCGATCTGCACGAAATACGTCTCGATGGCGAAGCCGCGCTCGCCTTGCTGGCCGCCCTCGTAGTCCTGGCGGACGCGGTACTCGGGGTAGATATCGATCGGCCGGACGAGGCGCTCTTCCCAGAACGAACCCGATGTCGGCATGGTTCCGCGCAGCTTGCGCAGGCGGACGGCGCTGATTTTCATGGCTTGGACGCTCTCGGCTGCGGTTACACGGGCCACAGCCTAGCGCGGCCAGCAACCTTCAATCGCTATGCACCATAGAATCGCTTGGGGAGCTTCGCGGGCCTCGTTAGCCAAAGCGTCCCGCATCCAGAGAACCGACCTTGTTTGCCGCCGCGGCATGAGATGCAGATAGCAGCCGGCTTGTAGGAGCATCGGTTGGTGCAAGGTTGTATTCCCAGGTTCTCAACCGCACGAGCGACACACTCGACATCCAGTAGGTATCGCCTCATATAATGGTGGCCGCACATCTTTTATTCATTTGCGGTGACCAGATGACAAAGCGACTCCGATTGTTGCGATCAGGGACGGCGGTTGGATTGCTATTGCTGGGAGCGGAGCCTTGCATGGCCCAGGTCGACCCTTTTGGGTCCGACCCCAATACGGCACTACTAACGGACGAGGACTGGCGGTTGTTATGGGAAGGGGCTGTGTCCCTGAACAGAACGCCGGACGCCGCTGCCGGCGAAACGCGCGCCTGGAGCGACGCTATCTCGGGTAATTCAGGCAAGGTGACATTAACGCGGGTGTTCGAATCGAACGGCACGACGTGTCATGCATTGAGATACGCGATTTCGTTCTCTGGGCATCCCGCGCCGCAGGAGTACAATTTCAACTGGTGTCGCACGTCCGGCGGTCAATGGAAGATTGCGCCATAGAACTCGACGCCTCCCTCACTCGGAGCCACAGCCCGAGGACATCGCTGAGACACTATAATCGCGCGCTATCGCATCGGCCCCGCTGATCTTGAACTGTCCCGACGGGAACAGATGCTCCGAAATGTCGACGTGCCACTCGCAGAAGTTCAGCAACAGAAACAGCGAGCCGATCGCCATAGTCGCGACGCCGGGACCCGCTCAACGTCCCGCAGTTTCAAGCGGACAGGGCAGAGGCGGCGCGCCTCGCGACTGTGGAGGGAGGCGGCCCTGACGCATGCCACCGTCGAGGGCTGCGGCGACGCACAGCGCACCGAAGAGCACCGCGGCTGCAAAAACGAACGTCATCATGGAGACTCCTTCGTATTGATCGTTGCGAGAAACTAAACTGATGAGCTAGCCCCAGCCTTGACCAACCGGCGCATTGACGGTGCCGACCAGGCGCTGCATGCGCGGCTCATAGGGTGAGGCGGGAACGATGTGCTGGTTGAGAAGCGACCGCCATTCCGACGTTGGCATCGCTGCCTGCGTTTCGCCGACCGGCATCGAAGCGCCTATGGCGAGCGCTGCGACGATCGAGCAGGCGATGAGAGCAATCAGGCCGGTATTGATCATCTGATCGATCAGGTTGTGGAGGATGGCCTTTTGGCGTGACGGCCGTAGGACGATCGGGGCGTGCTGGCAGCAGCGAAGACGCGCTGAGGCCTGGTTGAAGTGGAAATTCGGGCGCTGGAAAGTATCGGATGAGATCATGGTTTTGGTCCTTTGGTCTCGCATGAAGATCGGATCTTCCCGCCGTGTCCGCACTCTGGGTCTTGCTTTCAAATTCAAAAATTGCGCTTTCAGACTTGGCGGCGGGGGGCCGCTTGAGTCGTGAGATAGAATGGGACTGGAGCTCGAAGGGCGGGAGTGACAAGTGTGGCGGGGTTCTGACGCACATGATCAGCGCCCCCACCGTCGCCGGGCTTGAGGCGCAGGGCATCGATTAACATCCTTGGTGTGCGTGAGCGCTCAACCGCCGACGTGCGCCGCTCGGTGACCCGATGACGAGGGTGTGGCAGTGGCGCTGACCAATTGCCGGGCTGCCGGTCTGACCTGCCGCCGCCAGTGTTCCAAGAACTGCCACGCACGTAAGCGGCGCTCTAATCACCTGAACGTGGGGTGCCTAAATCGCTGTGGGGCCTCTATTACCTTGTTCTGCCATTATATTTGAAGCGCAGTGCGGAAAGGTATCGTTGTTCGGCACGTCAGCCGGGTGATTGACCCATGCGCGGCGACGGGCTGCAAACCCTCAGACAGCTTTGTATTAATGGCGTTTCGATCGATCGCGAGCAACAGGGCACGACGGACCCTGACACGGCAAGGATCGGATTCGCCAGATTGAGGTTGATGTGTTCATAGCCAGGGCTGGGACGGCACAATAGGTGAAGCGGCTCAGGCCATTGACGGCGCAGTGCGAGCACTTGGTCGACCGTCATGCCGACGTTTTCGGCCGCCATCTCGATATCACCGGGCAAAAGATTTGCTTGGAGAGCCGCGGTGTTCTCGATCAAGCGGATGACGATCCGCCTTATCGCGGGCCTGGGTGCACGCCAGTGCGGTTGGGCTCAAGTACAAACCCGTTCGCCGGACTGTATTTGGTGACGAACCACGGGCCGTCATAGAGGCCGGGATTTGTCGGTGTTTCCGTAAAGGCCGATCGTGGGCGATCGTTCCCGCTGGTGCTCGGGGGGCCGTCCTGACGAGCTCCGGTAGCAGCGGTCCCCATTTGGTTGTTGTCGTACGCGGCCCTGGACAACATTCCGCCAGGCGCGCGGGGTCGGAGAACGCGCTGTTCGGATCGGTGGCGCGCTTCCAGGTGAACACCACATCACGGGGGGTAACCGGCGAGCCGTCGCCCCAGGCAAGATCAGGCCGAAGACGGAGGGTTACCGCAAGCCCATTGCCGCCTTCGTCGTCGGTCTCACGCCGAACCAGACCGTCATCCAGGGTCGGGACAACCCTGCAAAGCGGGCAGGCAAGTTTTCAATCACGATCGAAGCTTGTGATCGGCCGCTGCGCAAAGCCCAGAATGTAACCCTTAATAATTTCAGCCCCGATATAGGGACGCAGGCTGGACGGAGACTGCGCGACTCCGATCACAAGGTCATCTCCCGCTGATGCGAGCCTTGCGACTCAGCATGCAAACGGCGATAAGCGGCACGAAAAACCATCCTGATCTCGTCATCGTCTATCCCAGGGGATGGCGTCCTCGCCTGTCGCGGGCGCCAGGCGGAAGCGAACGAGACCGTCACGGTCGAGTTGCTCGACGATCCCGTCGCCCCAATGCACGTAAGCCGCCAAGGCCCTGCGGCGTTCGTCCAGTGTTGGCGGCCAAGGCAATGCCTCGGACGGATCCAGGGCCGGCTGATCCAGTCCCCGTCCGGGCTCGCCCAGGCCGGCCGCAATCCAACCGGCCGTCCCGCCCGCCAGAGCCAGCACCCGCCGTCTGGTGCGCCAGACAAGCTCCGTCGCCGCCAGCCGCGCCAGCGCACCATCTGACGAGGTCAGCACGATCGGACCGGTCCCGGGAACGCGGTCCAACCGGCCGAGCAGCGTTGACCGGCGCGCGACGATCGATCCGGGAATGTAGCGACGCTCTCGGAAGTAGGGCGGCGCAGCCTCCAAATCGAGCAATGTCGCGCGGGAGGCGATCAGCGCTGCCAGGTCGGTTGGTTGGAGAAGTTCGTCATCGTAGAGATCGCCAAGGACCCGCTTCTCCACGGGCCCAAATTCCGAACGATCCGTTTCGGAGGCGGGATAGACAAAGACATCGTCCAGTCCGAGTTGGAGGAGCCAGGACGCAGTGATCGTGGCACGGACAAGGTCGGGATCGTCGAGCAACACGATACGTGCCTCCCGCACGCCGACATAGCGATCTGTCGCTTGCACAAGCTGGCCGCCGGGTACAGAGATCGCCCCGGGAAAATGGCCGGCCTCAAATTCCTCCGCCGTGCGGATATCGAAAAGATACAGCGTGCGCTCGCCACGTTCGGCTTCGAAGGTGTCGAGCAGGGCACGGTCTATCGTCCGAACGCCAAACCGGGCGGCCACACGAGCGGAGGCCTCCCGAGCCTTGGTCAGGCCCTGCGCGGAGGGTGGGTTCGCATGCGTTGTCGCGCCACGGGCTGGCTCCAGTCCCGCCGACAGCCACGCGGCGGTTCCGTTCTCCAGCGACGCGACCGGGTTGGGGGCATCGGCGTTCAGCAGCGCCTGCGCGCCTATAATAGCTCGGGTACGCCCCGCGCAGTTGACGACAACCCGTGTGGCCGGTGACGGCACCGCGTCGAAGAAACGATACAACAGTTCTGCGCCCGGGGCCGCGATACCCCCCGGAAAACTTATGTGGTTGAACACTACTGTCCGGTCAAAATCCGAATAAATTCAGTTGTTTCTCGTCTTGCAAGTTTTCGGATCTGTCGGCCTCACGAGAGAACGCAGTCTGGACCTCTATTTTTTCGAATACCGTCACCGAAAAGACCTGCAGCAATGTGTAGAGCGGCGCCTCCAGGTTGAGCCGTTTGCGCACGATCGCCACCAGCACATAGACCGAAACGGCGATCCAGATTTGCGTCTTCACGGCGTTTTCCGAAGTGCCGTAGAACCGCTTGATCCGCAGATGCTGTTTTATCCACTTGAAAAAGAGTTCCACCTGCCAGCGGCTTTTGTACAGATCGCAGATGGTCAATGCTGGCAACGCGGTCTGATTGGTCAGGAAGACCAGTGTCTTAGCCGTTTCGGCGTCGCGGAAGCGGATGCGCCGCAGATGCACCGGATAGTCCTGACGGGTACGAGGGCCGTCCAATGCGATGGTTTGATCGGCGATCACGCCGCTCGCTCGGTCGGTGGGCGCGGAATAGATCCGATGCGCATGCAGATTGGACTTGGCGCGCGTCACGAAGAAGGCGCCCGCCTGATGCAGCGTGTGCAGGCGGGCGAAGTCGATGTATCCGCGATCCATCACATAGACCGCGCCGGGTTCGGGGATCAGCATGTCGAGCGCATGAACATCGTGCAGCTTGCCGTTCGAGATATGGATAAAGCTGGGAATGTTGCCACGCAGATCGAGCAGCGTATGCATCTTCACCGCGGATTTGGTGGAGCGGAAATGAGCCCAGGGGAACACCGACATGCACAAATCGATGGTGGTGGAATCCAGCGCGTAGACGCTGTTGGTCAGCTCTGCTCCCAGGCTTTCGCTGGCGTAGAGACATCTGGCCTGAGCGATAAGTCGTTGGGCGAACTCGGCATAGATGCGCCAATCGCGCGACTCGTTGGCATCCGCGAGGGTGGAGCGACGGACCGGTTCGCGAAGCCCCATGTGGTAGAGCTTTGACGCTTGCGCCGACAGGCAGGCCTCGATGTCGCGCAACTCTCGCGATAGGTCAGTTGGGCGAACGCCATGATCTGATATTGCGCGGCGCAGGACAGCTTGCGCACGGCGCGGTTGCCGCCGTAGCGCGCGACAATCCGGTCGAAGCTGCTCCAAGGCAGAAAATCCATGAGCTGCGCGAAAAGCGTCCTGCCGGTGTTCATGACCAAGCCCTCCCCGCGAGATCGTCGGGAAGAGCCACCGGACATTCAAATCCGCCCCAGCAACGAACTGTCGGAAAGCTTTATGCATCAATGGATTCCACGGAAATGTCATTCACCGAACCGGACAGTAGTGGTGGTTGAACTCCTCCAGCGGACGGGTGTCGAGCACCACGACATCCCCTCCGGAGGCGATCAGGTTCCGGAGTTCCGCTGCCATGATCTTCGGCGTGCGGTAGCGCCGTTCGACGAATTCGCCCAGCGCCTTGCTCGGGGAGTTGAGCCCGGTGATCAACTCGTCCCTTCGGCCTTCCACGCCTGGAGACCGCCAGCCAGCACCCGCACGTTCCGATATCCGAGCGCCTGCAACCGGGTGGCTGCCGCAAGTGCCAAACTCGCACCGTCATCGTCGGTTACGACGATGCGCACGCTGCCGCGCGGCAGCAGCGGGGCAGCTCGCAGCTCGATCTCGCTGAATGGCAGTTCTACCGTCACCGATATATGGCCTGAGGCGTAATGGTCGCCCTCCCGCACGTCCACCACCGAGATTTCATCCGGATCGAGCACTTCCCGCCTCAACTGCTCCGGCGTGACGCTCTGCAGGCGGTTCGTTTCGAAGTCAGCCATGTTAAGCCTCCGGGGTTTGAGGTCGGGGCTGGTTCGCCAGCGACTGAGGACCGGCGGCGCGGGTGGGACAGGCCGACGCGCTACGGTAAGGTCTGTTCGTGCTGTTATAAGAATAATATTGGGTGGCATCGTTCCGGCGTGGCTTGGTCCACCAACCGTTCGAACCCGGATGGGTAGGGGATGCGATCGCGCGGCTGAGCCGGCACGCCAGAGCGGAAGGAACTGGTTCCGGGAACGTCAACCGCCGATCGCCTGCCGTCGAGATGCCTTTAGGGTCTGGAGCAAAACAAGTGCATCGTTGGCAGGGACTCGTCCCCGGCACAAGGTCATGGTCGGCCAAGGCCGCCCATCCATGCCTTACCGTATCGATCCAGGCAAATTCGTGGATAGTAGGCCTTCGCTTACCATGACGAAGGGAGGCGATCGTGCCGGCAACTTGCAGCACTTACTTCGCCCCACGCCTTTATTTCCCGAAATACTTCTCGTCAGGGATAACGCCGAGTGAAATGAAGATTCGGTTGGTATGGTTGAACCAAGCGCTTGTCTCAAGCGCTTCAACGATGTCTGGGTCGGACAACCCGACCGCGCGCAGCCGTTCGATGTCCGCCGTGCTGACGTCCTTCGGGTTTCGACGTGACCTTCACGGCGAAATCTGCCAAGGCGCGCTCTCTGTCGGTCAAGGGTGCGAGGTGATGATCGAGCGCGATCCGCCGCGCCCTCGTCCGATCGCCCAACGCGTCGCCAAGTGCGTTGGTGTGATGTACTTCGCACAGACCGCAGCCGTTTTGTGCTGACACGACCACCGCGATCAACTCACGTTCACGCAGCGGCAAACGCGCTCCACCCTGCCGGAACAGGTGTTCGAAATATTGCGCGAAACGGCTTGCCGTATCCGGGTTGACCGCAAGGGTACAAATCCAGTTCTCGCCATGATGACGCCCTACCAGGTCGCGGACACTGGCGTCCTCCTGGCCAAGTGTGGGCATATCGATTCTGGCGGCCGAGCTAGGTACAGCGAAACGTGTGTCGGGCATGTGTTCCTCCATGGTTGCAACGCTTACAGCTACCAAACGACGGATCGCGACGTAGCTGACCGGGACCAATCGCCGAGTTACCTGAGATTCGGACGAATCCCCCCGAGTGGGCCCTCGCGATTGCTCGCCCGATCCGGTATTCGCATATTAGACTATTAGATCAAGTTGATAAAGCCATAATGCGTGAATATGAAGTGTATTGTTGTGAACTCGCGTCAGCTCGCCTGCTGGACGCGGCCCCCGCTAAGGCCGCACCGTGAGGCGCGACTTGTCCTCGGTGCTGCTCCGCGCGGTTTAATGCCCTTCGTGCCTCGGCCTGCCGTCTCGGTGCCGCGATGGCTCAGGCTGCGGTGCGCACCGGTTCGCCGCCGATTGCTGCGGAGTCGAGCGCGGAAGCCAAGTCGGCAATGATGTCGTCTGGATGCTCGATGCTGATAGACAGCCGCACGTAGCCGGGTGTGACGCCGGTCGCAAGCTGCTCTTCGGCAGAAAGCTGCGAGTGCGTCGTGGTCGCGGGATGGATAGCCAGTGACCGGGCATCGCCGATATTTGCGACGTGGTAGAACAGCTTCAGGGCATTGACGAAGCTCCGGCCGGCCTCCGCGCCGCCGGCCAGTTCGAACCCGATCAGCGCGCCATTGCCGCCTTTCAGATAGGCACGGCACGCCGCCCGGCTTCTCCGCTTTGGAATCCCGGAAAAATCACCCGCACCACGTCCGGTCGCGCCTGGAGAAATTCCGCCACTGCCCGCGCGTTGCTGTTGTGCTGGCGAATACGCAGCGGCAGCGTCTCCAATCCCTGCAGAAACTGGAACGCGCTAAACGGCGTTGTCCTGGCGCCGATGTCACGCAGAAGCACGCAACGCGCACGCAGCACATAGGCAATCGGACCAACCGGCTTGGCGTTCGCGCCCGATTGCTGCAACCTCGCCGATCGGGAACACCTGCAGTTTGGGATTGGGCAGCGATTCGGCATAGTAGGCGCGGGTACGGGCATCTGTCGCACGCCGGAAATTCTCCGGGTCGGCGGGATCGACGAACCGGACCTCGACGCCCACATGTTTCAGTGTCGCCGCAAGCAGCGCCTAAGTGCCGCCACAGAGATCTGTGGAACTGACGATGTTGTCGCCGGCACCGGCAAGGTTGAGCACTGAGTAAGCCGACGCGGCTTGTCCCGACGCCACCGCAAGCGCCGCCGAACCGCCTTCCAGGGCGGCAATTCGTGCCTCCAGTGCGTCGTGCGTCGGATTGGTGACGCGGGAGTAGATGAAGCCCAGCTCTTCTAGCTCCCGGATTATCCCAGCCATCGAATGTGCGGATCGGCACGCTGCCCGGACCCCGGTCGAGGACGCCGATCGTCGACGCGCTCCTCCTGTCGCCTGCTGCTTAACCTTACACAACGCTCGGTCGATGGTCGCCGCGCTCATTGCCTGCAGAGCGCACCTCACCTCCGTTACGAGTTTGAGATGACTGTGCCACTCCATTGACTCAACGAGAACAAATATTAACGGTCGCAACGCTTGCCGCATACCCGGTCCGACGCCTCCCTACGTCTCAGACGCGAGGGCCGGAATGCTCAGTGCGCACCCGGCAACGAAGCAGACGCATTGCATGCTTGCGATGCAGACCCGTCATAGCTTCGAATTTATCCAAAAATGCGGCTCCGATCCTTTCGAGTGGGAGCGGCGGGTTCGTGCCTGGCGCGCCGAACACGGTGCCGATCGGGAGGTGATTTTCCGTCAGGACCATGTGCCAGGGCAGCAGACCAACACTTGGGAAATCCCGGCTTGCGACCGATTGGGGTGCTCGAGGAGATGCAAAGCAGTCATCCCGATCCATCGGCTGTATCACTTCATGCTGGCCTATTCGGCTTGGAGCATGCCGAGCCGGTACTCGGCGGCGAGAGTTTCTCCGCCCTGGCCGTTGGCCTACAGAACGCATTTTGGTCGCTCGGCGGGGTGCCCGTCGAACATCGTTCCGACAGCCTCTCCGCCGCGTTCCGCAATCTCGATGACGATGCTCGCGTCGACCAGACACGTCGCTACGAGGCGTGGTGTGCCCATTACGACATGACACCAACCCGCAACAACGCCGGGGTGGCGCATGAGAACGCCACCGTCGAAAGCCAGCACGGGCATCTCAAACGCTGTGTGACACAGGCTCTGTTGCTGAGTGGCAGCGTCGACTTCGAGAGCCTTGATGCCTATCGCAGTTGGATCGCTAAACTGATCGGCCGCCGCAACGCTCGCCGCGCCAAAATAGTGCAACTGGAATGCGCCGGCGTTGCGCCCGCTACCATCTCGACGAACCACTGATTAGGCGAGGCCATGGTTTTCGTGAGCTCCAGCAGCGGCTTCGTCCTGCGGAAGGTATTCTACACCGTGCATTCGCGCCTGATGGGCTTTCGGATGCGGGTGCGGATCTATGACGACCGGCTGGAATGCTTCGTTGGCCAGAGGTCTGCCCATGGCGTCCTTCGGCTGGGCGGCCACGGTACAGGGTCAATGCCCGGAGGCTCTGTCGCTGGAGAGCGCCATCGATAAGCTCGACAAATATCAAGAGCTCATTCTTGAGGATCTCTGCTACGTGCGAAAGATCAAGCTGAGACCTCGGTCTTGTTCGAATTGATTGCTGCTCGTTACGAAAGGCGCAGCCTGATAGTTACTGCCAATTATCCATTTGGCGAATGGACGAGCGTTTTTCCGGACGCCGCCATGACGCTCGCCGCTGTGGATCGGCTTGTCCACCACGCGACGAGCTTCGAAATGAACGTCGAAAGCTATCGACGCCGGGTCGCTGCCGCCCGCGTGCCGCGCAAATCGAGGGGCGCCAGCGACAGCGAGGCGCCGTAAACTTATCCAATAGCTGCCTCCGCCGACGCGCAGAGGCGGCTCTGCCCGTGAAGACGCTTGCCTTCTAAAGTAATAAAGATGTCGGTCTTGTCTCTTGTTGATGGGCCGGTGGAGTTGTGTGTAACGCGCTTGCGTTATCCACAAAACCACGGGCTTCTTTGCGGGCAAATGTCCACCGCAAAACGGCAACCTCCGACATCTTTGCTTGTCGCGGACAGGCAGCCAGGTTATCATGATCGCGCGCGGGGACCGGACATCAGTCGTGTCGCGCTACAGTTCGCTGCCAAGCCAAAGGCCGCGAACCCCCAGTCCGATGCCGAACAGCGTTCGGACGAGGCGGCAATTCACGCAGCGGCCGGTATTCTCACATCCATCAACAAGGCGAACGCTAAATGTGACGCTCAGGCAGCATCCGCACTGTACGCCGAGGACGCAACCATGATCCTGTCCGACGGGCTGCTTTCCGGGCGAGCAGCTATCGGGGAAGCCTACGCACAGTTCTACGAGCGGTCCAGTTCGCACCCTTCCAAGCTCGAACATGTCGTGGCGATCGGGGATGATATGATGCTGAGGGCCGGAAGTTGGTCACACACCTATCAGGGGCCGGCCGACCTCGCTCATCAAAGGGGTTCTTGGACAACGACCGATGTGCTTCGCGGCACCACATGGCAAATCCACCCCGAGACGAGTTTTACACATTCCCGATCATCGGTGCCGACAGTCAGGTTGCGGTAGGTGCCGCCGCCGAACCAAGCGGGTGCTTACCGAGGCGGTCCAACTCCCGGCCGAAACAGACCGGCCCGTGCTAATCTTCAAGCACGCTTCGCATCGCGCCCAAGACCGCCATACAGATCCAGCACCCGGTCGAGCCACTGGGCGACAGGGTCATTATCCTCAAGTAAGGGATACCGGCTCGCGCAGCGTGGCCACATCAGCGTTCCTGCAACGATATGATCCGCGTAGCTCGGCGCCGCCCCGCCAAGCCAATCCTGCCGCCGCAATACTAGCCGAATCGGCAGCAGCAAATCCCGAAACGCCGCCAAACGGTCCTCGCGGCCTGCCTGGACCGCTTCAAGACTGCAACCGAAACGAGCCTCGCGGCTTGAGCGGAAATACTCGACATCCTTTGGGTCGATGATATCCAGCAGGTCCCGCACGATGAACCGCACGATCCCGCCGACCAGCGCTGCGTCGGCCCAGCTGTTGATAAATGCGGCATGGGCGCGCCCGGTCCCGCCACCGAACAGTGTTGGGGCGGGCACCTGCTCCTCCAAATATTCGGCGATCGCCCAACTGTCGGGCACCACCTTTCCGCCGTCCTGGATCACCGGCACCTTCGCCTGACCGGAGAACGCGATCTTGTCGCGGTCGGTGAAGCGCCACGGCACGGTCTCCACCGGCAGGCCTTTGTGGGCGAGGGCGAAGCGCGTCCGCCAGCAATATGGGCTGAATCGAATGTCCGGGTCTGCTCCGGCAAGGTCATACAAAACGATGCTCATGGTGTATCTTGATCCTGATTTCCCTCATTCGTCCAGTTTCCTTGGCCACGAGACGCAAGGGCGCGCTGCCGGGCGAACGATCTTAACCGGAACCGCTGGATCTTTCCGGTCTGTGTCTTCGGCAGTGTCTGCACAAATACCACGGAGCGCGGATACTTGTAGGGCGCAATTGTCGCCTTGACGTGGTTCTGCAGCCGCAACCGCGTAGCATCGTCTGCCGCCACGTCGTCCGCCAAGACAATATGAGCCTGCACGATTTGCCCTCGCTCGTCATCTGCAACACCGACTACCGCACATTCCTTGACCTCGACAGCAGACAGCAGAGCGGCTTCCACCTCCGGCCCGGCGATATTGTAGCCAGCCGAAACGATCATGTCATCGGACCGGGCGGTGAAGTGAAAAGCCCCCGCCGCGTCCTGCACAAACGAGTCCCCGGTCAAATTCCACCCGTCGTGCACGTAGATTGATTGTCGGCTGTCCGCCAGGTATCGGCACCCCGTCGGACCCCGCACCGCGAGATGGCCGACCGTGCCGCGGGGGACTTCATTCATGTCGTCATCGACGATGCGCGCTTGATACCCTCTCACCGGGCGCCCCGTCGTGCTTGGGGCCATATCATCAACACGGTTCGTAATGAAGATGTGTAGCATCTCAGTTGAACCGATCCCGTCGAGGATTGGCTTCCCGGTCTTCCGGATCCAATCTTCGAAAATCGGACCGGGCAACGTCTCGCCCGCGGACACAGCGATGCGCAGCGATGACAAATCAGCGCCCTCGTCCATCGCCTGCAGCATCGCCCGATAAGCCGTCGGCGCGGTAAAACTGATGGTCGCGCGATACGTCTGGATAATCTCGATCATGTTCGGTGGTGAGGCATATTCCAGCAATGTCGCAGCGGCACCGAAGCGTAGCGGGAAAATCGCCAGGCCACCGAGCCCGAACGTGAATGCGAGCGGGGGCGATCCCACGAAGACATCTTCCGGGGTCACTCCAAGCACGTCCTTCGCATATGCGTCCGCGATGATCAGCAGATCACGATGGAAATGCATCGTAGCCTTTGGCTCGCCGGTCGTTCCCGAAGTAAAGCCAAGCAGCGCCACGTCGTCCCGTCCGGTAGACACCGCCTCAAATCTGACCGGTTTGCTTAGTGCCACTCGATCGAGTTCGGCATCATGGTTGGCTGTCCCGTCAAATCCGACGACCGTCTTCAGGAACTCGCTGTCCTTGGCGCAACCGACCAACTCATCCATCAACCGCGTGTCGCAAAGCGCCAGAGAGATTTCGGCTTTATCGACGATCTTCGCCAGTTCACCGGAGCGCAGCATCGGCATGGTGTTCACCACGGCCGCCCCCGCCTTTGTCGCTGCCAGCCAGCATGCGACCATAGCCGGATTGTTTGCGGACCGTATCAGAACCCGGTTGCCGGGCTTGACTCCATACTCCTCGACTAAGGCACGTGCGATGCGGTTGGTCCAGTCGGTCAACTCCTTGTAGGTGCGGTGGCGGCCATTGCCGATCAATGCAGTGTGGTCGCCGAATCCCTTGCGAACCATTGCGTCGGTCAGTTCAACCGCGGCGTTCAAGTGCTCAGGATACTCAAATCCGGTGAGCCGCAATTCTGGCCATTGTTCCAGGGGCGGAAGCCGGTCCCGGGTGAACGTATCCAGATGGCCAGAGAATCCCAGCATCCTATTGCACCTTGGCTGAGGACTGCGAAGGAGCGCCGAGCGACCCCATCGGGCGGTAATCAGACATCATCAACCAGGTCTCCACGCCCAAGCGCTGGGCTTGTCCGCCAGAAAATGGAAGACGTATAAGACACTAACCGTGGGACCGTGTCAGCAATCAGATTGCCGGCCGAAACAGCGCCCCGGCTACGGAGACGCACCCAGGATGACCACCACCGTCGCCCGCCTGCTGGCGGACAGCCTCGAAGCCCACGACGTCGACCAGATCTTCTGTGTCCCCGGTGAAAGCTATGTCGGCTTGACGAGCGTGCTCGCCGAACGGAACTCGATCCAGATGATCGTGTGCCGGCATGAAGGCGGGGCGGGGTTCATGGCGGTGGCCGACGGGCGGCTGCGCAACCGCGCCGGGGTCTGCATCGTCTCCCGCGGCCCAGGTCTGTCCAACGCAATGGTCTCACTCCATTCCGCCTATCACGATGCCACCCCGATGGTCATGCTGGTGGGTCAGGTCGAGCGCGCTGATTTCGGCCGACTGGCATTGCAAGAACAAAATTACTCCAGATTACTCTCGGACGTCACTAAAACCGTCATCGAGGTCAATGAACCGGAACAAGCCTCGGAGGCCATTGCCAGGGCATTTCACATCGCCGAATGCGGCACGCCCGGTCCCGTGGCCGTGATCCTGCCGGAGGATATCTTCGACGAAACGACCGATGCTCCATTGAATCTGCCGCGCCCCCGGGTCATCGCTGGCCCGCGCACCGAGGACCTACACCGCCTTGCCGATATGCTGGCTAAAGCGGAACGGCCTCTGATTCTGGCAGGCGGCGCGCTGCTGGCCGACACCATGCATGACAAACGCGCCTACGCAGACCTCCAGCGTCTTTCCGAGGAATGGGTCCTGCCGATCAACCCCACGCATCGCCGGCCGCAACTTTTTGACGCTCGGCACCCCAATTACGGCGGCTACATGGGCATCCGCGTCCCCCCGGCACTCATCGGCGAGATGAAGAAGGCTGACCTGATTGTTGCCCTTGGTGAGCGACTGACCGACACGGTCTCCCAGTCTTACAGTTTCCCGAGCGCCCCGCAGCCGCAGCTTCCGCTGGTACATATCTGGCCCGATCCGAACGAGGTCGGCCGGGTGTGGCGCCCAGACCTCGGCATGCCCTGTGACCCATACGAAGTCGTTAAAGCCCTGCTGGCCCTGAAAATCCCCTCCGATGCTGCCAAGCGCCGAGGCTGGGTCGATGGGTTGCACAAGATCCATCTGTCGCTACTGGAAAAGACCTGGGAGCCAACCACGGACGGGATCAACTTCGGCGCCGTGGTCTGCGAGATCGACAAGCATCTCGCGGATGACGCGGTAATAACGTCCGACGCCGGCAATTTCGGGTCATATATACACCGGTATATAGGCTTCCGTCCGGGTCAGGAATTTTTGTCGTCCGTCGTCGGCGCTATGGGCTCCGGGATGCCGATGGCGGTCGCGGGCTGCCTGCGCCGGCCAGGCAAACAGGTTGTCGCGTTCATGGGGGATGGGGGTGCCTTGATGATGGGCAACGAGATCGCCACGGCCTGCCAATACGGCGGAAATCCGATCGTCATTATCTCCGACAACTCCATGTACGGGACGATCGGCATGCATTCCTACGTGCGCTATCCTGATCGCAAATTCATGGAGGCCACGCGCCTGACCAACCCTGACTTCGCTGCCTGGGGCAGGTCGTTCGGCGCCGAGGGCATCACGATCCGGGAAGAGTTTGAGATTGCCGGCGGCATCGCCCGCGCCTTTGCGGTGAAGACCAAACCGGTTGTCGTCCACTGCCTGACCTCGGCCGTGCAAATGAGCGCTTGGCGCCGCTTCGAGGGCACTTTGGCGTAATCTGCTCCACGTCCTTGACTCCAGGCCTGTGTGGCGGCCGTGCCCCGCCACCCGATACAGGCAAATCGCGTCGGGATGGACCAGCCCGGAAGGCGGGACTAGAATACCCGGCGAGCAATCAGCGCAGCCCTATAGGGAGACCAACGGGATGGACACCGCCGTCATGACGCCGACCTTTGACCGGACTGTCGAAGATCTTGGCAATATCGTTGAACTCGGCCACGTCAATGTCCGCGTGCCGGATCAGAGCAAGGCGATTGCGTTCTACCTGATGGGTCTTGGCCTCACCCGTGACCCGTATCTGATGGCCGGTCTCGACAACATGTGGGTGAATGTCGGGCGCGGCCAGTTCCATCTGCCGACCGGCGGACCCGAGGTCGTGCGCGGGACAACGGGTCTGGTGGTGCCGGACTTGCACGCGCTGCTGAAGCGGTTGGACGGTGCGAAGAAATACCTCGAAGGCACCAAATTCAGCTTCCGTGAGGCCGGCGACGCGGTCGAGACGGTTTGCCCCTGGGGCAACCGTATTCGCGTCCACGCGCCCGATCCGTCTCGTTTCGCCGCGATGCGCGTGGGCATGCCATATGTCGAATTCGACATTCCCGCTGGCACCGACCTCTCCGCCATTGCCAAATTTTATGTGGAGATTGTCGGCGCCCTCGCCGGTGTATCGAGCGACGAGCGCGGCCCGTACGCATGGGCGCGTACCTCGGCCGAGAGCCGGGTGATCTATCGCGAAACCACTGCACCGATCCCGCCATACGACAACCATCACATCCAGATCACGCTGGTAGACTTCTCCGGCCCGCACAAGAAATTGCTGGAACGTGGCCTGATCAGCGAGGAAAGCGATCAGCACCAGTACCGGTTCCTCGATATCGTTGACGTGGACACCAACAAGCCGCTGTTCCGCATCGAGCACGAAACTCGGAGCATGCGCCACCCGATGTTTGGGCGAACCTACATCAACCGGAATCCGGATATGAACAACCGTAACTTTGTTCCGGGCTACGAGGTCGGGCTCTGGGCGCTGAATTGACCGGCCTGCTTGAGTTGGAAAAATGATCCTCCCGCCTTACCGGGTTTCGGCCTTCAATACTTCGAAGGCATCGGAGAACAAAATCCACGATGGGGCCACCGCCCAGCGCCTGGGCTTCAACGGTGGCTTCGTTGGCGGGGTCAACATCTACGGATACATGACCCATCAACCGCTACAGCGCTGGGGTAGGGCCTGGCTCGAACGCGGCACCGGCGAGGCTAAATTCATCAAGCCGGTGTATGAAAACGACATAGCCGAAGTCACCGCCGTCGAGGACGCCGACGGCCTGACGTTGACCGTTTACAGTCAAGGCGTCCTCTGCACGACCGGCCGGGCAGCAATGGGCACGAACCCGCCTCCGGTTGGTCTAAGTGACTTCAAGTCGGTGTCCCCCCGCGCGGACCGCACCCAGGCTGATGAACACTCGCTCAAGGTCGGAGAGTGGTTCGGTATAAGTCCGATGTTGATCACCGAGGCCAATCACACCCAGGACCTAGAGGACCTTCGTGAAACCGATCCGATCAACGAAACAATACCGGTGGTCGCGGCGACCCACACCGCGATCTATCGACCCCGCCAGTTGGCCGAAGCAGCGTAAGATTCCATGATTTTCAGGGGACCTACTTGATGCGTCGGCCTGTGACGACTGCCGTGTCGGCTTCGTGTTGGGCTTGAGCATTTGACCAACGCCGGCAGCCCCAACATGGTGCGTCGTATCATGAGCAAACCGGCCATCGAATATCAGGATATTGTTCGGCCCGAATGGATCGATTCCAACGGACACATGAACCTCGCCTACTACGTCGTGGTGTTCGACCTGGCCACTGACGCGCTCTACAGAGCCCTGGATATCGGCGACGCGTACCGCGAAGCATCGGGCAACTCCTGTTTTACCGCCGAAACACATACGCTCTATGAGCGAGAGGTCCACCTCGGAGACAAACTTTCAGTCCGAACCTGGCTGCTGGGTACCGATACGAAGCGGCTGCACTACTTTCACGAGATGTTCCATACCGAAAGCGGCGAGCGTTCCGCGGCTCAGGAACTCATGGCCCTGCATATCGACATGAGCATTCGCCGAGTGGCGGAATTTCCGCCGGACAAATACGCTGCCTTGCAGGTCGCAACGAGAGAATACGCGCCGGCGACCACGCCGAGAGGTGCCGGAAGAAGGATTGCGTTGCCGGATTAGCCTTTGTGTATCGAATACTTGTTCTCCTTATACATGCCACCTCCGTGGCTCTCCTTCGTCCGCGGTGGTAAACTCTTGTTTGCTCACAAACCGTCGGGCCTCGCTCGAGGCAAGGTGAGAGCGAGAGAGGCGTTACCCGGCCGCGAAGGGAGAGAACAATGAAACTGATGTGGTTCCACTTGATGCCGTATACCGAGTTGCCGGAAAACTTCCGCGGCAAGCACCCGTCGGTGTGGGTAGACATCCACTCCTCCTTGTTCGACCCTAAGCGTGCCCATCTGATGTACAACGACTTCATGGACGAACTCGAATACGCCGCCGAGGTCGGCTTCGACGCCATCTGCGTCAATGAACATCACTCCAACGGCTATGGACTGATGCCATCGCCGAACCTCATTGCGGCTTCCCTGGCGCGGCGGACCAGCGACACGACGCTGTGCGTCATGGGCAACTCGCTGGCGCTGTACAACCCACCGACCCGAGTAGCGGAAGAGTTCGCTATGATCGATGTGATTTCGGGCGGCCGGTTGATTGCCGGCTTTCCGGTTGGGTCCCCGATGGACACTTGTTATGCTTATGGTCAAAATCCATCGACGCTACGCGAGCGCTATCTCGAAGCACACGACCTGGTTGTCCGCGCCTGGACCGATAAAGACACCTTCGCGTTCAACGGCCGTTTCAATCAGCAGCGGTACGTCAACATCTGGCCGCGACCGGTGCAGAATCCGCATCCTCCGATCTGGGTTCCTGGTGGCGGGTCAGTCGAGACCTGGCGCTGGTGCGCGGAGATGGACTACGTCTACTGTTACCTCTCTTACTACGGCTACAAGATCGGCCAAGCGACGATGGACGGGTTTTGGAATGAAATGTCCCGGCTCGGCAAGGATCGTAATCCCAACCGAGCGGGGTTCCTGCAATTTGTGGGCGTGGCCGAAAGCCGACAGCAAGCTATGGATCTGTATGGACCGGCCGCAGAATATTTCTACGGCAACTGCCTCCACATCGACCCTCGCTTTGCCGCCCCGCCGGGATACGCGACAGAGGCCACCCAGCGCCTGGGCCTGCAGAGTCAAGTGTTGAAAGCCGCGGAATATACCAACAAATTCAACACGCTCGCCCGCGAGATGGACGCGATCGTCGATAACGGCTACGTGATTATTGGCTCTCCAGATGAGGTTTCGGAACAGCTTCGCGAAGTGGCGACCAAACTGAACGTCGGCAACCTGATGATGCTGTTGCAGTTCGGAAACATGAACAAGGAAGTAACTCGTTACAATACAAAACTCTTTGCCGAGAAAGTCCAGCCGAAGCTGGCGCCGCTGTTCAGCGAGTGGGAGCACCGGTGGTGGCCGCGCCCGATGGAAACCGCTCAGCGCGCGACGGTCCCCGCCTTCATGGCGGCCGAATAGATGGACATCGCCGGCTCGCTGCCGCTGCGCCCCCCGGTACCCGCCGCACCGGAGGCGCAACCGTCCTTGCGAGCGTTCCTGCGCGCGGTGCGGACCAATGCGCTGACTATTTTCCCGCGGGCCGCATTCCACGAGGACAGCACGTCCCGTCGTCTGCTTGGCGGCATGACCATCACCCTGAACACCCCGGACGCGATCCACCACGTTCTGGTCGGGAACCCAGGCAATTTCCGTCGCTCCCCGGCCTCGATCCGTGTCCTGCGGCCGATTACTGGGGAAGGGCTTCTGCTCAGTGAGGGGGATGCGTGGAAGCTTCAAAGGCGGACCATCGCGCCCGCTCTGGGCCCGCGGGTGATGCCAATGTTGGCGCGCCACATCGTTGCCAGCACCGACCGAGCGATCGCCAAGCTGACCGCGGAGGCTGGCGAGCCTATCGACCTGCTCGCCAGCATGCAGAACCTCGCACTCGACATCGCCGGCCGCTCCATGTTCTCGCTTGAAATGGATCGATACGGCGCCACGATGCGGACCCTGATGACCGAATTCGGCGAGCGCTACGCGCAGCCGCATCTGCTGGACATGGTTCTGCCGCCGTCGATTCCCAACTTCCGGGACTTTGCTCGGTCTCGTTTCAGGCGGCGCTGGATGAGGTTCATCGAGTCGATCCTGGCGGTGCGCCTGGCCGAGCCGCAGCCTGAAACGCCGCGGGATCTGTTCGATCTGCTGCGCGCCGCGCGCGATCCCGAAACCGGCGCCGCGTTCTCTCCGCCTCAGCTTCGCGATCAGGTCGCGACCTTGATCCTCGCCGGTCACGAAACGACCGCGGTCACGCTGTTTTGGGCAATCATCACGCTGGCCCAAGCCCCCGAGGAGCAGGCTTGGCTCGCAGAGGAAGCCCACTCCGTAATTATCGGACCCGAGACAGCCACTACCGTGATGGCCAGCTTGATTCGCACGCGCGCGGTTGTGAACGAGACGTTGCGCCTGTTCCCCTCGGTGTTCACGATCGTGCGAGAAACCATCACCCGCGACATAGCTGCGGGAGTCGAGCTGCCGCCGCGCTGCATCGTAATGATTGCGCCCTGGGTTCTGCACCGTCACTATAGGCTTTGGGATGATCCCGAAGCCTTCCGGCCTGCGCGTTTCATGCCCGATCAGCCACCCCCGGCTCGCTTCTCGTTCATGCCGTTCGGCGCCGGTCCGCGCATCTGCGTCGGCGCCCAATTCGCGATGACCGAGGCGATTTTGGTGTTAGCGGCCTTGATCGGTCACTTCCAGGTGGCGCGCGTAGATGCGCGGCGGGTGCTGCCCGTTGGGATCGTCACCACGCAACCCGACCACCCGGCTCGCGTGCGACTGACAGTTCGCGAGTAGGAACGCGGCTTAGCCCGACCCATCCGACAGGTCGGCTGATTTTGTCCGGAGGCTCTCCGCCAGCGCTTGCGCGCCCCCGCGAGACAGCAGCCGGCGAAAATCCGAGCGCTGCACGGCGACGCGACTAATCGATCCGTCGGCCAGCACGTCGACCACCCGCCAGCCCACGGAACTCTGGCGCATCACGTAGTCCAATTCATGGCGGTCGCCCTTTTTTGGGATGACCTTGGTCTCCACCACTTGGTCGCTACCGACGGCACGTGTCTCGGGGCTGATTTCGAAGCGCTGGCCGTTGAAGTCGTCGAAGCTGTTGACATAGGACGCAACCGTGTAACGCCGGAAGGCTTCCGTCAGCGTGGCTTGTTGCTGCGGCGGCAGGGAAGCCCAGAACGAGCCGACCGATTCCTGCAGGATCGCGCTTAAATCAAATGTGCGGTCGATAATTGGCGCTAAGGTCGCGTAGCGCTGCTGGAATGGGGTAGCCGGCCCGGCCTTCATGATCTCAACAAGGCCATCGACCAGAAGCTGGATGGGCGCGACGGCTGCCTGCTCCGTGGCGGCTTGAACTCGCGCCGCCGACGGTAGAAACAATGCGGCAGCCACTGCAAGCACCACACGGCGCCGTGACTGACAATCACTCATCAAGGCAGTCCCCGCCACGTTCGTTTGGAAGTGCGCATACGCGACTCGATAGTTTTCTCATGTGGGCCTAGCGTTGACATCATCCAGATACATAAGGGGCGGTTCACTGCAGAGAGTAGGCATCGGGCCTCACATTGAACTCACGAGTTTGTGTCACCGGGAAGCGGCTGAACAGCCCCAACTTCGTTTAGTGGAATGAAACATCACGAGATCGTTGAGCGGGGGAGTTGCTTTTGACCATCTTGACCCGGGCTTTGGGCCTGGCAGACTCAGTCGTAGGCTCTTTCGGGATGCTCGATCGGCCACTGGACCCGGACGAGCTAATTTGGCTGGCACGAAAACAGACCGGATTGCAGGATTTTGGCGAGGCCGCGTTCATCGGTCCGCTAGTCCGCCTGCTCGACGCGTGCTCGACCGAAGCCTCGCTCAGCATCGTGGGGCGGAGTGCAACTCGTTGGGATGTTGTCCGGTTCCTGTCCAATCTGCTCACGATTGAGGCCGCGTGCATATCGTATCCGGAGATCGCCGCGGGTCTTATCCGCCGGCCCATCTTCATCACCGGTTTGCCGCGCAGTGGCACGACATTCCTGCATCGATTGATGCTGACCGATGAGGTCAATCGAGCTCCCGCAGTCTGGGAAACGATTTCTCCCTCGCCCAACGCCGGTACCCGAGAGCAGCGGATTGCCCGGGTCGTGCGGCAGTTGAAAACCTTCGAGTGGCTGGCCCCGGAATTTCGGGCCCTACACCCGCTGGAGGCGACATCGCCGCAGGAATGCAGCGAGATCACGGCTCACGTGTTCCGCAGTCTGCGGTTCGATACCAACTACCGTATTCCATCATATCAGGCCTGGATGGATGGAGATGTCGTGCGGCATCTGCCGGCTTATGCGTTCCACCGGCGTTTCCTGCAGTATCTACAGCACCAGGATGGTGTTCAGTGGCGTTGGGTCTTGAAATGTCCCGAACATCTGTTTGCGCTAGAGGCGATTCGGGCGGTTTATCCCGATGCAAGACTGGTGTTCGTGCATCGTGATCCGGTGAAAGTGCTTCTTTCACAGGCTCGATTGACGGAAGTGCTGCGCCGACCATTCACTCGCAAACTGGATCCCAAGGCCTTGGGGCCGCATGAGAGCCGCCGGTGGCTGGACGGAACCCGGCAGATGATGTCCATCGGCGACGACGCCGGACTGCCTGAGGCAGTTTGTCACGTCCACCACCTGGATCTGATAACCGACCCGGTCAGCACAGTGGAGGGCGTCTACCGGCATTTCGATATGGAGTTTTCGCCGCGGACCGCCAGTAAGATCGATACGCATGTCGCAGCTCAGCCCAGGGGCGGGTATGGCGCGCATAGTTACGCATTCGAGGACCATGGATTGGATGAAGCCGAGGAACGGGCGAAATTCCGCTCTTACATGGTTCGGTTCGGTGTGACGCCCGAGGCAGCCCCGCGTAGCCGGATTGATCCCGCGCCGGTGGGGAAACTACAGGCTGGGACGCAAACGCTTCCGTCTTAGTCAGAGGCAGCGGAGCATGGTCAGAGGCAGCGGAGCATGGCCGGCGCTCAGGCGGCTAGCTGCTCGATGGTGACGCTGTCCCCCGCGACGGTGGTGCGGCGCATGTCGCGCACCTGACTTTCGTCAAAGCGCCGAACGCGATGCATCGTCGAACGATTGTCCCACATCACCAGGTCGTATTGTCGCCACCTGTGAGCATACGTAAACGCCGGTTGCACGGCATGCTCGGTCAGGTCACGAATGAAGGCACGCCCCTCCGGCATCGGCCATTCGACGATCGTACCGATATGAGACGACAAATAAAGCGACTTGCGCCGGGTGACCGGATGTGTCCGCACCAGCCGTTGCCGCACCGGCGTGAACATCCGCTTCTCCTCATCGGACAATTCAGTAAAGCCGAGGGTTCCGCGTGAATAGATCAACGAGTGCTCGCAGACCAGGTCCTCTATTTCTGCCTTCGTGCTCGGATCCAATGCGTCATAAGCGGCCCGCATATCGGCAAACTCGGTATTGCCTCCCGCATCGACCACGATCCGTCCCGACAGTAACGAATACTTCGCCGGAACCGCTCGGAATGAACTATCGGAGTGCCACAACTGATTGCCGAGATTAAACAATCGGCGCCGATCGTCCCGAGCCAGAGGCTTATGATCTGTGCCAAGGTTCGACACATCCGCCATATGGGGATCCAGCCGGCGGTCTGCGTCTTTGGTGACGTTGCCTCCCGCCGTCTCCTCCAAGGGCCCGAAGTTGAGGCTGAAGGCCTTCTGCTGTGCATCGGTAAACCGCTGATCGTGATAGATAAGGACGGCGTAACGGTCCATTCCGGCTTCTAGTTCGGCGACCTCTGCGGGCGTCAGCGGCTGAGTGATATCAAGGCCGGAAACCTCGCCCATAAAGCCCGGTGTCAGTTCGGTGATGGAGACGGACATCTGGTTCCTCCTTATTCGGCCGTTATCGCTTGGGCTTGCTCCGCTGTAAACGCGATTCCTTTGATCGAAGTCCGTCGCAGACCATGCTCGTCCGTCAGTGGCTGATCGCGAAACACCAAGACCGCGTAGCGATCCGTTCCGGCCTCGATCGCGGAGACCTGTTCGGCTGTCAGCGGTTTGGTCAGATCGATGCCGGGTGCAGTTCCGGCGAAATTCCCCGGATGGGTTACGCATGAATGGCGCGATGTCCACCAAATTTGCTCCGTCGAGGACAGAACGCAGTATAGCCATGCCCCAGCTGATCGGCTAGCGCGGCACCCTACGGGATACACTAGCCGACGCTACGAAGCGGACCGGAGAGAGTGCCCCAACCCCCTACGCGCGTCTGTTGATGGCATCCTGCAGTGCCATCCGCGGCGAGGTTAGGTTCGCTCTGCCGGACCCAGCCTCGACGAGCCATCATCGCGCCGGTTAGACGCCCTGGTGAGCTTGCAGCAGATCCTGCATGTCGGTCGCATGCTCTTCCTCGACGGTCAGGATGCCCTCCAGCATCACCCGGGTTGAGGGGTCGTCATCGCCGAAATACCGAATCAGTTCGCGATAGTGATCCACCGCGATTCTTTCCGCGATCAGGTTTTCGCGGATCATGTCGACGAGGTTTTCGCCCTCGGCATACTGGGAAGCGGACCGGGTTGCCAGACCTTCAGGGTTGAAGTTGGGGGAACCGCCAAGCTGGTCGATCCGTTCAGCAACGGCCATCATGTGCTCCTGCTCCTCCTTGGCGTGCTGAGCAAACTCGGCCTTGATCCCCTCGCTGGCGATCCCGGTCGCGGTAACGGCATGCATCGTGTAGCGCAGCACACATACGATTTCGGTGGCGAGGACGGCCTGGAGGATCTCGATCGTCTGCTTGACATCGCCGCCGTAGGTCTTCGTGACGACGCCCTCCGACAGGTTCCTGCGGGCTCGGTCCCGCAACGTCTTTACGTCAGAAAGGAATGGCTTCGAGGGCGAGCCTGTGCTCGGGGACGTGCTGCTCATGGGGCTCTCCTGGCCGTTGGGTGAGGGAATCAAGGTAGGGGGCCGGGGGCGGCCTTGCCAGATCGAGCGCGGTGACGTGTTCGCGGGGCGTGATCACCTACGTCTTGGACACCGGGCGCGGGCGCATCGGTCGTTTCGGCCGCCAGATCGTGGTTTCCCAGATCGTGGTTTCGATGACGCTTGACAGCAGGTACCTTGCGGGCGCCCTAGGTTTCTCAATCGAGGCTTGAACCCGTGGATAGCGCCAGACAAGGTCCAGAGATAGTTTTCGACCCGCTACCCGGAGAATCGCTCAGCCGCCTTGTATCCGAGAACGTCATCAGCGCGAATATCGCGCGTACCGGGGTCAGCGACTGGCACCCAGTGGGATTTTTTCTCAAGAGCCCCCGTGGGGAGTGGCTGGGCGGTCTGACAGGCTATATCTGGGGCGGCTGGCTGCACGTGAATTTCCTGTGGGTGTCGGAAGCGCTTCGTGGGCAGCGGCACGGAACGCGGTTGATGGACGCGGCCGAGGCGATGGCGAGGGAACGCGGCGCCGTTGGCGCAACGTTGGAGACCTTCACGTCGCAGGCGCCCGGATTTTACCAAAAGCGGGGTTATTCGATACTTGGTCGTATCGATAACTACCCGCCGGGGCACGCCAAGCTGTTTCTATCGAAACGGCTGGGTTGAATATCGGATCAGAGCGAGCTTTCGAACGCCCGTTCCAAGACGAACGGTGGGGCAGTCCGGTATCGGCTTCACACGCTGATGTATCAGCCTGGGGTGGGCCCAGTGAGTGATATCTGACGACCAATCAGTTCGGCAAGTACGGTTGGGGAGAGCGGCTCCGTCGGCACCAGCAAGAATGGTTGCGGGGGCTTCGCGGGAGATGGAACTTGGGTCGGATCCGCTGCTGTCGAAATAGCCCCCGGGCTTTGCGCCACGGCCGGCACGTGCGGCATTGTCAGAGGGGAGCTGAGTGAGTTGATATTATCCACACTCAGTCCAGACATAGCGTTGAGAGACATTTTCGTATTCCTATTCGAAGGTCCTTGACGTTACTCGAAAGGCATCAGCAACCCGCAGACGAATAAGCAAAGCGCATGCCAAACCTAATGACGTGATTTTACTGTACGTTACGGCACGCAGCCTAGGCAGTATTTGCCGCGAAGCCATCGTTACCGGGCAAAGTCTGCCGGCTCCAGGCAGTACATCTAAGCGGTGAAGCTCGGGGTCTGTGGAAGCTATCGTAGTCAACAACGGCTTTCCTTCGCGCTGACTTTCAGCGGTCTGTGGGAACAGATCGTCCGTGCCCTGGTCATTGCCGTTCGCGGGCAGAAGGAAAAGACGCAGCCCGACCGTCGCCATGGTCGACAGTCAGTCGGTCAAAACAACCGAAGCAGGCGGCCCCAAAGGCTAGACCGAGCTTCCCTCTTGTTGATAGTATCAAACCGGCGGAAATCCCGGCGGAATGGTTATGGAACTGTCCGAACCGTGGCCATGTAATCACGCTTTGGTGATTTGTACCAGGGAACCGAATTGGCTTTTGTTTGGCCATGTATATCGAAGCCGTCCCGAACCGGAATTCGCCTCCTGCCATCCTCCTGCGCGAGACTTACCGCCAGAACGGCAAGTTTTGTAAGCGCACCCTCTGCAACCTCTCCAACTGGCCCACTGCCCATGTCGAAGGCCTGCGCGGTGTGCTCAAAGGGGGCACTGTCATCCCCGCCGGGCGCGATGCTTTCACCGTCATCCGCAGCCTGCCACGCGGCCACGTCGCAGCGGCCGTCGCGACCGCCCGCAAGATCGGCCTCGAGGGCATCCTCGGCGCCGACGGCAATCGATGCCGCGACCTTGTCCTGGCGATGCTCATCAGCCGCATCCTCGATCCGGTCTCGAAGCTGGCCACGGCACGGGCACTCTCGCCCGCCACCGCGTCCACCAGCCTCGGCGAAGCGCTCGGTCTCGGCGATGTCGATGACGATGAACTCTACGCCGCACTCGACTGGCTGCTGGTGCGCCAGCCTGCCATCGAAGCCATCCTGGCCAAACGCCATCTGACCAATGGCATGCTGGTGCTCTACGACGTCTCGTCGAGCTACATGGAGGGCCGATGCTGTCCGCTGGCCAAGCGTGGCTACAGCCGTGATGGCCGCAGAGGCACACTGCAAATCGTCTACGGCCTGCTCTGCGCCTCCGACGGATGTCCGGTCGCAATCGAGGTGTTCGACGGCAACACCGCCGATCCGAAAACCCTGGCGCCACAGATCGAGAAGCTGAAGCAGCGCTTCCACCTCGATCGTGTCGTGCTGGTCGGCGACCGCGGCATGATTACCGAGGCGCGCATCACCGAAGACCTTAAAGCGGCAGGCCTGGACTGGATCACCGCGTTGCCCGCTCCGGCGATCCAGGAACTGCTGAACAGCGGGGCGTTGCAACTCACGCTGTTCGACCGGCGCGATATCGCTTCCATCACCTCGCCCGACTTTCCCGGCGAACGGCTGATCGTCTGCCGCAATCCCGACCTCGCCACCGAACGCAGCCGCAAGCGCGAAGACCTGCTGGCGGCGACGGAGAACGACCTTGCGCGCATCAAGACTGCCGTCGAACGCAAGCGAAATCCGCTGCGCGGGACGGCCGAGATCGCGCTGAAGGTCGGCGAGGTGCTGAACACGCACAAGATGAAAAAGCATTTCGAGCTGGAGATCACCGACGCCGGCCTCAGCTTCGCCCGAAAGACCGACGCGATCGCCGCCGAGGCTGCCACCGACGGCATCTACGTCGTGCGCACCAGTCTGGCTGAGGACACGCTCGGCGACGCGGAGACGGTGCGCAGCTACAAATCCTTGAGCCTGGTGGAGCGGGGCTTTCGCTGCATCAAGACCGTCGATCTGCACGTCCGACCGGTGTACCACCGACTGGAGGATCGGGTCCGGGCGCACGTGTTTCTCTGCATGCTGGCCTATTATCTCGAATGGCATATGCGCCAGAAGCTGGCGCCGATGCTGTTCGACGACACGGACAAAGAGGCAGCCGAAGCGCAGCGTCGGAGCGTAGTGGCACAGGCGCAGCGTTCGAAGGCCGCGATGAAGAAGCAGACCACCGGGCTGACCGAAGATGGCCTGCCAGTGCATAGCTTCCACTCGCTGCTGGCCGATCTGGCAACGCTGGCGCGCAACACCATCACCACCGCGATCACGCCGCACTATCCGCTCACCGTGCTGACCCGGCCAACCCCGGTTCAGCAGAAGGCGTTCGACCTCCTGGGTATCAAACGTGCCCAGTAGCGGAGGGGTAATTCGATGAATTATGAATGTATTTCAGTCCCTTACGTTCAGCAAAAGAGGGAAACTCGGGCTAGAAGGTCAAGGGCCGCAAGCGTCACGTCGCGGTCGATACCCTTGGCTTGCCGATCAAGTGCCAAGTGACCTCGGCAGAGGTTCAGGACCGCGATGCCCTGCCCGACCTTCTGAAGGCGGTGAGCCAGAAAAGTCCCTGTGTGAACTCGCGTTTGTCGATGGCGGATGTGCCGGTGACCCAACGCGCCGCCTACGCAGCCAGCCGGATCAGGATTACCGTCCTCGATCGCGCGGATTGCAAGGTCAAAGGCTTTATCGTTTTGCCGAAGCGCTGGATCGTCGAGCGGACTTTCGGGTCGGTGAACCGAGAACGTCCCTGGCAAAGGACTTCGAGGCATTGATCGCCTCGTGACAGGCTTGGTTCACGCCGTCGTTGGCTTTCCTGCTCGTCCGCAGGATCGCCCGGGACTACGAGAATGATTTCGAATCAGGCTCTCAGCGGCGGATGATGGAAAACACATCCGCCGCTGAGCGCCCTTCGCTCAGCCCACAGCGGAAAGCAGCTGCGCGACTTTGGCGCCCGCCGGACTGCCGAGGCCGGTGCAGGCGTCCCAACCTGGCGCTGCCGCAAAGTCTCCATTATTGCCCTGAGTGATGTCGTTCAGGACCTGGGGAGACCCATAGAGTTGCGGATTGATGAAGCCCACGGGATTGTTGCCTCTTGCGGCGTTGATGCGCGCGATGAAGGCGGCCCAAAGAGGTGCCACCGCGCTGGTGCCACCAATGACGGTGTTGGTCCCATCGATTCGCACGTCCCATCCCGTCTGCGGGTCGGCGTCGCCGCTCACATCCGGCACGCCACGTTTGTTCAGCGCCTGGGTCTTGCCCGACGTCATTGTCACTTTCAGCCCATCTTGCCAAGTGGGCAGCGCAAAAACGCGGCTGACGCCACCGCCGCCCGCGCCCCCTTGCGCGCCGTCGTTCCAGACGGTCTCGCTCCGGATCTCGTTCCCGGAAACCTTCAACGAGGTCCCTCCGCAAGCCAGCACGTGCGGGCTTGATGCAGGAAAGTCGACGTGATCCGCGCCGTCCTGCACGCCGTCACTGGAGCCGTTGTCGCCTGAAGCAACGCACACCGTGATGCCCATCGCCGCGGCCGCCTGAAACGCTGAATCGAAGGCGGTCAGCGACTGTTGAGTCCACGACGATTCTGGACCTCCCCAGCTTATGGAAATCACCGAGGGTTTGTTCGTTGTGTCATGGATCGCGGTGGTGATTGCATCGAGAAAACCGGCGTCCGTATTGGGTCCAAAATAAACAGCGATATTCGCTTGCGGTGCGATCGCGCCGACCGCCTCGATGTCCAGCATAACCTCACCGTCGGGTCCGTTCGGGTCACCTGTCGGCTGGTTCTTGCTGTGGTCCACTGAAACTACGGTGACTTTTGGCGTGGACTTGATGCCAAGCGACGAGAAGTATTTGGCCAAGTCGGCGTGCCGCTCGCCGCCGCCAAGCTCAATGATTCCGATGCACTCACCTTGCCCGGTTTCTGACGGAAGGTCGTAGAGCGAAGCGAGTTGCAGCGGCGTGAATGACGTCGCATCTCCGCCATTAGCGGCCCAGTGGACGTTACCGCTCGCCGGGCGTGTACGGAAATGTGGCTTTGCCACTGGTCGGTTATCGAGCCCGAGCACGGCTTCGACGCGACCGCTGAGTTCGTCCGGCAATTGGATGCTTCCGACCCGCCCGCGATACGAACCGCCGCCATGCTCGAAGCGTTGCAGGTCCACCCCAAATGCGGTGTTGAACTGAGCGACTGTGCCGGACAGCACCACGGTGCGACGCCCCGCGTGTTCCTGAACGACCGCGAGGCCATGTTTGGACGCAAATTCCTTGACCGCGGCGATGTCGGCCCCCGCGGCACCGTATTGTTGGTCAAATTCGTGCCGGGAGGCATGGCGGCGCTGCCCCTCACGCCGAGAGAGCTTCCTCACCCGATCCGCTAACTCCTCGGCGTTGCTCCGCCGGAGCAACACGGAAACCTCCAGTCGCTCAGCGGGATCGGCCTTGCCGACCATTTTCGCCCCCGCGACCGGGCTGCGTTCGCTGCCTTGCAGTGATTGTTGTGCCATTCAACTAACTCCTACTAGTATTGATTATTCGACATCGTTGTTCTGGCGTCACCCATCGTGGCGCCGACACCTTGCTTGATATCTCAAGTGTCCGATGGAAGAGGCGCTGGGCGATCCTGCTCCGCTTCGGTTGTCACGCGATCGGAACCGCTTGGCGGGCAATTCGCGGCGTCGCGACAAACATTTCTTATGGCCCGGATTATCCTGCGCCGCAGCATTATGCAGCGAGCGTTGGACGCAAATCAGTAGCATGTACTCTGCATTTTCGCTTGCAGGCATTGAGTAGTTCGAGAGAATGTGATCTGCGTTTCAATGTTGAGCCTGACCCCGATTGGCTAGAGTTTCGGGAGCCCTGCCAAGAAAGAGTTCCGCCGGCTTATATTCAACCCGAAGATGGTCATTTTGGTATAAAAAGATAAATCAAACTGGCAGGCGAGGCTTGAAAAAAGCTACCTAAGGAATAGTCTTTTGCCGGCGAGTACATGCGCCATCTAATAAAACGAATCTCTGGGAAATGGAACAGAGTCCAGGCACAAGTGGTTTCGTCCACGGGCATGAGTTGGTGGGCGGACAGGCCGCTGTGTTTCTGCGTACTATTGCTGCCAATCGTAAAGGCCCTAATTCAGGAGCCCACGCCGCGCCAGGTTCCGCATCAGGGCGCCGGCGCCGAAGGTCCACGGCTCGCATTGGTCGGTTGGTTTCATGCGGTTGACCAGAACTCCCTAGTTTTGGCGCGGCGATGGTGACGATGTCGTCGTTTTTGTGCGTAAAGCCTTGCCCCGGAGTATCGCGGTCCTGGATCGGAGCGAACATTGTCCCGAGGAACAGCACGGCTCCGTCGGGATAGCGATGATGCGCGTTGATCATTTGCGCCACCAGATCGACAGGGTCTCGACTGATCTTAGAGATCGAGGATGAACCTTCCAGCACGAAACCTTCGGGACCGTCCACGCGCAGGGTTACGGTGGTGGAGCGGATGTCGTCTAGGCCGAAGTTGTCGTCGAAGAATCGCAGCAGCGGGCCGATGGCACAGGAGGCGTTGTTGTCCTTGGCTTTGCCGAGCAGGAGAGCCGATCGCCCCTCGACGTCGCGAAGGTTGACGTCGTTGCCAAGCGTGGCGCCGACGATCCGGCCGTCGGAGGAGATCGCTAATACGACCTCAGGCTCGGGGTTGTTCCAGGAGGAGCCCGGGTGGATGCCTGCATCCATGCCGGTGCCGACGGCGGCCATCGGCTGACACTTGGTGAAGATTTCGGCATCTGAGCCGATGCCCACTTCCAGGGTACTGGCTCCAGGCGCCCTGCTGGATCAACACTTCCTTTAAATGAGCCAATTCAGGGGAGCCGGGTTTCAGGTTGCCCAGGTCGTCGCCAACCAGGCGGGTGATTTCGTCCCGGATCGCGCCGGCGGCGTTCATGTCGCCGCGCGCGCGTTCCTCGATGACGCGTTCCAGCATGGAGATGGCGAAAGTGACGCCTGCGGCCTTGATCGCCTGGAGGTCGATCGGTGTGAGCAGCCAGGGGCGGGTGGAGTTGCGGGTATCCGGTGGAGTGTTCGCGAGCAAGTCCGCGAGGGTGCCAATCGGTTCCCCGATTGCCGTGCGAAGGGCAGCCGCGGGGGCAGAGACTTCGCAGAGGTCGCGCATGGTGGGGTAGAGTGCCGAGATATCCTGAACGGCTCCGTCACGAACCATGATCACGGAAGGGCCGGCCTGATCCGGGCGCCAGACCCGCCCGGCGAGGCTCGCCTGAGCGGCATCATCGGGTAGGGCGGATCGGACGTGGGTTAGGATGTGGTTCATGATGGACGCCTCCGGCTGTTTGGCGTCCATCCTATCCGATGGTGGCGACGGGGGAAGCCGCCGGGCTCAGGGGTTGCCGCCCCGCTCTATTTGGAAGCATAGCGGTTGATTGACCGTCAACAAGCTCCCCTGACCGGCAGGGGCGTAAGCGGGCCACGCTGCTTCTAGAGCCGTTCGGCTTCGGACGCTGCCGCGTCGATGGCGGCGGCTATCGCGCGGACTTGCTCGTCAGGAATTGGCCCTCCGGCCAAGCGCAGGCGCAGAGCGGTCTTTAGGTTCTCAACCGCTCGGATGATACGCGGATCGGGCGCCACGCTGCGTTCACGCGCGATGCCGTCGATGCGGGCCTGGATAGTCTCAACTGTGGCCCGATTGGTCTCGAGAAAGGCTTTTCCGATAGGGGTCGCCTGATAAAGCTTCTTACCGTTCTCCAAAGTCAGCGTGGCATAGCCTTGTTCTTCGAGCATCGTCAGTGTCGGGTAGATCACCCCTGGGCTGGGGCTGTAGCCGCCGCCCATACGGTCCTCAAGAGCCTTGATCAGGTCGTAACCGTGTGCCGGTTTGGCTGCGATCATGCTTAGCAGGATGAAGCGCAGATCGCCGTGATCGAAGACCCGGTGCCGGCCTCCGGTATGATGGCCGCCCGGATAGCGATGACGGCCCCCGAAGCGATTTCCGTTTTCCAGCGGGTCGCGAGCGAAGCGGCGATCACTGTGGCGATGTCTTGTCTGGTCGTGCTGCTTGGCACGTTGGCCCTGGTGGTAAAGTCTCATTTTAATGCTGATTCCTTGTTTAAACCGGGCCAGGATGGCGCCGGCGTAAACGATATAGTCTCGATATATCTTGAGTTCAAGATATATCTTGCGTTGAGGACGTCCTCACTCTGTCCTAAGTGGGTTGCGCGCAGTGGGAAGAGAAATCCTGGAACACCTTTGTGGCCAATAGGCCGGGAGCGCTGAAACCTAATGACAGTTGGTGCGATCAGTTGGTGACGACGATTGCTTCATTTATGCGGGCGAGGATCTCCTGAGAAATCCGCATGGCCCGCGCTACTTTGTCCTGCAGAGCCACCATTCGCTTGCGTTGTTCGGCAAGTTCCTCAGTCGAAACGTAGGTAAGTTTGACGCCTCTGGCCTTTAGCTCGCTTTCAGCTCGGTTTTGAGTGGCGGCAAGGTTGGCGCGGTAGTTGCCGATATTTGCGGCCCAAAGGTCGGTGACGAGCGATTTCAATGCCGGGCTCAGCGTGGCCCAGAAGGTTTCGCCGATCATCGGTAGGTAGTTACCCATATTCTGGTGGTCGACCAGGCCGAAATGCAGGCCGGAATCCCACAGTTTGGCGCTGGCACAGCTCTCGCTCGTAGTTTGCAGGGCGTCGAACGCCCCTTGCGACAGCGCGAGCGCCACATCCGGCCAGGCGGTCACCTCCGGAACGGCGCCGAAGAATTGAGCACGCCATGGTTGCGCGAAGCCACCGGAATTGCGGATTTTGAGACCCTTGAGATCAGCCAGCGTATTGAGCGACTTGCGTGAGCTGTACCAATTGGTGAAGCCGAGGTCGATCCAGCGGCCGGGGATCTTGACCCGAAGCTTCCTGGTGACCTGCTCGTTCACCATGTCGCCCGGAATGCCGTCGATGACGCGATGGGTTGTTTCCACCGGCTGACCGTAAAACAGCGGGAGCTGGCCGATGTCGGCCTCGGGGACATAGGCGGAAACGAGCCAGGTGCCAGGCGCTGCCATTTCGACCTGGCCGAGCACTAGAGCCCTGATCACGTCATGGTCGGCGAAAAGCCGGCCGCTGTCGAACAACTGCGGCTCGATCTCGCCTTGAGAGGCGGCTTGCAACCTGTTGAGGAAATCGGCGATGGAGACAGTTCGGCCGTGACTGGGCGAGGTGTCCAGCGAAACGCGCAGTTTGATCGGATCGGCACGCGCGGTCCGGATAAAGGGCGCTGCAAGGGCCGAACAAAGGACCATCCGCCGCCCGCTCGTCATCGCCATTACAGCCGAGCGGTCAGATCGCGGGCATAGATCAGCTGGAGCGCCGCGAGACGCTCGAACAGGACATTCGCCGGGACGCCAGAGGCGGCTTCATCCTCATTGCGGCCGGCGATCGGAGTGCCGATCAAATCGATGAAACCCATGCCGGCGATTCTGACAGCCTCCTGCGGCAGGAGATTCGGCGAAAGGTCGGCAACGAATCGGACTAGGGATGTCGTGAGCGTCACTGGATGGTTCACTCCGGGATGGCGGCTTTATTGGGCCCACAGGACAGTGTGCCGGATATTCTCAGGTTCGGTAGGCGCGTCAACGGGCTGCCTGGAGCAACTCAATCTATTTGCGCCGTCGATGCCTCCCGGACGTGATGGTGAGGCTGAAGCGCGGTCTTGAAATTCACGGGACGCTATGGCCCCATGACAAAGCGGTCGTCCAACCCTACATCGCCTCTGTGATGACGTCATCATCGGGTCACTCGCGCATTTTGCATGGAGCGAACTCGTCAAAGAGGAAAAAGGGAGGTCGGATGTTTCATCGGTCATTGATACTTGCCAGCTTCGCGGTCATCGTCGCGGGTTCGGCGTCAGCGGCAACGGAGAAATTTAACGCGAAACTGGAGGCGGCGTCAGAGGTGCCACCCTCCAAGTCGACCGGATCAGGAGAGGCGAGCGCGACGTTGGATACGGCGACGCACGAACTGACTTATGACGTGACGTTTTCGGGATTTGCGAGTGAGGTCACCGCCGCGCATATCCACGGGCCGGCTCCAGAGGGCAAGAACGGGGGCGTGGTTCTACCGCTCGGCAACGCGCCCAAGAGCCCGATCCATGGATCTGCCAAGCTGACGCCGGAACAGGAGAAGGAACTCGCAGCGGGCATGTATTATGTCAACGTACACAGCAAGAACAACCCCGGGGGCGCCATTCGGGGCCAACTTACACAAATGAAATGATCGATTGACCGCCCGTCCTCGCCGACACGGCACCGGCGAGGACAGGCGTTCCGAGGACAGGCGTTTGGGTCTGATGCCTGCGAGGTGGTCCTCAGGCAGATGCTGTCAGGCTCATCCAACTGGGGATGTTCGGAACGATGATTGCTTGACCACAACGAAGCATGCCTCCAAGCGCATCCAGGCGTAACGACGCAAGTCCGAGCCCATCGCGTCCGGACCGCATGGTGCCAACCTCCACGCCGTCTTTGAGAACGACAGTGCCGACGGGCGGCAAAGGTCCATCGACGATCACGGGCACTAGGCGACGTTTAACCAAACCTCGATACTTGGTGCGGGCCGTAAGCTCTTGCCCCATGTAGCATCCCTTCGACCACGACACGCCGCCCAACTCGTCGAAGCCGGCCTCAAGCAAGAGGCTTCGATCCGGCTCCAGATCCTTGGATCCATCTGGCAGGCCGGCTTCAAGACGATACCGGTCCCAGTCGTCCGGCGTTGCGTTGCAGAAGAGCGGTTCACTGCTGAGAATGCGCCAGGCGAAGTTCGCTAAGCGGGGATCCGGGGAAGCGATCCCGCCTACGTCCGGGCGGGTGGGCCAAGCAACATACACCCCCAGGTCGGACACCGCGCGCAAGCTGGCTTTCATCCGCAGCCGGTACCGCGACAGCCGCTGGATCAGCATCGGAATTTGCGCGCTCTCGCAATCCAGCAGAAGTATTCCGCCGTCGGTGAAAACGAAGAAGTCGGCGAGCCATTTGCCCTGAGCGGTCAGCAGAGCGGTCCATACCACCCGGCCCGGGCGCACGCTCTCGATATCGTTCGAAACCAGGCCCTGCAGGAAGGTGACGCGGTCGTCGCCTTCGACTGCTATGACGCCTCGTTCGGGTAACAGGGTGAGATTGCTCATGTGGTATAGTTAACGCGCGAGAGCCGCGTCGCAAGCTGGTCGGTCCTTTCGATCACGCCGCACGTGGCTTTTTGGCGCGCAGCAGGGAGGTCCAGGCGGCACGCCGGCGCTCCCCATCACTGTGCAGTGTTCCGTCTTCGACGAAAGCCCGCCGCGCCTGCTGGGCGATAGACCGGCGCAAGGTGTGGTTACGAATCAGCCAATCGAGGGTGGCGTGCCAAGCCATCGGATCATTCGACACAAGCTGTCCTGCGCGCCCGTCGGCGAGCGACCCACGGTAGGTCGGCATATCGGAAGCCACTGTGACGAGGCCGAGTGCGGCATAGTCCATCGCCTTGATCGGCGACTTGCACCGATTGAACGAGGTGTCGAGCAAGGGTGCGAGCCCGATATGCCAGCGGGTTTGCATCGACGTCAACCAGTTGACAAATCCCGCATACGATCGCGAGGCATGCGTTGAGGGGCCAATCCGGTTCAGTCCGGTCGGAAGCTCGCTCTGGATAGTCATTCCCAGGACGTCGATCATGACGTGATCGCGATATTCAGCCTTCAGCCGTGCCAGGACCGGCTCGATCAACGCAAAATCGCGGTCGTGTGTGGTGGTTCCCATACACAGGATCCTAATCGGATCGTCCCACGCTGAATTCGCCGTTGGTTCGTGGATCCAGATCCGCTCGTCGAGCCGGTTCTCGACCACAAGTGCGTCAGGACGGATGGACGACAGCCGTTCCGCCAGTCCGGACGTCGAAACCCAAACGGTATCCGCTACGGTCAGCATTCGCCTGACTACTTTTGCGAAGGGCCGCAGCGTCGTTGCGTCGGGGTGGTTTGTCGGAACGCTCAGCAGGTCGTCATCCAAGTCGAAAAGCAATCTTGCGCCAATGCGATGTGCATGAACCGCCAACCGGTTTGCCGTTTCCAGGTCGCGGACGGCGTAACGTTGGGTTACGATAATGTCGGCATCGTAGTCGAAAACCGTTTCCGCATCGGCCAGGACAATGTCGAAACCGTCGCCAACTGTGGGATGATCCAGCGGTAGCAGCAGGCGAATATAGGCACTTGGCGTCAGGCCGCCGGTTCCGTTTCGCTCTGGTACCACGGTGATCCGGGGCTTTCGACCCACGGGGTTTTTATCCCTTGTCTTGGTGCGCGGTGGTACTTTCGATGATCCACCGGAAACCGCCGCGCCAGGCCGCGCCGGCGACAAATACCGGTTGTTATAGAAATCTGAAATCGTGATGGGCCGTTGCGCTGGAGTTCGATCCGCTGGGCGGCGCAGCGCCGCTTGCACCGCGTCGAACACCGCCAGCCAGTCTTTCGCCGAGGTGCGGTGATCCACCAACCAAGTATAAGGCCGCCCCGCCAGCCGTTCCGTGAAAGACCCGATATCCGTTGCCACGATCGGCAGTCCGGTGGCGATAGCCGCGCTCAATGTATAGCTATAGGTCTCCGGGGCAGACGAGGGCAACCAGATTACGTGGGGGTCGATCCGGCGCAGCAACGCGGGCAATTCGCTGTCTTGATATCGCCCCGTGGCCTTGATCAATTTTCGTGCCGGTTTCGAGAAGCGGTCTTCCAGATGCCCGATCAAATGGATTTGGACCGTTCCGGGGGCAGCTGCCTCCGCCACCTCGGCGACCGCACGCGCGCCTTTATGATTGGCGAGCACCCCTAGCAGTGCGATCCGTAGCGGCGGCATGGAGAATGCCGGCAGGCGCGTGTTCCAGATCGTCTGCGTCTGTTGTTCATGTGGAACCACAAACGCCCGTTCAGCTAACCCATAGCGACCCAGCCGTCGTTTCACATCCTCGCTCGGACAGATCACGCGATCCGCATCTATGAACTGCCATGCAAAGTCCCGCCGCCAGGAAATGATGTCCCTCGCACCATGCGAGCTTTGATCAGCGATGCACGCATTGCAGGCAGCCGGGCCAGGCTCGCCACAATAAAGACCATCGTCCCCACGCAACAAGTTCACCTGTGGGCAGATCGCATAATAGTCGTGCACGGTCACATCGAAGGGCACACCAAGCCTGTGGACCAAAGCTCGGATGTCCATGTCCATCCGCAGCAGGTGATGGATGTGAATGCGCGACAAGTTTGTCGACCGGAGCACGGTGAGAAGGTCGTTCAGACGGTCCGCAGGTAGCCTCAATACCGGATGGTCAGGTAACGACGGAACCCACAAAGCGGTCCCGCGCTCGGTCCCTTGCAGCAGAAGAAAACGGGCGCTGTCGCGATATCGTTCTATAAGGCCATTGATATGGCGCCTGACTCCACCACCGGCGCTGTGTGTGACCATCAGAATGACCGGCAGTCCGGACTCCCGGAACAGCGAGGCTGTCACCGCGAACTGAAACGCGATGGCGTCCGCGACGACCGGACACGAGGCCTCCTTCGGATCGAGATATCCGTTACGACTAACAAATGTGTCGCAGGCCACGCGGTGTTGCCAACCAGCGTCCGTGGCGCGCGCGCAGAAATCACTCTCGCTCCAGCCGCCGACCGCGCGTAGGGTCGCCCGGCGGATGTACGCGCAATGATCCGCCGACGCAGATACGTCGATGAAACGGCCAGCGTTGGTGGTGTGGCAAAAATCGTCTATTCGCGTGGACGTTTCCGTCGACTTGCCGTCACCGTCCGGATACCCGCTTATCGCAGCGCGATCCCAGAGCGGCGAGACTGTCGCAATATCTGGATGTGCATAGGCCTGAGCAACCAGCCTGCGCAACCACATGGCAGGGACTTCGGTATTGCTCCTCAGCAGTACGACGTCACGCTCTTCGGCAGCGTCAATGGCCAGCTGAGCCGACGCGGAGAAGCCCAGGTAGCGCCGATTGCGGATCAGGTGAATTTCCCCATCTTCCGACAAACTCTCAAGCCACGCGACCAGACGCGGCTCGCTGCACCGATCGTCGATCACGATGATCCTTGCCAGGGGCCACGCCCGGTCGGCCAGAACGGAGCGGATACACCGGGTGGCAGTCTCGAACCCCCGATGGACCCGAATGACCACATCGACCGACACGTCCGAGGGAGCCGGCAATGTTGGCTTGTCGGACGGCAGGTAATCGCGGATATCGATCGGCTTTTCGGTGGGGTAGCCGCGCGCCATGCCAACCCGCAGATGATAGAGCAGGGGGTTGACTGCCGCGTCCGGATGCTGCTGCACATAGTAGACCGCATCGAACCGCGGATGCGGGTTGCGCAGCTCTGCCGCGCCGGCTTGCAAATAATGCTGCAGTGGATTGAGCCCGCTGGAGGCGACGTCCGGATTGTGTTCGACGTACCATTCGGTGTCGAAGAACCGACTGGGGTCGCGCTTTTCCGCCGCACCGAAATGAATGAAGTGTTGCAGGGCGGATAGATCGTTGCCGCCGACATCGGTATATCGCTTCCGATACCAACTTGGCTCAAGCAATTCGGGCATAAGACGGGCCGATGGATAGTCGAGCCCATCGCACCGTTGAGTGTCGACCTCAGGCGGTTGCATGTGTTTTCCGGACCGTCATTAGATCCGACAGGGCGTTCCGCCGCACGCCGGCCTGACTGGCCAAACTCGACTGCTCAATGAACGCGTCGCGCGACCTTGCCATGATCGTTCGCCGAAGATCCTGGGATGGAGCCGCGATAAACCGGTGTGTCGGACGCCACCACAGCCAGCCCCAACGCGGCGTAGTCCATCGCCTTGATTGGCGACTTGCAGAGGTTGAACGGCGTATCCAGCAGGGGTGCCAGCCCGATATGCCACGGCGGGTTTGCCGAGGTCATCCAGTGAACGAATCCGGGGTAGGAACGCTGGGCGTATGCCGGTGGTACAACCCGGTTTAATCCCGGCGAAAGCTCGCTACTTGTCATGCCCACGACGTCGATGACGACTCGATCCCCGTACTCGGCCTTCAGCCGTGACAGCGCGGGTTCGATCATCGCCAGATCGCGTTCGTGCGTGGTTGTTCCCATGCACAGGAGACGCACCGGTTGGTCCTGCGCGGGAACCGCCGACGGCGTCCAAATGCGTTCATCCAGTCCATTCGCCACCACCACGGCATCGGGGCGGATCGCTGCGAGTTGTTCGGCCAACCCGTTTGTGGAGAGCCAGACGACGTCGGCGATATCAAGCATCCGGCGCACCGCCTTCGCGCGCGGGCGCAGCAACGCAGCCTCCGGATGAGCACGTGGGACAGCCAGCAGGTTATCGTCCAGATCAAACACCAAGGTCGCACCAATCTCACGCGCATAAGCCGCCAATCGGTCTGCCGACTCCACGTCTTGCATCGCGAACCGTTGGGTGACGATGATTTCGGCCTCATGCTCGAATATCGTTGTGGCCGTTTCCAATCGGATGTCGAAACCTCCCCCAATCGCTGGATGGTCCAAGGGCTGGAGCAACCGAATATAGCCGCAGGGTGTCGGCGATCCGTTGGCGTCCGGAACGACCGCGATGCGCGGTTTGGGAGATCTGCCGCGAGCAACGCGAGGCCGCTGAGCGGCCTTGACCAGATAGTTTGTTGCAAAGAAATCCGCGACGGCCGGTCGAACTCGGTGCCTCGATGTCCCGGGCGGTGTTCAGCGCCTGGCGGATTTCGTCGAAAATCTTGATCCAGGTTAGTGGCGACGTGTCGATCTCGGTCAGCCAGGTGAACGGCCGTCCGGCAAGTCGTTCGGTGTGGGCGCCAATGCGAACTGCCGCCATTGCCGTGCCGGCCTCGATCGCCGCACTCAGTGTATAACTGAATGTCTCCGGCCACACCGCGGGAAACCAGATCAAGTGCGGCGCCACATTCTCAATTAGGCCAGGGAGGTCGGCATCATTATAGCGACCTGTTACTTTCATTCGCTTCAACGCAGTTGCCGAAAAATCCCCATCGGTATGGCCGATGAGATGGATCTCTGTCGTTTTCGGGTCAACCAGTTCGGCTATCGAGGCAAGCGTCCGGCCACCCTTGTGATCGACCTGCGTGCCAAGCACCGCGATGCGCATCGGACCGTTCTTGGGCGGAACGATACGCAACGGCCAGCGGCCGGCCGGCACCCCGATCGTACGGTGCCACGACGGTGTTCGCTACAAAACGGAGCTGTCCGAGCCGGGCGGATACGTCGCGGCTAGGGCAAAGGATGCGGGCAGCCTCCTTGAGTTGCCAGGCCTGCTCTGCCCTCCAAGTCACGATATCCGTCGCGCCATGAGAACTTCGGTTCGCGATACAGGTGTTGCAGCCCGCGACATCGGGCATTCCACAATACAGGCTGTGCCGCAAGGGCAGCAGATTGATCTGCGGACAAACCGAATAGTAGTCATGCGGAGACATGTCGAAAGGCACGTCCACCCGGTGGATCAGCGAGCGAATATCCATATCCATGCCCAGCAGGCTGTGAATGTGCACACGAGACACGGCCATCGATTGTAGTAGCAGGATCAGGTCATCCAGCCGTTCCGCCGGCAAGGTCAGCGTCGGGTGGTGGGGCAGCGACGGGACGGATAGTGTGGCGCCGCGACAGGTTGCTTCAAGCACCAGAATGCGTGCCCGATCCTGAAGGCGCTCCACAAGGCTGTCGATATGCCGCCGGATCCCGCCGCCGAGATCGTGCGTGACCATCAAGATAACCGGCAGCCTGCTTTGCCGGAACAGCGCCGCGCTCACGGCAAACTGGAATGGAATGATTTCGCCAAGGCCGATGTGACGCGCGACGTCGGGTTGATAGTTGGGGTAACGTTCCATGATCAGCCTCATGGCGCGTTCCGACAGTTTCTGCGCTCGGTTGCCGAAACTGACTGATCCCTGGTGGTAGACGAATGTGTCGCAGGCTATCCTATGTCGCCAGCCGAGTGAGGTCGCGCGCAGGCAGAAATCGTTCTCCTCCCCGTATCCAACTTTAAAGCGTTCGGCGTCGAAGGCGCCCACTTGCCGCAACGCCTTTCGTCGGATGTACATGCAAAAGCCGACGGTGGTGGGGGCATCCACCCAGCGGCCGGCATTTACCCTCTGACAGACCTCGTCGATATCGCCCAGCGTGTGCCCGAACGGGATCAGGCTTCCAGGTTTGCCGGGATAGGTGCAAATCGTTGCGTTGTTTGAAAGCGGCGATACTGTCGCGATGCGCGTATCGGCATAGGCCTGGGCGGAAAGCCGGCTCAGCCAACCGAGCGGTACCTCGGTGTCACTATTTAGCAGCACGACGTCGCGGCTTCCGGCGGCCTCCATACCTCGGTTCACCGAAACGACAAATCCTTCATTGCGCTCGTTGCGTATCAGGATGATACGGTGTCGTGCAGCCATCTCGACAAGCCAACCGACTAACTCGGGATGCGGAGAATGATCTTCCACGACAATAACCCGCCCCAAGGGCTTCCCAGGGTCCGCAAGGACTGAGTCAATGCACCGCCTGGTTTCCGTCAGACCGCGATAAACAGGAATGACCACATCCACGATGATCCTGGAGGGTGGAATAACCGCCGGACCGTTCGACGGCAGATAGTCCTCGATGTGAACTCGTTTTTCGGTTGGATAGCCGCGCGCCCGGCCGATCCGGACATGATAAAGCAGCGGATTGCCGGCGGCCTTTGGATGCTGATCGGCGTACCAGACTGCGTCAAAGTTGGGATGTGGATCAAGGCTGTTCAACGCTATGGAATGGCCAGGACTTCAAGCAGGTTATCGATGCCCGCCAGAGCGGCGCGGTAGCGGTCCTGGCAGAGGGTGCTGGTCTTGCTTGACTTGAGGATGTTGAAGGCGAAGCTGCGGAGACGAGCAAACACGCCGGGGTTGCTACGGATACGTGATTTGTCCTCGCCGAATGTAACGTCGCGGCTGTAGTGGGATGTGGTTTCGATCTTCCAATGGCCGCGAATGGCATCGGCTGCGTTCACAGCGGTGGGCGTTGTGTTCGAGACATAGAACGCGGTCTCGGTGGACCAGTCCCACAGGCCACTCGACACGATGCGGGTGAACACTTTGCGTTCGACGCGAACGATCGCCGCGACGTACGGATGCCATTCTGTGTTGGCGAGTTTTTCGGCCGGATCGAAGACGGTGACGATGCGCCGTTCGTCGCGATTGCGGCCCTTGGTACGACTGCCGATCGCTTCGATCGGGGCCGTTGTCGATGCGATTTCCTGTATCTTCTGGTTCAGCGCCGGCTGAATGTCCTTGACCTGGACGATCAGCGCAGTATTGGCCTCGGCCGCGACCTCGACAGATGGGGTGGACGGCCCCAACGGCATCAGAGTGCCAGAGTACAGGGTCGTGACAACCTGTAGAATGGGAACCGCCCGCAATGAGCATTACCATGATCGGCCTGGACACCGCCAAGTCCGTCTTTCAAGTCCATGGCGTCAATGAGACCGGAAAGGCGGAGATCAAGCGCAAGCTGCGAAGGAGTGAACTGATCCCGTTCTTCGAGAAGCTGGAGACTTGCACCGTCGTCCTGGAGGCGTGCGGCGCAGGCCATCACTGGGCGCGGATCCTGTCCAGTCTTGGACACGAAGTGAAACTGATCGCACCCGAGGCAGTCAGACCCTTCGTGAAAAAGGGCAAGAAGAACGACCCGGCCGATGCGGCAGCACTGTGCACAGCCGCATCGCGGCCTGACATGATTTTCGTGCCGATCAAAAGCATTGAGCAGCAAGGGATCCTGGCCTTGCATTCGGCGCGATCCCTACTGGTCAAGCAACAGACGATGCTGGCGAACGCGATGCGGGGCCTGGCGACGGAATTCGGCCTGACCGTCCCAAAGGGTATCGACAGGCTCGAGGAGCTTTTGACGTTGGTCAACGCGGATAAGGCCTTCCCGGAGAAGGCGCGTCGGGTGTTCACGGGATTATTCGACCAATGCCGCGCACTGGCTGAAAGTATCAGGGCACTCGAAGCGGAGATTGTCGCTCACGCGCGGCAAGATGAGACCGCACGCCGCCTGCTCACGGTCCCTGGCATTGGCCCGATCACCGCGTCGCTGATTGTAGCAACGGTCGTCGACATCAGCGTGTTCAAAAGCGCACGCCATTTCGCCGCCTGGCTCGGGCTGGTGCCACGACAGTATTCCACCGGCGGAAAGACCCGCCTCGGTCGGATTACCAAAGCCGGCAACCGGGAGATCCGTAAATTGCTGGTCCTCGGCGCCACGTCGATGGTTTACCGGGCCGAACAATGGAACAGTGCTGTTGGGGCATGGACCCGAGGCGTTCTGGAACGGCGTCCCGTCAGGCTGGTGACGGTGGCGCTGGCGAACAAAATGGCGCGCATCGCCTGGGCGTTGATGACGCGCAAAGAAGTCTACCAGGCCAAGGGACGAATTGCGGCCGCGGCGGAAGTCGCGGCGTGACGTTCCCAGGCAAGCTGGTGGGCGTCGGGCGCGAGTCCGACTGATCCGGCAGCAGGCGCTGACCAGCGTGATGGGAAAAACTGTGATCAGAACAGTTCAGGCGACACCGGAAAAAAATTTGTGCCCCGAGCACGCCCGAAAGATTGGTGCCTGACACGCATGCGTACACCCATGATGGCCAGCGGCAAGTACCGCGCGACAGGCCGGACATAAGGGCGCACCTGACCGGATCTTTCACCCACGTCGCTCAGCGCTTCATGAGAGGGAACGCCAGTCCATTGCACTCGTGACGCGTCACGGGATATCAAGCCCGGATGCCAGGACCACCACCCCGCGGCGATCGCGCCGCGACCCCCGCCGAGCGATCCGCGGCCTGCAGGGCGCGGCGCAAGGTTGCTGCCGCGGCTGCGCCGATGAAGCCGCCGGTGGTTGTCCGACACCGTCGCCCTGCCGATCGGCGCAGTCGACCGGAACGGTGGGCTGACGCGGTGCAGACTTGGCGGACACCCTGCTGGACCAGTTTCAGGAGTGGCGGGACAACCTGCCCTCCAGCCTGGAAGACAGCGCGACTGCGGAAGCGCTCGATGTCGTGCTGGAGCTGCGCAGTCATGTTGAAGATCTTCAGGCGGTCCAGTTGCCAAAAGGCTTCGGACGGGACTGACGGCGCTCATCGGTGGCGCTGCAAGACACGCTTCCTCAGCGCTCATAGGAATTGACCCGGCTTCAAGGGCCACCGGACAGCACGAGACGGCCATCTTGAAGTCTCTCGGCTCGTTCTGTTTGGTGCCCCCAGGTCGGGATGGAATCAGGCGCTTCGGCAAAGTGCGCAAGGGCTTGCCACCTCGGGGGCCGTCCACATAAGTTTTTTTGACAATACCAGCAAGGCGGCCGTTTCGGCCAACGCCTTGTCCTTGCGATGCAGTTCCCGCTCCAACTCCTTGACCCGCCGGTGGTCCTGCCGAGCTTCCACAGCGCTAGCCGCCCGCGGCTCACCGAGGCCGGCGATCGCATCCCGCTTCCAGGCATCCAGTTCCGCCGGATACAGCCCCTGCTCGCGGCACCAGGCACTGCGAGCCGCTTCGTCCATCGCAGCTGTGACAATCACCGCTTCCAGCCGTGCTGCCGCCGTCCAGCGTTGGTTGCCAGCAACCGCGCCGTTGGCCAGGGCGGCGGCCCGCCAACGCTCCAACGTCGCCACGCTGATCCCGACCTCACGGGAGACACGCTCCACCGATGAACTCTCCGGCGGCAACAGCCGCGCCACTATCCGATCCTTGTACGCTTGTCCGTATCGAGCCACGTTCGTCTTCCAGCGCCCCCAGGGTTTCGATTCCTATTTAGGCGGCAACTTGTCTGACACAGAGGGCGATGAGCAAGGTCCCACGCGCCGGCGACGTTGCCCAGTCCTACGTCGGTAATCACAGCCCTATAAACGGCCGGGTTCAGACTGAGTTCGTCAGTTGCCCCTGTCGCATCCCAGGCGAAAATCACCTGAAACCCAGCTTCGGAAAGCGCGATATCGAGTGCCTCGCGAACACGATCCTCAGCCTCCACCAAAAGGATGAAAATAGATTCTTCTCATGCTGAAATTCCCATCGGATAAAACTGATAAAGACGTCAGGCCGCTCGTTTTTCAAGGCACGAATATGGAATATAAGGAAGGGATATTTGCGCCACTAGATGCGATGGTAAGGGTGTCTCCGAAGTCGAATTTCGATCGGGTCACCGGATCGATCCGGTTTCGTTACGTGATGTTATCGCGGTAGTCCGCCGCGCTCAGGCACTCGATTGAGCTCATTTAGCCGAGCAGAATGAGGTGCCAGGAGACGTCGGAGATAAGGCCGCGTCAGACACGGCTCTGTGAACAAAGGCCCGTTGTTAAATCAACTCCAAGAATTCTTTGTCTCGCAGCCTGAATTGCGGAAAGTCGAGCTGAGAATAACGCCGAAAACAAATCAATCGGGCGATAGTTAGCGATCGGCGACACATCCCCGACAACGTGCGTCGGCCATGCCAAAACATAGATTGGGGCTTGCGGATCAAGATGGAACGCCAGATTGTCCATGTGATCGTAAGAGTAGCGGTGGAACGAGCGGCACATAAATGCGGGCGAAGCGGTGGATAAAATAGTTCTTCAACGAAAAGTGTTCGATCGTGAGAAGCATACCGCCCCGCAATCAGATGCCCGCTGACCACAAAAAACACGGTGACCGCGAGGCAGCGCAATCTGGCAACGGCCCCGAGAGCGCTCTGATGCACACTAGGCGTCCGATCAATCAATAAAAAATTTGGCCGAACGAGACCAGCGCGGCACTCGACCACCGGCAAAGGTGCTTCCGGCAGCGGCCAACAAGTAGTGGCGTCAATCGTCCCCTGATGCGATTAATGACTAGTGTTCTGACGCATTCGTGTGATTCACAGTGTAGGCGTATCATGCGATTCTGCGCAGATGGCACAGACGGTTTGCGTGATGATTAGTTCGTCGGAGAAGGCGCAGCTGGAAGCGATCGTCGCAGATCGCAACCGGCGGCAAAAGCATGTGGAACGCGCTCGGGGGGTGGTTACCTCGGCGTCGGACCAGCCGGTGCAGCGCGTGGCGGCGCAGCTGGGTGTCAGCCGTCCGATGGTGTGGCGCTGGCAGCAGCGCTTCGCCTAAGCTGGTATTGAGAGCATGCTGCGTGACAAGACACGCAAGGCCGGCAAGGCGCCGATTGCAGCCGATACGGTGGCGCGCGTCGTGGCCATGACCTGTGCGACGCCGCCGCACGAGGCCACGCATAATGCCGCGGTTCGGATTATGCCGCGTAGCCATCCTTGCTCGGCGGTGGTGACTGGATAGGCCACGCGGCGGTTCGGCATAATCAGAGCGTTTCTAGGAATGCGAGCAACCTGTCGTCGGGTCGATATCGCCCCGGTGATGTCGGCGTCGCCGCAACACGCGCCAACGCTCGCTCCTTCAGTCGTAGATCGGCGTGGATGTAAACCTGCGTGGTCTCCACGGATTCATGTCCGAGCCAAAGCGCGATCACCGACTGATCCACGCCGTGCTGAAGCAGTTCCATGGCGGTGCTATGTCTCAACACATGCGGACTGATCCGCTTGCCGATGAGCGTGCGGCAAGATGCCGAGGCGACCGCACCATGCTTGCGTACAAGTTGCTCCAAGGCGTCACGGCTCATCCTTTCGCCGCGGATCGACGGGAACAGCGGCGCGGTTCCTGTGCCGGGCTGATCCTTCATCCATTGTTCGAGCAGCTTGGCGGTGTCACTTCGAAGCGGCGTCGACCGCTGCTTCCGCCCTTTGCCCTCGCACCGGATATGTGCGCCCGTGCCGAGAACGATGTCCTTGTAACGCAGGTTGACCAGCTCGGACGCCCGAAGGCCGCATTGCAGCGCCACCAGCAGCATCGCATGATCGCGGCGCCCGACCCATGTCGACCGATCAGGCGTTGCAAGCAGCGCATCGATCTCCGGCCGATCGAGGAAGCTGACATTGCGACGAACGTAGCGCTTGCTCGGCATCGCCAAAATTCGCTGGCAGTGCAGAAGATATGCCGGCTGTTCATCGCTACGAAGCGGAAGAACGAGCGGATCCCGGCGAGCCGCGTGTTGCGGCTGCGTGCAGTATTGTGCCTGGTCGTCTCGATATGAACGAGAAAGTCGGCGATTAGATCGGCATCCAGATCGTCGATCCGCATCTTCGTCGGTGGCACGGCGAGGCGGTCGCCGGCGTATCGCAAGAGCAGCCGGAACGTGTCGCGGTAACCCGCGACGGTGTTTGCGCTGGCCTCCATCTGTGTGCACAGCCGATCGGTGAAGAACCGCTGCAACAGCGCGGGGAAGGTCGTTGCTTGCATTGTCACACCTCCCCGACCATCGATTTGACAACGCGCCCGGCGGCAAGTTCGAGCAACTCGGGCACTGCTTCCAGATACCAGTAGGTGTGGTCGGGATACTATGACCGAGATAGGTCGAAAGCTTGATCATCTCGCGCCCAGCATCCTTGCCGCCGCGATACCAGTTGATGATCGTCCGCGCCGCAAAACTGTGCCGGAGGTCGTGGATTCGCGGACCACGGCCGTGGCGCCCAAACCGCTCGGGTTCTCGCAGCCCGATCCGCTGACTGACGGACGCGAAGTTGTGGCGCGCGCTGCAGTCACTGATCCGCTCGCCGGTCTCCTGCACGAATAAAGCTTGACGGGCTTTTCCAATTATTCGATCGCGTTCCGCGATGTATACGGTCAGGCGTTCGACCACGCTCATCTCCAGAGGTACAAGGCGAGCCTTTCCGAGCTTGCCGTAGCAAATCGTCAGGACCCCTTCGTCGGCGTCGACATCATCTGTGTCGAGTGCAAGAGCCTCGTTTATCCTGAGGCCGGTGACGGCGATCAGGCCGAACAGCGTTGAGAAGGTCAATGCTCGCAGGCCATAAGTCGAAGGGAGCTTGGCCGCCTCGTCGATGACGCGAGCGATCTCGGCATCACTGTAGATGTAGGGCGGCGACCTTCTGACCCGGGACGGTATCAGCCCGCGCGGTATGATCTCATGCGCGGGATCGAGGCCGTGGAGCCATTCGGCGAAGCGCCTCACGACGATGAAGCGCGCCGCCCAAGTCTGGCGATTTGCGTTCCCGAACGCCGCCTGCCATCGCAGGAACAGGTCGGCCGAAATATGTGCGGCGCCTTCCGCTTCGGCAAAGGCAGTAAACCGCTTCAGCGTGCGTTCGGCGGTGCCCAAATCATAACCCAGGCTGCGGCGGACCGTCAGATAGCGATCCAGCTCTTGGCGCAGATTGCTCATCGGGCATCTCCCGCCGCCGGCCACCGTTGCGCGATCGAACGAAGCCCCTCGATGTCGAGCTTCGCATAGATCATAGTGGATGAGCGGCACCGGTGACGCAGCATGTCGCCAATCTCCGACAACGAAGCTCCCTGCCGCACGAGGTTAGTTGCAAGGCTGTGGCGCAGCATATGCGATCCCACGTATTTACACGGCGGCCTCAGGCCGGTCCTGGTGAACGCATCTTTCAGGATAGCATTGACCACCTGACCGTCGCCGAACGGCTCATTGGGCGCGCGCTCCTTGACGAACAGCGCGCGCGATGTGGTGACTCGATCCCGGCTGACATAAGCGGCGATTGCCGCCCCAACGTCCGGCGGGATAGGAACGCGATCATGCCGCTGGCCCTTGCCGCGCACCATGAGTTCGCCGGCCCGCCAGTGGATATCGTCGATCTGGATGGCGATCACCTCGGCTGCGCGCAGTCCCAGCCGAGCAACCGTAAGCACCATCGCGTAGTTACGCCGCCCCTTGGGCGTATCGGTCGGCAGCGCAGCCAGCAGCAGCTCGACCTCCTCGGATTTAAGGTATTGCGGCAGGCGCGCGCTATAACGTTGGGCGATGCTCGGAATGCCGAGCGCGAGATTGACGTCGGTGAGGCCGCTCTTGAACAGATATTGGAAGAAGTTGCGCAGATGGGTCGGCGGCGTCTTGTCCTTGAAGGGAGGATTGCGCGTCGTGAGATGCTGAAGGAACGCGACGATATCGCGCGGCGTAATCCGATGAAGATCGTCTTCATGGTCGCCGAACCTATGGTCGAGAAACCGGTCGGCGAGCCGCCAGCAGTGATAGATTGATCGGTCGCTGAGCCCACGCTGGCGACGCAGATAGTCCTCATAATCGCGGCGTAGCTTCTCGTGAGCGATCTGCTTTGGCGTTAGTGGCGGGGCAGTCGCCACGCCGATATCGATAAGGTAATCGGCAAAGCGCCGGGCGATGTTGGCACATTTGTGCGGTTCAGCTGTCGTTCGCTCTTCACCCCGCACGAGATCGGCGGCCAACTCAACGGTGAGATCCTCGGGTCTTACGCAGCGCCCCTCCATAATCATGGCGAGACGACGGATCAGCACACGGTAACTCTTGATCGTACCCGACGTGTAATTCCGTGCTGTCAGACGATATTCAAATGTTTGAATGTACTGGTCCAGACAAGTCCCGGCACCTCGGCGCATCGCAACAATATCGGCGGGGGTTTTCATCAGTTTGCTCCTTGCTTCGGAACACGGAGCGGACGCCGTGGATGGTCAACGCGCAACATTATGCCGCGCTGGTGTCACATGACCTTGTCTTCCGTTACGGGGCTGCGCGGTTTGATCAGCACAACACTTTGCTTTCGGTGACATTTTGAGTTCGGAAAATACAGCTCTAAAGTAACAGCTCGCGATGTCCCAGAGTGATGGTGGCAAGCTAATGCTCTGCGTGTCACATAGCTTGATCCATGGCGAGTCCAGGCGCAGGCCCAACCGGCACGGTCGGCTCTAGTATGATGAAGGCCCGACCAGATACCGACACCAGTTCTCGCCGGAACGGCCTGTGCAGCTTACAGCCAAATACCGATTCTCAGGCCGGAACGAAAGTAAGGAGGCCATCATGCGCACAGCGTCTGAGGCCGACGCAATGCTCGAATTGAAGCGTCGGGGTTGGAGCACCAGGCAAATCGCCGCCGAACTTGGGGCTGAGCGGAAAACCGTACAAAGATACCTTCGCGCGGGTAGATGGCCAGGCTATAAGCCCCGAGGACGTAAACAGGGCCTGCTATCTCAAGCTCACATCAACTCTCAAACAGCAACCACTCAACAGCAGGAAGGACCGGCGCAACCCGACCCGCAAGATACGGCAAAGCCCCATGCGCAAGCCGACGCACTCCAATGGCGATGGATGCACAGGGTCATGCAGGGTTTGCTCTCACGGGACGAGATAGTAAGTTCTACTGGGGAGATGGACGAACTAAGTGAGCTGTTGCGACGAGTTCACGAGTGCAGGCTACCCGAGCGCAATAAGGCAGTCGCAATACTCGCGTCACGCTGCCGCATTTCATCCCGTATCGTCTGCGAGTTTCTGGGCATAGACCGGAAGTCATATAGCAGGTATCGCGTGACTTTCGAGCAGGGAGGCACCGCCGCTCTTTTCACGCGCCAAGCACATTATATCCACAAGGCTGATGATCCGAGGATGAAGCAGGCTGTGTTCGCGCTCCTGCACGAGCCGCCCGCAAATCACGGTATCAATCGTACGACCTGGAAGATGGCCGACCTAGTCCGTGTCCTACATATGCAAGATTGCGCGGTGTGCTCGCACATCGTCCGGCAAATCACGACAGCTGCCGGGTACAAATGGCGCAAGGCGCGAAGGGTGCTGACTTCAAAAGACCCCGACTACGCGGCGAAGGTGGCGCGGGTGCGCAGCATACTGTCAACCCTTTCCAGCAACGACGCGTTCTTTTCAATCGATGAGTTCGGCCCCTTCGCCGTCAAGATGAAGGGCGGCCTGTCCCTCATGCCCAGCGGCGAGCAGCGAGTGGTGCCACAATGGCAGCGGTCGAAAGGGAACTTAATCCTTACCGCCGCCCTGGAACTCGGCGGCAACCAGGTCACACACTTTTATAGCCCAGCTAAGAACACAGGGGAAATGATCAGGATGATGGACATGCTGGTGACGAAATACGCGCATTACAGGCGGATCTATCTGTCCTGGGACGCGGCATCTTGGCATATCTCCAAACGCCTCGGCGAACACATTGAGCAGCACAATGCCGGAGTAGGACTTAGGCGGCTTCCATTTGTTGAAACTGCAGCGCTGCCGGTAGGGGCACAATTCTTGAACGTGATCGAGTCGGTGTTTAGCGGGATGGCCCGAGCCATAATTCACAACAGCGATTACGGATCGGTCGATCATGCAAAGGCAGCAATCGATCGCTACTTCCAGGAGCGGAACATCAGCTTCCAGCTTAATCCGCGGCGAGCAGGTAAGAAGATATGGGGCCACGAGCGAGAGCCCGCGACGTTCGACCCTGCAAACAACTGCAAGGATCCACATTATCGGTGATTTCGAAGTTGTTGGCAGGAGTATTGGCATGAGCTTGTGGATCTGGTCACGCGCGCACGTTGATTCCCGCTCCCGCCGACGCTTCACTCGCTTTCGGTTAACCGCTCTGATTATGCCGGATTGTCGCGTCGGTCCAACTGCCTTTTCCAATGAGAACCGCCTCCGACGCGGCATAATCCGGATCGCGGCATTATGCCAGTTATGCCGATATCG
>CAVYXX010000074.1:0-35459 GCA_963772355.1 uncultured Alphaproteobacteria bacterium | reverse complement strand
CCCAAATGCAGCCAGCCGGGCTTGGTGCACGAAGCCGGGTGCTTGAGCTGCGTTCATTGCGGTTGGTCAAAGTGCAACTGATAGCAGCGCTGGCCCGGCTCAGAACATTGGCGTCGCACATACCCGGCGCTGTCACGGATCGACGAACACCGGACGCGCGTCGCGGGTGATCTCGATCCCCGCATCCCGTAACGAATCGATCAGGGTCTGCGGATCAAGCCGCAGGTAGCGCACGATCAACTGGAGATAGACCCCCATGAAGAGCGGCCCGTGTCCGTCGGAGCGTCCATCCGCGTGGCTGGTCATCGCATGGGCCAACTCGTGCAACACGCACCACGACGGCGTTCGGTCTGCAAGCAGGATCGACAGCCGGTTTGCGCGGGCAACCGTCGTGGTGGCCTGTCGCGACAGCGGTGCGACCGCCGGAGGGTAGCGCAAACCCATATCCGACCAGATCGCATCGACCACCGCCTGGGCGGCTGCGAAGGACAGGCTGGTCGGGTCGCATGGTGCCACGGCGCGATTTTCCCAGGCATACACACGGCGCCGCTGCCGATCCCGCTGGCTGCTCAGGCGAGTCGTCTCAGCGCATCGCCCGACACCGGACGATTGAGGTTCACCCGATCGCCCGCGGCCCACCCTGCGCGAAACGCTGTCGTGATCACCCGGCGACCCGTTGCGCTCATGCTCATCAGCCGGACCTCCGCCTCGCGGAAGGCGTCCTCAACCACGCGAGTTTTGGCGAGTATCAGGGCTGTGCCGGTCGAGCGCTGGGCGCGGAACGTCGCGTCGCGGGCGCGGTGCATCGCGTCCAGCCGCTCGGAGACGCGGGCTACCACGCCGTGCTGGAAGCTGGCCGAGGCCTGGCGCAGGCGCACGCCCCGGAAACGCGGATTGAGCTGCTTGAAGACGGCGGTCTCGGTGATCACCGCCCGGTCAATAACAGCGAACAGATAAGTGGCGAGCAGGGTGTCCGTCTCGAAGCCGAAAAACACATACCGGCTGCTGGACTGCATCCGCTCAAAGTCCGACTGCTGCGGGTCTGGGGCAGGGGGGCGGGCGAGCCAGACCTTGCAGTCGCAGAAGCGGGCGATCGTCGGCACGCAGCCATCGATCGGCCGTCGCCGGCGCCCACCAAGTGGCACCTCGGCTTGGACGCAGCGGGCGGTGCGTATCTCGATCTCGTCCATGCTGAGCGCGTAGCGCTCCAGCAGACGCCCGACCATGTCGGCGGCCGCCATGGCCTCGGCCTCAGTGCAGCCGTTGGCGACGGTCTTTTCGGTCAGCGCCTTGATGCGGCCTTTCACACGGATCAGCTCGGCGGCTTGGCTCACAATCACGTCCTCCGGATCAGGTCAGCCGATCCTAGCCTAGCGGCCTGACGGCGAGTTGTGGAGCGCGTCAATCCAAGATTGCGGATGGCGGATTTGTCCTTGTTTGTCATGGGCACCAGACGCCGTTGTCGGACCGAGGGGGTCGTTCGCGGGTATGGGAAACCAGCCAGCGAAAGCGGGGCTCGCGCGTGGCGGTCACAGCCATCCGCGTTGCCGGAATGGCGTGAGGTCGGTCCCATCCGGGGCATACCAGCGTCCAGAACGATACTGCGCCCCAAGCTGCAGCGCGGCCGCCTTATTGCCAAAGGGTATGTGCAGCGGTGTCTCTGTTCCATGGGTTTGTGGCGGTAGGCTTTGCTCCGTAGCCACAGCCGGTCTTCGCGTTCGGGAGGTCTTGGGGACGTCGGAAATCGGGCTCTCGCTGAGAGTGTTGCGATGTGGCCTCGGGTGGCGGGAACCGCGCCGGGAGGACTTGAGGGCACGAACGGCACCGACGGCGGGTTCCACGGCGACAGCGTCGCGTGCCATCTTCGGGTCTCGGTGGATCGGAGCCGGCGCTGGCCGCACCGCGGCGATTTCGCCAGACGCACCGCTGTCCCGGTTTTTGGCTGCGTGCTGGTCGAGGAAACCTCGGCACATGGATCCTGATTTCGCGTAACCGCGTGGCGGCTTGATGCCCTTCTGCTTAGCGATGTTGTCGACAAACCGCTTCATCGCCGGCGTCGGAGGCCGCTCTCCGTTCCGTTGAGAAGCGACGACACCCGGTAACGGAGCAGTAATGACTTCCGAGGCAGATGTCAGTCGTTCGATAATTCGCGCTGCGGCGACGCACACGGCATCGATTGCACCCATCATTTTCTGCCGACCGACGAGCACGTCATCAAGCAAGCATTCAAGCTGCGCTGTTACGCCGGGGTCGACCAGCGCCGGGTCAGCTCGTTGCAGAACGCCGAAGAGCGACAGGCCCCGATCGGTGGGGACGACGTTCTTGCCCAGGATCGTTAGGAACTCCTGTGTCTTCAGCCCGCGAATAATCTCAGCCCGGGTCGCGGGTGTGCCAATGCCCTTGGCTTCCTTCAATCTGTCACGCAATGCCACGTCTTCTACAAACCGCCAGGCGTTCTGCATTGCCTCAATCAACGTGCCCTCGTTGTACCGCGGCGGCGGCTTGGTTTCTTTGTCTTCAACGACGGGGTCCTGCAGGCGCGTAGCCTCGCCGTCGCGCAGAGATGGCAGCAGCTGAGCTTCGTCACCCTTTTCTTCCGCCGGCTTCCAGTCGGGGAACGCCGCCCGCCAGCCCAGTTCGATCGGTTGCCGCCCGGCCGCGCGGAACGCGCGGCCTTGTACGTCCAGAACGGCGGTTGTCTGCCGGTAGCGGAAGTCCGGCATCATCGCCGCCAGATAAGCGCGGGCGATGGCATCGAACAGCCGACGTTCATCGCCTGAGAGGCGAGGCCAGACGTCCCGCAGCTCCTCGACAGTATTGACGTTCGGAATGACCGCATGGTGGCTGGCGCCTGCCAGGCCTTTGTCGTGGAAGGTACCGCTTGCGCCTTTGCGGATCACTGCCGGCTGCGGCACCGGGATCTGGCTGAATGTCCGGCCCACCAGCAGACCGGCAACGATCCGCGGCACGTCCGATATCAGGCTTTCTGGCAGGTAGCGCACCTCCGCGCGGGGGTAGGTGATGATCTTCTTGCCCTGGCCGTCATAGAGTTCCTGGGCGACCTCAAGCGTCCTGGCGGCGGACCAGCCGAAGCGCGAGCCGCAGAGCTTCTGCAGCGACGGTAGATCATGCAGTCGCGGTGGCGCCTGCCGCTTGTCCTCGACGCGGACTGCGAGCGGTCCTGTGAAGCCCTGCGCGGCCGCGGCGATCGCTTCGGCGTCTTCCCGCCGGATGATCCGCTCCTTGGGTGCGTGTCGCATCTGAAAACGACCAGCGGTCGCCTGTGCCGTCGCCACAATCTCGAAGTAGGGGATCGCGACGAACTGCCTGATTTCCAGCTCGCGCCGGCAGACGATGGCCAAAGTCGGCGTCTTGACCCGGCCGACACCGATCACCGCTCGGGCGCCACGACCCAGGATGACCGTCGCGGTGCGGGTGAGTGACAGATTATAGATCTGGTCAGCTTGCCGGCGAGCGACGGCCGCCGCGTAGAGGTGAGCGTAGTCACAATTCGGCTTGGCCCGTCCGAAGGCCTCGCGGATCGTGTGCGGATCCTGTGCGGTGAATAGCACCCGCAGAACCTCACCCCGATACTGATAATGCTCGAGGATCTCCTGCCCGATCAGCTGACCTTCACGGTCGCAATCGGTGGCAAGCCAAACGCGTTTGGCGGTCCGCAAAGCCTCATAGATTGCCTTGAGTTTGGTCGCCTTGTTGCCGCCGCTTGCCGGGCGGGTGCCGTAAAGTCCATCAGGACGCAGGAGAATGGGTGTCCATTGCTTCCATGCCGGGACGACGTCGCCCGGCTCAAGCAGATCGAGGAGATGGCCCTCGGCCGCGAGGATCGACCCGTAACGCGATCCAACAGCGGCGCGGACATCCTTTGCCTGGCTGGCTTTTTCCGTGATCACGATCTGATCAGGCACGCGCACCTCGCAGCACCGAGGCGACTTCCAGCCATTCCTTCAGTTTGGACCAGCGCCGCCGTCCCGACGCATTGCGCACAGCAATGGCGACCGCCTTCTTCTGGCCAACCAGGACAACAAGTTGCTTTCCCCGTGTCACGCCCGTGTAGAGCAAGTTCCGCTGCAGCATCGGATAGTGTTGGGTCAGGACCGGGATGACGACCGCTTGGTATTCGGAGCCTTGGCTTTTGTGAATGGTCGCGGCGTAAGCCGGCACCAGCGTATCGAGTTCACCGAAGCCATAGGTGACGGCTCGACCGTCAAAACGGACGATCAGCTCGCTCGCATCGATGTCGACATCCTCGATAGCGCCGATGTCGCCGTTATAGACTTCCTTCTCATAGTCGTTCTCGATCTGCATGACTTTGTCGCCCGGCGCGAAGGTCCAGCCAAACCGCTCGACCTTGCGTTCGCCGGCGGGATTGAGCGCAGCCTGGAGTTCGATATTGAGCGATCGCGCGCCCACGCCACCGCGGTTCATCGGGCACAGCACCTGCACGTCGCGGATCGGATCAAGACCAAACCGCCGCGGGATGTGTGACTTCACCAGCTCGACGATCCGCGACGCCGCGACGTCGGGATCGTTCGCCTCGACAAAGTAGAAGTCGCTGTCGCCCTCCGGTTTGGATAGATCCGGAATGAGCCCCTGATTGATCCGATGGGCGCTGGTGATGATCCGGCTCTGCGCCGCCTGGCGGAAGACCTCGGTTAGCCGCACGACGGGCACTGCGCCGGATGCGATGAGGTCGGCCAGGACCTGACCCGGACCCACCGACGGGAGCTGATCGATATCGCCGACGATGAGCAGGCCGGCATGGTCGGGGACCGCCTTCAGCAATGCCCGCATCAGCAGGACATCGACCATCGACGTCTCGTCGATAACCAACAGGTCGCAGGCGAGCGGGTTGTCGCCGTTACGTTTGAAACCGCCAGTTTTGGGGTCAATTTCCAGCAGCCGATGGATGGTCCTCGCGTCATATCCGCTGGCTTCCGTCATCCGCTTGGCGGCGCGCCCGGTCGGCGCGCAGAGCAGCAGGCTCACGCCCTTGGCGGCCAGAATACGCAGGATGGCCTTGACGATGGTCGTCTTGCCCACGCCCGGCCCACCGGTGATGACCAGGACTTTCGATACGAGAGCCAGGCGGATAGCGCCGACCTGGCTCGGGGCCAGCGCCAGACCGGTCTTTCGCTCGATCCACGGCAGCGCCTTCTCCAGATCGATGGAGGGCCATGGCAGCGTGCCGTTGACCAAGCACTGCATTCGCTCGGCAATGCCCTGCTCGGCGCGGTAGAGGCCGCCAAGGAATACACACGGCACGTCGCCAACGGTGTCCGCGATCACCGTTCCCTCGGCCAGCTCGAGATCCAGGGCAGGCAGCACCAGCTCTTGCGGAACCGCCAATAGCGCCACCGCGAGCCGCGCCAGTTCCTCGGTAGGCAGGCCGCAGTGACCATCGTCCATCGCTTCGGTCAACGCATAGGAGATGCCGGCACGAACCCGGATCATCGCGGTCTTCTCGATGCCGAGCCTGTCGGCGATGGCGTCAGCGGTCTTGAAGCCGATACCACGTATGTCACGTGCGAGCCGGTAGGGGTTCTCGGTCATCACCTGGACGGCGTCAGCGCCGTAAGTCTTGTAAATCCGAACAGCACGCGCGGTGCCGACGCCGTGGCTGTGCAGGAAAACCATGATCTCGCGCACGATCTTCTGCTCCGCCCAGGCGGCGGTGATGCGTCGCGCCCGGATCGGGCCGATGCCATCGACCTCACGCATGCGGTCGGGCTCGCCCTCGATGATGTCGAACACCGCCTCGCCGAAGGCCTTGACCATTTTCCTGGCGTAGACCGGCCCGATCCCGCGGATCATGCCGGAGGCAAGATACTTCTCGATGCCCTCGATGGAACTCGGCGCCGAGGTGCGCATGAAACGCGCCTTGAACTGCTGGCCGTGGGTCCGGTCGTTGACCCATTCCCCCGAGACGGTGATCCACTCGCCGGCGGCGATCGTCGCCGCGTGGCCGACGATGGTGACGAGATCACGATGTCCGCGTGCCTTGATGCGCAGCACGCAAAACCCGCTCTCCGCATTGTGGAAGGTCACCCGTTCGACGGTGCCGGCGAGCACCGCGCGGTCGGGTTGACTGGAGGGCAGCGACGCTGTCATGGGCGCGACTATAGCGCTTGTGGGCTCGGGATGTGGCGAACGCGGCAAACGGAACAAGGACCTTTGTGCGTGAGGGACGAACAACAAAAAGCCGCTGGCGCCGACGGATGCCGTGGCGAGGGTTGCGACCCACCGCCCGCATGTTATACCAAGTCGCCTAAACATTGACACACGCCCAGCTGCGCTGGCCGAGTGAGCGAATGCGGTCTGGATCGTCGATCAGGAAATGCCAGGCCTGTTTGCAGGCCTCGACGATGTGCTCGTAGCTGTCCCAGACCCTGGAGCAGAGTTTGTTTTGCCGCAGGTAGTCCCAGACGTTCTCCATCGGGTTCAACTCCGGCGAATAGGCGGGCAGGGTCAGCATGGCGATGTTGTCAGGCACCACCAGTTGCCGACCGCGCTGATGCCAACCAGCGCCATCGCAAACCAGCAGAGCCTGAGCGCCGGCGGTAACCTGCGTGCTGACTTCCCCCAGATGCAGGTTCATTGCCTCGGTATTGGCGTGAGGTGTGATCATGGCGGCGCCGACCCCGCGATCTGGACAGATGGCGCCAAACAGATAGGCAGAATCATGCCGATTATCGCGCACCATCAACGGCCGCGCGCCGACCGGGGCCCAGATGTAGGCGTGAGTTCCTTGTTGACCGACCCTGGCCTCGTCCTGGAACCAGATCTCCAGCGGTACCGGCGTAGCCGCCGTGGTGCTGAGCAGCGCCGCCTTGGCCAGGCTGGCAAAGTTCCTCTTAAACGTCACCTCGGCTTCAGGATCCTTCTTGGGATGCACGGGCCGCGGTTGCAGGCGGGTTAGGCGGAACTGATTAAGCCACTTGCTGATGGTGTGCACATGCACCGTTACGGAAAACCGCTGCGCCACGACGCTCCGCAGATCCACGCAGCGCCAGCGAACGACTTTGTCGGTTGCTGGATCGGGTCCTTTGACGACCAGTTCGCGCAACTCGGCCCTCTGCTGCTCGGTCAACGCGGGCACCCGTCCGGGCGGGCAGCGGGATTTGAGGCCTTCGACGCCGGATGCGTTGTAGCGATGCACCCAGTCGCACAGGGTTTGGCGGTCCATGCCGGCCAGTGCCGCCGCCTCGCCGCGCGGACGGCCGTCGATCACCAGCGCCAGAGCCAGCAGTCGACGAACCTGCGCACTGTCTGGACATTTGCTCGACAGCGCCCGCAGTTCCCCACTGGTATGGTCCCTTCGTGTGAGACCCAGCGCAGCGCCCATCCAATATCTCCGTCATCCGATTCTGCATACCCGGACAGCGAATTGAAATAACCGGGCCTTGAAAACCCCAGAGAGTCGAGGTCATCGCGACTTGGTATTAGTGAGTGTCTCTTGGACCGGGTAAGTTGGACTGATTGATAGGCGACACATGACCAAGCAGGCACCGGTCACCGAATTCTCACCGAGCGAGCGGGATTTTATCCGCCGAGAACTCGACATGTTCTTCTCGACGTTGCCAACCGTGGCCGAAGGCTTCCAGCTCAAGACATGGCGCGGTGGCCCGCAAGCCGGCATGCCGAAGGTCCCGCCGGTCGCTCGATCGCTGGTGGACCGTGGGTTGATGCGGCTCGACACCAGCGAGCGGCTGCCACGACTGTTCTTTACCGAGGCGGGGCTTGTCGAATTACGTGCGATGGTCGCCAACCGCCGCCTCGCCGATCCGCAACGATTTGCCCATGTCCGCCAGGAGCTCGGCATCGACCCCGTGTCAACGACGGACCCGGCCCAGGAGTGACGGGCCAGCCGGTCGAAACCGCCATCGGCGAAGGAATCAGGCTTTCAGGCCGTAACGCAGCCTCGCTGCTATGTCGCCCCCGGGCTCTATCTGCCCTCGTTGGGCGGCAGCGCCGCTAAGTGATACGGGAATTGACTATCTATGAGACACGTCGATATATGGTCGGACACGATTAGCGACGGATATTGGTAAACCTTGGCGATTTTTCCCGGAGATCCGACCGATGCGGTGTATGGAACCGCCCGCTACTGGCGGCAGGTAGTTTCTCGAGAACAGGTTGGCGTGTGATGAGAAAGCCTATCCCGCTCGCCCGTCTCGCCGAGGCGGCAACGATGCGCCGCTCCACGCTCTACACATGGATGCTGACCAACCACGACACGTTCAAGGACGTGGTGGCCAAGGCAGTACGGCCGAACTGGAAAGCCCTGGCGGCCGAGTTCGCGGCGGGCGGGTTGACGGATGCGGATGGGAAAGCCCCGTCCGATGAAACCACTAGACAGACGTGGTGGAAGGTTCGCAAGACAGTCGCTGCCCGACAGGCATCGGCCATCAAGCGCAAGGTCAAGGCGTCGGTTGCGTCAGAGCCTCCCGTCACGCCACCCCCACCCGACCGAGCACCAGCAGCATTGTCCGCAGCAGGTGCCTTGGTCCTCGACCACCCAGACGACGACAATCCGTCGCCCAAGCACAAATGGACACCAACCACCAAACTGAAGTGAGGCTATTTCAATGGCCACCGCCGAAAGCGACCGTGATTCAGTTCCGCACCCGCGACCGCGTCGCCGACGAAGAGGAATTACCGGTCGGGCTACCGCCGTCGTCATTGGCGGAACTGGCACCTGCCCCGACGGCAAGCGCGGTTGATCTGACCGATAAGCCTAAGATCTGGTTCGTGATTGGTCCCGGCCGCTCGGGCAAGACCATGCTCACGCGCTACGCCGCCGAGATGTGCATCACCCGTGGGGCCGCCCCGATCATTGTCGCGGCCGATCCGCAGAACCGGTCCCTGAAGAATTACATGGATGTGCACGAGCCACCGACCAACGATGCGGCGGCAACCTCCCGCTGGCTGGAATTGCTGTTGCGGCACACCATGGAGGAAAAGGCATCCGCCCTGGTCGACCTTGGCGGCGGCGATACCGCCTTGCACAAATTGCTTGCGGCTATCCCTACCCTCGCCACGGACCTTGACGAGGCCGGGATTGCTCCGGTCGCGGTCTACACGTTGGGGCCTCGCGTCGACGATTTGGCCTCGTTGGGATCGTTTGAAGCAATGGGCTTCCAGCCGACGGCAACCGCGATTGTCTGTAACGAAGGATTGGCGGATCTCACGGTGGACCGTGAGGATGCGTTTGCCCGCGTGCTGCGCCACAGTGCCTATCGTAAGGCGGTCGACCGCGGCGCTACTTCGCTCTGGATGCCGGCGCTTACCCCGGCGGAGTTGGTTCAGGAGATTGAAGCCAAGCGCATCAGCTTCGTCCAGGCGCGTGACGCGATCTCGCCCGCCAGCCGTAAGGTCGCACCGCTGGCACCGTTCGACCGATCGCGTGTTCGGAAGTGGCTGGACAGCATGGCCGTCGAGCTGGCGCCCATCACCTCCTGGTTGCCGTGAGCAACCTTCGGATACGAAGTGGCGAGCTGCCACCGGTCCCAGACGTCGCGCTGGATCCGGAATTGGGCAAGGCAATCAAGGATGCCCAGGCGGAAATGGAGCGGCTGATCCGGCTTGGCGAGCTACAGAACGATCCTATTCGGCATCCGATCCAGGCGCTATCGGTGCACCTGGACGCTTTGCTCAAACTCTCAACGGCCCACAGTCAGGCGCTTACCCGGCAGAGTGGCGACGAACAGGTCAACGACATCGGCCGACGCCTTCTGGGTAGCTGCCAAACGTGGTCGCGAAGCTTGGTGCGCGGCGCGCTATGGAAAAGCTGGTCGGCGATCGCGGCAACGGTGTTGATCGCGACAATCCTGGGGTTCGGGGCCGGGTGGTCGTATCGCGGCGACCTGCCGACCATTGCGGGGCTGAGCGCCGGGGCAAACAAGTGTGAGGACCGGCCGGACGGCAGCCGTCTATGTTGGATCCCGGTATGGGAGCGGTTGCCGCCGGGGACGGGGCGCTGAGCGAACCGGATCACGGGTCGGCAAGCGGTCAGACGTGCACACGACAATACGCCAGAGGAACTCCTATCGCTTGGTGAAACCGCGTTGGCTCGGAACTGTACCGACGTCGCTTGCGCTTTGACGGCCGATGCCTGTCGGGGCAACGACTGTCTTGCGAACCTTCCCACGTCTGTCTGGTCAACCCGCCCGCCGCGAACTCGGCTGCCAGGGCTTTCCAGTTTGGCCGCACTGCCTTGGCAACCACCTCCTTGAACGTGTCGTGGCTGGTCAGCATCCATGTGTTCGGCCTTGAAAGACAGGATGCAAGGGTCCGCCCGACTGCCAACAACCAATCGTTCATACTGCGGCTCGGAATTGCGCCATGTCGTCCAACTCCACTTGCCACGGTAGAGCGTGGACCGGCGCATCGTTGCCGCCTCAGCGAGACGAGCGAGCGGGACAGGCTTTCACACGCCAACCGGTTCGCGAGAAACTACCTGCCGGCCGTAGGGGCGGTTCCATACACCGCATCGGTCGGATCTCCCGGAAAAATCTCCGCCGTTGACCAATATCCGCCGCGGATCCTGCCCGACCTGCATAGCGACGTGTGTCATACAGGGTCAATTCCCGTAGCACTCTGAGGCTATAGAATGACAGCGACAGGTATTCCCTGTAGTCTCGTGGTTGTTTGGCGGACAGCCTAGGCGGCCTGCACCGTGAGGGGATCGACACGGCGGCACCATTCACGGTGACGCAGGTGGCGCTGCTCGCCGTGCAGAACAATCCGGACCTGCATGCGGTTCGCGCGCAGCATGGTATGGCACGGGCGCAGGTGCTTCAGGCCGGACTGCTGCCAAACCCGCAATTCACCGGCGCCTTCCTGCCGCTGGTCGCGGGCGTCGGCACCACCCCGGCCTACAACGCCGGTCTCAGCGAGGACGTCCGAGCGCTGATCACCTTGTCCAGTGCGCGTGCGGCGGCACGGGCGAGCGCTGGCCAGATCGACGCACAGATCCTTTGGCAGGAATGGCAGGTGATCGGCCAAGCGCGGCTACTGGCTGTCGACATAATCGAGGCCGAACGCTCCCTCGCCCTATTGGCGCGCAATCGCGATCTACTGGCTGGGCGCTACCGCAAGTCGCAACGCGCCGTCGCAGCCGGGAACGAAACCTTGACCATTTCGGCACCCGACCTCGCCGCCTTGCAGACCACGACGGCACAGATCAAAGACCTGCAGCGTCAGCAGCTTTCCCGTCGCCACCAGCTCAACGCGTTGCTCGGTTTGGCGCCTGATGTCGCGTTGCCGCTGAACCCAAGGCCGGACATCGCGACGTGGAACGTGGATGCTGTGGCGCAGGCGCTGCCAACGCTGGCTCAGCGGCGTCCCGACCTGGTGGCACTCCAGCTTGGTTATCGGGCGCAGAACGCCAAGCTGCGAACGGCGATCCTGTCGCGCTTCCCGAACCTGGTGTTCGGCATGACCGGCGGCAGCGACAACGCCAACGTCCGCAATCTAGGTCCGCAAATCACCTTGGAACTGCCGATCTTTAATCAGAACCAGGGCAACATCGCGATCGAGACAGCGACCCGCCAGCAACTGCATGACGAATACGTCGCTCGCCTGGCCGCCGCGTCCGGACAGGTCCGTGCGATGATGGCGGAGATCGATCTGCTCTTCCATCAGCTCATCTCGGTCCGCCAGGATCTCGCGGGCACCAGACGTATCGCCGGAGAGGCGGAGACGGCCTTCAACGCCGGCAACCTGGACGAGCGCAGCTATGTCGACCTGGTCAGGGCGCGCCTGACCAAAGAGCAGGAGGTCGTCACCATCGAGCAATCCCTGCTCGACCAGCAGGTAGCGATTGCCACGCTCATCGGCGACGGCATGCCGGCGATCGCTATTCCATCAGGAGACACCTCACAATGACCCGCGTGATAGCGATCGGCGGCCTAATCCTCGCCTTGCTGACAGGCTCCCCCCTCGCCGATGAGGCGGCAAGTGTGGCGGTGGAGACGGTGGCGCCGCGAGGCGGGGTCGCGCCGGATCTGGTAACCGCCTATGGCACCGCGGCGCCGGCGCTCGATGGCGGCATGACTCTCAGCCTGCAACAGGATGGGCGCGTGCTGGCCATCGCCGTTACCCCGGCTGAGGCGGTCCGAGCCGGAGAACGTCTGCTGGATTTTGGCGCCTCGGCCGCCGCCGTGTCGACATATCAGCAAGCGGTCAGCGCACTGACGGCAGCGCGGCAGCAGCGCGCGCACACCGCGCAACTGCTTGGCCAGCAATTGGCGACGCGTGATCAGCTTGCCCAGGCCGACAAAGCAGTCGCGGATGCCCAGTCGACACTCGACGCGCTTCACCAGGAGGGCGCTGATCGTCCATCGCAGACCCTGGAGGCGCCGTTCGACGGGATCATTGCGACCATCCCGGTGGCCCAGGGTGACCATGTGCCGCCTGGCACAAGCTTGATGACGATCACCCGGCTCGACGGATTGGTTGTCACGGTCGGCATCGATCCGGGCGAACGCGTCCGCATTCACCAAGGCGAGCCAGTCCATCTGGTGCCATTGATTGGCGGTGCCGAGCTGGACGGTCAGGTCTTGCGGTTGGACGGCATGCTGAACCCACGCACCCGGCTGGTTGACGCTGATGTCTCGGTGCCGGCCGGTTCCGTTATGTCTGGGGCCGCGTTTCGCGCCGAGATCACGGTTGGCGAACTGAACGGCTGGATCGTGCCGCATGACGCAGTGCTGACGGATACCCACGGCAGCTACGTGTTCCAGGTGGTCGGCACGACGGCAGCGCGGGTCAACGTGATCGTCGCCGGCCCGGCCGGCGGTGACGATGTGGTGCAGGGCCCGCTCGACCCGCAGCGGCCGTTGGTCGTGCAGGGTAATTACCAGCTCGCCGACAAGTCGCTGGTGCGTGTCGAGACACCATCCGCCGGTGCAGCCGCGACCTCGCAGGCGAGCAACGCCCAATGAACTTCGCCGCGTACATCGAACGGCACGCCCGCTCGATCATCCTGGTGGCGCTCGCTCTGGCAATCGCCGGCGTGGTCTCGGCGATCTCGCTGCCGGTCGGGCTATTCCCGCAGGTGGCATTCCCCCGTGTCGTTGTGGACCTCAACGCCGGCAGCCGCCCCGCCGACCAGACGGCGTTGCTGGTAACCCGTCCCGTCGAAGAGGCCATCCGCTCGATACCAGGCGTGATCGACGTCCGTTCGGCCAGTTCACGCGGCACGGCACAGATCTCGGTGGATTTCGGTTGGGGGCGCGACATGGTCAGCAGCACGCTGCTGGTCGACGCCGCTGTGTCGCAGATCTTGCCGAACCTGCCATCGGGGACCGGCTACAACGTGCGGCGGATGGACCCGACGGTCTTCCCCATTATCTCCTATGCGCTGTTGTCGGACAGCACGTCGCCGGTCACGCTGCACGACTTGGCGCAGTATCAAATCGTGCCGTTGCTGTCCTCTATTGCCGGGCTGGCCAGGGTCAGCGTGCAGGGTGGGGAAACGGCCGAGGTGGAGGTGCTGGCCGATCCGCATCGCCTCGCCGGTTACGGCCTGGGCATGACGGATCTGTCCGATGCGCTGACCAAGGCCAATGTGATGCAGGCGGTCGGTCAACTGCAGGATAACCACAAGCTCTATCTGGTGACCGCCGACCACAGCATCGGCAAGGCCGAGGCGGTGGGCGATGTGGTGGTGCGGTTCGACCAAGCCGGCGTCGTCCGAGTGCGCGATGTCGCCACCGTCCAGGATGGGGTCGTCCCGCAATGGGTCCGTGTGGTCGAGGACGGCAAGCCCGCGGTTCTTTTCAACGTTTACGAACAGCCCGACGGCAACGCGGTGCAGATCGCCGGCACAGTGCAGGCCAAGCTTGCCTCGTTCAACCTGCCACCCGGCGTGCGCATGGTGAAATGGTACGACCAGAGCGATCTGGTCACGCAATCCGCCGGCAGCGTGCGGGATGCGGTGCTGATCGGTCTCGTGCTCGCGGCCATCGTGCTGATCCTGTTTCTGCGCAGTTGGCGCGTGACCCTGATCGCGGTGCTGGTGGTCCCTGCCACCCTCGCCACCGCCATCCTGGTGCTCAGCCTGTTCGGCATGAGCTTCAACATCATGACGCTGGGCGGCATCGCCGCGGCGGTTGGTCTGCTGATCGACGACGTCATCGTCATGGTCGAGCACATCGCCCGACGCGCAGGCGTTTCGGTGGCCGGTGGGGGCGTCGCCGGTGGCGCCGCGGTGCTGCCGGCAAGCAGAGAGTTTTTGCGACCGCTGACCGGTTCCAGCCTGGCGACGCTGATCGTGTTCCTGCCGCTTAGTTTTCTCAGCGGTGTCACTGGCGCGTTCTCCCAGGCGCTGTCGATCACCATGGCCGCCGCTTTGGCGATCTCTTATACCAAGTCGCCTAAACATTGACACACGCCCAGCTGCGCTGGCCGAGTGAGCGAATGCGGTCTGGATCGTCGATCAGGAAATGCCAGGCCTGTTTGCAGGCCTCGACGATGTCCTCGTAGCTGTCCCAGACCCTGGAGCAGAGTTTGTTTTGCCGCAGGTAGTCCCAGACGTTCTCCATCGGGTTCAACTCCGGCGAATAGGCGGGCAGGGTCAGCATGGCGATGTTGTCAGGCACCACCAGTTGCCGACCGCGCTGATGCCAACCAGCGCCATCGCAAACCAGCAGAGCCTGAGCGCCGGCGGTAACCTGCGTGCTGACTTCCCCCAGATGCAGGTTCATTGCCTCGGTATTGGCGTGAGGCGTGATCATGGCGGCGCCGACCCCGCGATCTGGACAGATGGCGCCAAACAGGTAGGCAGAATCATGCCGATTATCGCGCACCATCAACGGCCGCGCGCCGACCGGGGCCCAGATGTAGGCGTGAGTTCCTTGTTGACCGACCCTGGCCTCGTCCTGGAACCAGATCTCCAGCGGTACCGGCGTAGCCGCCGTGGTGCTGAGCAGCGCCGCCTTGGCCAGGCTGGCAAAGTTCCTCTTAAACGTCACCTCGGCTTCAGGATCCTTCTTGGGATGCACGGGCCGCGGTTGCAGGCGGGTTAGGCGGAACTGATTAAGCCACTTGCTGATGGTGTGCACATGCACCGTTACGGAAAACCGCTGCGCCACGACGCTCCGCAGATCCACGCAGCGCCAGCGAACGACTTTGTCGGTTGCTGGATCGGGTCCTTTGACGACCAGTTCGCGCAACTCGGCCCTCTGCTGCTCGGTCAACGCGGGCACCCGTCCGGGCGGGCAGCGGGATTTGAGGCCTTCGACGCCGGATGCGTTGTAGCGATGCACCCAGTCGCACAGGGTTTGGCGGTCCATGCCGGCCAGTGCCGCCGCCTCGCCGCGCGGACGGCCGTCGATCACCAGCGCCAGAGCCAGCAGTCGACGAACCTGCGCACTGTCTGGACATTTGCTCGACAGCGCCCGCAGTTCCCCACTGGTATGGTCCCTTCGTGTGAGACCCAGCGCAGCGCCCATCCAATATCTCCGTCATCCGATTTGCATACCCGGACAGCGAATTGAAATAACCGGGCCTTGAAAACCCCAGAGAGTTGAGGTCATCGCGACTTGGTATAAGCGGGCGTGGCGTTTTTCCGGGCGGCGCAATGGTCTCCGCCAGAGGCCACCTGTCGCACAGTCCAGGGACTTCGACAGTCAGGGTAATGGCCTTGTCAAATCGGCGCCCTTACAATTGAACAAGGTGTTTGTAAACGGTCGTTTGCAAAGGTGGCCAGGGGTTGGCTGGCTGCTGGCTAGTTCGCAAGCACGCTGGTAGGGCAGGGGGCTGCTCGATGGGCATGGCCTCATCCGGAGGGCCGGGACACATCAGATGATAGAGGCGCCGAACCAGTTCCAAGCTCCGGGAAGCTCTGGAAACGCCAAGTCCATTTACCACGCCTAAATAGGGCCTGCCATAATCTTATGAAGCGATTAAAATCCCAGCACAAATCGTGCTACGGCTTCGGTCGGCTGTGTCCAAGCCTTGGCTATTGGGACAGCGGTAGTCGACTGTTCGAGCACCGGTCAGCGCCATGACCGGCCGAAGCGTCACCATCGATTTCCAGCGACGACTGCACCAGGTCACGCAGCGTGGGAGAGTGATCTGGGTCACAGCGGTCATCTCGCCGGGCGTCTAATGAGGGGCCACGCGTCAGTCTACAGGAGAGCCCCATGTCGTATGTCACGGAAGCTGAACTTGTGGAGATCGTGCCGGAACTTCGGGCCTTGGCTCGTGTCGAGACGTCAGCAGAGGTACGGGCCGCGTTGATCCGGTTGGCGAACCGATATGCCGCGATGTCGCTCGACTGCCGGAATCTTGCGCGAAGTACTATTGGTTTTAAGTCTGCGGCGTAAGGTCCATCTGACCCCGACAATTGCCGGATAGCTGCTTGAAAGCTTCTGGCGCAGACCAGCCGACATTATTTGAGGGAGGAGGGAAGCGGGTAAGCGGAAATCGCGCCATGAGCGCGGTTGATCGTCATCCCTGCCCGGCCTGCTGCGCTGTAAGGGTGCTATAGGCCTCGGCAAAGGCAATGAACCCGGCAAGGGAAAAGCTCTGCGCGACCCGAATGCGCTGCCCGAAGTGCAGAGAGTTGAGGTGCCAAATCAGCCGGCGGCAAAAACGAGCGCCCAGATAAGAGGCCGCCAACTCAGGTGATCCGCTCGATCTGGCTAGGTTAGCGTCGCGATGGCGAACAGGGGATTCGGTTACACAGGCGGTGTGATGTCATCGACGGACATCACAATGAGCGAAGTCCGATCGGAGAAACCGGTGTAAGTGCCGGCCGTCAGGTCGATCTTGTCTCCTTCAAGAAGATTGCATACTCCTTGTAGGGCAAGATACGCCCCGCTCTTCCCTAAAAGAACAAAATCCAGTCGATCAATAAAAGCTAAGGAGCTTCTTATTCTTATACCGCACGAAGCGTTCTGCCCATCTTCGTCGGAACTGCCAAGCTCCATTCGCGCATGAACAACGCATTTTCCACCAGGGAGCTGAAGCGGTAGCTGGATGTTATCGAGAAACCCGCGTACAGCGTTCTCACACCTCCGGTCGCGTGGAAAGCGATCACCGTGCCCAGAATTTCTCTCCCAAATGCATTACTATACATCTTTTCTGTCATTGGAGTTAAGTATGTGCTGAGGAACGGTGCGCCGTTCAAGGACCGATTCTGCCCGCCGGGATCTGCTCGGGAATCGAAGGTGGCTCGCCCGCTTAGCAGTCAAAAAACGGCGAGAGTTTTGCAAACTGTGAACCGCTTCATAGGCTGCTGTCGCCACCCCCGACAATAATTCCCTGTCCGCCCTCGGCAGGCGAGTTGCACAAATCAAGCAGATGGGGTGAGCCATAGTTCAAGTCTGGGGTTTCACCCAGTCTGCAAAATAGTTGAATTGAAAATGCGGCGGGAAGTGGGGTGCCAAGAATGAAAACCAATCAATGCGTGCGCGAGAAACGAACTTTGTATTTGCCGGCTGTTTCCTATTTTTTCCTCTCTGTGACCTCGCTCGTCATCAGCGTCTTCGGCGGTGCCAGTTCCTGGGCCCAGAGCAACACCGATTGGATTCCCCGTGCGGTATCGCATGCCCTCAATATGCCTCACGACCTGAACGCCGAGCAGACGCAGCAACAGGTGACACCCGCGATTATCCCTCCGGTTTTCATTGGGCAGGATCCCTCCGGGCGGATCGGCTCGCTGAATGTAAGTGGCCCTACAGAAACCGCCACGAACGAGTTCTTCGAAGATCTGGGATCCAATGGACGAACTTGTTTCTCCTGCCACCAGCCAGCGAACGGCTGGGCAGTGAGCGCCGCCTCGATCCAGAAAACCTTTCTTAAAAGCCAAGGCCTGGCGCCAATTTTTCGCCCGGTCGATGGCGCGGTATGTCCAACCGCTGACGTCTCCACCCTGCCAGCCAGGCTGACGGCTTACAGCCTCCTCTTGCAGAAGGGGTTGATCCGGATCGGCCTGCCGATTCCCACGGGCGCCGAATTCATGGTCTCGGCGAGCGACGATCCTTATGGATGCAACACCAATCCGGATACCGGTCTGGTCACGCCCTCATCGGGCATTGTCTCGGTATATCGTCGGCCGTTACCGTCCACCAATCTCGGTTTCCTCAACGCGATCATGTGGGATGGGCGCGAACCCAGCCTGCAAAGCCAGGCGGCTGACGCGACGTCGATCCACGCACAGGCGGCAGCGCCGCCGTCTGCGGCACAGATCAATCAAATCGTCGCGTTCGAGTCGGCACAGTTGACGGCGCAAAGCCACGATCAGGACGCTGACAATCTGAGCGCGGCTGGCGCGACGGGCGGACCGGGCGGGCTGGCCACGACACTGGCGGACTTCTTTCAAGGCATAAACGATCCGCTTGGGGGCAATCCCAAGGCAACGCCGTTCACCAGCAGCATCTTCACGCTATACGATGCCTGGGCCGGTGTGGAGAGCTCTGAGCATTTGGATGGCCGCCTGGCGGTTTCGCGTGGCCAAATGGTCTTCAACACGAAGCCAATCACAATCACCGGTGTGAATGGTCTCAACGATATTCTTGGTGTTCCGACGATCGGTGGCTTCTGCGGTACCTGCCATGATTCACCGAACGTCGGCAATCATTCCATCAAATTGCCGCTGAATATAGGTGTCGCCAACGCTGGTCCGTTCAACACCGCCACGGGGACCGGCGCAGTGCCCGCGCTCGACACGATCGGCCTTCCGGTCTTCACGGTGTCCTGCGTCTCGGGCCTCCTTTCGGGAACGACGTATACCGTGACCGACCTGGGGCGCGCGATGATCAGCGGAAAATGTGCCGATGTCGCTAAGGTCAAAGGTCCGATCCTTCGTGGCCTCGCGGCCCGGGCCCCCTATTTTCACAATGGTTCGGCGGCGACTCTGGACGATGTCGTGACATTTTACGACCAGCGCTTCGGGATCAACTTCACCGATCAGGAAAAGTCCGATCTGGTGGCGTTTCTTAAGACACTTTGACCGTGCGGTGTGAGATAGTCCCCAAAAGCCGACCGATATTTCCAGCACGACATCAAGGACCAGCTGAAGATGGTGCCGAAGGGGCAAGCGGCGTGACGGGTTGGTTCACTCCGGGCGCGATCGCAGCGCTGCTCTGCGATAGGGCCGGCTGGCACCAGCCAGGGCGTGAACTCGAAGTGCCGGACAACATCGTTCTGCTGCCCTTCCCAGCCTACTCCCCGGAGCTGAACCCAATGGAGAATGTCTGAGGCGGCTGGTATTATTCGGCAAATTTGCGGGGTTAATTCGCAAACGATCGGCCTGTGAGGCCGCCATCCGGGCGGCTCGACATGGCACGAGCTGGACGCCCTCTTCGCGAGGCAGCAAGAGCTGTTGGAATTGATCGACGGCGCCAAGCTCACCAACGCGCCACGATAGGCGTTATCGACAGCCAGCCGGCCAAGACGGGCGACCGGCACGGAAGGGGAGGATGCACAATGGGTAATGTCTCAGTTGAATATATGCTCTGCTCGCAGTTAACGGCATCACGTGATACCGTGAGGCATGAAAACATATCGGGTTGCCCAGGTTCATCGTGAAGTAGATAGCTGGACCGTTATTCGCAGCATCGCTGGCGAGGAAGATCAGCCGCTTGGCCACTATCCGGACCGAGCAAGCGCACAATCTGCCTGGGAACGCCTTGTTGCTGAAGAAGCAGATAGTCAATCATCCGACACGAAGTATGAGATCATTGAGAGGGCGGCGCCTATAAGGTCAGGATCACTCGCCTGGGGGGATTCGTGCAAGAAGCTGACGGCTTCTCAACTAGAGCCGACGCAGCCTCTTGGATTGCTGAGGATCGGCGCATCGCCGGAATGGATGAGGGCGTTGCGCCTGTAAATCCGCCCGCCTTGAGGGTGGTGAAGCCGTGACGCTGCATATTTTCCAATCAACCCAAACGCCAGAAATGTATGGCTTCACGGTTGATCCAAGCGGAGCCAACCTCCCGGCCGACGAGGGACGGGCAAGCCGGTCAATCAGCAGCGTTGCTCGGCGCTTGCGGCATTCGGCGAGGGCGGCGTGAAGCTGGGGCTGGTTCGTGTCGCGGCGTCCGCTTTCAATTTCGGTGAAGGTGGCGGCGAGCGCCTGGGCCTTGTCGTAACCTCTGTGCCAAAAGTGCCGATCTGGAAACCTCGTTATTTCAACGCGTTGCAAGACACATGAACACATGACACGACAACATTTTGATATAGCTCACGATTTAGCTTTTTTCATTGCGATAGGCGGTCTCGGTGGCGAGAGATGCTGGGCGAAGCAGGCTGGACGCGTACCGGGCGAGATCGAACGAGAGGATGCCGCGCATGTTGATGTGCTTGTGTCCGATCGGCGCTAACCGGCTCCGCACATCGTCGGGATGATCGTTCGGCGTCCGGTCGATCACGGCCTGGATGCGCTGGGTGTTCCAGGCCATGACGATGTTTGCGAGCAAGGTCAGGGCCCCCGAGATGGCGCCGAGTTGCTCCGTTGTGCGACCGTGTTTCGCGGTGATCATTCCGTTATGGATGGCGCGCTGAAGACTATGGACGGCCTCGCCCTGATTAAGCAAGGCAAGAATTTCCGTGCGGAATACTGGGTTGCTGAGATAGTCACAGAGATAAAGGGTGCGGAGCAACTTGGTGGTCGGCCATCGGGGCGCTGGCGTGGTTCATAATCGGGGCGTATTGCCCAGGACCGCCAGGAGGGCGCAGCATGGCCCACACTACCCCAGTTCGGCGAGCAGCGCCTTCGCTTCCAGCAAATCCTTGGTGTCGAAACCTTCGGTGAACCAGCCGTAGACCGGGGCGAGCAACGCATATGCGTCCTGGCGTTTGCCTTGGCTCTGCCACAGCCGTGCCAGGCTGATCGACGTGCGCAGCTCCCAGGATTTCGCCTGCTGGCGGCGCGCCCAGTCGAGCGAGGCGAGAAAGTTCCGTTCGGCACCTTCGAGGTCGCCCTTGAGCGAGAGCATCCAGCCCCTGAGGCGCAGGATCTCGGCGTAGCAGAGACGTTCCTCCCACCCCGGACGCTCGATTTGGGCGATCTGCTCGTCGAGCATGTTCAAAGCATTGTTGATGTCGCCGGTCAACGCAATGGCTTCAGCCAAGAATGCTTTGTTCTTCGGGCTGCAAGCCTTTCCGCCGGTCGCGTCCCAAAACGCCAGGCCAGCCTTGAGCGGGCCAATTCCTTCGGTGACCTTGCCTTCCCGGATCAGTGCAAGACCGTATCCGAGCGGTGCCATGATAGCCCACAGCACGGGCAGGCTGTTCTCCCGACCCAACCGCTCACATTCTTCGGCACGCTTGCGCAGGTCCGTGCCGTCAAAGCGGTGGTCGAACTCATGCGCCCCAATATTAAGCGCAAATCCTAGGTCGAATGGGTGAGCGCGCCGACGGGCGTGAGCGTCTTTTTCGTCGTTTTGCTGCGAGGCCCGGTCCGGGTAGCCCAGCATCCAGGTGCAAATCGAGGCGAAACCGCTGACTAGAGTTTTGGGATCGTGGTTGAAGATGTCCGCTAGATGGTCCATGCTTTTCGTAGTCGTAGAGGTCCAGCACCTGGTCGGCGTGTTTCAGAGCCTTAACCAGCTCGCCCATCCAGAAGTAGCAGGTACAGGCAAGCGCGTGTCCCGGAATCAGCAAGTCGACATCGCTGGCCGCCTTCGGGTTGTCGAGCATTTCCTCCGCCCAGGGCAGGGCTTCCGCTACGCGGCCTTGCGTCATCACATTGAACGTCAGTCCCCAGAGGATGGGCAGAAGTGCATCGTGGCGCCCGAGCGACTTCGCCAAGGCAATAGCCGGATGCAGGCTGGTCCAGACTTCCGGAGTGGCCCAGCCTCTAAGCGCCAGCCAGGCGGTGCCAAGGAAGCCGCGCAGCCCCAGTTCGCTGGCGTCTCGTTGCGATGACCGAGGCAGGGTGGAGACCAGTTCGAGCCCCTGGTTGAGATGGGCGATCGCCTCGGCCAATGCCATGCGCTTCAAGGCTAACTCGCCGGCGGCCTGCCACAGCGGAATGGCGGCTTCGGCGAGGCCCGCGGCGGTTAAGTGATGCGCAAGCACCTCGGGTTCGGTGGTCTTGATCGACGGCCCGGCGCTGCTCGATCGCGCGAGCTATCTTGGCGTGCAACCCCTGTCGGCGGCTCTTCAGCAACGAGTTGTAGGCCGCGTCCTGGATGAGCGCGTGCTTGAAGGTGTAGAGGGCGTCTGGCGGCGTGCCGCGACGAAAGGCCAGTCCGGACGCGGCCAGTTGCGCGAGCGCATCGTCGAGTTGGGCCTGGGGTATCGGCGCGACCGCGGCGATCAGTTCGTAACTGAATTCGCGTCCAATAGCCGCTCCAATCTGGGCGATCTCCTTCACCGGCATAAAGCGATCCAGCCGCGCCATCAGCGAGTCCCGCAGCGTGGTCGGGATAGTCATGGTGCGAGCGGCGTCACCATACTCGTAATGATCGCCAACGTCCTTCAGCGCCCCCGCTTCGAGAATGGACTTGGTCAGTTCCTCGACAAATAGCGGCACGCCGTCGGTCCTGGTCAGGATCTGCTCGTGCAGCCCCGCCGGCAACGCCTTGCCGCCCGCCAGTGCAGAGACCATTGCCGCACTTTCCGCCCGGGTCAGCTTGGACAGGTTCAGGGCGCCGACATGCCCTTGGTCGGACCAGCGTGACTGAAACTCTGGCCGGAGGGTGAGTACGACCAGCAGAGGAACGTTTCTGACGCGGTCGATCAGCAGGTCCAACACCTCCAGCGTGGTGGGGTCGGCCCAGTGCGCGTCCTCGAACAACAGCACCCTGGGCTGCTGCCGTGCCGCCGCTTCGGTGAGATCGACCAAGGTCCGCAGGGTCTCGTCCTTGTGCTTTTGCGGCGTCATCGGCAGGGGGCCGTGGCGGTCCTCGTAGGGAATGGACAGGATTGCAGCGACGAACCGGACGTCGGTCCGTGGTCTACCGTAGTGCGTAACGATCAACGCTTCGAGCTTGTCGAGCTTCTCTTCTGCCGTTTCGTCGCGCCCGAACCGCAAGGCCCGCTCAAGATTGTCGATGATGGGCCAGAAGGCGCTGTTCACGTAGTAGGGCGAGCACTGGAAGCGCAGCGCCTGCACGCCTCGAGCCGCTGGCGCAGCGCGCTCAGAATGCGGCTCTTGCCGATCCCGGGTTCACCAGACAGCAGCACTACCTGACCCTCACCGTCCTTCGCCTGCGACCAGCGGCGCAGCAGCAAATCCAGTTCTTCTTCGCGGCCCACCAGCGGCGTCAGCGCACCGCCACCGTGATTGGCATCGAAGCGGCTTTCCGTCACCAAGGCCCGCTCCACCCACCAAGCGTGAACCGGCTCCGCGATCCCTTTCAAGTCATGTTCGCCCAGATCGTTCAGTTCAAATGCGTTGCCGGCTAAGCGACGGGTCGAGGCGGCGATGACAATCTGGTCCGCGGCGGCCAGTCCTTGCAGCCGAGCGGCGAGATTAGGCGTGCTGCCCACCGCCAGCTTTGACTGGTCCCCCGCACCGGCCTGTTCACCGACGACGACCGGACCGGTGGCGATGCCGATGCGGACCGACAAGTCCTCGGTGGACGATGCCCGCTTGACCGTATGAACGATCTCCAAGGCCGCCCGCACGGCGCGCTCGGCGTCTTCTTCGTGTGCGGTGGGCCAGCCGAAATAGGTCAGAATGCCATCACCCACGTAGCGGGCGACAAACCCATCGTAGCGGGCAATTACGTCGCCGCAGAGTGTTCGATACGCGTGCAACAAATTTCTCAGCTCTTCGGGGTCGAGCCTTTCAGCCAGCGCCGTCGAACCCACCAGGTCGCAGAACATCACGGTAAGCTGGCGGCGTTCGCCCGTAGACATGTCGAGGAACCGACGGGCGTCGGTCTCGTGTTCGAAGCCGACGACGGTAGAATGCTGATCGTTGGTGGGCCTCGCGGCCCGCGGTGCGCCGTCCCTCAGCTGGGCGATGGCCACCAGAAGCCGGCGCCGATGGCCGATGGTGGCAACGCCGAGTCCCTCAAGATCTGCTGCGGTCAGATCACACAATACTTCAGCGCTGACGTCATTCTCGCGGAATGCTGTCTCGTAGCGTTCAAGACCCAGGTTTCGCAGCCAGTTTGCGACATCCACCACGGTGTCCTCCGGCTCGGTAACGCTCGAGGCGGAGTATATCACCCTTAGATGAAATTCGCGTGCTATACCTGACGATATCGCCGACCTTGTAGGCTCTTTCCTTGCCGGTACTCGCTCCTATGCTAATCTGGACTGTGCCTATTCGGAGCGGCTCGGTGCGGTGCGCCGGTTTTCACGGCCGAGTCTGACCAACGCCTCGGCTGCGGCGTTATCGCCACGTTCAGCCCGCTGCAGCATCTCACGGAGAAGACGGCGGGTCGTTGCCTTGCTCAACGCCTGGCGCGGATATTGCCGAGACGGGCTGTCCGTGGCCGCGCTCGAGGACATGGCCGTTAACCGGCGCGGCGGAGGTAGTTTCTCGGGGATGACGGGTTCATCGTGTCCGCCATGACTGGGTTTTGGATTTCCATCTGGCGGAGCGTCTGCCGCAGCTCGTGACTGCCGATGTATTGCGGGCGGCGGTGCTGCCGCTCGGCGGATCGCTGGAGTTCTACAATCCGTTCAACGCGCGGTCTGCTGCGCTTGCCACAATGCGCGCGACGTGGAAGCGGTTCTCCCGTTGCCCGATCGCCGAGGTGGAGGCGGCGTTGGACGATCCGAAACGGAGTTATCGTAAGCTGATCGCACCGGGCGGCCCGGTCTGGCTGGACGTGGAGATTGCCTCGGCCAATCGAGATGGCGAAATCACCCGGGTCCGAGGCGTTGCAGCAGAAGCGGGACGAGGCGGAGGTTGTGGCTGACATGGTCGTGCTGGTTGAGGAGCACCGACTGATCGCTGGCATGGCCGCAGTCCGGCGTCGCCGATCAGATATACGGCCTGGCGTGTGATAGGATCGATGCGATCGCGCGGCCGGGGCCTGCTCCTTTCGGCTGCCGTCTCCCGCTGATCGGGGTAGTAGGGGCGCCTTGCCCCCGTGACCGCCCTTATGTCGGCTGCGAACGCGGCAAGCAAGTTGTGTCCAATCTCATCGCTCATTGAGATGGTTCTCCCATCTCCTACCGAAATTCGTTTCTGAACGTCGCGCCCTGGGAGGACTACCTTTATCGGACAGCATCAAAACGCCTTTCGCGTTGCCGTCGCGTCGTCGACCTCGGCCATCGCGTTGAGCAGCGGCGCCTCGCGCATTTGGTAGGGCATTCTCTGGACGCGCGGGCCGGGATGAACCTTGACCATGACCGCCACGGACGAACCGTCGCTCATGAGTTGTTCTTGGCGTTCCAGCACAAAAGCCTTGGCCGGAACGAACGTGACGGGATCGTTGGCCATATAGGCGCGCGCCACGTCTTCCAGCTCGCCGATGGTAATGAATTTCGGCTGGCGGATGGCGGCCTTGCGGTGGTCATCGGACCACGAAATCTCGGCGCCGATCGCGGCCACGCGCATGCGTCGTCTTGCTTCTCCCATCACATATTCTCCCCTTCGGTGGGCAAATCCGTTGCGAGGGTGTACCGCCCATCATGCTTGAGGAAGCTCTCGCCGCTCGTAAGGCCGCGGCAAATGCCGCCGCTAAGACCGCACGCAAGGCGCCGAAGGCATAACCAGAGCGCAGCGACGGCAGCCTGTCCGGCTAGGAGCAGCCTTTAGGGCAACGCCGCCCGTCATGAGCAATTCTTGGAATAGGACAGCTGACCCATCTCGCAAGGAGAGCAGGAAGATACCTTGCCCCCGTGCGCATTGACATCATCGGTCTGAAAATATACCGGAAGGTATATTCTGATACCGACATGGCTTTGGTGGTCCAACCCCTCAGTGTGATGGGCGGCCCGGTCACAGTCTACAATGGCACGCTCGGTGCCGGGTTCGGGCATCGATTTGACCGGATCGCCAACGCAGACCTGACCCTTGCCAAAGCGGCATGATCCCCCAAAGCCTGGACGGTCCCCACGGTAGGGTGAGACGAGTTCTACGGAGTCTACGGATTCTACGAAGTCTGTAGACTCGACGTGGACTGCGGGTTTGCGAAGGCGGGCGTGGCGGACAAGGCCGCGACCAGGTCGAGCGCACGCCTGAGCTGTTCAATCAGCGCCGAGCGGTTGACGTTCGGAAAGCGCCCCTCGGAGCGCGCGATCACATCGCCACACCGGGTTCGATACGCGTGCAACAGGCTCCGCAACTCTTCGGGGTCAAGTTTTTCACTCAGCGCCGTCGAGCCCACCAGGTCGCAGAACATCACGGGAGCTGGCGACGTTCGCCGGAAGCTGCTGCCACGTCGGGCGCAACAACGGCAATGTTCGAATTCACTTCGATATCGGATGCGTCCGCCAGCTTGGCGATCGCGCTGCGTATGCGCAGCCGATGGCCCGCACTCGTCACGCCGATGTCTTTCAGCATCTGGTCATCGACACCGTTCAGCAGGTCCATCTCGACGTCGTTTGTCCCGAAGGCGTCGGCGTATTGACCGAGGCCGATTCCAGCCAGCCACCTCCGGACGTCGCTCATGGCGTGAGCTGTTCCAATAGCGCCTTCGCCTCCTTCAGGTCCCGTGTATCGAAACCTTCGGTGAACCAGTTGTAGATCGAACCGAGCAGATCACGGGCTTTCGCGCACTTGCCTTGGTCGCGCCAGAGCCGGGCCAAGCTGATAGCGGCGCGCAGTTCGAGGAGGCGCGCGCTTTGGAGGCGGGCCGCGGCAAGCGCCCGCTCAAGACACATCTCCGCGTCGCGAGGCTGATCGGCAAGCAGCAGCAGGTCGCCCCGCAGGCGGTGAACCTCAGGGCTACCCCATCGGTATTGGGACAGCTCCATCGCCTCAAGGGCTTCGGCAATGAGAGCCAGTCCGGCATCCACATCACCGGCAATCCAGTACCATCCGCCGCCCGAGCCAGACGATACGGCACCTGGTATTTGGATCCGGTAGCGCGCCAGGCGCTTAAGCCGGCACGCAGATCGGCGATCCCCTCCGTTACGCGCCCCTCATCCGTGAGCGCCCAGCCACGCAGCATCGTTGCATTGGCTCTGCCGACCGAGGACCCGTGCTCAGTCAACAACGGCAACACAGCGGACACGAAATCGCACACCGCTTGGGGCTCCCGTCGCAGATGGTAGAGCTCGGCCGCAGACCACAGCGCCTGCGAAAGTGACGACGGATGTCCAAGGCGTTCCGCCAAGGCCCGGCCCCGATCCATCTGCCGAACCGCCTCGTCCGGAAACCCGAGGACGGCGCAAATCATCGCGCCCTGGACATAACCGCAGACGCCAGGATCATGACCGCCATAAAGCTGTGCGTGCTGGTAATGCATGTCCGGCTGATATAAGGTGAGGCCGCTCTCGACGTGCTGCTGCGCCGTGACGAGTTCGCCGAGCCCGACCAAGGTGGGCCACGCGGCGTGGTGTGCTTGCAGAAGCAGCTCCGGGCTCGGCTGGTCGTTTGCGATCGCGAACAGCTCATCCAACAGGCGGTTTGCGGTTGCGACATCATCCGAGGTGAAGGCGACCAGCCACGACCCCCATAGTGGCGGGAAGAGCTCGGCCAGTCGGCCGCTTTCTCGCGCCAGCTGACGAGCGCGGGTGTAGACACGCCCGGTCTCCGGATCGGCAGATGAATGCGTGGTCATAAGCACCGGTCCCAATGCCAGCAGCAAATGAAGCTCGCTGGCGTAGCGATCGGCACCTTCCGGAAGCCCCGCTACCAGCTCCAGACCCTTCCGCAAATGGCCGATGGCTTCCTTGTTGGCCGAGCGCTTGGCCGCCCTCGCCCCTGCCTTTTCCCAATAGCCAACGGCGCTCGCCGGAAGACCGGCTTCAGTGTAGTGGTGGGCGAGTAGGTCGGGTTCGTTCAGCGCGCGATCACCGAATCCGCTTCGAGGATCTCGGCGATACGGGCATGGAGCTGCTGGCGGTGGCCGCGTATCAAGGTGCTGTAGGCTGCGTCCTGCACGAGTGCATGCTTGAAGGTGTATTCCGCGTCGGGTGGAACGCCGCGGCGGAAGACCAACTCGGCGGAGACCAGCTGATCTAAGGCATCGTCTAGCGGGCGCTGCGGCGTCGGCGCCACCTTGCTGATCAGCTCGTGCGAGAACTCCCGGCCAATGACGGCGCCGATCTGAGCAACCTCTTGGGCCGGCCCAAGCCGATCCAGACGGGCCAGCAGCGAAGCTTGCAGCGTGTCCGGGACCGCGAATGTCGCGTCCTCCTTGCCGAGCTCCGACGCCTCGAGCACGGTCTTGCTTAGCTCCTCGATGAAGAGCGGCACACCGTCGGACTGCATCGCGATGCGATCTAGCAATCTGGGGCTAGATCTGATCCTTGACGACCCCTGCGGCGAGGGCTGTGGCGTCCCGGCGGTCGAGCCGGCTCAGGGCCATCAGGCTCACGTAGGGACGACCGAACCAGGGTGCCGCGAACTCCGGGCGGAAGGAGATGACCAGAAGCACGGGGAGGTCCGGCACCTGCTCGATTACGGCGGCCAGCAGGTCGATCGAGCTCGGGTCCGACCAATGCGCGTCTTCGAACAGGCATCAACACCGGTTCCCGGCGTGCCGAACCGGCCAACCGGTTCAACAATGCGGTGAATGTCCGGGTCTTCCGCTGTTGCGGACTCAACTCCGGGATCGGGTAGCGTCCGTTCGTTGGGATCGACAGCAAGGCCGCAAGGAGGGCGACGTCCTCGGCCGACGCGGTCGGCGCCAGGGCAGCTTCCAGTTTGATCAGACGATCCTCGGCGGTGTCGCCGCGCATCAAGCCTGCTTCCCGTTCAAGTCGCGCGATTGGTGGGGAGAGTGGACTGTCCTGGTGATGCGGCGAGCAGAAATAGTGCTGACTAACATGGGGCTCGCCGGTCAGCCGCTCTTCGAGCGCCGCAAGCAGGCGCGACTTGCCGATACCGGCCTCGCCGGAGAGCAACACAACCCGACCCTCACTGGCTTTTGCCTCGTGCCACCGGCGCAGCAGTTGGCCGAGCTCCTCGTCCCGACCGACCAGCCGTGTAAGTGCCCCCGCGTAAACCACCTCGGAGCGGCTCACCGCCTCGGTCTTCCTGAGCACACGCCAGGGCCTCACCGGCACGGCGAACCCTTTCAATGTGTGGAGGCCCAGCTCCTGCAACTCGAACAGGTGGCCGAGTTGCGCCTGGGTCGCCTCGCTCACGACGATCGTATTAGGTTGAGCCAGGGCTTGCAGCCGCGCGGCAAGGTTCGGGGTTTCGCCCACCGCTGTCATGGTCTGGGCAGCGCCGACGCCGACCAAGTCACCTGTGACAACCAGTCCGGTCGCGATCCCGATGCGCACCGAGAGTTGCTGAGGACCGACCGCATCGACGATCGTCAAGCCTGCCCGGACCGCGCTCTCGGCGTGCGCCTCGTCGGCGTTCGGCCAGCCAAAATACGCCAGCACGCCGTCGCCGACAAACCGGGCGAGATAGCCCCGTTCGTCGATCACCGCCGCCCCAACATTCGTTTGGTATACAGTGAGGATTTCGCGTAGCTCTTCCGGGATCGAGCCCGATCGAGAGCGGCGTCGAGCCCACAATGTCGCAGAACAGCACCGTGATCTGCCGCCGTTCGGCCGCGGATGTCGACGCCGGAGGATTGTCGGCCGATCTGACCACCCATGGTTTCTCGGAGAGATCTCGCAGCTTGGCGATTGCCACCAAGAGCCGGCGCCGATCGCCGATTGCCGCAACTCCGAGTCCCTCGAGGTCTTCGCCGGTGAGATCGCACAACACATCAGCCCCGACGGCATTTTCCCGGAAGGCAGCCTCGTAGCGTTCAAGACCCAGGCTGCGTAGCCAGGTTGCGACATCCACCGCCGTCTCCTCCGGCTCGGTACGCTCGAGGCGGAGTATCACTTAGATGAACTCCACGCCTATACCTGACGATGTCGCCGACCTGTAGGCTCTTTCCTTCGCCGCGTCGGTGTCATGGTCCTGGCGCGGCATTTAGAACCCCGGGGTGAACCAGAGCGGCAACTGAGGAGGCGGCGGGGGTGGTGGCCTGGGCGCGACGTCGTTCTTGCGCGGCGGGCCCCCACGGGGTCGGCGCTTTGACCTGTGTCACCGGCAAGTCCTGCGGGGGCCATCGGCGATCCTATTCGGCGCTAGTCGGTGCGGCGCGGCGGCCAGTCTGACCAACGCCTCTGCGGGGGCATTATCGCCGTGTTCGGCACGTTCTAGCATCTCATGGAGAAGACGGCGGGACGTCGCCTTGCTCAACGCCTGACGCGGATATTGCCGCGATGCGCTGTCCGTGGCCGCGCTTGATGACGACATGGTGGTTAGACCGCGCGGAGAGCGGGGCGATAAGCGGCGGATGCTGGGTATCGAGATCCCGGCATTCCACCGGTGGCCAGATCCGGTCGTTGCCCGGCGCGAAGTTGCAACTCATGGAGCAATTCCGGCGGTGCAACCCAATCGGGAAGTGCATGCGTCCGCTTCCGGTCGGCCCGGTCCTGCGCAAGGATATCCAACATGATCGGGGCGAGTTCATTGAGACGATCGCGGCGAGCGGCGGCCAGCGCGGCGCTTTCGGCGCGGCTGAGTTCCGTGACAGCCTGTTGACGTGCCGCTGATCGCTCGGTGACGGCCCGGCGTGCCTCGATCAGTCCGGCAGTCGCTTCGGGGCTCATTAATCCCAGGCCTTCCATATCAGCGGCCAGCTCGGCGTCGCAGCGCGCCAGATCCATCGCGGTGTCATCGATCGTCTGGTCTCGGACCATTGGCTGTTTCTCCGGAATTTCGAAGTCGGCCATGACGGCCGCGCGACGATTATGGATGGCGGCGGCGATAGCCCGTCCGGCCGCCTCGATCCGCTGAGCAGCCCCGGCGGGAATTTGCTAGGCTTTGTCGATCGCGTGCGTGAGCATGAAGCTGGTTTAGGGCAAGGCCGAGCACGATGGAGCTGGAGACGCTTCTGCTACTGGTCGCCTTCCGGAACAGGATTTATGAACCGATCTCGACGGCGGCCTATCGCTCTTTTCGGAAATCGTTGGGGGAAGCATTGGCAGTATTCATGCACCAACGCCGAGGTGTTGGGCAAAACCTCCCGCATGAATAGCCCGGGCTTGTGATAGCTTTCGCTCGCGCGACGGCAGCCCTATCCTAGGCGCACAAGCAATCAGTCGGGGAAGAAGCGCCGTGGACATCGACTGGAAGACCGAGATCAAGCGCCCGGTGACACTCATCCTGGCCGCCCTGACCCTCGTCGGATGGATCGTCGCGATTTCGGAGATATCGTTGAATTCCTCGTTGCGCGCCAACACGTCGACGCAAATTGGCCAGCTGACGGCCGCGCGGCAGCAGCTCTCCACGGAGCTAAATCAGCAGCAGAAGGCCTCTGGCACGCTCGCTGACGTGCAGAAGAAGACCGCCGAGACCACTGCGGCAGCCGACAAGGCCGCGCAGGATCGCGACGCGGCGGCCACCCAGCTCGTCGAGGCGAACAAGGCGATTGAGGCCGCGAAGAGTACCACTCACCGACACCTCGGCGCAGCTGAACGCGGTCACGGAGCAGCTCGCGCAGCTCCGCGTCGCCAGCACCGAGGCTGAAAGCAAGCTTGCGCAGAGCAAGGAGGCGGCGGCCAAACTCGACAACGACACGGCCACCCACGCGCAGGAACTGGCCGACATCAGCAAGCGGATCGACGCTGCGCACGCGCAAGAGGCGGAGACTCGCCAGTCGCTCGTGCAGCTCACGCACGAGGCGTCCACCCGCTCTGCGGACATCGTCAAGGCCGAGGCCGCGCTGCAGCAGAGCCAGCAGGCGGCCACCCAGATGCAGGCCCAGATCGCCGATGCGCGGACGCAGCTCGACCGACTGGCCACGCAGCGGACCGACGCCGAGCAGCAGCTGAAATCACTTCAGCAGCAGCTCCCCCCGCCCAGACCGCGGCCGAGGCAGCGCAGAAGCGGCTGGCCGACACCACCGCTCAGCTCGAGCACGCGACACAACAGGTGGCCACCGCCGAGCAACGGCTCGCAGCATTGCAGCATCAGGCGGAGGACGCGCAGAACGCCGACACCGCAGCTGGGAAACAGCTTGCGGACACCCAGGCGCAACTCAGCCAGCTCACCGAACAGCGCAGTGCTGTCGAGCAACAGGTGAAGACGCTCGCAGCGCAGGTCGAACGCGGGGAGAAGGATGCGTCCGACGCCAAGACCCAGTTGGCCGAGGCCGGCAAGCAGCTGGACCAGACCACCACCCAGCAGGCCGCTGCCGAGCAGCAGCTCAAGACCCTGCAGCAGGAAGTGGCAGCTGCCAGGACCGCGGCGGACGCAGCGGCGGCGAGCCGCGACAAGGTGCAGGGCGACCTGCAGCAGAGCCAGCAGGCGGCCACCCAGATGCAGGCCCAGATCGCCGATGCGCGGACGCAGCTCGACCGACTGGCCACGCAGCGGACCGACGCCGAGCAGCAGCTGAAATCACTTCAGCAGCAGCTCCCCACCGCCCAGACCGCGGCCGAGGCAGCGCAGAAGCGGCTGGCCGACACCACCGCTCAGCTCGAGCACGCGACACAACAGGTGGCCACCGCCGAGCAACGGCTCGCAGCATTGCAGCATCAGGCGGAGGACGCGCAGAACGCCGACACCGCAGCTGGGAAACAGCTTGCGGACACCCAGGCGCAACTCAGCCAGCTCACCGAACAGCGCAGTGCTGTCGAGCAACAGGTGAAGACGCTCGCAGCGCAGGTCGAACGCGGGGAGAAGGATGCGTCCGACGCCAAGACCCAGTTGGCCGAGGCCGGCAAGCAGCTGGACCAGACCACCACCCAGCAGGCCGCTGCCGAGCAGCAGCTCAACACCCTGCAGCAGGAAGTGGCAGCTGCCAGAACCGCGGCGGACGCAGCGGCGACGAGCCGCGACAAGGTGCAGGGCGACCTGCAGCAGAGCCAGCAGGCGGCCACCCAGATGCAGGCCCAGATCGCCGATGCGCGGACGCAGCTCGACCGACTGGCCACGCAGCGGACCGACGCCGAGCAGCAGCTGAAATCACTTCAGCAGCAACTCCCCACCGCCCAGACCGCGGCCGAGGCAGCGCAGAAGCGGCTGGCCGACACCACCGCTCAGCTCGAGCACGCGACACAACAGGTGGCCACCGCCGAGCAACGGCTCGCAGCATTGCAGCATCAGGCCGAGGACGCGCAGAACGCCGACACCGCAGCTGGGAAACAGCTTGCGGACACCCAGGCGCAACTCAGCCAACTCACCGAACAGCGCAGTGCTGTCGAGCAACAGGTGAAGACGCTCGCAGCGCAGGTCGAACGCGGGGAGAAGGATGCGTCCGACGCCAAGACCCAGTTGGCCGAGGCCGGCAAGCAGCTGGACCAGACCACCACCCAGCAGGCCGCTGCCGAGCAGCAGCTCAACACCCTTCAGCAGGAAGTGGCAGCTGCCAGAACCGCGGCGGACGCAGCGGCGGCGAGCCGCGACAAGGTGCAGGGCGACCTGCAGCAGAGCCAGCAACAGCTTGCACGGGCGCGCAGTGAGGTTGCGGATACCGAGGCGAGACTGGCGTCGCTGCAGCAGGCGCTCGAGCGCCAGTCTGCAGCCCCGCCTCCGGCCGCGCCCTCCGCCGAGCAATCCCGGTAACGAGGGCGTTGGATTTGGGCGCGTTGGATCAAGCGGCTTGCAATAGGCTCATTACGGTCGCAGTGCGAGGGAGGAGCCGGGTGCATCCCACTGTAAGATGACTTGCGCTTTGCCGGATTTTGATGATTTGTGTCACGATTTACCTCGTTTAGGTCCTTCCGGCATTTGAACCATGTCGTCACCCATAGCGCCAGCTTTGCGCGCGTATTCAGGCATTGACGATCTCCCAGGTTGTAAGAAGATCACGCGTCCGTATGATCCCGTTTCAGCTTCACCGGCGGATCCCGCTCTTGCGAAGGCCGTTCCATCAACGCGATCGAGCTATGGAACAGCGTGACCAACTCCGGGCCGAACGTGATCGCGCCATCGTTCTGCCAGCACGGCTTCTTCGATCACCTCCACACAGCCGTGCTGTGGCCCGCATTGTTGATCAGGCTGAAAGCGGGGCGAGTTCCTGATCAATCCCCTCGAACGAGCGATGGACGCCATTATTTTGGCGATGACACCGGCTGAAGGATTTTCGTAGACCTATTATTCGATCAGCCGGTGTTTCCGTGTCGCCTTCAACGACTATCTTTCCGCATCATCAAGTACACGAAGTGCTTTTCTCAGGTCCTCAGCGTCGATGAAAGCTCCATTGTTTAACTGCCGCCATCGCGGCGCATCTGGCACCGCGTGCACGTCTGATAGCCAATCTGTCAGAACAGCGCGTTTCTGCTCTGAACTCAGCGAAGTGTTAGTCAGAACTTCTCTTGGGTCCACCAGAAAAGGCGGCAGTTCGGAGGTTCTGCCTGCGCGGCTATTGCTCCATCAACATTTTGGGTCTGATTGATCATCCTCCTTCTCCGCAACCAGCGCCTCCCGGCGGTGCCAGGAGGCCGCGATCGAAGTATGCGATGCTGGGTCAAGCGGCCTTCGTCTGCCGCTCCTGAATCCGGTCATCCACCAGTTTCGGTTGGTTATCCTGGCCCAATTCCTGGCTCGCGGCAGTCCCTATCGGGATTTGCCGCGGTTTCAGCGCTTCAGGGACCTCGCGAATCCGGTCGATGGCAAGGATGCCATTTTCCAGGTTGGCAGCCGCCACCTTTTTCAGCATTTAGATCGGCACTAAGATTAAAGTTTATCTGGCGGTAAGTATAATTCATCCGGAAATCGCTACAGACCCCTCTGATGGAGCAGCTGCCGGGACGCGAATATTTAGACTTCCTTAGTCCTCCAACCAGACCGAGGGCGATTGTCATCCAGCATGTCCAATAGCCGATCGAAGCCAATAGTGGAGCGGAACAGCGGAGTAAAATCGGAAGTCCTCATAACCACATTCTCCTTGAGCAACATGGATACGGTCTCTTTTGTCTTGGCGAGTCTTTCAGGCCTCGACGAACGCGAGATATTTCCTTGCGGCGGTTGGGTCAAGACCTTCTTGGGAAATTCTGTTCACAGGGCATTGAGCATCAAAGCGTCTGAAGTCGCTTCAAACTGCTACCGCCGACGCGTCGTTTGCACAATCTTTAAGGGCCCAGCGTCACCGGAGGCACGCACAGTCGAAAAGCGGAGAATTGCGGGGCGGCGCGCGGGTCCGCGTGCGTATCCACAGCGAGGTGGGCAAAGGGACGACCATCCGGCTTTATCTTCCTCGGGCGCTGACGGGCACGGCAGATCTACCCGCTCTAGCAACGCCTTCAACCCCTCAGGGAGACGGTGAAACCATTCTGGTGGTCGAAGACGACGCAACCGTCCGGCTGCTCATCACGTCGGTGCTTAAGGAACTTGGCTATCGCTATATGGAAGTACCGGACGCAGCGACCGCACTGGCCATTTTGCAACG
>CAVYXX010000073.1:0-176497 GCA_963772355.1 uncultured Alphaproteobacteria bacterium | reverse complement strand
CTGCCACCCATAGCTGATCCAGCGCCGGCGCGGTGAAATTGCGTTCCACCAGGTCCGGCGCCTGACGATTGCCGCCCTTGACTGTGGTGGTAATGAATTTGCGCCGACTCACACCGGCGAGACCGTCCCGCGCCATCAGCCGCGCGACGCGCTTGCGCCCAGCACGAAGGCCTTTGGCGGCTAGCTCGGCATGAACTCGCGGCGCGCCGTAGGTGCCGCGGGAGACCTCATGGGCGATGCGGATTTCCGCCAGCAGGGCCTCGTCTGTCTGTGCCCGCCGCGACCGCGGCCGCTTCGCCCATGCATAGTAGCCGCTGGGGGAGACGCCCAGCAGCCGGCACATGGTGGCGATCGGATAGGATGCCTGGTGATCGCTCACGAACCGGAACCCTTCGGTGGGATCGTGTTCGTCTCCCGAGCGAACCAGGCCGCCGCCTTTGAGAGGATCTCCCGCTCCAGTCTCAGCTGGCGGTTCTCACGTCGTAAGCGGCTGAGTTCCTCACGCTCGGTGGTTGTCAGGCCGCCCCCGTGCCCGGTGTTTCGTGCCGCTTGGGCAACCCAGTTCTTGATCGACTGCGCCGTCGGTTCGAACTCCCGCGCCAACTCTTCCGGTGAACGACCAGCATTTACCAACTCAACCATCTGGCGCCGGAACTCAGGCGCATAGGGTAGCCTTGTTTTGGCCATCGCGGACTCCTTGAACGCAAACGTTCCGATGTCCACAAAACCGGGGCAACTTCACCCTGCTTGGCGCAAGGGCGCAGCTGGTCGGCATGACGACGCGTTTGTCGAACCATATCCGGGGTGTGCTCAAGACGTTCGGAATGCTGCCTGGCGCGATGCGTGGCGTTCCGTTCGATAGACGGGTCGAGGCTCTGCTCGCCGATCATGGTGACGTGGCGGCGATCGTCCGACCCATGCTTACGGCGTGGCGTCAGCTGCGCGAACAAATTGCGGTCTTCGATAAAGCCGTGCGCACGCTGGCAAAGAACGATCCGACGTGCCGACTTTTGATGAGCGTGCCCGGTATCGGGGTCGTCACCGTGCTGGCCTACGTGAGTACGGTTGAGGACCCAGCCCGTTTTGCCCGATCGCGGTCGGTTGGTGCGTACATAGGGCTGACGCCGAGGCAGTATCAGTCGGGTGAAGTCGATCGCAGCGGGCGCATTTCGCGATGCGGCGACACGCTTGCCCGCACCCTGATGTACGAGGCAGCTGTGGTGATCTTGTCGCGGGTGAAGAAGGCTTCGGGTCTGAAGGATTGGGCACAAGCGATTGCCAAGCGATCGGGGATTGGCAAGGCGCGCGTCGCGCTGGCGAGGAAGCTTTGCACAATCTTGCACAGCATTTGGCGTTCGGGCCAACCGTTCTGTTGGTTAGCACAGTCAGCGGCCGCCTGACCTGTGCGGGCCGGAGACCCTGACCTTATCTTGTAGCAATACATTCGCGCGACTGCGCAGGCGCGGATGATGAGTTGCCCACCGGGGCGAGGGTGCAGGCAAACTGCGAGGGTGGCCGTTGGGCCGCACGTACTCCGTGTGAGCCCGTTGTGGACATCGCAGTGCCTGTGCTTCGGACCAGATGTTGCGGCGGGAGCTTCCCGACCGCGGAGAGAACCGTGACCCCGGTGTAGCGACAGATAAGCTAAAAGCTGATGCTCAGGCATCGCGAGGTGGAGTTTATCCGAAGGGAACGGCGGTTCTCATTGTTCCGCTACTGATCGTCGACCTCAAGCCCGGCGTCTATACGACGCCCCGCTTTGCGGCTTCGGGGCTTGACCTCGACGATCAGTAGCGAGAGGCGGCTGAAGATGCCGTCGACGCTGCATTGTGTCCTGTTGTTCGGGAAGTATCGGCTCTTACTTGCGTCGGCTGACGAAAACTCCGTCCAAACCGCTTTGAAACAAGCAAAAGGCTATTGACAGGGATTGACAGGAGGGACGCTATTAGAGAACATTGCAGTGCCTGTGCTTCGGACCAGATGTTGCGGCGGGAGCTTCCCGACCGCGGAGAGAACCGTGACCCCGGTGTAGCGGCCGCCAGATTGTGCCGTCACGGTCCTCGCCGATCGCGGTTTTGGCGATCACAAGCTATTCAAGTTCCTCGATGATCTGGGATTTGGCTACGTCATCCGATTTCGCGGCAATATTCACGTCACCGATGCCGACGGCGAGACGCGTCCGGCCGCCGACTGGGTGGGCAAGTCGGGCCGGGCACGCAAGCTGCGCGGTGCGCAGGTCACCGCATCGCACGCCTATAAGGTCGGTGCGGGGGTCTGTGTCCACGCAAAAGCCATGAAGGAGCCTTGGTGTCTTGCGGTCAGCAATGCCGAGGCCTCGACCGCAATGTAGGTCAACTATTCCCCGCACGCCAAAGAGTCTCGCGGTGGCGTACGGTGGAAATCCTGACTGGAGGCAGAGGGTGGCTCTCAGGATTTCGTTGGACCCTCGGGCCCGCTTTTGCGATACGCAAGGATCTTTCCGCGTCGCGGTTCGGCATGGGGCTTGGTGCCACGCGCATCGGCGAACCAACCCGGCGCGACCGGTTGCTGCTCATCAACGCATTCGCAATGGTGCTGCTCACAATGCTCGGCGCCGCCGGTGAAAGTCTCGGTATGGATCGATTACTTAAGTCCAACACGTCGAAGATCCGCACTCACTCGTTGTTCAGGCAAGGCTGCATGCTCTACGAACTGATCCCAACCATGCCAGATCAAAGACTATTCCCCCTTATGGCCCGCTTCGCCGAGACCGTATCAAAATGCCGTTCGTTCAGCGGACTTTTCGAGGTCATTTGAAATGAGGGGATAAGTGAGACTTGGTATGGGTTTCCAGTTCATGTATCAGTCCAATTCTTGCTTGGCGAAGATCGCGGGGCGGACCTTAGAATCTTCGCAGGCAAGACGTCAAGAACTGATGGGTGCGATGTATTTCCAGCTATTTTATATAAAAATTATGCGGGGTGTCGCTACAAGATGACAACTACCATCCCCAAGTTGTCATGTCATGCCTAGCTGTCAGATCCGTTAGATTAAACCACGGTATGGTATGGCTCGGTTCGGGAAAAAAGTTGACTAGAGGTTAACCGTCATGCCCTATAGACGTGACATGAGGGTGCGCAGACCTCCAAGCAAGAAGGATGAGAGATGAGTGGTGAGCAGACGAACCATAGCCAGATGGGGCTTGGTAAAAGACTAGAACAAAAGCCTAGAGGGACGCCCATCCTCTGGGGGCGCGTGATCGCTATAACGGCAATCTTCGCGACTCTGGTTATCGTGCTCAGCTTCGCAATCCCCGCTTCTTACGGCCTCGGAAAAAGCGTTGCTGACGCAGAAATGTCATGCATCGGACACGGTGCTTGGGGCAAAACATCACTCAATTAGTTTGGTGGGGGCATCGTTGTGGATACCAAGGTTCTTGCAAAAATAGATAGACTTTTGAAAAGGTTCCCCGAAACTTGGGTGCATACCCGGGAGACCGATACGGTGAATGGATCAACCGTAACGTTCCACCACGTGGATTACAAAAGCAACGTAGAGGGCCGGCCGAAGGTGCGGCTGGTGTCACACGTCTCTTCCGACATGTGCGAGTTGTTGGTGAATTTGAAAGCCAACGCACCCGCGCTGATTGCCGTTGCTCGCGCCTCTGCCACTGAGGCGGAAGCCCCTAGCGGTCGAAAGGCTCCCAGAGTGAGCAAAGTCAACAACAGAAGGAAGCCAAATGCCTAACGTGGCTACCCTAAAACCCCCTGGATCGGCTACCAACCTCGAGCTGATGCAGCTCGTCGGCGAGACAGTGTTTGGCAGTTTTTGGCAAAAACCAATGGTTGCGTATATCGGCATGAGCCAGCGTCACATGGTCAGATGGTGCAACAACCAATGGCCTATCCCGGACGTCCTAGCCGATGGCCGGTCTCTCGCCGTTGTGCTCAAAGAGCTGTTGGAAGAGCATCAACAGAAAGTCGACGCCGTGCGGGTTCGCATAGTCGCCGCTCTACCTGCAGGCGGTCGCCCGGGGACCTAATCTACGACTGCTATGTTAGTTTGGATTGATACAATCGGCCGATAGGCCGCAAGCAAGAACGGATATAGGATGCCATACGAAGTGAGGTGGTCCCCGGTTTTCGGACAGGCTGTTAAGCTAATTCCGACTGAAGGTTGGAATGGATTTGATGGGCAAAGTGACGCGCAAGCGGCATACGGCGGAGTTCAAGGCGCGGGTTGCGCTGGAAGCGATCAAGGGCGAGCAGACGCTGGCGGAGATTGGTGCGAAACACGGCATTCATCTGACGCTGGTCGGGGTTTGGAAGAAGGTTGCTATTGAAGGGATGGCGGCGACGTTCTCGTCGAAGGCGGAGGCATCCGAGACGGCGGTGACCGCGGCCGAGGTGACGCAGCTGCACGCCAAGATCGGTCAGTTGGTTGTGGAACGGGATTTTTTGGCGAAAGCCTTCGGTCGATGAGCGTGGCCCGAAGGCACGACCTGATTGCTCTGGAGCATCCCCACCTGTCGATCGTCCGGCAGTGCGAATTGGTCTCGATCAGTCGGTCGGGGTTCTACTACGCGCCCGTTGGGGAGAGGGCGTTCAGCCTGACATTGATGCGCCTGATCGACGAGCAGTTCATGGAAACGCCGTTTTACGGTGCTCGTCAGATGTCGCGGCATTTGCGACGATGCGGCTATTGCGTAGGACGCAAGCGGGTGCGCCGGTTGATGGCGCGGATGGGGTTGGCTGTGGTGTATCAGAAGCCACGGACCAGCGTGCCGCATCCCGAACATGTGGTATTTCCGTATCTTCTGCGCGATCTGAGCATCGATCGGCCGAACCAGGTGTGGTGCACGGACATCACGTATATCCCGATGCGGCGCGGCTTTCTGTATCTCGTTGCTGTGATGGACTGGTCGAGCCGCAAGGTGCTGTCCTGGCGCATCTCCAACACCATGGAGGTTGATTTCTGCATTGCGGCGCTGGAGGAGGCGATCGAGCGATTTGGCGTGCCCGAAATCTTTAATTCCGATCAGGGCAGCCAATTCACGAGCCCGCGGTTTACTGCGTGCTGAAGGATGCTGGGATTCGGATATCCATGGATGGTCGTGGCCGCTGGTTGGATAACGTCTTCATTGAGCGGCTTTGGCGGTCGCTTAAATACGAGTGTGTATATCTCCATGTTTTCGAGACGGGTTCCGAGCTACGGGCTGGTGTGACGAAATGGATCGACCTTTACAATAGCCGACGTCCGCACTCAGCCCTTGCCGACCGAACGCCCGATGAGGCTTATGGATTGGTGCAATCGTTGCCCAGTCCTGGGCCAACCAGGGACCCGGCGACGACCAAACTGGCGGCATGAGGTAACCAGGAATTAGCTTAACCAGGCCGCTGGACTGTCCGAACGAACGGGACCATCTCAACTCGCCTCCGCTCTTCACCATGCAGCTTCGTTATCCGAAGTTTCTCCATGCCGAAGAGCTGACCCATCGAGTGCTCAGCACCTCTCCCGAGATGATCGAAACCGTCTCCATTCCAGACGGCTTCATGTATGACCGGAGCCTCTCTCGGAACGCCTCGAGTTCGCGAGCGGTTCCCGTCCCGCGCCTGATTGAGGACATCCGGCGTGACCCCGCGGAGCCGCTGTTCTGGGGCAAGAACCAAGCCGGCATGCAGGCTGCTGAAGAGTTGGATGATGCCGCCAAGCGTCTCGCGCAGGACATCTGGCGTTCCAATCGAGAAGCCTGCATCCGCGACGCTCTGGATCTGCACGCGCTCGGCGCGCACAAGCAGCTCGTCAACCGCCTTGTCGAAAAGCACGGCTACATCAACGTGGTCGTCACCGGGACGAACTGGTCCAACTTCTTTGCGCTCCGGCGCCATGAGGGCGCGCAGCCTGAGATCCGCTACCTAGCCGATCTGATCCGGGAAGCGCAGCAGGCGAGCACACCGAATGTGCTGAAGCTGGGCTAGTGGCACTTGCCATATGTCAGCTATGAAGACCGTCGACATGTGATGTTCCGATACCCCGGACAGGCGCCATTGTGCTGGGACGAACTGATCCAGCTGTCCGTCGCTCGCTGCGCTCGCGTCAGTTATCTGACCCATGAAGGTAAGCGGCCGCCCATTGAAGACGACCTGGCGCTCTATGATCGACTGTTGGGCAGCATCCCGCTGCACGCCTCGCAAGCCGAGCATCAGGCCTCCCCGGATACCCAAGTGCAAGGCAAGTGGGTGAAGTCGAATTTGCACGGGAACCTGGAAGGTTACATACAGTTTCGCAAAATGCTGCCTAACGAATTCGTCCGAACTGAAAAAACTGTAATGGCATTTGTGATTGACACGAACCCATCTCAAATACCATCTTGCTGGTGCGAGATCTGATCGAAGGCGATTGGACAGCCAAGAAGAACGGACCTATGCGAAATACTGCCGAGCCGGCGATCGGCGACTCGGCCGATCCCTATTTCTGGGATGAAGTGTTGCCGAATTTGGGCCAGCTCGATATCGTCATTGACGACGGCGGCCACACGATGAACCAGCAGATCAGCGCCTTCAACGTGATCTACCCGACGATGGCCAGCGGTGGCGTCTATCTGGTGGAGGATACCCACACGTCGCTATGGGGTGGAGACTTCCACGACTACCTGCCTGACCCCCGCTACACCTTCATGGAGAAGGCACCCTGCGGCTGATGGAATGGAGCGGCAACCCGGACAACTTCGGCACCCTGATGTCGTCTCGGCATGGCGTGCTGGATGATAGCGTGTCCGAATTCTGCCGCACGACGGCGGGCATCCATTTCTACGACAGCATCGTAGTCTATGAGCGTGGCAGGCCCCGCGCTCCGGCCCATGGATTGAGGTGAGGTCATGGCTTTTCCCAGACAAACTCACACCTACGCGGCCCTGGAAGTGTCGGATGTAGCCTACCAGGAGATCGCCGGCAAACTGCGGGATGCCTGCTACGATCACGCTTTCCATGAAGATGGCCTGATCAATATGCACGGGATTGCGCTGGCACCTCAAACGGGCGAGGCCTCGTCCGGTCCGGCCGACGAGATCGCCAAGCTATTGATACCGGAAGTGTTTGCCGAGATCGCCCGTTTGCAGGGCGAAGCGGAGGGCCTGAAGATCCTGCTTGCGGCCCAGCCGCTTGAGGCCGGAGAGGGGATCTTCACGATCAACATGGCGGGCACCCCAACGGCCGAGCAGTTTGCCTACCTGCTGAACCTCTGGAATGAGAAGTGGCAGCAGCAGGGCCAAACACCGCCTGGGCTGTTCCCGCTGGTCGACGGCGTGACGCTCGACAAGGTGGATTATGAAGGCTTCGGGCGGTTCGTCATCCACGTGCCGGATGACATGAACCCCCAAAACGCCATGCGTATCGCCCGCGCCTGGGACGCGTCCTGGTCCAAGACGGATACGCCCCGCGTGCCGATGACGGTCATGGCGCAAAGCCTGCGTATGGATCGGCTGACCGAACGCCAGATGCAGAGTCTCGGCTACATGCGGATACCGTCTGAATTGACTGGGCCGGGTTGAGCCATGGCGATGCTGCAACTTGACCCGCTCATACCTGTCTTGGTCAAACAGAAGGGCGAATGGGTGAAAGCCATGGCTCACGTGCTGATCGATTACGGGTTCGAGCATAACCTGACGTTGGACTAACCCGCTGCGCGGGAGTTGTGTGAGTTAGACTGCGTTTTTGTGAGCCTACAGGGTCAGTTGGTGGGCACCGGTGCGCGGCCCCCTCGCCCAACAACTCAACTGCGAGACGATGCGATGGCGCCACGTGGCGCGGCTCTCTCACAGAGGAGTTGGTCATGACCCCACTTCGCCGTCGCATGATCGAGGACATGCAGGTTCGCAACCTCGCCCCTCGGACCCAGATCAGCTATGTCGAGCAAGTCGACAGATTCGCTCGCCATTTTCGCAGGTCGCCAGAGTATCTCGGGCCAGCCGAGATCCGAGCCTGGCAGCTTTACCTGGCGCAGGACAAGCGCCTGGCAGCCAGTTCGGTCACTGTCGCGGTCTCCGCGCTTCGATTCCTGTACACCGTCACGCTTCGCCGGGAATGGAGCATCAAGGATGACATCCCGAGCTTTCGCAAGCCGCACCAGCTTCCCGAAGTGCTGAGCCCCAAGGAGGTGGCGGCTTTCCTGGATGCGGTGAAAATCCCGAAGCAGCGGCTGATTTTGACCGTCTGTTACGCGGCGGGGTTGCGTGTTTCCGAGGCGGTCCGGCTGAAGCCAGCTGCCATCGACAGCCAACGGATGGTCATCCGCGTAGAGGCCGGCAAGGGGCGGAAAGATCGTTACGTTATGCTTTCGCCCCGGCTGTTAGAGCTTCTGCGTGAGTATTGGAAGATCGCTCGGCCAAAGGAGTGGCTATTCCCGGGCAAGCGGTCCGGCGAGCCGATCACGACATATGCCGTTGAGGATGCCTGCCGCGGAGCGCGTGCGCGATCCGGCATCACGCGGCCAATTACGCCGCATTGTCTGCGGCACGCATTCGCGGTTCACCTGTTGGAATGCGGCACCGATTTGCGGACGATCCAATTGCTGCTCGGTCACAAGAATCTCGCGACCACGTCAAGGTATTTGCGCATCGCCACCAGCAAGGTCTGCGCCACCGCCAGTCCATTGGACGCATTGCAAGTGATGAGACCAGTCGTGCCGGACCTCGTGCCCGCCTAACGAGGCGGACGTGTCCCGCGAGGGGCTGGAAGTGGCGGACGTGTTCCGCCACTTCGGCCCGGCTTTCCGTGATCGGCATGGCGCCTCGCTGTCGATCGCACGGTGGCGCGCCATGACCGCGATCGAGAGTTGCCGTACCGCGGCCCTTGGCGGTCACGTCGAGAGTTGAGGCGATTGCGGCCATCAGCGCGTGTCCTACAATTCGTGCAGAAACCGGAACTGTCCGAAGTGCCAGGGCCTCGCACGAGCCCAGTGGCTGACGGACCGCCAAGCGGAACTGCTCGAGGTACCCTACTACCACGTCGTCTTCACCGTCCCGGCGGCGATCGAGGTCATCGCGTTCCAGAACCAGACCGTGGTGTACGATATCCTGTTCAGGGCAGCGTCGGAGACGTTGCGCACCATTGCCGCCGACCCGGAGCATCTGGGCGCGGAGATCGGCTTCCTTGGTGTGCTGCACACCTGGGGACAGAACCTGTTGCAGAACCCTCAGACATGATACCCGGCATTATCATTTCCAGCATTTTCAGTGAACAAGGCAAGCTGGTCCTTCGTGCGGCCCCCTTGCAAAATCAGTTTGCCGGTGCGGTGGAGGCAATCGATAATTCTGCGAATGGGTTCGGCGTCCAAATCGCTGCGGCGAATTTCCCAGGGTGCACGGGGAGTCAGTTGTTCACGCTTTAACAGGTCGGCCTCCACCAGCCGTTCGATCGTGCGATGACTGACGCCGCATATTCGTGCAGCTTGGCTCAAACTAACTTTCTCCGGATCGGGCAGGGCTCGCTTTTGACCGACGATGGAATGGTTGCGCCTGGCTGTCGCCACGCGAACCTGATTCCATCGCTTCCCTTTGCCCGTGGAATAGCCGCGTCGGTTCAATACCGAGGCAATCTGGTCGTCGCCGTGGCGAACAGCCATACTACGGATGATATCCAGCGCCTCCATAGACGTGGCGGTCTCCGTTGCAGAACGTGGCCGCTCCATCGCAAGTTGGGTATGCACACCTCCCTTCCAGTGAATTATCAACTCAAGGGACTTTCTATCCAGGTCAGTGTGCACGATGATCTCTTCGATGGCTGTGCGGAAGATCATCTTCTTGAGTGTCGGAGGACAGTTACTACTTTGCCAGACTTCGGAAAAGCGTTCACCCATCGAGCGTATTCTGATTTCTTCTTCGGTTGATACCGAATAACGCTGTGCATCCAGACTGAAAAGCCGTTGCTTGACTACCTCGATTTCCTCCAGCTTCTCGTTCCATCGCCGCTCCAACTCACTCGCAGCAAGCCGATTGCGAGCATCTACCGCGTCGTACTGTTCAAAGGCCTTTCTTGCCTCATACACCAGTTGCTCCAGCTTGCGCGACAGGGCGGCACGTTGAGCGGCGCCGTCGGCGCTCAGTTCTTCGAGCGCTCGCAGACTGGCTTCCACCCCCAAAGGCGCGATCACCTTTAGTACTTCTTGTCCTACCCGGCGGTCTACCGAGCTGCCTCCAAACCCAATGCAATACTGCCCGCCATCATCAAAGTCGCCTTTGCAAAGATAGCGTGCATTGGTGCCGCGGCCGCCCCAATACCTTACATGCAGCTTGCGTCCACAGTGTCCGCAGCGGAGGAGTCCTACCAGAAGACCCTGGCCGGCGCGTATCGCCGCCATCGATTCGTCCCCCTCCCGGCTCACCGAATTGCGCCGCACCATTCGCCGATTCTCTTCGTATGTGGCCCAGTCAATATAACCTACGTGATGATCGCGGATGAATACGCGGCATTCTTCGGCGGGGCGCATCGCGCCCTGACGTTTCTCCAACCGGCCGTCGACCAGCAAGGTCGTTACCGGACGCCGTGCCCAAACATAGGCGCCGGCATAGAAGGGGTTGCACAAGATGTCACGGATCAGGCTCTGCGAGGGAATCTTCCAGACCAGCCCGGTTCCCTGGATCGGGTTGGCCGGTAGCTCCATGTCGTGGTCACGGAACCATTGGAATGTCTGACGCACGCTCCACAGTTCTCGAAACTTGGTGAACACCAGTTGGATCGCTTCGCAGACCCGTCGATCGGGGTGAAACACAACCTTACCGACAGCGTCGCGGGCAAACCCAATCGGCAGCCTTTTGAACAGTTCGCCGCGGCGGGCTTTAAACTCCTGCCCCGCTAGCAATCGTTGACGTATAACCTTGAGCTCGACGACACTGAGGGTCCCTTTGATGCCCAGCACCAATTGATCGTCGAGATAATTCAAATCGTATACCTGTTGCTCGTCAGCGATTAGCGTTCCAAAGATCTGACACACCTCCAGCAGCCGACACCAGTCTTTGTCCGTCCGGGATAGCCGCGATACCTCCCGGCTGCCGACGATGCCGACCTCTCCCAGTGCTACCAAGCTGAGGACACGCTCGAAGCCTTCCCGCTGGGCGGAGGCAATGCCCGCGCTCGATCCCAGGTCACTACTGATAGTCTCGACCTGCTTCCAGCCCAGAGCGCGCACCCGTTCGGCCACCGCATACTGGAGGAGTTGACTTTCCTTATTCTGTCTTACTTGTTTGTCGCTGGACTGCCGAAGATACACAATTGCCTTGCGAGCCAAGTGCTCCGGTTTGATCTTGGGACTGTATACTTCTGTCATTGCTTCCCCCCTCCTCGTGAAACACCGCCATCACAACGCGGGCCATGAGGTTGATGAGATCGGCGCGTGTCGCCGCGTCCATCGACACCGCACCGCTTCCTTTTCGAATCATCAGGTCCAGAAGTTGAAGTTGTACCACGATGACCTCCCTCGCATTCGCTAACGGGCGTTTGCAGGAGGTCATCGTGAACACGGCCTTTGGAGTCGCGTTGTGATGCAATCAGTGAAGCAAGAGAGAGGAGTGCTTCCTTACCCAGGTGCGGTCGTCCGGAGATCATGAGCTCGGCGCATTCCCGCAGAAGCATCCAGACCGGAATCTTCAGTCGCCGCCCGCATGGATCGATGACACAGACCGTCCCATCTCCCCGCTTCGGTCTGCGAAGGATCCGCAGGGTAGCGCCATGAAGCGGGTGAAAGGGGTAGAAGACCTGAACGTCCGTGCTGTCCGGGCTCAGGGTATTGTGGGCGTGGGTGTCAGAACCCGCACATTCATTTTCTCGTTCCGGGCGGCGGGATCGCGCCAGACGGTGAAAGCTGGATCGCCTGCCGACCGGGATTCTTTCTACCGGTCAGGGTGCTTTCGCGCATGTTCCGGGGATTATTCCTGCGCTATCTGCAGAAAGCGTTCGACGCCGGCGATTTAAAGTTCTTCGCCGCGCATCGTCACCTGCATGAGCCCGCTGATTCCGGCGCTGCTTGAAGCCGGCTTGGAACACCGATTGGGTGGTCTATGCCAAGCGGCCGTTTGCCGGGCCGGCTCAGGTCTGGAGTATGTGGGACGGTACACCCATCGCGTCGCCATCTCCAACAACAGGTTGCTGTCCATGGACAACGGCCAGGTGCGCTTCCGCTGGAAGGACTACCGCGACGACAGCCGCCAGAAGACGATGACCCTGCCGGCCGAGGAATTCATCCGGCGATTCCTGATCCATGTGCTGCCGGACGGGTTTCACCGCATTCGTTACTTCGGCTTCCTCGGCAACTGCCATCGTGCCCAAAAGCTGGCGCTGTGCCACAAACTGCTCGGGATGACGCCGGCTGAACCGGCAGCCGATCCGCCGGCCGACTACCGCGATCGCTTTGAGGCCCTGACCGCGCAATCGTTGCGGGAATGCCCACACTGCCACACCGGCATCATGGTGGTCGTCGACTGCATCCCCCGACCCAAAGTCTGTCAGCCGGTTCCGGATACATCATGACCCCGGATCAGCACGCCAACCGCATGAGCCCGAAGCACCCGCCAGATCGTAATGCGCCGGCTTGTCCAGCGACAGCCACTTCGGTGTCCGACCATGACCAAAACAGTCAGACCCCGCCCGCGACGGCGGCGAGAGGGCCAAACTGCCTCGGTGCATACCTCCATTCCGCAGGCCCGAATGCTCCGATGGTGCTCCGGCAAAGGAAGCGGTGCCATTCAAAGCCCATAGCCCTGGCGGCATGGGGAGCGGCTTAGTCCAACACGTTTTTCCCTTACCGGCGCAGATCCGGCTGCGGAGACTTCAGCGCAGAAGTCTGTGCGCCGCGCCGCCAAGCGAAAAACGCTGTACGTTATGCGGTACGGGTCGTAAGCCCCCGATTGACCCGGCTTCGTATCTTGATCGACCTGGCGGATAACCGGATCACGATCGAGACTGCCGCGGCGTTGATGGGTCTGGGCCGGCGCCAGTTTTCCGGCTGCGTCGTGCCTTCAGTGCCGATGACGCGCCGGCCCTCATTTCCCGCAAGCGTGGTGGCCCGAGCAATCGGCGACATGGTGAGACATTCCGGCGCACCGTTCTGGAATTGGTCCGGCAACACTATCCCGATTTCGGCCCCACATTTGTCGCCGAGAAGCTTGCGTAGTGTCAGGGCGTGCGCCTGGGCGTCGAGACACTGAGGCAATAGATGATGGCGGACGGGCTGTGGATCGATCGTCGTCACCGCCAAGCCTCCCCGCACCAGCCACGCCGGCGGCGTGAGTGCCTGGGCGAGTTATACCACTGCACCGACTTTCGACCGGTGCCAGAATCATGGATTATCGGGCCTTACTTGCCTTACGGAGATTGGGGTCATCGCGAGTTGGTATTAGTGCAGATCGATGGCTCGGAACACGCTTGGTTCGAGGATCGCGGCGAGACGTGCACGACGCGACGGAGCCCGGAGAATGTGTGGGTCGCGGAGATCGAGAGTGGTCGAATGCGACCCAACCGACCACCCTCTGCGCCGCCTTCGTGGATTGCGGCAGCTCGGACCCGACGCACTCGTCGGTCGCTTCGCGGACACCGCGCCTTAGGACCTGCCGCAAACAAGTGCTGCAGGCGAGGCACCGTCGCCCCAAGCCGTCATGGCAGGCGAAGGCCTACGATCTACAGATTTCGCGAGTTCAGGACCGCAAGCCAAGGATGGTCGGCCGGCGCGGACCATGACGTCGCGTAGCGGATGCGTCCTCGGCCACGATCGGTTATTTCGCAGCCGGCGGGGTGGAACGCGGGTGCGCGAAGCCTTCAGCCGATGTCAGCCATTCGACAGCACCGAGATCGCTCGGTCCAGTTGCGGGTCACTTCCCGCCGAGTAGTGTGAATCGAAGGGTACCGCGATCGTCGGAGCAACGCCGATCCCCTCAAGTCTTTCGCCATCAACACGGACGTCATCGACGGCGAGCAGCAACAGGTCGCCGTTGCTCATCAGGAACGCTGTGGCCGCCAGCACGGCGCCGCTGGTGTGGCTGCCGATCACCGCGCCAAGCCGGTATTTCTCGAAGCCGTAGGCGAGCACTTCCTTGCCGCTGCGCGAGCGCTCGTTGACCAGCATGGCGGCGGGGCGGCGCCACTTCACGTTGTCGAGCCGGGTGCGGCCATCGCGGTCGCGCACCTGCATGGTCGGCGCGCGGGTGTTGAACAGGTCCAGATAGTCGGGGACGGCACCGCCCCAGCCCTCGCGAAGATCGAGCACCAGCGCGTCGGCATCCTTCAACGCTCCCTCGCCGAGCAGTTGCTCGAGAGCTTCCTGGTAGGCGTCACTGGCGTAGGACCAGACGTGGACGTAGCCGATGTGCATCCCGTTTTCCGTCGGGATCAGTCGCGCGCTCGCCTTCAGCCCCTGCAGGAACATCTCGTGCGGTTGCAGCTCTGCCGGGGTTACGGCAATTGGCTCGACCGTCCCGCCCGCCTCGCGGCGGATCGAGAGCACGACCGGGGTGCCAATCTTGTTCCGGAATGACAGCACCGGGCTGAACGGGGCACCATCGGCGGCAACGATCTCATCGCCTACCAGCAGCCCGGCGCGCTGTGCGGGCGCATCCCCGATCACGCCGGTGACAAAGACATGGCCCGCCGGGTCAGCGCGGGTGAAGATGCCGATGCCTGGATAAGTGATCTTTCCGGCAGGGAACACGCGCTCCAGGCCGCGATGACGCAGGGCGCCGGCAAATATGTCGGCCAACTGGTAGTATGCGGGCTCCGCCGGCGTGTACAGCTCGGTGTGGGAGGCGTGCAATTCCGCTAGCATGGCGTTGATGACTTCGCCCAGCGCGTTGTCTGATTGCGCCGCGGCCGCCTGAGGCGCGTAGCGTTCACGCGTGGACGCCCAGTCCAGACCGCCGAGCCTCGGGTCGTAGAAGCGGTCCCGCACGGTCCGCCACACCTCGTCGAGCACGGCCTCGTTGCCGTTCGCGCGCGTCTGGGCGGACGTGTCGGCCGGCGTCGCGGGGGTCGAAGCGATGGAGCTCCCGGCGCCGACGAGCGAAAGGACGATCGCCAGTACAGTCAGGCGGCGCATCTAGTTCTACTCCGTCACACGAATGAGCCGGTCATGCGCTGAATCGGCGCCCCAGACTTCTCCGGGCCGGCCGAGCAGCTGGCGGATCCAGACGTCATTCCGTTGTCCGGCGATGCGGCTGAACTGGCCAGTGTTTGGATCGAAACGCAGCAGTGTGCCGGGGCCGAAATCGCTCACCCATACGACGTCGTGCTGATCGACGTACACTCCGTAGGGCTCTGCCCTGTCACCGGGCAGACGCCAGGATTGCCATACGTTTTTTGCGGGGTCGAAACGAGCAAGCTGACCCGCGAGGAACTCGCTCACCCACAATGCTCCGGACGAGTCTGACCAGATCCGCCGGGCGCCCTGCCGCGGGGTCGGCGGCTCGATTACGGTTGCCGCGCCGGTGGCAGGATCAATGCGCGCGATGTAGCTGCCGGCCAGAGACGCGAAGTAGACCGCACCGTTTGGCGTCGTCGTGATGCCATAGGCACCCGGGCCGCGCGGGGCGTCCCAGACGCGCACCTCATCCGCCTTTGGATCCACCCGACCGTAGATGCCACCCTGCCCGGTGAACCATAGGACGCCGGACTTGTCGAAGGTGGCGGTGTTGAGATTCGCGCGGGATCGGGTGGCGGGGAGGGCGTAGCGATGAATCGCGTGCGAGACCGGATCGATCCGCAGGATCGCGTTGAGACCACCGTCTGTTACCCACGGCGCGCCATCCGGGCCCAAGATGACGCCATGCGGCGCCGAGCCGCTGCCCAGGGGGAATTCGTCGACATGGCCCGAACCGGGGTCCAGGCGGCCGAGCGCGCCGGCTGCCTGGGCGGTGAACCATACTGCGCCGTCCGGTGCGGGTGCTACGTCGTGCGGGCCGCTGCCCTCGGGAAGTGGAAACTCAGTCCAGGTCGGTGCGGCCTCGGCGCGTACCGCCCAGGCGAGAAGGAGCGAAAACGCTACTGGGATGAATTTGGTCATGGGGGTTTCCCGTTCAGCCTGGCGCTGGTTCCTCACGGATTGATCACATGGGAAGCCCGAGTGGGACGGGGAAGGGGGCGCTTTCGGCTCGATCCGGGTCAGGGAAGTGGGGAGTTTCGGGTTAAACCGGCAGCGTCACGGTGGCTTTAACTCCTCCCGCCGGACGGTTCGCGATCACGACATCACCGCCGTGTGCCCGCATGATGTTGCGAGCGATCGGCAACCCCAGCCCGACCCCACCTGTCTCCCGGTTCCGGCTCGGTTCTCCGCGGTGGAAAGGCTCGAACACCCGATCCAACTCCGCCGACGGGATACCAGGGCCGTCGTCCTCGACCTCCACCATCACCATGCGATCAGCGTCCTGAGACAGCCGCACCGTGGCGGAGCCGCCGTAGATCACGGCATTGGCGACCAGGTTGACCAGCGCCCGCTTTAACGCCAGCGATCGCGCCCGAACGGTTAGATGCGCCGGGCCATCGTAGCGGAGCTTGTCCAGCACATCCGGATGTGCATCCCCGGCTTCATCCAAAATCGTGCGCAACAGCTCGGCCAGATCCAGCGACGACACGGGCTCGGTGGTCCGGGCGTCCCGCCCGAACGCCAGAGTGGCGGATACCATCGCCTCCAGCTCCTCCAGATCGGCCAGGATCTTGCCGCGCTGTTCATCGTCTTCAACAAATTCCGCGCGGAGCTTCAGACGCGTGATCGGTGTCCGCAGATCGTGTCCGATGGCGGTCAGCAGTTCCGTCCGGTCTTGCACGAAGCGACGGATGCGGGCGGCCATGGTGTTGAATGCCACTGCCGCAACGGCGACCTCGGTCGGACCATTCTCCGGCAAAGGCGGAGCATTGACGTCCCGCCCGAGTGTCTCGGCCGCCTCGGCCAGCGTCCGCACCGGAGCGGTCAACTGGCGCACCGCCCACAATGTCAGCAGCGCGGCGGCAGCCGTCATCAACACGAACGCCGTGAGGAAGGTCGGCGAGTGCCAGGGCCGCAGCGGTTCCAACTCCGCCGTCACGTTGACCCAGCCGCCATCCGGGAGGTGCATCGCGATGATCGCCTGATGCCACGGATGGCCGCCGTAGATGATCAACTCGCGCCACCTTATCTGCGGGGCGCCAAGGGGGACCAGATTCAGGTTGACCCGGAGCAAACCTCGTTCGGGTGGTGCCATCTCCGGGATTTCCACCTGGGGTGGAGAATCGCTCAACACCGCGGTGAGATCGGGGCCGCGATGCATTTCTGCCAGGACCTCGGGCCGCCGAGCCGGATCGGTCAGCGCTATAGTGCGGTAGACGCCGACCACGCGCACCGCGAGATCGCGCGCCTGCGCCAGGCGCTGCACATCCAGCCGGTCGAGGGCGTGGATGGTCAGACCGGCCATCTGCACCAAGGCCAGACCGATCAAAAGCACCAATGCAGTTCGCGTGGCGAGGCTACGCGGCCAAATGCGAATTTTCATACGCGCCCCATTTTGTGGCGTCCCAACGGGGCGGCGGATACTGCCGCGTCAGGCGCGCTCGACGGTGGCAGCGAGGACATATCCGCCCCCGCGAACCGTCTTTATAAGCTGCGCCTTGCGTCCGTCATCCTCCAGCTTTCGCCTCAGCCGGGACACCGCGACGTCGATGGCCCGATCGAACGGGCCGGCCTGACGTCCGCGCAGCAGGTCGAGCAGCATGTCGCGCGTCAGCACGCGGTTCGCCCGCTCCACCAATGCCTGCAGCAGATCGTATTCGCCGCCGGTCAGCGCCACTTCAACCCCCTCCGGATTAAGTAGCCGCCGACGCGCCGGCTCCAAGGTCCAGTCGTTGAAGCGGAACCCACGCATGGAAAGGTCGTGCTTCGGCTCTGCCTGATCGGTCGAGCGGCGGAGGACCGCGCGAATTCGAGCCAGCAGTTCGCGGGGATTAAAGGGTTTCGACAGGTAGTCGTCGGCGCCGAGCTCCAGTCCGATGATCCGGTCGGTCTCCTCGCCCATCGCGGTCAGCATAACGATGGGAATCTCGCCCTGGCTGCGCAGCCAGCGAGCGAGGTCGAGGCCTGATTCGCCTGGAAGCATGAGGTCGAGCACCACAAGCTGGTAGTGGCCATTGATCCAGGCGCGTCGCGCTTCTCGTCCGTCGCGCACGGCCGTGACGCGGATGCGCTGCTTCTCCAGGAAGCGGGCGAGAAGATCGCGAATCTCGCGATCGTCGTCGACGACGAGGATGTGTGGCGTCTGATCCATGGAATGTAACATACGACGGCGGGGGCCGGGCCAAAACGACCGTTGCAATTTATTGCAATTCGTCGCCGCGCAGAGCGGATTGGAGGGGGTCGGATGCGCCATCTATGGGCTACGCAACTCAAGGAGCGAAATCCAGTGCGTCAGACCTTGCTCGCCGCCACAGCGGCTTTCGTAATCGGTGGCATCGCTACAGGGGCGGTGCTGTCGCAAGCCCAGCAGACGCCACCGCCCGCCCAGCAGACGGACGGCGGAACGTCCGGTTCCGGGAGGATGGGTTGGGCTCATCGCATGATGCACCAGGGGATGATGCATCAACGCCCGTTCAACCGGCGCGCTTTCGCGCTGATCTATCCGCAGGAAGACCGGCAACTCGCGCCGGCCGACGTGCAGAAGATCGCCGAAGCCTTCTTGCTCTGGAGGGGCAACCATACCTGGAAGGTCTCGGACGTGGCACCGACAGCGGATGGTCCGATCGGGTTCAACCTGACCACACCGGAAGGTTCGTTGGTGGCGAAGTTCACCATGGACCCGCACACCGGGCGTATCCAGCGGGTCGGTTGACAGAGCGGCACTCGCCGGGCCGGATGGGAACGGCCGAGCCCGGCGAGCTGCCGGCGCGGATGCTTAGCCACGTTTCACGCCGGTGAACAGGATCAACCCTTTCATCATACCGGACAGGTCGGCGCGGTAGGCAGCGGGCTGGTAGTACAGCCCCAGAGGCATGCACGGCGCATCGACAAACGCCTGGCGCTGCATGTCGGCGGCGAGTGCCTTCTGGGTCGGCAAATCGGTCGCTTGGAGCCATCGTTCGCGTATGGCCTCGGCCTTTGGGTTGTCGGGCCAGCCAAACCAGGCATCCTTCCCGTTGCCCCGCAGCGCCTGGTCGCAGGCGGGGTTGTCCCAGTCGAAGCCGCCCCACATGGAGCCGAAGATACTCCAGCCACCCTCATTGATCGGTGCCTTGCTGAACATGCGCTGCACGACCGTGCCCCAGTCCAGCGAGACGTAATCGACATTCAGCCCGAGCTTGGTGAGAAGATCGGCGCCTACCTCGCAGATCGCGCTGATGCGCGCGACGTCGGTGGCACCCATGAAGACGACTTTCTCGCCCTTGTAGCCGGCCGCCATGATCTCCTTGCGCAACGCGCCGAGGTCTGGGTTAGCGCTCAAATTCTCCATACCGGCGTCCGAGGCGTAGAGCGAACTTGGGGCAAAAAAGCCGACATGATCGTTGATGACAGCCGGTCCGGCCTCCCCTGCGACCGCGGTCATGAACTCTTTCTGGTTCACCGCCCGCAGCGCCGCGCGGCGGATCGCCGGGTTGTCGAACGGAGGGTTCAAATGGTTGAAGCGCAACACGCCGATCAAACCCTTGGTCTCCAGCACCTCAACGCGGAGGTTGCGGTCTGCCCGCAGCGAGGGAACTAAATCCATCACCGGTTGTTCGACCCAGTCGACCTCGCCGGCTTTGAGTGCGGCGGCCTGGGTGGACGGATCGGGTGTGGTGAGCCACTCGACGCGGTCGAAATTCGCGATGCGCGGGCCGGCACAGAAACTGGGGGCGCCCTCACGCGGGCGGTAGTTCTCAAATTTCGCATAGGCATTCCGGGCCCCGGGGACGCGTTCGTTCGGCAAGAAGCGAAACGGGCCACTGCCGACCATCTCGGTAATGCGTTTCCCGGGCGGGGTGTTGGCCAACCGCTCAGGCATGACTACCGCCATCGGGGCGGTCGGCTTCGCCAGCGCCTGAGGGAGCAGCGCGAACGGCCGTTTCAGGCGGAAGACGACGGTTCGGTCGTTCGGTGCCGAAAGGTCGTCTGTCGCCGCCATCAGCGCCTGACCGAACGCATCGGTCGTGCCCCAGCGGCGCAGGCTGGCGACGACATCCCGGCCCAATACTGGAGTGCCGTCATGAAACACTAATCCGTCGCGCAATGTTAGCGTCCAGACTTTTTGGTCCGCATCCACCGTGTGGCCGGCCAGCATCTGATATTGCGGGTTGCCCTCGGCATCAAGCGCGAACAGCGTATCGAACACCATCATGACGTGGTTGCGCGTCACGAAGGCGCTGATCAACGGATCAAGCAGCGCGAGATCAGCGTAGGGCACGAACTTCAGCGTGGTGGCGGACGCCGCCCGGACGATGGCGGGACAAGCGATGCCACCCACTAAGGCAGAGGCGGCGGCGCGGCGGACAAACTGGCGTCTTTTCATTCTGATCGGCTCCACGTCCGGTTCCACGGATCGGCACGCATGTGGATAGCAAAAAACGCGCCACCCTGAAGGTTGCATCCAGCAGTTCGACAACAATCGCACAGGCCATGCCCGGCTGATCGCCTGGATCACGCCGCGAAAGCCGACCCGCATCATCTTCGAGGCAACGGGTGCTTATCACCGAGGTCTGCAAAATGCCCTTGCGAAGGCCAGCCTGCCGGTAGTCAAGGTTAATCCATGGCAGGCTTGCCGCTTCGCCGAGGCCACCGGCAAGCGCGCCAAGACCGACGCGGTCGACGCTTCGATGCTGGCCCGCTTCGGTGCCACGCTGCAGCCCGAGATCCGGCCCGCTCCGCACCCCGCCATCAGCGACGTCGCGGAACTGCTCACTGCCCGTCGTGCCCTGGTGAAAGACCGAACAGCAGCGCTCAACCGCGGCAAGACCCTGACCTTACCGCTGTTGAAACGGCAGCGCGACGCACGCCGGAACGCGTCGTTTGCTCCGGTAAAACGCGTCGTTTGCTGCGATAATGAGGGCATCAGCTGTCGGCGCACCGTCCACGCGTTCCATCAATATGATAATATCATCGGATTGGGTCATTGCCTGATATGTCAGCAATGCTTTCTCAGCCGGGGATCGCGTCATGCGTGGTGGGCGCGGATATCGAGTATCGCGGGCAAATCTTCCAAGAATGTTTCGACAAGTTTCGGGTCGACATGCGCACCTGCCCCCGAGTGGATATGCGCCAAGACTTTGTCGAGCGATCAGGGCTCTTTATACGGCCGGCGGGACAGCAGGGCGTCGAAGACATCGACGATGCTATTTCTCTAAGGGCGGCTTTCTGTTCCGGTAGCCGCTGTGCGAGCCACCTCAGCGACCGCGGTAAGAAAATCGGACCGACGGAAAGGTTTCAAGAGAAATACTTCCTGCAAAAGATGATGGTATTGTTGGTGGCGCTGATTTTCTCCGCTGATGAACAGCAAGCCTACGTCCGGCCATTGGTTCCTGGCGAGCCGGCCAAGGGCCCACCCGTCCATTCCGCCACCCAAATTTATGTCGGTCACCAGCAAGGTTGGTTTCCCCTCGATGCCTGAAAAGGCCAACGCGTCCTCGCCCGTTGATGTCTCGATCACGTCCCATCCGTCTTCGGTGAGCATTTCGCCAAGGACTTGACGATAGGTGATGTCATCATCAACGAGCAGCGCTGTTCCACGCGCGGCAAAGCCAGCCCTTGCTGACACGCCGGGGGTGATCATGATCCATGCCATTCTACTCCTGATCGGTCTCCACCTCGGCGCAAGAGCAACTTCGCAGCAGAACTGCGCGCGGCCGCAAATTCGAAGGCATCAATGGATGGTCGGCCCCGTGGTCCCTCGGCGCACCAATTCGCACAGCCCTTGCTGAAGCTGTCGTTTTGTAGGGGCGGAAGGGGCGTCCGTGCGCTAACGTACGTTAGCATATTGCACGCAATGTCGCAGGGTGGCGCTGGCCGCATCAGAAATCATCCGGTTCAGGCCTCTCGACCGCCTAAATGGCCTTCCGAGGCCTTCCCCAGCGTACGTTTTCGCACGGATAGGCCTTGCGCCCCTTGCGATGAAAGCCATGCTCGCCTCCTCAGTTTGTGTAAGTTCTTGACCGTGCAGTGTAACCAACAGCCGCCCTTGATGCCAGGATCAGGACTGCAGAAAAACGACCGTATCAGGTGGCGATTAGGACGTTTCTCCTGCTCGTGCAGCCCTCGCCGAAGCTCGCCGTTTGGCAACGGCGCCACGCCTTCCGGGTTGCACTGCCGAGAGGAAGGCCATGCGCGCGCTTTTAGTCCGCACAGTCATCGACCTGACGACAGTCTTCGCAGCGACTTGTCAACCGCACATCATGCGGCCTTTGACGGCTTCAACCAGCTCTAGGTGAGGATCATCCCGAAGACGCACCTGTCAGATGGGGAAGCCGGTCGGCTTGGGCGCCAGCGGCCTGACGATGGATTGCCCTGGACTTCCGCGATCACAAGGCGGATGGTCCCGAACCTCTTAAGGCTTTGATTGCTCCACCCCGCGCCAGTCTCGGCCAAGGCAGCGATGCGATGGCAGAGGGAAGCGAAGATGCCATGGCCGTCGATGACCGCGCGACCGCGGAGCCCGGGCCCAGGCTCTATGAAGAATTGGCCGAAGAAATCGCGCGCCAGATCGCCACGAACGTGCTCCGACCGGGCGATCGCCTGCCTTCGGTAAGGCAGACCTGCAAGGCTCGCCACCTGAGCCCCTCGACGGTGTTTCAGGCTTACTACCTCCTCGAGAGTCGAGGAGTGATCCGTGCAGTCCCGCGTTCTGGCTATTTCGTCAATTCGCCCGCGAGTGAGCCGGCACCCGAACCGGCGACTTCAACGCCGCCCGAAGGCGCACACCATGTCGAGATCACAGACCTGGTTTACGAAATCCTCAGTTCAGCAAAGTTTCGCAATATCGTTCCGCTCGGCTCGGCTTGTCCCAGCCCATTGCTGTTTCCTCTCGACGACCTGCGGCGAGCGCTGTCATCCAGCACGCGCAAACTCGATGTCTGGAGCACGCTCGACGATCTGCCGCCGGGCAACGAGCGGCTGCGGCGCCAGATCGCCAAGCGTTATCTGATGCAGGGGCTGGAAGTCGCCCTCGATGAAATCGTGCTAACGAATGGGGGTTTGGACGCACTGAATCTGTGTCTTCAAGCAGTGGCGCGGCCGGGCGACGCAGTGGTCGTGGAGAGTCCCTGCTTCTACGCCGCACTGCAAGCGCTCGAACGGCTGGAGCTCAAGGCGATTGAGGTGCCAACGCACCCGCGCGAGGGGGTGGACCTCTCTTACTTGTCCCGCATCCTGGAAACCCAGCGGCCCAAGGCCTGCTGGCTGATGACCAACTTCCAAAATCCACTTGGCTGCACGCTGCCTTGGGAGAAGAAACGCGCCTTGGTCGAGCTGCTGTCAAACCACGAGGTGCCGTTGATTGAGGACGACGTCTACGGTGAATTGTATCACAACAGCGACGGGCCATCGTCGGCCAAGACCTTCGACCGGCGAGGCTTGGTGATGCATTGCTCGTCGTTCTCCAAAACGCTGGCAATGGGCTATAGAGTCGGATGGGTCGCGGCCGGCCGATTCGCCCATAACGTGCGGCGATTGAAGCTCATGACCAGCCTATCGGGGTCGATCCCGGTCCAGGCCGCCCTGGCCGAGTATTTGCAGCAAGGTAGCTATGACAGGCATCTGCGTAACCTGCGACAGGCGCTGAAACGGCAGAAGGATGCCCTTGTGGCTTCTGTGACCCGGCATTTCCCCGCCGGCATCCGCCTCACGCGGCCGGACGGCGGTTACTTCATCTGGGTCGACATGCCGTGGGACGCGGCTGACGCGCTCACCGTGTACCGGGCGGCGCTGTCCAACCGAATCAGCATCGCGCCGGGACCGATGTTCTCCAACCACGGCGGGTTCGGCAACTGCCTGCGGCTCAATTTCGGCCATCCCTGGACGCCCCAGACGGAAAAGGCGATTGCGACGCTGGGCCAACTCCTGAGCCAGCAATCCGCGCCCTAGGCAGACAGAGAGTCCCGACGGGAATAGCTGACAGCGACCTGATATGGTCATGTTTTAGCAGTTCTGATCCTGGCGGCTATAATAGCGGAGCGTCAGAAGATCCTGATCTGAGCTGGTACTAGCCTGGTGGACAGGGTCGATGCCGCTCATAACTGGATTTGCAGGCTACAATCGACCACGGCGACGTGTCGACGGAGACACGGCTCGACCGCCTGGCGCGCTCCGCCGCGACCTGTTGAACACCCTCGCGGCGATCACCTGCAAGAAGGCCGGGTTTCGCTCCCTCGGCGACACATGGGCCGACACCACCACGTCACAAGGGCGGTTCGATCGCACATCAGCTTAGACCATGATCGAACGCCGAGGTTTGGATCAACCTCAAACGATCATGGTCTAAGTCGTCGCGCGTGGAATAATGCGAAACGGCACCTGCACTCGGTCACTGTCACGAGGCGCCTCGCCCGCTAACCGCCGCAGCAGGAACGCCGCCGCTGACCGGCCGGTGCCGACGCCTTCCAGGCTGACAGTTGTGATCGGCGGCTCGTTCATCTCGCTGAGTTCCATGTTGCCGAAACCGCAAACCGCAAGTTGGTCCGGCACGGCGATGCCATGTATCCGAGCCTCAGTGACGACGCCGAAGGCGTGCAGGTCGGAGCCGCAGAAGACGGCGCAACGTTGGTCCAGGAAGGGCAATAAGTAGCGCATTCCCTCACGGCCGGCGGCTATGGTGCTGGGCGTGGGCAACACCTTCTCGAGCACCAGAGTGCCCCCGAGTTCGGCGACCGTTCTGGTGAAGCCACGGGCGCGGGTTAGTGCCCTGGTGTCGTTCGCGATGAGCACGGCGAACCGGTCGTGGCCTTTGGCGGCCAAAAAAGCGGCGACTTCGGCGCCGACCTGGGCGTGGTCGAAGCCGATCAGCATGTCGATCGGGCGGCTGGAGACATCCCAGATCTCCACCACGGGTATGCGGGCCTCGATCAACATCTGCAATGCCGCCGGGCTGTAGCCCGATCCGGTGATTAGCATCGCGTCCGGCCGCCGGCCCAGGACCGCGCGGAACAACGCCTCGTCATCGGGGTCGTCGTAGCCGCATATCGACAGCATCACCTGGTAGCCTGCGTGCCGCATGGCGGCGGAGAAAGCGTGGACGAGGCCGGCGAACATCGGATGGGCGATGGTGGGCACGATGGCCGACACCATGCGCGACTTACGCGAGGACAGGCCTCCGGCGATCAGGTTGGGAACGTAGCCCAGTCGATTAATCGCTTCCCGCACCTTGGCGGTGGTTTCGGGCGAGACGCGGTCTGGTGTGTTGATCACCCGCGAAACCGTCATCGGCGCGACCCCGGCCGCCGCCGCAACGTCCGTGATCTTCACCGGCGCGGATCGCGTCGCGGGAGCGCGCGCCGTTTCGTCCACCTGGGTTTTCCTCGGTTGGCAGTGAGCAAATAGTTTAGCGCGGCGCACCCGATCCGGCCAGCACAGATGACAAGCAGTTTACAAATCCCTGAAACGTATGAACGGGCGTCCCGGAAAGTCGGGTCATTGAAGCATGATCGCGCTGAGCGGAACGACCCCTCATCAGGCTGAGAATGGTCTAGCGGCTGCGGGGGTCTGGAACAATGCCGTTCGTTGGCACATCATCCCTGCGTTTAATCAGCGGGAGGAGACCAACATGCTGAAGTCCGGCGTATCGATGTTCTTTACCGATTATTCAATGGCGCCCGGCGCGCTCGGCATCGCGCTCGAGAAGCGCGGCTTTGAATCGTTTGGGCTCCCGAGCATTCGCACATCCCGCTGTCGCGGAAGTCGCCGTTCCCGAGTGGTGGGGAGTTGCCGAAGCGTTACTACGACGCCATGGACCCGTTCGTGACCCTGACCGCGGCGGCGGCGGCAACCAAGACGCTGAAAGTCGGCACTGGTGTCTGCCTGGTGGCGCAGCGCGACCCGATCCAGACGGCAAAGCTGGTGGCGTCGATCGATCAGGTATCGAGTGGCCGGTTTTTGTTCGGTATAGGTAACAGCTGGAACCAGGACGAACTGGAAGACCACGGCGTAAAATTTGCCGATCGCCACAAGGTGGCTCGGGAGCGAGTCGAAGCGATGAAGGAAATCTGGACCAAGACCAAGCCGGAGTATCACGGCGAGTTCGTGAACTTCGATCCGATGATGGCTTGGCCGAAGCCGGTGCAGAAGCCGCATCCGCCGGTGATTGTGGGTGGAGCGTTTCCGTATTCGGCACGGCGGGCGATCCGCTACGGCGAGGGCTGGATCCCGCAGGCGGCGCGCGGCGGCTACAGTGAGATCGGCGATCTGATTCCGGAGTTCCGGAAAATGGCCACCGAAGCCGGTCGCAATCCCGACGAAATCGCCATAACGGTGTGGTTCCCGCGGCGCGAACTCGACTTGATGAAGCGCTATAGCGATCTGGGGGTGGAGCGGGTGGTATTCAATCTGGACTCCGAGGGAGAAGAGAAGGTCGTTCCGGTTCTGGACGAGATCGCCGAATTCATGCACAAGGCGAACAGGTGATATCAAGAGCGGGATAGGCTATCGCGGAGGTTCATTCTCCGAGTCCTTCGTTCCCCGGGGCCGGGATCGTTCCGACATCAGTATCGCGGCTCATTCAGCCATCATTTTGTCTCCGCTCGCCTCAACTCGCCGACCCGCTCTCTGAATCTAACCCGACTAGGACACCCACTTCGGTGCATCGGCCAAAATCACATCCGATGCCTTCTCGGAAATCGTATATATCGGGGTAACGATAAAAAAACCGGGAATTCGGGGAAACACCGACGCATCCACGACGCGCAGCCCCTGGATTCCGTGCACGCGAAACTGGCTATCCACTACCGCCATCGGGTCGCCAACCGGCCCGATCCGATTGCTGCACGAGGCGTGATGGCCCCACGCTTCCCGCGCTACATGGCGGGCTATCGCGCCACGCGATGCAATCGATGCGCCCGGGATCACCTCCTCCTGGGCGATGCCGATCCGCCCATACAGCGACCGCTGCATATGGCGTACAAACTCGATGCCGGAGACTACAGAATCCAGGTCCTCGCCGTTGGGGTCGTTGCCTTCGCTGAAGTAACGGAAGTCGATCTCCGGCGGGTCGCGCGGATCGGCCGAGCGCAACTTTACTGTGCCTGCGGTATTGCGAGTGTGCGCCTTCAGGATCGCCCAGGTAAAGAAGTCCTTATCACGGATGGACTCCGAATATCCTGGATAATAGCCGCGAAAATAGCCTGGCACACCGAATATGAAAAGATCCGGTTCGGCGCGGGCTGGGGCGGAGGAGCGGATTATTCCGGTCAGCACGCCGTTCGTGGCATACACGCCCTCGCCTCGCAACCACGCAGCGTAACAGGGATCATCCGTCTGCCCGGCGCTCGGGACCCTAAAGCCGCAATCGCGCAGAATGGCAAAGTTCTTCTTCATGCGTGTCACGACCGTGGCTTCGTAACGATCCTGCAGGTTCTCACCCACGCCTGGCAGGTCGATAGTGACGGGGATCGAATGGCGCCTTAGTTCCTCTGCCGGTCCGACGCCCGATAGTTTGAGAAGCTGCGGGCTGTTAAAAGCGCCAGCCGAGAGAATGACCTCTCGCCTGGCGAGCAAGCGCTGACGCGGAACGGGCTCGGGCCCCGCGCCCGTTGCGCGCGCGTCGGCGCGGTAGAGACTAGGTGCCTCCATGAATTCAACGCCGGTAGCGCGCGAGCCCTCGAACAGGACCCGCGTGACGAGCGTGTTGGTTCGGATGATCAGATTGTTCGGCAAGGCGCGGGCGGTCGCCTCGATGTGCTGGCGCGTCCCCGCCCGACGCCCTTTTGTGGCGGAGAACGGCACGTTGAACAAACCCGCGCGCCCCTTTGTCAGTATACGCATGTCATTCGGATCGAGGTCGCCACGGAGCAGCGGAGTGAGGACTTGTTGCAGTCCGGCGCCGCGTATTGCGGAGAGAACGACCTTTTGGAGTTGCAAGTCAGCCGCGAGAAGAGTCGGATCCGCCACCTAAGTCGGCAGCCACCCGTTGAAGCCATGTCCACTCAAATCAATCGGCAGTTGAGGCCGATACTCGCAGCGCTCCAGGCGTTGGAAGTAGACGTTCATCGCCTCGCTGCGCCAAGAGGGATCGCCGGTGAGTGCTGCGATTCCGTCCCAGTCGGCGTTGTCGGCCCGGATGGTGATCATGGCGTGGTGGGCTGTGCATCCACCGAGCGTGCCGGCGCGCGGGTAGAAGATGCCTTGTTTGTCGGGGACGTACTTGCTGTCCTGGGTTTGCAGGGCGTCGTCCGTGTAGTGCCGTACGTAATAGGCCCAGGAAAGCGCAGGATCCTCGCTTGCCAGCGGATGGAACGCGGGTATCTGAGAAGTCCCGCGGGTCGCCGCCGCCACCGGCTTCTATCAGCACGACTTTATATCCGGCTTTGGCGAGATTGGCGGCCAAAGGTCCACCACCCGCACCCGAGCCGACGACGACGTAGTCCACTGGTGCCGACGGGCTAAGTGCTGCTCCAGCCACTGACGCGGGCTTACTGTCGCAGGCGCTAAGCCCTATGGCAGAGACCGCCAGGCCCGCGGCCGCGCGGCCCACGTCACGCCGCGACAATGGTGAGTTCGAGAATTGCGCCATGCTATATCTCAGAAGGTCTTAACGAACGCGATCAACGCGCGCTTGTCCTCGTCCGGAAGCTTGGATCCAAAGTAATGTCCCCGATTGACCACGTAATCCGGGCAGCGGCTGAGGGCGTAGAGCGGACGCGCAACGTTGGCGAATACTTGCATGGCCTGTTCATCAGTGGCGCCGGCCGGAAGGGTCTTGAGATCGTAAATCAGCCGCGCGAGCAGTTGTACGACATCGGTGTCATGCATCAGGCGTTGCCGGCCGCCGCCTTCGGGCAGCAGATCGAGATTCGCGATCAAATCAACCGGCGTTCCCTTGGGAATCGGACCGACCTCGATGCCGCCCTGACCATCAAACAGCGATGGCACGATCAGGCTCGCGATAGGTTCAGATTTGCGCACGAAATCCGGCAGATAGCCGGCGGGAATGCGCAGGTAGCTGGTGGCTGTGGTGCGGTCGATGACGCCGGGAATGCGGTTGCCGAACACCGGGTCGGAGGCCCTTTGCGCCGGCCACAGCATCTGCGTAATTGAAGCATTGAAGGACGACATGCGCGCCGCGACCGAAGGCTCCGGATTGAAAGGACCGACACTGTTGTTTAAAAGAAATGGTGCGGTAGACCACAAACTGATCAGACTGGGGACTCGCGTGTAGCCACGTCCGCCGGCGGGCATAGTGAAGGGCTGTGGCTCGCCGGAGAAGGGATCGTAGACGGTGATGGTGCCGACCGATGGAAGCGACTTGTAACTCTCCGAGGAGAAGTCGCTCCAGATCTCGCCTTGCAAGCTGTTGCTGGCGAGCGGGCTGCAAGCATTGGTCTGCAGCAGGGTCACTGGTATGCGCATGTCCGTGGACAGATAGTTGTCCTTGAGAAAGTCGTCCGCGACGACAATCTGCCGCATCTGCTGTTTGAACGGGTCCGAGTGTGTCCAACTCCAATACTTGTCCCAGCATGTCAGGTAGTCCGGCCCTATGCACGCGCCCGGATCTGCGCCGGCAGGTATTTCCGGTTGCTTGCTAGAATGGCAGCCGGCGCAGTTTTCCGCGAAGACAATCTTGCCGCGGTTCAACGTTGGCGTGTCCCCACTCAAATACCGGCGGCCGCCGGGCGCATCCACGAGTTTGTGCGGATACGAAGCTTTCAGGAGGAACAAGGCCATGTCCACCGTTCGCGCCTCCGTCGCCCCCCAATAGTTGGAGTTTGCCCGCATATCCGCGATTTCGATCGGTGTTTGACGCTTGCCGCCAATCAACGGGATGAAGTGTTGAGTCCATTCCTCGCTAAACAGGCCGATATTAACGTAAACCCGATTGAGAGCGCCGAGCGTGCCGACTGAGTCGGAGCCGTCCTTTAGCACGTGCGGGGTGAATACCGTTGATGGCGGCTGGAAAAACTGCGTCAGCGGACCTTGCTGAACGTAGTCGTTGAATTGCCGGTTGTTGAGTTCACCACCGGCCAACGTTTCGCGCCCCCAATTGCGCGCTGCGTTGAGCCGGGGCCATACATTATAGACCGCGTTCATGGTGCGGGGATTGTTGATATAATCCGTGGCGACTAACGACGTATCGAGCGAGCCCGGACGAGATGTATGGAGCACTTGAAACAGATAGTTGGATTCGTCCGACCGCCAGTTGAAGATGCGGTCCACCCAAAAGTACCTGGGCACCGACGAGTGAACTCAGGTTCTCGAACCGCGGATGTTCAAAATCGGCTGGTGGCCGATCAGGATTTGGGCCGACATGACAGAAGCCGCATGACATGCCGACGCGATATGGCCGCACCAGATCCTTCGAGTTGTAGTAAGCCGGATCGGTGTAGTAGCGAACCGGGTCCCATCGCCGCGCCGCCGCTTCGTCGAATGCCGGATTCGGGAAAACCCGAAGCCCCATAATCCCGCTCGGCGCGCCGTAGAGGGAGCCGACGGGAACGGTTCGACCACGGGCGCCGAATGCCACCCCCGGGTATTTCTGGGCGTTGTCGAAAGGATCCGGTGCGCAGTCGTCTCTCCGGCGATCCAACCATAGGCCATACCGGCCGGGATCAGGTCCGTTTGCCTTGTCGAAGCATGGCTCATTGACCAGCCCGAGATAATGCCAGCGGCTGTCGCGACTGAATTTCAGATCAGGATAGGAAGACAATATTTTCAGCAGGTCGAAGGAGCCGAAGGTATAGTTGGTCACGCTATCCCAAAATCTGTCGTTACCCCCGGTCCAAACGATCCAGGTATTGCGGCCTTTGACTTCGTCTGATGTCAGCGGCAGGGCGCCATCCATCGCCTTGAAATAGTCCTCATCGGCGACGGGAAGTAAATCCGCACTCCGGGAGACGGCCGTAGCTTCGTCACGTATCGGGACTGATTGTGGCACAGGTTGGCACGAGGCCGACAAGATCGCGATGCCAAGCATCGAAGCGCGCAACAAATTGCTGTGCCATGGAACAGCGCCCATGATCGCCTCCCAATTATTGCAGCACGCTACCTATATATTCCGCACGCAGTCTAGGATAAAAGACCCCACCACACGCGTTCGCGAACAGATCGAGGAAATTGAAGGCTACAGTGCACGGCGATACCGCATTCCGACCGAACACAGGAACAGCCAGCGCAGGAAGAAAGGGGGGCGATGATCAACGACTTCAGCGCTGTTCTCAGCGGCGCGCCGCCGCTCGGCCGCGTTCTGTCGGCGTCATTGACATGCTGATCAGCTTGGCCGCTGCTGGGTAGATCGGTCCCTCGGCCAATCCAAGCCCGCCTCAGTGATAACCAAGCAAGTGGAGCCAGCGGCGTGCGGACGTACATTGCCCCGGGAGCGCGTTTCGGTTTGGCGCAAACAGATCGTTCGCTGCCCGGAACTGTGCAGGCGATGGGAGCGCAAGGGCCTTCGGCAACAGCAGCCATATCGCCCATCGCCGTTGTCGGTGACACGACGGCGGTTGTGGACTCGATTATCGCCTTAAGACCGTAAGCCCCAACCCAGTTTCTCAGCAAAGAGAACGCCTGGCTGATGCCGCGGAGCAGGATGAAAGCGGCGAATAATCAGTATGCAGGGCGAAAAACCGTGCCGCTGCGACGCAGCATAAAGGCGGTCAGCCCCAGAGGCGGTGCAATAGGCGACAGCGATGGCTATGTCCCCAGATAGCATGGGTCCAAATCAGTCAAGGTAGCCAAAGCAAGCAAAACCGTGTGGTGTGAGCGATGGAAAACCCCGCTCGGGAGCGCGAGCATGACGAGCAGTTCTGAGATGTGCCGCTCGGCGATTATATACTTAGAGATGGAACTGTGTTGGTACATCACTACATGGTTTTATTGGCCTTTTCACGCTGGGCCCGTTGAGCTCCAAGGTCGACCAATACCGGGCCAGCCACGCAGCACAATCGCAACCCAGCCTATGCCTCGGGCTGTCGCGCATGCGTGCAGCGCATCTCAGGGGTTTTTCGGATCCACCCAATTCGACGGGTTCCACGCAATGGAAATGCCGAAATAAATCCGGCAGTCCCGGATCTGCTTTAAGCTCCATCCCATGGGTAACGGCCTTCTGCCGGTGAGAAAGTCATTGCCAAATTCATGGAATGCCGCTAGCCTCCTATTCGACTACCAGAAAATGATGTTGGGCAACTGGGAAACCCCAGTTCTGGTATTGTCTGGCTATAACTAGGCGATGCTTAAGCATGCGCCACTCAGCGTATTGCGCCGGCCCGGGTTTGTTCACGAAGCACACCTAATGTCGAGGAGCAAAACGATGAAAATGCGAATTGAGTGCGGATTGGTCGTCTCACTTCTAACGGCGGCCGCAGTGCTGACGACCCCTATCAAATCCGCTATCGCGCAAGATTGCACAGAACAGCTGGCGAAGGACTTTTTGGTTGGCTGGTCACACGACTTACCAAAGCTTATGCCGCTTTTCACTGACAATGTCGTCTATGATGACACCACCGTTCACACTGTCCTTCATGGCAAGGATGAACTTCGGGGTTTCGCTGAAGGTTGGTTCAAAGCGTTCCCGGACATAAGCTTCGCTTTCACGTCCGCGGTCATTTCAGGAGATCGAGCGGCCGTTGCGTGGCAAGTAACCGGAACGCAAAAAGGCGACATGCCCGGAATGCCCGCGTCAAACAAAGCTGTCAACGTTGCGGGCGTTTCGCTTATGGAATGCGCGGGAGGCAAGATCAAGCACAACGTAGACTACTGGGATATGGCGACGACTATGCGTCAGCTCGGTTTCCTGCCTCCGCCCGCTACCAATTGAAACGCTGTCGGCGGCGCCCGCTATGCGCGGGCCTGCTGATGGCCCTGAAGCTGGAGGTGAATAACGCTGGAGGTTTGACTATGGCTGTCGCTGGTTATTATGACGTAATAATAGTTGGTGCTGGAGTGGCCGGAGGTGCCATGGGGACCCGTTTGGCCCGCGATGGACTTTCTGTGTTGATACTGGAACGGACTCAGGTTCACGCCGACCGCATTCGCGGCGAGTGGCTCGCCCCATGGGGCGTGGGCGAGGCCATGCAACTCGGACTGCTCGACGAACTGCTTGCAGCCGGCGGCCATTTGTCACGAAACACCTGATGTATGCGGAGGGCATTCCCATCGAGGCGGCACGCGCTGGCCCGCTCGACTTGGCGACATTGGTCCCGAATGTCTCGGGGGCTATGACGCTGGGACATCCGAAATTGTGCGACGTGCTCGATCAAGCCGCCCAGAGGGCCGGGGCCAAATTGGTTCGCGGGATCGCCAACGTGACGATCGAAGCGGGACTACCGCCAACCGTAGCATTTGATCACGAGGGCGAACGTCATGCCATCAGGTCCCGGCTGGTCATTGGCGCCGATGGACGTGGCTCACTGGTCGCTCGCCAAGTGGGTGCGCAGGTGCGGACGGAACCGGTGCACCATCTGATCGCGGGACTTTTAATTGAAGGCGCACACGCTTGGCCGGAAGACGAGCAGACGGTGGGTGTCCATGCGGGGAAGTGCCTCTATGTTTTTCCCCAAGGCAATGGGCGTGTCCGGTTGTATTTGTGCTATGCGCACGAAGAGCGTGATCGGTTCGCTGGACCGAGCGCTGCGGAGAACTTTCTTGAGGCGTTCCGGGTGCCGTCGCTGCCGCTCGCCGACGATATCGCGGACGGGCAGATCGCCGGCCCTTGCATGGGATATCCAAACGCCGACATCTGGGTGGACGAGCCAACCGCGCCGGGCGTGGTGCTGATTGGCGATGCCGCAGGTCATAACGACCCGACGATCGGCCAAGGCCTTAGCATCACCTTTCGGGACGTCCGTCTGGTGTCGGAGGCGCTCTCGCGCTCACAGGACTGGGACGAGCAGGCGTTTGCCGATTACGCGACGGAACGTCGTGAGCGGATGCGGCGCCTGCGTCAGAACGCACGTCTATGGGCGAAGACCAATGGCGAATTCGATGCTGCGTCTGACCGGACGCGGGCCGAAGTTTGGCAAAAGGTAACCAGCGACCAAAGTGCGATAATGCCACTGCTGGCACCGTTTGTTGGCCCGTTCGCCTTACCGGCCGATACTTTCGAGGAACCAGCGCTCAAGAGGCTGTACGGAGAGCAATGGTATCTGACAGCGGACGGCTGGCCTAGAGAGGCGAGTATGCCGGTGGGCTGAGTTTCAAAAAAAGTCGTGTAGCCGAACGGGGACGAAGATGGCACGACGGGCCTCGCCGCGTCATGCACGTTAGGCGGAGGTAGGTGCCGGGCCGCCTGGGCTGTGGCTGCGCCCTTTTTTGTCGCGCTCCGGGTTCCGGCACCAGGGGCGAAGCGACTTCAGAAACGAACCACTGGCCTCCGTGCCCGACACGACCAGGCCGGTAGTTTCGCCTCTAAACTTCGACCTCCTCCTCTCGCCCGGCGCCCCCATCGTCGTCGCCTTCTGGCTTGGGCAGTGCGGGCAGCGATGCTTCGGTGATCTCGAAGTCCAACTTATTGTCCTTCAGGGTAACCTTTACCGCACCGCCCTTGACCAGCTTGCCAAACAACAATTCCTCGGCCAGCGGCTTCTTGATGTGTTCCTGGATCACCCGGCCCAGCGGACGAGCCCCATACAGGCGGTCGTAGCCACGCTCCGCCAACCACTCCTTTGCCGCCGAGGACAGCTCGATCGTCACGTTCCGATCTGCGAGCTGGGCTTCCAACTGCATCACAAACTTCTCGACGACGCGCCCGACGATCTCCGGCGTCAGGCCGGCGAAGGTGATCGTTGCGTCCAAGCGATTGCGGAACTCCGGAGTGAACAGGCGTTTTATCGCATCGTCGTCCTCGCCCGTGCGCACATCGCGTCCGAAGCCGATGGCTTCTTTCGCCATGTCCGACGCCCCGGCGTTGGTTGTCATGATCAGGATGATGTTGCGGAAGTCGACCGTCTTCCCGTTGTGGTCGGTCAGCTTCCCGTGGTCCATCACCTGCAGCAGGATGTTAAAGAGGTCCGGATGGGCCTTCTCGATTTCATCCAGCAGCAGGACCGCGTGCGGGTGCTGATCGATTGCGTCTGTCAACATCCCACCCTGGTCGAACCCAACATAGCCGGGCGGCGCGCCGATCAGCCGGGACACACTGTGGCGCTCCATATATTCAGACATGTCGAAGCGGATGAGTTCGATGCCCATTGTGGACGCCAACTGACGCGCGACCTCGGTCTTGCCGACACCGGTGGGGCCGGAGAACAGATAGTTGCCGATAGGCTTCTCCGGCTCCCGCAGGCCAGCCCGGGCCAACTTAATGGCGGCGCCGAGAGCTTCGATGGCTTTGTCTTGCCCGAACACCATCGACTTCAGGTCGCGTTCCAGGTTGCGGAGGGTCTCCTTGTCGTCGGCGGAAACGGATTTGGGGGGGATGCGGGCGATCTTCGCCACGATCTCCTCGACGTCCTTCAGGGTGACGGTCTTCCGGCGCTTGTGCTCCGGTAGTAGCATGCGGGAAGCACCGACCTCGTCGATCACGTCGATCGCCTTGTCCGGCAGCTTCCGGTCATTGATGTACTTCGCGGACAGCTCGACCGCCGCCCGGATCGCCTCGTCCGTGTAGCGGACCTTATGATGCTTTTCGTAGTTCAGCTTCAGCCCGCGGAGGATTTTAACGCTGTCTTCCAGCGATGGCTCGTTCACGTCGATTTTCTGGAAGCGGCGGACCAGGGCGCGGTCCTTCTCGAAGTAGTTGCGAAACTCCTTGTAGGTGGTGCTACCGATGCAGCGTAGGTTGCCGGACGCCAGCGCCGGCTTCAGCAGGTTGGAGGCATCCATCGCCCCACCGCTGGTTGCGCCGGCGCCGATCACGGTGTGGATCTCATCGATGAACAGGATGGCGCCGGTCTGATTTTCCAGTTCGTTCACCACCGCCTTCAGCCGCTCTTCAAAGTCGCCGCGATAGCGGGTGCCGGCCAGCAGTGATCCCATGTCGAGCGCGAAAATTGTGCACTTGAGCAACACTTCAGGGACGTCGCCCTCCACGATGCGCTTGGCCAAGCCTTCCGCGATCGCGGTCTTGCCTACGCCCGGGTCACCCACGTAGAGGGGGTTGTTCTTGGTGCGGCGGCAAAGGATCTGGATGGTCCGCTCGATTTCCAGATCGCGCCCGATCAGCGGATCGATCTTCCCCGCCATCGCCTTCTTGTTCAGGTTCACGCAGTAGTTGGACAGCGCGTCCTGGCTACGACGGTTCGGCTTTTCCTCGCGCTCCTGCTCCGGCTGGTTGCCCTCGGGTGTTTGGTTGTTGGTCCCAGCGACCGGGCGCTGAGCCGACCTTCCGGGCGCCTTGGCGATGCCGTGGCTGATGAAATTCACCGCATCAAGCCGGGTCATGTCCTGCAATTGCAGGAAGTATACCGCGTGGCTCTCCCGCTCGCTGAACAGCGCGACCAGCACGTTGGCGCCGGTCACCTCGTCACGGCCCGAGGATTGAACATGGATCGCGGCACGCTGGACCACCCGCTGAAACCCGGCGGTGGGTTTTGGATCCCCGGGCCGATCGGTGGCAAGTCCGGCGAGATCCTTGTCGAGAAACTCGGTCAGATCGTTTCGTAGCTTGTCAAGATCGACCCCACACGCCTTAAGCACCGTGGCAGCATCGGTATCCTCTGCCAGGCCAAGCAGGAGATGTTCCAAGGTCGCATACTCGTGCCGCCGTTCGCTCGCGAGCGACAGGGCGCGGTGAAGCGTCTGTTCTAGATTCCGTGACAGCATATCCGACGCTCCTAAACGCTTGCGGTCCGGTCAAGGACCTGATGATCCCCGGGTGGAGCAACCGCCCTGCCCGTCACGCTGACCATGTTGACGCCAATGCGCGCAACAGTGTCATCATTCCTTCTCGATCGTACATTGCAGCGGGTGCTGATTTTGCCGTGCAAGGTCCATCACCTGGGTTACTTTTGTTTCGGCGACTTCGTACGTGAAAACCCCACAGACCCCTACACCGCGGCGATGAACATGCAGCATGATACGGGTCGCTTCCTCACGGTTCTTTTGGAAAAAGCGCTCCAGAACGTGCACGACGAACTCCATTGGCGTGTAGTCGTCGTTCAGCATCAAAACTTTGTACATCGCAGGCTTGCGAGTTTTCGGTCGCGCCTTTACGACGACGCCTGTATTCGGTCCCTCCGTCGTGCCGCCGCGTTTGTCGTTCTCACTCATGTTGATCAAATCCATCCACCGTCCCGCACCCTAGCGCCGACCAGTCACCGAACCGTCTCCGTCACCAATCAGTCCCTCGCCAGCCAAGCCTTCTATGCCGGCCGCCTGGGCTATCCGCCCCCTCTAGCATATCGGTAAGCGATGGTCCGATGGAAGGGTATTGGCATTGATCGAAGCAGGACGATTGCGCTGTCCGGCGGCGACCGCAAGGGAGTTCTTTATCCAAACGCCAAATGATGCGGATATAACCGGTCGGCGCCCCGACAAGTTGGGGGCGCTTGCCCGAAAGCAAAAGCCCCAAACCAAAAGGCCCGGACAAATGTCCGGGCCTTTTGCTTGATCAGGAGGAGGGACCGTTGAGCGCGGCGGCCCGAAATTCTCCCCCTCGGCACGCCCTGATAGGCGCGCGGGCGTCTGATTACGCGGCCTTCGCGAACTTCTCGACTGCGACGTTAACGCGCGCCGTGATCGGAGCCAGGGCCTGTTCCGTGAGCTTGAAGGAGGCGTCGGTAAGCTTGCCCGACTCGGTCAGGGACTTCTCCAGGGCCGCACGGGCGAACGACGACTGCAGCTCAAACGCATCCTTAAGAGACTTCACGCCGGTAAGCGCCTTAAAGGCCGACATGCTCTCGTCCATGGACGCTTGCGCCGCGGCGGCGATGTGCTTGGACAGGTCCTGCATGCCAGTGGCCCAGATCTGGCCGGACTTCACGATGGCTTCGAGGTTGCCCTGGTTGAAGGCAACGAGTTCTTCGGCGGTTTTCATAACTTTTTCAACTCCTTCTTTCATTTTGGCTTGGGTCGCTTCGAACCCGGCGGTCGTCTTCTCTATTCCCGCCTTCAGATTTGTCACGGTGGTCTCGATGCTCTTGGTGGTCTCAGCCTCGGCCGGGTTTACGTCCAAGATCTTCGGTTTGTTTGTTGACATAGATTTGTCTCCTTCTCGGTCAGTCGCTAAGTCCCTCGGTCACTCGGTTCGGAGAGGCCAAAGCCTGATCAGCCTCCCGATCGTTGAACTTGCTCGATGTAGCGGTGCGCTCGCTTTGTTGCACCGCAGCACAATCTCGATATAGAATTCTTGTGAGCTCGGATCAAGGACAATTTTGTGCACTGCACAAAAAATCCTCTGGCTCGTTAGCTCGGGATTTGCCCGTTATGTGCCGAGCTCTCGACACCATGCGAGCGTTAGCCCGTAACGCGTTCAGATTTTACGGTTTATCGAGCGTGTTTGCGCTGGACATTTCGCTCCTGGAAAACATAAAGTTCTCTGGCCGCTCTGAGAGGGACATAAATGGCCAGCGTCGCATGCCGTTTGCGCAAGCCGTCGTTTCGTCGCCTGTTGGCCCTCGCTGGCCTGGCGTTATGGATCCTGATCCTGAGCAACCCGGCGCACGCGCAAATCGGTTCAGCCCGATACAGTTCCATTATCGTGGATGCCGCGAGCGGAGATGTGCTTGAGGAGGTGAACGCGGATCAGCCGCGCCACCCCGCCAGTCTCACCAAGATGATGACACTCTATCTGACGTTCGAGGGTTTGCGCGATCGTCGGATTGCCCTTGATCAGTCCGTTCCCGTCTCGCCTCACGCCGCAGCGATGGAACCATCTAAGCTCGGCCTGCTGCCGGGCTCGCGGCTGACGGTCGAGGAAGCGATCCTGGGCCTGGTGACGAAATCGGCCAATGATGCTGCATCCGCCCTAAGCGAATTGCTCGGCGGCAGTGAGGAGCGCTTTGGCCAGATGATGACCCTGCGTGCCAGGGCGCTCGGCATGAGCCATAGCACGTTCATGAATGCCTCTGGCCTGCCTCATCCGGACCAGTGGACCACTGCCCGCGACATGGCGATCCTCAGCCGCCAACTGATCAACGATTTTCCAGTCTACTACCGCTATTTTTCGACACCGAGCTTCGCCTGGCACCGGCAGATCATCTTTAACCACGACAGCATGCTGCGGACCTATCCGGGGGCCGATGGGCTGAAGACCGGGTACACTGAGGCTTCCGGCCACAACTTGGTCACCAGCGCCGTGCGCGGCGGGGTCCGTTTGGTGGGCGTAGTGCTCGGCGCTGCATCAAATGGCGAGCGTGACCTTCACATGGCCTCGCTGCTCGACCAGGGGTTCGAGCAGATGGACGTGCCGATTGCGCACAAAGCGATCCAGGCGGCCTCGCGTCTGATGTTGATTTCCACCGCACACGCGTCAGAGGCGGCGCGCCCGTCGCACATGCATGCGGCGAACTGGTCTGTTCAGGTTGGAACCTTTTCCAGCGAGGCGGCCGCCCGAAGCGCCGCCACAGCAGCGCGGCATGACGCCGAGGCCGGAGAGGTCCGGATCGAACCCGTCAGGCTGCGGGGTAGGACAACTTGGCGGGCGCAGGTGACCGGATTGACCGCAACCGATGCACAAGATGCCTGTTCGGGTCGTCGCCGGGGCACCTGCATGGTGAGCCGCCCCGAGGCCGGGCAAGTTGCGAGCCGTTAAGCGGAACTGCTCACTTCATCTTCTGGGTTAGGGCGAGGCGACTGCTACGATGGGCGATCCAACCTGATGATCCCCCCCGATGTCGCCACCAAAGCCGTGGTGGCCATCCCGATGAAAAGCCCTGTTTCGACCACCCCGATTGTGGCAGATAGATCCCGTTCCAGCGCAGCCGGATCCGCGATGGCGCCGAAGTCACAGTCGAGAATGAGGTTGCCGCCGTCGGTGTGAAAGATAGCGCCATCCGCACCCTTTCTGAGGACGGGTTCGCCGCCGATTTTCGCTAACCGGAGCGCCGTGGTTTCCCAGCCGAAACTGACAACCTCGACCGGGACGGGCACTGTCGCGCCTAAACCAGACAACAGTTTCGGCTCGTCCGCTATGATCACCAGGCGGACGCTGGCGGCGGCGACGATTTTTTCCCGCAGCAGAGCCCCCCCTCGACCCTTGACCAGGTCCAGCGTGTCTCGGGCAATCTCATCGGCGCCGTCGATGGTCAGATCCAGCTTCGTGTGATGGCTGAAATCCGTCACTTCGATCCCACCCTTGCGAGCCTGGCTCGCACTGCGCTCACTGGTCGGTACCCCAACGATCCGCAGACCGCCGCGGACACGGTCAATCAACCCGTCTATGGCGAATGCGGCGGTGGACCCGGTGCCTAGGCCCACGACCATGCCGTCTTCCACCATCGCAACGGCCGCTAACGCAGCCTCTCGCTTGCGATCATCGCGATCGTCGGTCATGCCCGCACCGCTTTTGAGACGCGCCACCCTTTTTTGTCACGCATCCTCTCAAACTCCTCCTGTTGCGGTCCCGTTCGGCAGGTGTCGTTGGTGTGGGGGCCGACCGGACCTTTAAGGGATATCCTACTGGTCCGTCGGGGACCGCCCGCACACGGCTGCCTTTCGGTATTCATAACCACCTTCTAATCCGCCGAGGCATACTCGTCACCCGTCGGTTGCAACGTGGGTCTTGCGCCCGGCGAAGCGGTTGCGCATGTTGCGAATGAATAGGCTGCCGATGACGCCTGCCGATAGAAGGGGACAGCGGTTCGACGGCCGGCAAAATCATGGACTGGGCGGAAAAGGCCGAGGCGGAGTAAGGTAATGGACGGCGGAGCAGACTCAAGGCGCATCACGATACACGCGCCGGAAGATTTCGCCGGAATGCGGACCGCGGGGCGATTAGCCGCCGAGACCCTGGACATGGTCGTGCCGCATGTGAGGCCCGGGGTTTCGACCGGCGTCCTTGATAAATTGTGCCACGATTTCATTTTGGACCATGGCGCGATTCCTGCCCCGCTAAATTATCGCGGCTATCCGAAGTCAATCTGCACCTCCATCAACCACGTTGTCTGCCACGGGATCCCTGGGGACCGGAAGCTGGAGAACGGAGACATCCTCAACATCGACGTGACGGTGATCCTGGACGGCTGGCACGGGGATTTATCGCGAATGTATAGCGCCGGGACGCCAAACACCCGGGCCCGAAATCTGGTTGATGTCACCTACGAGTCCTTGCTCCGCGGCCTGAAGGCCGTGAAGCCGGGTGCCACCCTGGGCGACGTCGGGCACGCAATCCAGACCTTCGTGGAGGGTCACCGCTTTAGCGTTGTGCGCGACTTCTGCGGCCACGGGATTGGACGGCGCTTCCACGAGCCGCCGAATGTGCTGCATTTCGGGCGCCCTGGGGAAGGCCCGGTGCTGCGCGCAGGCATGTTCTTTACCGTCGAACCGATGGTAAACGCCGGCCGGCCGGAGGTGAAGGTGCTCGACGATGGCTGGACCGCCGTCACACGGGACCGCAGCCTGTCGGCCCAATTCGAACATATGGTTGGCGTGACCGTCGACGGCTGCGAAGTGTTTACGCTCTCGCCCGGCGGTCTAGACAAGCCGCCGTTCGGCGTTAGCTGATTGGCAACATTTGGCGGCTAGGTTCGCGCAGAGATTTTCGCTGCGAGCGTCATGTCCAAAGCCTCCAAGCCGACCGGTATGGCCGAGTTCTCGTTGCTGCCGGATCTGCTCCCGGAACAGAACGGATCGATTGGGGCCGAGGGGCATCGCGCGCGCATGCGGCAGCGGCTGCTTAAAGCCGGCCCCGACGCGCTGGCGGATCATGAGATGCTGGAGATGATCCTTTTCATCGCCCTGCCCCGCCGCGATACCAAGGCGATCGCTCGGGAGCTTCTCACGCGATTCCGCAGCTTCGGCGGAGTGCTGGGAGCGCCGGAGATAGAGCTGCGGGCAGTCGAGGGCCTGGGCGAAGCCGGCGTGGCGTCGCTGAAGCTGGTGCAAGCGGCGTCGCTGCGAATGATGCGAGAGGATCTGACGACCCAGCCGGTAATTTCAACATGGGACCGACTGACCGATTATCTAACGGCGGCGATGGGCTACGAACGCACCGAACAGTTCCGGGTGCTATTCCTCGATGGACGCAACAAGCTGATCGCGGATGAAGTTCAGGGAACCGGCACAATTAACCACGCTCCGGCCTACCCGCGCGAGGTGGTCCGCCGGTGCCTGGAGCTGCACGCCACCGCAGTGATCTTGGCGCACAACCACCCAAGCGGAGAACCGGCACCGTCTAGGGAGGATGTGGCGCTAACGGCGGAGATCGCCAGGGCGGCGGCGGTGATGGGGATCGCAGTGCATGACCACATCGTCGTCGGACGTGGGAAGTGGCTGAGCTTCCGGGCGGAGAAACTGCTGTGACTCGCGAGCGACGAAGCGCCGAGCGGTTGCCGCCGAGGTTCAGCCGATCGGCAGTGCGCCGCCAAACCGGGCGCGTAATTGGAACTTCAGCACCTTCCCGGCCGGATTTCGTGGCAGGGCCGTGATGATCTCCAGTCGCCGCGGCAGCTTATAGCGCGCCATGCGGTCGGTCCCGAAAGCACGCAACTCCTCCAGATCCAGCATCGCTCCAGGTCTAAGTGCGGCGATCGCGACCACTGCCTCGCCCCACTTGTCGTCGGGCAGGCCAATAACCGCGATCTCGGCGATGGCCGGGTGATCGTAGAGGGCGCTTTCAACCTCGGCCGGATAGACATTCTCGCCGCCGCTGATGACCATGTCCTTGAGCCGGTCGGCGATGTACAGAAATCCGTCCTCGTCGAGATAACCGATGTCGCCGGTGTGGAACCAGCCTTCGCTGTCAATCACCGCCCTGGTTGCTTCGGGGTTGCTCCAGTACCCTTTCATCACGTTCGGGCCGCGGATGATGACCTCGCCATTGACGCGCGGCGCGCCGACATCGCGGCCATCGGCCTCGACGACCCTCACTTCGGAGAACATCGGCGTTAGGCCGGCCGACCCGAGTTTCGCCATGCCCCATTCCGGTCCCAGGAAGGTTATGAAGGGTGAAGATTTGGTCATGCCGTAGCCCTGATTGATTGGCACGCCACGTTCGGCGTAGAGCCGCATCAATGGCTCCGGCACCGGGGCGCCGCCGCAGACGATGAGGTCGAGGCTGGACAGGTCGGCGGTGGCGAAGCCTGGCTGCTGGCTGATGAACAGCAGCATCGCGGGCACCCCGAAGAGCGTGGTTATACGGTATCGCGCGATGTCATCGAGGCATCTCGCTGCATCGAAATTTCGATGCAGTACGATGTGGCCGCCCTTCTGCCAGATCACGATCGAATTGACGTTCAACCCGCCAATGTGGAAGAGCGGCGCGATCAGGAGGGAAATATCGCTTTCCCGCACGTCGTATGCCAACAGAACGTTGATGTTGTTCCACCAGATATTGCCGTGGGTCAGCATCGCACCCTTGGGGCGGCCGGTGGTTCCGCTGGTGTACATGATAATCGCGGTGTCGTCGTCGGCGACGGCGGTGCCCGAGCGGATCGGGGTGTGTGCCTCGATCATGGCTTGGATAGTGGGCCAGCCCTCCGCCGAGTGATCGGCGGAGAAGAAGCGGCGGCAGGGCAGTTCATCACGGATCGAATTGATCACAGGGCGGTGCGGAGCGTCGGTGATCAGGGTGTGGATGCCGGCGTCGGTAATGATGTAGCTGAGTTCCGGGCCGGTAAGGCGGTAGTTCAACGGAACGAAAATAGCACCCAGACGGGCTGCGGCAAATAGGGTCTCGAGGAAGGCGGGCTGGTTCAAGCCCAGAAAGCCGACCCGGTCGCCCTGGCAAACCCCGTGGGCATGGAAGGCACTGGCCAAGCGGTCTATACGATTTTGGAGTTGGGCATAGGTCCAGGTTGTGCCCTCGAACGTCAGGGCATTGCGGTGCGGGGTGCGCAGCGCGCGCTGGTAGAGCCAATTGCCGAGCCCGATGTCGGGGGTCATGGCGGTTTCTTCTCGTTGGACGAGGGCTTCCGGTCGTTGGCGGGGGCTTGGCCTTACGCCGGTTCGAAGTGTTACACATCTTTGACGAGTGCAGCAACGAGGGCTCCGCTGTGGCGCCGCTGCGCAGACGGTATTCCTTAGAAGGGCGCGGTTTAGCGGGGCAACAGAATGGCGTCGGCCTCGGCAGTGGCGCTGACAGGGACATCCTCGGGCGCGGCCGATGGTGGCGGAGCGGATCCAGCGCTCATTGCCATCGGCATGGCCATGCCACGGGGCATCGGCTGCTGGCCGGGCGTATCGAGGCGCACTTCCTTGAACTGGTCAAAGCGGAGGTCGAGCAAAGCGGCGGCCTCCTCCACGCGACCACGGAGGCCCGCCAGCGCCTGCTTGGTAGCCGCCTGGTACGCCTGGCGTTCGGCGTCACGCGAGAGGCGCCAGCTCAGGCTACCAACGGCTAGGCCCTGTTGCTGCAAGACGCCGACCAGGTTCAGCAGCGACGGGCCATCGTGCCCGGTCAAGCTGAGAGTTTGGCTGACCTGCCAGCGCTCGTTGTGGTCTGCCGATGTCGGACCAGTGCGCCAGACGCCGTAGCCGCCGGTGGAAATCACAAGGCCATCGATTTTGTGCGCCTGGGCGAGCGCCTGCTGCATCGCCGCGTTCACCCGTGCCTGCGCGTCGCTAGCCGATGCGCCGGTGGCCTCGGCGCGTAGCGTGGCGGCAATTTCGTCAGGGGCGGCCATGACCGTGGCGGTCTCGGCAAGATGCAAGACGGTCTCGGCGCGGGCGAGCGTGGCGAGCGTGAGCCAGGCGAGTAGTGTAGCCAACCCGATGGGTACGCGCCGGTTGGGTATCTTCGGCCTTGGCAGAGGAGGCACAGCCACCGAATTGGCCCGGCTAGGGCCGTTCGTGCTCTCCGAGTTTCGCGCGGGGGACGGCGCGGTCATGTAGGAGATGAAGGCGGAGCTGAGGTGCTCTAGCCGAGCGGCAATCGGCATGCGGCCGATGCTATTCTTCATCTGCTCGGAAGGGCAGTGTGCCTGGCGTGGTTTCCAATACCTGGAGCCGGCGGACTGTCAGATCGTCGATTTCAACCGATCCGAACTTGGCCTTGCGGACGGCGAGGCCACCGATCGCCAAACGTCCGATCGCCAGGGCGCCGATGGCAAAAGCACCTAATGCCGCGGCGCCTACGGCCACAGCTCCTATCTGAGCCGCTGGCGATTTTATACCTTCGAGGGCTCTCATCTGCCGGCCTCCTGGAGACGGTCGACGACCCGACGCAGAGACAGTCTCGAGGCCGGCCATGGATTGTTTCTTTGGACGACGCTTGCGAGCACCTCTCCCAAGCTCCTTTTTAGCGTGCTGTCAACGGCGTGTGCTGGCTGAGAAACGTGACGACTTGAGTCTCCTGTTGCTTCAGGAATTCCGGACCGCGCCAGTCGGTAAGCACCTCCACGCCCGGCAACAACGCCGCAAGCTGTGCGCTGGTGGCAGCCGGATGCGGGATGTCCGTCCCAGGCAGGAGGAACGTCGGCACCGGACAGGTCCGAACGAAGTTGCTATCGACGCAGAAGACAAACGGAGGATCCCACATATTCCGGCCGAACGCGGCCAGCGCCTCCGCATTCAGGTCAGGCCTGATGGCAAGCTGCTCCTTGGTCCATTCGGCATGACTATTTGGAAAATATTCTGGATGTTCCGGGTGCAGGCCGATCGGGTTCTGCAGGACCGCCGACGTAACGCGATGCGGCGCCATCTCCACCGCCTTCAGGCAGAAGCTGCCGCCGATACAGCCGCCCAGGACATGGAATTTTTCGAAATTGAGATGGTCCATCAGCGCGATATGGTCAGCGGCGTAGGTGTGCCAGCCATGGTCTGCCTTGATGTCGGTGCGGGAGTCACCGGCGTTGCGTTGGTCCATCGCCACGGCCGTGAAGCCAGCTTCCGGGAGCGCCGTGGTCCAGTCGACCCAGGGTCGCGGCGGACCGCCTGGCGGAGCTGGCCACATCTCCATGCGGGAGCGTAGGCCGCCAGGAGCGAACAGCAGCACGGGGAAACCGTTGCCAAAGGTCTGGTAGTGGATCTCGCCATCCGGGCGTTTCAGAACGGCCATCGCGTCCTCCTGATGTTTTCGGTCAGGCTGACTCGGCTGCGCAATCAGCGCAAGATCAGCCGAGCCTGCTCGGCGTCTGAAGCGATCTGGGCCTTCAGCGCGTCGAGACCGGAAAACTTTACCTCGGCCCGAATGTATTGGTGCAACGCCACGGTGATTTCGGTGTCGTAGATATCGCCGTCGAAGTCGAACAGGTTGACCTCCAGCCGGCTTTCCGTTCCCTCATTGACGGTCGGCCGGCGCCCGATGTTCGCGACACCCTTGTGCATCGCTCCGCCGGCCAGCCGCGCTGTCACCGCGTACACCCCCCTGGCCGGCTCCAGATGACGCCCGAGCGGCACGTTTGCGGTGGGAAAACCGATGGTGCGGCCACGCTTGTCGCCGTGGCTGACGATGCCGCGGATGGCCCATGGCCGGCCCAGCTCATCGGTCGCCCTTTCGGGATAACCATCCTGCAGCGCCCGCCTGATGCGGGTGGAGGAGAGCGGTCCCTGTGCGTCGGTTACGGCCGGCACCAAGGTCAGGCCCATGCCTAGTGCCTCTGCGCGGTCCGCGAGGAAGCGGGTATTGCCGCCGCGGCGATGCCCGAACGCGAAGTCCTGCCCCGAGACGAGATGACGGGCGCCGAGACCGGCGTGCAACACTTTCCCGACGAAGTCATCCGCCGTCATCAGGCTAAATTCATGATTGAACGGCAGCTCGTATAACAGATCGACACCCAATCCGGCCAAGGCGTCGGCCCGTTCGGCGGACAGGGTCAATCGGAAGGGCGGATCGTCGGGTCGGAAGACCTCGCGTGGATGCGGCTCGAACGTCAGCACCGCAAGCGGTACATCGGGGCGCGCTGCGTGCGCCGCTCGGATCACGCGAGAATGGCCGAGATGGACGCCATCGAAGTTGCCGAGCGCGATCGTAGCGCCGCGGGCATCAGGCGGCAGCCCGTGCCATTTAGGGAAGATCCGCATCAGAGGCGCATCGGCATCGGGACAACCGCTTTGTTTTCAATCACCACATCCTCCTTCATCCGATGCGCCGGTGCATAAGGTGGCGCTTTTTCGAGGGCGGTTCAAATCGGTAATTCCGACGGTGGCACGGGCTTGAAGGCGCTTACATTCTGTTACATAGCTACCAGCAAGGCCGGTAACGCGAAGAGCGCCGGTCGCTCAAAAAAGCTCAATAATCATGGGGAGGCATTTCAATGCAACCAGGCACACGCGTCTTGTCCGCCTTCGCACTGACTACCGCCATGGCCTTCGGGGCCACTGCAGTGGCTGCGGATCTGCCGAAGGAGGGGACGTTTAGCGGCACATATGCCGGAAGCGGCATGTGCAAAATTAACCCAGTCGGGAAAGAGCGGACCGTGCTAGCCTGTGACGAACTCAGCCTGACCGTGGGCAAAGGGTTCCTGGACCACATGACGTGGCATTGCCTTGTCCTAGACAGCGTCATGACCGGCATGGGGCATTTTGAAGGCTACTGCGTGGTGACCGACCCTGCGGGAGATCAAATCGTTGCCGATATCGCCAGTGATGGGACATTCCCCGCCGACGCCAAAACCGTTCCGGCAAAGGGCACGTTCACGACAGGCACCGGCAAATATGCCGGCATCAGCGGTAGTTTGACCAACATACTGCACCATCCAGATTTTCGGACCGCTGCTGAAGGAACCTACGTCCAGTATGGCGAATTCCAGGCCAAGTACAAGCTTCCCTAACGATCCCAGTCAGCGACCAGTGGCTTTTGCGAAGGATTAGCACCGCGCGCCCTTGTGTTTGCATGCGACCACTGGCGGACTGCATGCCGACTGGCAGCGCCGTCGCCGGGTAACGTCGCTGGATCGATCAGCAATACCCTCGATCTGCAGCGGCGAAGTGGGGTCATTGGGAACGCCTCTGCGAAACGAACAGCGCCACATGGCGCCACTGCATCGTCTCGCGGTCGAGTTGTTGGGCCAGAGAGACGAGGCGGGTGGCTATCGCTGACCGACTCTGTGAAATCGGAGAACCGTGGTTTAGGTCGTACAACTCCTGCGTCGCGGGTTAGTCTAAGTTTTTTATCCGAAACGAGAGGGCATGATGCCGGCAACAGATGTTGGGACCTCGGAAGACCTGCTGGCGGAACTGTCGGACTGGGTGAAGATGGAAACCCCGACGACCGACGGGATGGCGGTAAATCGACTGATGGACGTGGCAGAGCGCGAGTTGACGCGGGCGGGAGCAGCAATGACGCGAGTTCCCGGACGAGACGGCTATGGCGACAACCTGATTGCGCGGACGCCCGGTGAGGGAAAGCCCGTGCTGGTTGCCGGTCACCTGGACACGGTGTGGTCGCACGGCACGCTGAAGAGCATGCCCTACTTCGTCGATGGCAAGAAGGCGCACGGCCCTGGCATCTACGACATGAAGGCCGGTAGCTTCCTGGCATTCCACGCGGTTCGGTCGATTCTGCGGCAGGGCGTCAGGACGCTCAGACCAATCGTGCTGCTGCTCACGCCGGACGAGGAGGTCGGCAGTCCGACCAGCCGGTGGTTGATCGAGCAAGAAGCGGCGCAAGCCGCTATGGTCCTGATCCCGGAACCGGCCGGCGCTGGAGGTGCCTGCGTCACCGCCCGGAAGGGTGTGGGGCGATTTACGATGCGCGTGGAAGGCCGAGGGGCGCACTCGGGCACCGCGTTCGAGGATGGCGCCTCGGCTATCGTTGAGCTGTCACATCAGATCATCGGGCTGCACCGAATGGTGGACATCGAGCGCGGCATCACGCTGAACGCCGCGCCGGTCTGGGGAGGAACGCGGCCGAACGTGATTTCCCCGGATGCGGGGTGCGAGATCGACCTGCGGGTGAACTCCGCCGCCGACGGGGTATTGATGCAGGAGCGATTGCTGGGTCTGACCGCGAAGACGTCCGGCTGCCGGGTGATTGTCGAGGGCGGGATGAACCGGCCGCCGTATCCGGAAAGTCCGGCGATTTCGGCGCTTTACGCACATGCGCAAGGGGTGGCGCGGGAGGTCGGGCTGGCATTGCCGAAGCAGCACCGGGGCGGTGGGTCGGATGGGAATTTCTCTGCGGCGCTTGGGGTGGCGACGTTGGACGGGCTGGGGTGTCCCGGGTCGGGGGCGCACGCGAGCCATGAGCACATTCTTTGGGGACATCTGGCGCAACGGGCCGCGCTGATGGCGGGGTTGCTGGAGACGCTGGCTTGAACCTTTATCCGGTTCGGCTTGGCTGTTCGCCAAACTACCGCATAGAAATCTCGCTGCTAATAACTTCCGAGTTTATTACTTTCAAGCACAAAAATATTATCCGGCTCTGCTGTGCGCTCAACCGACGACATTCGACGGCGTTTCGCCCGCCAGCAGCGCGGCGATGCCCGACAACACGACGCGCCCCATCGCATCGCGCGTCTCCGCCGTCGCGCTGCCCAGATGCGGCAGCAAAACAACATTCTCCAATCCCAAATACCCAGGATCCACCTCAGGTTCCCCGCTGTAGACATCCAGCCCCGCCGCGGCGATGTGCCCACTCCGCAGCGCGCCGATCAACGCGGCATCATCCACCAGCGTGCCGCGCGCCGCGTTTACCACTACCGCACCGGGCGGCAACTTCTCGATACGATCGTTATTCAGCCAGTATCGTGTGCCCTCCCCACCCGGTGCGTTCAGTGATAGGAATTGGCAGAGCGGCAAGAAACTCTCGTCATTGTCGTGGAATATCGCGCCCTGCTCCAGGTCCGGCGGCAGCCGTGCCATGTCGCGGTAGTGAATTTCCATCCCGAACCCCCGCGCCATCCGAGCGATCTCCCGGCCGATACGCCCCAAACCGAAGATGCCCAGCCGGCGGCCGGAAACCTGTGCGCCGAGCAACTGCGTCGGCGCCCACCCTTCCCACTTCCCCGACCGGACAAGCCGCTCGCCTTCGCCCGCCCGCCGCGCCGCCGCCAGGAGCAGCAGCATCGCGCACTCGGCTGTAGCGACGCTCAGGACATCGGGGGTATTGCAAATCCTGATGCCGCGCGCCGTAGCCGCCGCCACATCGATATGGTCATAGCCGACGCTGAACGTGCCTATGACTTTCACGCTGGCCGGCAAAGTGGCGATTGTCTTCGCATCCAGCACATCGCCTGGACAGCACAGCACCGCATCGGCGCCCTCGGCCTTGGCGATGAGATCCGAGATCACGACATCGGAGGGCGTGAGCCGCGTCTCGAATTCGCGAGCCGCCAGCGCTTCGATCGAGGACGGCAGGCGGCGCGTTACCAACAGAACGTGCATCTCAATCCCTCCAGAGCGGATCGATGGCTGGCCGGCCGGCCAATACCGCGGCGATATTGTCGAGCGCTCGGTATCCCATCGCATCGCGCGTTTCTTTCGATGCACTCGCAACATGAGGCGACAGCACCGTGTTGTCCAAAGCAGCAAAACGCAAGTCGAAGTCGGGTTCGTCACGAAAAACATCCAGGCCCGCGGCGAACAGTTTGCCCGATGTCAGAGCGTCGTACAGCGCATCCTCATCGACTAGGGATCCCCGGGCGACATTTACCAACACCGAGCCGGGCGGCAACAAGGACAGCGCATGCGCGTCGATCATATTGGTGGTCGCGGCGCCCCCTGGTGCGTGAATCGAGAGAAAGTCGCAGTGCGGCAGCATAGCGCGAAAGTCTGGGAAGTAGATCGCACCCTGTTCGAGGTCGGGCGACAGTCGATTCCGGGAGTGATACAGCACCTTCATGTCGAATCCGCGTGCACGCTGGGCAAGCGCTCGGCCGATCCGGCCCATTCCAAGGATGCCGATGCGTTTCCCGGTTACCCGAACGCCGAGCAGATCGCTCTGCCCGATGCGATACCGCCACCCCTGACGCATGATACGGTCATATTCCATGCCCCTGCGAGCGGCGGCGAGCAGCAACATCATGGCGTGGTCCGCGGAGCACTCGTCGAGTACGCCAGGGGTGTTGGTCACGGTGAGATGACGAGCGCGCCCAGCCACCACGTCGATGTGATCATAGCCTACGCTGCAAGTGGCACCGACCCGGACGGTGCCCGGTAGGGCGGTGATGGCGGCGGCGTCCAGCGGCAGCGTGTTGGTAAACAGAATTGCCTCGGCCTGGTAAATCGCCGCGGCGCGGATCACCTCCGGAACGGTCATGTCGGCGGGCCCCTCGGCGACAACGGCATCGAACTCCACCTGGGCGCGGGCCACCACGTCGGTCGTCGTCATACAGGCCAGCACCAGACGTCGCTTCATCGTCTGCTCTTTCTGCTATCGCGATCAACCACAGGACGCTTGGGTTGATGGACGGCGGGTTCAATAGATCGTCGTGCGCAGACGCTCCGGATAGTCGCGATCGTATTGTTCGCCATTTACAAGGCCAGCGCTGACATCGGCCAGGATAGTGCCCGTGCTCGGCAGATCTTTGCGACTGAGGTGGTTCTGTGGGTTCCACAACTCTGAGCGGACGATCGCCTTGGGGCACTGAAAATAGACCCGCTCCGCTGTCACCACGATCACGGAACGAGGCAACGTCCCACGGAACGGAAACCGCCCGAGCAGTTCCGGCGCAGTTGAGATCACTGCTTTTCCGTTTACCCGCAGCGTCTCCCCTACGCCGGGGATCAGGAACAGCAGCGCCACCCTGTCGTCACGGACGATATTTTGCAAACTGTCGACACGGTTGTTGCCGCGCCGGTCCGGGATCAGCAGGGTCTTGTCGTCCAGCACATGGACAAAGCCGGCCGGATCCCCGCGGGGCGAGGCATCGAGTCCTTCCGGGCCACTGGTGGCCAGCACCATGAACGGGGAGGCTTCGATCATTGCCCGGTAATGCGGGTGAATGTAGTCGATCTCCTTGGCGATCGCGCCGGGGGAAGATTCGCCATACAATACGCCTAGAGCGGCTTCGTCTCTGACTAGGCTGTCGCCGCTGACCACATCCATTCTCCGCCCGCTCCTGTCCCGCCATGGCCGAAGTGCCTATAATCACCCGGAATGACGCGAGCCGACAAGGAGGGAACGGTCGGGAGAAGACGAAACTACGCCCGTTGCCGCTTCGCGAGTTGACGGCCGTGCGCAACCGCACGCTACTGCCATGTCGAACCCCGGCGTGCCTGCGGGCATGGCGGCTGTCAATCGCATAGGGGTTGGGCGCCAGGCCAAGCATGGTTCCATCATCAGTGACGGTGGACGAACCGAGGTTCTTAAGGCATCGGTTTATCGCCAGTAGCGGAGGAGGAAACGACAATGCAGAAACGGAACAAGACCGTGATCGTCACCGGCGCGGCGAGCGGAATAGGACGGGCCATGGCGATGGGATTGGCGGAGGCGGGGTTCGATGTCGTCGGCGTCGACCGCAGCACGTCAGGGCTGGGCACCCTGCCAGCGTCGATCAAGCCGATCGCGGCTGATCTGGCGCGGCCTGATTCGTTCGATACCATCGTTTCGGAGACCCTGTCGGCATTCGGCCGGATCGATGTCCTTGTCAACAACGCCGGTATCGGGCAGGCCGCAATACGTGCCGATCAAAGACGGAAACCGTTGCGGTTTTGGGAGGTGACGCCGGAACAATGGAACCAGTTCGTGACGGTGAATGCGACGGCACCGATCATGATGTCACGTGCGGTGGTGCCGCATATGCTGAAGACGAACAGCGGGCGGATCATTACGGTGACGACGAGCCTCGGGACAATGGTGCGCGAGGGCTACCTGCTGTACGGGTCGAGCAAGGCGGCGGCGGAGGCCGCGATGGCCGTGTTGGCAGCGGACCTGGCGGGAACCGGGGTCACTGCGAATGTTCTGGTGCCGGGCGGTGTGACCGATACGCCGCTGGTGGGTGATGCCGGGGACCGATCAAAAATGCTGCGGCCGCAAATCATGGTACCGCCGTTGCTGTGGCTTGTCTCGGAGGAGGCGGCCGAGGTTAACGGCCGGCGGTTCATTGCGGCGGACTGGGACACTCGATTGCCGCCAGCCGAGGCCGCCCGTGCCGCCGGCGCCCCTGTTGCCTGGCTCAGCATCGCTCGGATGCCGATCGAACCGGGGTAGCTGCGTTGCCGGATGGCGATGTGGGAGAGGAAATGGCCTGTTTCGCGGGTTGATGAGGTTGACCGTTTCACTTTGCCAGGATGCACCCCCTGTTGAACATCGACCGAGTAAGGGCTGGGGTATGGGTCGGTTTGCTCAACTCAAGGAATTTATGATGCGCCTCGCTTTGATCGCTTTGTTGCTGCCGCTCGCTCTGGCCGGCTGTCTGTCGTTCAGCAGCAGCGATCCCTCGCCGCCAGCAAGCAACACCACGATTGTTACTCCCAGTCGCTAAAGGAGGTTCCGGGCGTCATGGATCTTGCGACAAGGGGGATTGCTTCTTCGCTTCCCTATTCGCGGTCACGGTGGGTAGCGGAGCCTGGTGCGTGCCGATCCAGTTCGCTGTGCCCATGATTTGACCCGCGAACAGCACGCCGGCGGCTGGGATCGGGAGGCCGCCGGCTCGTAGGATATCGGCGGTCCAGGTGTTGCAGGTGTAAAGCCCATAGTAGGTGTCACGGGCAGCGTAATACACGCTGCCTTCGTATGGGCCGTTGGCCAACAAGATCGGTTCGCCGGCGGCTGAAAGTTCAAGTTCTTGCCACAAGGCCGCCTGGATCCGATAGAGGCCGGCACGGGAGACCCGAAGTGCGACGACGCTCTGCGAGCCGAAGGCTCGTTCGGGCGAGGCGGCGAGGGCGGTCATCAGGAGGGCACTTTGGCTCGGCAGGAGCGCGCCTAGCATGGCGCCAAAGCTTTTCTCGTGATTGACCAGGAACTGCCGCTCTCCAAAACCGAAGGTGAGGAAACGGACGCCGGGAAAGGGCCTTTCCAATATCGCCAAGGGACTGGCAATTTCCTCGACCGGCAGGCCGATGTCGGTGTGCCACTCGCGACGGATCACATAAACCACCGCGTCATTTGCCGTTGGGACGGGAATGGGTGCCGAACAGGCGGCAACCAGCGCGGTGACCAAGAGGTAGAGGAGGCGGACCCTCGCTGAACCTTTCCGGACCCGGCGCTGGCGTTTCAACCTCGTCGACCTCGCAGCCACTGTGAGGATGGCATCAGGGCGCCTCCCGCATTTCGGTCAGGACCCCTGCGTGGGCGTGGGGCGTGATTGTCACCGTTCCGTGGATGGGTGAACTCAGTCCAACAATCAAGAGCAACACGAGCACGCCGGAGGCGACGAGGCAGCGGTCATCGGCAAATGCAGCCCAGCCGCGGAGGCAGCGAGCATGACGCTGAGTCCGACGACGAGAACACCCCCGGACAGGAGCACCATCCGAACCAGCTCGGGTGCATCGTCACCGACATCGACATCATTGCTTGCGCTTCCCGGCCGTGGGTTAAAAGATGGCGTGTCCAAGAGTGTCGCTGATGATACCACGTATCGACTTTGACCCAACCGCTCCCGCGCCGCTGGATGGCGTCCGGGTGGTAGACCTGTCGCGACTGGTCGCCGGTAACATGGTCAGCCTGCAACTTGCCGATCAGGGGGCCGAGGTCATCAAGGTCGAAGACCCCAAGACGGGCGATCCGCTGCGCGCGTGGCGCGTGATGGGATTATCGCTGCACTGGAAGGTCTATTCCCGGAACAAGAAGAGTCTCGCGATCAACCTGCGGCAGCAAGCCGGGCGCGACGCGCTGCTCGATCTGATAACGACCAGTCAGGTGCTGATAGAGAACTACCGGCCGGGTACGCTCGAGACTATGGGGCTTGGCCCGGACCTGCTGCATGCGCGCACTCCGGGTCTCGTCATCGTCCGCATTACGGGATTCGGGCAGGATGGTCCCTATCGAGACCGGCCCGGGTTCGGCACGCTGGTCGAGGCGATGTCGGGGTTCGCGGCGAAGAATGGATACGGCGACCGGCCGCCGGTGCTGCCGCCGTTGGCCCTGGCCGACATGGTCTCGGGGTTGTATGGCGCCTATGCGGTGATGGTGGCGCTGCGCGTGGTCGAGCGCGGTGGACGCGGCCAGGTGATTGACCTTCCGCTGTTGGAACCAATGATCTCGGTACTGGGCCCTGACGCGGCAGGATATCGGGTGTCCGGGGCAAAACCGGAGCGGACGGGAAGCCGATCGCTGACGACCTCGCCGCGGAATGTCTATGGCACCAGCGACGGTCGATTCGTGGCGATCTCCGCGTCCATACAGGCGATGGCGGAACGGCTGTTTCGCGCGATAGGGCGCCCGGACGTGATCGACGATCCACGGTTCCGCACGAATACTGATCGAGTGCGAAACATCGAAGCGTGCGATGCAATCGTTGCCGGGTGGATCGCTGAGCGGACGCTGGCGGAGAATATGGCGGTGTTCGAGGCCGCCGAGGTGACGGCGACGCCGATCTTCGAAATCGACCAGTTGCTCGACGATCCACATGTGCAGGCGCGCGGCGTTATCGTGGAGGTGCCGGACGACGAGGCTGGGTCGGTACTGATGCATAACGTGACACCCCGCCTGTCGGAGACACCCGGGCGCTTGCGGTCGCCGGCACCGTCCTTGGGACAGCACACGCGCGCCGTCCTGGAGGCGATCGGATATGGAGCGGATCGGTTGGCCGCTCTGGCCGCCGACGGCGTGATCAAGGAGGGCTAACGGTGCGCGACGATTTGCCGGTGTGGCGATCCCTGTTGTTTGTTCCGGTGACGTCGGAGAAATTCGTCCGCACGGCGGCCGGGCGAGAAGCGGATGCGATCATTCTGGATCTGGAAGATGCGGTTGCGCCGTCGCAGAAAGAGCACGCTCGGACATTGATCGCGGGGGCGATCCCGCACGTGTCGCGCAATGGCGCGGATGTGGTGGTGCGGGTGAACCGGCCGTGGCGATTGCTGATACGTGACCTGGAGGCGGCGGTCATTCCCGGCGTGACGGCGGTGATTCTGACCAAGGTGGACAGTCCGGAGCATGTACAGGCCTGCGCCGAGGTCGTCGCGGAACTCGAAGCCGAACGCGGGCTGCCGGCGGCCGGTCTAAAGTTCATCGCGCTGGTGGAAAATGCGGTTGGTTTCTTCCGTATCGAGCACATCGCGAAATCGCATCCTCGACTGATTGGGTTGAGCCTGGGGTCTGAAGATTTCTCGGCCGATGTAGGCATGCAGTCGGAGCCCGAAGGACTATTTTATCCGAAACAACAGACAATCTTTGCTGCTCGCGCCGCCGGGATTATGCCGATGGGGTTCATCGGATCGATCGCGGATTTTCGTGACCAGGAAGCGTTCAGGGCGATCGTGCGGCGGTCCCGACGGCTTGGGTTCATGTGCGCGAGCGCGGTGCATCCATTGCAGGTGTCGGTGCTGAACCAGGAGTTCTCGCCCGATCCGGCCGAGGTGGAGCGGGCCGAGCGGATGATCGCGGCGTACGATGCGGCCTATGCTGCGGGACTGGGGGCAGTTCAGTTCGAAGGGGCGATGATTGACGTTCCCGTGGTTCAACGGGCGCAGTCGGTGGTCAAGCGAGCCTTGGCATTACGAGGGAAGCGATGATCACGCGCCAATAGATCGTTTGCGACGCGATGGTGTTCATCTTCAACGGCCACCTGGTAGATACTAAAGGAAAATCAGAGGAGACGATCTCGTGGCGTACACTCCATTCGACCTGACCGGCAAAGTCGCGCTGATTACCGGCGGAAACAGCGGTATCGGCCTTGGGATGGCTCAGGCGATGGCCGAGGCCGGCGCGGATATCGCGATCTGGGGCACCAGCGCGGCGAAAAACGCGGCGGCAGCAGAGACGTTGGCGCCGACCGGACGCAAGGTGTTGACGATCAGATGCGATGTCGGCGACGAGGCGGACGTGCAGGCTGCGTTCGGACGCACGCTAGAAACGTTTGGCCGGGTCGATGGCTGTTTCGCCAATGCCGGCGTATCCGGGCGCGGTGGGCACACCTTCCTGGAGATGACCAGCTCCGAGTGGCATCGCGTGACCCGGGTCAATTTGGACGGCGCGTTTTATACCTTCCGCACCGCAGCGAAACATATGGTCGAACGGGGCGACGGTGGCGTTCTGGTTGGTACCGCGTCCCTGGCGGCCATCGAGGGAGCGCCTCGCAGCGAGCATTACGCCGCGACCAAGGGCGGCATGATTTCGATGGTCAAGGCGATGGCGGTCGAGTTCGCTAGGTATGGCGTGCGGGCACACTCGATCCTGCCGGGCTGGATTGAGACGAATATGACCGCCAATGCGGTGAACACAGAAGGGTTCAAGACAAAGGTGCTGCCGCGGGTGCCGATGCGGCGCTGGGGCGAAGGGGACGATTTCGGGGGTGTTGCGGTGTATTTGATGAGCTCGGCGTCGAAGTATCACACCGGCGATACATTTGTAATCGATGGCGGGTATTCGTTGTTTTAGGCTGGATTGGACGTCCCCGGCGTGGAGGTGTTGGCATAATCGCCCGATCGATTCTGGAACCGAAGATCAGCGTGCAGCGCGCCAGGCAGCGCCAACGGGCGGACAGCAGCCGATCTGGATCAGTCCGCCAAACCCGAGAGCCGCTCGCGCAACACGCCTGGGCCGCCGGTAGATTTCCCGCCATTTTGCGTTTGGCAAAGGTCTCACGCGAAAGCTCTCACCCTTCCTTCTCCGCCGCCTCAGACTCTGCGCATATATCTCACTGAAGTATCGCGACCTGTGCCTGTACCGCCTTTGGGAGACGCTGTTGCCGACGCTCGACCTAAAGGCGGCCGACCGCTCGTCATGACGCGCCCCGACCGAGCGCACGTGCAAATTTTGCCTTGACGGACGTTCTCGCGCCCGCAGAGGGCCTTGTGGCGCATCAGATTGAAGGATACGCTGTATGGGCACCAAACAGGGGAAGCCTCGTCACGAAGCCTTGATTTCTCGCCTTCGGCTGATATCCAGCCACGGCAAGACTTAAACGGAAACGTGCGAGCAATCTCCTTTATCTTGGGCAAAAGGGGAGAAAAAACAATGAAAGTCCATTCGGTCCGGAAGACAATCCTGCTAGCATCAACGTTGCTTGCCTCGACCTGCCTGACTGCAGTTGCAGCGGACGTAACATCGTCGCGACTGCAAAGTCCTGAAAAGGAGCCTCAAAACTGGCTGATGGTTAACAAGGACTACAGCTCGCATCGCTATTCCGAGCTCGATCAAATCAACAAGGACAACGTGAAAAATCTTCACGTAGCGTTCACCGTCGCGCTGGGTGGGGTGAGCGGCCCTCCGGGGTTTTTCTCAGGTGGGACGGGCCACCAAAGCACGCCGCTGGTCGATGATGGTTTCATGTATGTCGTTGATGGTTTTGGCGCCGTGTACAGGATCGATGTGCGTGATCCGACGACTGCAAAGATCACTTGGCTGATGGATCCTGGCAGCAACAAGGCCGATATGTTCACGGCCGCAAACCGCGGTGTTTCCCTATATAAAAACTTCGTGGTGTCTGTCACCAACGACTGCAAAGTGCTCTGGACCAAGGCCGATACCGGCGAACTTGTGAAGACGGTCCAGTTCGACGACATGAAAACGTCCCATTGCGCGCTGACATCGGCGCCTCTGGTGATCGACGACAAGCTGATCGTCGGCGGCAGCGGCGGTGACCAAGGCGCACGTGCGCATATCGACGCGTTCAACGCCGATACCGGTGAGCGGCTTTGGAAGACCTACAGCATTCCGGCCCCGGGCGAGCCCGGCAGTGACACCTGGAAGGGCAACACCGGCGCCTGGCTGCATGGCGGCGGCTCGTTCTGGCAGACCGGTTCCTACGACCCGGCCACCAAGTTGACGTATTGGGGCACAGGGCAGCCTGTGCCGATGTATGATCCGGAATACCGTCCCGGTGACAACTTGTTCACTAACTCTACCCTCGCCCTGGACATCAATAGTGGCAAGATCAAATGGTACTTCCAGTACACGCCGGGCGACTTCCTCGACTACGATGAGATTGGCATAAGCCAACTGATCGACACCAAGGTAAATGGCGAGGACCGGAAGATCCTTGCGCATTTCGGCCGCAATGGGTTTTTCTATACCCTTGACCGCAGCAACGGCCAGTTCATCGAGGCCCAGCAGTACGCCGCAAAGGTGAATTGGACGGACGGGATCGACGCCAAGACCGGCAAGCCCGTCGAGTACAACCCGAACAAAGATCTGCAAACCTACAAGATCGGCGCGGCCTCTCGGCGCGAGCAGGGCAAGCTTCTGGGTTGCCCGAACATCCAAGGCGGCGTGAATTTCTTCCCGACCTCGTACAGCTCCCGGACCCATCTATCATACGGCGGCGGCCTCGAAGGTTGCTCGAACATCACCCCTGATCCGACCAACGATGACAATGGCAAGTTCTGGTTAGGTGGTACCGCGCCAAACGCCGAACCGGTTCAGGGCAGCGTGACTTCCATGGATCCGTCAAACGGGAAAAAAGCCGCGCAGCAGATCTTGGGTCACGCGGTTTATTCCGGCGTCACCGCTACCGCCGGCGGTGTGGTGTTCACTACGACTTCCGAAGGCACCGTTTGGGCGTTGGACGACACGACGCTGAAGCCGCTCTGGAGCTTCAATACCGGCTCGATCAGTTCGGCGCCCCCGATGACCTACTCGGTGAACGGCAAGCAATATGTCGCCGTCCTGATCGGTGGAAGCTTCATTGCACGGAACATGCTGGACCATTCGCCTGAATACAAAGACCTGCAAAACACTTCGATGTTGTACGTGTTCGGCCTCTGAGAGCATTCGCGCCCAAAGTCGCTGAACGTCGTGCCTGAGATCATGCTCCGCGCCGCGGAGCATGATGCGGCCCTAACAATCGAAGATGGCCCCCGACGACACGAGGGCCATCTTTGACATCTACGTCACTTATCGGGATATTGCTCGCAACGAACGCCGGCGTTCGCTTTGAAGAAGTCCATACACTGGCTCCGCGTCACGGTTCCCGCACCCTTGATCTCGTTTTCGATATAGTCAGCCAATCCGTCAATTTCGTAGGCCTGTAGTGTAACCGCGCCTCGATTGGGCATGGTATCCCCGAGATCGGCTTGGGTCATGTCGTAACAGCGCTTGTCCGTATAGGCGAATCGATCGAAATAGGGCATCGGCGTTCCCGGCCGGCCACATTGTATCGTCATCCGAATCTGATCGCGAGTGAGTTGTGTCAGACGGAGCGACGGCGCCTTGCCCGCAGAATGCAAAGAGCCTCCTTCGCCGTTTCCTGCCCAGCCGTGACACTCCGGACACTGGGCCTTTTCAGCCCAGACCCTTTGGCCTTCGGCAACATCGTTGGCGAGTCCGCGTGTTGGCGAGACGACACAAGCCGTGACCAGCAGGGCGCCGATGGCGGCCATTGCGGCTAATCTTGCTTTAGTGGTTTGGGGAAGCAACTCATCTATGCGCATGATCGTTTCTGTCCTTGATTGGATTGGTAGTAGTTGACGCCGGTGGCCCGTTCGCGTTTTCGGTCGAACTCAGGGCCGCTCGATCGCCACCCCGGCCCCCATGCGGAATTCGCTAGGCGGTCTGAATCTCCCCCGCCACAGGCCGAGCTTCTTCTCCTTGGCCGTTTCTTCCGCGGCGACATAGTCGGTCGATTCGCTCGGCCGAGCGATGGCGAAGCCTCGGCTGACGAGTTCTTCGTTTAGGCTCTGACCATTCACGAGACAGCGCGCCAGTACACGGCCGTAGACATCGGGTTCGCCGACCGGGTCGCAGGTCACAGGCCCTTGATCCAGCAAACTCTGCAGATCGCGCACCACGGCCGACCAACACTGCCAAGGCTTGCCGTCCAACTCGCAAGTCTGTTTCCGCATCACGGAATCGAGACCGAACAGCATGACGCGCGTATCGCCGATCTGGAATATCTGCAAATCGATGGCCTTTCCCTGCCCAGAAATCTGGGCTGCCTCCGCCCGGACGGCACAGACCGCCGATACCAGCACCAGAAAGGGCCTGATCATGCTGTTTCCCCCCATTGAGCAAACTGGACGGCCCGCCAGACCTGCCAGGCGCCTCCTTGTTGTATGTCAGTATTGCCGTAGCATAAAGGCTGTGGCGCCTCGGGCGCAATCAGGTGGGCAAGTTTGATTATGCAGTTTCAAAAGGTCTCGTTAAATATCTGCAAGTCGCGTTCGTTTCGACAATTCGGCGCGGCACTGGTGCTGCTGTGCGCAGCCACCGCGATGGCGGATGAGGCGCCATCGGATGTGGTCAATTCACCGCAGCGGAAGGCATTCCTTGCCGGCACGACGAACAATTGTCCGGGCTGCGACCTGCGCGACGTCAGCCTGAAACGGCGCGATCTGGGCGGTGCCGATCTCAGCAGCGCCGATCTTTCGGGTGCTACCCTGCATGCCGCGCGGCTGACGAATGCGAAGCTAAGCCATGCCAAGCTGCATGAGGCCAACCTCAACAAGGCCGATTTGAAACATGCCGACCTGACCGAGGCCGACCTGACAGAGGCATTATTGTACGCCGCCGATCTGAGTGGCGCCCAGCTTGATGGCGCGACGATGACACAGGCGCACATGGCGCATTCACGCCTGACCCGCAGCAGTTTGCGAGGTGCGGACATTTCACAAGCGACCGCCATGGAGAGCGAGATCGCGGACAGCGATTTGTCCCATGCCAAGCTGAAGCAGACCAATCTCACCGGCGCTAATCTCAGCCGCGACAACCTGTCAGGTGTTCTGGCAGACGGTGCGGGGTTTGTAAGGGCGCGCTTACGGAACGCCAAATTGACTGGGATTTCCGCCATCCGGGCTGACTTCTTCGGAGCGGACCTCAGCGACGCCGACCTGACCGACGGCGATTTTCGGGCCTCACGCCTGCAAAGGGCCAATCTCGACGGAGCCGTGACGGCAGGCATGAAGACCAAGGGGGCGCTTCTCGTGGATGGGACCACCGGACAGTAGGCCGTAGCTCACTTCGACCCCGAGCTTTGTGGGGGCAACGCGGCTTCGTAGATTTCAAACCTGGTCCCACTCTCGAAAGCCTGCGCTTGTTTGTCGCCTGTCACGGGATCGATGAATTGTTGCCCCTTCTTTTGAAACAAACGCTGCTGAAGGACCAAGTGCATGCCTTCTACGTTCTTTTCGCAATGGTTTTTCAGGAACGTAGGCCCGATCTGGTTTTCGCCCTCATCAGGTGGCAGATCGGTGCAGGTCCAATTATCTTCACCGTAGCGCTGGCGGAGGAAATTGCCCAGTTCCCAAAATGTCTTACGGTCGCGCGACAGTTGCTGCCGCGGGTCCGTCGCCATGCGTTCGCCGCGGACCACGCCAGCATCGTCGATCAGCAGGGAAGCAACGACCGGAAATTCATACACGGTCGTGCCAGCATACTTTCTGATCTGGTACTCGTTGTCCAGCGCACGCGCCACGTACTCCAGTTCATCATCATACTCGAAATAGACCTCGTGTAGGCCGTCCGTGCCGGGTTTGCATGTGCTGAACGCCGTGAAATTCGGTAGCTTGCGTGAAGGCGGTCCCCCATTGGTGCCGCACGCATAGTTCACATACTCGTCTGCTATAGCCGACGCATCGTCGCCCAAGTGGATGTCCCAAATAGTGAACCGCTTGGATGGCTCCTGTGCCTGAGAAAGCGTGGCTGGCACGGAGAGAATCACCACCAGCCATCCGGCCACACGCAGTTTTGTCTTCATTTGCAACCACTCCAAACACCACGCAGCCAGAAGTCAGAACCGACATGCGGTTTCCGGCGCGTCGTTGCCAAGCGTGTCTAGCACGTTGGTCTGATGCAGAAATTGAGGCAAAGGTGCGCGATCTATGACCGCATCGGCGGTGCTCAGCAGCACCGGTGCCCGAAGCTGATGATCCCAGGCACGGAAGCTGCCCGGATTCCCCTTCACGGTATCAAGATTCATCTTATCGCTTAGCAAGAACGTCCTCACCGCTTCGAAGTCGGTGGAGCGCGAATGGACGGTCGCGTCGGTGACCGCCTTCACGGCTTCCCACGCCGCCCAGTCGGCGCCGTTCATGCGCCGCCCAGGAGATAATTTTTCGAAACGATGCTGCAGTTGCACCGCGGCATCACGATCCCAGCTCCAGGACCACGCGGTCGGCGTCAGCCCCGCGCTTCCCACGATCGGCCGCGGCAGGCTCGTTTCGTATGCAACGTAACGACCAAATTCTCCGCTGCTGTCGGCCACGTAGACGACGTCGTAGTTTACCCCCGTGGTCATCAGCGCGATGTTGTTTTCCGCGCGATTGCGGGGGTCGTTAGATAGCAGGAATGGTCTCGTATCGACGATTTTGGCGCCGAACTTCTTAACCGAGTGCTGCAGGGCGGCCACCATGGCGGTATCCTCGGGGGTCGGCCCTTGCAAGACGAGGATCTGCGGCCAACGCCTCGCTGCGAGAAACTGTACCAGCGCATCCGAGAGCATTGCCTCGCTTGGATAGGTATGGATGACGTTCGACGAGCAGTCGGCACCCCGCAGCGCGTCGTCCGGGGCGGAAACATTGAACAGCACCACCGGCTTTCCAGCGAACCGGTGAGCCAAATCCCGCAGCGCGGGTGCGGGCAGGTCAGAAAGGATGAAGTGAACGTCCTCGGATTCGATCCAGCCGGAGATCTGGCGTGCGAGATCGTCGACCGACTTGGCGGTGGTCTTCTCCATGGAGAAGTCGACCTTGATGACGCGCCCGATTGCACGTGCATCGTCCAATGCCACCTGACCCCCTTGATAGGGACGCCCAAGGTCGGGAAATACAATTCCGGAACGAGCACCGTTGTCGGCATAGCGCGGATCATCCGCCAACTCCACGTAACCTAGCTTCATCGCCTTTGACGGAGCCGGTTCACCAAGAGCAACGTTCCACGACGGAACTATGCCCATTCCGATGGCGATCGCAGCCGCCATCAGCTTCCGGCGGACGGGCTTAATCATCCACCCGGACCGTGTGAGGGACACGACCGACCGGAACGGCGCGAACCGGCTTGCGGCTCGCCATATCTATGATTGAGACATCGTCGCTCAGTCCGTTGGCGACAAAGAGCGTCTTCTCGTCGGGGCTGAGGGCGACACCCCAGGCGCGGTTTCCAACCAGCACATAGTCCTCGATCTTACGCGTGGCGATATCAACAAATGCGATGTGGTTCGAGCGTCCAAGCGCGATGATGGCGGTTTTGCCGTCTTTGGTCATGGTCATGCCGACGGGCGTAACATCGACCTGTCGAAATCCCGGCGGCAGGAAATTGATGTCCATCGAGACCTGATTGGTCGCGCGATCTATGACCGACACCTGTCCAGACAATTCGTTCGTTACCCAGAGTTCCTTGCCATTTGGCAACAGCAGAAAGCGTCTCGGCCGGGTGCCAACGATCACGTTGTCCGTTACCACCCCGGCGCCGAGGTCGACCACGTGCACCATGTCGGTCACCTCGGAGGTGACGTAGAGTGTTTTTCCATCGTCACTAATCGCGATGCCTTCCGGCTCCGCCCCAGTGGCAATCTCACGCACGATGATCTTGTCGGCGATACTGATCTCCTGAACCGCGGATCCCTCTTCGTTGGAGACGTAGATCTCCTTGCCGTCACGACTGAGCTGGAACAGTTCCGGACTTGATCCGGTTGGAATGTGATCCACCACCTTCAGGTTTGCCACGTCGATCACGTCGATGACGTCGTCATCGCCGCAGGCTACCAGGAGTTGCGCGTGGTCGTTGGTAAACTGCATGTCGCGGGGACGGTGGGATGTGTCGATCCACTTGATGACCCGATAGTCCTGCTTGGGATCGAGCACCGCTATATTGTTCGTCTTCTCGTTGCTGACAAAGACATATCCGGTGCCTTTGGCGTTCGCTTGCGCCGATAGCACGAGCCCGAAAAGCAACATGGGAAGGACGCGCCGCAGCACCGGTGAGTGATCAGACATGAGAGGGCGATCGCCGCATCTCTTCCGGATTACGCACGCGTTCACGGCAACTCACGAGAGCTGAGCAAATATGCAATTACGTTTCCTACCACCTTTTACCCCTTATAGCGGGGCTATGTCTGTTTGGTCCATGTCCGGGCCGGCCGATCTTACAAACATTGCGCGGGATTAATCGTTCGGGGCACTCGCCGTTCTAGCGCTTGAGCTGATCGGCCACCTTGTCGAGCCCGGCTTGAACGCAGGGCTCGTCGACGCCAGGGGACCCAGAGACGCCGACCCCGCCAATGACTTCCTCGCCGACCTTGACCGGTAATCCGCCGGGAATGGCGATCACGTTGGGCAGCGTCACTTGCTGGCGGACAACCGGGTTATCGCTGGCATAGCGCTTGGCGTAGTCAGTCGTTGAAGTGCGGAAGCTGAGCGCGGTGTACGCCTTTCGCCGCGCATTCTCCATGGTGTGCGGGGCGGCATTGTCGCCGCGCAATGCCACCATCACTTCACCGGCGCGGTCAACGACAACGGCGGAAACGCCATACCCCTTTGCCTTGCAGCTTTCGATCGCCTCCTCAGCGATCGTTTTGGCCATCGGGTAGGACAGATCGCTGTGCGTGATCAATTGGGCGTGGGCGGGCACGACGAAAGTCCAAACGAGGCCAATCAGCGCCAGCCGGAGCAATGTGGCAAGCATGTCGTGTTCTCCTGGTTTCCAGATCGTCAAACTGTCTACCCGGAAATCTATCCATGAGCATTATGCGGCCACCGCAGAAATGGCTCGGCCAGGCGCCGGCTCGGGGGTGGTCGTGGTAAGCTCGTCAAACCGCAAAAGGCGTCCCGCATTCGCCATCACTGCCAATGTGCCGGCGTTGTGCAGGACAGCTGCTACCAGGGCGCCCTCCGGCCCCAGCAACCCAGTCGCGGCCAGCGCCACGATCGCCAGGGTCCAACCCAGTCCGAGCCCAACGTTGGCATGGATGGTGCGACGGCAACGGCGACTGAGCCGGATCGCAGTGGCCAGACGGCGCAGGTCACTGGTCATCAGCACCAGATCGGCCGAGGCCAGTGCGACGTCGGTCCCGGCGGCGCCCATCGCCACCCCGACAGCACCCGCACGCAGGGCCAGCGAGTCGTTGATGCCGTCGCCGACGACGAGTGGCCGATAGCCGGCGCGGGTCTGCGCCAACACGGCCTCGAGCTTTTGTTCCGGCAGCGCTTCCGCCCGCACCTCGGCGATACCGAGCAAGCGGCCAATCTTCATGGCAACACCGGCGCGGTCACCAGTCAGCAGCAATTGGCGATCCAGGCCCATCACGCGCAGTTCGGCCAGGGCCTCGCGCGCCTCCGGCCGTGGCTCGTCGGCCAGCAAGAGCCAGCCAAGGAACCGGCCGGAGCGGGCAACTCCCGCCACCGGACCATCGTGAACTGGGGGTGACGGCACCGGAATGCCAAGCTGTCCGAACAATTCGGGGCGCCCCAGGGCGGCGTCAGTACCATCAAGGGTCGCGGTGACCCCAAGACCCGGGATCTCCCGCACCTCCTCGGCGATGCAAGCGGGCGGGCGGGAAGTGGCCAGCGCTCGGCTGACGGGGTGGCGACTCGCCGCGCCGAGCGCCGCCGCTGCTTCCAATAGGGCTTCGGGCTCGACCCCGGGCTCCGGGCGAACCGAGGCCAGCCGCAATTCTCCCAGGGTGACGGTGCCAGTCTTATCTAGGACGAGGCTGTCAACGAGCGCGAGGTGCTCGAGGAAGGCCGAGCCCTTTACAAGGATGCCGTGTCGTGCGGCGACCGCAATGGCAGCTACGGAGGTAGCTGGGGCGGCCAGGACCAAGGCGCAGGGGCAGGAGGCCACCAGCACCGCAAGCATCGCCGGTGTGCTGCCGGTCGCCAGCCATAGCCCGGCGGCGGCGAGCAGCACCAGCACGAGGTAGCGGCCGGCATAGCGCTCCAGCAGTCGGCTGACCGGCGGCTTAGCTTGTTCGGCGGCGCGCATCAGCGCAATCACCCGGCCGAGGGTGGTCGCAGTGCCGGTGCGGTCGATACGGACAGTCAGAACACCGTCGAGATTGACCGCGCCGGCAAAGACCGCTGCGCCCGGCCCGACGTCCTCCGGCACCGATTCGCCTGTGAGAGACGCTGTGTCGAGGCTGGCGTCACCTCTTTCCACCACCCCGTCGGCCGGAACCAGGTCGCCGGCACGCAGCCGCACCCGCTCGCCGACACGTAGCGAGGAGGTCGGCACCTCCTCTTCCTCGCCAGAGTCCAGCACGCGCCGGGTTCGCCCCTGGGTCAGTCGGCCGAGCGCGGCGATTGCTTCGCGCGAGCCGAGCAGCGAACGCTCCTCCAGCACATGCCCGACGGTCATCACCATGGGAAGCAACGCAGCCGTTATCAGGTCTCCGGCGGCCCATGCCGCCACCAAAGCGAGCGCTATCAGTTGGTCGGTGATGCCGTGCAGGTCAGGATGGCGCAGGCTGTGCCAGGCAGCGGCCAGCGCAGGAATCGCGACCAGGGCGGCGGCCGCCCCAGCCACCAGTTCGGCCACATCGGCCTGATCCGGCGCCAATAGGCGCAGCGCGATGGCCAGCAGCAGAAGGCCGCCGGCCAGCATCGCCAGGGTCAACTGCACACCGAGCAGGCGCCGCTCCGAGCGGCTCAGAAGGGCGGGGGCGCTCATCGCGGAGCGCGGGGACCCGGCAGCAGCAACCGCGAAGCGTCACCGGGATCAACGGCATTGACCTCGCGGGCGCGGCCGAGGAGGGCACCTGCCCTGGCGTTGTAGAGGGCACGGCGCTGCGCCGCACCCGCATCGCCCTGCATCTTGCCGGCAAACCCCGCCATCAGCGCGGCCGCGGAGGTGGCCTCGGCACGGCGCTCGGCGGCCTGGGCTTCGGCATCGGCGAGGATTTCCAGACGCTTCTGGCGGGCGGCGGTCGCCGTACGGGTCGCTTCGGTTCGCGCGTCGGCGATAGCGGCGTCGGCTGTCTGGGTCGCCATCAGCACCCGGTCGAACGCTGCCTTGGCGCCGCCGGGGAGTGCGGCGGACACATCGACCCGGCTGATCCGCACACCGAGACCGGCACCCTGCTCCGTCAGCACGTCGAGACGACGGTTGGTCTCGCGCACCAGATCGGAGCGGAACGCTTCCCGGCTTGCACTACCCGTGCCTGCGGTGCCGGGAGCGGCGACGAGGATCGTATCGAGCGGGCGGGTTGCACAAACGGCGACCGCACTCGCGGCGAAGATCCGGTCGAGGGCGGCAGGCACGTGCGCTTCCGCCATCAGATACGCGCGCGGGTCGTCGATCTGGTAGAATAGTGTTGCCTGCAGGTGAACGATCCCTGTCTCGCCGGTAAGCAGGAACGCCGCGTTGCTGCGGGTGTCGGGACTAACCTGAAACTCTGGTGGTTGACCGGTTAGGGCGACCGGCGTGCTGTCGAATTCGATGCACTGGCTGTGCGATCTGCCGGTCCGATCCGGGCAGCAGCACGACCCGCTCGATCGGCTGCGGCCAGGCGAGCAGCAACCCGGGCCCTTCTATGCGGGTGACCTCGCCCAGTCGCAGCACCGCAGCGCGAGCGTCCGGCGGCACGATGCGCAAGTTGGACGCTCCCCAGGCAAGTGCCAACACCGCTATGGCGACGAACAGGAAGCCGAACGCCAAGCGGATCGCTTGTTCCCAAGGGCCGGCGACCGGTGTGATCACCTCGGCGAATCCGGTGTTTGCTCGACAGGGGACGGCGCTTGAGACACTTGGCCTTGAGGGGTCTGTGCTTGGGCCGCGTTCCCGCCGGTGGTTCCGGCGGGACCATCGACCAAGACACGGAACGGAACGGCGTCGGTGCGCAGGATCAATCGCGTGTTTTGGCCGATCACCGAGTTGAGCGTGTCGAAGGAACGCAGCATGACGTAAAGACCGGGGTCCTCGGCGTAAGCACGTCCGGCGATCGCCGCGGCCTCGACCCGCGCCTTGGCCTCGGTCGCGGCTGCTTCCTCGTGGGCCCGTGCCACCGTCACGCGCGCGTCGCGGTCGGCGGCGGCGCGAATTTCCGCGGCAATGCGCTCACCCTCGGCCATATGCTCAGTCGCGACGGTCTGCCGCTCGGCCCGCATCCGCGCCACCGTCGCGGCCAAAGTTTCGGCGGGCAAGGTCAGGCTCTCGATACCCACTTGACGTAAGGTCACGCCGTAGCTGGTCAGGATCTGATCACGCAGCCGCTCGCGCAGGCGGTCTTCGAAAGCCGAGAGCTTCACCTTGGCGGGGTCAGTGTTGACGAGGGCCGCGAGGTCGAAGCCGCTCGCCGTGATCTCCAGGGCGGATCGCAGGAAGCTGCGCAATTGCTCTGCCGCCTCGTCCGGCTGGTTGCGTACGGCACGCAGGAACTGCGTCACCCGCTCGCTCTCGGCGGGCACCTGCCAAGCGACGTAAGCCTGCACGAGGACGCGCAAGCCGTCGCGTGTGCCGACATCCTGCAGCCCGGTGGAGGTGGTGCGCAGACGCATGTCGACACGGGTGGCGTGATCGATCGGGGCGGGCAGCCTCCAGGTCAGGCCAGGCTGCGTAACCACCCGCACCGGATCACCAAATCGGGTCATCACGACACTTTCGCCCGGGCCGACCAGCACCAGACAGGTTGTCAGGACGAATAGCACGACCACCAACCCTGCTACCCCGAAGCGAAGCGCCGTGGCGGTTGGCCACCGTGGCTGCGGTGCCCGGTGCTCCTCGTGTGCGTGTCCGTGCGCATCGTCGTGGTCATGGTCGTGGTGATGATGATGCAGCAGCATGGTGGTCTCCGCTCAGGGCGGTGTCGACATGGTCGGGGCAAGGTCGCGCAGATCGAGAGTCGGCGCTTCCGAGCCGGCAAGGCGGTGATCGAGCACCAACAATTGTGCCCGAGGCAGCGCCGTTCGAAGGTGCGCGAGCCAGCGTTCGAGCCGGAAGGCATCGGGTTCGGTGCTGTTAGCAGTCTGATCGGCGCTAAACAGTGTTTGGTCGGCGGTCGCCTTGGCTGTGATCTCGGCGGCGGCGGCGGTCGCGGTGTAGGTCGCCAGATCAGCCTTGGTGCGGGCGGCGGCAGCGGTCTTGGCGGCCGCGCCGGCCTCATCCGCCACCGCCACGCGCGCCCTGATCTCCGCTGATTTCGACGTTGTGCCACGCGTCAGCGGCGGAGGGCGGCGGGTGGATTGCCTCCACAACGACGGCGACGATCTCCTCGCCGGTGGCCAAACGGTCGAGATCCCGCTGCAACGCCACACGGATCGCGTCGGTGAACGTCGCACGGTCCTCGCCGAGCACGCCAGCCAGTGTGCGGGACGCGAAATAGTCGGCGAGAAGCCGACCCGCCGTCGCACGCACGAGAGCGTCCGGGGCGTCGACGCCGTAGGTCGCTTGCAGGGCCGCTGCGTCGGACAAGCCGATACGCGTGATCAGCCGCAAATCGACGTCCACTCTCTGGAACCCCCCCTGGCCAGATGCGGCCGGGCTGGCTATCAGATAGGTGGTCTCGCCGGGATGCGCCCTGTCCCAGAGGCGGTCGGCGGCCTGGGGTGGCGGGTCCTCGGCACGAGGCTGAGCGACTCCGGCGTCCTGTCCGGATATTGGGCCGGCCAAAGTCAGTTCGTGCAGAACCCCCAGTTCCACGCGCCGGGCAACACCGAGCGGCCAGGGCCAAATCAAGTGTAGGCCCGGTCCCAGCACTTCGATCGGGCGGCCGAACTGCTCATAGACCGCGCGCTGGTCCAGCGGCAGCGCCACGAGACCGGTAAGCCCCCACGTCAGCACCGCCAGCAGCAGACCGATCGGGAGGAGCGCTCGACCGGCAAAACCGAGCGCCCAGCTTCGCGAAAGATCGATCCCCCATTGCTGCGTGACTGCCTGATTGACCGCCGCGAGACGAGGCACCCGCAGTCGAATGCAGGCTGCCACCGCGCTGGAGGCCGCGGGACGCGCGACAGAGGACGCGGGCGTTGGTAGGAAGAAGGCAGCCACGCCGCGCAAAACAAATTCTGCGGCCAGCAGCAGAACCAGCACAGCGAGAGCGGGAACCAGCAGAGCGGCAATCGGGAAGGCGCTTCCTGCCAGCACCAACGCCAGCCCCAGCCCGATCTGCACCAGCAGGACCGCTCGCAATAACGCAGCAAGACCAGCCGCCTCTGCGAGCGTGGTGGCAGGTATCGCGGCCCAGGAGCGCTCCAGCACCAGAAAGGGAAACGCCAGCAGCACCATGCCGCCACCGACGGCCAGCAACATGTCGGACGGAGGTGGAGCGGGGGAGTGCCAAGCCCCGAGCAAGATCGCCCCGACCAGTAGACCGGCGCCAAACGCCAGCGTTGGCTGAGGCCAGGATAGCTGGCGCATCTCTCCGGCGCGGGCCTGAACCAGGAGCAGCGTTGCAGTGAAGCCCGCGGCGGCAAGCAGCAAGACGCCGGCAAGGCACGACACCGCCAGCACGGGCAAAGCATCGAAGACCAGCGGGGAAGCCAGCAAAGTCAGTGCCGCAAGGGTGCACCCTAGCGTGCTGCCGAGCAGCAGGCCCGCTCGGGGAGGTTGGGCCGTTCTGCTGGTCCCGTCTGCCTCTTGGAGCGGCGCGGGCCTGTCGTCGTGTTGGTCCATCGGTGCCGGGCTATTGCTGCGCGTCGTGTGCCGGGAGCATGCCGATATAGCCGGTGATGTCGGCATACCAGATATTTCCGTCGCGATCGACGGCTACCGTATAGGGCTTAGCGCGCGACCGCGGCAGGCGGAAGCTGACGATCTCCCCATTGCGCAGCCGTCCAAGACTGCCATCGCTCAACATCCCGAACCACACCGACCCATCAGGTGCGACGGCCAGCCCGGACAATGCCGCCGAGCGTTCGCCGACCGGGAATTCCTGGATCGCCTCGCCAACCAGTCGCCCAATCGTATTGATGCGATATTCGAGGAACCAGACCGCGTTGTCGGGACCGATGGCGACATCCGAAGGCACCGAGGCGGCGCTTGGCAGATCGAAGGCTTTGATCGCGCCGTCGGTGCCGATGCGGATGATCTGGTCGCCTGATTGCAGGCTTGCCCAGGCGGTGCCATCGGGTGCGACGGCGATGCCGTAGGGTCCGCCGCGTGGCGAATCGTAGTAGTGACGGATCAGCTTGCCGTCGCGGATCTCACTGACACTGTAGCCGGTTTCTTCAGCGAACCAGACCGTCCCATTGCCACCTGCCGCAAGCCGGCCAAGCCTTACACTCGGTGTGTCCAGGGGGATGCGGGTCACCTCGCCCGAAACCGCGACCCGGGAGATCGAGTGGGCGGCATTGTCGGTAAACCACGCGCTGCCGTCCGGCGCCACGGCAAGCCCTATGGGCTCGAGAGCCTTGATCCCGGTGGGCAGGAACTCGATGTGTCCGCCGCGCAGCCGGCCGATCACGTCGCTGAGGTCGATGCTGAACCACACCGAGCCATCCGGGCCGGCCGCGATCGCGGTTGGCATTTTGGCGCCTCCCAGCACCTCATATTCAACGAAATGCCTTGGGGGACCGCTTGGAAGGAGGGCAAAAAAGACGCTCACAGCGGCTATGGCCACCAGGATGGCGCCCACCACCCCCAACAACGCCGGCCGACGCAACTGGGGACGCTGTAACGTGAGGCTCACCGCGCCGTGCCTGTAATGTCGCGCCGTTGGCGCACCAGCCACACGACGAGCATTACGCTGCCAAACGAAAGCAGCAGGAGGAACGCAAGGCCGCCTAGCAGGTCCATCGGATCGACGCGCGCCAGCAGGTTGCTACCCTCAAGCGCGCTGCGCCAGACCTCCGGATACGGGATGAGTGAATACACGATGTAAAGCACGCCTGGATTTTCGGGGTCTCGTGCAAGCGGTCCGGCTTCGAGATGGACCGGCAGATTGCCTTCCTCCAATCCCCAATGCGCTCCTGCGTCGGTGCTGCGATAGGTGCCGCGATGCGTCGTGACGACAATTGTTTCCGCGGTGGGATCAGCGGCAATGCCCCGCACCACGGTGTGCGCCTCAGGCAACACGCTCCCAACCGCCTGCCAGTTCATGCCGCCGTCGCCACTCACGAGCAACCGGTTGGCGGCCGCCACCCATACGCGGCCGGCGACGGTGGGGTCGGGGATCACGGCCTCAATCGGATTGATTGTATCGCCGACCGGCCGTTGCTGCCAGCGCTGTCCACCGTTCGTGCTGACCAGCAGACGACCATGCGCGATGGCGAACAGCGTCTCGGACGGCCGGCGAAGCAGGGCGAGTGTTTCGAAACCGGTCGCATCGTCTGCATCCGCTACCGCCGCGAAGCGCGCCCCACCGTCACCGCTGCTGAACAACCGATCCCGGCCAAGCAGATAGATCCGCCCCGAACCCGAAAACAAAATGCTACGGCCCGGGGTCGCCTCGGTCGGAGCGTTGGATCGGCCCCAGCGTCCGTCGAAATTCCGATAGACGCCGCCGGGCGCCACGCACAGCACCGTCGTTCCATCAGGCGAAAAAGCAATGGCAAATACCGCGCCATTGATCAGGGTCGGATCCTCTTGCGCCCAGCTACGGCCGCCATTGGCCGAGGCCCACAGTCCGGAATCGGTGCCCATCAACAAGTGGTTCGCATCGCGCGGGTCGACAGCAACGGTAAGCGCCGCATTGAGATACAATCCAACATCGGCATTAAGCCAATTGCCGCCCATGCTGCGCGAGCGAAAAAGGCCGCCATAGGCACTCGCGTCGTGTGCGGTCCCCGGCGTCGGCGCGAATAGTGCAACGAGAGCCAGGAACAGCAAGCAACGTGCCATTCGAGGCATAAGCAGGCTCACACGCGGGCGGGCCGGAACAAGATAGGCGGCCCGTTACCGGACCGCCCATCGAATACGCAACGCGTCGACATCATGGATGGCGCGACTTCTCGCCTGATACCAGCGCGATCTCGGCTACGCGCGTCTCATTGGGGCCGACAGCCCAGGAGTTCTTGGTAAGCGGGTATTTGTCCGTGAACGACAGCGGCTCGTGCGCCGAGACGCAATTGTTATAGCCGCCGGTGATCTTATAGCATTTCTCGTATGCAAGGAATTGCTGGACCGTGTCGGTCTGCTGAATGTTCGCCGGCATCCAGTCGCGGATCCCTTCCCACGACGAATACGCGTCGGAGCCGAATACGAGTTTGCCGATGCTGGTCGGCACTTCCAGCAGTTCAGAGCCGGGCGTATGCGCACGGAAAGCCGGATGGATGAAGACACCCGGCAGGACCTCTGCCTCGCCGTCGACGATCACTGCCTGGCCTTTCAGGACCTTTCCATAGACCTGCTCGACAGTCAGCGGCTCAAAGCCGCAAGCCGGTGAGCGGAAGCAGCCGCCAGGAGTATTGTTCACGGCGCTGATGTGCGGGTTCGGGTAGTTGAGTGCCCACTCGACGCCGCGCAGCTCCTCACGCTGCACATACAGCGTGGCGTTCGGGAAATCCGACAGTTGGCCGGCGTGATCCCAGTGGGCGTGGCCGATGATGATCTTCTTCACGTCGGCGGCATCAAAACCCAGCGACTTCAGCATATCCGGCAAGGGGGTGAAGTGCGCGAAGCCCGTCATCTTGTGGTATTCAGTCTGCTTCCAGCCTGAATCGTAGAGAATGAGTTCGCCGCTACACTTGATCACGCCGATATTGTCCGGCAGATCGATCGTGTTGATGTTGTGATTCGGACTAGTGCTGCCCGGAATGAACGCGCGATCCGGCATAAAAGAACCGTAGGGCACATTCATGAACCGGCCGCTCTCGACCAGCCAAACCGAGCAAACTGGGCCGGGCTGGGCCTGCGCCGGCGCCGCCGCACCAGAGAGCGCCAAACTCCCCGCTCCCAATGCGCCCGCCAGCGCCAATGCTTGAACCATCGTCTTCATCGGTACTTTACCTCCCGTTGGAACCTAGTACTCTCGTTGCACCTGCTTGCGATTAAGCGAGCAGGCTGTGAACTGGCCGGCCTAGTTCGGCTTGTGCTCCCCAGGCCATAAGATGTCGCCGATCTTGATGAGCTCTTCCGCGGCATGCTGGCTCTTGGCTTGAGCGTTGATCAGGTGTCCCTCGTCACCGTCTCGGGCCACCTCTAGCATCTCGGTTGCAGATTGCTCGTAAAGAACAAGCAACCCCACGTAGCGGTCACGCAGCGGTTGCATAGACGCGGGGGCTGAGATGGCCGCAACCTTCCCTTGTGTATCGTGAAATACCTGCCGTATTGGCGTCAACTTCGCAGCCATTCGGTTGGCGTCATGATCGTCGGCCGCGAATGTCATCCCCGCGGAGGCAAGCCTGCCGGCAGACGGTTCGACCATCTCCTGATGCAACGGCCACAGAGCCTCCGCAAACGCTTCTTCCTCCTCTGTCAACGGCTTTAGTTTTGGAGCCGCTGATTTGTGCTCGGCTGTCTTCAACACCGAATTCGGGGGAGGACCGGACGCCGTTTCCCGCTGCAGCGAGACCGCTACGATAGCCAGTAACGCAATCCCGGTGCCAAACAACAGAAACAATCCACTACGTGAAAATGCCAACGGCCAGGTTCCGACGCTTTCCCCTCTCTTAAAAAGAAAGTAGTAGGGATTCCACGGGCGGTCAATAAGGTGCGTCGCCGCGTTCGAAGCGTCGTGGAAGACCGGCGTCGGATCGGAAGACGAAAGTAACGGGAGAGGAAACGAACACGCAATGCATCAAGCGTTGTTCTACTTGGCGTCCAGCTTCTGGGCTGGGGTGGTACACGCCGCGACGCCTGGGCACGGCAAGACCATCGCCGCTGCCTACATCGTTGGAGCGCGGGGTCGGCCCGTTGACGCCGTGATACTCGGCATCTTCGTTACGCTCTCTCACGTCAGCGGCATCGTGCTGGTCGGCGTGCTCGCCTCGATCGGGTCGAGTTGGCTCGTCCCGGCGCGCACTGAAGCGCTGCTGGCGCTGGCAATGGCACTCCTGGTTCTGGGGCTGGGGTTATGGATGCTGTGGACCCAACGCGGACTGATCGCCGCTGCGTTTCCAACGCCGAGGCCAAGGATCGTGCACGCGCATGCGCATTCCCACGGGCACCCGCATTCGCACCACGTTCACGCTCATGCCGCTGCTGACCACCACTACAACGCCAGCACCGATCACTCTGTTCATGCACATACCGATGACCACGACGCCGCGCCTGACCACAGCCACAGCGATTCCGAGGAGATCGTCTGGCACAGCCACGGCTGGGGCACCAAGCATGCACACCGCCTGGATTTGATAACCGGCGAACGCCCGAAACTGCCAGTCCTTATAACGCTCAGCATCGCTGGTGGAATCCTGCCGGACCCCGCAGCATTGGCGATCCTGCTCGCGGCGCTGTCCACTGGACGCGTCGTGCTCGGCCTCGTGACCGTTCTGATATTCAGTCTCGGCTTCGCTCTCACCCTCGTGGCAGTGGGAATCGTAGCCGCGCAAATTGGAAGGCGCGTGCTGGGGTGGCTGGACAGCGTGTGGGCGCTCCGGCTGCAATTGGCGACGACGCTGCTAATCATCGGGATGGGCGCTTGGCTCACCTTACAAGCGCTCCGCCAGTTCGCTCCCGCGCTGTCGCTCTAACGTGGGCCCGAGCCAGTTCACGGCAAAGAGGGAGGCTATGGCGGGTTCGAAACTTGGGATTTTGAGCGGCACAATCGGCCTTCGGCGTCGCCTGTTCGGTGTTTACGCGCTGCTCGCGGTGTTTAATGTTCTGGTCTGGATTTGGGCGCTGGCGAGCTTCTGGCGCTTTCCTGTGCCGCTGGGTACCGCGCTTCTTGCTTATAGTCTGGGACTGCGCCATGCGGTCGATGCCGATCATATAGCAGCGATAGACAACGTAACCCGCAAGCTGATGCAGCAGGGCGAGCGCCCGGTCAGCGTAGGGCTCTACTTTTCCCTCGGGCATTCAACGGTGGTCGTGCTGGCCTCGATATTCGTGGCACTGGCAGCGGCGACCTTCAAAACCCAACTCGAGTCAGTGCACGCGATCGGCGGTATAATCGGCACGCTGGTCTCGGCGTTTTTTCTGCTGGCAATAGCCGCCGTCAACCTAACAATCTTCTTCGGCGTTTTGCGTGCGTTCCGTCACGTGCGCGGCGGCGGCGCCTATGTCGAGGAGGACATGGATCTGCTGCTGGCCAAGGGCGGTTTCCTCGCGCGGATTTTCCGCCCGCTCTTCGCGATGGTCACCCGAAGCTGGCACATGTATCCGCTCGGCTTCCTGTTTGGTCTAGGCTTCGACACCGCGACCGAGATCGGCCTGATCGGCATCTCCGCCGCCGAGGCGTCGAAGGGTCTGCCGATATGGTCGATCTTGGTGTTCCCAGCGCTCTTCACCGCGGGAATGACGCTGATCGACACGACCGACAGCGTCCTGATGGTAGGCGCTTATGGCTGGGCGTTTCTTAAACCCATCCGCAAGCTATACTACAACATGACTATCACTGCCGTATCGATCATCGTGGCGCTCGTTGTCGGGGGTATCGAAACGCTCGGATTGATCGGCAGCCAGCTCAGTCTCTCTGGCCGGTTCTGGCAGACGATCGGTAGCCTGAATGACAATTTTGGCACGCTTGGTTACCTGATCATTGGCATTTTCATCGTCAGCTGGGTGATCTCGCTCGCGGCCTATCGATTGGGCGGCTACGACGACTGATCGTCCCGAGGGACGGGCCCGCTGGCATGGAGCTTGCCTGAGAACCCTTGCGACAGACAATGCTTCGGGAGAAAGATAATAACATGAAGAAGTCGATTTTCGCGGCCGTTGTAATGACAGCCGCTTTTTTGGTCTCCGTCCGCGCCCATGCTGACGGGCTCGACTATTTCGAAGCGCAGCTCAAGCCATTCTACGACAAACCGAACTTCGTAGCCGCCGGCCCCGAGTTCGACGCCAAGGCCTGCATGGCCGGCAAATCGATCTTCAGCATTCCGGTCTCGTCCGCCAATCCTTTCACCGCCAACATCGAGAAGGCGATGGCTGCTGCTGCCGCGAAAGTGGGCTTCAAGTTCACGATCTGGGAGAACCAAGGCCAAAGCTCGCAATGGGTGCAGGGCATGAACGCCGCCATGAACGAAAAGGCGAGCCTGATCGATCTCCTGGCCGGAACCGATCCACGGGTGCTGGTGCCGCAGGTTCGCGCGGCGAAGGCGGCCGGAGTTCCAGTCGTACCGTCCCACTATAACGGCAAGGAGCAATCATCCATTGTTCGCAAAGATGCCGATGCCGACATCCCCATAGACTACTTCAAGGCTGGGGCGATGCTCGTGGACTGGGCAGTCGTCCAGACAAAGGGCGACATGAATGCTCTGGTGCTGATCTCCACTGGCCCGCTGTCCACCGACAGCATGATGGCCGGGATCAACTCGGAACTGAAGCATTGCGAGCACTGCAAGACCAAGGTGATGAACTTCCCTGTGGTTGACTGGGGAACCCGCATCACCCCCAACGTGCAGTCCGCGCTGCTGAGCGATCCCACGGTGAACTACATCATCGTCATCTATGACAGCATGTCGCAGTTCGTGGTTCCCGCGGTGATTGGGGCGAATGCGACCCAGCGAGTGAAGATCGATGCATTCAACGGAACACCGTTCGTGCTCGGCCTGATCCAGGAGGGCAAGGTCCAGATGGACATCGGCGAGAACCTCGATTGGATCGGTGACGCCATCATTGACGCCGAGATGCGGATCCTTTGCGGCCTGCCGCAGGTGGCTGATCCGAAGATACCTTTCTACATCTTCGACAGCCACAACGCCGATGACGCCGGTAAGCCGCCGCAGTTGTCGCAAGGGTACGGCGACGCCTACTTGGACGGGTATGCGAAGCTCTGGAAGCTGAAGTGACCGAGCCTGCGCTGGCGTTCTGGCGTCTCTCCAAGTCGTTTGGCGGACAGCAGGCGCTTCGCGACGTAGACTTCTCGGTGGCGCCAGGTGAGGTGCACGGCCTGCTCGGTCAAAACGGCTCCGGCAAGTCAACCCTGATAAAAATTCTCGCCGGATTTCATGCACCTGACCCGGGCGCAGCACTGACGATCGCGGGTCAGGACGTGCTCCTGCCGCTGCCACCGGGGGGTGTGCGCGCATTCGGTGTCGCGTTCGTTCATCAGCATCTTGGGCTCATTCCACCGGTCACCGTGCTGGAGAACCTGCTGCTGACACGCCTATCAGGACGTGGCGGCATCGCACGCCCGTGGGCGATCAGTTGGGCACGAGAGCGTTCGGCCGCGCGCCGCTTGTTCGAACGATACGGGCTCGATATCGACCCTGATGTTCCTCTGTCTCGTTTATCATCGGTGGAGCGCGCGCTCGTGGCAATCGTCCGGGCGGTCGAGGAGATCGCGTCTGGCGCCGCCAGGATCGGCCACGGCGTGCTGGTTCTGGACGAGCCGACCCCATTCCTGCCGCGCGCGGACGTGGATCGGCTATTCACGCTGGTGCGCCGCGTCGTTGCCAATGGGGCGAGCGTGATTTTCGTATCACACGACATTGACGAGGTAATGGAAATCACCGACCGAGCAACGGTATTGCGCGACGGTCGGGTGGCGGGTGTGTTGAGAACGTCGGAGGCGACGCGCAACTCAGTCGTTGGCATGATCGTCGGGCGTCAGTTGCAGACCGCGCCAGCGAGGGTCGCGGCGACGGGTGGTGACCCGGCGGCGGTCACTATCACAGACCTGTCGGGTGGGCAGGTGATGGAGATTTCCCTAGCCCTTCGTGCAGGAGAAATCGTCGGGCTCACCGGTTTGCTGGGGTCCGGCTACGAGCAGGTGCCCTATCTAATCTACGGTGCGCTTCAGGCGGAAAACGGCACATTGATGTTGGGAGCGGAACGGTTTAACCTGCCGGCACTTACGCCGGCTGCCGCGATCAAAGCCGGCCTCGTGCTGATCCCTGGGGATCGGCCGGTCGCTGGTGGTGTTGGCGGGCTGCCGATCATGGACAATGTCACGCTGCCGGCGCTGGCCAACCGGTTTCGGCCGTTCCTGCTTCGGCGCGGCGCGATGCTGACAGCAAGCCGAGAGTTGGGGGATCGTTTTGGAGTCGTGCCAAATCGGCCGATGCAACCGCTGGCGTCGCTCAGCGGTGGCAACCAGCAGAAGGTCATCCTGGCGAAGTGGCTGCAACTCTCCCCGAAGCTGATCCTGCTGGACGAGCCAACTCAGGGTGTCGATGTTGGCGCGCGGCAGACGGTTTATCAAGCGATCCGTAACGCCGCTTCCGCCGGCGCGTGCGTGCTTTGCGCGAGCTCCGATGCCGAACAACTGGCCGAGATCTGCGACCGCGTGGTGGTGCTGGGGCGCGGCAGGATTGCCGCCGAACTGGCCCCGCCCGACCTGTCAAAACATGCCATAACCGAGTGCTGTTACGGGCTTGCCGCATGACACGAAGTACCGTCGCCGAGGCCGCCGCCGTTAAGCCGACACCAGCGCACGAGCCGCGTTTCATCGACCTGGCGGAACGCTATGGGCTGATCGCCGCGCTGGCGCTGCTTGTCGTTTTGTTCAGCATCTTACGGCCGGAGACATTTTTCACCTGGTCGAATCTATCGACGATCCTAGGGTCTCAAGCTGTCCTCGTCGTGGTCACGCTCGGTTTGATCGTCCCGCTGACCGCGAACGATTTCGACGTTTCGATCGCTTATGTAATGACATTGTCGGCAATGATGGTTGCGCTGCTGAACGGACAGGACGGCTGGCCGATCCTCCTGGCTGTGCTGGCTGCCCTGGCGATGGGGATCGTGGTCGGCGCGGTCAATGCTTTCTTCATTACTGTATTCCGAATTCATTCTCTTATCGTTACACTAGGGACCGGCACATTCTTGCACGGCTTGACGCTCTACGTCAGCAATTCCATGACGATCAGCGGTATTTCCGATTGGTTGATGAATTTGGTGATCGTCGATCGCCTGCTGGGCATTCCGCTGGAGTTTTACTACGCTCTGCTGTTGTGCATCCTGGTCTGGTACGTGTTCGAGTACACTGCCATCGGACGGCAGATGTTGTTTGTCGGCCGAGGACGAGAAGTCGCCCGGTTATCTGGGATCAACACGGATCGGATCCGCCGCGGTTGCCTCATTGTCTCCAGCTTCATGGGCGCGCTTGCCGGCATACTGTATGCTGGCACGCAGGGCGCGGCGGACCCTGTCTCGGGCGTATCCTATCTCCTGCCAGCCTTCGCAGCTGCCTTTCTTGGTTCCACCAGCATTACGCCAGGTCGATTTAATGCGTGGGGTTCAGCGATAGCTGTCTACTTCCTGGTGGTCGGGATCACCGGGCTGGTATTCATGGGCGGCAGTAGCTTCGTCCAGGACATGTTCTATGGTGGCGCATTGGTTCTGGCGGTCACCCTGTCCCAACTGGTCCGCGGCCGTGAGGAGCAACAATTCTAAGCTAATCGAGGTTCGCGCAAATGGGGCAAATCGTGTATCCAGCTAACGGTGTTCGTGATCTGGCCGGCTATGGCCGCACTCCGCCTCATCCGCGATGGCCGAACGACGCCCGGCTGGCGCTGAATTTCGTTTTGAATATTGAGGAAGGGTCTGAATATTCGATTGAAAACGGTGACGGGTTTTCCGAAGCATCACTGACGGAGATGGGCGAGAGCCCAGTGCCGCGCGGTCAACGCGACCTCGCGGCTGAATCGATGTTTGAATTTGGCAGCCGTGTCGGAATCTGGCGAATTCTCGGGCTGTTCGCCGCGCGCAAACTTCCGTTAACCGCTTTTGCCTGCGCTTCCGTGCTGGAACGCCTGCCGGCAGTGGCGGCGGCGCTGCGCGAGGCGGGACATGACGTTTGCTGTCATGGCTGGCGTTGGGTGGAGCATTATCTCCTGTCTGAGGACGAGGAGCGCCGGCATATTGCCATGGCCGTGGAAAGCCTCAGCCGCACAATGGGCGCGCCTCCCGCGGGCTGGTATTGCCGGTACGGGCCAAGCGTGAGCACGCGACGTCTGGTTCACGAGCACGGCGGCTTTCTATACGACAGTGATACGTATAACGATGAGCTGCCGTATTACGTATCGGTGGACGACCGGCCGCATCTGGTGGTGCCGTATTCGCTCTCTACCAACGACGTTAAATTTCATCGCGGCAATATTGGCATCGCGGCTGACTTCACGGCGTTCTTGAGGGATGCCTTCGACCAGTTGTACGAGGAGGGAGTTCACGCGCCGAAGATGATGTCAGTCGGCATGCACGCCCGGCTGCTCGGTCATCCCGCACGGGCGCGCGGCTTGGCGCGCTTTCTGGACTATGCCCAGGGCCATCCGGATGTTTGGATCTGCCGGCGCGAAGAGATCGCGCGCCATTGGTTGAGCGTGCACACGCCGATCGTCGCTGAATGAATGAAGTAAAGGGAGGAAGAGATGGCGAAAGAGATTTTGTGTGGATTTGGGGTGGATGTTGATGCTGTCGCAGGTTGGCTTGGGTCATACGGTGGCGAGGACTCCCCGGATGATATCTCCAGGGGCCTGTTCTCCGGTGAGGTCGGTTCGCCGCGGCTGGTCGAGTTGTTCCGTCGGTTCGGTATTAAGACAACTTGGTTCATCCCTGGCCATTCGATCGAGACGTTTCCCGAGCAGATGCAGAAGGTAGCGGAGGCGGGGCATGAAATCGGCGTGCATGGCTACAGCCACGAAAATCCGATTGCGATGACTGCCGTTCAAGAGGAAGAGGTTCTCGATAAATGTATCGATCTGGTGACGAAGCTTTCGGGCAAACGCCCGACCGGCTACGTCGCGCCCTGGTGGGAATTCAGCCCCATCACCAACGAGTTGTTGTTGAAGAAGGGGCTCAAATACGATCACAGTCTGATGCACCACGACTTCCAGCCCTATTACGTCCGGGTTGGCGATAGTTGGACCAAGATCGACTACGCGAAGAAGGCCGGCGAGTGGATGGTGCCGTTGAAGCGCGGCCGCGAAACCGACCTGATTGAAATCCCCGGCAACTGGTATCTCGATGATCTGCCGCCGATGATGTTCATCAAGAAAGCCCCCAACAGCTTCGGTTTCGTCAACCCGCATGACATCGAGCAATTGTGGCGCGACCAGTTCGACTGGGTCTATCGTGAATACGACTATGCGGTCTTTCCAATCACCATTCATCCCGACGTGTCCGGCCGGCCTCAGGTGCTGATGATGCTGGAGAGGCTATACAACTATATTGTTCGCCATCCGGGCGTCCGCTTCGTGACCATGAACGAGATGGCTGACGACTTCGCCCGGCGCTCGCCTCGGAAGACCGGCTAAGAAAGGGTTGTCATGTGCGCGCTATGCGGTGCTCTTGGCGGCGAGGAACACTGGTCAACGCGCGCCGAGGCATTCGCGTCCGGCCAAACTCGCCGCGCTGAACGCCTTGCCCGAGTACGCGGGGCCAACGCCATACTGGGAGCCTTCGCCATGCGTCTTGACGACTGGCAGGGCGCCTCGTTTGTCCTGTCCGGCGCAACCGGTCGGCGAGAGATGGTCGATACGCTGCCACAGGTCTGGGAGATGGCCGGCCGCATGCTTGGACGCACAATCGACCCGCTCGACCCCGCCGTGATCGCCCGGATTATCGAACGCATTAGACAATGAACGCCCGCATTCCGGTCGACGTCCTCACCGGCTTTCTCGGATCGGGCAAGACGACGTTGCTGAGACATCTTCTTACTCATTCGGAATTTGCTGACTGCGCAGTGCTGATCAATGAGTTTGGCGAGATCGGCCTCGATCATCACCTGATTGCCGACGTTCGAGGCGATGTGTTGCTCATGCAGTCCGGCTGTATTTGCTGCACCATCCGAGGCGACCTTTCGGAGGCTATTCGCGGCCTGTATGCCCGGAGGGAACGCGGCGACGTGACCTTCGCGCGTCTGGTGATAGAAACGACTGGCCTGGCGGATCCGACGCCGATCCTCGCCACCATCATGCATGACCCACAAATCCGGCATCACTTTCAGTTGGAAAGTGTAATTACCACGGTCGACGCGGTGAACGGCAGCACCCATCTCCAGCGCCAACCAGAGTCGGTGAAACAGGCGGCGCTGGCCGATAAAATCATCGTCACGAAGGTGGATCTCGCTGACGCTGCCGACCTCAACGCGTTGGAAGCGAGGCTCGCGCTACTTAATCCCTCTGCACGGCGATGGCGCTCGGCGAATGCGCCGCCTCCCGCGGATTGGCTGCTCGCCGAAGATAACTCGCGCCAGATTGCAGCGTGGAACGCGCCGGCGGAGGAGCACGCGGACGACGGCCACGGTCACGATGTCAACCGTCACGATGCACACATCCAAGCCTTCATGCTAACTTTCGATGGCAACATCGACTGGAGTGTCTTTGCGATCTGGTTCACCTTGTTGCTCCACAGTCACGGTGCGGATGTGCTGCGCGTGAAAGGGATGCTAAGGGTCGCGGACGCCACGGGGCCGGTTTTGATCAACGCGGTGCAGCACCTGGTGCATCCTCCGGTGCATCTAGAGGAATGGCCTGAAGACTGGCGGCAGTCCCGGTTAATATTTATCGTGCGCGATCTTTGTCGCTCGGACATCGAGCGCTCTTTTGCCGCGTTTCATTCTTCACTTGCTGCGGTTGATGTGAGAGCGACTGTTTGATACTGATTCTCGTCAGAACGCCGCAGCGAAACCCAGCCTACTCCGCCCGAATAAGACCGCGATGGCTCGGTGCGTTGATAAACGCCAGTATTTCCGCAACCAGCGGATCGGCGCCAAACCTGGCGCGTGTGGCTTCAAGGCGGTGGGCGAATACGCCCTCCTTGCTGTAGAGCGCCTTGAAGGCAATGTGCAACCGCTGGATCGCTGCTTTGTCAAAGCCGCGGCGGCGCAGGCCGATGACGTTGAGCGCAGTGAGGCGGGCGCGATTGCCAATGACGCTGCCGAACGGGATCACGTCCCCCTCGACGCCCGAGACTCCGCCGATCATCGCCGCCCGGCCGATGCGAACGAATTGATGGATCGCCGCCGCGCCGCCCACCACGGCGTGCTCGCCGATGCTGACGTGCCCACCCATAACGGCATTGTTCGCGACGATCACGTTGTCGCCGATCTGGCAATCATGCGCGACATGGACGACGGCCATCAGCACGCAGTCGGCGCCCACGCGGGTTACGCCGACACCGGTCGCCGTGCCGCGGTGGATGGTGCAATGCTCCCGCACCAGGGTGCGTGGGCCGATCTCGCAGCGGGTTGGTTCGTCCTTGTATTTCATGTCCTGTGGGGCGAGGCCAACGGTGCAGAACGGAAATAGCTGGGCGCCCTCGCCGATTCGGGTGTGACCTTCGACCACCACATGCGAAAGCAGTTTCGCGCGAGCCTCGATGACGACGTTTGGGCCGACCGTACAGAACGGACCGATGTCCACACCTGGCCCGATATCGGCACCCCGCGCAACGATTGCGGTCGGGTGGATGCTTGCGCGGTGCGTCATCTGCAGGCCGATATCCATTATCGAATCCATGGTGTTCCGTTCCGCGCATCAGGTTTCGCAAAGTAGCGCGAACCTATGAGGGGTGGCGCAGACCACCAACTCAATCATTGTTGCCCGATGTTTCCCGGCCTACCTTGTAACACTTTGTTTCGCCTCATATTTTGGCGTGACTAAGGCAAAAGTGTGTCAGGATGGCGCGGCACGGTCCATGATCATGGCGGAGTAGGTTGCTTCAGCCACAGCCACGCCATCGACCTTGGCGACCGAATGGAACCTCCAGACATTGCCGCGGCTGCGCTCTTTGACGATGTTGATACGCAGTTGATCGCCCGGAACAACGGGGCGGCGGAACTTCGCACCTTCGATCGACATGAAATAGACGAGTTTGCCGGCGGCATCAGGCCCCAGTGTTTCCACCACCAGCACGGCGGCGGTTTGTGCCATACTCTCGATGATCAGCACGCCCGGCATAACAGGATGATTGGGAAAATGTCCAGCAAAGAAACCTTCGTTTGCCGAAACGTTTTTCACTCCGACGGCTGATCTATTCAGGACAACATCGACAACTCGGTCAAGCAGCAGAAACGGATGGCGATGCGGAATGTCGTGCATGATGCGATGAATATCGATCAGCTCGATGGTCTTCCCCGCCTCATGCGTCTGGGTTTCGGTTCCGTCCATGATCTTCAATCCAGGTCTTGGTTCGACTTCGCGCCGGGTGCGATTTTCGCTGCCGGTATGCCGCCGTTGCGGACCCAGCGCCGGATAGTCGCGATTTCCCTGAAGAACGTCTTTGCCGGCTGGGCGGGTGCCCCGGCCATATCCGAGCCCGGCGCCACATCAGCCATCACGCCGGATTTCGCCCCGATGCGGGACCCCGTGCCGATCCGCAAGTGATCTGCGATCCCCGCCTGCCCCGCCAATACGACGTGATCTTCTAAAACGGTAGAGCCGGATATGCCGACCTGGGACACAACGACACAAGCCCGTCCGATCCGAACATTGTGCGCGATCTGCACGAGATTATCGATCCGTGTCCCGGCACTGATCACCGTGTCTTCAATCGCGCCCCGGTCGACCGTGGTATTGGCGCCGATCTCCACGTCGTTCTCGATTACCACGCGCCCGAGTTGCGGCACCGAATAGAAGCCGTCCGGCGTGATCGCGAACCCGAAGCCCTCCTGTCCGATTCGGGCCCCGGGATAGATGTAGACACGATCGCCGATTAGCGCATGAGATAGCGAAACATGCGGGCCGATCTCGACGTCACGGCCGATCTTAACACCGTCGCCGATCACCGCCATAGCACCCACGCGCCCGCGAGGGCCGATCGTGACGCTGTCGCCGATGACAGCCAGCGGCCCAATCTCTGTGGTGGGATCGATGCTCGCTGACGAGGAGACGACCGCGGTAGGATGGACCCCGGGGGTGACCGGGGACGGCGGGTGGAACAGCGCTGCGACCCTTGCCCAAGCGACCATCGGGTCAGTTGCGACGATCGCCACCGCGTTTTCGGGCACCTTGTCCTGCATCTCCGGATGGACAATGACCGCCGCAGCCTGCGTGGCCTCCAGGATCGGCAGGTACTTGCGATTGTTCAGGCAAAAAGTGACTTGGTACCCAGTGGCAGTCGCCAGCGGCGCGATACCATGCAGCATTAGACGGCGCGGGGGGGCCTCGGCGCCTTGCCCTTCGATTGCGGCCGCATCGACGACCGCGGCGAGCGTGAACGGCCCGGCGCGCAGAAAGAAGCGGGGATCGCCCCCCGCCGCTGGCCGGTCGTCACCGAGCGGCGTTGAGCCGGGCTCCACGGTTAGCGCTTCTGAGGCGGCTTGGCGGGCGTGGCCGCCGCGGTCGCCGCCGGTTCGCCGGCAGGTGGTGCCGCTGCCGCGGCGGGCGCGGTACCAGACGAGGCCGCCGCGGGGGGGGCCATTGCCATGGGGGATATTCCGTCGGGCGGCACAACGACACTGGGCAGCGCCTTGTTCAGCACATCGGCAACTGCTGGGGTCAGGTCAAAATCGGCGGTTGTACCGAGGATCTGGGCGCGGTTGAGCACCAGGTTGATGCCCCGAGACAACGCGACCTGCTGCGCCACCTGCTCCATGGTACGGTTAATCTGCATCATGACATACTGGCCGGCTTCCTGGATAATCCGGTTTCGCTCGCCGAAGCGGCGCTGTGCGTCGGTTGCGCGTTCCTGGATTTCCTTTTCCTTGGTGCGGATCTGCTCCGGCGACAGCTTGGCGCGTTCGGCGGCAAAGGATTGCCCTAGATCGCGCAATGCTGTCTGTTCCTTTTGCGCATCTTCGTTCAGCTTTTGTCCGCGGGCATTCAATTCCTTGTATGCGGCCTGATATGCGGTGGAAATCCGCAGCACGTCCGGGACCGACAGGATACCGACAATAGCGGCGGGCGTGGCTTGACCTTTGGGAACCGGCGGGATCTCCGGTGCCGGCGGAAGCTCTACTTTAAGTGGCGGGATGTTTGCGTTCGGATCGACGGGCGTATCACTCAATGGAATCGAGCCAGGGCCGCCGGTCGGCGCCGGCATGGCACGTGGTCCTGGACGTGCGGCGGGCGGTGCCCCCACTGGGCGGCTTTGCCCAGGCACAAACCACTCCCCGTTCGGCGCTGACTGTTGAGTGAAGCCGGGGAGCGGATGAAAAGCTAATGCCAGCGCGACAACCGCGCCGGCGCTCTTGATGAATTTATGAACCACTAGAACCTCGTGCCGAAGCCAAACCGGAAGATTTGTGTCTGGTCGCCTGGTTGCTTGATCACAAAGGGCGCCAAGTCAACGTTTATAAGACCGAACGCGGTGCGCCACGAGATGCCGACACCGGCGCCGACGCGTGGCGCCGCGGACGCCGAGATCTGACACGACTGGAACGCGGTCGCCTGACAGGCGGTGGCGCTGCGAAACGACGCTGCGGTGAGCGAGCCGACATCAACAAAGGTGCGTCCGCTTAAGCCGAGATCGGGCGAAACAGGCAGCGGAAAGCGCAGTTCAGTGGATTGCGTCCAAATCACGCGGCCACCCAGCGGCGTGTCGGTCACAAGGTCATGAGGGCCGGCGCCACCAGTCTCGAAGCCGCGCAGATTGTCGCCGCCCAGGAAGAACCGGTCGATGATCTCCTCGCGGCCGCCGGGAAGCAAGTCCAGGTAGCCGGCGCTGCCAGCGAGCTTGATACCCCAATCCGGGTTCCCGAATTGGCGTTCCAGCGGAATATAGTAAGCTCCGTTCACGTTGCTGCGGAAAAAACGGGCATCGCCGCCAAGGCCAGCGTAGTCATTGCCAAGTTCCACGATATACCCGGTATGGGGGACAAGTTTGCTGTCGCGGTAGTCGAGCGTAATGACCTGACTGACCTGAGACAGAAGCGTCCACCCCGCCTCGTTGCGGATGAAGGGACTTGCGCCGAGTTCGACGTTGAAGACCTGGCGATCGACCAGCGAGTAGCTCCAGACCTGCCGTAAGTGCTCGTTGATGGCATAACCGAGGCGTAAAGCAAAACCCACACGGCTTTCGTCGTACGGTTCAGTGCCTAGAAAGTTGGTCTCGACGTAAAACAGATCGACCCCACCGACAAGGTTGCGATCGAGGAAATAAGGATCCGTCAATGATGAGTTAATTGAACTGCGCCGCTGGGCCAGCACGCCGTTGATGTTGGCGTTGACACCGGTACCGACAAGATTCCGCTCACCGAGGCCGATATCGACCAGCGCGCCTGCATCGGTGGAGTAGCCGCCGCCAAAGGACAGCTCTCCGGTGGCCTTTTCGTTGATCCTCGTGGTGAGGAGCGCCTTGTCCGGCACGGAGCCGGGACTAGTGGCGATATCGACGGACTGGAAATATCCCAAATCGGTTAGCCGTGTTTTGGACGTCCGTACCGCTTCAGCGCTGAAGGGGTCGCCTTCGGCCAGGCGAAACTCACGCCGGATAACCTTGTCCTCAGTGCGGGTGTTGCCGACGATGTCGATGCGCTCAACATAGACGCGCGGCCCCTCACCGACATCGAAGATTAGATCGACCGTGCGCTTTTCCACATCGCGGGTAACGCGCGGCTTGACGTCGACGAAGGCGTAGCCGCGATTATGAACCGCCTCTTCCATAAGATCGCTGGTCCGGCCGACAGCGTCGCCATCATACCAGTCGCCTGTCGCCAGTTGCAGGCTGGGTCGCAAATCCTTGTCGCTCAGATTACGCAACTGGGAATTGATTGTGATCTTGCCGACTTTGTAACGGGGCCCCTCATTGACCGTGAATGACAGGAAGAATCCTTTCCGATCAGGCGAAAGTTCTGCGCTTGCATCGGTAATTTGGATGTCTGCGTAACCGTTCTTGAGATAGAACCGGCGCAGCAGTTCCTTGTCGTAGGCCAGTCGCTCCGGATCGTATTGGTCCGACGACGAGAGGAATCGCCACCACCGAGATTTGCGGCTGTTGATCACCTCCGACAACCGGTCCTCGCTGAAGGCCATGTTACCGGTGAATACGATTTTGCTAACGAGCGTGGCGGAGCCGTCGTTGATCTGGAAGACGACGTCGACGCGGTTCTGGTCGAGGCGGATGATTTTGGGCTCGACCGTCGCATCATAATAGCCTTTCTTGGCATACATACCAAGAATACGGAGCCTGTCGGACTCTGCTAACGCGGGGGTGAACACGGCACGCGGCCTGAGCTGCAACTCCGGCCGGAGCGTTTCGTCGGTAAGCTTATGATTTCCTTCATACGAAACCTGATTGACAATTGGGTTCTCTACGACCCGCACCACCAACGAGTTGCCGACACGGCCAAGCCGCACGTCCTGGAACAGGCCGGTGGTGTACAACGTCTTCAGGCTGCGATCGATGCGATCCGGGTCGAATGGGTCACCCGGTTGAACCAGCAAATAGGAGCGAATGGTGCCCTCTTCGATACGCTGGTTACCCTCGACCTTGATCGATTTGATTACGCCGGTATTGGATGCAGGGGCCGAACGGTGGGCCGGGGTGTGCGATGGTGCCGGAGTTTGCGCGGTGGCGGTTTCCATGACCAGCAAAGCCATCAGGCAGGCGGCACCAAGCCGCACAGCACAAAACGTCGACAAAAGGCTGGTCCCCCCAACGGCACGCGCGTTAAACAAATCCTCACCGGCAAATAGTCCGATGCGAGCGCGGCGCACCATAGCGACGCGTGGCAACGGACGCTAGTAGCGGCACGCCGCTGCGACTGATCGCTTCCACTGTCCATAACCACCTGAAAAGGAAGGTAAAATCTGCTCAGGCCGGAGCACGTTCCGTTACAACGTGAGATCGCTGGCGGCGACTTCGAGGACTGCCGGCAAACGCGGGCTCGAGCATCGTCCCCTCCGTCGCCAATGCTAGATCGTGCTCATGCCGCATGAGATCGCAGGGACAGCATCTCCGCGGTGACGCTGCCTGCCGCGTGAGATCGACGGCAAGCTTGTTAGCCGATCAGACTAGCGACCCAGCGAAACAGCCCCAGGTGGGTCAGATCGTTCCATGTCGCGAAGACAAACAGACAGGCGAGAAACGCCAGACCGGCTCGGAATCCATACTCCTGCGCGCGTTGAGGCAGTGGACGCCCACGCAGAGCCTCCGCGAGATAGAACACCAGATGGCCGCCATCCAGCACCGGGACCGGGAACAGGTTGATCAAACCAAGGTTCACGGACAGCACCGCGATAAACGACACAAGGCTGGCTACGCCAAGCTGAGCGACCTGTCCGGACAGTTGCGCGATCCGGAGCGGGCCACCGAGTTCTTCGGTGCCGCGGGTACCGGAAATCATCTGGGCCAGGCCGGTGAAGGTTTCCTTCGTGATGGTCCAGGTTTGCGTCACACCACCAAGAAGGGCAGCCGGGACGCTGACGTGCCGGTATTCAACCGCGCCACCACGGATGCCCAGAAGACCCACCTTATGGCCGCCGGACTCTCGCGATTCCGTGGTCACATCAAGCTGCTGGTCGGCTCCATCGCGCCGGATGGTCATCTTCAGCGTTTCGCCAGGATGCATGGTGACCGAGTGCTGGAGGTCCTCGAACGTCGCAATTGAATCACCGGCGATGGAAACAATGCGGTCGTTGACCATCAGGCCGGCTCGGGATGCGGCGCTGTCCGGTAGCACCGCACCCACGACCGGCAACGCAACCGGTTCGCCGATCGCGATGAACAGCGCGGCAAATAGCACCATAGCGAGCGAAAAATTCGCAATCGGACCCGCCGCGACAACAATCGCGCGCGACAGCACGGTCTTGTCGTGGAAGGTCTGGCCCGGGATCCAGTTGGAGCGGACGTCTTCTGCAACGTCCTGCGGACGCTCCTGGCCATGTAACTTCACGTATCCGCCCAAAGGCAGCCACGCGAGCTTCCAAACTGTGCCGCTGCGATCTGTCCAGGAGGTAATCGCCCGGCCGAAGCCGATCGAAAACGTCTCGACGCGGACACCCCGCCAACGCGCCGCAAGATAGTGACCGAGTTCATGCACAAAGACGAGCACGCCGAGGACGACGACGAACGCAGCCGCGCTGCGAATGAAATCAGGGATAAAATTCAGCACGAGGTTGGCTTTCGGGTCCGAGGGGTCAAGCGGCTACAACTTGCAACAAGCTATTGGCTACGCGGCGAGCGATGGCGTCGAGTGCGATGACCTCCTCGAGCGTGTCGATATTCGAACTTCCCAGCCGCAAGAGCACACGCTCCACAGTGCGAGAAATCTCTAAAAAACCGATCCGGCGATGGAGAAATGCCTCAACAGCGATCTCATTAGCCGCATTTAGGATGGTGGGGCACCCGCCGCCAGTTTGCAAGACTTCTCTTGCGAGCCGCAGGGCGGGGAACCGCTCAAGGTCCGGTTCGTGAAATTCCAACCGGCTGACCGCGGCCAAATCGAGTCTGCGGGAGGTTGTGGCCAGTCGTTGGGGCCACGCGAGAGCATGTGCTATCGGGATTCGCATGTCAGGCGAACCGAGCTGGGCCAGCACAGAGCCATCATGGTAGTAAGCCATACCGTGAATGACCGATTGCGGGTGGACCAGCACCTCGATCGCAGTTTCATCGAGGTCGAACAGACGCGCGGCCTCGATTAACTCTAGCCCCTTGTTCATCATGGTTGCCGAGTTGATGCTGATCTTGGCACCCATAGACCAGATCGGGTGGCGAAGCGCCGTCTCCGGCGTGGCCTGGGCCATTTCCTCCTGAGTTGCGGTGCGGAACGGGCCGCCGGAGGCAGTCAAAACGATCTTTTCCACTGCGCCGCGGTTGCCTTCGGCGAGGGATTGGAAAATCGCGTTGTGCTCAGAATCCACGGGCAACAACGTCGCACCAGCTGCTCGCACGGCGCGCAGCATCAGTTCGCCGGCGCACACTAGAGCTTCCTTGTTGGCCAGGCCAACATATCCGCCGCGGTTGATAGCCGCGAGGGTGGGCGCCAGCCCGGCAGCGCCGGTGATCGCAGCCATCGTCCAATCCGCCGGCAGCGCAGCGGCCGCAACGACGGCCTCGCCTCCGGCAGCGACCTCGATCCCGGTGCCAGCGAGGGCGTCACGCAGCGCCGCATAGGCGGAGCTGTCGGCGACAACGGCGACCTCGGCACCCATCGCGATGGCCTGTTCGGCCAATAGAATCGCGTTTTGGCCAGCAACCAAGGCTCGCACCCGATAACGGTCCCGGTTGGCCGCCAGCAGCTCGACAGTCTGCGTCCCAACACTGCCCGTGCTGCCAAGGATCGTAACGGAACGAACCGTTTCTCCGGCGGGGGCGTGGGGATGACCGGCTTTCATTCCCAAAGAACTACTCCAGGTCCAACGATCAGCGCCAGTAGCGCCGCCGTCGGCGCTGCAGTCAATACGGCATCCAGCCGGTCCAGAAGGCCTCCATGGCCCGGTATTGTAGTTCCCGAGTCCTTGACCCCGAAATGGCGCTTCAACCGGCTTTCGAAAAGGTCCCCGATCTGGCTAATGACGCCGATCAGCAGCGCGAAACCAGCCGGGCGCCAAGATATCGGCCCGCTACCTAGGGCCAACGAAGCCGCAAGACCCGTCGACGCGGCAGCCGCCAAACCGCCGATGGCGCCCGACCATGTCTTGCCCGGCGAGATCGAGGGTGCCAAAAGTGGACCGCCAATCGCTCGTCCGGTGATATAGGCACCAATGTCACTCGCCCAGACGATCAGCAGCAACACGATCACATTGGCGCCACCACTCATCGGCGGTTGCCGAAGCCAGACCAATGCCACCGCTGCGAGACCCAAGTAAGGAACTCCGAACGCCACGGGCCGGGCTCGCGAGATTCCCCCGGCGAGTGCGATTCCAGTGATCATCGCGGCGGCCAGCAGGACGAGCGCCGGCGTGGCACCCCCCCAGGCAGCGACCAGCACGGTCACCGGCAGCACAACAAACAGCGCGATCGCTCGGGAGTTGAGCTGGTGGCACAGGCCGAGCCATTCATAAGCGAGACCAGCAGTGACGACGGCGAGGAGAGCGGCGAAGATGGCGCCCCCGAACCATATACAACCGAGGGAAAGCGGGGCCAGTAATGCCGCGGAAAGGACACGCGCGCGAAGGTCGGACCATCGTGAGGCAGCGGGACGCCGGGATGCAGGCACGATTGTCATTGGCGCTGGAATACAAACAGGTGCATCGGCCGGGCGCAGAAAGCAGGCGCGCAGACGGTCCGGGCATGGACAGCCGAGGCGGGTCCGCTGACCCTAGTCGTTGCGGGCGCCAAATCGCCGCTCTCGCCGCGCGAATTCCTCTAGGGCCTGGTTGAAATGCCCTTGATCAAAATCGGGCCAAAGGACGTCGAGAAATACCAATTCGGCGTATGCCGCCTGCCACAGCAGGAAATTAGACAGCCGCTGTTCCCCCGAGGTGCGAATGATCAGATCGGGATCGGGCATCCCTGCGGTGGCGAGAAAGCGGGCGAACATCTCCTCACCAAGATCGCCGGCGTCCAAGCCTCCATCCCGCACGGCTTCCAGCGCAGCGCGAGCGGCCGCCGCGATCTCGGCCCGAGCGCCATAGGACAGCGCGATCGTCAGGTTTAGCTTGGAATTCGCCGCGGTGTCTCGTTCGGCGGCTTCCAAATCCGTTTGAATATCGGCGTCGAACCGGCAACGATCACCGATAAAACGCAACCGCACGCCGGATTGCTTCAATTCCTCAATTTCGGAGCGCAGGTAGCGCCGTAGCAAACCGGTCAGATCCAGGATCTCACCCGCGGGCCGGCGCCAGTTTTCGCTGCTGAACGCATAGATAGTCAGCCAGGACACCCCTGATCTGATTGCTGCTTCCACCACCCGCCGAACCGCACGGGAGCCTTCCCGATGCCCCGCGATCCGCGGCAGGTTGCGCGATTTCGCCCACCGACCGTTGCCATCCATGATGATCGCGACGTGGGCCGGTACGATTCGCGCGGCCGCGCTGGTATTTATTGGAGCAGCGACGACAACATCTGACGTCGCGATGGCTGATGACACGTCGTCCTCCGACTCGAAGGCGTGGGCTGCCCGCTTGGTGATCACAGGCATCGTGTGCCCCAACTCGCTTCAGACCTGCCGGATGTCTTTTTCCTTATCGACTAGCACTTCGTCCACCTTTTTAATGAACTGGTCCGTGAGTTTCTGCACCTCATCCGACCAGTTCTTGGCCAAATCCTCGCCAATTTCATGCTTTTTTTCGTGTCCCTTGATCTGTTCCATGCCGTCCCGACGCACGCCGCGCACCGAAATCTTCGCGCCCTCAGCATACTTGTGCGCCATCTTGGCAAGTTCATTGCGGCGTTCGGTGGTGAGCTGAGGAATCGGCACCCGGATCAGCATGCCGTCAGAGGCCGGATTGAGGCCCAAGCCGGAGTCACGGATAGCTTTCTCCACCGCCGAAACCATCGACTTGTCCCACACCTGCACCGTTAACATGCGCGGTTCCGGGGTTCCGACGGTGCCCACCTGGTTGAGCGGCATTTCGGTCCCGTATGCGACGACCTTCACTGGTTCCAGCAGGCCTGGATGTGCGCGTCCGGTGCGCAATCCGGCAAATTCACGACGCAGCGTTTCAAGCGCGCCGTCCATGCGCCGAGTGAGATCCTGTTTCAGGCTGTTAAGGTCAGCGGTAGCCATGGCGATGCCTCCAACTCCCTCGTTTGATTTCATGAGTTACGCGCTTCAACGCTTTGGTCGGCATGAAGGCGCTTTAGAGTTCGATGATTTTGGTGAATGCCCCTTCGCCGCGCATGACCTGCGCAAAGGCCCCGGGAGCGTGAATGCTGAAGACAATGATCGGCAGATGGTTTTCCCGCGCCAGGCTGATCGCTGCGGCATCCATGACCTCGAGGTCGTTCGAGAGGACGTCAAGGTAGGACAGCTCTTCGTAGCGGGAGGCGCCCTGCACCTTGCGCGGATCGGCGGAGTAGACGCCGTCAACCTGAGTGCCCTTCAGCAGCGCATCGCACTTCATCTCCGCCGCGCGCAAGGCTGCCGCGGTGTCGGTCGTGAAGTAGGGATTTCCGGTGCCAGCGGCGAAGATGACCACTCTGCCCTTTTCCATGTGCCGCTCCGCCCGGCGGCGAATATACGGTTCGCAGACTGACGCCATCGGAATGGCGGATTGGACGCGGGTAGGGCAGTCGAGCTTTTCCAGCGCCGACTGCACGGCGAGCGCATTCATCACGGTTGCCAGCATACCAATGAAGTCGGCTTGAGCGCGGTCCATGCCCGACGCCGCTCCGGAGACGCCGCGAAATATATTGCCGCCGCCGATGACGACCGAGACCTGAACGCCCATAGCAACGACCGCCTTGATGTCGTTTGCAATGGCGCCGACCATTTCGTTATCCAGACCGAACTCGCGCCGGCCCATCAGCGCTTCCCCGGACAGTTTCAGCAGAACACGCTTGTAGACGGCTGGCTGTGTCATGCGACTCTCTTTGGGACCCGTGGGCGGCGATGGAGAACGGCGGCACCCTAGTGATACCACCCGTCCCGAACAAGCCGCGGTTGGATCTTTGGTGGCAGGAGGCGACAAGTGTGACAAGATCGAGGTCCGTGCGAATGGGCCTGTAACGGCGCCTGTTCGTCAACTCGATCCCGACAACCGCAGGCGACGCAACCATTGGCGGCCTTCCCGATATCTCCGCGCTGGCCTGATCCGTTCGATCCCCTTGCCGCCGAACGGCTTATCGAACGATACGAGGCGATCGGAGAAGCCGAACTTCTAGGCCAGGCGGGGGTGCGGTCGCTGCTTTTGTGCCTCGGTGGCAACAGTCCCTACCTTGCCGAATTAGCTTTGCGGGAACCGAGATCGATCCGGCGGCTGATGACTGATGGCCCGCGAGCCGCGTTCGCGGACAGCCTGCTGGGGCTTAGTCAGGTTTCCCCCGCGGCGAAGCGACAGGATATCGCCGCCGCACTGCGGCAAGCCAAACGGATGGGCGCACTGATCGCAGCGATCGCGGATATCGGCGACATCTGGCCGCTGGAAGCTGTGACCGGCGCACTTTCCGAACTGGCTGAGTTAACGCTGCGGCTCGCGATCCGCCATCTGTTTCTGTCGGCCCACGAAGCCGGGGAAATCCGCCTCCAGGACATCAACAGGCCTGATTTGAACTGTGGGTTCGTCGCGCTCGCTATGGGCAAGCTTGGCGCGGCGGAGCTGAATTATTCTTCGGATATCGACCTGATTCTGCTTTACGACGGCACGGCCGCCTTGTTCGCGGCTGGGCGAGCTTCCGGCAACGTCGGCTCGTTCACTTCGCGGGTGGCGCGCGACCTGATCACCCTGATGGAAGCGCGGGACGCCAACGGGTATGTCTTCCGGACCGATTTGCGACTGCGGCCCGATCCGGCCGCGACACCACCAGCGATCTCCCTCCATGCTGCGCTGACCTACTACGAAAGCATGGGCCTGAATTGGGAGCGAGCCGCCATGATCAAGGCACGCCCCGTCGCCGGGGATCTGGCGCTTGGACACCGATTTCTGGAGGCAATTCGCCCTTTCGTTTGGCGCCGCGGCCTGGACTTCGCCGCCCTGGCGGACATCCATGCGATGAAGCGGCGGATCGACGAGATCCAAGGAACCGCCCTCACCCAAGCCGGGGATCCGGTGGCGCGCATTGCCGGCCACAACGTGAAGTTGGGCGAGGGCGGCATACGCGAGATAGAGTTTCTAGTGCAGACCCTGCAAATGGTTTGGGGCGGACGCGATCCCTTCCTAAGGATACGGCCGACGGTGCTGGCGATGGCACGCCTGGCGGAGACCGGTCACCTGCAGGAGACTACGCATCGAATGCTCGATGAAGTCCTACCGATTCCTGCGCAGGGTCGAGCATCGGCTACAGATGGTGAACGATCGTCAGACGCACACCCTGCCGGAGACGCCTGAGCAAATGAACCGCATCAGCCGGTTCATGGGATACGAGGATACGAAGGCGTTCGCGTTGGACGTGCTGCGCCACGCGGCCATTGTCCGATCGAACTATCGCGCGGTTTTCGAGTTCGTTCCCGAACCCAGGGATGGGGCCACGTTCGGGCACGAACTAGACTTTCGTGGGGACGACCCGGAACCCGCATCTACCGTCGCCACGCTGGCTGGTCTCGGCTACCACGAGCCGCGCCGGATCGTGGCGACGGTCCGGCGATGGTTGTCCGGCCGCGTGCGGGCCCTCCGATCGAGCCGAGCCCGTGATCTGATAACCACCATGGTGCCATCGATCCTCAAAACGTTGGGCAGGCAGCCCAATCCGGACGAAGCGTTTAGCCGGTTCGATCGTTTCGTGAGCGCGCTACCGGCTGGCGTCCAGCCGATGTCGTTGTTTCAACACAACCCGCAGCTGCTGGACCGGATCGCCGCTGTTTTGGGGGCCGCGCCAATGCTCGCGGAACATCTTGCGCGCAATCCGAATGCACTCGACGGCTTGTTGGAGACCGAGGAAGGTGTCGATCCACGGCGCACACTGCGTACCCGAATCAGCGCAGCGAACACGCTGGAGGACGCGATCCGGATCGTGCAGCGCGCTGTCAAGGAACGGGACTTCTTCCTCTCGGTCGCGACACTTGAAGGGCGGCTGGTCGCCGATGCATCGGGCCTGCAAAGAACGGCGTTGGCGGAGGCGGCCGTGTCATTGCTGGTGCCACGGGTGCTGGCTGATTTTTCCACGCGTTTCGGCCGAGTGACCGGGGGCTCGCTCGCGGTGGTTGCAATGGGTAAGGCAGGCGGCCGGGAGATGATGGCCGGCTCGGATCTCGACCTGATGTTCGTGTATGACCATCCGACGACGACGACCGAGAGCCGCGGCGCGCGCGCTCTCCCAGCAAGTCAATGGTTCATCCGAGCCGTGCAGAGCTGCATCGGGGCACTCACCGCACCCGGACCGGAGGGCCAGATGTACGCGCTCGATATGCGGCTGCGGCCATCCGGGAATAAGGGACCGATCGCGGTTTCGCTGGAGGCGTTCCGGCGCTACCACGAGGCTGACGCGTGGACCTGGGAGCGAATGGCGTTGACGCGCGCGCGGGTCATTGCCGGACCGGCCGATCTCCGGCGTCGCGTCAACGAGGCGATCGAGGCAGCGATTTGCCGGCCGATCGCCGATGATGTGATCCGGCGCGACGCGACTTCGATGCGAGAGAGAATGGCACGAGAACTCCGTCCACATGGGCTATGGGATGTGAAGCTGCGGGCCGGCGGGCTGATTGACATCGAGTTTGTCGCGCAGGTGCTTCAGTTGATTCACGCCAGAGATGCGGGCTTTCGCCGCAGTCAAACGACGCGTGTTGCCTTGCGCCGGTTGAGCGTCGCCGGGGTGATCGCCAAATCGGACGTCGCCGTGCTGATCGAGGCCGAACGGTTGTGGCGCACTATTCAAGGCATGCTACGAATGACGGTCGGTCAGGTGGAAAGCAGGACACTCCCTCAAGCATCGGCCGTGCCGATGTTACGTGCCGCTGCTGCAGCCGGGGTGGAGGCCGAAAATTCCGACGCTCTGTTGCGGCGGGTGGATGAGACCGCGTTTTTGGTTCGGGCGCTTTTCGAGCGCTACGTCGGGCAAATGAGAGAGTGAGGCGGTCGGCGCCGTCAAGACACGCGAGGATGGGCATACCGGTAGACCAGTGGCATCATCCCCCCGTCCATGATGGCCGGTCGAGCTTATACTCCTGCGGTGGCGGCAACCTCGGCGGCAAAGTCCGGGCCTTGCGGCTTTTCGACGCCCTCGCCAAGCTGGAAGCGGACGAAGCCGGTCAGCGTCACGCCGGCCTTCTTCGCAACCGCACGCACGCGGCTTTCGCCGTCATGCACCCAAACCTGCTCCAGCAGCACCACTTCCTCGTAGTATTTGCGAATGCGGCCATCGACCATTTTCTCGATAATGGCTTCGGGCTTTCCAGAAGCTCGGGCCTGCTCGCTAAGCACCGCCCGTTCGCGATCCAGCGCGGCCGGATCGACAGCGTCGATGTCTAGGGCCTCCGGGCGCGCGGCGGCGACGTGCATGCCGACCTGTCGGCCAAGTGTCTCCAGGGTCACGAGTTCCCCGGGTCCTTCGACCGCCGCCAGCACGCCGATCTGCCCGAGACCTGGGCGAAGCGCTTTGTGCATATAGCTGGCGACGACGCCCTCGGAAACTGACAGCACCTTGGCCCGCCGGATTGTCATATTCTCGCCGATGGTGGCGACCAGGTGGGTCAACTCCTCCGCGACCGTGCGGCCGGTATCTGGGAACGGCGCGGCGTTGACCGCATCGAGGTCGTCGCCGATCTCCAGGACGATCTCGGCGACTTTGGCGACGAATTCCTGGAAGGTTTCGTTACGGGCCACGAAGTCGGTTTCGGCGTTGACCTCAACGATCGCCGCCTTGTTCGCGGCGGACGCGACGCCCACTAAGCCTTCGGCGGCGACACGGCCGGACTTCTTGGCGGCGGCGGCGAGGCCCTTCTTACGCAGCCAGTCGATCGCGGGTTCGATCTCGCCATCGGTCTCGGTCAGCGCCTTCTTGCAATCCATCATGCCCGCGCCGGTTTTGTCACGCAGGTCTTTCACCAGGGCGGCGGTGATCGCGGCCATGTCGTTATCTCCTGAGAAAATGGATCAGGCGGTCGCGGGGGCGGTTTCGTGGTCCACGTCGGCGAGCACCTCGGGCGGCAGGTCTTCGCGGGCGCCGATGTCGGCACCCGACGAAGCCATCTCGGCACTGATACCATCCAGCACCGCGCCCGCGATCAGATCGCAGTATAGGGTGATGGCGCGGATTGCGTCGTCGTTGCCGGGAATTGGGAAGGTGACACCGGTGGGGTCGGAATTGCTGTCGAGCACTGCCACGACCGGGATGCGCAGCTTGTTGGCTTCCTCGACCGCCAGCTTTTCCTTGTTGGTGTCGATGATGAACAGAATGTCCGGCAGGCCCCCCATGTCCTTGATCCCGCCCAAAGCTCGGTCGAGCTTGTCCTTGTCACGGGTGATGTCGAGGACTTCTTTTTTGGTGAGGCCCTGGGTGTCCCCGCCGACAAGATCCTCGATCTGGCGCAGCCGCTTGATCGAGCCGGTGATGGTCTTCCAGTTGGTCAGCGTGCCACCAAGCCAGCGATGGTTGATATAATACTGGCCGCAGCGCTTGGCGGCTTCGGCGACGTGTTCGGCGGCGGCGCGCTTGGTACCGACGAACAGGACCCGGCCGCCGGCGGCGGTGACGTCACGGACGGCGCGCAGCGCTCGGTCGAGCATCGGCACGGTCTGCTGCAGGTCGATGATGTGCACCTGATTGCGGGTGCCGTAGAGGAACGGCGCCATGCGCGGGTTCCAGCGGCGGGTATGATGGCCAAAGTGGACGCCGGCTTCGAGTAGCTGTCGCATTGAAAAATCGGGCATCGCCATTAGCGTGCTCCTTTCCTGTCGTCCGGTTGTTGCCTCCGCGGGGGTCGCCTTACGGCACCGGACCCGATGAATGGGAAAGGGTCCCCGCGTGTGAATTACCTGCAGGCGGGATTGTTCCGACCGCTGGCCGGCGGGATATGGCGGAAGTTAGAGGCGATTGCAAGCCGCGGGTGTAGGACCGACGCGGCTGAACTCGCCTTCGCGGCCGTATACATGAGGGTCGCAATAGGTCCTTGCAACGTTCGACCGTATTTGACTTTGCCACGTGCCCCCGTCATAAGCCGGCGACCCGGGGTCAACCTGTCACCCGGTCCCCGTCTGACACGGGGGCTACGCCGCTCCGCGAGGGTTCGCGCAGCGGCGCTTAACTGGTTGGAGTATTACCACTCGTGTTCGAAGCACTTTCGGACAAGCTATCAGGGGTTTTCGACCGGCTCCGCACCCGCGGATCGCTGAACGAGGCTGATATTATCGAAGCGCTGCGCGAAGTCCGCCTCGCCCTGCTGGACGCCGACGTCGCACTTCCAGTGGTCCGCGACTTCATCGCTAAGGTGCGCGAACGCGCTGTCGGTGCCGAAGTGCTGTCCTCTGTCACCCCCGGTCAGCAGGTCGTCAAGATCGTTAACGACGTGATGATCGAGGCGCTTGGCGGTGAGGGCGCGGTTCCGATTAATCTGAATGCCGCGGCACCGGTGCCGATCCTGATGGTCGGCCTGCAAGGCTCAGGCAAGACGACGACCGCCGGGAAAATCGCCCTCCGGCTGAAGGACCGGCTGAAGCGGCGCGTGCTGCTGGCCAGCCTTGATACCCAGCGCCCCGCCGCACAACTGCAGTTGGCGCAACTCGCTGAACAGGCCGGCGTCCCCAGCCTGCCGATCGTCGCCGCTCAGACCCCCGTCCAAATCGCCAGCCGGGCGATGGATGTGGGTCGGCGGGAGGGGTTCGATGTCGTCATCCTGGATACCGCCGGCCGGCTGTCGATCAACCAGGAGCTGATGGACGAGGTCCGCAATGTTCGCGCCGCGACCAACCCGGCGGAAACGCTGTTGGTGGTCGATGCCATGACCGGTCAAGACGCGGTCAACACGGCTAAGGCATTCAACGACGCGCTCTCGGTCACCGGCATCGTCCTGACGCGTATGGATGGCGATGCCCGCGGCGGCGCGGCGCTGTCGATGCGAGCTATCACCGGCGCCCCGATCAAGCTGATCGGCGTTGGCGAGAAGCAGGACGCACTGGAGGATTTCCATCCCGAACGAGTTGCCGGCCGTATCCTCGGCATGGGCGACATCGTCGGCCTGGTGGAGCGTGCGACTGAGACCATCGATCAGGCGGAGGCTGAGAAGCTTGCCGCCAGGATGATGAAGGGAAAATTCGATCTGGAGGACTACGCCAATCAACTCCGCCAGATCAGCAAGATGGGCAGCCTGTCCGGAATCCTTGGGATGCTGCCGGGGGTGGGCAAGATCAAGCAGCAGCTTGAGGGCGCCGATTTGGACACGAAAATCCTGAAGCGCCAGGCGGCGATTATATCGTCCATGACGATTAAGGAACGGCGGACCCCGGATATCATCAAGGCCAATCGCAAGAAGCGCATCGCCGCCGGCTCCGGGACGTCAGTTCAGGAAGTCAACCGGCTACTCAAGCAGTTCGACGAGATGTCCACGATGATGAAAAAGATGAACAAACTGGGGCAGAAGGGCCTCATGCGACATGGTCTGGGGGCCCTGATGCCGAAAGGCATGTCCCCGCAAAACCGCCGATCTTATTGAACCAGGAGTAACCGATAAAATGGGCCTGAAAATCCGCCTCGCCCGCGCGGGCGCCAAGCAGCGTCCGTATTACCACATCGTTATCGCGGACAGCCGCAGCCCGCGCGACGGCCGCTTCATCGAGCGCGTCGGCAGCTACAACCCGATGCTGCCGGCCGAACACGAGGATCGCGTTCGGATCCAGGCCGAGCGGGTGACCCATTGGCTGGACAACGGCGCTGTGGCGACCGAGCGTGTCGCGAAATTCCTCGGCAAGGCCGGTCTGGCGCCGATACCCGTTTGGAACGAGCAGCCGCAGCAGTCCGTGCCGAAGAAGAAGGCGCAGGAGCGCGCCAAGGCTGCCGCGGCCGTCGCTGCCTGAGACCGGCGATGCCGGCCCACATTCAGCTTGGTGTTATTGGGCGGCCGCATGGCGTCGGTGGGTTGGTTAAGATTACCAGCCACACCGCGGTGTCAGCCGATTTGACCTCGTTCGGACCTTTGTTCGACGCGGAGGGGCGCTGTTACATCCTGCGCTGGCAAGCTGAAGGCATCGCCGAGGTTTCTCGGATCGTCGATGGGATCGCGATCAAGGTGACCGACCGCTCGCAGGCTGAGAAACTGACCAACACCAAACTTTTTATCGACCGCTCCGCGCTGCCGCCCGCGGATGAGAATGAATACTATTTGGCCGACTTGATCGGTCTGGCGGTGGTGGACCCTGCGGGTCGGCAGGTTGGGACTGTCTCGGCGGTGCACGACTACGGCGCCGGCGCCAGCTTCGAAATCGTCGGCTCCGGCGCACCGTTGCTAATACCGTTCACGGCTGCCTGTGTGCCAATAGTCGATATCGCCGCTGGGCGCGTTGTCGTGGTAGTGCCGAATGAGATCGTGGTTCCCCCGGAAGCGGAGGAAGCGGCATGACTTGGCGGGCCTCGGTCCTGACGTTGTTCCCGGCGATGTTTCCGGGTCCGCTTGGCCAGTCGTTGGCCGGCCGAGCGCTGGAGACCGGTCTCTGGGCGTTGGACGTTACTCACATTCGCGACTTCGCTCAGGATCGGCATAAGACGGTGGACGACACCCCGTTCGGCGGTGGTGCCGGCATGGTGCTCCGGGCGGACATTGTCGATGCGGCGGTAGCCTCTGTTACCGACGACCGGCCGGTGGTCTGCTTGACTCCGCGCGGTCGGCAGTTCTCCCAGGCGGATGCGCGGCGCTTTGCCGGCGGCAGTGGGGTGATATTACTTTGTGGCCGCTACGAAGGGATCGACCAGCGGGTCATCGAAACCCGGAATATGCAGGAAATCAGCATCGGCGATTACGTCCTGTCGGGTGGTGAACTAGCGGCGCTGGTATCCTTGACAGCATCGTCCGGCTGCTACCCGGCGTCATGGGCGCCCGCGAGAGTGCGATCGAAGAAAGTTTCTCGCGCGGTCTGCTGGAGTATCCTCACTATACCCGACCCGCCGAATGGCAGGGACACCGCGTGCCGGACGTGCTGCTATCGGGCCATCATGGTGCCGTTGCGGCCTGGCGGCAGGCGGAATTGGAGCGCATCACCCGCGAGCGCCGCCCTGATCTGGTGATCGCCGCTGCGAATTTATAGGACAGCAAGAGGACATAGCCATGAACATTATCCAGCAGTTCGAGGCCGAGCAGATCGCTCGCCTGACGGCCACCCGCGCGGTACCGGACTTTATTCCTGGTGATACGCTGCGGGTCTCCGTGAAGGTCGTCGAAGGCGACCGCACCCGCACACAGGCATTCGAGGGCGTGTGCATCGCGCGCTCCAACAAGGGCCTGAACAGCAATTTCACCGTCCGTAAGATCAGCTACGGCGAAGGTGTGGAACGCGTGTTCCCGCTGTACGCGCCGACGATCGCTGAGATCATGGTGGTACGGCGTGGCGACGTGCGCCGCGCCAAGCTGTACTATCTCCGAGGTCGTAGCGGCAAGTCGGCGCGTATTGCCGAACGGGCCCGCTCAACAACGACGACCGCCGCTCCGGCCGAACCCGCCGCGGCGGAGTAAGGCCGGGGAGTTGGGGCTTGGTGCGCCGCGTCCGATCGCTCCGGCGGCGCTGCCACCTGTTCCAGTCCATACGAATTCCCAGATCGCGATCACTTGAGCTGAACATTCGGCGGACGGCCCGTGGGCCGGATCCGGCGCCTGCCCGGACGACGCCGATCCGCCGCGCGGCGCTGACCCTTTTCAGCCTGAACGTGCAGGATGAAAAGGGGTCTATCTCCTTGTTTGATCGTATAATTAGCGCGCCGGGGAAATTCTGCTCAGGGCGATCGCGCTTTAGGACACGTCGATCGCTGCAGTAACGAGTGCACCGGTTGTGACACCGCCCGCGCCCTGCGCCAGCATCCAGAGGTAGAAGGTGCCGGCCGTTGCTGGAGTGTTGAACCACTGTCCCCATCCGTTAGTCTGACCATCGGCGCTCGCCGCGATCAAGCCGGTCGTGGGAAGCGTGGTCTGGCTTGCCGACCAGGCGAAGGCCCCGCTGGTTACGGCGGTGGGAGCGGCGGCGGCGGTGAAATTCACACCGCCATTCGGGGCGACGCTCGAGTTGTGAACTTGCGACGCCGCGGCCGACCAACTGGCGGGCACGACGGTGGCGCCCCAGGTCGCGCCGGTCGTCGCCGGGGACCACGGGCTCGGGCTTGCCGCGGCGTTGGTGGCCTGGATTTCGATGTCGATTTCCGCCGCCCCGCTCAAACCAGTTAGCGTGTATGGGCTCGTGACACCTGTCACTGTCGTCCACGTCCCAGCACCGGTAGGGCTGGAGCGCAGGTTGTAACCCGTCGCGGCGCCGTGGGTGCTGTCAACCGCCGGTGCGGTCCACGTGACGGTCAGCTCGCTGGCTGTACCGTTCGGCGGTGGCGCGACGCTGGCGATGGCTGGGGCGTTCGGCGCGCCAGGCCCTGTGGCTGCTGCTGTGGTAAGTGTAGTTGTGGCCGACCATGCGCTCGTGCCGGAGCTGTTTGAACTTTGCAGTTGAACATCGATCGCCGCGCCGGCCGCCAGACCGGACAGGTCGTACGGGCTGGTAACCCCGGAGACGATCGTCCACGTGCCGGCGCCGGAGGGGCTGGATTGCAGGTTGAAGCCGGTGGCGGCGCCGTGGGTGCCGTCGACAACCGGCGCTGTCCAGGTCACGGTGAGGTCACTGCCGGTGCCTTGTGCTAGCGACACGCCGCTCGGCGCATTCGGCACGCTCAAGACGGGAGTTGTCGAGGCTGTCGTGAGCGTTGTGGTCGCTGACCATCCGCTGCTACCAGAGGCGTTCGATGCTTGTACTTGAACGTCGATCGCCGCGCCGGGTGCCAACCCGGACAAATCGCACGGGCTGATGACACCCGACAAAATCGTCCACGTGCCTGCGCCGGAGGGACTGGACTGCAGGTTGTATCCGGTGGCGGCGCCATGCGTGCTGTCGATCGCCGGGGCTGACCAAGTGACGGTGAGGTCGCTGTCGGCGCCCTGCGCCAGCGATACAGCGCTCGGCGTGTTCGGTCCGGCAGTGGCTGTGGCGAGCGTGCTGATGGCTGACCATGCACTCGTTCCGGCTGCGTTCGAGCTCTGGAGCTGGACGTCGACCGCCTCACCGGCCATCAGGCCTGAGAGGAGGTAGGGGCTGGTGACATCAGGTACGAGGCTCCAGTTGCCGGCGCCGGAGGGCGAGAACAGCAGGTTGAACCCGGTGGCTGCGTCGTGAGGACCGTCTACGGCCGGGTACGTCCACATCACCATGAGGGCATTTCCGGGGGCTTGCGCAAGTGACACGCCGCACGGCGGGTTCGCCGTCTGGGGGGTCGTTGGCGCTTGTGTCGGTTGCGGCTGTGGCTGCGCCACCATTAGCGAGTTGGGTATCATCGTGGCCAAACCCCGGTTCGCCGGGCGTGGAGTGGGACGATATATCGGCATTTTTATGACGGTCCTGTATCTCGAAATTTGGAGTGACAACGCTGGCGCTACCCATATGTTAGTGTGACTAAACTTATTCAAGGCCTGCGAGAATTTTGCGGCCTAAATCTGGACCAAATCGTCCGGTTAATGTTTTAGCCCATCGGCGCCGGGCTAGTTATACTAACTCTTCTTGGCTCTTCCGCACCCAATCCGAACCCGCTTACGCGCGACCTGGCAATGTGTACAGCACATCCAGGCGGGTCTGCGGATCGAGGCTGGCCAGGGATTCGTCCGCCTGGATGATGCTGGTCGCTGCGCGATGGCGCGGGCGATCGCCTCCGTTGCTGCTCGCCGCCCGACGGCGCGTCGGGGCTTCCTGCTCGGCCTTCGCCAACATGCCAACCCGGTCGAGGCGCTCGAACGCCCGCAGTTGATCTTCCCGCGAGAACCGCCCGAGCATCCCGCGCCATCCGAGACGTGGCCGAGGCATCCGGCCAACAGGTTGCCGAGTGCAGATCGCCGGCCAATCAAATTGAATCGTTGAAACATCACGGCGACTTGACGCGTCTGACGCCCGCGAAGCACCGATCTTTCCGACCCCAGCGCGCTGATGCGGCCAGCCGTTGGGCTAATAAGCTCGGCTATACAGCGAAAAAGCGTCGTTTTGCCTGCGCCACGGAACCGCGACGAACTCGGCCGCACGGATATCGAGGGTTACCCCGCGTGACCGCCTGCTCGGACTATGCCTCGAAACTCACCGGCGCTCATACGAGTGTCGCCGTCTCCACCCACTCCCTTGATCAAGAATGGTAACGACGATCAGGAATCCCTGGGATGATCGTGAACAGGCGCGGGAAATTCAGCAGATCCATGCCATTCCTGAGTTCCTGGCCGACGCCTCCGGCGACGACACCGAGGACCGTCGAAGCGCCAATATCGACTCCCACGAAAACAACGGGGTGGAGAGCGTTACAGGCGGCAATATCGGCCAGCGAAGCCGCGGCGCGTCCCCACCCCTCCGCCTTCCAGTTACTCGGCGACGGGCGGCTCAGCGGCAGGGTGGAGCGGATCCGTCTGAGCAATAAACCTTTGACCCAGGAGGCACGATAATCGTTTGCTGCGTCGGCCTGCTAGTGCCGCTGTAGCTCACGCAGGCCGCTAACCCAAGGGAGAGCAACAACAGCAACATCGATGAGCGCATAGGCATCTCCTCGCTTCGGCTAAAACAGGGTTGGACGACAGATGCCCGCAGCCGATTTGCACGAGCCCCCAAACTCATGCGTTTAGACGGGCTCGACGGGCTTCCGTTTGCGCCGCGGGAGTTATGTTCTGCTGCAATTTGGGCGAAAACCAAACCGGATGTGCGGCTAGAGGTCACGTCGGATGGCGTCAGCGGGATAATCGAAATCTACCCGCATGGATCAACAAACCCGCGGTGGTGCCTGTGGCAGACCAACGACGGCCGTCTGCAGCTCGACGATCTGACTATGAACGAGTTTGCACTGCCTTACCCAACCATCGACATGGCGCTGCGGTTTATCGCGTCGAAATTGTAGTAAGCCCGTCGACCAGCCATGGGGCTTGCCATCGCCCCCGGCCGGTGATTGTTCCACCCATGCAAATCGTGCGAGCCCGGCTCTCCGAAACGGCGGCGCTTCGTCTAGGACGTTGCCGTCGTCGGTCACTGGCCAGTCGGAACCCGCGCAAGCATCAGGAGCAACTGTTGACACGGATGTGCGTTCGAATTCGATCGCCGGCAGGCTCAGAAGAAGATGCTCAGATTTTTGGCCAGCAGGACGTTCTGGTCGAGCACCAGGCGCCGTCGCGCGATTTTCCACCCCTGGTCAACCCGCCGGAGCCGGTCCTCCCTACCGCCAACATAGAGATCCTGCTCGGTCTCACCCCGGCTTCGATAGACAATGAAATTGCAGTAAACCGTCAACTCCAAACCGGATGCGTCGGCAGCAACCTCGATATTGCTGATCAGGTGTCGGGTCCGCGACGGCGGGTCTTCCGCCCAGGCCATGCCGGTCTCCAGGCGCGCCACCCGCGCGGTGAGTGTCTTGATGTCCTCATCGAACAGGCTCAGTTCATCTGCCCCGGTCACGTCCTCGTCGACGTAGCGAGCCGGATCGAGCATCGTGATCGCCTTGCTGAGTTTTGGATATCGGTTGGACCGCGAGCCCATCCAGTAGTGAACGTCGTCGGTGAATAACCCGAGCCACTCACGAAACCGCCGGTCGTCCAGCAGGCGAGCCTCCCGATAGAGGAATTGCTCGACCCCGCGGATAGTATCCTCGTCAGGCATGTTCCGCCTCCCTCGCGTTTGCGCCGGTCCGAATGTCTCGGTCGGGCGCCCCCGTCTAGCGCCGAACAGCGCCGATAGACTGACGGTGGTTGCTTTCGCTAAATCGATCGCACTGGGTCTTCGCCCATCGACGTGATCAGGAAATCGGCCGGCCACGGGATCTGACTATCGTGGCACAGAAACAACCAGAACCGTGCAAATATCTGACGTAATTCCGTTGCGTAGATCTCCGGCTCGATGAAGATCTGTGGGCTTATCATTCCACCGTCGATATCGACAAGTTCCGCAACCTGTGTTGTCATAACACTTCATCATACCAGCGGTGACTGGCCGGGTAGAGCGCAGTTCTGTTCGGCGCCGAGGTCATCCCAGCTTGCTCCTGTCATTAGTTGGGACCAGCGCCGGTAGAAAGCGCGATGATTGCTCTCGCTGTAGCGGTAGTCGCTGGCCACGGCACTGAGTTCAGGATCGAACCGCTCATGGCCGAGACCCATTCCGTAATTGAGCGGATAGCGGCGCGCCACCGCACCGCGTCCAGTTTCAGTGCAGCCCTGCCAGTTGTCCATATCGTCCTGCTCGAACGTGCCCGATGGGCCGAACACCCGCACGCCTGCCAGCCGGAGGGCTTCCTTGACGTGAGCCGGCGCCGCTTTGTCCACGTACACCCAGGCCCAAACCTCGGTCTTGTCAGGGCCGCGCGGGTGCCACACGCGAAAGGTTCGTGACGTCGGGCGCAGCATGGAGAAATTGGGGAAGACGCGTGCCCACGATCGGCTTGACGATGCCAAGCCTGGGACCAAGGCGATGTTGCATCTCTGGAAGGATTTCGGCCTCGTAGGCGAGGATTTCCGGGACCGGCGGATCGGCCGCCATCTCGGGGCCGACGGTCATGATCGCGTGGCCGTTGCCGGGCGACAGAGCCCTCCCGCCAGGGTCCGGTTTCACCCGAAAGTCCCCGCCCGAACCGGTGCGGACGGCGGAGAGATGGCTCCACTGCACATGGTAGCCATCGCCGGCAAAGTTCTCAGCGGGGAACTTCCAGTTGCACGGCACGATCCATTTGTGAATGCCACCGATGACCTCGACACCGCCTTCGCGACGGTCGAAAAATGCATCGAGATACCAAGTCATTTCACCAAGATAGTCGCGCAGCGACGGCGCAAGTGGATCGAAGGTGGCGAACCAAAGACCTCTGTATTCAGCGAGCTGCGCGACCGGCACCAAACCCCATTCGTTACGATTTAATTCGCCATGATAGGCTTCCCGCAGGTTCGGAACGCCGGTGAGGCGTCCATCGTTGCCGTAGGTCCAGCCGTGATAGGCACAGATGAAGCTCGCGGCATTGCCGGCGCCGGCGCGGCAGAGACGATTGCCGCGATGGCGGCAGACATTCAGGAACGCGCGCACGGTTCCAGCACTGTCGCGCACGACCAACATCGGGTCCTCGCCCATGGTGGTGGTGAAAAAATCCCCGTGCCGCGGGATCTGACTGTCATGACACAGAAAAAGCCAGCACCGCGCAAAGACATCGCGCAGTTCTTGTTGGTAAATTTCTGGATCGTTGAAGATCCGCCGGCTAATCAGACCGTGATCGGTGTCAACGAATCCGCTGATGTCGGCGACCATGGTTTGGTCTCCCTGGAGCATGAACGCGTGCAGCCGCGGGGTCATGCGTGAAACAAGACAAAATCGTTTCCAACCGGCACTGTCGGGCTGATAACCCTTTAGCCCGGCAGCTTAGTCACCACGCGGGGCACGCAGCAGGGTGCCGGCATCGACGGTCAGAATAGTGCCGGTGATGCCTTTGGCATCACGCCTTGAGGCGAGAAAAACATAGGCCCCCGCGAGATCATCGGGCATCAGAGCGAGGCGCAGCGGATTGCCGGCGCGCATCCGCTCCTCGATCGTCGGATTGGCGAATTGTGATCGGTCATCATTGCCCAGTGCCGTCAGTCCGCGCAGATCAGTCATGGTTCCGCCGGGCGCGACACCGTTGACCCGGATGTCCGGCCCCAGTTCCATCGCTAGTTGCCGGATCAGACCCACCACCGCGTGCTTCGAGGCGGTATACAATGCACCGCCCCCGCCCGAGTTCAGGCCCGCCACGGACGCGGTGAAGATCATCGACCCCGCAGTTTCCCGAAGCGCCGGCAAAGCCGCCTTGGCGCCAAAAATGCAGCCCCTGACGTTGACCCCGAAGAGTTCGTCGTAGGCTCGGCTCAGGTCTTGCTCGGGCAGATCCGCGAAGCGCGCGTAAACGTCGAAGACTCCCGCGTTGCCGACAAACACGTCGACCCGCCCGAAGGCCCGGATGGTTTCAGCCGTGGCCCGCTTGTTGTCAGCGAAGTCCCCGGCCTCGCCAACGACCGCGACCACCGCGGAGCCGAACCGCGACCGCAGCGCCTCGGCTCTATCCGCCAACCGCTCCATGACGCCGACACGCGCTCCCTCCTCGATGAAGCGTGCGACCACCGCTTGTCCGATGCCGGACCCGCCGCCGGTTACCAACGCTACCTGACCCTCGAGCCTTCCCATGAAGGTATCCTCCTCGGGCGGAAAAGAGGTTTTGTCGGGGTCAATCGTGCCCCAAGCCGTGCGCTTGCCGGCATCCTAGGAAGCTCAGTCGAATAAAGCAAAGTGTCTAAAGGCATGAAGAGACGCGTGGCGCAAGAGATCACGCCGACGAGGACGCCAGCGCGACAGAGCGGCAAAGGCGGGCAGCACGATCACTTAGGGCGGACCAGCCGGAAAGACGCGTTTCAACTCGTAAGGTGGTGCAGGATCCGCGACCTGCGACCCGGCAGTGGCGGCGGCATGATGCGGTTTCATCCCCGCCCCGTTTCGCGTTCAAGCTGGGTAGCCGCAAGATACCCGGCTTGAATATGCCAGTCACCCCTTGAGAGCGTCCTGGGAATTAGGCGATAAGAACGCATTCCGGGGCATCCCGGACCGAACTTGGCCTCGGGCGAAACCGTAGGCACCAGGGAGAGCAACAAGATGATTTCGACACGCCGTACCCTTATCGGGGGCGCTGCTGCGTTATCGCTGGCGCCGATAATCCGTCCGCGGGCACAGAGCCGCGTCAAGCTAACAATTGGCGTGCTGACCGACCTCTCCGGAACGTACCGTGACAACACCGGACCGACATCCGTCGCGGCGACGCAACTCGCGGTAGATGAGATGAAGTCCCATCTCGACTGCGACGTGGAGATCATCAGCGCCGACCACCAGAACAAGCCCGACGTCGCGGTCTCGATCGCCCGCCAGTGGTTCGACAGCGGTGTCGACATCGCCGCTGACGTGCCAACGTCGTCGGTTGCGTTAGCCGTCGCCCAAGTCGCCAAGGAAAAGGACAAGATGATGCTCAACGCATCGGCGACGGTCGCCTCGCTGACGGACGACCAATGCAGCCCCAACACCATTGTCTGGAGCTTCGATACGTACGAGAACGCCCACTCGACCGGCGGATCACTGCTCAAGCAGGGCTTCAACTCCTGGTATATCATTACCGCGAACTATGCGTTCGGTCAGTCGCTGGAGACCCTGACCGCGGAGGTGATCAAGAAGGGCGGCGGCGAGATCAAGGGCACCGTGCGCTATCCGTTCCCTGACACCACCGATTTCTCTTCCTACCTCGCGCAGGCGCAGGCCAGCGGCGCCAAGGTGGTGGGCTTCGCGAACGCTGGCCTGGACACCGAGAACTGCATCAAGCAAGCCGCCGAGTTCGGGCTCAACAATACGATGAAGCTCGCCCCTTTGCTGATGTTCATCCAGAACCCGCATTCTCTGGGCACCCAAATTTGCGGCGGGTTGCTGACCACCGAAACCTTCTACTGGGACATGAATGACCGCACCCGGAATTTCACCAAGAAGCTGTTGGCGCGAACCAAGCAGAACAACTACCCGAACCAGGCACACGCCAGTTCCTACGGCTCGACGGTCCATTGCATGAAGGCGCTCGCGGCGATGGGTGGCGCGGAGGCGAAAAAGAGCGGGCGCGCGATCGTGGCGAAGATGAAGTCACTCCCGACCGACGACGACGCTTTCGGTCCGGGCCGCGTGCGAGCGGATGGGCGCGGCGAATTCCCTGCGTATTTGTTCCAGGTCAAGACCGGCGACGAAAGCAAAGGCGAGTGGGATTTGTACAAGCTGATCAATACGACGGCGCCGGCCGATGTGCTGCATCCGCTAAATGCCAAGTGCAATTTTCCGACCGGCTGAGGGTCTCGTTGGCCCTCACGGCTCGACTACAAGATCAATCAAGCGCTGAGATGGGTGTTGGAAGGGATAGGCACTAACATTCTGCAGTGGAGGCGACTAATCCAGCAGCAGTCGCCTCCAGAGCTACGCCGCCTTGGGCATGAGAACCGATCGGAGGCGGTCAGTAAGGCAGGAGAGGGTTAACCCCAGCAGATGAACGCCCCATTCTGAAAGACCCGACACTCATCCCCGCCGTGGCCATATACGTCACGAGTTGTACCGCCGGGTCACGACTGCACATCACGCCACCGGATACCGCAGACGCTTCCGCCTCGTTCAGCTCGACGGGATCCTCCATAACCGGGCGCCGGTGGCTGGCGCTATCACGCTTGTGGATTTGCATCGACATACCTCCGTTACTAGAGTGTTGAGGACAGCTCTACTATCGACGGAAACAATGGCGGGCTGTGATCTGGATCACAGTCTCGGCCGAAGCAACGCCGCACATCTTTCCTCAGGCTGACTGCGACGCTACGTTTGCCGGCTGGCACTCTGTCCCTATCCACCGTCTACCTTCGGAGGAGGCTTCCGATGGATTACAGCAGTGGGGATTATTCCCTGTATCCGGGTAGTGATAAGCAAGCACTGAAAGTCGATTTTGCATCGCTCACAGAGGCTGCTCAAAAGCTAAATGTGGCTGTAACTTTCTATTCTGGGGGATCGTACTTTTCACCAAGTCGACGCTTGATCAATATAGATACGAAAAGTCCAAATCAACGCGGCTTTGTCTCGCTGGGGCATCTTTCAGATGAATACCTGCACGCATGGAACCACGTCCGAGGACGAGGAAAGTTTCTCGATACGAAAGCAGCCCAAGAACATCAGACATTCGGTCGCACCGCAGCCTTATATGGGACTAGGTCGCTTGGGACCAATCAGAATGCCGCCTTCCATAAACTGGAAGCCCTAAATTTTATCTGCTCAGGCCAGCATGTTCCGACTTTTGTGTGGCGCATACCCTACATCGAAATGCGGCAATTTGCCTACTCGTGGATCCAGGATTTCTGACCGTAGTCGGAGGGGTTCAAAAGGGAGCACCCGAGCGGCGTTGCCTCGTCAGCGCGGAATTTCGGTAAATTGCATCCCGCTATACTATATTCCGGTTCGGTAATGTCTTGGCCTTGCGGCAACGTCGGTGTATCCACCCATCTTTCAGTTCAACTTCGCGACCGTCCGGTGCGGCGGCAAGCGCGGCGGGGCACGAGTAGACTTTTGGCGACAGCTCCGGGGCTATCTCACCGTGAAACCTCGATCCCCTCCTCGAAAGCGCTATGCTACCCGGAATGAACGCCACCCCGAACATCCCGCACCGAACCATCTGCTTGCCGGTAATCTGGCCCGACTGGAACTTTTCCATGTCCCCCAGGGATATCCAACACGTAGGTCGGCCACGCCAATCCCGTTACCCGCCCACGCAATCCCTCCAGCAGTGCGCGTCCCTCCTCGATCGGAACGTGAAACCGAGCGGTCCCCGGCGCGGGATCCAACTGATGCAGGTAATACGGCTTGACCCGATGCGCGATCATCTCTCGGAACAACGCCTCCAGCGCGGCCAGACTATCGTTAACGCCACGCAACAACACCGACTGACCAAGCATCGGCGTCCCGCGCGCCCGCACCCGCCGCAGCGCCGCGCCTGCCGCCAATGTGAACTCGCGCGCGTGATTGGCATGGATCACCAGCCACATCGACCGGTCGGTTTCCATCGCGCCGGCCAGTTCGTCCGTTAGCCGCTCCGGGTCCGCCACCGGCACGCGTGAGTGGATTCGGATCGTCTGAACATGTGGCATTGCCGACAAGGTCCCTACAATCGTACGCAATCGCCGCGCTGAAAGCATCAGCGGGTCGCCCCCGGTAAGAATAACTTCGGTCACCTTCGGATGCTCGGCGAACCACCCGAGTGCGGCTTCCAGTTCGGCATCCGTCAGCACCCCGCCGCTGGGGCCGACATGCTCTCGCCGAAAGCAGAACCGGCAATAAACCGGACAGATCAGCAACGGCTTCAGTAGCGCCCGATCCGGATAGCGATGCACCACGCCCTTGACGGGCGACAGCGCATCGTCGCCGATCGGGTCCATATTTTCGTGCGCCGCAGTCACCAACTCCGAAAAATCCGGAATAAACTGCCGCCCGATCGGATCGTCGGGAGCCTCGATCAGCGCCCGCATGGCCGGGGAAATGGCGACGGCATACCGTGCCTCGGTCGCTTCCACCTCCGGCAACGCCGCCGACGTGATCAGGCCTGCCGCCAGCAGCGCCTGCCCGCTGCGAAGAGTCAGCTTTTCACCAAGGCGCAGCCTAGCGTTTCCATCGATTGGAACGCTTTGTCCTGCGGTATCGTCGCCAGCAGTTTGAACTGATCCCATTCGCCCTTCAACTCAGCCGGAGTCTTTGTCTCCCACACGCGGTTGGCATGGACGAATTTGCCGTCGGCACGCACGATGCCGTTTCCATACAGCGGATCCGCCACCGGCATGGCTTTCATCTGCTCCACCACCGCGCGGCCGCTAATCTTTGCCTTGTCCGGCCCCATTGCGACCACTGCCTTCAAATAGTAAGTCACCGCGGAGTAGGAACCGGCATGATAATAGTTCGGCCGAGCGTTGTGATAGCGCGGCGTGAAGCGCGCGGCAAAAGCTCGGGTATCGTCGTTCATGTCCCAATAGAACGGCATAGCGCCAATGATGCCCTGCGCCTGCTCTAGCCCGACCGACCGGGCAATGTAGTCCTGATAGACCAGGGCCGCGATCTTCACGCCTGATTGCGGCAAACCGAACTCGTGGGCCTGCTTGATGCAATTGGCGGTGTCATCGCCGGCATTTGCCAGGCACAGGACCTTTGCCTTGCTGGCTTGTGCCTGGACGATATAGGCGGAAAAATCGGTGGTGCCCGGGAACGGGTAGGCCGCCATGCCGGCCACCGTGCCGCCGAGCCCCTCGACGATCGCCGCCGTGTCCTTTGTCATGGTGTGGCCGGAAATGTAGTCCGGCTCGATGAAAAACCAGCTGTCCCCGCCCGCTTCGACGAGGCCGCGCGTGATCGCGTTGGCGTTGCTCCACAGATCGTAGGTCCACTGGATTTGGTTCGGCGAGCAGTACTTCCCGGTCAGGGCCGGTATACCCGCGGACGTAAAAACGACGACCTTATCCTTTTCCCTCGCGACCTGCCCCACGGCGATCGCCACCGCCGATTGCGGGATATCGAAGATCGCATCAACGCCGTCTTGATCATACCAACCCCGGGCAATCGCCGCGCCGACGTCCGGCTTCAACAGCATGTCGCCTTGCACGACCTGAACGATCAGGTCCGGATGCGCCTGCATGAAGTCTTCCGCCGCCATTTGAGCCGCCAGCAAGTCGCCAGGTCCGGACGCCTCGGCATATTGCCCGGACATGTCGGAAAGCACGCCGATCTTGATCGTGGAGGCTGCACGGGCAGGGCGGAGCGTGGGCAACGACAGCGCGGCAGCGCCCGTGAGCATGGTTCGGCGGCGCATCGGCATGAACGTCTCCAGCGATTTTCAGCTCGTTCATCCGCTTTGCCCCGCTGCCCGGATGCTGTCAACGCGGCAAGCTCTACGCTCTTCGCCTGACCCGGGTGCCGCAGCCGGTCGCGCGCCATCTCCCCGTTAAGCTCGGAACCTCCGCTCAGCTAGCGGCACGATCTACCACTGAGACGGAGCGACAACCTAGGGATGCGCTCCATCGGGCCTCGGCCTCCGCCAACCTCACCCTCTCTTCGCGGAGCATCGCCTCGAGGATCCGCCTTTCGTTGGGATCCGCTTGATTGCGCAATAGCTCTTCGAAGTGAGAAATGTTGTGGTGGGCAACGAATTTTTCCATAGCTGCCGTCCTCGAAGATTTGACCCAGATCAATGCTTTTTGAAATCTAGCAGTCGTACGGCGAACATTCCACGCCGGTCCGGCTCCGCGACGTCAGTGTCTTGACCGGGATTGCGTGCTGATGTCCGGCATTTCCCCGACATTGGACGCCTGCGCCGTTTCTGAGTGCGCGTGTCGTCAGGAATTGAATCACATACGCTGGCGCAGGTGGTCAACCCGACATAGTTGTAGTACGGTGGCCCAACAATCGGCGTCTCGGCATTAGCCGGTGGGTCTGGAAAAGCATCTCAGCCATGCGAACGCCATGAATGACCAGACCATAGACTTTGGTGCAGTTGACTTCACCAACTGCGATCGCGAGCCGATCCATACTCCGGGATCGATCCAACCACATGGCGCCTTGTTGACGCTTGATCCGCGCGATCTGCATATCGTCCACGCCGGCGGCGACACGGCGAGGCTTCTAGGTGCATCGGCGCCGGAATTACTTGGTGCCGCCGCGGCGAACATCTTCCCGCCCTGGCAACGGCAGCGCTTACGGGATCTCCTCGAATCCGGTCGCTCTTTGCGTCGTCCGATCCATGCTTTCGAGATGACGGCGGCGGCAGACGAAGTGACTGATGTAATGGCCCATCTGAGTGGCGGGCTGCTGATCCTGGAGCTTGAGCCGCGGCAGATGCCGGCGGTCGAAAATGCCCTGGCACTGGTTCAAGGGATGGTCCGGCATGTGCAGCACGCTGATTCGCTGCAGGCGCTCTACGAGGCGATCGCGACGGAAGTTCGTGATGTGACAGGCTTCGATCGCGTCATGGTCTATCGCTTCGGGCCCGACGGCAGCGGCGCGGTGATAGCTGAGGCCCGCGGTTCGGGGATTAACTCATTCCTTGGACTTAACTTTCCTGCGTCCGACATCCCGCGGCAGGCGCGAGCGCTCTACCAAGCTAATTGGATCCGTAGCATTCCCGACGCGCGCTACGCGCCCGCGGTGATCACGCCGCCACTCAATCCCCTGACCGGCCAGCCGCTCGATCTCAGCCAGAGTGTTCTTCGCAGTGTCTCCCCAGTGCATCGACAATTCCTCGCTAATATGGGCGTGGTCGCGTCGATCTCATTGTCGCTGATCTTGCGCGGTCAACTCTGGGGCCTGATCGCCTGTCACCACAACACCCCGCGTTATTTGCCGCACAGTTTGCGCGAAGCCTGCGAATTATTCGCTGAGATGACGTCTTCTCATTTGAATATGAAGCTCATAGAAGCGGATCTGGAAGCACAACTGCATAAAGCACGCATTCACGAGGAACTGGTCAGACAGATTAGCCTCCAAGCCGACCTCAGCGACAGTTTGATCCGAAACCGCCCGACCTTGCTGGACCTGATCCCGGCGGGTGGCGTCGGGCTTTGGGTCGACGGACGGCTCAGTGCGAGCGGGACGACGCCGGCCGCGGCTGAGGTTGAAGCGCTGGTGAACTGGCTAGATGCAACAGTCGAAGAGGGTATTTTCCACACCGACTGTCTGCAGGCGTTGTACCCACTCGCCCGAGGCTTCCCCGACACTGCCTCCGGCCTCCTCGCCTTATCCGTGTCAAGGACGCCGCGCGACTATGTCCTCTGGTTTCGTCCGGAATTGAGCCAGATGGTATCCTGGGCCGGAAATCCCCTCACAACTGCTGATGCCGAAGCGGATCGCGTAAATCTAACGCCCCGCAACAGCTTCGCGGAGTGGCGAGAGACGGTGCGGCTACATTCGTCTCCATGGCTCCCCGTCGAGTTGGAGGCAGCGCACCGCTTACGCCTGTCGCTGTTGGAGGTGGTGCTTCGGCGGATCGACCAGAGCGCTCGCGAACGCGAGGCGGCACGGCAGCAGCAAGAAAAAATGACGATCGAACTGGATGCGCGCCTGGAGGAGTTGCAGGCGACGGCCGAGGCGTTGAAGCAGGAATCAGAGCGGCGCGCAGTCGTGGAGACGGAACTTTCGCAGGTTTTGCGCCGAACCGTTTCGGATCAGGAGGCCGAGCGTCTGCAAATCGCACGAGAGCTGCACGATACGCTGGGTCAGGCGCTGACGCTCTTGCAACTTGGTCTTGAAGGCCTTGGCCGCGCCAACGCCACCGAGGACTTTCAAGAACGCTTGGCCGCACTGAAAAAACTTGCCGCCGAGTGTGGGCGTGACATCAATCGGATGGCCTGGGAGATTCGGCCTACCGCTTTGGACGATCTTCCCATTCAGACTGCGATAAAAAATCTTGTGGAGACCTGGAGCGAACGTTCCGCAATTCAGTTCGACCTGCATCTTACGTTGCACAACAAACGCCTGTCGCCCGATATCGAGACAACCCTATACCGAGTTCTACAGGAGGCGTTGACCAACGTCGTCCGCCATGCCGGAGCGTCGCGCGTCGGTGTGGTGCTGGGGGCCGACAACAGGCTCGTCACGATGATCATCGACGACGACGGCAGTGGCTTCAACACGGGCGATGCCGGTCTCGATTCCGCTCCCGCCAAACGCCTTGGCCTGCTTGGCATTCGTGAGCGCCTCGCTCTGCTGAACGGATCGCTCGAGGTCGAAATCGACACCGGGTGGTGGAACCACACTGTTCATCCGGGTCCCAACGTCACAGCAATGACCGCACGACCGGGGTCGCCGCTGCGGGTTTTCCTGGCCGACGACCATCCCTTAGTGCTGGACGGCATAAAGTCGTTTCTTTTCGCCGACGACCGGCTTGAGCTGGTGGGCGAGGCCCAGGATGGATTGGCGGCCGTCCGGCTTGCCATAGGCCTGAAGCCGGACGTTGCGATATTGGACCTGTCTATGCCCGGGCTTAACGGCATCGAGGTCGCCGCCAGGCTGTTAGATGCTTGTCCGCAATGCCGCGTGCTGATCCTGACCGTGCACGAGGACGCGGCCTATTTGCGCCAACTGCTGGAGCTTGGTGTCGCCGGGTATGTCCTGAAGCGATCGGCAACGGAGGAGTTGCATCGCGCCATTTACGCGGTAGCGGGCGGAGGTATTTATCTGGACCCCGCGATTGCCGCGCGCGCGATCGGCAGGGCCACAACCCGCCAGCATGCCGATAGTGAGGTGACGGCGACCCCCGATCTCAGCCCGCGGGAGATCGACGTGCTTCGCCTCACCGCCATTGGCCACAGCAACAAGTCCATCGCGAACACGTTGCACATCGGTGTGAAATCCGTCGATACCTACAAAGCACGTGCGATGGAAAAGCTGGGCTTCCGCAATCGGGTCGAAGTCATCCGCTTCGCATTGAGCAAGGGTTGGCTGAGCGATCCCCGCTGAGCCCGGAGCCCGCACCCAACTTGCTCCCATACCGTCCGCAGCCTAGGTTCCGGCGCCCGTCGCATCACCGAGGAGACAAACCATGGTCGAAGTTCCGAACCGTCCCGAATATCAGAGTGAACTCTTCAAGAAGGGCCTCGCCGTCCGCCGCGAAGTGCTTGGAAAAGACTACGTCGACGCCTCGTTGGCGCGCGCCGACGATTTTAATGCGGCTTTTCAGCAGATGACCACCGAGATCGCGTGGGGCATGTGCTGGACGCGCCCCGGGATCGACCGCAAGACCCGCAGCATGATCAACCTGACCATGCTATCCGCGCTAAACCGGGGTGCCGAGTTGCGCCTTCACCTCAAAGCTGCACTAACCAACGGCGTGACGCGTGAGGAGATCAAGGAAATCCTGATGCAGGTGGGCGCCTATTGCGGCATTCCGGCATGCCTGGAGGCTTTCAAGATTGCCACCGAGGTCTTCAAGGAAGTCGACGCGGCGAAAGGGTAAACGGATATGACCAAAACCGTCGGCTTCGTCGGCGTCGGCAACATGGGCTGGCCGATGGCGGCTTGTCTCGTCAAAGCCGGCTTCACCGTCAACGTGAACGACTCCCGCCTTGATACTGCGAATAGCTTCGTCCAGCAGATCGGCGGGTTTGCGCCCGAACTCGTTGCGCCAATTGGCCGAGAGATCCGACATGATCGTCACCATGCTGCCGACCAGCGTGATCGTCGAGCGAGTGCTGTCCGGCGGTGACGACAACCTGTTCGCCGGCATGAAACCCGGCACCATCATCATCGAAATGAGCTCCGGCGTCCCCACGGTCACGCAACGTCTCGCCGAGCAGGTCGCGGCGTTGGGCGGCATGCTGATTGACGCCCCGGTGTCGGGCGGCGTCCCGCGGGCAAAGACCGGACAGCTCGCCATCATGGTCGGTGGCGACAAGGCAACCATCGATCGGGCGATGCCGGTGCTGTCGGCGATGGGTAGTTCGGTACTGAAGACGGGCGCGGTCGGGTCCGGTCAGGCCATGAAAGCCTTGAATAACCTGGTCAGCACCGGCGGCTTCCTGATCGGGATTGAGGCGTTGCTGATCGGCCAGCGCTTCGGCCTCGATCCTGCCGTCATGACGGATGTCCTGAACGCGGCCACCGGCATGAACAATTCTACCCAGAAGAAATTCAAGCAATTCGTGCTGTCGCGAAAGTTCGATGCCGGCTTTACTATGGGATTGCTGGCAAAGGATCTGTCCATCGCCCTGCAGGTCGGCCGAGAGACCGCTACCGCGGCGCCGCTGTCCGCGCTGGTTAACGAGATGATCGTTTCGGCACAGGCAAAATTCGGGGCGAACGCTGATCATACCGAAATGGCGAAGCTATGCGAACTGCTGGCGGGGTCGGAACTCGCGGCCGGCTGATGCGTGGGGTGTTGCTGCTTGCGCTGTTGCTTGCCCCGATCAGCGGACGCGCCGCCGATCCCTCCGCGTTGTGGAAAATCGTCAACGGCCAGTGCGTGCCGCACGAAGAGAGCGAACACAGCCCCTCGCCGTGTGCCGCCGTAGATATTGCCAACGGAGTCGAAAAGGGTTTCGCTGTCCTTAAGGATAAAAATGGAATCGCCCAATTCCTGCTGATCCCGACGGCTCGGATCGGCGGGATTGAGGATCCGCTGCTGTTGGCGCCAGGCGAAACAAATTACTGGGAAGCTGCGTGGCAGGCTCGGTCATTTGTTGAACAGCGCCTTCACACACCCCTGCCACGGGATGCGCTGTCGTTGGCGATAAACTCCGTGAAAGGCCGCACTCAGGATCAATTGCACATCCATGTCGACTGCATCCGTTCCGACATTCACGATATCTTGGCCGCTAACCTCGACAAAATCACGACCGTCTGGGCAGCATTGCCGACGCCGCTTGCCGGGCATCTCTATCGGGCCATCCGGATCGATCAGCCGACGCTCGACGGGGTCGATCCCTTCCATTTGCTGGCGGATGCCGATCCGAAAGCATTAGCAGACATGGGGATGCACACCCTGGTCGCGGTCGGGGCGACGTTCCCGGACAATAACAGCGGTTTCATTCTGCTGGACGATCATGCCGACATAGCCGCCGGCGATCGCGGGTCCGGCGAGGAATTGCAGGACCACACCTGCGCGATCGCGCCGAAGTAGAGGCTAGGAGCATTCGAGGACTGATCGGAAGGATTGATGCCGGGTAACGTCGAAGCCGTCAGTCAAGCCGGCACGCACCGGTTCAGCAAGCAGCCCAGGATGCGGATCCGCCTGCTGGCCGGCCTCGGCGTCGAAGGCGATGCGCATCTCGGCACGACGGTAAAGCACCGGTCGCGTGTCGCGCGCGATCCCACACAGCCGAACCTGCGCCAAGTCCATCTACTGCATCGTGAGTTGCTAGAAGAGCTTGAGCCACAAGGTTTCGTGATAGGTCCCGGGCGATATCGGCGAGAACATCCTGACGCGCGGCCTTGATCTGCTGGACCTGCCCACGGACACGGTCCTGCGGATTGGCGTCACGGCCGAGATAAGGGTTACTGGCCTGCGCAACCCTTGCATCCAGCTCAATCGCTTCAAGTCCGGATTGATGGCCGCGATGCTTGACCGCGATACAGAGGGGAACCTGATCCGGAAAGCCGGCGTCATGGCGGTTGTCCTGACCGACGGCGAGGTCCGTGCCGGCGATCCGATCGAGGTGGTCCTGCCGGAACAACCGCACCGCAGATTGCTCCCCGTGTAGAAGATCGCGCGGTTGCCCGTAAGCACCCAACGCCGACTTCACATCGGTCATCCCGGCTGGCAACTTGCGCGAAGGGGGAAAAGACCATGAACTTCGACTTCTCGGACGATCTCAAACAGCTCCGCGACCAAGCTAGGCGGTTCCTGTCGGAACAATGCACTCCCCGGTCGTGCGACGATCGCTGGACGGCCAGGAGCGGTATGCCGCTGACCTGTGGCGCGCGATTGCTGGGATGGGCTGGATCGGCGCCGCGCTTCCGGAAGAATTCGGTGGCGCCGGCCTGGGTTATGAAGGCTTGTGCGTGCTGGCCGAAGAAATGGGCCGAGCGGTTGCGCCGGTGCCGTTCGGTTCGACTGCCTATCTGGCCGCCGAGGCGATACTGACAGCCGGATCGGATGCGCAGCGGCGGGAGTGGTTGCCGAAGCTGGCTGATGGATCGTTGATTGGATCCCTTGCGCTGTCCGAGGGCAACGGCAATCCCGAACCCTCCTCGATCCACGCCCGCGTCGTCGGCGGTCGTCTGACCGGGGCAAAATGGCCCGTGGCGGACGGTGGCATCGCCGATTTCGCCGTCGTGGTCGCCTGCGACGAACACCGCCAGCCCGGCCTGTTTCTCGCCGAGCTGTCCGACGTCCGCCGGCGCGACCTGAAAACACTGGATCCCACCCGCAACCACGCCCGCCTGGAATTCAATTCCATGCCCGTGCAGAAACTGGGATCCGGCGGCTGGGGTGCGGTGCAGCGAGTGCTGGACCGGGCGGCGATCCTGTTTGCGTTCGAGCAGGTGGGGGGCGCCGATGCCTGCCTGCAGATGGCGCGCGAGTATGCCCAGGAACGGTTCGCCTTTGGCCGGCCGATTGGATCGTTCCAGGCGATCAAGCACAAGCTGGCGGACATGTACGTGGCTCTGGAGTTGGCGCGTTCAAATGCGTACTACGGCGCATGGGCGCTTGGAGCCGACGAGACCGATCTGGCGCTGGCCGCGGCAACGGCCCGGGTGTCCGCCACCGAAGCGTTCGATCTGGCGTCGAAGGAAAATATCCAGACGCATGGCGGCATCGGCTTCACCTGGGCAGTTGACTGCCACCTGTTCTACCGGCGATCGAAACAGCTCGGGCTGGCGATCGGATCGGCACCGTTCTGGAAGGACCGCTTGGTCGACCTGCTCGAAACCCGCAACGCAGCCTAGGGGAGATCGCGCCATGGACTTCAACGATACGCCGGAAGAAACCGCATTCCGCGCCCAGGCACGCGCGTTTCTCAGCGCCAATGCCGAACTGAAGGCAAGTGCGAAGCCAGTGCTGCGGCAAAGCGGCGTCGACGCCGAGGCCGTCCGGCGCTGCAAGGAATGGCAGGCGAAGAAGGCCGAGGCCGGTTTCGCGGGCCTAACCTGGCCGAAACGGTTCGGCGGCAAAGAGGCCTCGCCCATCCTGCAGGTTATCTATAATCAGGAAGAAGACGATTTTGTCGTCCCCGCGGCCTGTATGAGATTGGCCTGGGTATGTGCATCCCGACAATGATGGCCTATGCGAAGCCGGAACAACTAGACCGCTACGTGCGTCCGGCGCTGCATGGGAAGGAGGTCTGGTGCCAGCTTTTCAGCGAACCCGCCGGTGGGTCGGATCTGGCGGCGTTGCGCACCCGCGCCGAACGCGACGGCGATGACTGGATCATCAATGGGCAGAAAATCTGGACCTCCGGCGCGCACCTGTCGGATTTCGGCATCATCGTTGTGCGCACCGATCCCAATGTGCCGAAGCATGAAGGTCTTACGTTCTTTTTCCTGGATATGAAGTCCCCCGGCATCGAGGTTCGCCCGATCCACCAGATGTCCGGCCCGCGACACTTCAACGAAGTGTTCTTCACCGACGTCCGCGTGCCGGATACCCAACGTCTCGGCGCCGTCGGGCAAGGCTGGAAGGTCTCGCTGACAACGCTGATGAACGAGCGGCTGGCGGTGGGCGACGTGCAGCGGCCTGATGTCGATGATCTGATCGAACTCAGCCGGAAGCTCAAGGTCGACGGCAAGCCGGCGCTGCAGAATGCCGCCGTTCGCGAACGCATCGCAGAGTGGCACGCACGTGCTCAGGGTCTGAAATTCACCCGGTTCCGCACCATGACCGCTCTGTCGAAAGGCGAGACGCCCGGCCCGGAGAACTCCATCCACAAACTGGTGAACGCGTCCAAGTTGCAGGATATTGCCAGTTACGGGATCGATCTGATGGGCGCGGGCGGTTTGATGATCGACGATGATCTGACGGAGGCTCACGGGATGTTCCAGGCGGCGCTGCTATCGTCGCCGAGTGGACGCATTGCCGGGGGATCGGATGAGATACTTCGTAATATCATCGCCGAGCGCGTTTTGGGCCTGCCGCCTGACATTCGTGTAGACAAGAACAAGCCGTTCAACCACGTCCCGACCGGCAAGCGGTGACCGTGGCTGTTCGCACAACCGCGACCATCATCATGACGTTGTAGCCGGACATTCGGCAGGGCTGTTCCGCCTCCTGCCCCTTTAGCTAAAGTCTGAGGCGGCCGGCTGACATGCCGCAGGGTCTAAATCCTGCCCCAAGCCGATGAAATCCGCTCAGTCAACTTAGCTCCAGGCGTGCAGCGGCGGATTGACGGCGTTCAAAGCATAGTTTCCGATGATTGCATATTTCCAGCGTACCGGATCGTGCAACGTATGGGTACGCGCATTTCGCCAGTGTCGGTCAAGGTTGTGTTCAGCGAGGGTCGACCGCGTCCCGGCAAGTTCAAACAGCTTGTTGGTTGCAGCGATAGCGATCTCGGTCGAGAGCACCTTCGCCTCGGCCGTGACGATCTGCGCGTACGCGACTGTTTCAGCGTTCGGATCGGCTACTGCTGCATCGATCGCAAAGCCGGCCTTCTCCAACAGCGCCTGCGCAGCGTGCAACCGTATCGTCAGGTCGCCCACTGCCTGGATGGTGTACGGGTCCTCCCAGGCGTGATCCAGCCCGCTATCGACCCACGCCCGGCTCTTGGTGCGCACAAACCGCACCGTCTCATCGAGCGCCGCCTGCGCAATCCCAGTGTCGACGGCGACCTGAATGATCTGGAAGATCGCACCGTCGGCGGTCGGGTGGTCGTATCCCTTGTAGCCAGGCACCAAATGCGTTTTGGGCACCTTGACATCATCGATCACTACAGTACCCGACAGCGTTGTGCGTTGACCAAACGATGACCAGTCGTCAGTGACCGTCAAACCCGGAGCATCCCGCTCGGCGATCGCATACCATGCCCGGCCCTGGTCATCGAGTGCAACGATCGGTACCAGATGCGCGAGCAATGCACCGGTCGCATAGAACTTGCGTCCGCGCACGATCACGTGGTCGCCGGCATCGGTGAACCTCGTCTCGAAGTCGGCCGCGCGTTTGGATCCAAATTCGGAGAATGCGTTTCCAAAGCGCACGCCACGCAGAACTTCGGCGAATAGCAGTTTCTGTTGAGCGGCGTCGGAGACAGTCCGGATCGCGGCGACAACGCCGAGATGGTTTTGTGCGATCTGACCGATTGAGGAATTGGCCGCCGAAATGATCTCGACCACCTTGCTGAGCGTGGCATACGAAACTTCGGGACCGCCGAAGCCGCGCGGGACGTTGATCGACCAAAGCCCACTCTGCGAGAATGCATCGAGTTCGGCCACTGGCCAAATTCGGTCGCGGTCACGTATTGCAGCATCCTTCTCGAACGAAGCTGCGAGCCGCTTCGCCACCGCGATCGCCTCTGCATCGTCGCGGATGATGTGGGCGGGCTCCGGAGGGCGCGGAACGGCCGGGACGCCTCGGGATTTTTCCTGTGTAGTAACGAGATCCATAGCGGGATACTCCCTGGTATTGTCAGGCTATGCGGCGTGCGGCGCCGCCTCACCGAGATAGAACGACTTGATATCGTCGCGCCGGCGCAGCTCGTTGGCGGTGCCGGACAGGACGGTTACACCGTTCTCCAGCACGACGGCGCGGTGGGCGTGGCTCAGCGCCACAGCGGAATTCTGCTCCGAGACGAGGACCGACAGGCCTTCCTCACGGTTGAGCCGCACCAGCGCACGGAATATGATCCTCGCCACGAGCGGCGCGAGGCCCATCGAAGGCTCGTCCAGCACCAACAATCTCGGACGGGCCATCAGCGCTCGGCCGATCGCCGTCATCTGCTGCTCGCCGCCGGAGGTAAGACCCGCGAGTAGCCGCCGCTTCTCTCGCAGGCGGGGAAACAGCGCGTAGATGCGCCCCAGATCGTCGACCAGTTCCGCCCTTGAAGAGTTGCGTGCGATACCGCCGGTGATCAGGTTTTCCTCGACGCTCAGGGAGCGAAACACCCGCCGCCCCTCCAGCACTGGCACAAGGCCGCGGCGCACGAGGTCACCCGGACGCGCGCTGGGTGTGCTCACACTATCGAACACAATCGTCCCGCCGGTGACGCGCCCTCGTTCGGCGGGCAGCAGGTTGGAGACAGCCTTCAGCGTGGTCGTCTTGCCGGCACCGTTGGCGCCGAGAACTGCAACGATCTCGCCGCGGCTGACTGTCAGGCTCACGTCGTGCAGCGCCACAATCGTGCCGCTATAGGTCGCCTCGACCCGTTCCATCTTCAGCAGCACATCTGGCTCGGTCATGATTATCCCCGATGGAGGTGGGAGGGAGAGCGTATGGCCCGCCCTCCTGCCTGCGTTTCAGTTGGTGACGGCGTCGACATCACTGGCAGTCCGGACCTTGATCCCCTTCTGCTGTGCGTAGGTCGCAGCCGACTGCTCGATGATCGGGCGGAGCAATTTCCAGTCGGGCGCGATCCAGTCGGAGACGACATTCCACTTCTTGCCGTCCCATTTCTGGAACGTCACGTAGCCGTCGCCCTCGTGGTTCTCCCAGGTCACGTTGATCGAATGGAACAGGTTCTTTGCACCGAGCGCCTCGACGCGGGCGGGATCGAGTTGCAGATGCTCGAACCCCCAGCGGACTTCGTCGCCGGTCAGCATGTGATGGCCGAACTTTTCTTGCGCGATACGGACTGCTTCTACGTTGAGGATGCCGTTGACGATGCCGAGGTTGTGGTAAACCGAGCCAATGCGATTCTTGTCGTCCAGGTTGCCCTTGCCGGTGGCGTAGACGGTCTTGATGATCTCCTGCAACACTGGGTACTGGTTGCCGGATGCTTGGGTGGTGATGGCGGTGTAGCCGATTGCCGCGTCACCGGCGGGGATCACATCCTCCTCGGAATTGGACCAGACGTTGCCGATAATGTGGTCAACCGGGTAGCCAACTTTGACCGCGGTCTTGATCGCCACCGGGTTCATCACGCCCCAGCCGCGCAGCACGACGTAGTCGGGCTTTGCACGGCGGATCGTCAGCCACTGTGATTGCTGTTCGTTACCGGGATGCGGAACCTCGATCTGCTGCACCTCGAAGCCGAACTTCTTTGACAGCAGTTCGTAGATCGGAATTGTTTCCTTACCGTATGGAGAGCCGTGATAGAGTACCACGATCTTCTTGCCCTTTAGCGCTTCCGGGCTGCCAAGTTTCGATGAGATGTAGTTGATGATGCCCGAGGATTCGCTGTACGGGTTCAGCAGTAATGGGAAGACGTAAGGAAACACGCGGCCATCGGTTGAATCCGTGCGGCCATGGTTGACCGTGATCAGCGGCACCTTGTCCTGCGTGATCCTGTCAATCATGGCGTAGGCGATGCCGACAGACAGCGGGTTCCAAGCGGCCACATCGGGATGGCTCTTCTGCCGTTCGTAGCATTCGACGCCGCGTTCAACTTCGTATTGTGTCTCGCACTCGCTCCAGGTCAGTTTGACGCCATTGACGCCGCCGTCGCGGGTGTTGATCAGGTTCAGGTAGTCGATGAACCCGCCGAAGAACCCGGTTCCGCCGGCCGCGTAAGGCCCCACGCGATAGCTCTGCAGCGGGAAATACTGCTCGTCGGCCTGCGCGGCGGCTATGGGTGCGGCGCAGGCTACAGCAAGCGCGATAGCCGCTGGTCGGAGAAGAGAAGTCAGGCGCACAATCTTGGACTCCTTGGGTTTGTGTCCCATGCGAGACACCGGGATAAAGTCAGACGGTTCGGCTTGCGCGAGCGGTGATGCGGTTCCAGAGCGACGACAGCCCGTCGGGTTCGGCGATCAGAAACAGGATGATCAGTGCGCCCAGGACGATGCGTTGGGTCATGTCGAGGACACCCGAGTTGAAAGTGTCGCCGAGCAGGAAGGCGCCAAGTCGCGATAGTAGAAGCGGAAAGACGACGATCAACGCCGCTCCCAGAAAGGCACCGCGGATCGAGGCCAGCCCACCAATAATGATAATGAACAGGATCTGAAAGGAACGATCCAGGTTGAAGCCCGCGGGTTCCACTGTCCGCAGGTATGTGAACGCCCAAAGTACGCCGGCCACGCCGATGATGAAGGACGAAATGGCAGCCGCGAGCAGTTTGGTCTTGAATACCGGCACGCCGATGATGCGCGCCGCCGTCTCGTTATCGCGGACGGCGATGAAATGGCGGCCGGTGGCCGATCGCACCAGCCGCCAGGTCAGGAACGTCAGGACCGTCACGATCGTGAGCGAGAAGTAATAGCGTCCAAGTGAAGTCGAGAATGTAATCCCAAATGCGCGTAGTTCCGGAGCGTCGATGACGCCCGAGTTGCTGCCGTTGGAGAACCACGAGAAGTTCGTCAACAGCCACTGGACGAAGAACTGTGTCGCCAAGGTGGAGACCGCGAGATAGAAACCTCGCAGGCGCAAGCTTGGAAGGCCGAATACCAACCCCCCCGCCGCCGCAATCAGCCCGGCCAGAACGATCGTCGCGAGCAGAGGCAGGCCGGGGATCCGCAGGTCGAGGTTGTAGGCACCGAACGCGCCGATCGCCAGGAATGCCGCTGATCCCAGCGAAACCTGACCCGTGTAGCCCGTCAGCACATTCAGGCCGAGCGCCGCCAACGACAGCGCGAGGAACGGCAGGAGAATGGCCTCGAACAAATATGACGAACCGATGATGGGGATAACGGCATAGGCAACGACCAGCACCGCGACTGGCTCGATCCAGGCGGGTAACTTCCGCTGCCCAGACAAGGAGAAAAATGCGGCGGTGGTGGATGACATCGCCTCAGACCCTCTCGACTTGGGTCTGGCCGAACAGCCCCGATGGCCGTACCAGCAGGAACGCCAATGCGGCGGCGTAGGCGAACCAGGTCTCAATCCCGCCACCGACGAATGGGCCGATATAGACCTCGGCCAGCTTCTCCGTCGCGCCGACGAGAAGTCCTCCGATGATCGCGCCTGGGATGGAATCGAATCCGCCGAGCACCAGCACCGGGAGCGCCTTCAGGACCGCGAGTGACAAGGAGAACTGCACACCCGATCGCGAGCCCCATAGCAAGCCGGCGACCAGGGCGACGAAGCCCGCGGCACTCCAGACGATGGCCCAGGTGCGTGACAGTCGCAGTCCCACCGCCAGCGCCGAAAACTGGTCGTCGGCGACCGCCCGGAAGCTGAGGCCGGCACGGGTGTACTGGAAGAACGCAGTCAGCACCGCGACCATGGTGGCGGCGACGCCGGCGGCGAACAGATCGAACTTCGAGATGAGCACGCCGCCGACCTCGAACGGCACATCCTCGATGCCGAGATCGAGGCCGTGGACCTGCGTGCCCCACATGAGTTGCGCTGCGCCCTCGATAATGTAGGCGAGGCCAAGGGTCGCCATGAACAGGGTGATCGGCGGCTTGTTGACGAGTGGACGCAGCACCAGTCGCTCGATCGCGATCCCAAGCAGCACCATCGCCGCAAACGTTACGGCGAGCGCAAGTACAAACGGCACGTGACGCTCAATCAGGCTGACGAAGGTCAATGCCGCGAACAGCAGCATCGAGCCCTGCGCGAAGTTGAGCACGCCGGATGTTTTGTAGACCAGCACGAAGCCGATCGCGACCAGGCTGTACATGACGCCGGAGAGCAGGCCACCGACCAGCACCTCGATCAGAAACTGATAGTCGAAGTCACCCATGGTCGGGGTCCTCGGCATCGAAGCCATTTCCATCGTGTTCGTGGGCGATGCCGAGATAGGCGTCTATCACCGTCTGATCCGAGCGGACTTCGGCGGGCGTGCCGTCGGCGATCTTGCGTCCGTAGTCGAGCACGGCAACACGGTCGGACAGGCCCATGACCACTCCGATGTCGTGCTCGATCAGCACGACCGTCGTTCCGTATTCGTCGCGAGCGGCGCGGATGAAGCGAACCATATCCTGCTTGTCGCTCGGGGCCATGCCGGCCATGGGCTCATCGAGCAGAATCAGGCGTGGGCGAGCTGCCAGCGCACGCGCTAGTTCGACGCGCTTCTGCAGACCGTATGGCAGGGTCGCGACCGGCTGGTCGGCAACCGCCGACAGATGCAGCAGTTCGATCGCGTCGCTCGCGTGGGCGCGGATCTCTTCCTCCTCGGCCCGCACGCGACCGACGCCGAGTAGTTGTTCGACGAGGCTGGATCGAATGGTGGCGGCACGCCCGACAATGACGTTCTCCCGGACTGTCAGGCCTTTAAACAGCGCCAGGTTCTGAAAGGTCCGGGCCACCCCGAGCCGGGCGAGATCGTCGGTTGGGACTGTCGCGAACATCTGTCCGCCAATCCAAACCTTCCCGCAATCCGGCCGGTAGACGCCGCTGATGATGTTGACGATCGAGCTTTTTCCCGCCCCATTTGGCCCGATGATCGCGCGGATTTCGCCCACCGCCACCGCAAGGTCCACGTCTAACAGGGCAGTCACGCCGCCGAAGGACAGCGTGATCCCTTGCAGCGCGAGGGCATGGGAGCCCCCCTTTGGCCTCGCGCTGATCGGATCCTCGACCCAATCACGTGCAACCACCGGCGCGGGATCGACAGCCGCAGAGAGGTCGTTCATGACGCCCTTTGTTCCGGATAGGACACGGACATCACTCAGCCGCAATGCGCGATCTGGCCTGCTGCGCTTCCAGTTCGCGAACCAGCGGGATGACCTCTCGGCCGAACTGTTCGACTTCCTCCTGGAAATGCAGGAATCCGAGCAGGATCAGGTCGGCGCCCGCGTGTTTGAGTGCCAGGATGCGTTCGGCTATTTGCCGAGGGGTTCCTATCAGGTTTGAGCGGAAGCCATCATTATACTGCACAAGATCGTTGAATGACGATTTGGCCCAGTTACCCTCTTTTTCAGGAGACGCCAGACCCGCGTTCTTGACCTCGTGGCCGAACGCGTTGACGGCCTCTGGGTTGGCTTTCTCGATGATCTCGGCAAGGACCTCACGGGCTTCTGCCTCGGTCTCGCGGGCGATAGCGAAGGCGTTCACGCCCACCCGAACACGGTGGCGGTTAGCAGCGGCCTTGGTCTGGAGATCGGCAACCTGCTTGCGGATCTCCTCGGGCGTGTTGCCGTTAGTGAAATACCAATCGGAGACCCGTGAGGCCATGGTCCGGGCGGCGTTGGAAGAGCCGCCCTGGAAAATCTCCGGCAACGGGTCGATCGGCTTCGGTTTCAGGTTATAGTCAGTAAAGCGATAGAAGTCGCCCCGCAGGTTGAAGTTGTCCTGAGTCCAAATACCCCGCAGCGCCCTGATGAATTCCTCCGACCGGCGATAACGCTCGTCGTGGTCGAGCCATGGCTCGCCGATCGCAAGGAATTCACCGCGGAACCAGCCGGAGACGAGGTTGACGGCGACCCGGCCGCCGGTGAGATGGTTGATCGTCGCTATCTGCTTGGCGGCAAGCGCGGGCGTCCAAGGTCCCGGCAGAATGGCGGCAATAACTTTGAGGGTGGTGGTCGCTGCCAGCAGTGCGTGGCTGAACGATACGGACTCATGCTGGTATTCGGCACCGTAGCCGGCGGTGAATCGGATCTGGCTGAGCGCGTAGTCAAAACCGCTGCGTTCGGCGATTTGTGCCAGCTTGCGGTTATAGTCGATCGACCAGTCGGTGCGCTGCTCGATATCAGAAATGACGAGGCCGCCGGATACGTTGGGCACCCAGTAAGCGAACTTGATCGGATCGCGATCGTAGAGCGTGTCGGACATGGCAGGCGTTCCTTTGAGAGTGAACTTTCGGTCAGAGAGTCGCCGCGACGGGGTGGCGGTCGGTAGCCGATAGTCTGGCAGACGTAGGAGGGCCGGCGATGAGCCTGGCAATCTCGTCCGCGGCGCGTTCGATCCGCTCGAAGACCACTGCGCTGGTCAACGTATATTCGTCAAAATCAGCCTCGCTGGCGTAGATTGCGGTCGGAGCCGTAAGCGCGCCGAAAAAGCTTAGCAGTGGGCGAAGCTGATGTTCCGTTACGAGACCATGCACATGGCCGTTGCCGGTCGCTGCGAGTATGACCGGCTTGCCGGCGAGCGCCCGATGGTCGACCAAATCGAACAGATGTTTGAGCGCGCCAGTGTAAGAGCCGCGGTAGACTGGTGTAGCAACGATCAACGCGTCAGCAGCCTCGACAGACCGAACGATCGCCTCGCTGGCAGCGCTTGTTTGGGCGCGGGTCAGGCTGGAAAAAATCACCGGCGCCGCATCGGCCATTTCGACAAGAGTTAGCCTTGTTTCAAATCTATCGATACTTGTTCCCGGCTTTGGCGGTCCGCCGCTGGCGTAACCCTCGCCCGCGCTTGTCGGTCCCAGCTCGGGGTCGAGGCGTCGATCGACGGTGGCCAGAAGCGTCCTTACGAGTGTGGACGTTCGAGAGGGGCGTCGGACGCTACCTGAGATTCCAGTGATCGAGAATGCCATCCAGACCCCTTGTGATGACTGATTAAGGACCGTTCCACCGAGGCCATGGAGATCCGCTATCCCCAAGGGACCGCAGCAACATTATGCGTATTGAGGACGGATGTAAACCGCGGCACAAAGATTTATAGTGAATTGCAGATCTTTCCTATACTAAGGGTGTTTTTTAGGAAAAATACCTGGTGGATCTAATTCTAATAGGTGTCTAACGCGCCGACGAGATCCCCGTGATCTCATGGCTCGTCTCTTCCTTCTTGTAATGTGCGTGCTTGACAGGTATTTAAGGCGGAGTCGCATGTCTAGAGGTGGATACACCAACGCGGGATTGTTCAGAGAATAACGTTATGACCCACCCAATTGACGCCAGCCACCGCCACGGGACAATGTCCTGCATAGGCGTCAGCATCGCTTCCGGCGTTCGCGATGCCCGCCCTGGCTCGGACACCGCGCACCCTGTACTATCGCGACGCACAAAGTCTGTCTGTTCCTCACCTCCCGGCGGGCCAGGTGCGGTCATCACCACGTTGACAATGTTCGGTCTTCGACTAACGACGTCGGAGAGCAATTGGCGATCTGGGTGCGTCGCAACCAAATATCAAATAGGAGATCGTGATGGCCGACGTGCTTGCCGAGGTTCTGGATGCCAACAACCGCTATGCCGGCAATTTCGGCGCGAAGGGCAAGCTGCCGCTGCCGCCGGCACGGCACTTTGCCATCCTGACGTGCATGGACGCACGGCTTGACCCCGCGAAATACGCGGGTCTGGTCGAGGGCGACGCACATGTGATCCGTAACGCCGGCGGACGCGCCACGGATGATGCCATCCGCTCGCTTGTGATTTCGTACAAACTGCTGGGCACGAATGAGTGGTTCGTCATCCACCATACCGATTGCGGGATGCAGTTGTTTGACGACCAGGTGATCGGCAGCCTGTTGGAAAACAGCCTTGAGACGGCCAGCATCGACACTCAGGGCTGGCACGACCACGGCCGCGGGCCGGGCTCTCACGAGGGCCGCTACATCAAGTGGCACAGCTTTACTGACCTGAACGCGAGCGTGGTAGAGGATGTGAGACGTATTCGAGCGCATCCGCTGGTGCCGAGGCGCATCCCGATCCACGGCTACGTGTATGACGTCCACAGCGGGCGTCTGCTGGACGTTCCGGGCGCCAAGGCGGCTGGGGCCGTGACCGGCTGATCCTCCTACGCTGTCAGGTCAGGCAAGATACCGCTCGCGGCTGTCGGTAATACCGAGCCGCCGGCGGGGACGGGTGCGTCGCCCAGGCTGGCAGCGTGACGGATAGGCGATAGAAGCGCCTCCTATACCTTAGAGTCTGTCCGGAAACTATCCATTCGAATTGCTGAGCTTTCTCAGCATCAGCCGGATGGAAGCCAATCTGATGAATGCGAGGGCATTACGGCTCCGGTTCTCAAAATCCTTGGCCAATCGACGGCACCGGTTAAGCCAGGCGAAGGTGCGTTCGACTACCCAGCGCCTGGGCAGAACCTGAAAGCCCTGGGCCGTATCCGAACGTTTGACTATTTCAACGGCCAACCCAGGCAACAGCTTGGCGAGTTCCGCGCGGAATTTCGGCCCCTGGTAACCGCCGTCGGCGAATAGGGTTTTCAGAAACGGTTACAGCCCGAACAGGCTCGCCAGAACCAGTATCCCGCCATCGCGTTCCTGAACGTCGGCCGGATGGACCACCGCATGCATCAGCAAGCCCTCGGTATCCACCACGATATGCCGCTTCTTGCCGTTGATCTTCTTGCCCGCATCATAACCCGAAGGGTCGATGTGTGCGCCGCCTTTTTCGGCGCTTTTAACGCTCTGGCTGTCGATGACGCAGGCGGTCGGGCTCGCTTGCCGATCGAGCAGCTCGCGGCACTTCTGGTAAAGCTCATAGTGAATTCTCAACAGCGTCCCGTCGTACTCCCAGCGTTGGAAGTAGTCGAACAAGGTGCTTCGCGGCGGCAAGTCCCGGGGGATATAGCGCCACTGACACCCCGTGCTCAGAACGTACAAAAAGGCCATTCACCACCTCGCGTTCATCGATCTCGCGTCGGCGCCCACCACGCTTGGCTGGCGGGATCAGGTGCTCCAAGTGCCCCCATTCCTCGTCGGTCAGGTCGCTCGGATAGCGCAGCTTGTCCCGGTTGTACCGAGGACGGTTCTCAGTTGTCCACATCATGCCCGCCACGAATTGATGCCGTCATCGAATCACAGCAGAGTCAATGGGTTCAAGCCCCCTGTGCTAACCGACTCTAACGATTCGGAAAGTTCCCGGACGGACACTTAGGGCCTGTCCGGGAACAACCGACTCGCGTCGGCTGACCTTTAGAGCCGGGATTCTCGACAGAGGCGGCGAACGATAATGTTCGTGGATGATCGATCCAGCCCCGATTCGTGACCGATTTACCGCCTTGTCGCCGCACCTCAACGAGCGAGAACGACGGTTGTTTGCCGCCACCGAAGCCGCAGCGGCGGGCTACGGGGGGATCGTTGCCGTCTCGGGAGCGACCGGCATCGCGGTCAGCACGATCGGGCGCGGCCTGAAAGACCTGGCTGAGGCAGGTGGTCTGTTGGCAGGCCGGGTGCGACGTGCGGGGGGCGGACGCAAGCCACTGGTCGTCAGTAACCCTGACCTATTGCGCGAACTGATGGCGCTGGTCGAACCCGGCGCCAGGGGCGATCCGATGTCGCCGTTGCGCTGGACCTGCAAGAGCCTGCGGCAGTTGGCGGGCGGAGCTTGTGGCGCGTGGGCATCGGGTCAGTCGCACCGTGGTGGGTGAATTGTTAAAAGCGCAGAAGTTCAGTCTGCAAGCCAACAGCAAGACCAATGAGGGTGGCGATCATCCCGACCGGGACGCGCAGTTTAGCCATATCAATCAGAGCGTGACGACGGCGTTGGCGGCGCAGCAGCCGGTGATTTCAGTGGATACGAAGAAGAAAGAACTGGTTGGAGACTTCAAAAACGCCGGCCGGGAATGGCGTCCGCAAGGCGAACCCGAAGCGGTTCGCGTGCATGATTTTCTGATCAAGGAACTGGGTCGGGCGGTGCCATACGGTATCTACGACCTTGCCGCCAACGCTGGTTGGGTCAGTGTTGGGATGAACCATGACACCGCCGCGTTTGCCGTACAGTCGATCCGCCGCTGGTGGCAGGACATCGGCTGCAAGCGCTATCCCGCGGCCAAGCGCCTGACGATCACCTGCGACGGGGGCGGCAGCAACGGATCGCGCGTGCGGCTGTGGAAGCTCGAATTGCAAAAGCTGGCTAGCCAACTGGATATTGACATCACGGTCCACCACCTGCCGCCCGGAACCAGCAAGTGGAACAAGATCGAGCATCGGCTGTTTTCGTTCATCACCATGAACTGGCGTGCCAAGCCGCTGGTCAGCTATCAGGTCATCATCGATCTAATCGGAGCCACCACGACCAAGACCGGCCTGAAGGTGATCGGCGAACTCGACGACAACCAGTATCCCAAAGGCATCGTCGTCTCGGACGAACAACTGGCCGCCATAAACATCGTCCGGGCAGATTTTCGCGGCGAATGGAACTACACTATCAAGCCGTCCAATCGCTCAGACCGAGCGGTTGATCCCTGACGGGCCCTAAGGATAATGATAATGCTGTCGCCTTTCGAGAGCTAGCCGTTGCTGGCCCTTGACTGAAAGGTGGAAATGCGAGGGCGAGCAAGCAGCGTTGCTGCGAAAAAGAATACAACTCAGCCGTCAGGGTATTTCCCCAATTACATTCATCTTAGGGTATATGCAGACGATGACTACACGTCTTCAGTGTCGATATAGGGGTATCTAACCAAAGTTGGGCGGCACTATGTCTTGACGCGGACCCCGCCTGACGCGGCCTTGGCGTCGCTTTGCTTCAGTGCAGTCAAGAGCGACGTCTATGATGACCTCATCCGCCGCGGGGAATTGTAGATTGCTCATCTTTTTTTCCGTCCCATGCTTGTCATCCGGGGCATCCGAACACCCGAGTATCCGTTCGAGCCTGAAGGAACAGCAGGGGCGATCAAAACTCTAACCCGGTCCTCGCGACCGGCAACATCTCGATCTGTCCCCCTTCACCATCGGCGAGTGGCCGCCGCCGGTGGTGAACCCTTTCGCCTCACCAACCGAGGATAGTCATAACGGCAATGATTTATTCAGGGTTTCTTTTGCGCAGGTAGGGTTCGAAATGCCCCTCGCACAGGGTGGGTCGTGCGCCTGGCGGTGGCCTCGTAACCCTCGGAGTTTCGAGAAGTCTCGGATCCCACGCGCCGATGGGGTGCAGCCGTGACGCGCCCCCCAGATCGTGCGATCGTCGCCCGAAGCAGCGCACCTATCAACCAGGAAGAGCCTAGATGTTCGAACTGCCCGAAGAGCACCGGATGCTGCAGGATCTGGTCGCGAAGTTCATCGACCGTGACGTCATCCCACTGGAGAAAAATGTCCTCGCCCGGGAAATGTCCGGACAGTCCTCGGGCTTGGCGCCCGACGAGGAGCGCCACCTCCTGAACAAGTGCAAAGAACTCGGCCTCTGGGGCCTGGACGTGCCAGAAGAGTACGGCGGCGCCAACCTGCCCTATTCCGCGCTTATCGGCGTTCATGAGGAACAAGGCCGCACCTGCGTCCCCTTCACCTTCCCGCCCGACAGTCCCAACCTGCACATGCTAATCGCCGTCGCGAACGACGAACAGCGCCGCAAGTATCTCGACCCGTACGCTCGTGGCGACGCCCACTCAGCCATCGCCATCTCCGAACCCGGAGCGGGCGGCGACCCCGCCGGCATGACCACCCGCGCGGTCAGGGATGGCACCGACTGGATCATCAACGGCAGAAAAATCTGGGTCAGCCGCGTGCCGCAGGCCGACTTCCTCATCGTCATGGCTCGTACCGGCGAGGGCAAACGCGCCGACGGCGTCACCGCGTTCATCGTCGAGCGCGGCACCAAGGGCTTCATCATCGAGCGCGAAATCCCCATGCTCGGCGGTCAGCGCACCTACGAACTGGTCTTCGAGGATTGTCGCATCCCCGCTAGCCAACTTCTTGGCGTCGAGGGCAAAGGCTACGCCCCCATGCAACTCCGCCTCACTGTCCGCCGCCTGCAGATCGGCGCGTGGTGCGTCGGCATGTCTCGCCGGGCGCTCGATATGATGGTGGAACACGCCAAGCAACGGGTGACATTCGGCCATCGTCTGGCCGACCGACAAGCGATCCAATGGTGGATCGCCGACGCCGCGGTGAAAATCCATGCCTGCCGCCTGATGGTTTACGACGCGGCGACCAAGGCCGACGCTGGAAGGGATGTCCGGACCGAGGCGTCAATGGTAAAGCTCTACGGTACCGAAATGGCAACCGAGGTTGTCGATCACGCCATGCAGGCTTTCGGCGCCATGGGGGTTGCCAAGGAACTGCCTCTTCAACTCATGGCGCAAAAGGTCCGGACGATGCGTGTCTACGAGGGGCCCTCCGAGGTGCACCGCATGGCGATCGCCCGCCGCATCATCGGCAAATGACCGAGCCCCGTATCAAGGCGGGAATTTGGGTCAGCATGGCGTTGCGCATGGGCAATGCCGACGGCCGCTTCGGTGTCGTGGTGCGCAAAGGCGATCCTGATGCCGGCGGCATTCTGATCGTGCTGCGCAACGACAAGGCGGTGTCCGTCCTCTCCCAGCTCCGGTCCGGGGAAGGTGCACTTGCCTGGATGCGAGCCACCGGCCCCGAACCGGTCGATGACGCGGTCGCCGATGCCTATATCGAGCGGCAAGTAAAATTTGACCCCGACCTCTGGGTGATTGAATTCGAAGCCCCCGACCTGCTCCCGCCGTTCGAGGTGAAACTGATCTGACGCCCGTTTTGTCGCGCGAATTCCTCCCCGTCGTCACACAGAAACCGAAGCACTCGGTTATCGCGCCTCCTGTTGCGGCGCGCTCACTTGGAACCACCGGGAATGTCTCCCTGAGACGCCGCCGAACGGCCGGCCGTGTCCACCGCCCTCCCGATGCCGCCGCCGGCGACGACCTGCCTTCGCAGTTGCGCTCTCCTTGTCATTACGAATCAGAAAATGACTTGGCGATCCAGCGAACCTACCTACCGGTGGGTTTTTTCATTGAAATCGCTATGGCATTGACCCATGTTGCACTGCAACAAGATGGAAGCGTCCTTTCCGCTGACACCGAAAGGATACCGCTATGCACAAACCCGATTTCTGGACCGAGTCCGCCGACGCGATGGAACTGACCGTCGAAGGCGAGCGCCTAATTACCCAAGCAATCGTCAAAATGGCGCGCGATCTCCGCTATCGACTAGGACGGGCGATGGTCGCCATGCTGAGCGACGAAAATCGCCATCTGCCGCCGATCTGATCAGGCCAATCGAACGGTCACCTTCGGCAACGGCGGGAACCATACCGTGGCCGAAGCGGGTCCGCTCAACCAGATCGGCGGAGTAACGCTGCCCAGCATGATAACTTGCCCGGCTTTGAGGCCACCGAACGCCGCTACCTCCACCGAACCCGCCAGCCACGCCAGTGCGTTGAGAGGATGACCCAGCAGGTCCGACGTGACCCCTTCGTCGGTGGTGCCGTTATCCAGGCTGATCCGGCCCCGCAACGCTCCGATATCCAGCGCTCGCCAATCGATCTCGTGCCCGTCGCCGATCACCGCCGCGCAGTGATACATCTGGTCCGCGACCAGGGTCGGCGTCCCGAGCTCCTTCAGGTCACCGTACCGGTTCTCGACGATCTCGACCCCAGCGAAGAATTCACCCACCACTGCCAACGCCTGCTCAAATGAGCACCGCCCCGGCGGCAAATCCCGCGCCACCCGCACCGCCACCTCGCACTCGACCGCCGGTCTTATAAAGTCCGCAAAGTGAAACTCGGCATGACCGTGATAGACGTCCTCTATCCGCATAAATCCGGCGACCGGCGTATCGACCCTTAGATACTCCTGCATCCGCTTGCCAATGGCGCCGATTTTGAACCCGGTCGGGGGCGCCGCGCCAACGAGTTCCGCAAGCGCGAGTTGAACCGCGGCGCCCTCCGCCACGGTGCTCGGCGCGATCTCCCCTGCCAGCGGCCACACCTCCACCCGGTCGCGGCGGATCTGACGAAGGGCCTTCGCTGCTGGGACCGGGTCGAAAACCATTACCGCCTCGACAGCTCGTATAATGCCACCGACGCGGCGGCCGAAACATTGAGGCTCTCAACTGCCCCTCTGATCGCCAGCCCGGCGATCTCATCGCAGGTGTCGCGAGTCAGACGGCGCAAACCCTCGCCCTCCGCCCCCAGAACCAAGGCGACGCGGCGGTCGGCAAAAGCAGGTCCGGACAGCGGCTTGCCGCCCGCGTCCAGCCCGATGCACCAGACGTTGGCCGCCTTAAGCGCAATGATCGTCCTGGCGATATTGACTGCTCGCAACAGGGGCATCTTCTCCAGGGCCCCGGAGGCCGCCTTCGCCAGACCACCGGTTTCCTCCGGCGCATTTCGGTCCTGGGTAATGACCGCCGATGCTCCAAATGCGGCGGCCGATCGCAGGATGGCGCCGACATTGCGCGGATCGGTGACTTGGTCGAGCACGACGATGACACCAGACTTCTCCAGCACCGATTGCAGGCTAGGGGGCGCCAACGGATCGGCCAGGAGAGCCGCCCCCTGATGTGCGATGTCACGCCCCAGCATATAATCCAGTCGTCCGCGATCGACCCGCTCGGGAGCTACCGCCCAAGGCGGCGGAAGCAGCTTTACGATCGCGGCCTCGCCTTCCTCGGTCAAAAGTAGCCGGCGCAGCCGGCGTGCCGGGTTCGACAGTGCAGCGGCCACTGCATGGTGACCGTACAACCAGACCGTGCCTTTGGGCGTGTCGGGAGAATGACGGACCGCCTCGTAGCCCGACTGGCGCTGCGGTGATATTGATAGCCGTTCAGGCCCACCCTCACGTGGCGCCCGCCCCTGAAAATCATCGCGCGGAGCCCGTGGCTTAAAATCCGCACGCGGCGCGCCGCCCTGCGGCTTACTCCCTTGAATCTTACCTCCCTGGGGCTGGCTATTCGGACGCGGTCCATAGCCTCGCGGCCCATCGTACTGCGACTTCTGTGCATCGCGCCCACCGTTCGGCCCACCGCCATGCCCGGCGCGCGTGTCAGCCCGCATCCCTTGGCCGGGGGGCCGAGGTGCCTGTCCCCCGGGGCCACGATACGGTCCGCGGTCTGAGGGAGGACGAGAAGATCCGCCTGGACGGCTGCCATGAGGAGGTTTCATCAGCGCTCCTATAGCCCTCAGCCGCGAGCCTGCACAGTCATGGCGGTCCGGTGTGACAGGCGCCATGCGACCTCACGCCCCATGGGCGCTAAAATAGTTCTGGACTCGGCTCGAATCGGTACAATTCTGGGAGCAGATGCAAAACATAGCATCGCTCCACACCGACGAATTTCCCGCGCTTTTGGCTCGTCTGCCGCCGGATCTCGACCTGGATCAATTGGCCATCGAGCACAAGGCGATCCAACGCGGCCGCAAGATCAAGACCGGCACCGAGCTGTTGCGCCTGGCCTTGGCGCACGGGCCAGGCGGCATGTCACTGCGCGACGCCGCGGGTTGGTCGGGGATGCTTGGCTTGGGTAGCCTGAGCAATCCCGCCGTCAAATACCGCCTGGACAACTCGGTGGAGTTTCTCGAGGCCGTCACCGCTCACCTGCTGGCGGCAAGATCGGCCAGCCAAGCTCTGCACTGGCCGGGTCGTACGATACGTGTGGCCGATGGCACCTGCATTTCCAAACCGGGCAGCAAGGGCACTGACTGGCGCGTGCATGGCGTCTACGATCTCGGCGCGGGTGGCTTCTCGAACCTCGAACTGACCGACGTTAAAGGTGGCGAAACCCTGACCTACGGCGCGCCGGTCGTAGGCGAGGTGCGTATCGGCGACCGCAACTACGGCCGCGCCAAGCCGTGGCACCGGTTCCTCCAGGACAGCGGCGGGAAGGCTGATCTGATCGTGAGGATCAAGTGGAACGGCTTCCATCTCACCGGCCAGGATGGCTCCGCGTTCGACCTGATCGATCACCTCGCGACCCTGCCGAACGACCATCTGCCGCACGAGATCGACGTTCAAGCTCTGGTCCGGCGCGGTGTGACGACGCCGATCCGCCTGATCATCTTGCGCAAGCCGCCCGAGGCCGTGGAGGCCACGCGCAAGACGCTGCACGCGCAAGCCAACCGCAAACAGAGGGTGCTCGATCCGCGCACGCTGATCGCCGCGGAGTTTCTGATCCTTGGCACCTCGCTGCCAGGCGAGGACTACCCTGCCGCGGAGGTACTCGCCGCATACCGGCTTAGGTGGCAAATCGAACTCGCGTTCAAACGGCTGAAATCCCTGCTCCATATCGATAAGCTGCCGGCGCGTACCGACCTCGGCGCACGAAGTTGGCTGTATCCGCATCTTATCCTTGCGCTGTTGTGTGACGACTTGAGCCAGGTTTTCCTGGAGTCTTTCCCCTCAGGACCTTTTCGATGCCGAATATCTGCCTTCACTGTGGACAGCGCAGAAAGTCGCAGTATGGGCACTAGTTGACGCCATTCGCGGCCCGATCACGATCCACGCGATGATGCGGGTAACTGGGGACATTCATAAATCGTTCGCAAATGCGCCCCGGAAACGCAAACCCCATGTCAAATACCCCAGAAGGCGACTATTTTAGCGCCCATGACCTCACGCCCCCACCTCAATGCGGGGGCCTCTAGATACGTGTGCAGCCACATCGCCGCGAGAAACGGCAGGCCAATCGACAGTGGGATCCATAACAGCGTGAACAGCCAGCCGTCACCGTCAACAAACCGGCTCAACGTCTGGCCAGTCACCTTGTGGATCGGTTCGTTCACCAAATAGAGGCAGTACGAAACGGTCCCGAGGTATCGAGCCTGTCGGCTGCGTAGCAGGGCGCTCGCCTTGCGAAGCCCGACGACATCGGGCCGCATCTGCACGGCCAGGCAGAGCGTCCAGACCATTGGCGGCAGGATCTTGCCAAGACTGCCCTCGACTGCACAGATCGCCAGGCTGGCAATCAGAACCAGCGTGTAACGCGCCAGCGCACCGCTTTCCGAGCGGACCACACCCACGCTCGCCACACCTAGCGCGAAGAAATGCCCCTTGTTAGGCAAAAAAGCTCGGCTGAACTGCCAAGGAACCGGCATCGTCAACCGCAATGCCGTCCCAATGACGGCCAGACCTAGCAGAAACCAGCACAATTGGCGGCTCCGTCCGGCGACCAGCAGCGCTAGCAAATAAAATTGCCACTCGGTCGAAAGACTCCATGCAGCCCCAAGAAAACTAAGCCAGACACCGGGCCAAACCGCGTTGGGAAACATCCCGTGGGTCATCGTCAGATGCGCGGCGATTTCCGGCAGCCAGGCGCCCGGCCAATTTTTGACACAAATGGTTCGCGCAACGTCGTCTGGACCGATCCACGGCATCTGCTCGAAGCCGCAGGACCAGGGCGCCACCGCGATCGCCACCGCGAACACGGCGAGAAATACCGGGAAAATTCGCGCGAAGCGGGCAACAAGGAATGGCGCCGCGCACCCGCCGGCACGCTGCAGCGACTGAGTGATTACAAGACCGCTGAGCACAAAGAAAATATCAACTGCCGCGCCGCCATGCGATACGGCATCCCGCATCCAATGAGGCAACAACGCGAACGGCGCCATGTGGCTGAGCAACACGTAAAACGCCAGCAAACCGCGGACGCCATCCAAAGAGTCGAGGCGCTTCATGTCCGCCAGCATGCAAGCAAAAGGTTAACAAGGTACGAAGCCTTGCATTCGCGTGCACATCGCGCTAACTCGTGATGAAATCACTCTCCGCTGTTAATACGGAGGTGGCCTTCGCGGGCCGCCTCTTTTTGTTTTGGACAACCCGGTTTGGACGGAAACGAAGGAACATCAACGACATTGGCCAGCACTGGCTTGGCCGCCACCAGCTTGGAGGGCAAGTTGGCAGCGATCATTTCGCCGCGCCTCGAGCTGATGGGCTTTGAACTCGTCCGGGTCGCCGTCCTGGGGCGGGAACGACCGGTAGTACAGATCATGGCCGATCGCGCCGACGGGTCGCAAATCAGCGTCGAAGATTGTGAGCAGATCAGCCATGACGTAAGCGCGGCCATAGATGTCGAGGATCCGATCCCCGGCGCTTGGACCTTGGAAGTTAGTTCCGCCGGAATCGACCGGCCGCTGACCCGGATCAAGGATTGGAACCGCTTCGCCGGGCATTTCGCCCGTGTCGAAACCTTTTTTCCCCAGAATGGCCGCAAGCGCTTTGCCGGCGTCGTGCTCGGTGCCGACAATGATGCCGCTCGAATTCGCCTCGAGGACGATTCCGAAGTCGCAATTCGCCATTCCGACATCCGCCGCGCGAAACTCGTCTTGACGGATGCCTTGATTGCAGCCACCGCCGCCAAGCCGCTGGTCAACTGAACGCCCAATCGGACGCCATAAACAGAGGTCGCCATGGACACAGCTATCGCCCGCCCCGAACTACTACTGGTCGCCGATGCCGTCGCCCGCGAAAAGAATATTGACCGCGAGGAAGTGCTGGAGGCGATGGAACAGGCCATCCAGAAGGCCGGGCGGGCCAAATACGGCCACGAAAAGGATATCCGGGCAACGATCGACCGCAAGAGCGGCGATGTGCGCCTTTCCCGGTGGACCGAAATCGTCGAAGCCGTCGAGAACGAAGAAACCCAGATGGGCAAGGCCGATGCCGCCAAACTGTTTCCCGACAAGAAGGTAGGTGAGTTTGTCGTCGATCCCTTACCGCCCATCGATTTCGGCCGCATTGCCGCGCAGACTGCCAAGCAGGTCATCGTCCAGCGCGTGCGCGAGTACGAACGCAAGCGGCAGTACGACGAGTTTAAGGACCGCGTCGGTGAGATTATCAACGGCGTTGTCAAACGCACCGAGTATGGAAACCTGATGGTAGAGCTTGGTCGGGCAGAGGCTTTGCTGCGCCGCGACGAGCTGATCGCCCGTGAAAGTTTTCGCAACGGCGACCGGGTGCGCGCTTATATTTATGACGTTCGGGAAGAACCCCGCGGTCCGCAAATTTTCCTGTCCCGGACCCATCCGGGCTTCCTGGCCAAGCTGTTCGCTCAGGAAGTTCCAGAAATCTATGATGGCATCATCGAGATCAAAGCCGTCTCCCGCGATCCGGGAAGCCGCGCCAAGATGGCAGTGATCAGCCGTGACAGCTCGATCGATCCTGTTGGCGCCTGCGTCGGTATGCGCGGTTCGCGTGTCCAGGCCGTCGTGCAAGAATTGCAGGGCGAGAAGATCGACATCATCCCCTGGAGCAGTCAGGCCGCGACATTCGTGGTGAATGCCCTTGCTCCAGCCGAGGTAACCAAGGTCGTGCTGGACGAAGAAGCCGGTCGCGTCGAAGTCGTTGTTCCCGACGAGCAGCTTTCGCTTGCCATCGGACGCCGCGGTCAGAACGTGCGGCTCGCTTCTCAGCTTACCCGCTGGGACATCGACATCCTGACTGAAGCTGAGGAGAGCGAGCGCCGTCAAGATGAATTCCGTCGCCGCTCCGGCCTGTTTGTCGAGGCACTGGATGTCGATGACATGATTGCCGGTTTGTTGGTCACCGAGGGCTTTACGACCGTTGAGGAATTGGCCTTTACCTCGATCGAGGAAGTGGCCGCGATCGAGGGCTTTGACGAAAGTGTCGCCGAAGAGCTGGTGCGCCGAGCGGAGAGCTTCCTGGCGCAGCGCGATACCGAATTAAATGACAAGCGTGTCGAATTGGGCGTCAGCGACGAGGTCGCCGCGTTCGAGGTGCTGACCCCGCAGATGCTGGTGGCACTTGGCGAGAAGGGCGTTAAGACCCTTGACGATTTGGGCGACCTCGCCTCCGACGAACTGACCGAGATCGTCGGGACCGACAACATGGACGAAGCGATCGCCAACGATGTGATCATGGCCGCTCGGGCTCACTGGTTCGGTGGCGAGGAAGAACAAGCTGCGGCGCAGGAGGCCGGTCACGACTGAAACCGACCAGATTGCCATCGATGCTGCGGCCGTTGAAGACGAACCGGAAACGGGCCCGTTTCGCCGATGTATTCTTACGCGTCAGCGGTTGCCGAAGGAACGGATGATTCGCTTTGTCGTCGGACCGGACCGGCAGATCGTCCCAGACCTGGCCGCAAAGCTGCCCGGGCGGGGAATCTGGTTGAGCGCGTCAGCGGATGTGCTAGAATTCGGGTACGCGCCAGGGGACGGACCACCACAAGACGAACGACTCAAAGGCGGCCGACTAGAGGGCGGGCGGCCGAACAAACAGGGCGGCGACAATCATCGTCGGCTCGTACGCGCATTCGCCAGGGCCGCTAGGGGCCCGGTGTCGGTGCCATCTGATTTTTCAGTGCTGCTGCAGATGGCATTGGTCCGTCGGATCAGCGAATGTCTCGGCCTCGCTCGACGCGCGGGCCAGGCCGTGGCGGGTTACGAAAAGGCGCGGGAGGCGCTAAGAACCGGCCGCTATAAGCTGGCTCTGCAGGCGTCCGATGGCAGCGAGGCGGAGCGTTTGCGCTTTATGTCCGGCTTCGGGCCGGACCTGACAATCGTCGATCCGCTTCCGGGTGAAGCCCTGGGACGCGTGTTCGGTCGAGACTATGTAGTGCACGTCGCGGTCGCGCCGGGCAAATTGGCGGAGTCGCTCGTCGTCGAAGCGGGTAGGCTAGCCGGATTGAAGAACGGGTCCGCAAGGGCCTTGGGGTCCGAAAGGGCCACGGGGCGGGAAACCGCCTCGGTAAACGATGGAACGGGTTTCAACGGATAAACATGAGCGAAAGCAACGATCAGGACGGCGGCAAGGGGCGACTCTCTCTACGTCCGGCAGGACGGTTGGAATTGGGGCGTACCGTTGACGCGGGCTCCGTCCGGCAGAGCTTCAGCCACGGCCGGTCAAAAGTCGTACAGGTTGAAGTGCGAAAGAAGCGCGCCGCTGCGCCCAACCCCTCGGTCGCGGCGGGAGCTCCGCCGCCTCCGCCGGCCGGCGGAGCTGCCGCTCCGCGTACTGCTGCCGCTGCACCTGGCCGTCCTGCTCCCGGTGCCGGGCGCGCACTGACCGCCACGGAACAGGCCGCCCGTCAACGCGCCCTTGTGGAGCAGCAGCGCGACGCTGCCAAACGCGAAGCGGAACGCCGCGAACAGGAGAAGATCTCCATCCTCTCCGCCGCCGAAGAAGCGCGGCGTCGCGAAACCGAGGCCCGAAAAACCGCCGAGGAAGATGCCCGGCGCGCCGAAGAACTGGCCGCTCAAGAGGCAGACGCCAGGCGATCCGCCGAAGCGGAGGCCGCAGCCGTAGAGGCGCGCGGTCCGTCTGAACCAGGCGAAAAAGCTGACGAAGCTACTGCCGCTCCACCGCCCGCCTCGCCGCCTGTGCCGTCGCAGCCGGCCCAGCCCGTTGCCAAAGCCCCCGGTCGGACACAGGGTCCGGCCACACCGTCGGCGGTGACAGAAACGCTGCGTCTCCGAGCCACTCGTCCTGAAGACGAGGACGAAGGACGTCCGGCTCGCCGGCCTGGCGCCGGAGGGCCGCCGGCACGCAAACCCCCAGTCGTAGCACCGAAAGGCGGCACCAATGATCGCCGCCGTGCGGGTCGCATCGACGTGCAGGCCGCGATCGAGGGCGAGGACGAAAAAGTCCGTTCATTGGCCTCGGTTCGCCGGCAGCGCGAGCGCGAGCGCCGTCAGGCCGAACTCGATCGCCTTCGCTCCGACCAGGTGAAGGTCGTGCGCGACGTTATCCTGCCGGAGCAGATTACCGTGCAGGAACTGGCCAATCGTATGGCCGCAAGGACGCCGGAAGTCATTAAGGCGCTGATGAAGATGGGCGTGATGGCGACCATCACTCAGACGCTGGACGCCGATACCGCCGAACTGGTGGTACAGGAATTTGGCCATCGCGCGCGCCGTGTCGCGGAGTCCGATGTCGAGTTGGGGCTGGAAGGCACTGCGGACATCGACGTTGAGCTGGTCCCTCGGCCGCCGGTCGTGACGATCATGGGTCACGTCGACCATGGCAAGACATCGCTGCTGGACGCTCTGCGTACCACCGACGTCGCGGCGAGCGAGGCGGGAGGCATCACCCAGCATATCGGCGCCTACCAGGTGAAGATGCCGGAGGGAGAGCTGATCACCTTCATCGACACGCCGGGCCACGAGGCTTTCACCGCCATGCGGATGCGCGGCGCCTCGGTGACCGACATCGTCGTGCTGGTGGTCGCGGCCGACGACGGTGTCATGCCGCAGACCATCGAGGCGATTCGCCACGCCAAGGCCGCAAACGCGCCGCTTATCGTCGCCATCAATAAAATCGACAAGCCGGATGCCGATCCGAACCGGGTTCGGCAGGAACTTCTCAGCTACGAAGTCGTCGTCGAGGAAATGGGCGGTGAGACACAAGACGTCCCGGTCTCAGCCCTTAAGCGCACCGGGCTGGACAAACTGACCGAGGCGATCCTGCTACAAGCGGAAATCCTCGACCTGAAGGCTAATCCAGACCGCGCGGCCGAAGGCACTGTGGTCGAAAGCCGCCTCGATCGCGGCCGCGGCCCAGTTGGCACGGTGCTGGTGCAGCGCGGCACCCTGCACCAGGGCGACATAGTTGTCGCTGGCGCCGAATGGGGCCGGGTGCGTGCAATGCTGGACGACAAGGGCAAACAGATGGCCGAAGCCGGGCCCTCCACCCCGGTGGAGATTCTTGGTTTGAGCGGCGCACCATCCGCTGGTGAACCGTTTGTAGTTGTTGAAAACGAAAGCCGCGCTCGAGAGATCACCGAATTCCGCGAGCGCCGGCAGCGTGAAAAGGCCGCCGGCGTGGCCGCCGGTGCGCGTGGCACCTTGGATCAGATGCTGGCGCGCATTCAGGCGGGCGAGCAGAAGGAAGTCGCGGTCCTGATTAAGGCTGATGTGCAGGGGAGTGCCGAAGCCATTCAGGTGGTGGTGGCCAAGCTCGCGCATGAGGAAGTGAAAGTGCGCGTTCTACTCGCCAGCGTGGGTCAGATCACCGAAAGCGACATTCAACTGGCCAAGGCGTCCAGTGCCGTCGTCATCGCCTTCAACGTCCGTGCCACATCTCAGGCCCGCGACCTGGCTCAGCGAGAGGGCGTCGACATCCGCTATTTCTCGATCATCTACGAGGTTTCCGACGACGTCGAAAAACTGGTCAAGGGCAAGGTCGCACCGAAGGCGCGCGAGAAATTCCTGGGCTACGCCGAGGTGAGGAAAGTGTTCAACATCACCAAGACCGGCAAGGTCGCGGGCTGTATGATCACCGAGGGCGTTGTGAAACGGGGCGCTGGCGTGCGGGTGCTGCGTGACGGCGTGGTGATCCACAACGGTGAACTTTCTCAGCTGAAACGCTTCAAGGACGACGTTCGCGAAGTCGCTCGCGGCTATGAATGCGGCCTGTCCTTCGCCCACTTCGAAAATCTACAGGAAGGCGACGTCGTCGAGTGCTTCGAGACGGAGATGGTGCCGGGTTGAAGAAGCCCGGCAAGGCCGGTCTGACCAAAAAGACCGGCCCGTCTCAGCGGCAATTGCGCGTTGCGGAGGAAATCCGTCACGTACTGTCTGGAATATTTGCTCGCGGCGAGTTCCGCGATCCCGACCTGGCGAACGCTCAAGTTACGATAACCGAAGTCCGGATCGGCCCTGACCTGAAGCGGGCGACGGCGTTTTTCTCGCGATTGGGCCGGTCAGACGCCAACGCGCTCGTCCCCGCGCTGACGCGGGCGACACCTTATCTGCGCGGCCAGGTCGCCAAGGCGCTCCGGTTGCGGATCGCGCCGGATCTGCTGTTCACGCCCGACCTTGCCCTGGACCATGCAATGAAAATCGATGAACTGATGCACCGGCCAGAAATCGCTCGCGACCTGCAAAAACATTGACGCAGCGACACGACAGACCTGGCGTCTGGACAGACATGTCTCTGCCATCCAGGATTGGTGGTTTCAAGGGGCGTTCGTAAAGCCCGCTTGGGCGGGGTCCAGACCGCTGCATTTCGTGCGCATTTGAGGGACACCGCTCAGCGATCAAGGGAGGCAGATGCCCACACTAGACGATCTTAATGCGATGCTCCCCGCCGATTTCATCACTGGGCTTGATGGCGTGTTCGAGCATGCCCCATGGGTCGCCGAAATCGCAGCCTCCAAACGGCCTTTCAACAGCGTGATCGCGTTGCACGAGGCCCTGATGGCCGCCGTCCTCGCCGCCCCGCCCGATGTTTGCGTCGGTTTTCTGCGCGGCCACCCGCCGCTGTCGCCAAAAGCGCTCGATGATCCCGAGTTGACCGCGTCGTCACGCGCCGAGCAGGGCGGACTTGGCATGACCAGTCTGGGCAGTCGACTGATCGCGTTCGAAGCCAGTTCGACGGCCTATGAGGCGCGATTCGGCTTCCCCTTCATCGTCTGCGTCCGCCGCATGACCCCACCCTTCGTATCGCGCGCGCTGGAGCGCCGCCTTGCCAACACGCCGGATGAGGAACGCGTCGCCGCTCTGAGCGAAATCGGACACATCACGCGCCTGCGCCTGGTGGAGCGCGTCACCGGGCTCGGCATGCCGAAGACCGCTGGCCATCTGTCCGCCCACGTCTTGGACACCGCGCGCGGCAAGGCCGCCGAGGGAGTTCGGATCGAGGTATTCCGCGAAGATGTGCTGATCCATGAAGCTCTCACCAACACTGACGGCCGCACAGATGCCCCCCTCCTCGCCGACGGCCCGCTGCGGATCGGCCGTTATGAACTGCGCTTCCATATCGAGGACTACTTCGCCGGTTGGCCAAATACGACGGACCCACCATGGTTCGACGTCATCCCGATCCGCTTCGGGGTGTCTGAACCCGAAGGCCACTACCATATCCCGCTGTTGCTTGGATCCTGGACCTACACGACCTACCGCGGCAGTTAGGCATCAGGCGGCCATACGAAGTTCGATGCGCGCCCGACGCGCCGCCTCCAAGGCCGCCCGCCGGACCCAGAGCGACCGATACCAGCCGATCCGGGGCGCCACCTGATACGCCAGCATGCGATGGTCCGCGACATACTGGCGGGCCGCGTCTCCCAGATCCTGAGCTAGCTTCGGCATCGCGATCAAACGCAACAACCCTGACCGAAACTCTGTCGGGTCACGGAACAGCAAACCTGTGCGGCCGTCGTCGATGCTGTCGCCGTACACCACCGTGCTGGCTAGCGTGGCGACCCGGCACGCACCGGCCTCAATGAATTTCAGATCAGACTTTGCTCGGTTGAACGCCGTATCCCCAAGAGGCATGAAGCACACTTCTGACTCGCCAAGGATCCGCAAATAGGTGTCATAATCGCAGGTCGGGGTGAACGTCTTGTGTTGCGTGTCAAGCGCTGCAAAGAATGATCGGTCGTGCACCACCTGGAACCTCAGACGGTCGCCTGCCTCCGCTGCCACCGCGTTGATCACCGGCATTAACCTGTGCCAATCTTTTTCTCGATTCAGCGCGCCAAAGAACAGGGTTATATGGTCGGCTGTCGCGAAGTTCCGGACTTCAGGCAGTGACACGATGGCGTTCGGGAACACCGCGACCTCCGGATTATACTGGCGGAGGATTTCCGCCATGGCGGCTGTGCTTGTCTGGACCGCATGCACTGCCCGAAAGGATAGGTCTCCGCCCATCCTCATCATCTTGAAATGCTCGGGATGGTCATCGAACTCGGTCTCCGTGAGGTAGCCCGAGTTCAACAGCATCCTGACTGCGTCAACGGCCTGCTCCCCGAGCAGCGAAGGGCGATGCATGACAAAGATACGCGGAACGTTTTCGTTTTGGGGCGCGGACTTGACCAAGCTCGTTACGGTCCCGATGACGCTGGGATCAGTCCTCGCGGCCTGAAGCGGGTGCACCACCCGGACATGCGAGACTCCACCTACCGGATCCAACATGTTCCCCGACAGGACCATCTGCTGAATTCGCGTCTTGCGAACCCTGCAGATCAGGTGGCTGGCGGCGGCTCGCTTCGAATACTCCCCTGGATCGATGCCAATCGCCGCCAAGCCCTGCGCGAGGCCCTCCAAAAACGCGGTGGCAGACCCGTCGTCAGGTTCGTGCCTCGTGACATCGCACAGCGTCAGGCCAGCGCGGCAAATTTGCTCCCCGATCCCCGCGATGCTGAACCCTCGAACCCCAGCTTCCGCGTCGTCCCACACACCACGCAATCGCTTATCGGTCAGGCGCCAGTACTCGGTGTTGGAAAAGCGGATTAGCAGCATGCCATCGAGATTGAGCGCGTCCGCATGGCGACGGATCACACCCCACGGATCACGCAGGTGGTGGAGGACACCATTGTAAACAATGCAATCGATGCCATCCGGCACCGCGAACGGAAGCGGTTTGGCCTCAACATCGACAGGGGAAACTTGCTCCAGATGCCGGGCAGCGAGCGCGGCTGCCTCCGAGTTCATCTCGATACCTAACAGACGGGCCTTGGGGTTCATACGGCGATAGGCGGCGGCGAGTTCGCCGGTCCCGCAGCCAACCTCTAGAATCGTGCGCGCCGACAGTGGGATAAGCGGCAGCAAGTCGGATGCGGAAATGGACTGAGGCATTGGCGATCGTCAAATCCCGCGACTAGCACGAGTGGCGCGGTCCCACTCTCGGTAAGCCAATCGGCGAGGGTTGGTAGGCGGAACCAGCTTCCAAACGCAAGTGCAATAACCATTTCCGAGGCAGATAGCGTGACCCAACAGCATTTTTGCAGAGTTCGAAACATTCCTATACGTCACCGGAATGCGGTAATCTGCCAAGCGCCGGTGATGATCCGCTCGAAGCGATCGCCCCATGCGTTTCTTTTGTGACGGGTCCGCCACGGCTCGATCAGGGCGCAAGATCGATTGCTTCCTGTTACCCTGATCATGGTCTATGGGAGGCATTTGCACCGCTCAGAGTTCGGCATGCTGACCGATTTGCCCAACGTCCTGACCCTTTCGCGAATAGCAGCGATCCCGCTGATGGTGATTTTCGTCGCGATCAAGACGCCTGGCGCTGATATTGCCGCCTGTGTGGTCTTTAGTATCGCGGCGATCACTGATTACTTCGATGGCAGGCTCGCCCGGTCCCGCCGCCAACAGTCAGATCTCGGGTCTATGCTGGATCCCATCGCCGACAAACTCTTGGTTGGTGCGGCGCTCATGATGCTCGTCGGGCAGAATAAGTTATCGGCGTTGGGCCTATACCCTGCGATTATAATCATGCTGCGGGAAATCCTCGTGAGCGGATTGAGGGAATACCTTGCGAGCATTCGTAAGAGCTTGCCCGTCACAAAGCTCGCAAAATGGAAAACCGGGTTTCAGATGGGTGCACTCGGATTATTGCTGTTGGGCGATCCCGCGGCCGAAGTGATCCATCTAAATTTTCTTCGGGTTTCATTTATTGGTGAAGCGATGCTTTGGGTAGCCGCTGCGCTGACCCTGATCACTGGCTGGGACTACCTGACCGCTGGGTGGCGCCATGCAGCGACGTCAAGTACTCGCCGGTCCTCTGTCGCGGAATAATCCAGACTTAGGGCCTGTCCGGGAACAACCGACTCTGCGTCGGCTGACCTTTAGAGCCGGGATTCTCGACAGAGGCGGCGAACGATAATGTTCGTGGATGATCGATCCAGCCCCGATTCGTGACCGATTTACCGCCTTGTCGCCGCACCTCAACGAGCGAGAACGACGGTTGTTTGCCGCCACCGAAGCCGCAGCGGCGGGCTACGGGGGATCGTTGCCGTCTCGGGAGCGACCGGCATCGCGGTCAGCACGATCGGGCGCGGCCTGAAAGACCTGGCTGAGGCAGGTGGTCTGTTGGCAGGCCGGGTGCGACGTGCGGGGGGCGGACGCAAGCCACTGGTCGTCAGTAACCCTGACCTATTGCGCGAACTGATGGCGCTGGTCGAACCCGGCGCCAGGGGCGATCCGATGTCGCCGTTGCGCTGGACCTGCAAGAGCCTGCGGCAGTTGGCGGGCGGAGCTTGTGGCGCGTGGGCATCGGGTCAGTCGCACCGTGGTGGGTGAATTGTTAAAAGCGCAGAAGTTCAGTCTGCAAGCCAACAGCAAGACCAATGAGGGTGGCGATCATCCCGACCGGGACGCGCAGTTTAGCCATATCAATCAGAGCGTGACGACGGCGTTGGCGGCGCAGCAGCCGGTGATTTCAGTGGATACGAAGAAGAAAGAACTGGTTGGAGACTTCAAAAACGCCGGCCGGGAATGGCGTCCGCAAGGCGAACCCGAAGCGGTTCGCGTGCATGATTTTCTGATCAAGGAACTGGGTCGGGCGGTGCCATACGGTATCTACGACCTTGCCGCCAACGCTGGTTGGGTCAGTGTTGGGATGAACCATGACACCGCCGCGTTTGCCGTACAGTCGATCCGCCGCTGGTGGCAGGACATCGGCTGCAAGCGCTATCCCGCGGCCAAGCGCCTGACGATCACCTGCGACGGGGGCGGCAGCAACGGATCGCGCGTGCGGCTGTGGAAGCTCGAATTGCAAAAGCTGGCTAGCCAACTGGATATTGACATCACGGTCCACCACCTGCCGCCCGGAACCAGCAAGTGGAACAAGATCGAGCATCGGCTGTTTTCGTTCATCACCATGAACTGGCGTGCCAAGCCGCTGGTCAGCTATCAGGTCATCATCGATCTAATCGGAGCCACCACGACCAAGACCGGCCTGAAGGTGATCGGCGAACTCGACGACAACCAGTATCCCAAAGGCATCGTCGTCTCGGACGAACAACTGGCCGCCATAAACATCGTCCGGGCAGATTTTCGCGGCGAATGGAACTACACTATCAAGCCGTCCAATCGCTCAGACCGAGCGGTTGATCCCTGACGGGCCCTTACCGGCCGCTTCCACTCTGCAGAAAACGAGGGCCCCGGGCGGTCCTTCGAACCCGCTCGCGGATCAGGAAAAACTAGGCGATTGCAATCGGCGCCACCCTACAGGAAATGATTAAAGATCTCGTTAAGTTTCGGACCATGACCTTTAATTGCCATCGGCTTCGCGCTGGCCCTTATCGTCGAAGGGGCGCCCACGCCGAAGCCTAAACTAGCGACCGATTGAGACGTGACCCATCGTTCAGCTCGGGAGATGCCAAATCCGGACATTAATTTCCTCTCCAGTCCCCGGCTTTCGCGCCCCCAAAGGTGGATTGGTCCTTTGGCTGGGGTTAAAATACTCCTTGGCACCGAAGGACGCGAACGGGACCTGTGGCGCTGGGCAAACCAGAATTGTATATGGGTTGTAATGTTATGAACATTAAGACGTACATGGGACCAGGGGAACTAAGCAAACCTGCGATTGGTAGTCCGCCGGCGGAGGATAATTCAGCCGGTGATTTTGGCGGCGCTGCCGAGATCCCGGCTGCGAACGCAAACGTCTCGGAACGCCCATTCTCTACCGCAAGCGCCAGAATATTGTTGATAGAGGACGATCGTGAAATTGCCGAGGAAATGGCGAGCGAGCTTCTGGATCTGGGATACGTCGTCTGCCACGTCGCAACCGGGTCCGAGGGCGCCGAAGAGGCCCGGCGGGGACGCTACGATCTCCTGATCGTCGATGCGCTTCTGCCTGGCTGTGACGGCTTTTCGATTATTCAGGGATTACGCCGCGATCGCATACAGGTTCCGGTTCTCGTCGTTAGTGCTCTCGGCGCTGTGAATGACCGCGTGCGCGGCCTGAAGGTGGGTGGTGACGACTATCTGACGAAGCCCTTCGCGCTACCGGAACTGGCAGCCCGCGTGGAGGCATTGCTTCGCCGGCCGCTGGAAACCCGCGCGACCGTACTGCGTGTCGGACCGTTGGAGCTGGATCTCATCGAACGGCTCGCCAGGCGCGCAGACCGGACAATCGAAATGTCCAAAAGCGAATTTAAGCTGCTGGAGTATTTCATGCGCCGTCCGGATCGCGTGGTGACGCGTGAAATGCTCCTGGAGGACGTGTGGCACTACCGGTTCCTTCCCCAGACCAACCTCGTGGATGTACACATCGGACGGCTGCGCCGCAAAGTCGATGGTCCCAACGAAACGCCCCTTTTGCTTAGCGTTCGTGGGAAGGGCTTCGTTTTCCGTGAATCCCACTAGCTTTCTCCGAGGTGGCGCGTATCGCCTGTCCTTGGTCTATGCCGCGGCCTGCGTGCTGTCGGGGGTGCTGTTGATCGCAACGATCTATTGGCAGACGAAGGTATTTGAGACGAAACGCATCGGTGCTTTTGTCGTGATGGAAGCAGATGCGATCTCGCGGGGGTCGGACGACCAGATCCTGTGGAGCGTGCAGAACAGGACCGCCCTGAGAGCTTCGGATGAATACAACGACTTGATCCTCGTGGCGCTTTTCACTCCAGATCGCCGTCCGCTCACAGGCAACCTTCAGCACCTGCCGCCTGATCTCCCGGCGGATGGCCGAGCACACGAAGTCGAACTCACGCCATCGGCGGATGAACGCACGGCTCCGCAACCGATTATCGCTGTAGCTCGGGCGTTGGCGGATGGCAGGATTTTGCTGTTTGGCCGCGGTATCCGTGTCCTGACGATCCTGGAAGGCATCGTCGCCCAGGCGCTGTTACTGGGCGCCATTCCCGCCATCGGGCTGGTCATCGCGGCTGGCATTTGGCTGAGCCGTCAGGCTCAGTGGAGGGTAAAGGCTGTCAATCAGAGTATTGAACGGATCATGCAAGGTCACGTTCAGGAGCGGCTGCCGGTGCAAGATACCGCAGACGATTTTGATCAACTCGCCGGCAGCGTTAATCGCATGCTCGCCAAGATCGAAGGCCTTCTTGCGGAGGTGCAGGGCGTGGGAGACAATATCGCCCACGACCTACGGACACCGCTCGCCAGGGTCCGTACGCTGCTCGAGCGCGGCCGTGACAGGGCGCGAACGTTGGAGGAGTTGGTAGCGGTCACCGACCGCGCCATCATCGGCCTTGATCAGGCACAGTCGATCATCACCGCGTTACTAAGGATTGGTGAAATAGAGAGTGGCCAACGCAAGTCGGGTTTTGGCGAAGTAAATCTTACTGAACTCGTGCAGGAGGCTGGCGAACTCTACGGACCAATGGCCGAGGCAAAACCGGTCCATTTCGAGGTTCGGACCGACCCGACGGCATTGGTCGGCGGTGACAGGGATCTGTTGATCGAAGCGATTGCCAACCTCCTGGACAATGCGATCAAGTTCACCCCGCCGGGTGGGACCGTCCGTCTTCAGCTAGCGGCTCGCGCGGAGGGTCCGGTCGTTAGCGTGTCCGACACCGGCCCGGGGATTCCCCCCGAGGAGCGCGCGGCGGTCCTGAAACGCTTCTACCGGATCGACAAGAGCCGGAACGTCAAGGGTAGCGGGCTGGGCCTGAGCATCGTTCTCGCCATAGTCAAGCTGCACGACTTCAGCATCACTGTCAGCTCGGCACAGCCAGGCTGCTGCTTCGAAATATTCTGCTACGCTCGGAGCCAAACCGAGGCAGCAACCCCCCGGGGAAGACCATCGGCGCCACCAGTGAAGCGTTCGGCACGTGAACGAAGTAGCGAAGCCGACAGTGTTGGTTGGAACGAGCGTCGCGTGCACATCGACGCAATTTCGGACGCCTCCGACTAGCCGGCCGGACAGTTTGAGAAGGGAGATCGACCGCTATGCTGGCGTGTGCACGCAATGCACCGAGCCGACCTGCGCACGCGTCTCATCGGCGATCCGGCCTAGTCATCGCTCTTTGGTGTCTTTGCACCCGCTGCAAGCCCGGATCGTATAGCTCATGATCGCCATTGTCCGCATCGCGCTGAGCCGGCCCTACACTTTCATTGTGCTGGCAATCCTGATCGCTCTGTTCGGCGTTTTGTCGTGGTTTCGTACGCCCACTGACATTTTCCCCAATATCGGCATTCCGGTGATCAGCGCGGTATGGACGTATAACGGCCTGCCGCCGGACGACATGTCCGGACGCATCGTTTATTATTATGAACGAACGTTGTCTGCCCAGGTCAATGATATCGAGCATATCGAATCGCAGTCGCTGCCCGGTTACGGTGTGGTCAAAATCTTCTTCCAGCCCGGCGTCAACATCAACGGGGCGCTCGCTCAGGTCACCGCCGCCTCGCAGACCGTTCTGAAGCTGCTGCCACCGGGCATCACGCCACCTTACGTGCTGACATTCAACGCCTCCAGCGTGCCGATCCTGCAGTTGGCGCTCTCGAGCAATACGCTGTCGCAATCGGTTTTATTTGACGATGGGCAGAACTTTATTCGCCCGCAACTTGCCACGGTCGCGGGCGCCGCGATCCCGTCGCCATACGGCGGCAAAGTGCGGCAGGTTCAGGTCGACATCAACCAGCAGAAGTTGCAGGCGTATCACCTGTCGGCTCAAAATGTCGTCGAGGCGCTGGCGGCGCAAAATCTGATCACTCCGGTCGGCACCCAGAAGATCGGAAAGTTCGAATACATCGTCTCTTTGAACGACGCGCCACGCGAAATCGCCGAACTGAACGACCTGCCGATCAAGAAGGTGAACGGCACGATTGTTTACATCCGCGACGTGGCCTTCGTGCACGACGGCGCCCCGCCGCAGACCAACGTGGTGCGTGTGGACGGAACTCATGCGGTGTTGATGACAATCCAGAAGTCCGGCTCCGCCTCCACCCTCGACGTGATCAACGGCGTCAAGAAGCTGTTACCGAAAATCCGGGAGTCACTGCCGAAAAGCCTGTCGCTCCACGCAGTTGGCGATCAATCCGTGTTCGTAAACGACGCGGTATCCGGCGTGATCCGCGAGGGCGCCATAGCCGCCGCCCTGACTGGGCTGATGATCCTGCTGTTCCTCGGAAGCTGGCGGTCGACGTTGATCATTACGATCTCCATCCCACTCGCCATTCTAGCCTCAATCACCACGCTGTCGGTGCTGGGGGAAACCATCAACGTGATGACGCTGGGCGGCCTGGCGCTCGCGGTCGGCATCCTGGTGGACGACGCCACGGTGACCATCGAAAACATCAACTATCACCTGGAGCAGGGCAAGGAGATCGAGCCGGCGATCATGGACGGGGCCCGCCAGATCGTTGTGCCGGCCACCGTTTCGCTGCTGTGCATCTGCATCGTGTTCGTGCCTGTGTTCGGCCTGGGCGGTGTTGCCGGTTTCCTGTTTCGCCCGCTCGCCGAGGCGGTGGTGTTCGCGATGATCGGATCGTATATTCTGTCGCGCACCTTGGTGCCTACGCTGGCCAGCTACCTGCTGCGCGGCCAGGCGCAGGACGGCGGCCCCGATCCCCATGCAAAGCCGCCCACCCGCAACCCGTTGGTGCGCTTTCAGCGCGCCTTCGAACACCGGTTTGAGCAAATCCGCTCCGGCTACAGAAACCTTCTGGACATCGCGCTTGGCCTGCGCTGGATCTTCGTGATCGGCTTCTTGGCCGTGGTGGCGGCCTCCTTCGTCCTAGTGCCGTTCCTGGGTGAGAATTTCTTCCCGGCGGTCGATGGTGGCAAGATCAAACTGCATCTGCGCGCTCAGGTCGGCACCCGGATCGAGGAGACCGCCAAGTTGTGCGACGGGGTCGAGGACGCAGTCCGGCAAACCATCCCACCCAATGAGCTCGATAACATCGTTGACAATATCGGCCTGCCGATCAGCGGCATCAACATGGCCTACAGTAACTCGGGAACCATCGGCGTCAGTGACGCCGACATCCTGATTTCTTTGAAGCCGGACCACCACCCGACCAACGGCTATGTCACGACCTTGCGTGAGCGGTTGCCACGCCTGTTTCCCGGCACGACCTTCGCTTTCCTCCCGGCCGATATCGTTACCCAGATCCTGAATTTCGGCTTACCCGCGCCAATCGATGTACAGGTGATCGGTAGCAATTTAACTGCCAATCGCGCCTACGCCGATCAGCTGTTCAAGCGCATCGTTCAGGTGCCGGGCATGGCAGATACCCGGATCCAGCAGGCATTCAACGCGCCAACGCTGAATGTGGACGTCAACCGCTCCTTCGCGAGTGAGGTTGGACTGACCGAGCGTGACTTCGCGACCAGCATGCTCGACAATCTCGCCGGCAGCATCCAGACCGCCCCGACGTTCTGGCTGAACCCAAAAACCGGCGTGTCGTATCCGATCGCGGTGCAGATGCCCCAATACCGGATCGATACCATGGGGGAGCTGAACAACATGCCAATTACTGCGGAGGGCGGCACACAACTGTTGGGCGCGATGGCAACTATCACTCGCGGCCCCAGCAGCGCGGTGGTTTCCCACTATAACGTTCAACCGGTCATCGACATCTACGGCACCACCCACGGCCGCGACCTCGGGGCGATCGCGACGGATATCCGCAAGATCCTGCACGACACCGCCTCCGAGGCACCGCCGGGCTCGACCATAGTATTGCGCGGCCAGGTCACCACCATGACCAGCGCCTATGAACAGTTGATCGAGGGCCTTGGAATGGCGGTGGTGCTGATCTACTTGCTGATTGTCGTCAACTTCCAGTCCTGGCTGGATCCGTTCATCATCGTGACGGCACTGCCGGCAGCCCTCGCCGGAATTGTCTGGATGCTGTTCGTCACCGGCACGACCCTCTCGGTGCCTGCATTGACCGGAGCGATCATGTGCATGGGTGTCGCGACCGCGAACAGCATTTTGGTCATCAGCTTCGCGCGTGAGGTCTTGGCGAGCGGCGCTGACGCGGTGACCGCCGCCAAAGAAGCCGGCGCCACCCGCTTCCGCCCGGTGCTGATGACGGCGCTGGCGATGATCATTGGCATGGCACCGATGGCCCTCAGCGCGGAACAGAACGCGCCGCTGGGCCGAGCGGTGATCGGCGGCCTGCTGTTCGCGACATTTGCGACCTTGTTCTTCGTCCCGGTGGTGTTCTCGATCGCTCACCGCGATGCCGAGCGGACATCCGCATCTTCATCGCGCCAGGAACAGCAGGCCCACTCGCATGCTTGAGACAGAGGGACGCCAGATGCCTCGGGACACTGCGGCGGAACACCCCGGCGGGCAACACGGGGGTAAGCCGCCGCGCAAACGGCCTCGGATGCTGGGCCTCGTGCTGATTGGGATCCTGTCGGCGCGGTCGCATTGGGCGTGTCCGGCATTCTGAGCCGGCAGGACAATGAGGCCAAATTAACTCAGTGGACCAAGGCACAGGCGATTCCCACGGTCGCTGTTGTCAGCCCGAAGCGTGGCACCAAGGATCAGGAACTGATCTTGCCGGGTGATATCGAGGCTTACTACGAAGCGCCGATCTACGCCCGGGTGCCTGGCTATCTCAAGATGTGGTACAAAGATATCGGCGCGCACGTAAAGGCCGGCGAACAGCTTGCGGTCATCGACACGCCAGATCTCGACCAGCAACTTGCACAGGTCAAAAGTGACCTCGCCAGTGTGCAAGCCAACGCCAACCTTGCCGAACTGACCGCGAAACGGTGGAATTCGCTGCTGGCATCCCAATCGGTCTCGCAGCAGACGGCGGATGAGAAAGAGGGCGATGCCGCTGCCAAGAAAGCCCTTGTCGCGGCGTCACAGGCCAACGTCGACCGGCTGCAGGCGATGGAGAACTTCAAATACATCACCGCACCGTTCGATGGCGTCGTGACCGCGCGCGAGACCGATATCGGCGCGCTGATCAATGCGGGAAGCGGTTCGGGCGTCGAGTTGTTCAAGGTTGCCGACATCCATCAGATGCGGGTGTACGTGCGGGTCCCGCAGGCCTATGCGAGCCAGCTTACCCTGGCATGGCGGCCGATCTGAAGCTGGCGCAATATCCGCATCAAGTATTCAAGGCCACCCTGGAGACGACCTCAAACGCGATTGCGAAGGAATCGCGCACCGTGCTGGTCGAACTGATGGCGGATAATGCCGAAGGCAAGCTGTGGCCGGGCACGTTCGCCGAGGTACATTTCCATCTGCCGCCGGATGACGGACGTCTATCGCATTCCGACCAGCGCGCTGATCTTTCGCGAGCACGGGCTGCAGATCGCGACCGTCGGCGCCGGCGACAAGGCTGCACTGAAACCGGTCAGTGCCGGCCGCGACCTGGGCACCGAAATCGAGATACTTTCCGGCCTCAACCCGTCCGACAGGGTTATCGATAACCCGCCGGATTCGATCAGCGCAGGCGATGAGGTCAAGGTCGCGGGTGCAACCAGCGACGACGGCACGGCGCGGCTAGCCACTTGAGGCAGGATACCGGGGCTGAGCACTGATGCCTGCGAGACTGTTCCTCGCGGGGTGTGCGATCGCGCTGGCCGGGTGCGATCTGGCCCCGGCCTATACTCCGCCCGCCGTCACGGTGCCCACTGCCTTCAAAGAGGAAGTCGCCGCCAAGCCGGGGAGGCAGCCGAAAACCGGTCCTTGGCAACCGGCGCAACCCTCGGACGCCTCGCCGCGGGGCCCCTGGTGGGAGGCGTATCGCGATCCCGAGCTGGACCGGCTGGAGGCCCAGGTTGACGTCGCGAACCAGACGCTCGCCGCCACTGTTGCCGTCTACGATCAGGCGCGCGCCTTCGCACAGGAGGCGGAGGCGGGACTGTATCCAACGGTCGGTATCGGCGGCACCATTACCACCAACAAACAATCCAGCCGCCGGCCGTTACGATCCCCCAACCAGCCCAGCTATTACGGCGCAAACACGATCGGAGGGCAGGCCAACTACGAGCTGGACGTCTGGGGCCGGGTCCGCGACTTCGTGGCGGCGGGCAAAGCGGCCGCCCAGGCCAGCGACGCCGACCTGGAGGAGCTCCGCCTCAGCCTGCATGCGGAGCTGGCGAACGACTATGTGACACTGCGCGGACTGGATGAGCAGATCAGGCTGCTGCAGGACACGGTGAATGCCTACGGCGGGCGTTGGCGCTGGTGCGGAACAGGTTCCGCGGCGACATTGCCTCGGGGGTCGACGTCGCCCAAGCGGAAACCCAGCTCGAAGTGCGAAGACGCAGATCTCCGACGTGATGTCGCGACGGCAACTGCTGGAACATGCGATCGCCACGCTGATTGGCCAGCCGGCGCCGGCTGTTCTCGCTTGGCCGAGTCGGCGGTGCCGATATCGCAGCCGGACGTTCCGCCGGGTTTGCCCTCCACGTTGTTGCAACGGCGACCGGATGTCGCGGCGGCCGAGCGGCAGGTGGCGTCGGCCAATCAGTTGGTCGGGGTGGCGGAGGCGGCGTTCTATCCATCCTTTTCGTTGAGGCGCGACCGGCGGACTGCAAAGCACCGGATTGAACCTGCTCAGCCTGCCATCTGGCTTTCTGGTCGCTCGGCCCCTCGGTCTCGCTGCCGGTGTTCGAGGGCGGCCTGCGGCGAGCCGAACTGGCCGGCGCCAAGGCGGCCTTCGAGGCGGCGGCGGCGCAATATCGCGCCACGGTGCTGAACGCTTTTCAGGACGTCGAGGACAATCTGGCGCTGCTGCGCTGGCTGCGGCAGGCAGCAAAGGACGAAGACGCCGCGGTGGCGGCGGCGCGGCGATCGTCAGCATGGCATTGACGCTGTACCGCGACGGCGCAGTGAACTATCTGCAGGTGGTAACAGCTCAAACCGCGGCGCTGCAGGCGGAGCAGACCGCGCTCGACCTGCGCACCCGGCGCCTGCAGGCGAGTATCGGCCTGATCAGGGCCACCGGCGGCGGATGGACGACCGCGGATCTGCCGTCCGAGAAGTCGCTTTGACGCTGGCCCCCTCATGTGAACAGTGTGCATTCTGGCGCCAGCACGGCCCCCACGATGGCACCTGCCGGCGCAATGCGCCGCGCCCGACCGAGGCTGCTGACGAGATCGCCCATTGGCCGATGACGGACGCGCAAGAGCGTTGCGGCGAGGGCATCATGCGCGATCAGGCGCCGGCCTCGATTTTGTGCGGCGAGTGCCGCTTCTGGCACACGAACCCCGGCGGTGGGCTCGATCCGCAAAACCGCCGCGATGCACGACGCGACTGGTGGAAGACCGCCGGTCACTGCGTTCGTCACGCCCCCCAACCATCTTCCGATCCCGGCTGTCGGGGCTTCTGGCGTGCCACCAGTGTCGAAGACAGATGTGCCGAAGGCGAACTCATGGTGGGATAAGATGGTTTCTTTATCCTAAACTCTGCTCTAAAGTAGACCTTAACGCTAAAGACGAGCGACAAACACCGCAAGAAAAAAGCAGAGAACAATCAAACATAAGAAAATCGGTTGAGGAAACGGTCATTGTGGCCATGACTTGCGGATAGAGTTAAACATACGCGGAACTGATCAAGTCCAGGGCTATGCCCGTCGGGAGTGGGGGCAGCCACAGCATGCAGGGGGCTGCCGAGGAACACCGCAAAGCCGGCGAGACCAATTGGTCGCGTCGTGGAGGTGCGCCGAATTAAGCTAGATGCGATGATTGACCGTGGATTGGCCGAAGGTGTCTTCCGCCAAAACTAGGTGCGCGACGGTCGGAATGACATCGGTAGCAAAAACAAAAAAAGGCCTGCCGTATGTCAGTTGTAGTTTCTATTGGCTGCGTGATTGTGGGTCAGCCCCATAAACTCGGTCCAACAGAAAACTACGCCGCCCGAACTCCGGCGACAAAGATGCCGACTTCGGCGGTAAGTTGCTCGGCTTGGCGCGACAGATCGGCAGCCGCGCCCAGCACCTGAGTGGCGGCACGGCCAGTCTCGGTCGCCGCTTCGCTCACGCCGCCGATGTTCACGGTCACCTCTTGCGCCGCGTGAGCCGTCTGCTGGACGTTGCGTGCGATTTCTCCGGTCGCCGCACCTTGCTCCTCAATGGCAGAGGCAATAGCCCCGGCAATCGAGCTCACTTCCTCTATCGTCCCGTTAATGCCATGGATCGCCTTGACTGCTTCTTTCGTGGCGCTCTGGATCTGAGCGATCTGCGCGCTGATCTCCTCGGTCGCCTTACTCGTCTGATTCGCCAGGTTCTTCACTTCGGACGCCACCACCGCGAAGCCTTTGCCGGCATCCCCCGCCCGTGCGGCCTCGATCGTTGCGTTCAGCGCCAGCAAGTTGGTCTGGCTTCTAAGTTGACGGACAAAAACCGCCCACTTCCCTATCCGTCCCATGGCGTCTTTATGTGACTGTTATGGTGGATTATCTCAAAGCAATCTCGTAAGACAGAAACGCCAGAAATCTCCGGGTGTGTCACCATGTTCCCGGGTAAACCACGCCAATATGGGTATTTTTACTGGTAGCTAAGCGCCGTCCTGCTTATAGTTAGGCACCTCAAAGCAGGACGTTACCCATGCTGACGAATGCGCTCACCGCCAAGGCCGTCGCCAATATGAAGGATGGCAAGCACCGCGATGGGCAAGGGCTGCAGTTCGAGGTCAAGGGCGGCAGCCGCCGATGGACATTCAGCTACATGTTCGAGGGTCGCCAGCGTGAAGTCGCGATCGGCAGATATCCCGCGATGTCATTGGCGGATGCACGAGCGAAGCGGGCTGAACTCAGAGAGGCGAAGGATCAGGGACTGGACCCTAAAAGGGTTCTTGCTGGGACGGTCCCGACAAACAGTGCCGTCAGCCTTCGCCACGACATAGACGCTTTCCTCTCCCACATGCAGGGCCAGTGGCGGAACGGTCATCTGAAGGAGTGGCAGCAGTCTGTCGATCGGCTTGCCGGCCCGCTGATGGAGAAGGCGACGAGTAGCCTTACGCAGGATGACGTGCTGAGCGCCATCAAGCCGGCTTGGGGCTCGACCAACGAGACGGCGCGTCGCGTTTTGGGTCGGATCGAGCAAACCATCGAGCACGCGATGGCAATCGATCCCGGACGGTTTACCAGTCCCAATCCCTGCACCAACGTCTTGCGGCATCTCCCTCGCGTATCCGCGGACGTGAAGCCGAGGGCGGCAATGCCATGGCGAGACCTCCCAACCTTCTTCTCGGCGCTGCATCAATGGCCGGGGCCCGATGCACGTGCGTTGGAATTCTTGTTGCTGACGTGCTGCCCAAGAACCGGTGAGATCATTCCAGCAGCGTGGAGTGAAATCGACGGCGACAAGTGGCACGTTCCCTCATCGCACATGAAGTCGGGCGAGGGCCGGACAATCCCGTTGATCCCGGCTGCCATCGCTCTGCTGGCTGGCATCAAGCCGGATGACGCCACACCCCGGAACCTCATTTTTGGGAGCCGGCGGCGAGGCGGATCAGGCCGCCAGACGGAGGATGCGATGCAGGTGCTCCTGCGCGAGAAGATGTGCCTGAACTATACCGTGCATGGCTTCCGATCCTCGTTTATGGATTGGGTCGCTGAGGCCCACCCTGACCGCCTCATGGCTGCCGAACGTGCGCTCGACCATAGGGTCGGCAACAGGGTCCAGAGGGCTTATCTGAGGACCAATCTGCTCGATCAGCGGCGCCAGCTTGCCGAGCTATGGGGCGCGCTTTTGGCACCGCCTCGGGCAGATGCCAAGCCTGAAGCAGGTGGTCCCACGCCAACCATCCGTAACGGCGTTTTGTAAGCGGCAAACATCGCACCCTGATCAAACCCGTTGCGCGGGCCGGTGAATTCGCCACCTGAGGCCGGTTCAATTCGCCACCCGAGGCCGGTCGAAACCGCCACCCCTGGCCGCAGGCACCGAGCCGTTAGGCGAGGCAAACTGCCACTGACGAACAACTTTATCTGGAAAGAAGAGAAGTCGTCAATTAGAATATTCTTGTTGTGATTGATGCTGTAATTTTTGCCGACCGTGTAACGTGTGAATAACGGGGATAACTAGACTAAGCTATTTACTTTGTTCGCCTATTTCATCTCCAACCGGATCCGCCACCGCCCGACGGGCGCCGTTGCCGCGCATCGACTTGCCCGTGAGCTCGAGGCGATATGCGTTGTTGACGAGACGATCCAGGATCGCGTCGGCGTATGTCGGATCCCCAATCTGAAGGTGCCAGCTGTCCTGGGGGATTTGGGTCGCCACGATGGTCGAGCCACGGTCGTGGCGATCGTCGATGACCTCCATCAGGTCGCGGCGCTGATCAGCGGTGAGCTTGACCATCGCCCAATCGTCCAGGATCAGCAGCCGGGTGCGAGCCAGTGTCTTCAACAACCGTGCTTGACGGCCATGCAGCCGGGCAATCGCCAACTCGTCGAGCAGCCGCGAGAGGCGCTTGTAAAGCACCGAGACGCCATCGCGGGCGGCCTGATTGCCCAGGGCACAGGCAATCCAACTTTTGCCGACGCCAGCCGCCCCGCTGATTAAAACGTTGCGGTGTTGGCGGATCCATAGCCCGCTGGCCAAGGCCTGTATGGTCGTGCGGTCCAGTCCGCGCGGCGTACGCAGGTCAAGATTTTCCATGCAGGCGGATTGACGCATGCCCGCCCGGGTCAGACGCTGCGCCAAGGCCGCGGTGAGCATCGCGCTATGCTGGATGTCGACCAGCAATGCCAGCCGCTCGGCGAACGGCATGGCGTCAATCTCGGGCTGTTGCAGTTGCGCGGTCAGTGCGTTGGCCATGGCTCCCAGGCGCAGGTCGTGCAGCTTCTCAATGGTCGGCTGGTGCATCTTGTGTCCTTGTTGCTGGATCGGTGGCGCCGATCGTCAATGGTAGTAGCCGGGGCCGCGAATGTTGCCGTGATGGCCGACGCCATCCTCGGCCACGGGGTCGACGAGTGGCCGCCCGCTCTTGAGCAGGTGCTCGACAAAGCCTGATGAACTCGCACCTGCCGACAGCGCTCGCACGCAAGCGGCCTCCAACTGCTCGCCCGGGTAGCGGGTCGCCAAGCGCAGAATGCCGAGGCAGGACCGCACACCCTGTTCGATATGATCGCGCCCGGTCAGCAGCCGCTCGACATAGGCCGCGGTGGCCACACCGACCTTGGCCGCCTGGTCGCGAACCCAGTCCGGCGTCCGCTTGGCCACCGCGCTGTGCCCCGGCGGCATGTGTTCGCCCAGCGTGGCCCAGTGATTTTGCCCGGCCACCCGGGCATGGCTGGCGGCCCGCTCACCGCGATGGAAAATCTGCACGCCGGTCCGAGTGAGGAAGACATCGACGCGCTTGCGCACCAGCGCATAGGGCACCGAGTAGAAGTTCCAATCGACCGCGACGTGATAGTCGAGGTTGACGGTTGCCCCGATCGCCCAGTGGCCGATCACGTAGGGCTCGATCGGCAAGCGCTTGAGGGCGGCGCGTTCGACCGCTTCAAACAGGCTGCGCCGGCTACCCTCGCGCGGCGGCGCCATCGGCTTGTCGTTCAGTTCGACCAGCAGCAGCGCGATCGCCTGGTTTAGCTCAGCCAACGAGAAGAACTGGCGATGGCGGAGCGGAGCCAGAAGCCAACGACAGGCCTGCAAAACGCCATTTTCGACCCCCGGCTTGTCCCGCGGCTTGCGTGACCGTGCCGGGACCACGGCCGTGCCGTAATGCTTGATCAACGCGGCATAACTGGCGTTGATCACCGGGTCGTAATACGAGGCATGGGTGACGCCGACCTTCAGATTGTCGGGCACAACCTTCGCCGGCACGCCGTCCAGGAAGGCAAACAGACGGACATGCGCGCCAAGCCAGTCCTCCGTCGCCTGGGTCCAACTGGCCTCAGCGTAAATCAGCCCCGAACACGGCAGGCAGGCCACGAATATCTGCGTCGCACGCGCCGTACCGTCGTCCATCACCGCGACCGTGTCGCCGGCGTAGTCGACCTGCACCGTCTCGCCGGCATGGTGCACCTGGCGCATCGACAGGCCTCGCCCCGAGGCCTTCTGCCATTCGCTGAGCCGCAATTTGAACTGGCTGAACCCCAAACCGTCCGGATCGGCTGCCTTGTCCTCCATCCAAAGCAGCTTGCGCGTGACGTGCTTGTGGCGCCGCAGTTCCTGATCCACCTCCGCCCAGTCGGGCAGTGCGCGACCATCGGTGGCCGATGACGGCGGGTAAAGCGCCACCTCCAGCGCCGTCTCCGACAACCCATCGGCGGCCGCGGCGTCCAGCCCTGCCGCCGCCGCTCGATCCAGATACGCCCGCACCGTCGAGCGCGCCAGCTTCGCGCCTGCCGATATGGCACTCAAATTCGGCCCTAACTCCGCACGCAACCGTAACACTTCCCTGATCCGCCGCATCTCCGCCCTCGGTCTCGGCACTACTGCTACCCCGCCAAAAAGGGCGGAACGGTCGTCGCGATTACTTCGATGTCAGCGGCGGCTTCCTCCACCAGCAGACTGGCGAATTCGCCGGCCTCAGGTGGCGGTTTCGACCGGCCTCAGGTGGCGATTACAATCGGCCTCGAGTGGCGATTACCTCCGGCCCGTGCACCCTGGCGATGGCGGTGCCGCCCATGCCGTTCGCGGCGAGCCGGCGCACCTGATCGGCCGCGATCGATGGCTTCCGCCCATTGTAGACCCCTTTGACCTTCGCGGCGGCAATGCCTTCCAACTGCCGTTCACGCCGGATAGCAGTCTCGAATTCGGCGAACACGCCCAGCAAGTCGAGGAACATCTTTCCCGCGGCCGTGCCCGTCTTAACGGGCTGCTCTGTGCATTCCAGGCTTGCGCCACGGTCCTTGATCGTCCTCACGATGGCTTGCAGGTCGCCAATGGACCTGGCTAGGCGATCAACGCGGGTGGCAACCAACACATCGCCACAGCGAAGGAATTCGAGAACTGTGGCCAGCTCGGTCCGACCCTTTGGTGGCGCAATATCTTAGCATTCACGCCGTTTTCGCGGAACGCGTCCTGGTATTGTTCGAGCCCGAGATCTTGTAGCCAGTTCGCGACGTCCACTGGCGCTCCTTCGCCCAGTCGGACCGACTGGTCGCTAGCCGAGCATGGTTCCCTCAACCTCGACCTGTCCAGGTTCGGTTCACAATCCAGCACTTACGTCGGCCTCTCCCGCTCGGCGTCTGTTCGATGCTACCGTCGAGGAAAGAGGACGCGATCGGGAGGTTCAGACAAGATCGGCGCCTCTTTGGGGTGGAGTTCTTTCAGCAGACCGAGATCCACCAGGCGTTCCCAGATTTTGGTAGGTCTGGTCGATTGCGACAGCCGCTTGAGAAGCGTGAGCCGGTAAGGAGATTCGCTGGCGGCGGTTTCGTCACGCTGGAACATGCTGTGAAGCAGTAGCCGCACTTCATCGGTCATGGCCTGTGCGATGAGTATGGTGATGGCCCGTCCGCGCCGTTGTAAGGGGGCTTTTTTCATTCTGGTTGCCGGTAATCTGACGCCGATCAATAAGGCGCCACGGTACCGGGCAAACGCAGCCCGTCATTGAATGAGGTCAGCACGCCCTCTTGAAATCGACTATAGTGAACTGAACGGTAACTTTGGGCGGAGCGCTTCGTCTGGCCTTCTCATCAACACCGCTAGTATCAGGTCGTGTTTCCTTGACGCTTTTTCTGATCATTCTATAAGCCAACATATTCTGATGTCATATCGGCGTCGTCCGATGGTGACGCGATTGCATAATATTCCGACCGGCTGGGCCGCTTTCCGGGCATTTCGTCAGACCCCGGCGCCCGAGTTTTACCAGCTACATGGGAATTGGAGGCATGGTCAGTATTCGAGGGACGGCATCGCCAGCATGCGAATGGTGAGGCTTTGCGCCCGCGTCTTGCGCGGCGACCTAAGACACATCTCGGCGCCCGGCCTCACAAGAGGAATATCGCCCGGCTGGTCCGCGTATCGAGTGGCCAGGTTGAGCAACCCGCGTCTCGGCGCCTTGCCTGCGGGGTAATTAACCAAACCTGGACAGGTCTGGGCTGACAGAGCCATGCTCGGCCAGCGATCAGTGAACCGGCAGGCCAAGGAGCGGCAATGGACGTTGCTGACTGGCTGCGAGCGCTCGGTCTTGAACGATACGAGGCGGCATTCCGCGAGAATGAGGTCGGTGCTGAAGACCTGTGTCATCTCACCGCCGAGGACCTTGAGGGGCTCGGGGTAGCCGCTATTGGCCATCGACGTCGGCTTTTGGTCGCTATCGCCAAGTTGCGGGACGACGCCGCCCCTCTGCAGACGCCCAAGCCGACCGACGATCACTCGGCCCCTGCATCTGCATCTGTGGGCGAACGCCGCCAGCTCACCGTGATGTTCTGCGACCTCGTGGGTTCGACGGCGCTGAGCGAGAAACTCGACCCCGAAGAGCTGCGGAGCCTGTTGCACGCGTATCGAACCCTCTGCGGCGATGTGATTGCCCGCTACGACGGCTTTGTCGCCCGCTACGTGGGTGATGGCATTCTGACCTATTTCGGCTGGCCCACCGCGCACGAAGAAGACGCCGAGCGCGCCGTGCGGGCAGCCCTGGAGATCGTTCATACCGTCAAGCGGGCCTCGTCCACCGAGGACTTGTCGGTCCGTATCGGCATCGCTACCGGCCCTGTCGTCGTCGGTGAAACGGCCGGCGCGGGGGACCAGTCAAAGCTGGCGGTGGGCAGCACGCCCAATCTCGCCGCGCGTCTGCAAGGACTGGCCGTCGCCGACCAGATTGTCATCGCCGCCTCGACCCGTCGATTGGTTGGCAGTGCGTTTGAACTGACCGATCTTGGCGAACATGAGCTGAAAGGGATCGCGGAACCCGTTCACGCTTGGCGGGTGGAGCGTGCCTTGGTGACGGAAAGCCGCTTCGATGCCAGTCACGGCGTTGGTGTGATGACACCGCTGGTGGGCCGCGGGGAGGAACTGGATCTGCTGCTTCGCCGGTGGTCGCAGGCGAAAGATGGCGAAGGCCAGGTGGTGCTGCTGTCGGGCGAACCCGGGATCGGCAAGAGCCGCATCCTGAGCGCATTGCGCGAGCGGCTCGAGGCGCAAGGCGTGCAGGCCCTGCGCTTCCAGTGCTCGCCATACTACGTGAACAGCGCCTTCTGGCCGGTCATCGATAACTTCGAACGGACGCTGAAGTTCGCTCGCGACGAGACCGCAGACTCGAAACTCGACAAGCTGGAAGCGCTGGTCGTCACACATTACGGCCGGCCGCTGGCGGACTTGAGGTTCGTCGCCGCAATCTTGTCCATCCCGTGCGAGGAACGCTACGGCGCCGCTGCCGATGACGCCGCAGAAGCACAAAGACGAGACGCTGCGGACCCTGGTCGACATCACCGAAGCGGCCGCCCGCCAGCAACCCAGCGTGATGCTGTTCGAGGACGCGCACTGGGCCGACCCCACCACGCTGGAGGTGTTGGATCTGCTGATCGACCGGCTGAGAACCGTTCCGCTCCTGATCGTGCTCACCCACCGGCCGGAGTTTCAGTCACGCTGGTCCGCGCAGGGACATGTCGGCGCCCTGAACCTCTCCAAGCTCACCCGGACGCAGAGCGCGGCGATGGTTGCCGCCCTCGCGGGCGGCAAGGCGCTACCGGCAGTGTTGCTCGAGCAGATCCTGACCCGGACCGACGGCGTCCCACTGTTTGTCGAGGAGCTGACCAAGTCCGTTCTCGAGTCGGGCGAACTGAAGGAGGCTGGCGATCACTATAACTATGCTGGCTCTGCTCACGCCATCACGATTCCGGCGACGCTGCGGGACTCGCTGATGGCGCGGCTGGATCGCTTCATGCCGGTGAAGGAGATCGCCCAGATCGGGGCGGCGATAGGCCGCGAATTCAGCTACGAGTTGATCGCCGCGATCGCGCCGATGCCGCAGATCCAACTCGACGACGCCCTGGCGCAATTAAGTGCGTCGGGACTGGCCTCCCGTCGTGGCACGCCGCCTGATGCCGTCTACACCTTCAAGCACGCGCTGGTGCAGGACGCCGCCTATGACTCGTTGCTCAAGAGCCGCAGGCAAGAGTTGCACGCCAAGATCGCGCGTGTGATCGACCAGCGTTTCCCCAACATCAAGACCACCGAACCCGAGGTGCTGGCGCATCACCTCACGGCCGCAGGCCTTACCGAAGCCGCCATTCCGCTCTGGCAGGCTGCTGGAGAGTTGGCGTTAAAGCGGATGGCCCTGACGGAGGCCATCTCCCACCTCGACCAGGCGCTCGGCCTGATCTCCACCCTGCCCAGGTCGTCGGAACGAGATTCCAGCGAATTGGGGCTGCGCACCCGCCTTGGCTTGGCATGGCAGGCGCTGAAAGGCTGGCCCACCCCGGAAGTCTGGACCAGCCTGCATCCGGCACTTGCGTTGGCGAAGTCGCTCGAGCGCCACGAGGCGCTGCTGCCCATCTTCTGGGGACTGACGACCAACATCCTCAACCAAGGGCACATCGCGGAGTCGTTGCCGTGGGCGCGGGAGATGCTGGAAATAGCGCAGGCGACCGGTAACGCTGATCTGCTGATCGTGGGACACGGGCTTGCCTGCACCTGCTACTGTTGGGCGGGCGAACCCACCAAGGTTCTGGAGCACGCCGACAGGGTGCTGGACCTCTATGACGACGAGAAGCATCGCCATCTTGCAGACATCCTCTACCGCGATCCCAAATCTTCGGCCGGTATCTGGGGCTCGATTAGCGCCTGGATACTGGGCTACCCCGACCGAGCGATGCGGCTAAGCGATGAAAAAGACGGGCACGCCCGCCGGCGCGGTCACCCCTTCGACCTCGGAGCTTCGCTGGCTATGGGGGCGCATGAGTTCGATTACCGCTTTGATCATGAGGATCTGCGCAAGCGAGCTGACGAAATTGAGGGGTTGGGTCGGGACAACAGCCTGCCCGTGCTGTGGGCGATGTTCGCACCCATTTGATATGGCCAAGCACTTATCCGGGAAGGCAGGGTCGCCGAAGGAATTATCCCGCTCAAGGCTGGCATCGCATTTTGGGACGCGAGTAGCGGCAAGGTTCGCAACCCGACCCTGAACGCGTTCCTGGCCGAAGCCATGGCGCTGACCGGCGACCTCGACGACGCGCTGCAGCTGATCAACGAGCAGATCGCTCAAGTCGAACGCCCCGGGTGGGAGGAACGCGTTCACTACGCCGAGCTCCTGCGGCTCAAGGGATGGATGCTCTCGCTCAAGGGCGACCTTGAAGGTGCCGAACGGAACTTTCTGACCTCCCTCGACTGGGCCCGCCGCCAGCAGGCGAAAATGTGGGAGCTGCGCACGTCAACCAGCCTTGCACGGCTTTGGGAGAGCCAAGGCAAGCGCCAGGACGCATATGAACTACTCGCCCCGGTTTACGGTTGGTTCACCGAAGGGTTTGACACGAGGGATTTGCTGGAGGCGAAGTCGTTTCTCACCGAACTGGGGTCGTCGAAGGCCTGAACCGGGGTGAGAGCCACATACCCCAGAGCAACTCTGAAGGCCACCTACAGGGCGCCACGGTGCCGCCGCTACATCCCTACCTGGAGGCCTCTGGCAGCCCTGTAGGGGACTCTGGGGAGTCGGAAAGGGCACGTGGCTCAGCGAAGGTGAACGGCGACGAGTTCCGGCACCCACTGGTGGCCCCTCAAGTGGAGGGGCGTGCCGTTAGTTGGGGCCTTCATGCTAAGCTGTGACAGGCGATGAAAAGCCGCTGGGTGTCGGATGCAGGTGCAGCTGCTGCGACCGGGGCCAACTTTATTAATTCGAGAACTGCGCCCAGCGGGTCCGGCGGATTCCTCTACCGTTATTCCTCGACAATCTGAACCTGAGCCGATCCATGGTTGTTCAGGTAATAGTATCCAGTGATTCGCGCCAATCCACGACTGGGTCGTTCGCCCATACAAGCACTTCCCCCGAGATCGTCGGCATGAGCATCGCAACGTATCGTCCGCCTTCTTCCTGAAACTCCAGGGGTTGCACAAGCCGTGTCCCATCCGTGGATACGATGGTGACGAACGGCTGAAACCATCTGCCGTTGATCGCGCGCCGAATCGGCACCCCGAGATAGCCCTTCAACCACCGCATCTGGTCAGGGGCGTATCCTTTTGCCCCTGAGGGGATGGTATCATCGAGCCACGGCTGATCTATTGTTAAATCCACGCGATAGATTTGCCCGCGACAACAGACCTGCCACTATCCCAGCATCGCATATTGGTTTCGAAGTGGTCGGCCTTGGTAGGGCCAGTTTCCCCACAAATTGAGCCGGTTGAACTCGACGGCCGCGATAACCTGTCGAGCCACAGGTAAGGAAGCCAGAACAACAATACCCACAATGATTGCCACCAGGGCGAAGAGGCCGAATCCGGAGGGAAACAGCTTCCACTTGATCCAGCCAACGATGCCAAGATAAATACTGGACGTTCGCAGGTTATAAATGAAGCCACTCCCCACCGGAGCTGCCGGGATTGCACCGCCCCGCAGGGGCGCCCACAAAGACCACATCTGGTCGTGAATGCGTTGTTGCTGGCTGGATCCCCATAGTAGTAAAGGCACGAAGACACACAGAAACAGGAGCGTGATGCCAGGGTGGGTCGCCAATACATCCGTCCAGTATTGCAGAAAACCCGGCAAAAAGGAGCCGAGACCTCGAATAATCGG